>NZ_JAAIKQ010000009.1:0-154944 GCF_012263345.1 Shewanella sp. WXL01 | reverse complement strand
GCTGGTGACAACACCACTTACAACGCAGGCGACTCAGTCACCGTCCAAGGCGGCACATTAGTGCTGAACGCCAATGGTTCGTACACATTCGATCCAGCTGCGGATTGGAACGGCACACTGCCGGTCATCACTTACACCACTAACACAGGTGAAACGGCGACACTGACGATTACTGTTACGCCAGATAACACTGATGTAGCTGATGATGCTGTGACCGTGGCGGAAGACGTCACAGCAACGGGTAACGTGCTAAATAACGATGAACCAGGTAATACCTCAGTAGTAAGCTTTACCATAGCTGGTAGCAATACGGTTCATAACGCTGGGGCTTCAGTGACAGTGCAAGGTGGTACGTTAATTCTAAATGCCAATGGTAGTTATAGCTTTACGCCAGCAGCAAACTGGAATGGCTTGTTGCCGGTTATCACCTACTTAACCAATACTGGCGCAACCGCAACATTAACCATTGAAGTCACACCTGAAAATGACGCTCCTGATGCTATCGATAACAACTATGTTGCTAACGAGAATCAAACGATTACCGGCAACCTAATTAGCGATGACTCAGGCTCAGGTGTTGATAGTGATATCGATGGCGATAACCTACAGATCACTCACATCAATGGCGTAGCCTTAGTCTTTAATGCTGGCGTAGCAACAATGAATATTGATGGCGGTACCTTAACCGTGAACGAGAACGGCGACTTCAGCTTTACTCATGACGGTACAACCACCAGCATTCCAACGTTCGATTACACCATCTCAGATGGAAATGGCGGTAGTGACACAGCGACTGTCACGCTAAATTACAATGACGTAGATGCTGAAAACGATGGCGCGTCTGGTGCAGCGTACTCAGCTGTTGCAGACTTCACTTCTGGTCCAACAGTCCCTGTTGATGGCAATGGTAATCCACTATTCACTATCCGAGCGTTAACATACGATAGTAACGGCAATCTGATTGAAGGTAACTTCTCAACCATTAATGGCGAGGGGATCGGTGTTGCTGGCAGTATCCGTAGCGGTGGCCAAATCAGTAACCAAATTGAGTATGATCCAGCAACAGGTCTATCTGAAGGCATTGAAATCCAGTTCAATGAATTGGTTAACCAGGTTGAGTTCTCCGTCGCAAGGTTGTTTGCCAACGAAAATGGCGCAGAGCAAGGAGTTTGGAAGGCATACTACAATGGTGAACTGGTCGCATCAGGAATGTTCAGTAACGCCTCTGGCGATGAAGGTACCTTTAATATCGATACGGGTAACGCGGTATTCGATACGGTTGTTTTTGAGGCAACCAACAACGTCGACCCAATTTCAAGCGGCGATTCTTCAGACTATGTACTGACCTCAATCAACGCTACTGGCGCTGGCTTAGGTGAAGGTGCGATTGTCACAGGTGAAGACCAAACGCTAGCCATCAATGACCCTGCAAATGGCTTACTCGCAAATGATAGCGACCTGCAAGGGGACAGCTTTGCGATTACAGCGATTAATGGAACCACGGTAACGAATGGTTCAACCGTGCTACTGCCAAGTGGCGCTTTGTTAACAATTTACAGCGATGGTACTTATAGTTATAACCCTAACCAAGCGTTTGAAAGCTTAACTGCTGGAGAGCTTGCTCAGGACACCTTCACCTATACGATTACCGATGCAAATGGTGCAACCGACACGGCGACCGTGACTATCAATATAATTGGCGCCAACGATGCGCCGATTGGCAGTGCAGACACCTTCGCTGCTGATGAAGGCTCGATACTTGCTCTGACTGACACCTCATTCGTAGGTAACGATACTGACCTTGAGGGTAACCCACTAACTGTTACCGCATTTGCACAAGACTTGACTGGTACGGGTGAGATTGATGCCAATACACCAGGCAATGTAATTACCACTGCACTAGGTGGCACAATTACAATTAATCCAGATGGCAGCTTTAGTTACCAGGCTCCAGCTAATATTGACCATAGCAATGGCCCAGTAACTGATAGCTTCTATTACAAAGCAGGTAATGGTTATGAGGACAGTGCCTGGACTCAAGTTATCATCGACGTTACCGACACAGCTCCAGTCGCCAACAACGATATCGACAGTGTTGGCTTTAGCGGCACGGCTTATGGCAACGTTATTACCGGCGCAGGAGGCGATGGTAGTGGCGCTGATAATATCGGCGCTGACGCAACCGAGCTAACAAGTATCCGCATTGATGGGACGACCTATAGTAACTTTGATGCCGATGGTAATCTCACGGTCACTATAGCGGGTCGCGGCACATTTACCATCAATAAAGACGGTAACTATACCTTTGCATCTACTGTACCTGAGCAAAATGGTCAAATTGCACCTGCAAGCAACATTTTCTACACACTAACAGATGCCGATGGCAATACCAGTCAAGCGCTGCTTAACATTGTTCAAGACTCAACGCCAACTGCAAATGACAACGTGGCTGAGGTCTTTGAAGCTGGTTTAGCGAGTGGTACAGATGCCGGCAGCGGCGTTAATGTGGTAACAGGCAACTTGCTTGATAATGATGAAGGAATTAGTGGCTCGACCGAAATCACTCAAGTCAATGGCGTCTCTCCAGTCAATGGCGTTATCACCATTACTACTGCGCTGGGTGAACTTAGAGTTTATACGCAGGATTCTGGAAGCAACCGCGCCGGCGACTATGAATACACGTTAAACAGCAACAGCAATGGCAACAATGTTTCTGAATCATTCAGTTATACAGTTGAAAATTCATTGAACGATTCAGACACTGGCTCACTTACCGTTAACGTGGTTGATGACGCTCCAGTAACTAATAACATTAGCCAAAACCTAATGGCATCTGCTGACCCAGTTACAACTAACATCACTATTGTGTTAGACGTATCTGGCAGTATGGATAACTCGGCGGGTAATGGTAAATCATATCTAGAAACTGCTGTAGAAGCACTTACTGCGCTTATCCATGAGGTGGATGCCACGGGTAATGTCAATGTGCAGCTGGTTAGCTTTGCTAGTGGCGCAACCACCACAGGCTGGATGGTTGATGACATTGCAGCAGCAATTGATGCACTAAATGCACTGATCGCCAACGGTGGTACTAACTACGCTAATGCGCTCAATGCTGTTATGAATAGCGGCACATTGCCACCAGCGGATCAAAGCTTCCTATACTTTATTTCTGACGGTGAACCTAACAACGGCGGCGAAGTCAATGCTAGCCAGCAAACAGCGTGGGAGAATTACCTCACGAATAATGGCGGCGCTGATGCCCTATACGATATTGCCTTTGGTATTGGTATTGGCAATGCTGCATTGGATGAAATCTTCCCAATTGCTCATCCTGAACCAAATGGCCAAGAAGAGTATGCGGTGCATGTTGACAATGCCGATGACTTAACCAGCACGGTTATCGACTACTTCGAAGGTAATACCATTACCGGTAACTTAGGTATTCTAAATGCATCGTCAACCAGTGGCGTGCTAATTGGTGCCGATGGCGGCAATGTTTCTAGCATAGTAATTGATGGTGTTACCTATAGCTTTGATAGTAACAACACCACGCAAACTATCACTACTGCGCTAGGCGGTGAGTTCACGATTAACTTCGAAACCGGTGAGTACAATTATGCTATTGAAGTTGACCGCAATGTACTTAACCAGCAAGAAAATATTGAGGTTAACGTTACTGATGGTGACGGCGATACTGCAAACCTAGATTTAGTGCTTAACATTGATTACTACGCGGGCGTCGATGCCAACACCAACAATGTCATCACTAATCTAGCATCTGGCGGCACTATCGACATTCCAGTTGAGTACCTAACCCATGGCGATAGAACACCATACGATACTCAAATCATTAACGTCACAGGCGATGGCAGCCTTAACGGCGATGTCATTACTGTTAGCAATGCCACTAACAATTCAAGTTTCAACTATGGACTTGACGGCAATGGTGCTACCGACAGCGCAGATGTCGACTTCGATTTTAGAAGCGGCGATAACCTAGTGGGCACAGCTGAAAACGACATTATCATCGCCCAAAGCTCGGGGAATCAGCCTCCAGCGGTGATCAACACCTTTGTTAAGCCTGGTAATACCTTCAACACTAATGGTAACAATCAAATTGGTTTCACCTTTAGCACAGCTGTTGCAGGCCTATACATTACCAGTATTAGCATTGACCTGCGCGCAGGCAATGACACCAATGCAGACTTTGACCCAGGAGACCGCTTCGGTGTAGGCGCAGACACAGTTGGTATTAACAACACCAATATCTTTAGCTACTCAAACAATAACTCAGTTATTACCGCTAACTTTGATAACGGCGACTTCACCAATGGTGATGAGCTATGGTTCTCTGTCGATACAGACTCACTAGGTAGCGACACTGGCGGCGACTTTGCCAATCGCGCAGTGACCTTTACCGTGACCTTAAGTGATGGCAGCACCCAAACCGGTGTTTACGTTAGCGATGGCAGTGGTGGCTCTACTGGTACTATTCTCATTGGCGGCGCAGTGCTTAACGGTGGCGACGGTGACGATGTGCTAGTTGGTGGAGATGGTGCAGACTTCTTGGTCGGTGGCGATGGCGACGATATGCTTATTGGCGGTCTTGGTGACGACCTGATGGAAGGTGGTGAAGGTAAAGATGTCTTCGTTTGGACACAAAACGACACAGGTACCGACACCATTATTGATTTTGCCACTAATCAAGATTCACTCGACCTTAGCGACTTACTCCAAGGCGAAACCAGCAGCAATCTTGACCAGTATTTAACAATTACAGTTAATAATGGAGATACAACAATAGCAATTGATGCTGATGGAGACGGCAACGTAGACCAAACTATAGTATTAGACGGAGTTGATTTGTCAGCGACCTATGGAAGTAGTGATAATGGAACCATTATCAATGGCTTACTTGATGATGGTGCACTTGTAATTAGCGAGGATAATAGTAACAACGAACAAGCTGCTGCCTCAGCTAATGTGAACGCTATACCGGCCATGGAAGAGAATAACGGTAACATTATCCCTTAAAAAATTAAGCAATTAACTTACATCCTATAGTAATATGGGGTGTGAGTTTTATTGCAAGTAAAACAGCAATATACAATAACAATTATTCAACAATTATAGTTAACCTCAGCTTTGGGTTTGTGCATGCACAGCGCTTAATGGCAGCTAATTAATGCAGACTTACAAGCATAGCGAGAAGGTTAATGACTTAAGGAAAAGTTTTTGGCGCAACCTGCTGCAACAGAAAAACAAGAACAGTGGACGATTCAGGCCTCCCAGCGAGTGCATGTTGATCCGCTGCTAGATTCTCTTGTGATCCTGTCTGAACACTTTGGTAACCCTTGCTCGGTTGATTCATTAGCCGCTGGTTTGCCTTTGTCTGGTGCGATCATCACCCCTGAAATTTTTCCACAAGCTGCTGCGCGAGCGGGCTTAACCGCAAAACTATCACGTAAAAATCTCAATCAAATTTCCGATATCTTACTGCCATGTATCTTGCTGCTAAAAGACCAACAAGCTTGCATTTTGCGCCAACTGGATATCGAGTCAGACACTGCCACGATTCAATTACCTGAGTCTGCTGGTCAAAAGACCATGAGCATTGAAGAACTTGAGTCGCTGTACGTGGGTTATGCATTTTTGGTTAAGCAGCAATATCGCGGCGACCAAAGTTTTGATGTTCATGTACATGACAACTCTACTCACTGGCTGTGGCAAAACATCAAAAGTGCAGCACCAATTTATCGCGACGTGCTAATTGCTTCAGTGTTGGTCAACCTATTTGCGCTGGTATCACCGCTATTTGTGATGAATGTGTACGACAAAGTCGTCCCTAACCTGGCATTTGAGTCTTTATGGGTACTGGCGATAGGAGCAGGCGTTGCTTACCTATTCGATTTAATTTTAAGGCAATTAAGAAGCTACCTAATTGATGTAGCGGGCAAAAAGATCGACATCATAGTGTCATCGCAACTATTTGCTAAAGCAATTGGCATTCCGCTATCAAAGCGTTCTCCTAGTATTGGTGGTATGGCAAGGCAGCTAGGTGAGTTCGACTCGATTCGTGAGTTTCTCACCTCGGCAACCATTACCGCCTTGGTCGATTTACCTTTTGCGCTACTATTTGTGATGGTGATTTACCTGGTTGCTGGTGATCTTGCCGTTATTCCTATTGTCGCCAGCATCATCATTATTGGTTACACATTAATAGTGCAGCCGAGACTAAAAGCAGCGATTGAAGAAAGCAACCGCTTTGCCAGCCTAAAACATGGTCACTTGGTGGAAAGCCTAACCGCGCTTGAATCAATTAAAGCCAACGGTGCTGAAGGTCTAGTGCAAAAAAGCTGGCAACAAATGATTGGCCATACAGCCAACTGGCAGCTAAAGACCAAAAAACTGACTAACTCGGTTACTAACGTGGCTAACTTTATCGTGCAATTTAGCGTGGTTTGTATTGTTATTTTAGGCGTATACCGTGTAGCTGACTTTGAGATTTCAATGGGCGGCATTATCGCCGCAGTAATGCTTGGTGGGCGCGCGATCAATCCAATGGCGCAAATTGCAGGGCTTATCACCCGCGGCAACTACACCGCAAGCTCACTGCGCCAGCTTGACCAAATCATGGATGAAGAAGATGAGTTTGAAAACAAGGGCAACCTGGTCAGCATTCAACGCTTAAACGGCAAAATAAATGCAGACAATGTTAGTTTTAAATTCCCAGAAACTGAAAAGCCTACAATACACCCCATATCACTGACAATTGAACCCGGTGAACGCGTCGCAATTATTGGCCGTAATGGTTCTGGAAAAAGCACCCTAGCTAAGTTGCTGGTCGGTTTATACCAACCTACTGATGGTAGCTTGCGTTACGATGGTCTTGATAGTGGGCAAATTCACCCTAGCGACTTGCGCCGCAACTTTGGTTATCTGCCGCAAGATATCACTCTATTTCACGGCAGTATTCGCGACAATATCTTATTTGGCTCGCGTCAGGTAAGTGAACACCAACTTATTCGCGCGGTTCAGCTGTCTGGTGTAAGCCACTTCACAAATTTAGAAGCCGAAGGGTTAGATCAACAAGTCGGTGAAGGCGGTTTTTCACTAAGCCGTGGTCAAAGGCAAACCGTTGCACTTGCAAGGGCAACCCTAAACGATCCGCCAGTACTATTAATGGACGAGCCAACCGCGAGTTTAGATGCCAGAGCAGAAAAGCAATTTGTACAATCAATGCGTCAGGTAAGTAAGAATCGCACTTTGCTGCTAATTACTCACAAAATGCACCTGCTTAATCTCGTGGATCGCATCATAGTAATGGATCGCGGACACATCATCGCCGATGGACCGAAGGACCAGGTACTGAAAAAGCTCAATGAAGGATTATTAGCGGGAGGTAAAGCGCGATGAGCAAACACCTCACCACTGAAGATTTAGAAATGGCTGATGATGTATACGGCGCAATGATGACTGATGCACCAAGTGGTCATCGCTTAATCATCTGGTCACTGGCCGCCATGATGCTGTGCTTTTTCGTTTGGGCATATTTCTCAGAGCTTGATCAAGTCACCACTGGTGAAGGCAAAGTTATCCCCTCATCACAGGTGCAAATAATCGAAAGCCTTGATGGCGGGATCTTACAAGAAATTTTTGTTCAAGAAGGTGTATTGGTCGAAAAAGGTCAGCCTCTCGCTCGTATTGACGACACCCGTTTTCGAGCTGACTTTGGTCAACAAGAGCAAGAAGTATTTGGTCTACAGGCTAACGTTATCCGTATGCGTGCAGAGCTCGACAGCATAGTAATTTCAGATATGAATGCTAACTGGCGTGAACAGATAAAAATCACTAAATCGCCCCTGGAATTTCCTCCTGCACTAGTTGATGAAGAGCCAGAACTGGTTAAGCGTCAGCAAGAAGAATACTCGGTTAGATTAGATAACTTAAATAACCAGCTTGAGATCCAAGTTAGACAAATTCAGCAGCGCCAACAAGAAACCGAAGAGCTGGCATCAAAGATCAGTACGCTGACAACAAGCTTCCAACTTGTCTCACGCGAACTTGAACTTACCCGTCCATTAGCGCAAAAGGGCATTGTGCCAGAAGTTGAGCTACTCAAGCTTGAACGCAGCGTTAACGATATTCAAGGCGAACTAAAAACTCTGCGCTTACTGCGCCCTAAAGTCAAAGCATCGATGGATGAAGCGATTTTGAAGCGCCGTGAAGCGGTATTTGTTTATGCATCAGACTTACGTGCCCAGCTCAATGAATCACAAAACAAATTAGCAAGAATGAATGAAGCACAGATTGGTGCATTTGATAAAGTCAGTAAGGCGGTTATTACCTCACCAGTCATTGGTACAATTAAGTCGATTCACATCAATACTTTAGGTGGTGTTGTACAGCCGGGTGAAGAAATTATTGAGATTGTACCGTCTGAAGACAAACTACTAATCGAAACCATGATTAAACCTAAAGACATCGCCTTTTTACATCCGGGTTTACCAGCTGTGGTTAAGGTCACAGCTTATGATTTTACCCGTTATGGCGGCCTCAAAGGCGTGGTTGAACATATTAGCGCTGATACCTCACAAGATGAAGAAGGTAACAGTTTCTATACCATCCGTGTTCGCACGGAGCAGTCAAGTTTAGCAAAAGATGATGGTACACAGATGCCAATAATACCCGGTATGCTCACTTCAGTGGACATCATAACGGGACAGAAATCCATACTTGAGTACATTTTTA
The DNA here is from genome assembly GCF_012263345.1 of Shewanella sp. WXL01. Lineage (NCBI taxonomy): Bacteria > Pseudomonadati > Pseudomonadota > Gammaproteobacteria > Alteromonadales > Shewanellaceae > Shewanella > Shewanella sp. WXL01. Next base: position 146,190 of record NZ_JAAIKQ010000009.1, on the reverse strand, counting down.
ACCCAATTTTAAGAGCTAAGGACACCGCTCTGCGCGAGCGATGAAAACCTGGAGGTTTTTTAAATGATCACACTAAGTAACCAGCGTACTAAGCTCAGTGCCATTGCGCTAGCTGCATCTATGCTGGTGTTGCCAACTGCCTATGGCCAGTCGTTAGAACAGGCAGTGGCGCATACTTTAGATACTCATCCGGATTTACGCATTGCGTTTAACCGTTTTAAAGTGCGCGAAGAACAAGTTAATCAGGCTTGGGCCGGTTACCTACCAACCATCGATCTCACTGCGGGATATGGCTGGGAGCAAACCGACAGCCCTTCTACACGTCGTAAGAAAAACCAAGGCGATGTTAACGAAGATGGCGTAATCGAGCTCACACCTGGAGAGGCAGGTTTTAGCATTAAACAAATGTTGTTTGATGGTTTTTTAACGAGTAGTGAAGTCGACCGCTATTCATATGAAGCAAGCGCCGAACAATGGGCGCTGTTTGCTGCAGCGGAAGACATGGCATTAGATGTCGCCAAGGTATATGTCGACTACATTCGCGCAGAGCAAGTACTCACTCTTGCACAGCGTAACCTTGAAAGTCACAAAGAAATATACGACCAGATTAAGCAACGTACCGACTCCGGTCTTGGTTCAATTGCTGATCTGTCCCAGATTTCAGGTCGTTTGGCCAGAGCGAATGCTAATGTTATTTCGGCTAAAAATAATCTTAATGATGCCCGTGCACAGTACATGCGCATTACAGAACTTGAGCCACAAGACCTAGTCGTCCCCGTGCCCGATATTGATATGCTGCCACAAGACTTGGGAAGCAGCATTACCTGGGCGACTAAAAACCACCCAGTGCTAAAGTCTGCAGAAAATGACATTTACGCCGCTAAGTATGAGCGTGAGTCTGCGATTTCAAACTACTACCCGAATGTCACGCTCGAGTTAAATGGTAACTGGAATAACGACAGTGGTGGTGAAGACGGCTATAGCGCCATTTCATCTCAGAATGTTAATGGTTACGACAATAATCTCATTGGTATGGTACGTATGCGCTACAACTTATACTCTGGTGGTAAAGACTTACACCGAGAAAAAGAAGCAGCCTACAAAATCAACGAGGCTAAAGAAATTCGCGAGCGCGCCAATCGCCAGGTATTAGAAGGCGTGCACCTTGCCTGGAATGCCTACGAATTACTTGAGCCGCAAAAAGACTATATTCGCGACCATGTCATTGCAGCTAAACAAACTCAAGTAGCCTATGCCCAGCAATTTAATTTGGGCCAGCGAACGCTACTCGACTTACTTGACACTGAAAACGAATTGTTTGAGGCCCGCAAAGATTATTTGCGCGCCGAATACGATGAAATTTTGGCTCAATACCGCGTACTAAATGCCACAGGTAAGCTATTGGATTCGATGCGAGTGACTCGCCCTGAAGTATGGCAAGGTGAGAGTAGTTACGAAGGAGGAGTAAAATAATGAAGCCATTGATGATAATTTTGGCCATTATTTTGGCCTCAGGTTGCACCAGCCGTGACATCGTCACCATGGATACAACCACTAAGCAGAACTTTGATCTTAACGATAATGACAAAGATGGTGTGATTATGGCGCGCGAACGCTGTGAAGGCACCATCACAGGTGCCGACATTGATAACTATGGCTGCGGTACCCTTACCACCATCGACGAGCGCCAAAACTTAGAGATCCTATTTGCCAATAATTCACACTACATTGAACCCTTGTATTACGACCAAATCCAAAAGGTCGCTGACATTATGCAGCGTTACCCAAGCAGTAAGGTCACGATTGAAGGCCACTGTAGCCAGTCTGGTAGCTACGAGCTTAATCTTGCTTTGTCGCAGCGCCGCGCAAAAGCAGTCACTGAAGTATTAATTGATACTTATGGCATCGAACCTGATCGCTTAACGGCAATTGGATATAGCTTTGACCAACCGATTGCTGACAATCACACCGAAGAAGGGCGTCGCTTAAATCGCCGTGTGATAGCAGCAGTAAAAGGCGATGGCTCAGAAACAGAAATGAAATGGCACATCTATACTGTGGATGAGGAAACTGAGTAACACATAGGAATTTAGCTTGACCAATGTGAGCATATCTCGCGCTAACAGACACATGAAATCACTGGGCCACATCGTTATTGTGGCCTGTGTATTACTTGTATCTAGCTTATATGCTTCGCCAACTCAGTTAGATAAACCGAAAATAACCCAGGCGCTCAAGCGTCAATATGGTGATAGAGCTGAATTGCGAGCTAACGCCTGGTTTAAAGTACTGAATGAAGGCGCCAACCTCAGCGAGCGAGAAAAGCTAGAAAAGGTAAATAGCTTTTTCAATATGTTCCGCTTTGTCGACGATACCATTCTTTGGGGGGACTCAAACTATTGGGCATCGCCAATGGAGTTTATTGGTGTTGGGGGTGGCGATTGTGAAGACTTCTCTATTGCTAAGTACTTCACCTTGCTACAACTGGGTATTCCAGAAGAAAAGCTACGTATCACCATGGTTAAGGCAACCAGCCTTAATCAATATCACATGGTATTGGCATATTACGATAAACCCAGCTCTATCCCTCTGGTACTGGATAACCTGGACAAAAAAATTAAACCCGCGACCAAGCGTAACGATTTACTACCTGTGTACAGTTTTAATGGTACCCAGCTGTGGTTAAACAAAGAAAAAGGCCGAGGAGAACTTGCGGGTTCTTCATCGCGCCTCGAAAAATGGACTGACCTGAAGCATAGGTTGGGCGTAAAACGACTACGTAAACCGAAACTCAAAATGGAGTAGTGACACCATGACCCTGTTCCGGCAGATTTATGCGTTACTTTTCGGGCTATTCTTGTTAACTATTTCAAGTTTAGCTTATGTGCAAATCACTGAAACACAGAGCTTTTTGACAAAGCAAATGGAATCAGACCTCAACAACGCCAGCAACTCGCTTGGGCTCATGCTTGTGCCCACGCTTGAAGCCGGCGACCGAGCTGGCGCTGAAACCTTAGTCAACGTGATATTTGAAGGTGGTTACTATCAGCAAATTAAGCTGACATGGTTGGTAGATGGTGAACAGCAGGTTTGGAACAATGCGATTCGCATTCAAGACGTACCTCAATGGTTTATCGATCTTGATATCTTCCACACCATCAAAAAAGAGTCGACTATTACTTCTGGTTGGTTGCAACTTGCTACATTAGAGATTACCGCTCACCCAGGGTTTGGCTATCACGAGTTATGGCGGATTATCTCTAACACCATCATCCTATTTTCGATTCTATTCCTGATAGCCATCGTATTTGCGCGAGTTGGCTTAACCTGGATTTTGAAACCACTACATAACCTATCTGAGCACGCCAAAAAGGTTGCCGAGCGCCAATTTGGTCCAGATATGCCATCACCAAAAACCCGCGAGCTCAAAGAGCTAGTTGGTGCGTTTAACAGCATGTCTACTCAACTAAAACAGGTTTTCAACTCACTTGACTCAGAGGTTGCTGAGCTAAGAAACAAAAATCTGGTTGATCAGGTATCAAACCTACCAAATCGTCAATACATGGTCAGTCGCATTACTGGGTGGCTCAGTGAACCAAGCTCGGGTGCCTTGTTCCTTGCTAAGTTTGACTGGTTAGAAGAGGTCCATAGCAAATACGGTTATCAAGTACGTGATGAAACCATTCGTTTACTTGCAGAAAAAATGCAGCACCACCTCGATGAAATGAGCCCATCGGTTATTGCGCGTATCGCGGCTTATGAATTTGCCTTCTTAGTTGAAGAGCAGGAACATGATCAATTGTCTAAATATCTGCAAACCTTAATACGCACAGTGAATCAAGAAATCACTAAGGCAGGTTGCCGCGCTAATGAAGACTTCGCCATAGGTATCGCCGAGCGCAGTGCCCAAACTAGTGTAGGAGAAATGCTGTCGCAAGCTGACAACGCCCTGCAATCAGCCATGAAGGCAAAAAAGGTCTTCCACTGGTATGAAAACAGCAACCAGCAAATGTTCTCTCGCGAGGAATGGCGTAAGAACCTAACTCAAGCAATTGAGAATAAACAGTTTAAATTCCGTTGGCAGCCAATCATGCTCACTGAAAACGATGAGATTTGTCAGCGAGAAATTTACTGTCAATTGGATATTGATAACACGCCCGTACATGCTGGGCAGTTTATGCCGTACATAGAGCTATTATCGCTAGGTTCAATGCTAGATCGCTGCTTGATTGAATCCGTGAATGATAAGCACCTGGTCGATCGTAACTATGAGCCGATCGCGATTAACCTTACGGTTGAAAGTATCAATAACTTTGACTTCCACACCTGGTTGAAGCAATTCCTGCGTAGTTGTAGTCACCCAGAACGCATGTGTTTTGAAATCCCTGAGACGTGTGTATACGCCGATCTTGCCGCTTGCGAGCACTTGTGTCACATCATTCGCGATTGCGGTGCACATTTTGGTATCGACCACTTTGGTCGTCAGTTTGGGTCAATGAGCTACTTACAAAGCTTGCGACCAACCTATGTTAAACTCGACCAGTCGTTCGCACATATTGAAGATAATCAACACAATAGCGAGCTATGCCGTGCACTGGTAAATGTAGCTAAGGGGCTAGATATTCAAGTAATTGTCACAGGTATTCAAGAGCAAGAACAACTTGCTCGCTTTGAAAACCTAAGGCTAGATGCATATCAAGGCTTCATCGTGAAACCAACGATGATTGAAGCCTAAGCGTTAGTGCTACACGTTAAAGACTAAAAACCACTCAAATGAGTGGTTTTTTATTTGGTCGCTATTAGCCATGATGCGCAACAGGGCTGCGCTAATCACCGAATAATTCGATTTGAATCAATGTTACCAATATACGTGAAACATTCGACTCTGGATTACTTCCGTACTCAGTACCAAAGTAAATAAAGTGGTCGCTAAGATAAAAAGAGTGAGGATTCGAACCTTTGACACTCTGCTCAGCTTATCACTAAGAGCAGCCGTGATACGCTATCAGATTGAATCTTCTTGAGGTAATAAAAAGCAAAAAACCACTCGATTGAGTGGCTTTTTGTTGTTTGGTCGGTGATAGAGGATTCGAACCTCTGACCCTCTGCTCCCAAAGCAGATGCGCTACCGGGCTGCGCTAATCACCGGAATACATTCTACGAGCTTAATTAAACTCTGGATTACTTCCGTACTCAGTACCAAAGTAAATAAAGTGGTCGGTGATAGAGGATTCGAACCTCTGACCCTCTGCTCCCAAAGCAGATGCGCTACCGGGCTGCGCTAATCACCGAGAATATGTCGTTATTTTGAGTCTGATATTGAGGGAAACCCTCTGCTCCGCTCTCAACTAAGAGCCGTGATGCGCTAACTGACTGCGCTAATCACTGAATATTAATCACGAATGATTAAGAAGAGTTGAAGTGGGGTGACTGACGGGGTTTGAACCCGCGACAACCGGAATCACAATCCGGGACTCTACCAACTGAGCTACAGTCACCACTGATTTCAATCTTGCTGCTAACACGAACGTCGTTTCCGAATGGCGCGCCCAGAAGGATTCGAACCCTCGGCCTTACCCTCCGGAGGGGTACGCTCTATCCAGCTGAGCTATGGGCGCTCGCCTTGGTTAGCGACGCATATAGTAGGGATAAATCGCCCTTGAGTCTAGCTCTGATTTGCTTTTTTTTACTGACTGCTTAACTTTTAACTAATTCGGCGAATTTTTTATCCATAATCCGGGTATAATAAATGCTTGGTTCACGATTTGTCTTATGATAAAAAGTAATGCTAGCTTTATGAAAAATAATAACTTAGCGTTGAAGTTAAACACGCACTATTTTTAGCAGTTTTTTTGGGAATGGCCTTAAGGGAAATGGATACGGAAATTAAGCTCCCCACAGCACAGGCTAATAAACTTGATGCACTTGAGCAGCAAGTTTCACAACTCCAACAACTGAACGCTCAATACAAGCGTTCAACTATCATTCAAGATGCCTTATTAGGTATTTCTAATGTAGCAACCGAAGCCACTTCCCTTGAGCACTTTTACCAAGGCGTTCATCAATACCTAAAGCAAATTATACCTGCAGATAACTTCTATATTGCTTCACGTGATCAGCTATCAGGCGTGATTAGCCTACCTTTCTTTGCTGACGAAAAAGACTCACACCCATCAGACTTATACCCAGAAGAGGCACTTTCTAGCCTATTAGAAAGTGGCATTACTGGATACGTATTACGTCAGGGCAAACCCATATTAGCCGGGCAAGCTAAGTTTGACGAGCTAGTTGCCGATGGTTCGATTCGCAACTTAGGTACCAGTTGCCATCAACTACTTGCTATGCCGATCCGCAACCAGAGGTTTATTAGCGGCGTATTAGTCGTACAAACCTACAACGAGCAGATTAATTATGGTGAGCTAGAACTAGAGCTAATGAGCTTTATTTCGCACCATATTTCTGGGGTGATGGAAAGGCTGCAACACCAAGAGCAGCTTGAAGTCGCCATTGAGCAACGCACTAAGGAGTTAAGTCAGGCTTACGACAAACTTAAAGCCGAAGTTAACGAGCGCGTAAGAGCTGAACAACTACAAAAAGCCTTGTTTGAAATCGCTAACCTTTCAGCTGCCAATGAGTACGATGCACAGTTTTATGCTCAGCTTCATCTTATTATTAGCCGCCTATTACCCGCAAAGAACAGTTTTATCGCGCTTAAACAAGGCAATGAGTTAAGCTTTCCGTTTTATGTATCGCAAATTCACAAAAGCCGCCCAATGTCCAGACCACTAAAAGACGGCTTAACTGAGTATCTACTTGAGCTTAAAAAGCCAGTGCTACTTACTGTAGATGATATTCAGCAACTCATTGATACCAAGAAAATCTACTACGCCACACCTGAACTAAACAAAACCGCCAACATGCATCAGTGGATTGGTGTGCCGCTCATTATCGAAGGCGAAGTTAAAGGTATATTCACGACTTTTACCTATGACGATCAGCATCAATATTCAACCACAGACGTCGACCTACTAGTATTTGTTAGCCAACATATCGCCAATGCGATTGAGCGTAAGCAAGCGGTTGAAAACTTAAAACGCAGCCACGAAGAACTAGAAGACAAAGTTAAGCAGCGCACCAAAGACCTTGCTGCATCGAACCTGCACCTGCAATCAGAAATTGCTCAGCGTAAACAAATGGAAGCTCAGCTAATTCATGATGCACAGCACGACGGCCTCACAGGCTTACCTAATCGCAGCTATTTGATCGACCGCCTCAATCAAGCCGTCAAACATGTAAGGCGCCATAGCAAAACCCAATTTGCACTACTGTTTCTTGATCTTGACCGCTTCAAGCAAATTAACGACACCCTAGGCCACCTTGCAGGTGATGAGTTCCTCATTGAAACGGCTAAACGGCTAACCACTTGTATTCGTGAGAACGATACCTTAGCGCGTATGGGTGGCGACGAGTTTGTGATCTTACTCGACTCAATTTCAAGTAAGCGAGATGCCAAAGACATTAGTGAGCGGATCCTTAAAGCGATAGCAGCGCCCTACTGGTTGGCAAATAAAGAGTTTATTTCAGGCGCCAGTATCGGTATTGCTTATAGCAGCACCAGCCAGTCAGATACCAGCGAGTCAATCCTTCGAAATGCAGATAAAGCCATGTACCAAGCTAAAGCTAACGGCAAAGGTTGTTATGTGGTATTTGATGAAAAACTTGGCTCTAACTCTCGCTGTGAAAAACAGCTTGAGCAGGACTATAAGCAAGCATTAGATAACCAGCTATTTGAAGTGAGCTGCCAAGAAATTATTGATTTAACCTCAGGGGAAATTGTTGCAATTGAGCCTAAGGTGAGTTGGACGACACCTGAAGATGAAACCCTATCTCACCAGCAAATCCGAGAACTTGCACAGCACTATCAGCTTTCTAGGCAACTCGATGGCTATGTGTTCGACCACTTAAACGCTAACTATAACGAACTGAAACAACAATATGGCTGCGCAACTCAATTGCACATGGTGGTTTCATGCAAGCATTTGAAGAACAAGTTTGCGTTTAGAGGGCTAAAAAAAGCAATCCGAAATAGCAAACTCGATTTAACTAAGTTGGTTCTGTTTTTCAATGAAAAGGCACTAGTGCAAGATTTACAAAATCACACCAATGCATTTGATACCCTAGCCAAGTTTGGCGTTAAGCTAGGTATAGGTAACTATGGACTAGGCTACAGTGCCATAACCAACCTGCATTACTTACCTGTTTACGCTCTCAAGCTAGATGACAACATTAGCCAGTCTGTCATGCAGCAACAGCACCAAAAGCTATTAAAAGCCTACAACCTAAGCGCACAAGCGATGGAATTTAAAGTATTCGCCGCTGGGGTTAACTCACATGAAATAGCCAAGCTACTAATCGAGCTTGGCTATCAATTTGGTCAAGGCAGTGTTTGTAAAACTAGCACCCTTGAATGTGCGTCGGCTTAGCTTCTAACGAGAGAGCTGCACTATAGCTGGATTTTACTTCTTAAACATCTCTCTTAAGTTGGCAATATTAGCCTTGCCTTTTTCTACGCGTTGTTGCTCGCTTTGCACAACTTTCCTTGTTTCCCAAACCAAGTCATCTTGGGGTAGCTCCATTAAGAAACGGCTAGGCTCACAACGCATGGTCTCACCAAATTGGCGGCGCTCGCGGCACAGCATAAACCACAACTCTTTCTGGGCACGGGTGATGCCTACATAAGCTAAGCGACGTTCTTCTTCAACATTGTCTTCATCAATGCTCGACTGGTGCGGCAAAATACGCTCTTCGGTGCCCACCATAAACACATAAGGAAATTCCAGGCCTTTAGAAGCATGCAGGGTCATCAACTGCACCTGATCGCCGCCCTCTTCCTCATTATTACGCTCCATCATATCGCGCAAGGTTAAGCGGGTGATCACCTCAGGTAAGGTCATTGGCTCATCTAACTCATCACCTTGCAGCATCTCAGTCACCCAGCGGTAAAGCTCTGAAATGTTCTTCATACGCATTTCAGCTGCTTTGGCGCTGGTACTGGTTTCGTACAGGTAATCTTCATAGTTAATTTTACGGATCAATACCTTGATGGCTTCAACTGGATCGCCGCGAGTCGCCATTTCACCGGTATCAACAATAAACTTGCCAAACTCATACAAAGACTTCATCGCACCAGGGGCAATATAATGGTTTAGTTCAGCTTCAAAAATTGCTGCAAACAACGAGATCTTCTTGTCATTAGCATAGTTACCTAAGCGCTCTAACGTTGCAGGGCCAATGCCTCGCTTAGGTAAGTTGATCACTCGTAACAGTGCATTATCGTCATCTGGGTTTACCACTAATTTAAGGTAAGCCATGATGTCCTTAATTTCAGCGCGGGCAAAAAACGAGGTTCCCCCACTGAGCTTGTAAGGGATGCGGTTAGTCATTAGCGCGCGCTCTAGCAAGCGCGATTGATGGTTACCTCGGTATAAAATCGCGTAATCACCAAACTGGGTTTTCCCCATAAACTTATGCTTAATGATTTCGGCAACGACACGCTCAGCTTCTTGCTCCTCGTTGGCTGCAAACAGCACTTTTAGTGGCTCACCATAAGCAAGCTCACTGAACAGCGACTTGTCATACACGTGGGGGTTATTAGCGATCAGAATATTGGCACAGCGCAAAATACGCTGGCTAGAGCGATAGTTTTGCTCAAGCTTAATCAGCTTAAGTTTTGGAAAGTCTTTACCCAGTAATACTAGGTTTTGTGGTTTAGCACCGCGCCATGAATAGATTGACTGATCATCATCGCCAACCACAGTAAAGCGAGCACGCTCGCCTACCAGTAGCTTAACCAATTCATATTGACTGGTATTGGTGTCTTGATATTCATCCACCAGCAAATATTGAATGCGTTGTTGCCAGCGACCACGGACCTCTTCATTCATTCTAAGTAACAAGGTGGGGATTAGAATAAGGTCGTCGAAGTCCAGCGCGTTATAGGCTTTCATTTGCTGAGCGTAACGCTGATAAAGGTGAGCAAACAAAATGCTTTGCTCATCTTTGGCTGTTTTAATCGCTTGCTGCGGGATCACTAACGCGCCTTTCCAATTCGAAATAGCCGCCGCTAGCGCTTTAATCAAATCTTTATCTTCATCTAACTCATCTTGAGTCAGTTCTTTAAGCAGTGCGAAGGTGTCCTGATCATCAAACAAGGAAAAGCCAGGCTTAAGCCCCAATACCTTATGCTCACGCTTAACGATTTCCAAACCTAAGGTATGAAAGGTCGATATCCACAACCCACGTGCCTGCTTGCGCCCCATGGACTGAGACACACGCTCTTTCATCTCACGCGCCGCTTTATTGGTAAAGGTTACTGCTGCAATATGACGAGCTTGATAACCACACTTCTCAACCAAGTAAGCAATTTTATTAATGATAACGCGGGTCTTGCCACTACCTGCACCGGCAAGGACAAGGCAAGGTCCAGAAACATAGTGGACTGCATCATTTTGACCTGGGTTGAGTTTCATTAATTAATTCCAACGTAATGACTAAAAGCGAATGGCGGATCATAGCAGAAGCCTACATTCCCGGTGAATCCCATATCGAGACAATTGGCAAATATTTCTCGCAAGCATTTGCCTGTTGCCATGGCTCAGTTACAATAACGCCATACACTACCTAGGAATAAGCCATGATCAATCCAAAGAAAATTGAAGAAGTTGCTAAGCAACTTAGCGACAATCTCCCTAATGGCGTAAAGCAGTTTGCCGGTGAGTTTGAAGAAAAAAGTAAACAGATCATACAGTCACAATTAATGAAACTTGATGTTGTTTCTCGTGAAGAGTTTGAAGTACAGCAGCATGTACTATTAAAAACTCGCGAAAAACTAGAAGCTTTGCAAACTCAGGTTAGCGCCCTAGAAGCCATGCTTGCTGAAAAGAATACAGAGAATGGTAATCAACCAGATTCAGCAGAGTAGCTTATTCAAAGCTCCTTGCAACTGTGATTGATAAAGGGCACCTAGGTGCCCTTTATTGTTGTACTTGGCTCTAATATTGTTTTTCACAGCTCCAATATTGGTGTCAATGCCAGTGTCGTCTGGTAAATTAATGCCGATAATGACCAAGGTAGCGATCAGTTAATTGCTGGTATAGACCATTTTGTTTGATCAGGCTTAAGCCTTTATCAAAGCTATCCCTTAAGCGCTCATCATGAAACAGCACATGGTAACCTTTGTTGGCAATCACATGGTCAAAAGCGAGTTCAGGACTCGTGTCCACTTCATCATTTATAAGCGTATTTAAGTGTTGAAACACATACTTGTCTGCTATTACAACATCCACTCTATCTAGATATAGCATTCTGTTTTGTCTATGTTGTGGCGAAATTTCCATATAGCTCAAATGCTCGCTAGCCATTTGTAAAAACTCGGGTCCCAATGTCTTGCTTGCGTTTAAAAAACTGGTCAATCTAAAGTCTCTTAGCTGCGCCAATCGGTCTATATGAAATTGTCGACTCGCCAAGCTTATCGCCACGTTTTGATAGGTAATATAAGGCTGCGACCAATAAGAAGATACCGACAAATGCGAGCTCATGGTCATCACTGCATCGACCTTATGTTGCTCAAAACTCAAGTGCTGGCGCTTACGAGAAGAAAAGCGAAAATCCACTTCAACCCCGACAGCCTTAAATGCCTGACGAATAATCGCTAGCTCTAACCCTTGTTTATCATCTTCAATAATATACGGTGGGCGATTATGTGCAGATGCGATAATGACCTTGGGTGAGTTTTTGGTTTGCTCTATAGCCAACACCGGAGCACTCACTTGTGCGCCAGCTGCAATCGACAAGCTAACCGTCAGAAAAAAGCGGCCATCCAGCATAAGTGGCAAAGTATGATCACGCTTTGACCTAGCGATAAGGAAAGACGTTAGAGAAGTAAAACGGGATAATACGCGATGTAAAAAGGCAAGCATCCATGAGTACGACATATAGAATCCTTTCTAACTCGTAGCAATCCCACTTAAGTGGGTAACATTTAAGCGAGACGTCACTTAACTATTCAATACTCAACAGCACAAGTATGTGAATATTGTTATTGGTTGCCATCGCTTAGAAGATCAACGCTGAAGCGGTAGCATTTCAAAAAGGCCAGCTACTATCATCTACAAGTAGCTTCATATCGGCCCGTCACTATCAACTACAAGCGACACTTTAAAGGTAGAAAAAAAGGCGCTAATGCGCCAATTTTTCGGTGTAGTTTATTCAAACTGCGACAGACTGATAACCAAATGTTAACTAACTCAGCACTTCTTCCAATGCTCGCAAACAAAGTGCAACATTTTCGCGACGTGCACCATAGCCCATCAAACCGACACGCCAAGCTTTGCCAGCAAGATCGCCAAGACCGGCACCAATTTCCAAGTTATAGTCATTTAATAACCGCTGTCTTACCTCAGCATCATCAACACCTTGCGGGATATACAGTGCATTGAGCTGCGGTAAGCGACTATCTTCATCCACCACAAACTCAAGCCCCAATTTATTTAGCCCAGCCTTGAGAAGTTGATGCATATCTTGATGGCGCTGCCAGGCATTCTCTAGCCCTTCTTCTGCAAGCAGCCTTAATGACTCATGCAGCGCATAAAGAGCATTAACGGGTGCAGTATGATGATAACTACGCTTAGCGCCGCTATTACCCGCGCCCCAATATCCCATTACCAAGCTTTGATCTAAAAACCAGCTTTGAACAGGAGTAGTACGGTTAGAAAGTTTCTCAACCGCTTTCGGTGAAAATGACACAGGCGATAAACCCGGCACACACGATAGACATTTTTGGCTACCAGAATAAATCGCATCAATGCCCCAATCATCAACTCGCAGCTCAACACCGCCAAGGGAAGTAACAGCATCGACTATGGTTAGGCAATCGTGCTTCCGAGCTAGCTGACATAAGGTTTTTGCATCAGACAATGCCCCTGTTGACGTTTCTGCATGGACAAAGGCTAAAAATTTAGCATCCGGGTTGGCAATTAGCGCTTGCTCAACCAACTCAGGAGAAACACTTTCGCCCCACTTGTTATCAACCACCACCGCTTTAGCGCCAACACGCTCAACGTTTTGGCGCATACGCTCACCAAATACGCCATTACGACAAACAATGACCTTCTCACCTGGCTCAACTAGATTAACAAAGCAAGTTTCCATCCCTGCACTGCCCGGCGCAGATACGGCTAATGTCATCTCATTTTTGGTTTGAAAAGCGTATTGAATAAGTGCTTTTAACTCGTCCATCATGGCAACAAATAATGGGTCTAAATGACCAATAGTCGGTTTCGACTGCGCGCTTAATACTTGTGGGTAAACATCGGATGGACCAGGTCCCATTAGGGTGCGACGTGGTGGAACAAAGGCATTAATGGTCGGTACGGGTAACATCTATTTCTCCTTAAGAAATCACAAATACAACTGTGACCCAGCTTGCCTACTAAGCAAACTGCAGTCTTTACCCTACATTAAGTTATTGAGCCAACAAGTATATTCTCGTTTTAGCTTTTTTATTATCGACCAAAACTGTACCACAACTGCAAATAAGCGAAAGTAGTACCGTTTAGTTAATTATGCCGCTACTAAGTCTTAGGCCTTATTAAGAAACAGTTGATAGGCTGGATTATCAGTCTCTTCTTGATACACAAACCCAAGCTCAGTTAAAAAGCGTGCAAAGGCGAGTGAGTCACTCTCTGGCACTTCAAAACCCACCAGCACACGACCAAAAGCAGCGCCATGGTTACGATAGTGAAATAAACTGATATTCCACTGGCTTTGCGACGTGGTTAAAAACTTAAGTAAAGCACCAGGATGCTCTGGGAATTCAAAGCTAAAAATGCGCTCATTAATGGCTACAGGCGGCTGCCCGCCAACCATATAACGCACATGTAGTTTGGCAGTTTCATCATTGGATAAGTCCTGCACGCCAAAGCCTTCGGCTTCCAGCGTTGCTACAATCTGTTCTAGCTCGCGCTGACCATTGGTCAAGCGGATCCCAGCGAACACCACAGCGCGGTCGCGACTTGAAAAACGATAATTACACTCAGTCATCGCCCGAGAGCCAAGTAGCTGACAAAAGCGTAGAAAGCTGCCAGGTTTTTCAGGTACGGTAACAGCCAGAACTGCCTCTTTTTGCTCACCCAACTCACAGCGCTCAGACACATAACGCAAGCTGTGAAAATTGACATTGGCGCCGCTTAAAATCGCGGCAACAGGGCCAGTCATTTGCATTTGCTGTTGATACTTTTTAAGCCCGGCAAGGGACAGCGCACCAGCAGGCTCAGCAATGGCGCGAGTATCTTCAAAAATATCTTTCACCGCCGCGCAAATTTCATCTGAGCTTACCGTCACCACATCATCAACGTATTGCTTAGCCAGCAAAAATGGCGCAGAGCCGATTTTTTTTACTGCAACGCCATCGGCAAACAGACCAACTTGGTCAAGCTCTACTTCTTCGCCCGCTTCCATAGCGGCTTTCAAACAAGCTGCATCTTCAGGCTCAACCGCTATCACCTTAACTTGCGGCATCACCGCTTTATAGTAAGCGGCAATACCTGCAACTAAGCCTCCGCCGCCAACCGGAACAAACACAGCCTCAAGATCGCGGCGCTGTTGCAACATCTCTTGCGCAATAGTGCCTTGTCCCGCGATGACAGCTTCATCATCAAATGGTGCGATATATACTCGCCCTTGCGACTGCGATAAATGCTGAGCATGGGAATTGGCTTGATCAAAACTTTGCCCGTGCAGTACCACAGTACCGCCAAGGCGCTTTACCGCATCGACTTTAATATCTGGTGTGGTTTGCGGCATCACAATCACCGCATCTATGCCTTTAGCACTTGCCGACATCGCCACACCTTGAGCATGATTACCCGCAGAGGCACAAACTACGCCCTTTTCAGCCTCTGATGCTGTTAGCTGAGCAATCCGGTTATAGGCGCCGCGCAGCTTGAAAGAATGCACTGGCTGCATATCTTCGCGCTTTAGCAGCACAGGGCAGGCTAACCTTGCCGATAGCTTTTTAAGCTCACTCAACGGGGTCACTTTTGCCACGTCATAGACACTGGCTAGCAAGATTTTTTGCAGATAGGTTTGTGCAAGAGACATAGGCTCCCCCTCAACTAAAGCATCTGTGCTGCGGGCTAACATGTTAGCCCTCCAGCTTAGTGCGATCGCGCACCGCGCCTTTGTCGGCACTGGTGGCAAGCATGGCATAAGCCTTTAACGCCAAAGACACATAACGCTGGCGCTCTATTGGCTTCCAGGCAAGTGTGCCTTTAGCTTCCATTGCCGCACGGCGACGTGCAAGTTCATCATCAGCAACGTTTAAGCTAATTGCGCGACTTGGAATATCAATAGCAATCTCATCGCCGTTCTCAATTAAGCCTATGGTGCCGCCCGATGCGGCCTCTGGCGAGATATGACCAATTGATAAACCTGAAGTGCCACCGGAGAAACGTCCATCTGTGATTAACGCGCACTGAGTGCCTAAGCCGCGAGATTTAAGGTAAGAAGTCGGATAGAGCATTTCCTGCATGCCTGGGCCACCTTTTGGGCCTTCATAGCGAATAACCACCACATCGCCCGCAACCACTTCGCCCTCTAAAATACCGGCAACTGCGTCATCTTGACTCTCGTACACACGAGCGCTACCAACAAAGGTTAGGTTAGATTCATCCACTCCTGCAGTTTTGACAATGCAGCCATGCTCAGCGACATTGCCTGAAAGTACAGCAAGGCCACCTTCTTGTGAAAAGGCATTGTCGCGACTGCGAATACAGCCTTTAACGCGGTCACTATCAACGCTATCCCAGCGACACTCTTGGCTAAACGCGGTTTGGGTTGGAATGCCAGCAGGGCCAGCAGCAAAGAATTGCTGCACTGCAGCATCGTCAGTCTGCTTAATGTCGTATTTAGCAAGTACCGATTTTAGATTGCCGCCTTCATCGGCTGCGACGTGAGCTACATCATTGTGTAATAAGCCTGCACGGTCTAGCTCGCCAAGAATCCCCATTACACCACCCGCTCGGTGTACATCTTCCATATGATATTGGGGCGTAGCGGGCGCCACTTTACATAGATGCGGCACTTTACGTGACATACGGTCAATATCTGCCATGGTAAAGTCGACCTCGGCCTCCTGAGCGGCGGCTAATAAATGCAGCACGGTATTGGATGAACCGCCCATAGCAATATCTAGCGCCATGGCATTTTCAAAGGCTTTAAAGTTGGCAATATTGCGCGGCAATGCACTGTCATCATCTTGCTGATAGTAACGCTTAGCCAGGCTCATGACTCTGCGCCCTGCTTCTAAAAATAGCTCACGTCTATCAGCGTGGGTTGCCAGCATTGAACCATTGCCTGGCAGAGATAAACCCAGCGCCTCGGTTAAGCAATTCATAGAGTTGGCGGTAAACATACCCGAGCACGAGCCACAGGTTGGACAGGCACTGCGCTCGATTTTATCGCTGTCTTCATCGCTAACATTACTATCAGCCGCTGCCACCATGGCATCAACTAAATCTAGCTTGATGATTTTATCTGACAGCTTAGTTTTGCCGGCCTCCATTGGTCCGCCAGAAACAAACACCACAGGAATATTCAGTCGTAATGCTGCCATCAACATGCCAGGGGTGATCTTGTCGCAGTTTGAGATACAAACTAGGGCATCGGCGCAGTGTGCGTTCACCATGTACTCAACGCTGTCGGCGATCAACTCCCGCGATGGCAAACTATAAAGCATGCCGCCATGACCCATAGCAATACCGTCATCAACGGCGATGGTATTAAACTCTTTTGCGATGCCGCCAGCTTCTTCAATGGCGCTCGCAACCAATGAGCCCATGTCTTTTAGGTGAACATGCCCCGGCACAAACTGGGTGAATGAGTTCGCAATCGCGACAATCGGCTTGCCAAAGTCATTGTCTTTCACACCTGTTGCACGCCACAGTGCACGTGCACCAGCCATGTTACGACCTTCGGTACTGGTTGCTGATCTTAGTTTCGCCATCGCCAAACTCCTTTGATTGTTTGCGGCTAATTTTTAATTGTTTCGCTGTTTTTTCGTTTCTGCACGACACTCGCTGGCGTTATGCGTGAGCAAGCTGCTTAGCTGATGCTTGGGTTAACACCTCACAGTGCGTCACATCAATCAGCTTATCAAGCTGGTTGCTCAATAGCTCAATGGCGCGCTCGGCTTGTACCTGCATATCTAACGCCATGCTAGCATCATCAAGCAGGCGCATTTGCATATTAGTGACGGTAAAACCGCGGTGACGCGTGACTCGCAGCACACGCTCAAGCACTTCAGGACGCTGTTGTACAGTTATCGCTAGGGTATGCATCATCTTCTTGTCTCCGTGTTTTCCATCATTTCAGAATTACTTGCCCCTGGTGGTACCAAAGGCCAAACGTTAAAGGCATCATCGATAGCCACATGCAGCATGTATGGGCCTGTGCTATTTAGCATGTCATCCAGTGCTTGCTCGACTTCACTTGCTTTAAAAATGGTGCGCCCTGGAATATCAAACGCGGCGGCCATTTTGACGAAATCAGGGTTATCAGATAAATCGGTTTCACTGTAACGCTCTTCAAAAAATAGCTGCTGCCACTGCTTAACCATGCCAAGTTTTTGGTTATCCAGTAACAAGATTTTTACCGGCAGCTTTTTGCGCTTAATGGTGGTGAGCTCTTGCACGTTCATCATAAAAGAGCCATCACCAGAAACCGTTACTACACAGGCATCTGTACGGGCGATTTGCGCGCCAATGGCTGCTGGTAAACCAAAGCCCATCGTGCCCAAACCTGCGCTTGATAAATGATCTTCAGGGCGACGAAACCACATATGCTGAGCAACCCACATTTGATGCTGGCCCACATCGCAGCTCACCACACTATTGTTTGGCAGCTTGTTGGCTAGGCGGCGCAGCATAGCTGGTGCGTAAATTAGCTCGCCCGGATGCTCATAACGCCATTGGTGAGTTTGATACAGCTCTGCAACTTCCGCGCGCCACGGCTTAATGCTGACTTTGTCAGTTAATAGCTTAGTCAGCTGCGGCAATACCAAGCGCAGCTCAGCGCCAATGGCGACATCAGGCATACGCAACTTGCCAAGCTCTGCAGCGTCGATATCAAGGTGTACCACCTTGGCATTGGGCGCAAAGGTATCTAACTTGCCGGTAACCCGATCATCAAATCTTGCGCCCACTACGATGAGTAAGTCGCTATCTTGCACCGCAAGGTTTGCGGCTTTGGTGCCATGCATGCCTAACATGCCAAGGTAACCTTCTGTGCCATGGGCAATTGCACCTAAGCCCTTAAGTGTGGCAACACTTGGGATTTGCGTGGCATCAATAAACGCACGTAAATGCCCTACTGCGCCCGCCATGCCCACACCGCCGCCAACATACAAGATTGGCTTAGTTGCATTCTGGATAAGCTCTGCAGCCCGGCTTAGCTCATCAAGTTCAGGCTCTTGTTCTTTAGCAACGGATTGTAGGGGCGCCTTGTACTCTAGCTGTGCCACTTGAATGTCTTTAGGGATATCAACTAACACAGGGCCAGGGCGACCAGAAGCGGCGATTTCAAATGCCTGATAAAGCGTTGGGATCAGCTCATCAATGCTATTAACCATAAAACTATGCTTGGTGCATGACAGTGACATACCTAGTACGTCAATTTCTTGAAATGCGTCAGTACCGATAACCCCGGTTGGCACTTGGCCGGTAATGGCCACCACAGGAACAGAGTCAAGCAAGGCATCGGCAAGTGAGGTGATAAGGTTAGTCGCGCCAGGGCCTGAAGTGGCAAAGCACACACCGGTTTTTCCACTGGCGCGAGCATAACCTAACGCGGCAAATGCGGCGCCTTGCTCGTGGCGACTGAGCACGTGCTCAACACTACTGCCATACAGGGCATCATAAATTGGCATAATCGCGCCACCTGGATAACCAAATACCGTGTTAACGCCATGAGCAGCTAACACCTTGATAACTGCATCTGCTCCGCGAATTTTCTGCCCTGTTCCCATCATTTACTTCAACCTAAGTTACGTTTTCCAAAGCCCTAAAACGAAAAAACCCCCGTTCCTTTCGGAGCGGGGGTTTTGCAATCTTTTACTGACGTTAAGTCTGATTAGATGCCATACACCACCCCCGCTGTGATTTAATAATCACGACGGTAATAATCTCAATAATGAGTGCAGTGGCTTGATTAAACATAATTTGGCCTGTTGTCCTAATCGAATAAATTTAGTGTCATTAACGCTATTGCGTTCTGAGCTACTACTAATACCAAAAGCAGCACCAGAAGCTGTGCTATTACAAGTACCACAAAAGCTTTTCGTGGCACAAGGGTTAATCTGCGTTGTAAAAAAAATTTCAGCGTCCTTGCCGAGACAATGCAAACAACAACAAAAAATATTGTATTGACGATCAATCATTTAAACTCTCCTAATCGACCATCAATACTAGGGTCTGTAGATCTTTGCTGATTAGAGTTTGTTCGAATTAAAAGCACTTTAATCGCGACGCGAGCGATGACGTCTAGTCACCTAAACAAATTCGCTCGCAACAAAGAGTAAAGTGCTTTTAAACGAACCTTTCAGGCAGCGCTTGTTGTCATTTCTACTGCGTTAACGACTTATCATGTGGAACAACCACACATCAAAGTCGTTGCCTTGTATAAATTTCCAACAAGCAGCTGCAAAAATAATCTTGAAAGACCTACAGACCCTATCATTTGTTCTAAACTTGCCTGCCTGACTACTGAAATCTTTTCCTAAGCAGGAACTACTCGTTAGCTAGAAACAATTATTGGGCTTCAACAATGCGCTTCATGTCGGTCATGTAACCGCGTAACTCTGCGCCGACAAATTCAACATCAGTGTTGCGGATCGCCTGATTCACCTCGATTAAACGCAGGTTATCAACACTGTTTGAGCTGTCGCTTAATCCTGAACCTAATACCTCAGCTGGCATAGCATTTACGTAATCTCGTAGCAGCGGCAGTGCAGCATGGTTAAATAGATAACAACCATACTCAGCAGTATCAGAAATCACCACGTTCATCTCGTATAGACGCTTACGGGCAATGGTATTGGCGATAAGCGGCGTCTCATGCAGCGACTCATAGTATGCAGACTCTTCAACAATACCTGCAGCAACCATGGTATCGAACGCTAACTCAACACCGGCTTTGATCATAGCAACTAGGAAAATACCTTTATCAAAGTAGGCTTGCTCGTCGATATGCTCATCGGTAACAGGAGCATTTTCAAATGCGGTGTCATTGGTTTCACTGCGCCAGCGAAGTAGGTTTGCATCGTCATTGGCCCAATCTTCCATCATCACTTTTGAAAACTCACCGCTAATGATGTCATCCATGTGTTTTTCAAATAACGGCGTTAAAATTTGCTTTAACTCTTCAGCCATATCAAAGGCTTTGATTTTGGCTGGGTTTGAAAGACGATCCATCATGTGGGTGATACCACCATGCTTCAGCGCCTCGGTAACCGTCTCCCAGCCTTGCTGAATAAGTTTGGCGGCATAGCCAGGCTCAACACCATCAGCCACCATCTTGTCGTAGCCCAAGATGGCCCCCGTTTGCAGCATGCCGCACAAAATAGTTTGCTCGCCCATTAAGTCAGATTTCACTTCAGCGATGAAAGATGAAAGCAAGACACCAGCGCGATCACCGCCGGTTGCACTGGCATAAGCTTTGGCAATCGCTAGGCCATCTTCATTAGGGTCGTTTTCAGGGTGAACAGCAATCAAGGTCGGTACACCAAAGCCACGCTTGTACTCTTCACGCACTTCAGTACCTGGGCACTTAGGCGCCACCATAATCACTGTTATATCGTCACGAACCTGCATGCCCTCTTCAACAATATTAAAGCCATGAGAATATGACAGCGTCGCGCCTTGCTTCATCAGTGGCATAACAGCATTCACCACATTAGAGTGCTGTTTATCTGGCGTTAAGTTTAATACTAAATCAGCTTGTGGGATCAACTCTTCAAACGTGCCGACAGTAAAGCCGTTATCGGTGGCTTTTTGCCATGAAGCACGCTTTTCAGCGATAGCCTGTGGGCGTAGCGCAAAAGAGATATTTAAACCAGAATCGCGCATATTAAGACCCTGATTTAAGCCTTGCGCACCACAACCGAGAATAACAATGTTCCAGTTTTTAATGTAATTACAACCGTCGCTGAACTCACTTGGGTCCATAAAACGACACTGCCCTAACTGGGCTAACTGCTGACGTAAATTTAAAGAATTAAAATAATTCGCCATCTCTGGTACCACCTTAAAAACAGATATTTTGGACACAATCTATTAGCTTCTAAATGCGTTTTAATTTGCGAGCTAATAGTGCGAATGACTTCAATATAGCGGATGCGAATGATTGCTTAAAATGATATATTCGAAACTTAACATTGCATTTTATGCAATATAATTGTTCGATATATTTGACTACGGCTCTCGCTCTCGAGCAGCACGCTCAAAGCAACTAATACACGAAAGAGGTATCAATGGATATTAAGGCGCTCAAGTTGTACCTAACTTTATGTGATACCTTACATTTTGCCAAAACGGCAGAACAATCTCACATGAGTCCATCGACCTTAAGTCGGGCATTGCAGCGCCTTGAACAACAAGTTGGTAATAAGCTATTTGAGCGAGATAACCGCAGCGTTAGCATCACCCAGGCAGGGATTGAATTTAAGCACTTCGCCCAACAAACCTTGGCAAATTGGCACGAGTTGCAGCTCAAGGTCGACCCAGACCAAAGCGTGCTAAAAGGTAAACTCAACCTATATTGTTCGGTTACTGCAGCCTATAGTCATTTGCCTGCGCTACTAGATAAATTTCGCCGTGAGCACCCACAAGTAGAAATTAACCTGATCACAGGCGATGCGGCAAACTCAGTGAGTGAAGTAAAAAACGGCCGCGCTGATATCGCCATTTCCGCCTATCCAGATGACTTCCCCAGCAACCTGCACTTCGCCCATATTGACGTAGTACCATTATTATTGCTGGCCCCTAATATGCCATGTCAGGTGCAACAAATGCTTAATCAGGCCAATATCGAATGGCAAGCTGTGCCGTTTATTGTGCCAGAGCATGGCCCAGGATTACGGCGCGCCGAAAACTGGTTCAAGCAAATGGCAATCAAGCCAAATATATACGCTCATGTGTCAGGCCAAGAAGCCATGACCTCTATGGTGGCACTTGGCTGCGGTGTGAGTATTACCCCAGATGTAGTACTGAATAACTCACCAGTAAGAGACAGAGTACAGATTATTGACTCGCCAATTGAGATCCCAGCATTTGATCTTGGTTGTTGTTGTAAAGAAAAACGCTGCGACGAGCCACTTATTAAGGCATTTTTGGAAGTGATATAAGCCCGTAGGCTTATCAGCTAATACTGAGTACATGGAAACGCTAGCAGTTTAGACTCTAAAACGACTGAATATCGATATGATACAAGTACAAAGTAAACTGAAGCATAAGCCTCATTGTTCTACTACACTGATGATGGCTACACCATCAAGCTTATAATTTGTATCGAATAAATCATCAGCTTGAACGGTAGAATTTACCCACAAAGAAACAAAAGGATTTGTTTATGGCAATCGCCTGCGTTACCACTCGCGCAGCCTCTGGAGTCGAGGCTCCTAAAGTTACTGTTGAAGTTCACTTAAGTAACGGCTTACCTGCATTTAACCTTGTTGGACTGCCTGAAACCTCAGTGAGAGAAGCCAAAGAGCGGGTTCGCAGTGCATTAATTAACGCAGGCTTTGAGTTTCCACAGCGTAGGATCACCATCAATCTTGCCCCTGCCGATCTCCCTAAACAAGGCGGCAGATACGACTTACCTATCGCCATAGGCATTCTGGCTGCGTCAGAACAGATTCCGCTTAACAGCATCAAAAATTGCGAGTTTATTGGCGAGCTTGCCCTTAACGGAGAGGTGCGCGCTTGCAATGGTTTATTGCCTGCGATTATCGCCGCCAAAGACGACCTGCATGGGTTATTTATTCCTGTTGATAATCGTCATGAAGCCGAATTAGTAGGCTATCGTGATACTTTTTTTGTTGCTCATTTACAGCACTTAAGCGCTTTTTTACAAGGCCAGGCGCAACTGCCACTTGTGGACACCACACCTCAGTGGATAGAACAAGAGGAACAGCAAACCTCGTTATGTTTAAGTGAGGTCATCGGCCAATATCAGGCAAAACAAGGCTTAGAGATCGCCGCAGCTGGCGGTCACAATTTGCTATTTGTTGGCCCGCCAGGTACTGGCAAGAGTATGTTGGCAAACCGCATTATGCCATTGCTACCCAAGCTCTCTTATGAAGAGGCAATTGAAGTTGCCGCAATTCACTCTGTTGCCGGACTGCACATTAAGCCTCAAGCGTTTCTACAAAGGCCATTTCGCGCTCCGCACCATACCTGCTCGAATATTTCATTGATTGGCGGCGGCAGTAACCCTAAACCTGGTGAAATATCGCTATCTCATCGCGGGGTGTTGTTTTTAGATGAAGTCGCCGAGTTTCCACGGAAAATCCTCGACTGCCTGCGCGAGCCGCTGGAAACAGGCGAAATAATCATTTCCCGCGCTGCAGCTAAGCTAACGTTTAAAAGTCGCTTTCAGCTGATTGCGGCAATGAACCCTAGCCCATGTGGCGATGCCGATAATGCCCGTGCAACCCCAGATCAAATCTTGCGTTACTTATCTCGCCTCAGCGGCCCATTTTTAGACAGATTTGATCTCACCATTGACGTGCCCAAACTGCCAGCTGGCACCCTTGCCAATAATCAACAGCAAAAAGGTGAAACCAGTATTGAAGTTGCCACGCGTGTCGCGACAGCGCGCCAGTTGCAACTTAACCGCCAAGGTGTACTTAATTGCGAGCTTGGCCCTAAACAGCTTGAGCAAGTCACTCAACTTAGCCATGCCGATCTGCTATTTTTAGAGCAAAGCGTCACCGCTCTTGGATTGTCAGTACGAAGCTTTCACCGCATCCAACGGGTCGCGCGCACCATAGCTGACCTACAACACTCACCCAATATAGATAAAACTCATCTTGCCCAAGCTCTGGGGTATCGAGCCATGGATAAGCTACTCTCTCGGCTGACTAACCACTAAAAATTTGCTGTCACAGATTGAGCAATTGCTCTTGTGCGAGTAACATAAGCCTCCATTTAATTTAAGGAGGAATGAATGTCACTATTTGCCAAAATCCGCGGTGGATTCGCATTTTTAGGGTATGTATTAAATACCTTTTTTTGGATCGTACCGATCTTGATTTTCAGCATAGTGAAATTGATTCCAATCGCGTCACTGAGAACAGCTTGTAGTTATATTCTCGATAATTGTGCTTCAGCATGGATTAGCGTCAACACGATCATTGAGTCCGTTATGCACCCGTTGCGAATTAAGCAAACCGGTGACAGCAACTTCAGTGAAAAGCAGTGGTACATGGTGATAGCCAATCACCAGTCTTGGGTAGATATTCTGATCTTGCAGCGAGTACTTAACCGTAAGATCCCGTTTTTAAAGTTCTTTTTAAAACAAGAATTGATATACGTCCCAGTTCTTGGTTTGGCTTGGTGGGCACTAGACTTCCCGTTTATGCGCCGCTATAGCAATGCACAAATCAAGAAGAACCCTAAATTAAAAGGCAAAGACATTGAAGAGACGCGCCGCGCTTGTGAAAAGTTTAAATACAAGCCTGTTAGCGTGATGAACTTTGTCGAAGGTACTCGCTTTACCGATAAAAAGCACAGCAAGCAAGGTAGCCAATTTGACCATTTGCTCAAGCCCAAAGCTGGCGGCATGGCATTTGCGCTATCAATGTTAGGTGAACAAATTAACACCTTAGTTGATGTCACAATCCATTACCCAAACCGTGTGCCGACATTTTGGGAGTATATTTGTGGCGAACTTGACGAAGTCAATGTGGATATTCAGATTCAAGCGATACCTGACGCCATGCGCGGTGACTATATAAATGACCGCCAATTTAAAATTGACTTCCAGGAACACTTAAATCAAATCTGGCTAGCTAAAGATGAACGTCTAAGCGAGCTTAATCAGATATCGGCCCAACTCGATGCACCACTAAATGCATCTACTGAGCAAGTTAAACAAGAGGTATAAGGCTTAATGCTTTCGTTTCTACCTGGCCCAATTTTGTTTGTAATAAGTACTTTGCTACTTATTATCAATACCACCATTTGGGGCAGTATTATTAGTATTGGTGGGATAGTAAAACTGCTCATTCCTGTCCAGGCATTCCGAACACAATTATCCCGCCTAATGAACCGCTGTATGTGGTGTTGGGCGACCTGTAATGGCGGTATTTTAAAGCTTATCACTCATATTGAGTGGGACGTGGAAGGGCTAGAAAAGCTAAGCCCAAATGGTTGGTACTTGCTCATTTGTAACCATGTTAGCGGCTTTGATATTGCGGCCAAAACCTACTTGCTGCGTAACCATCTACCTATGCTAAAGTTCTTTTTGAAAAAAGAACTGCTATATGTGCCGATCATGGGCTTAGGCTGCTGGGCGCTTGATATGCCGTTTATGAACCGTACAAGCCCAGCCAAACTAAAAAAGAACCCAAAGCTCAAGGGCAAAGATTTAGAAACCACACGCAAGGTATGCGCGCGCTTTAAATATTTACCGACTGCCATCATTAACTATGTAGAAGGTAGCCGCTTTACTGAAGATAAGCGCAAAAGACAAAACTCACCCTATCGCTATTTATTGCGCCCGAAAGCAGGCGGTATCGCCTTTACCCTATCTGCCATGGGTGAGCAATTTGAAGGTCTAGTTAACATCACACTCGTTTACCCGGACGCGCAGGAAGATGTGCTTTTTGGGGTGATGAATGGTCGAGTGAAAAAAGTCGTGATGAAAATTGAAGTGCTGCCAGTACCTGAGGTGAACGCCGACGAGTATTTCTCACAAGCTGAATATCGAGTAGAGTTTCAGCGCCAACTAAACCAAATTTGGGAACAAAAAGATGCGCTAATCCATGAAGTGCTTACTGAGTATGATTCGCATCATTTAAAATCATAAACCTAAATTGACCATAAAAAGCGCACTAAAGTGCGCTTTTTTTTCGCCTGACACTAATTTACAAAAAAAGCTGCTAACAACCAGCTGCATTTTGATTAAAGAATTGAATTTTCACGGCTTACAAGTAAGATTATTGTAAGATGAATGTTCGCAATGTAAATGTTAACAGGTGCCGTTTGAAATTAAGTGATATAACTTGTTTGCTAAGTCGACTAATGACGTTTGCAGTGGTTTTTCTATCACTCGCAGCAACGGCGCAATCTCAATCCCGCTATAACGATATCGCTGAAGTAAAATTTCAGCGTTTTGTCAGTGCCAACAAGCTAAACCAGAACACCATTACCAGCCTGTTTATGGACAGAGCAGGCATGCTGTGGGTCGGTACTCAAGATGGTCTACACAGTTACAACGGTGTTGAGTATCAGCTTTTTATAAAAAACATCGACAACAATGCAAGTATCTCTGGCAACTATATTTCTGACATTACTCAGTCACCTGATGGAAGCTTATGGGTGGGCACGTTTAATAGTGGTCTCAATCGGCTAGACATTACCACTGGCAAGTTCAACCACTTTGGTGAAGAGCAAGGTTTAAGCGAACTGCAGATCACCAGTCTAGATGTGATTGGCGATACATTATGGGTAGGGACTCAATCTGGGCTGTTCATTGTCTCGCTAAAAACTAACAAGGTTTCCCCCATTAGCCTAGGTAACACTGTGCATCCTCAGATCACTCAGGTTGCCAACATTGATGACAATTTTGTTATTGTGGGCACCCAAGATAGCGGCACCTTCGCTATTGACTCTAACACCATCATACGACTTGATATTCCATCAAGTATGTCAGTTAGAAAAATCCGCTCAAGCTCGATTTACTCAGTTTGGCTTGCTATCGATAACCAAATCTGGCGCTACAACCTCGACACCCATGAAAAACAACTCATCTGGACTAAAGACTACAGCTATAACGACTTAGGCTTTATTCAAGATTTTGTCGTTGTCAGCCCAACTCAAGTTTGGGCCATCAGCAATAATGAGGGTGTTTTCCAGCTCGACTTCGACGGCAGTAAATGGCAAACCAAAGTTCATACACATGACCCACAGCGACTATCAAGCGTCAAAGAAAACAGCGTGCAAAAACTACTGCTAGACCGCAACGGCGTATTGTGGCTCGGCATGGGGTACGCAGGAATTGATCAGCTCGACTTAAGCCATCAGTACTTTAACCATCTGTTTGACTACCGCAGCGAACGCCAGCGTATGGCGAACATGATCCGCGCAATCTATCGCGCCAATGACGGCAAGCTATGGATAGGTACTGAAGGGGCTGGAGTCAAGTACCTCGACAATAACAATCAATACCAATACATCAATCAATTGTTTGCAAAAGCGCTTTCCACGCCTGAGTCACAGCTTAAAATCTCTATTGGCGACATCATTCAGGACCGTCAAGGTAGCCTATGGTTCGCCTCTAATTATGGCGTTGGTAAGTTAGACAAAAACAACCAATTCAAAATGGTAGTACAAGCCGATCCCAAGTTAAGAGCCGACACCAAAGCGATTAGCCTGGCGATAGATGATAAACACAGGGTTTGGGTTGCCACCAAGCTTGGTTTGTATTTCATCTCTGAAAATACTGATGTCATGTACGCCTACAACTTTGGCTTTCAAGATGACTACTCACCCTTTAAGCACCGAATTATCAAAATTCATTACGATCAAGACCATTTATGGTTAGGCACTATGGGCGGCTTAGTTCGTTTAAAGCCAGAGGAAAAGCAACTCGACTTTCTGCAACATGAGAAGAACAAGCCTGATAGCTTGAGCGATAATCGCGTACGCGACTTCTTACTTACTAAAAGTGGCGACTTCTGGGTGGCCACTCATGCCGGTATCGATCGCTTATCAACGGCCTATGGTGTGTTCTCATTTGAGCATGTCGATGTAAATGCCGACAAGGTAAGCAACACTGTTTATGGCATGCTGGAAGACAATCAGGGCCACCTTTGGCTTAGCACTAATTCAGGGATCACCCGTTATAACCCAACAGATCATAGCTTTATTAGCTACAACCAACATGAAGGCTTACAGGCAAATGAATTTAATGGCGGTGTGACTCATAAAGATGCCAACGGCGATATGTGGTTCGGTGGCATCAATGGTATTAACCACTTCTCACCACAGCAAGTGCCAATCAAACGCCCTACAACTCCACTGGCGTTAACCCAATACACCATAGGTGAGACTAGCCATCCTATTCTCGACTTAGCATCTACGCCGCATATTGACATGCCTTACGAGAAACAAGTGATTAGCTTTGAAGTCAGCTCACTTAACTTCCTCTATCCAGGCTTAAATCGCTTTAGTTACCGACTAACAAACTTTGACCAGCGCTGGCATAACCTCAAAGATGGTAGCAAGATCACCTACACCAATCTGCCGCCAGGTGAGTACCAACTTGAAGTGAGACATGCACTTGGCAGCAACCCGTTTGCCGAGCCTGGGCTAACTGTACCCGTGTCGGTGATCCCGCCATTTTATATGACCCGCTTTGCCTATCTGCTGTATACCTTGCTTGCGCTCACGGCTATCGCCATTTTGTGGATTTCACGCAGACAGAAGGTGCTACAGCGTAAAGAGTTCGAAACCAGTATTCGCGCCTCAGAAGAGCGATTAAAACTCGCGCTTTGGGCATCTGGCGATGGTATGTGGGACTGGAACATTAAAGAAGATGCGGTTTATCGCACCAACTTATCATTGCCAATTCAAATCGAAAGCGAAAATCAGCTGCTGATTAAAAATATTCACAACGAAGATAAACCTAAGGTACAGGCCCTACTTAACCAGCACCTTGAAGGTAACAGTGAGTTTTTTGAAGCTGAATATCGTATTGAGTCAGAGCCGGGTAAATGGATATGGCTGCTTGACCGAGGTCAGGTTGTAGAGCGTGACAACAAAAATGCCCCCGTACGTATGGCGGGCACTCACAAAGATATTACTAATCGAAAAGTCACCGAAAACGAGCTCAAGCTGTCATCACAAGTGCTGTTTAGTATGAACGAGGCGGTTGTGGTAGGCGAGCTAGACTACCGCGTGCGCTCGGTTAACCCAGCCTTTAGCCGTATTACCGGCTTTAAGCCCAAAGAAGTCGCTGGCAAACACTTCTTGTTCCTCGCTATGGGTAAACGCTCACGTGAATTTTATCAAGCGGTTGAGCGCCAACTGCTGCGCCATAAGCACTGGGCTGGCGAGATTAAAATTCGCACCAAAGATCGCAAAGGTATTCTCGCTTGGCTTGAAATCAACCAGGTACTTGATAACAAAGGTGAAACCAGCCACTTTGTTGCAGTATTTACCGATATTACCGCACGTAAAAAAGCCGAAGAAGACCTGCGGGTACTGGCAAACTTTGACCCACTAACCGGTCTGCCAAATCGCACTTTATTCCAGGACAGACTCAATCAGGCGCTAACTAAAGCCCATCGAGCCAATTCAATCGTCGCCCTGCTGTTCCTCGATCTGGATCGTTTTAAACACATTAACGACTCAATGGGTCACCACATTGGTGACTTACTGCTTAAAGCCGTGGCAAGTCGCTTACAAAACTCAGTGCGTGAAGGCGATACTGTCGCGCGTTTAGGCGGCGATGAATTTACCATCGTCCTTGAAGGGGTTGCCAAAACCAAAGCCGCCACTGTAATCGCTGAGAAGGTGCTGCACGCTTTCCAAACGCCATTTTTATTGGATGATAAGACGCTCACCATTTCGCCGTCGATAGGCATTAGCTTGTATCCAAACGATGCGACTGACACCACTAACCTAACCAAGTACGCAGATACAGCTATGTATCACGCCAAATCGCTTGGGCGTAACAACTTCCAGTTCTACACCGAGCAACTCAATAAGTATGCGACGCGCCATGTACAGCTTGAAGCAGGTCTGAAGCAAGCCATGAGCGAAGAAGAGCTGTATTTGGTATATCAACCTAAATATGACGTTAAAACTCAGCAGATCATCGGCCTAGAAGCACTGCTTCGCTGGGAAAGTCCAGAGCTAGGCTTTATCTCGCCAGCAGAGTTTATTCCACTGGCAGAAGAAACAGGCATGATTAACCAAATCGGTCACTGGGCAATTAACCAGGCTTGTGGTCAGCTAGCACAATGGCATCAAGCCGGGTTTGAAGATATTTCAGTGGCAGTGAACCTGTCAGCCAGACAGTTAAAAGCTGATATTATCTCGACCATTGAGGTCGCCCTTGCGGTATCAGGCTTGCCAGCAAGCGCCTTAGAGCTAGAGCTTACTGAATCTATGATTATGGGTAACCCACAAGACTCGGTAGATATTTTGTCACAGCTCAAAGCGTTGGGACTTACCATTGCGGTTGATGATTTTGGAACCGGCTATTCAAGTTTGAGTTACCTAAAACGTTTCCCGATTGATACTTTGAAAATCGACCGCGAATTCGTACGTGATATTACTGAAGACCCAGATGATGCAGCAATTACCAGTGCAATCATTACTCTTGCTCACAGTCTTGAGTTAAATGTAGTGGCAGAAGGCGTAGAAACTCATGCGCAGCTGTCATTCCTAAAAGAAGATGGCTGTGACCAAGTCCAAGGCTTCTTACTCAGCAAGCCACTGTCACCTGAAGACTGTTTAGCCTTACTGACTGAAGAGAAAAAGAAACGCCTAGCACTACCAAAAGGGTTGGTCCTAGAGTAGCTGTAAAGTAGCAGCGAAATAGGAACAAGCATTTCTTGCTTGCCTAGAAAGCTCTCATCACAAATCACTCATAAAAAAGGCGCCATCGGCGCCTTTTTCAATTAATATCCGCGAATTAACCTTGCGGTGCAACGCGCTCAACTTTTTGTACCCAGCCCTCAGGTGCTGCCATCAAGCCTTTTTGCATATCAGTATAAACCTGATAGATACGCTTAATTCGTGGGCCAACACTGCCATCACCAACGGTCACGATACGGCCATCTTCGAAGATATACGAGCTCACTGGAGAAACCACAGCTGCAGTGCCAAAACCGCCAGCTTCAACAATCTCACCAGCTTCAATATCAGCGATAAACTTATCGAGCATGACTGTTTCCTGGCGCACTTCGCAGCCAAGTTGCTCACCAAGCTCCATGATAGATTGCGAGGTAATAGATTTTAAAATGGTGTCAGTAAACTCAGGAATAATGACAGTGCCATCTTTTAAGATGTGGAAGTGATTCATCGCGCCCACTTCTTCAATCTGAGTATTGGTTGAGTCCAAATACAATACCTGCGCTGCGCCGTACTCTGCAGCAGCCTTGCCAGCACGTAGTGATGCCGCATAGTTACCGGCAGCTTTAGAAGCGCCCGTGCCACCAGAAACAGCGCGGTGGAACTCAGTGCTGATAAGTAAGCGAATGCCTTCATTAACGCCATCAGCTGAGTAATACGCGCCAGATGGACTTAACATGACGCAGAAGGTGTACTGCTCACTTGGGCTAACAGATAGACGATCTTCTGTTGCAAAGATGAATGGGCGAATGTACAAGCATGCACCGTCTTGCTCTGGGAACCATAAGCGATCAACATCAATCAAAGCATTGATGGCATCCACTTGTAATTGCTCGTCAATATTCGGAATACATACGATATCTGCCGAGCGATTCATACGCTGAGCATTTTTGTTTAGGCGGAAGGTATAGATTTCGCCGTCATCATGCTTAAAGGCTTTTGCACCTTCAAAAATTGATTGGCCATAATGCAATGTCATTGCCCCTGGCGCCATTTCAAATGGTCCATAAGGCACAATACGCGGGTCGACCCACTCACCGTCACGATAATCCATCAAAAACATGTGATCAGTTCTAAGCTTACCAAAGCCAACATTACCTTCTGGCTTGAATTGCTCAGTGCGGCGCTCTGAAGCGGGTTTTAAATTATATTTTATTTCCATTGCATACCACCTTTAAAACAGAGCTTGCAGACTATGGAGGCTAGCTAACAAAGTCAAGTTGTCGTGTTTAATCTTCAACTAAAATACGTCAATTGAAATGAACAAGCACCCAGATTCTACTCAAGTCGCTAATGCTGATTACTTGAACGAGCTTGCACTTACATATACCCAAACAACCTCAAGATGCATGTTCAGCGAGAATAGATTGGTTTTCAGGCTCGGCGAGGATTTGATACATAGTTACTCTAGGTTAATAATCAGCAGCAAAGCATGAAAGACAATCAAAATCGCCGTTTGGGAGCGACTCATTAGGCCCATTTCTTTGTTGAAACGCCTAGAAAGAGAATGCCATTACGTCGACTTTTCGCCTCGAACTGAACCGAATGAGATGCTCTGCACCCTGTATATCGAAGTTGCTTGGGTATAAAGTCATTATTTTAGATTAATTTATCGTCACTTAACGTTTTCTGCTGTTCCTATCAGGGCTGGCACTGATAGAATCAAGGCTCCACCATGAAACTGACAGGACGCGCCATGAGCCTTGAACTATTGTCCCAACTGGAAAGCAAGATCCAAGCAACACTTGAAAGTGTAGAGCTACTAAAAATGGAGCTCGAAGAAGAGAAACAAAAGAACGAACAGCTTACTGCTAAAAATGAGCAGCTTCAGCAAGATCTAAACTCATGGAATGACAAGGTGAACGGCCTTGTTGGATTGCTAAATAGCGAAACCTAATTAGCTGATTTCTAGCACTTGTGTCATACCCTCAGCTACTGAAATAGCGTGAGTAGTCAAAGCAACGACTGAGTGCCTAGCTAACCCTTTGCAGTGAGGGCGAGATTAATATAAAAAGAGCAGGCAATGGCCTGCTCTTTTTATATTTACGAATTGTTATTTATGAAGACTAACATGCTAAAAGCTGCGTGAAGCTCTCATATTATCTAAGCAGGGCCCGGACTCACCTTTTGCGACTCAAGTAGCGAGTTAAGCTCAGAAATAGCTTTTCTTACCTGTGGCAGACTACGTTTAGGCATCAAAAAGCGCCCATTTGAAAACTCAAGTTGACCGAGATCCTTGACCCAAATCACCCCAGTTAAGAAAATTCTGACATGCTTAGCGATGAGTTTAGGAGAATAAACGGGAAACATGCGCATACTGCCTCCGGCTGTATAATTGTTCTATGTTTTTCCAATACTCAAATTAGACAGTATTGGTTTTCACAAGTTTCACGAAGCTTACGACTTTTTTATGAATTTGAGCTTAATCACAAGGCGACAATAAAATGTCACTTGCCAAAAAATTGACACACTGTTACTATCTGTATCGTTACTCAGGGTAAAAACCGAGTCAATTGACTCTATTCCGTATCGCTTCGGCATACGGTTTTTTTTTTCCTAATGATTTATATCTAACTAAATCATTGATCTAGTCTCAAGATATTAGGCTCCACCACTCCATCTGCCTATTAGCATAACTTACTAAGACTATTCCAAAGTCGTAACGACTATAAACAACAATTAATGTTTGAGGCGATAAAAAAAGCAGCCATTTGGCTGCTTTTAATTAGTTAGATATCACTACTTGAGACTACTTGTTCTCAGCTAGGTAGTATGCAATCGCTAACAGCTCGTCGTAACTTTTCACTGCACCGGTTTCAACACGGTACTTACCATTAACCACTAAAGCCGGTACGCCACGAATTTGCGCGTTTTCAGTTTCCCGCTTCATTTTCGACATCTGCGCTTTCACCATGAAAGAGTCCGCTGCTGCATCGAAGTCTTTACCGTCAACACCGTAAGCGATAAATAGTTTACGAATATCGTCACGTGTAACAAAACGCTGCTTCTTATCGTGAATAGCCTGGAACAGTGCGTGTTCAATCTTCTTTTCCACTTTAAGCTGATGCGCTACTGCGAAAGCACGAGACATTTCAATACCCATGTCACGACCAATAAACTCAACGTGATTTTGATTGAACTTCACACCTTTAGGCAGAGTTTTCTCAATTGTTGGGATAACGTTTTTAGCAAAGTTGTAGCAGTGACCACAGTAGAAAGAGAAAAACTCAGTAATTTCAGGCTTGCTTGAACCTGGGCCATTGTTAATGACGGTGTAATGTACACCTTCTTCGTACTGAGCGGCATTGGCAGCTAGTGGCGCGAATAATAGTGCAGCCATGACCAATAAAACTTTTTTCATTTTAGTTCCTTAGTGTGTTCTACTGTTCGATTAGTAGCGGTTCGTGACTGTATCATAATAGAGCCGAGTCACTGAGCTCAATCGCTTTTTAAGAGTATTTGTAACAAAATACCCGCTTGCGGTTAAGTAAATTTTTATTAACCCTTTCATTGCAAGTTAGCAACTGAGCTCTACAAATTTGCGATTAGTATAAGGTTAAACATGGCTCCTGCAGTGCACTTAATTGCTCTTTAAAAGCCAGTGTTTGCTGTTCCCAGTATTTGACATCACCGAACCAGGGGAAGTTCATTGGAAATGCAGGATCTTGCCAACGTTTAGCCAGCCAAGCGTTGTAGTTAAGCATTCGCAAAGCCCTTAGCGGTTCAATCAGTGCTAATTCACGTTTATCAAAGTCGCTAAATTCTTGATAACCTTCAAGCAGAATATCTAACTGCAATGTTTGCTGCTGCCTATCACCCGTTAACATCATCCATAAATCTTGTACTGCTGGGCCTTGCTTGGCGTCATCAAGGTCAACAAAGCCTGGGCCGTCTGGGGTCCACAAAATATTGCCAGGATGTAAGTCACCGTGTAGGCGTAATGTCGTGCCTTGATAATTACGCCACTGCTGCTGAGTCAACTCAAGCACCTGATCTGTTACCGTAAAAAATGCCTGTTGCATGGCTTTGGCAACCATGTTCGATTGCTTTAAATATTCAAGCGGCTGCACACCTAAAATTTCAGGTGTCAGTGACTCGCGATAGTTAAATGGATTTTGCGCGCCGTATTGATGAATACGACCAATAAAGCGCCCTACTGATTCGAGCTGGTCAAGGTTATCCACTTCAAATGAGCGGCCGCCAATCGATGGGAACAAGGTAAATCGGTAACCTTGATAATGGTGCAATGTCTTGCCATCAACGCTAACCGGCACAGCGATAGGAACTTCGTTATCTGCCAGTGCCTGAGTATATTGATGTTCTTCTAATATTTGCTCGTCGCTCCAACGCTGCGGGCGATAAAACTTCACCACATAGCGATTACCGCGATCGCAACGAAACTGGTAAACCCGATTCTCGTAGCTATTAAGCGCCAATAATCCTGTTTCGGGATAAATATAGAGACTCTCAATGGCATCTAAAATCAAGTCAGGAGTGAGCGCCTGAAAATCAAAAGCGGCTGTCGATTCAGCCGTATTTGCACCGTTTCTTTCGGTCATAGTGTTATCTTCAATCATGCTATGATTTGACCTCAACTAGGCTTTCATCTCTAACAAGTAGGGTTGCAGCAAGCTCGCGAGGTAACTTACTACTTCAAAGTCTTGCTCACGCTCTGCTTTGAGCCAGCACACATTACCATAAAACTCGTATTCTAACGTTAGCGCGCAAGATTCAAAATCTAAACGCCATTGATGTCTGTCTGCACCCCATTGGCGCTGGAGGATTTGGCAATCAAGCGCTTTTGCCAGCGGCTCAGCAAATTGCTCAAAGCGATCGAAATCGACATCGGCTTCTAAAATCAAACTTTGGCTATCGGTATCTAGCTTTAATGCGTGAATGGTTAACATATGTGGTAGTTACATCTTAATTAATCTAGAGATGCTCAAGTGAGAAGCACCTCGGGGTAAAAACATCGGCGTTAAGTAGTGCTAACTACTGCAAGACAAAATCAGCCCTTCGCCCCACTGTGGCGGTCGCTGAGCAAAATGTTCAAACTCAGCCCGCTCGGTAAATGGCGTGGCTAATGCTCGCTGCAGTTGTTTTAGCTTACGGTTATCACCATGCTGCTCAATATCAATAATGGCTTCTTGGGCTAAATAGTTACGTAAAATATAGGCGGGGTTGCAGTTATCTCGCGCCTGTTGCCACAAAGCTAAATCATCCACGCAGCCTACTCGTTTTTGATAGGCTTGATACCAATCATCAAATCCAGCGAGATCAACAAAGTCATCCCTAAGACTGCTGTGCTGACTAGCTATATCAAGCTTGCCAAACTGACGAAACGCTAAGGTGTAATCAAGATGATTACGCTCAAGTAGCTCAGTAAATTGACCGATTAATTTTAAATCTTCGCTTTGCTGCTTTGTAAGCTCACTGCTTTTGCTGCTAGCGTTTTCAGAATTAGCATCACTGCCACCATCTAAGCCACTGAAGCCAAACTTATTCCCCATCAGCGCAAGATAGTGTTTCACTAACTCTGCTTGATAGGTGTTAAGGGCGGCGACTAAATCATCTGAGGTTAAGTCGTCTGAGCTAATGAGTGGTGTCAGTGCCTGAGCAAGGCGCTGCAGGTTCCACAGCCCAATGCCTGGCTGCTGACCAAACGCATAGCGTCCATTATGGTCGGAGTGATTACAAATAAAGTCTTCTTTGAAAGTGTCGAGAAATGAAAACGGTCCAAAGTCAAAACTGTCGCCAATAATCGACATATTGTCGGTATTCATGACCCCGTGAGCAAAACCGACAGATTGCCAATGAGCTATCATTTTTGCTGTTAGCGCGACAACTTCATTAAACCATTGCACGTAGCCTGCTCTATCACAGCTTAAGTGGGGAAAGTGCTGCTTAATAGTGAAGTCCACCAGCTGCTTTAACTTGGTGGCACTACCCTGCTCGCTATGACAAAAATACTCAAAGTGACCGAAACGAATATGAGTTTTGGCCAGCCTTACCGTTATTGCCGCGGTTTCTTGATCTTCACGATAAACAGGTAGGTCTGAACCAATTACCGCCAGCGCACGAGTCGTGGGTACGTTTAAAGCCGCTAACGCCTCGGAAATTAAGAACTCGCGCACAGCAGAGCGCATTACCGCGCGTCCGTCGCCATGGCGCGAATAAGGCGTCGGGCCGCCACCTTTTATAGCTACATCCCAAGCGCCAGCATCACCGAGTGCTTCACCTAGTATGATGGAGCGCCCATCGCCTAATCTCGGCGTATAACCGCCAAATTGGTGACCGCTGTAGACCTGAGCATAATAACTCGCGCCTGGGGCCGCGATATTGCCAGACAGTTGCATCAATAAGTCATCATCCGCAACTGGGTTACCAATCAACTTGGCAGCCTCCGCGCTCCAGCCTAACCAATGTGGATTAGAAATCGACGTGGGATAAACTTGCGAGTAGAAGCCTTCAAGCTGCTCAAAAAAATCTTGTTTAAATTCCATCAAACGCACTCGCTTCAACTAGCTGCTGACAGCGCATGTTACCTGAGTCATCGGTTTGACATTGATGGCCACACACATAGGCTTGCTCTAGAGGCAGCTTACTCATTTTCAGCTTAACTAAACCTCGGCCTTTGGCCTGACATTGCTCGACAGTATCGTAATAGCCAGCGATAAATTTTTGCTCAAGATACTGAGCTGGCGCTTGCTGCTCATCACCAGCATAAAACAATGTCCATTCAGGAGTGCGAATACAGCCAGATAAACTCACAAGCCCTGCGATAACAACACCAAGGGTTAACTTTGATAACCATTGCGTTCGAGCATTGTCTGGTGTACTTGCAAACTGCTTCATAAACTTATCACCTTGTCGCATTTTTAGAGCTACTGAATTGTCATGGTGCAGATTATACGTAACACATATCAATAAACTGCAAATAAAAAACGCGAACCTAATGTTCGCGTTTTAGGGTTAGGTATTATCATACCTTATAGGTCAACTATTGTTGCATGAAACTCTGTAAATACTTGCGTCTTGCCCTAGAGTTGGTGCGACCTCAGCTAAGCACCCGCTTTAGCCTGAGCTTTTTCAATACGATTAATTCGACCTTCAAAGCCCGTTACTGTGCCATCGGTTAACTTATGGCTTAGTGCTTGCTGACAAACCTCAATCGCCTGGGAAAATTTAGCGGTATCAGTGAGTAGTGTCGCTAAGTGCATATGTACTAAGGATTTAGTATCTGCTTTATCACCGGCTTTATTAAGCTGGTCGTAGCTATCGATATAACCCTGAGCTAAGTCTGCACCAAACTGGCAATAATCAGCTTGCTTACGCATTTTATAGCAATGGGCGATTACGCTCGCTAAAGCTTGTTGTTGAGCTTCCGTGCCAGACTCAGCCTGCTGATACTGGGCAAAGGTTGCATTAAACGCATCACTCGCCCAATCGCCAGGGGTAGCAAGTGCATTGGTCTGGGTTTGTGGCTCTGGCTCTGGCTCTGGCTCTGGCTCTGGCTCTGGCTCTGGCTCTGGCTCTGGCTCTGGCTCTGGCTCTGGCTCTGGCTCTGGCTCTGGCTCTGCAGATTTAACCACATCCTCTGACGTTGCAACGTCTTGTTCTACTGCATGTTCAACAGAATCAGATTCAGCAGGTTCAGATTCCAGCTCAACCGCTTTATGCTCAGTTGCAGGTGCTTTTGGCGCCATTGGCGCTGGCTTGTCTTGTTGCTCTTGCTCTGCCACTTTTTTGGTGCGCTTAAATAGGTAAAACGCCACCACAACCAGAACAAGGATAAAAATAAATTTCATTGTTTCACCAATTCATCCAGATTGATTTGATTCTAAGACCCTAACCATAACGCTCGGTAATTAAGCACGTATTATTAATCTCGCGATGATAAGCATTACCAATGAATATCAACGTATCCGTTAGGCAGATGTTTTTTTAATCAAGCAACTCAGTTTTAAAGCATTTGCGGCTACTAAATCAAGTATTTACCCCCAACAACCAAGGAATTTACTTAAATACAGTGATCTAGCCCCTATCAGTAACACTTTAAGTGCTTTTGTGCGTTAGCTCATAAATCTACAAGGTTTAATTTGAGGCGACGATTTATCCCGCATAAACTGACAATAACCTAGTACTACGCTAGGTTATTTACAGAACGGTTCAACGACATTCTGATGAATAACCAGCATATCAAGTACTAGCATGTATGAGAGGTAGATGATGGCAGACACACAAGTACTTAGCGGCAAATTACTTTATGAATTCAATACCATTTCAGCGATGGTAGAGATTTACTGCAAGGCCCATCATAAAACCAACTCCAAATCAGGTGTGTGCGAGCAATGTCAGGACTTTTTAGCCTACGCAAATACCCGTTTAGATCGCTGCCCTTACGGGCAAGATAAACCTACTTGCAATAAATGTCCGGTACACTGCTACAAGCCACATATGAAACAAATGGCCAAAGAAATCATGATTTACTCAGGTCCTCGTATGTTGCTACCCCACCCAATCATGGCAATTAAGCATCTGCTCGCAGAACGCAAACCAGCACCTGGTAA
The DNA here is from genome assembly GCF_012263345.1 of Shewanella sp. WXL01. Classification (NCBI taxonomy): domain Bacteria; kingdom Pseudomonadati; phylum Pseudomonadota; class Gammaproteobacteria; order Alteromonadales; family Shewanellaceae; genus Shewanella; species Shewanella sp. WXL01. Next base: position 106,703 of record NZ_JAAIKQ010000009.1, on the reverse strand, counting down.
ACCACCAGCAGGCCAGTCTAATCGCCACATTCGCAAAGCAAGTCAGGCCTAGGCAAGTTTCATCATTAAGGTAATTGTCTTAAAGCTTAAGTTGCCAGCATAGAGTTGTTATTTCCCTTAGCCAATTTATGGTATCTTGAAGCAAACTATTCACAACGAGGTTGTTATGACACGAATCGTTAAACTTATCTCAGCGGCAGTGTTGATGACTGTTGCTGTATTTAGCTCTTACACCTGGGCAGACGACTATAGCGATGCCTTAAAGAACTTCAAAAAAGCAGAAGAATCACGCGAGTTTTTTGGTAACGCATATGGCTATGCCATCTTCCCAACAGTAGGTAAAGGCGGCTTCGGAATTGGCGCGGCTTACGGTAAAGGCCGGGTTTATCGTGGCGGTACACATACGGGCGACTCTACGCTGTCGCAAGTTTCTATTGGTTTTCAGTTAGGCGGACAGGCCTATAGCGAAATCATCTTCTTTAAAAACGCTGAGGCATACAATGACTTCACCAGCGGCAGCTTTGAGTTTAGTGCCCAGGCTTCAGCGGTAGCGATTAACGTTGGTGCTAGCGCTCAGGCGGGCACAACCGGTAACTCAGCAGGCGCAGGGCAAGCGGGTAGCAATCACAATGCTGCCGCGCAATATGTCAACGGCATGGCAATTTTTACCGCAGCTAAAGGCGGCCTAATGTATGAAGCTGCACTTGCAGGACAATCATTTACCTTTGACGCTAAATAACCTGATCACGGGATAACAAACCGAACTCCCGCAACTAAACGAGCAAAACAAGAGGCGACTCATTGAGTCGCCTTGTTATTTCTGCTTACTACCAAGTAGCTAACTACTCATGTCCCCAAGGTGTCGGCGGCGTGGAAACAGGCTTAGTTAAATCAAACTCGACTTTAAAATTTCTATTCTCACGAGTTAGTTGATAGGTAAATACCTTGTCATTAATGCCCATGTGCCACACATTGGTCACCGACTGAGTTAAACCGTTTTCTTTAAAGTTGTTGATTGAATAATCATCGACTGGAAATGACTGCCAGCTAGCACTTCCGCTATCAGCTGTGTCACCACCATACATAGTCACTTTATCTTCACTACCATCTTTGTGGCGGTGATCATGCTTTAGCTGTAAGCCTGATTCAGTTTTGGTTAACACCCAAGTGCGCGAGTGATCTTCCCCCACATGAAACGGCACTTTGATTTGCTTGTCACCACATTCACGTACATGCATCACCAAATAGTTGTTGGCGAAATCTGCATCAGCAGCATCGGTAGACACAACTTTGCCAGCATAGGCTTTACCACAATGCTTAGCAATCGCCGCCATAAACGCATCTTGCTCACTTGATTGTGCTAAAGCTTGAGTCGGTAATAATGCGCTCACCAATAGTGCAGCACCTGTCGCTGCGGTTAAAGTTTGACTGAATGTCATGACACTTCCTTGAAGTAGTTATACCAATTAGCACAAATATGTGAGCATTCTTACTGGTTAAAATCGCTTATAACTTCGTTATAAATTTTGTAGGTAGAATAATAGCTAGCTGCAATTTCTGCCTTGTTCTAAGCGATTTTTCCTGCGTAATCTCTGATCACTAACTTATCCCAATTGATATTATTCTAATTATTGGTTGCAGCATAATGGCACAAGATTAACCATGACTGAAAGTCGTTACTGCACAAACGACGATAAAAAATGAGAACAAAGAGTAAATTTGAGCGGAAGCATAAAAAAGGCCTGTAAATACGATAAGTAGTTACAGGCCTCTTGAAATGTGCGCTAATAAGATTATTTAGTCGCTCTACGTTTGGCACTAGCACCAGAGCTGTATTTGGATTTTGTCGCCCAGCCATTGCCAGCTTTACCTGACCCTTTGCTTTTATTGCTTGATCCGCCTTTACCGCTAGCACCTTGCCCATTGCTTTTGGCAGGAGAGCCCTTGCCATGTGAGCTTTTGGTATGTGACCCCTTGGCATTTGAACTTTTGCCGTTACTCGCTTTACCTTGACCTTTACGATCATCAAATTGGTTATCACTAAAGCGAGTTAAGCCTTTCTTAGCACCTTTAGCCGACCCAGCTTTAGCTGATGACTTAGGTTTTTGCCCCCACTTCGCGCGATTTTGTTCGTTACGAGTTTCAGGCGGCACCAGATGTTGCGGGCCATTACCGATTAAATGGGCTTTACCCATATTGGTCAACGCCTCACGGATCATCGGCCAACCTGCTGGGTCGTGGTAGCGCAGTAAGAACTTATGTAGTTTACGCTGACGTCCTTTTTTCGGCACACTGACTTGCTCACTGTCATGCTTAACATTACGCAGTGAGTTTAATTCAGTGTGATAAATGGTGGTGGCATTGGCCATTGGCGATGGGTAGAAGTTTTGCACCTGATCAAGCTTGAACTTTTCACTCTTAAGCCACAGCGCCAAATTCACCATGTCTTCATCGGTCGTACCAGGATGAGCAGAGATAAAATACGGAATTAAGAATTGCTCTTTACCCGCTTCCTTAGAGAACTTATCAAATAACTCTTTAAAGCGATCATAAGTGCCCATCCCCGGCTTCATCATCTTAGATAATGGGCCTTCTTCGGTATGCTCTGGGGCAATTTTTAAATAACCACCAACATGATGACGCGCAAGCTCACGCACATAATCAGGATCTTCAGTGGCTAAGTCGTAACGCACACCCGATGCAATAAGCACTTTCTTAATACCCGGCACGTCACGCGCAGCGCGATACAAGTCAATGGTGTGCTTATGGTCGGTATCAAGGTGACCACAAATTGATGGGTAAACACAAGATAAACGGCGGCAAGTAGTTTCAGCCTTTTCACTTGAACAGCCTAAGCGATACATGTTGGCCGTTGGGCCCCCAAGATCAGAAATCACCCCAGTAAAACCTGGCACTTTATCTTGAATATCTTTGATTTCTTTAATAATCGATTCTTGTGAGCGGCTTTGAATAATCCGTCCTTCATGCTCAGTGATTGAACAGAACGAGCAACCGCCAAAGCAGCCACGCATAATGTTTATCGAGGTTTTGATCATGTCGTAGGCAGGGATCTTTTCCTTACCATAACTTGGGTGCGGCACACGCTGGTAGGCTAAATCAAATACCGCGTCCATTTCATCGGTATTTAACGGCCATGCAGGCGGATTAACCCAAACGCCGCGATGCTGGTCGTGCGGCTGGAACAAAGCACGAGCACAGCCAGGGTTTTGCTCCTGATGCAAAATCCTCGAGGCATGGGCATATAAGTACTTATCGTCTTTTACCTTGTCATAAGCAGGCAATAGCACATAGGTTTTCTCCCAAGGCTTAGGCCGATGCGGCTGCACACTAATGGCTTTAGGCGCATCATTATCAAAAATCTTTTTATCCGTTGGCCCAGATAGCTTTTCACAGCCCACATCATCTGCGCCATAAGGGTTGGGAATGGGGTCAATCTTATGCAGCTGGTCAATTTTACGCGAGTCGACACCTTTCCACTCAGGCAGTGCTTCGCGGCGCATGACAGTTGTACCGCGCACATCTTGCATCTGTTTAATGCTCTCGCCCTTACCTAAGCGGTGAGCAATTTCCACAAGTGGACGCTCTGCATTACCGTAAACCAAGATGTCTGCTTTGGAGTCTGATATGACACTTTTACGCACTTTATCAGACCAGTAATCATAGTGAGCGATACGGCGCAAACTCGCCTCGATACCACCAATCACCACTGGCACTTCTTTAAAGGCTTCTTTACAGCGCTGGGTGTAAACGGTTACCGCACGGTCGGGGCGTTTACCGCCTATATTGCCTGGAGTATATGCATCGTCATGACGCAGCTTGCGATCAGCCGTGTAGCGGTTGATCATTGAGTCCATATTGCCCGCAGTTACACCAAAGAACAGGTTCGGGCGACCAAGGCGCATAAAGTCTTGCTTACTAGACCAATCCGGCTGAGAAATTATCCCCACTCTAAAACCTTGCGCTTCAAGCAAACGGCCAATCACTGCCATGCCAAAGCTTGGATGATCGACATAAGCATCACCGGTAACAAGAATAATGTCGCAGCTATCCCAGCCTAATTTTTTCATCTCTTTTACAGACATAGGCAAGAAAGGCGCAGCGTTAACGCTATGCGCCCAATACTTGGGATACTTAAATAATGTCGACTCAACTTGCATGAAATAACCTACCGCTGACACATGCTGTAAAAACAGCCAATCTAACAAACAGCGCGCGAGTATATAACTTAGCTAACAAATAAGCGAATTAGATTGCAGCGCTTAACCGCAGCACCTGTGCCTGCAAAGCTAATCCAATACGTGACCAAGATAGAAACCAACGTTAACACCCGCTAGCGCCAACACCACAATCCAGGTCAGCGCCATGCCATAGTAACGCCCCCAATGAATGCCGCCGTTACTCTTCACTAACCCATAAGGATGAATAATACGCGCAAACAACCAAACACAACCTAATAGGTGTAACCAAAGTATAGAAAGCCCATTGGCTTCTGCTAGCACAATGAGTAGCAGCACGATGGGCGCATTTTCAATCAGATTTGCCTGAGTGCGGATAGCAATCGACAACTCCCTATGCTCACCATCACCAATCCCTACTCTATGTTTGCGGCGCATCTTAATCACATATAAAGACAGCGCAATAATTAACAGCGCTGTAAGCGACACATATAACCCACTAACTAAAAATGACATACTCTTCCTTTGTTATTGTTCTAATACCAAATAGCTAACAGCACTTTCTCAAAGGTTGAAAACACGCTTGCTTGATTGGCATAACTCCCGTTTCTTAACTATCGTGACAACTAGCGAGCAAATAATCTACAGTTTTTGGTCAAATTATCTATTTATCGACTATAAACAAATGCAGGATTCAGATAGAATCGCCGCCAAGATTTAACCCTATCGTCATCACATCACAATAAGAGTGTAAAACGCCAAGTGGACAATCAGGACTTTCTCGTAAAACGCAGATTTATCATTAAATTAGGTAAAGCGTTGCACAAGTTTGGTACGCCAGCATATCGACTAGAATCTCACCTGCAGTCGGTATCTAGCACCCTAGGTATTGAGGGTTATTTTCTGATCTCGCCAACTTCGATGACATTCGTGCTGCAACATGACACCGAGCAAGAATATAACCACGTCGCTAGGGTAAAACCGGGCGAGCTTGACCTAGGCTCACTTGCCCGCGCTTTCGATCTTGTTGAAGAGGTTAGCTCGGGTCAGCGCTCAGTTGATGAAGCCCTTGAGCGCTTAGATGAAATTATCAACAAGCCGAACCCTTATGGCCATGGTCTTAGCTTGCTCGCCTTTGGTGCTGGCTCCGGCGCCTTTGCCATGTTGATGGGCACAGGCTGGCATGATGTTATCTGGTCAGGACTATTAGGTCTAATGGTGTATGGACTGGTGTTTTGGGCAGAGCGCTCCAAGCGCGTGGCGGAAATGCTTGAGCCATTGTCAGCAATTGTTTGTGCCATTACCGCCTGTGGTATTGCGACTTTTGACCCCAGCATTAACATTCCTGTTGTTATTTTATCTGGCATCATCATCTTTATTCCGGGCCTCGCGCTAACGCTAGGGCTTGCAGAGCTGGCCTCACGAGATTTGATCTCCGGCACCGCGCGAATTATGGACGCCGCCATGTTGCTGTTTAAGCTCTATTTTGGTGCGATTCTCGGCATGACGATCGGTTACGCCATATTCGGCAAAGTGCCATTTGTAGAGCCGCAAAAGCTGCCAACCTGGGCCATGTGGAGCGCAGTACCTATCCTGTCTATGTCGCTGGTAATTTTGTTTAAAGCGCGCCTTAAAGACTCTCCTTGGGGCATTTTTGCCGGCATTGTCGCCTTCTTCTCAGCTATGCTTGGCGGCATCTATTTAGGTGAATCGATTGGTATTTTTGTCGGCGCATTAGCTGTGGGGATTTATTCCAACCTGTATGCGCGCTGGATGAAGGCACCCGTCTCAATAGCACTGCTGCAAGGTATCGTAATTCTAGTGCCAGGCAGTAAAACCTATATTGGCCTAAACGCTTTGGTGTCTGGCGAGGTGATGCTTAATCAAATCCATATTGGCGCACAAATTTTCCTGATTTTCATGTCACTGGTGGCTGGACTTATCTTCGCCAACGTCGTGGTACCACCGCGTAAAACCCTGTAGTCGCCCTAACTAAAGCAAGCCTAGCGCTAACCAATCCAATTTAGCAATTGCTTATAAGTCATTGAGCCAATTAAGTTTGGCTCAAGCGACTATACTTAACTCAACCACTTATATTGCTTGACTCAAACCATTTTCACGTGTGTTATTAATGAACACCTTTTAAGCGTGTAATGGAATAACGACAATAATAAAAGGATGAGTAATGCTTCGATTAATTGCCCAATTAAGCTGTTTGGCTCTAGGTTTTAGCCAGCTTTCTGTGAAGGCTAACGACGCACAAACACAAGCAAAAACTCAACCTGACGACCTAATAAAATCCAAGGTTGGCAATATTATTGTGGTTAGCCACCCTATTTTTGACCTGTCAGATCCCGACACGTTTTTCATCCACGAATGGGCTAATTTCCTTCATATCAACACTCTTGAAAGCACGACTCTAGCCAACCTGCCCTTTGAAGAGGGAGATGAGGTTAACCAAAGACAAATTGAAGAAGCCCAAAGGCTATTGCGAGCAGAGGCATATATTCGTGACGCCAAAGTCACTATGAGTGATGTGGATGATCCTGATGCTGAAGAGTCAGCCAAGGCGCAAAAACAAGTCGTGGTAGAAACCTGGGATAACTGGTCGCTATTACCCACAGCCAGTTTTGGTACTAGTGGCGGAGAGACCAAATTCTCAATTGGGATCAAGGAAGACAACCTTCTCGGCACAGGTATTGCCACTCGCATTAAGTACAAATCTAACGCTGACCGCACTGGTTACTTGTTTTCTGCCAAAGCACCATTTCGCTGGATAAAACACGCTAAAGTCGGCTTTAACTTTCAAGATAACAGCGACGGTACCTCCACCCACTTCACCTTTAACAAGCCGTTTTATGCCCTCGACACTCAGTACATGTATGGCGGGCAAGTGTTCGACAACACACAAACCGATACCGTTAGGCAAAATGGTGTCGAAGTGAATCAATTTGAGCACCAGCAGCAATACCTAGATGCCAAGTTTGGCTACTTATTACAAAAGAGTCAGCAAGACTTACACAGACTATCGTTTGGTGTCACCTACGATAAAAACACTTTTAGCAATCTAGAAACTCTGCCTGATAGTGAGCTACCGAAAGATCGTGATTTTGCCTATCCTTGGATGGGCTATGAATATATTGAAGATGACTTTAAAGTCTTGAATAACATTTACCTTATTAACAATAACGAGGACTTCAATTTAGGTTGGTATCACTACTTTCGCTTAGGGTTAGAGCTAAATGATACCCGCAAAGACAACCAGCCTGGCTACCATCTTAACTGGTATTCCAGTAAAGGTTATGCCAGTGGCGATCACCTACTACTTAGCTCACTAAATGCTGAAGCTGTGCTGCAAACCACCCAAGATGATTACTACAAGCTGATTTTAAAGAGTGAGTATTTTTATCAAATCAACCCTAAGTGGACCGCTTACGCCAAAGCCAAATTGGCTAGCTCGCAAAATAACTTCCTCGACGAGACTTTCGCCCTAGGAGACGATACAGGTATTCGCGGCTATCCAAATGATTACCAGCATGGCGACAATCAATGGGCATTAACAGGGGAAATTCGTAACTATCCCAACATCAATCTCTGGCAGCTAGCAAGCTTAGGTTGGGCGGTGTTTACCGATGTAGGGCAAGCATTTGGCGGCACAGATGAAAACAATGAAATTAATGATGTGATTGGCAGTATTGGTATTGGCGCCCGTATTTACTCATCTAAATCCAGCTATGGCAACATCGCCCATATCGACTTTGCCAGACCATTCACCCAAGGTGAGCAGATCAACAGCTGGGAGTTTCGCTTCCAGGTGCGTAACCATTTCTAATAGAATCTAACAGCATTAGCTAAAGCCCTTATACAAACAAAGCGTCATTTCAATCAGCTTTATTAAGGGCTATAGCGCTACCATCACAGCGCACTTGATGATAGCTGCAGCAGTAACAGATCAAGACATGAAAGCACTAGCCTTTGAGCGCCTTAGCCGCAACCGCTAGTTCAGTGGCGATGGCATCATCTTTAATTGACTGAGTAGCCACATCAAAGTTGTCGTAAAAACTTGGCAAAGAAATGCTCGCTTTAACATCAGCAGCAAAATAAGGGGCTGAAGTCGTCGCGGCATCTAGCACGGATTTAGCACCACCAGGCCCAGGCGAAGTCGCAAGCAGCAGTGTTGGTTTACCTTGATACACCTTCATATCAATGCGCGATGTCCAATCAAATAGGTTTTTATACGCCGCAGTATATGAACCATTATGTTCGGCAAAGCTGATCACCAACGCATCGGCCTCACTAATTTTGTCGTAAAAGGCTTGGGCTAACGCTGGTTTTCCTAGCTCTTTCTCTCTATCTTCACTAAACAGTGGGATTTCAAAATCGTTGATATCCAGTACCTCAACCTCGGCACCTTCAACTAAATTTGCAGCATAAGTTGCAAAGGTTTTATTAATTGACTGACGGCTGCTGCTGGCAGCAAAAGCTAAAATTTTCATGGCGTGTCCTTATCTGTAACGGTTAACCCTAAGCTCTTATCACCTGAGTCTTAGTAGCCTGAGTAACCAAGGCTGGTAACACCCAAACGGGCTGGAGTTGAATCGATATGTGTCTACTTTAACCACAATTATCGCGCTGATTAACCCAGTGATAAGAAAATAATTATTTCCATTTAACTAACAATGACTCACAATAAGTTAAGTTTATTTCCATACATTGCTATCTGAACAAACGAGAAGCTGTACCTGAAAGCTTGGTAAAACGGGGTTAATTAGAATGCAAGAAACGCAATTATTTGATGGCATGGTTATTTTTACCAAGATAGTCGAATTACAAAGCTTCTCTGCTGCCGCAGAAGCCACCGGACACTCAACCTCACATATCAGCAAAACCTTCAATAAGCTGGAGCAAAGAATTGGCACCCGCCTGCTCAACCGCACGACTCGCTCGCAAAGCTTAACCCCTGAAGGTGAGGTGTTTTATCGCCAATGCCAGCAAATGGTTAATGATGCCAAAACAGCGCTAGGGATGTTAGACAACAAGCTGCAACAACCTAGCGGCAAGCTTAAGATTAGTTGCCCAGTGTCACTGGGACTAAGGTACTTACAACCTGTACTGTCTAAATACTTGAACCTGTATCCAGATGTGACCCTCGACTTAGATTTAAGCGATCGCCATGTCGATGTCATTCAAGATGGATTTGACTTGGTCATCCGCGCCACAGCGCAGCTCGATGACTCGACTTTAGTTTGCAAGCGCCTACGCTCATTCAAAGGTTATACGGTGGCAACGCCTGAGTACCTCAAGCAATACGGCACCCCAACCGAGCCAGCGCAATTAGTCGATCATAAATGTATTTGTTATAGCAATCTCAAGCAGCCTACTCGCTGGCAATTTAGTCATGCCAATAAGCAAGATACCTTTGTAGACGTTGAGCAGTACGTTGGTTGTAACAGCTCAGCAATGGAAGTGGCGATGGTGTTAGATCACCACGGCATTTGCAGGTTACCCGAGTTCACCTTGGGCAACTTATTGGATACAGGTCAATTAGTCACCCTGTTCGACGACTACCATCACACACATATCGATGTGTTTGCCATCTACCCGAGTAAGACTTATTTATCGGCTAAGGTTCGCGCCATGGTCGATTTGTTGGTCACAGATATGGCGAAAGAACAGCCCTAGTGAGCATTGCTCTCGCTAAAGCATAACTAGTTCTTCAAGATTCACTGCGATTAGATAATCAAATACATGAGAAGGATTGGTCAGCATGGAGGCAAAGGTGATGTGATAGCAGCGAGATGCCTGGTTAGAGTTTCCAAGACAGTTTTAATCAACTAAAAAGGCTCATTTGTTTCTGATGAGTCCTTTGTCTTGATACCTATTGCAGATTAAATTTTAAGTATTAGCTCACAGAGCCATGGTTAACATCTTGCTTCAACGCCAAAAACGCCAAAAACGCCACGTAAATCAATCCTGCAAATGGAATAAAACTCACGAACATACCAATCACCGCAGTAATTATTGGGTGGTTTGTTTTTCGTCTACCGAGAAAATAACTAATAAGCCCAATTATCACCATGAACAGCAGGATAAATGAGCCAAAAACCGATACATCCAAAGCCATTATTAAAAGTCCTTTTTATGCAAAATTCCGTGAACACTTCATACGACAATACAATGCTGCTGCGATACCAACTCAGCTGAAAACAGCTAAACACAACAGTTATGCAACATACCAAAGCAACGACTGTGTTCTCAAGATCCTGCTACATTATGTAACATTCAAGCCAGACTCCAAGCAAATCAACACAAGCCCAAATATCCAACTCCTACACGCAATCCAAAACGCAAAGATCACATAAACTTACATTAACAATGTTACCTTGTATCATTTTACTGTTATACTCCCGCCGTTTTTGTCAAAACCTGAAATAAATCTCATTTAGCAAATTCAATGCTCAGTAGAATTAGGGCGTTGGAATCGACAAATCATTGAAGCAACAACCTTTGCTTCAATGACACAAACTGAGTTTGCCCAGGCAAACCAAATAAGGAAGTTCGTCAAATGAAACATGCTTTCAAGAGCCCACTCAAGACACTCAGTCTTTGTATCGGCGCCGCGCTAGCGATACCCGGCACCACCTTTGCCGCAGAAACCACAACCAATGTAGATCAAGATGTTGAAGTCATTGAAGTGACAGGCTTACGTCAAGCGTATCGCGGTAACGTGCAAGAGAAAGATCTGCCTCAAGCCATTTCAAAAGTGACCTTTGAAAAGCTAGAAGCTGTGGGGATCACCAGTTTACAAGACTCATTAGAGCTAGTGAGTGGTGTTACGCGTCAAAATGACTTTGGTGGCTTATGGGACATGTTTGCAATCCGCGGCTTCGCGGGCGATGAAAATCTACCATCAGGTTATTTAATTAACGGTTTCAGCGCAGGTCGCGGCTTTAGCGGTAACCGTGATATGTCTAACGTTGAAGTCATGGAAGTCATGAAAGGCCCAAGCTCAGCGCTATACGGGCGCGGTGAGCCAGGCGGTACCGTCAACATCATTACCAAGAAACCGCAGTTTTTCGAGGAGGGATACTTCAAATTAACCGGTGGTAGCTTTAATACCTACCGTGCTGAAGGTGATTACACCAACGAGATAACTAAAGATTTAGCATTTCGTATTAACGGTGCTTATGAAGATGCTGAAAGCTACCGTGACACGGTCACCAAAAAGAAAACCGTGCTTACACCTTCATTCTTGTATCAGCTAGGTAAAGACACCATCGTCAGCTATGAACTTGAATACCTCAATCAAGAAGCTGATATGGACCGTGGTATTGTGCACGTAGAAGGCAAAGACTTCTCAAGCTCACGTTTTTATGGCGAGCCAGCTGATGGTCCTGTTGAAATTAAAGCCCTTGGCCACCAGTTACAAATGCAGCATGACTTCTCCAACGATTGGGCATTAATGGCAGGGTTAAGCTACCGCACCTCATCATTTGAAGGCAGTGTGACTGAGCCTAGATGGTACGATGCAGACACTAACACAGTAGTGCGTCAACGCCGTTACCGTGAATTTGACGCCAATGATTTGTCCGCTCGCTTTGAATTTAGTGGCTCGGCAGAGCTGTTTGGTCTAACCCACAATCTATTAATTGGTGGTGATGCATACGAGTATGAATTAGACCGCTACATCTTACGTTACCGCCACGGCAAAGGTAATGATGATACTGCTGCAGATTACGCAGTAGATTACGATAACCCAGTATATCGTGACGTTTTGCCAGATATGATCGACAACACCTCTGACGTTGAAGAGCAAAGCGGTCAAGGCCTTTATGTTCAAGATCAAATCGACTTATCAGATGATTGGAAAGTTATGCTTGGCATGCGCTATGACCATTTCACGCAAGATATTACCTATCGATTAGATAACAACCGCAAAACCAGCACCTCAAAATCATACTTCAACCCTCGTCTAGGTTTGGTTTATGAGCTATCTGAACAGGCACGCATTTACGCTAGCTACTCTGAAGGTGCCCGCCCGAACTCTGGTACCAATGCACAAGGTAATGGTCACGACCCAGAGGAAAGTAAGTCTTACGAAATCGGAATGAAGTGGGATCTTGGTAGCCATGGGTTCTCTGGCACCGCATCGCTATTCACCACTGAAAAACGCAATATTCTTGCGAGTAGCCCAAATGGTGATGGCACAACCGAAGCCATTGGTGAGGCCACCAGTGAAGGTTTTGAGTTCGACATGGTTTATAACCTTACCGACAATACTGAAGTGTCGATGGCTTATGCTTACATTGATGCTAAGAACGCCAAAGAAATCACCCTTTGGGACTGGTATGTAATTGAAGAAGGCGCACGCCTTGGCAACGTACCTAAGCACAGCGGTAACATCATGGTGCGTCACTATACTGATATCGCCAGCTATGAAGGTAGCGGTGGTTTCTTGGTTAAATACGTTGGCAAGCAATTAGGTGACTTCCTCGAGCAGGATTTTGATTTACCTAGCTACACTGTGGTTAACCTATTTGCCAACCTACAGATCACAGATAATCTAGAAGTTAACCTCAACATCGACAATATTCTTAACGAAGAATACTACGCCAACTCTTACTCAGACGCATGGGTAATGCCTGGCGCACCACGCTCATTTAAAGCAAGCGTCAAGTACGCTTTTTAAAGCGCGCTTGCTGACAAGCTAAAAACAAAAAGCCCTCGCATTGCTGCGAAGGCTTTCATTTGAATTTAGTGAGTTGGCCGAAAGCCGCCAGTTCTTGATCAAGGGTGGAGTGGACAGTTATTCGTCTATCTCTTCTTTACAACCCCATTAAGATTGAGAAACAAAAAGCCCTCGCATTGCTGCGAGGGCTTTCGTTTGAATTTAGTGAGTTGGCCGATAAGCCGGGTCCTGTCGTGGACAGTTATTCGTCTAGGCCTGCAATCGCTCACAGGCTCAAGCGACCTACCCGGTTCCAACGCGAGCCACGCATTAACTATAAATAGTAGTGGAACCCTATTTGGTCTTGCTTCGGGTAGAGTTTACCTTGCAACCAACTGTTACCAGTGGCCCGGTGCGCTCTTACCGCACCCTTTCACCCTTACCAACCCTGTAAAAACAGTGCTGGCGGTCTTCTCTCTGCTGCACTTGTCGTCGGCTCACGCCGCCCAGGCGTTACCTGGTACCCTGCTCTATGAAGCCCGGACTTTCCTCCCCGTTCTTGCGAACGCAGCAACTGTCTGGCCAACTCGGCGCGGATTATAGCTTAAGCCTTGCCATCACACCAACTTAATCTGTGGTTTGTGATAATTTTCAGTCGTAACCTAGTTTTATAGGCCGATTTCTAAACCGTATTTATACAAGGCATTCTTCTTAATGTCGTACATCTGCCCTGCTAGCGCTGCAGCTTTTTTCAATGGCAATTCCTGACAAAGAATTTTTAAAGTATCAATTACCACAGGCGAGAACTCGCTGGTTTCTTCACTGCGGTAACCATGACACATAAGTACAATTTCGCCGCGCTGTTGATTAGCATCATCTTTCACAGTTTGTAGAACATCTGCCGCACTACCTGACAAAAAGGTCTCAAAGGTTTTGGTCAGCTCACGGGCCATCACAATTTCACGTTCGCTGCCAAAAGCGGTAACGATGGACTCTAGACTATGAACAATGCGGTGCGGAGATTCATAGAAAATCAAGGTGCGAGGATCTTCTTTAAGGGCATTTAGCTTATCTAAGCGGCTTTTTTCTTTAGCTGGCAAAAAGCCCTCAAACGAGAACCTATCAGAGGGTAAGCCTGAGCCGCTTAATGCAGTGATCGCTGCGCAAGCACCCGGCAGTGGGATGACTCTATGCCCAGCCTCACGTACATGATTCACTAAATGATAGCCAGGGTCTGAAATGAGGGGCGTGCCGGCATCAGAAATTAGGGCAACCGAGTGTCCCTCGGCTAATTGCGACACAATCCACTTGGCGCGGTCACGCTCGTTATGATCATGTAAGGCGGTTTTGCGAGTTTCAATACCAAAATGGCTCAACAACTTACCGCTGTGGCGCGTGTCTTCACAGGCAATGAGGTTAACATGCTTTAATACATCTAAAGCGCGAGTGCTGATATCATCTAAATTACCGATCGGAGTCGGCACAATGTAAAGAGCGGTGGTGAGCTCCATAACTACCTCATAATCAATGGACCTGAGACTTTCGCCAATTGAAAGAGCAGGTTAAACTATTGCCAGCATTTTAACAGAGTGAAGCCTTGTGTTGAAAAGACCAACAACAGCAAAAATCGTTTGTGTGGCGCTATTATCAGTGTTTTTAGCTGCCTGTGCTAGCAAAACCCAGCAGCCAACCGTTAAGATTGATACGTCTTTGGTATCAGTTGAACATTCTGCCAACGTTTATTTAAACCAGGCCAAGCTCACTCAAGTCGCTGAAGAGCGCGACCGTTATTTGCTGCTTGCGGCACATGCCTATATTAATGATGGCAATGTGGCGGCAGCTAAATCTATTCTAGCTTCAATGCGTGCAACCATGGTCAAGGTTGACACCATTAACGCTGAGCACTTGTATCTAAGCACGCGCATTATCGATAAAACCGAGTCTCCAGCTGCGGCGCTTCAGCAATTTAATTACCCAAGTCAGTGGCGCTTACCTAAATGGCAGATGGCGACTTACCATCAATACAAAGCCAAGCTTTACCAACAAAACCAGCAGCCTATTGATCAAGTGCGCCAACTGAGCCTGTTAAGCCAATACCTGCCTAAGTCAGAAGCCGTATTAGTTAATGATGATATTTGGCACCGCTTGCAGCCACTACATGAAGAAACTTTAAAAGCCTTTATGAATGACACTAGCAATCCGATTTTTTCAGGCTGGTTGCAACTAACTTATATTGCTAAACACTATGCTGTGGCGCCAAGCCAATTAGTAAAATACCTAGGTGAATGGCAACAACAAAACCCAAGCCATCCTGGGGCAATTAAGCTGCCGACTGATCTGGAAAATGCACTAAGCGCCAGACCTTTTAACCCACAACATGTCGCTGTAATGCTGCCGCTTTCAGGTAAGCGTGCGCGTGTTGCTGAGCCGATTCGCCAAGGCATTCTTGCCAGCTATTTAGCTGAGCATAATCAAGGCGTGGAAGTACGTTTTTACGATACCGAAAACGGCATCGCTAACGCTTATCAGCAAGCTCAGGAAAACGGCAGCGACTTTATCATTGGGCCGCTATTTAATCAGGACGTTGAGCAAGCACTTAATATCACTCAAGAGCTTGAAATTACCACCCCACAACTGTTTTTGAACCAGCCAGATGAAGCAAGCCAAAACCCAAATCAGTTCTTCTATTCACTATCTCCGACTCAAGAGGCAAGTGATGCGGCGCTGAAAATGGTGAATGACGGCATTAAAAAACCGCTAATTTTTGCCAGTAATGACAGCATTGGTAAACGCATGGCCGATAGCTTTATTCAAGAGTGGCAGGAGCAAACCGAAGAGCAGGTTGAAGTACACTATTTTGATTCTGGCGATAAAATGAAGGTTACCGTGCAGGCAGCTCTAGGCGTCAAAGACAGCCAAGATCGCATCTCACGTATGAAGCAAATTTTAGGCAGTAAGCTTGAAGCTGACTTCCGCTCTCGCCAGGATATCGACGCAATTTATATGATTTCAGGCGCTAAAGACCTTATCTTGCTTAAGCCATTTTTAGATGTGAATTTTAGCGTATTTTCACGCCCAATTGCCTTGTATACCAGCAGTCGAGGCCGAGTGACGACTCGCGGCAGTCAAAATGTCCCTGAGTTAAATGGCACCTTATTAAGTGACATTCCATGGCTGATGCAAAGCAGCAACGAAACCCGCATGGTGTCTGAATTATGGGGCAGTTGGAATAACAGCAAAAAACGTTTGTACGTAATGGGTTATGACGCTTTTGAACTCATTAATCGCCTGGCACAAATGCGCGCCTTCCCTGGGTATCAACACAATGGTCGCAGCGGTATATTAACCGTCACACCTGAAGGCGTATTAGAGCGTCAGCTATCCTGGGGCAAGTACCGTAACGGCCAGTTAAAGCCGCTTTAAAGCACAAGCATAAATATAAGGCTAATAGGTGAATCAAGGACAAGCGGCGGAGCAACAAGCTCGACATTACCTTGAGCAACAAGGCCTAAGCTTTGTTGCAGCCAATGTGTGTTATCCGTTTGGTGAAATAGACCTTATCATGCGGGAACAACAAACCTTAGTGTTTGTCGAAGTTAAGTATCGCTCTTCAAGCCAATTTGGCGGTGCGATTCAGGCATTAAGCCAGGCACAAATCCGCCGAATTAGAATGGCTGCAAGCCACTATTTGCAGCAAAACAAGATTAACCCTAGCTGCCGTTTTGATGTTATGGCTATCACTGCTAATGACATTAATTGGCTAAAAGGGTGCTTTTAAGCTCAAATTGCTAACGCAAGGCGTAAAATATAGTCACAATTTGTGGCATCATAGCGCCATTATGCTCGCATATCGCAGTTTTAGATATGCTCAATAAAGGACAATCAAATGTTAGATCGAATTAAAGATAGCTTTACTGAATCAATTCAAACCAAAATCGATGCAGCCGAAGCACTACCTGAGTCTATTGAAAAAGCTGCCGAAATGATGGTGCAGTGCCTACTCAATGGCAAGAAAATTCTATCTTGTGGTAACGGCGGTAGCGCTGGCGATGCGCAGCATTTCTCAGCTGAATTACTTAACCGCTATGAAATTGAGCGTCCACCGCTACCAGCAATCGCCTTAAGCTGTGACACTTCAACTATTACAGCTATCGCCAACGACTACAGCTATGATGAAATCTTCTCTAAGCAGATTTTAGCACTGGGCCAACCTGGCGATATCTTGCTTGCCATTTCAACTAGTGGTAATTCTGGCAACGTCATCAAAGCAATGGAAGCAGCACTTAGCCGCGATATGACCATTGTTGCCCTAACCGGTAAAGATGGCGGTGCGATGGCTGGCTTAATGAGTGATAGCGACGTTGAAATCCGTGTGCCGTCTAATGTGACTGCGCGTATTCAGGAAGTTCACCTATTAGCTATTCACTGCCTATGTGACAACATCGACCGCACACTATTCCCGCAAGGCGAGCAAGCATGATAAAACCTGCTGCACTCATTACGATTGCTTTATTGCTGCAAGGCTGTGCGGGCGCGCTAATGGTTGGCGCTGTCGGCGGCGCAAAAATGGCAAACGATGAGCGCAGCATGATGACCCAGTTTAACGATACCGATGCTGGGTTTAATATCATTAACGCTTTATCGCAAGATAAAGAGCTTAGCGAGCGCACTAATATCTCTGGCGTAGTGGTTAACACCAATGTACTGCTAATTGGTCAAGCACCGAGTTCAGCATTGCGTGACCGCGCAGTAAACATAGTTCAAGGCTTAGAGATTGGCGGTAAGCTGCATAATCAAATCCGCATTGGTAATCCAACCTCATTTACCAGTCGCAGTAACGATGCCTGGATCACCACCAAGGTGAAAACCAGAATGCTCAATAACAATGATTTGGATATCACTAGAGTTAAAGTGGTTACCGAAAATGGCGAAGTGTTTTTACTTGGCCTAATTGAGCGCTCACAAGCGGATATTGCGGTTGATATAGCACGTAACACTACTGGTGTGCGTAAAGTGATTAAAGTATTCGAGTACGTTGAACCGACGAGCTAATTGCTATGCAGTTAAGACGCTGTTGCTAAGGTATATAGCGCTAAGACATACAACAGACAACAAAAAGGCACCTTGCGGTGCCTTTTTAGTAGCTATCGCTTTTAGATGAAGCTAGCTCTTGTGAAGAGGTTCGTGCGAAGCTAGTCAACAGTTTTCGCTAAGCTCACCTCAGTTTCAGGCAATACATCTAACGCTTTTGCTTGCTTAGATAACTTACGCGCCTTAGCGACCAACCAAGGCAGTACCAGTGACGGTAACACGATTAGCGCTGCGCCAAACCAGCTCAATGCATCTAACCATTCATCAAACCACAACCAACCAAGGAATACACAAAACAGTAATCCAGTGTACTCAGCAATGGCAATATCACTCGCCTGCGCTTGACGATAAGCTAACACGCAAAACCAATGGTAGGTAAGCAAGAAAGTGTTACTTAGCAAGGCTACGCCAACCATTTCCCAAGATATTGAAATACCGCCAAATAGCTGGGTCATCACTAGCACTAACGGAATACTCAGTAGGTTGTAATACATTAGCGCGTTGGTTGGGCACTCGGTTTTTGGCAGCCCTTTCAGCGTTAATTGACCAACAGCAAAGGTAAAAGCAGCAACGAGCACGATAACACCATACCAGTTAATTTCACTTGGGCGCAGCAAAATCAAAATACCAATAAAACCTAAGGTAATGGTTGCCCACTGCACTGGTGATACCTTTTCTTTTAAAAACAACGCGCCCATGACCATAATCATAATAGGGCCAGAAAAGAACAAGGCACTCGCGGTAGCAAGCGGCAACATCATTAATCCCATGATGAAACACACTGCGCCAATACAACCTAAATTTGAGCGGAAGAAATGCAGCTTAAAGTGTTTAGTCGCGGTATTTTTACTCGCCAACCAAAATGGCAACACCATTAATACCGACAAACATTGTCGTACTAATAAGAAACTCGCGGCATCGGCGCCATCAGGCAACCACTTGACCGATACGTCATATAATGCGCTAAATACATTGCCTAGGATTAACAATCCCATGCCCATCATTACAGCCTTGTTCATCTTTACCCCCAACTCAATCAGGCGGCTATAGTAGCGATCAACCAAGCACTAAAAAAATGATGATTTTTGCCAGAGTATGAATTAGATTAATACTTAAATAACTTGTTATTAGAAAAGTTAAAAAACAACAAAAAGTCAACACATCATGCGTAAACTGCCACCACTAAGAGCGCTGCAAGTATTCGAAGCTGCAGCAAGACATCTCAACTTTTCCCACGCAGCAACTGAGCTGTGTGTCACCCAAAGTGCGGTGTCACATCAAATTAAGCAGCTAGAGAACTACTTTGGCGAAGTGTTATTTATTCGCGATGGCAAAGGGTTCAAGTTGTCAGAAAAAGGCGCGCTGCTGTTTAGTGAGCTTGAAAGCATATTCAATCAGCTTAATGACTTAAGCATGAAGGTGACGGGTGAACAGAATCTAAACCTGCGTTTAGCCGTATTTAGCTCATTTGCGATTAAATGGCTGATCCCGCGTTTAGGTGAATTCAAAAAAAGCTATCCGCAGTACAATATCCGCCTCAATATGATCACCGACGAGCCACAGCTGACGGATTCAGTAGCAGATATGTTTATCTGCGGGCGCAGCAACCAAGCCGGCTTTTGGCAAACCACCTTACACAATGAAAGACTGATCCCTGTTTGTAGCCCAGAATTGATTGAAACTGTCACTCAAGTGGATACCAACTGGTTAGGCGAGCAGTCGTTGCTGGTCGTCGATGAGCCAGATCAGGGGTTAGATTGGGACACCTGGCAGCAGCAAAATCAAATTAGCCTGCCAGACGAGCAGCAAAGGCATATTTTCAGCCATGTGCTGTTAGCGATTGAGGCGGCAACTGCAGGTCAAGGCATCGCACTGGCGTCAGACTTTATGGTCGAAACTGACATCAAATCAGGCAAGCTAGTGGCGCTGAATTTACCCGATGTATTCACTGACTTTCAATTTAACTTCTTGTGTAAGCATAGGCATAAAAAACATCCGGCCATTGCGGCATTTATTCAATGGCTTGAACAACAAGTTGCAGACGAAAAAAAAGCCAACATCTTGTAGATGCTGGCTTGATATCTCTTTAGCTCACTTCAGTTGAGTCGAAATGCTTGAGCCGAATAAGTTGAACCCAAATAGTTGAACCCAAATACCTGGGCTCAAATGATTAGCTGACTATACGATTAAACCAATTTTCTCATAAACGGTTTTTAGCGTAGCGGCTGCACGAACGCGTGCCTGCTCAGAGCCTTGCTTCATCACTTGATCAAGGTAAGCGGTATCTGCACGCAGCTCTTTATAACGTGCTTGAATTGGCTCTAGCATAGCAACAACGGCTTCACCAGTTGCCACTTTCAAGTGACCGTACATCTTGCCTTCAAAGTCTTTCTCAATCTGCTCGATTGATTGACCATTACAGCCCGACATTAAGCTCATTAGGTTAGAAACACCTGGCTTTTGCTCTTGGTCAAAGCGCACGACTGGCGGCTCTTCACTGTCGGTCATCGCTTTTTTCACTTTCTTTAGAATAGCTTTAGGATCTTCCAGCAGACCGATCACATTGTTGCGGTTATCGTCTGACTTAGACATCTTCTTCATTGGATCTTGCAGCGACATCACCTTAGCACCTTGCTTTGGCATAAACGCTTGTGGGATGGTGAAGGTGTCACCGTAAGCATTGTTAAAGCGGTTAGCGATATCACGGGTTAGTTCAAGATGCTGCATTTGATCTTGCCCAACTGGGATTTCATTCGCTTGATATAACAAGATATCAGCCGCCATCAATACAGGATAACCAAATAGACCCACGTTAATGTTGTTAGCGTGCTTTTGTGATTTGTCTTTAAACTGGGTCATGCGGTTAAGCTCGCCCATTTGGGTGTAGCAGTTTAATGCCCAGCTAAGTTGTGCATGCTCAGGTACATGAGACTGAATAAATACCGTGCTCTTTTGTGGGTCAACACCACAAGCAAGGTACAGTGCTAAGGTATCTAAACAGGCTTCACGCAGTGCTTTTGGGTCTTGGCGCACGGTAATGGCGTGTAGGTCAACCACACAGTAGATACAATCATGACTATCTTGCATTGATACCCATTGACGTAGTGCGCCCATATAGTTACCTATGGTTAACTCGCCTGAAGGCTGCGCGCCGCTGAAAACGATGGGTTTAGTCATGAAAGTCTTGCTCCAATAAAATTAATCTAAAAGTAACTCGCCAACTTGTGCAAAATCTTCGCACACGGCTGTTGGTGAACTTAATCCAATATGTTCGCCGTAGTTATAGCCATAGGTCAAGCCTATCGCCGCTACATTTGCTGCTTGGGCGGCTAGAATATCATTTTTCGAGTCGCCAACCATCAAAAGCTGCTCATTTGTCATCTGCCAATGCGCTATTAAGTGCTCAAGAGGCAGCGGATCCGGCTTCATCTTCTCAAGCGAGTCGCCACCAAGCACCACTTCAAAGAAGTCATCAATAGCAAATGACTTCAATAGTGGAATGGTAAACTGATATGGCTTGTTAGTGACAATGGCCATCTTATAGCCAGCTTGCTTGAGCTTAGTTAGCGTATCAAACACGTTAGGGTAAAGATTGCTGTGCTTTTCTAGGTGCAGACCATAATGATGCATAAAACGCGGCATTACGGCATCTAACATATCTTCAAGCTGGGTTTTATTTTGCTCAAGCGCTAACTCATGCTTGGCAAATTGTAGCGCGCGCTGCATTAATACCCGAGCACCGTTACCAACCCAGGAACGCACCTGCTGCTCGCTCGCTGTTGGTAACGATAATTCAACCAATGTGGCATTGGTTGCCGCGGCTAAATCCGGCACGCTATCAACCAGAGTGCCGTCTAAATCAAATGCGATGGCTTTAATGTTATTAAACTGAGTCATTGTCTACCTCTTAAAGCTTTAGCTTTAAAGACAACAAAGCTGTGGCGGCGCGTTGGCAGCAACAGCTTTGAGAACCGATAAAATTATCCGACTTTTGCAAGCTCAGCGCGCATATCGTCAATCACAGCTTTATAGTCAGGCTGATTGAAAATAGCGCTGCCCGCAACAAACATATCAGCACCAGCGGCGGCGATTTCAGCAATATTGTCGGTCTTAACACCGCCATCAACTTCAAGGCGAATGTCATAGCCGCTGGCGTCAATACGCTCGCGTACTTGACGCAGCTTATCTAACGTCGATGGAATAAATGACTGTCCGCCAAAACCAGGGTTAACTGACATAAGTAAAATCACGTCTAACTTGTCCATAACATGGTCAAGGTAATGTAGCGAAGTTGCTGGGTTAAGCACTAAACCCGCTTTACAGCCTGATTCTTTAATCAGTTGCAACGTACGATCAATGTGCTCAGAAGCTTCAGGGTGGAAAGTAATGATGGATGCGCCAGCTTTAGCGAAATCAGGAATGATGCGATCAACCGGCTTTACCATTAAGTGCACGTCAATATCAGCTGTCACACCGTAATCACGAAGCGCCTTGCACACCATAGGGCCGATAGTTAAGTTTGGCACATAGTGATTATCCATCACGTCAAAGTGCACAACATCTGCACCGGCTTTGAGTACAGCATCAACGTCCTCGCCCAAACGAGCAAAGTCTGCAGATAAAATTGATGGAGCAATTAAGTATGGACGCATGGTGTTCCCCTAAAGGCTTGAAATAAGTAACGCGGCTCTGAGCATAGCGCTGTAAATTGCGCGCTATTTTACCCTTTGCGCCCCAAGTGCTCTAGTAGAGATTGCCGTTTTTATTACACAACACTCTTTCCCGTGGTGAGCTAATCGCATATTTATGCACAGTGACATGAAAAAAATTGAACCGATTCATATACTGGCAACGTACTGGACATTCGAGTGAATTGTTTAAAGTAAGACGCAATAATCTATGGTGTACCGGATAAAAAACTACAAAACGTAAACAGATAGCGAATTCGACCAAAGAGTATCTACGCAAAAAGTACAATATATGCAACAAACTGTGTTCATTCTCTATACGGCTTTGCTATAATATGCCTACTTTATATAGGTTTATTCTGTATTGAACGTTTGCCAACAACACAGCAAGGATTTCGCTATGGAACAACATAACAAGAACACGAAATTATCAAAGCTTAGTAATCAATTACTTAAGCCCGCTTTCGCGTTTGCGGCTGTTGGCAGCGTGGTAGCATTTAGCTTCAATAATGCTCAAAGTGAAAACCTACAAACCAAAGCTTGTGTGTGTGATTCTGGTACAACCTACAACACTAGCTTACCAAGCAGTCACCCTAATAACCGCTGCGCATCTGAAGTGACCGACTTAAGTTGGGGTAGCTGGTTAACAGGCAACAGCCGTTCGACTCAGTTCCACTTTATCGATCTTATCGAATTACTGCACGGCCACGAAGATAAACCCCTTTCAGATCTACCAAGTAACACAAACCACGCTGAATAGCGCACAGCTATAATGAGCTTTTGGCAAGTGTTGACTAGCACTCTTGCGGCATTTTTTGGTGTGCAAACCGAGCAAAGACGCGAACGCGACTTCAGCAGTCAATCCCCAGTTCCCTTTATTGTTATGGGAATTATCCTTGCGCTGTGTTTTGTATTAGGGTTGATTTTAGTGGTTAAGTTAGTGCTAGCTAATTAGCTGCCAAGACGCAGCTTTAACTGAGCTAGATAGGGTAAAATCGCTAAGCTTAATACTCTTCATCCTGATAATGGTGGTCGTATAAAGCAATGATTTCATCAACTTTATTACGCCCGCTTCCCTTTTGACTAATATTACGCTGTACAGCAACTGTGGCGTGATTTGCTCCGCGATACAGCTCTCGTGTTAACGGAATATCATGGTTGCTAATCACCACAGGAATGTTACTTCTATGGGCAATATGGCGTGAATGACGCGCTAACAAAGCCTGATCATCAAGGGAGAAGCCTTTACCCACATAGGTAGTAAAGCTTGCTGTCGTCGACAAGGGAGCATATGGCGGGTCGCAATAAATAACATCACCATTTTGAGCTAACTCAAAAGCTTGTTCGTAGCCAATACACTTAAATTCGGCTTTTTGTGCTTTTTCAGCAAAGTAGCGAATTTCTTGCTCAGGGAAGTAAGGTTTCTTATATGAACCAAACGGTACGTTAAAACCACCTTTACGGTTATAACGGCATAAACCATTAAAGCCATGACGGTTCATATATAGGAAGTAAACTGAGCGCAGGAAAGGATCGCTGGATTGATTAAACTCTTCACGAATTTTGTAGTAAGCCTCTTTGTTATTCATTCTATCAACAAACAAGGCTTTCGCTGCCGCGATATATTCATCCGGTCGCGACTTTACAATTTCGTATAGGTGGATTAAATCTTGGTTAATATCGCAAAGTAGATAACTGTCATAGTCAGTGTTTAAAAATACCGAGCCAGCACCCACAAATGGCTCCACCAAACGCTCACCATTAGGTAAGTGTTTAGCTAACTCATCGACCAGTTTGTATTTACCACCTGCCCATTTAAGGAAGGCTCTGTGCTTAGTATTCATTAAATGGGGCTGCGCCAAAAACGGTTTTTTACAAAATTCAAAGGTGACGATTGTACTCTGTTTACCCTGATTTATCACCGCTAAATATCAATTAAATTGCTTGGTATTACAGCTGATTGGACGAAATTTGATAATCTGATAAATCTTGCCACTTACGCACCCAAGGCGCAGCAAAGCCAAACTCACTTTGCAGTTGCTTAGCTTTTTCGCTGGCATCACTCATGGAGGAAAAATTACCGACAAACAACACAAACATAGACTTATGCTCGCTTAAGTACCAGTTGGTATCACTTGCCAGCGCTGACAAAAATGGCTTAAGTGATTTTTGCTGAGTCACACTGGCCAACTGCAAAGTATAACCATTACGTGGCACACGATTATCTTGCTCAGTTAGTGTTTCAATCGGCTCAGCACTTGCTAGCTCAACCTCAGCAAGATCTGCTTGTGAGATTTGGGCAGAGTTAGCTGTGATGACTGAGCTTTCTTCAGCTGTACCGTGCTGCATTTCAATTTCCTGACTCTCACTATTAACCAGATCATTAACTGAGTTATTCATGGCACTCTCTGCATTCGCCAACTCATGCTTAACCGGTTCAGCACCAAAGAGATGAGCGCCAACGTGCTTGCTCTCCTCTACATACTCATGCTCGACTATAGGTGCGTTTACCGTGGCAATGACTTGCGCTTGAACCTTCTCACTTGAGTCAAACCTAGACTGAACATTCAATAAGCCAAGCAGCAGCGTTTGAGTAGATAAACTCGCCTGCTCATGTTGAACCTCAAAAAAGCGGCTTGCCCAGTTAACGTTCGCTTGCTGCGCCCGCTTGTGTTGCAGAGTTTGTAGTGCAGTGAGCTCAATGCTGTTTTTTACAGGCTGATTTGCAGCACTATCTACAGGTAAGGAACTAAGCTCATTTAAACCCAGCGCTGTTTTATACTGATATCCAAATATAGCAATGACTGTAATAACCAATATGATGGCCACATTGAGCATTGGTTTTATCCACTGACGCCATTTTGCCACCTCGAGCTCTGGCTCAGCTAAAGCAACACCTAGTAACTCAATCACCTCAGCAGGGCTGCCCAATTGCTTCTCTAGTTTGCCACTGACAATCTCTCTAGGGATAAATGGTGATTGCCCACTTTGTGTTAGCAAAGTTCGATACAAGCCTTCGCGCTCAGCAATGGGCAAAGGGTCAACATCTACCTGCAGTAGATGCTCAGCCATTGATTGCCCAAGCTGAGTGGATAGCGCACTCCAAGGCTCGTATAAGCAAGTCAAAGTTACGGTAACCAGCTTACCTGCGCAGCATAGCTGGCTTAACAGAATACATTCCACCCATATTTCTAGCGGCAGCAGATGAGCATCATCAATAATAATGTGCAGTGGTTTTTGCAGGCTAGATTGAACTTTGAGTAGGGTTTCGGGCAATGGAACTTCGTCATCAAAAATTGGCGCACTGAGTAACTGCACCAATATTTTGCGTCTGATCTCTGCGGCATCTACATGAGCAGGACACACAATCAAAGCCGAATTGTGGTCGTCTAGTTCTGTCGCTAATACTGTTGCTAGGGTAGATTTTCCCGAACCTTTGGCGCCACAAAGCACGGTGACTTGCTCACCATAGCTTGCCAAATGCTGTAAGCGGTTAACTACCGATTCTTGAGTGGGTAACAGTAAAAAATGTTCAGCCGACACATGCTCACCAATAAGGTTTATGCGCCGTGCTCAATCACCTGTTGAAGTAGAGATTCTGCAACATCACCAAATACGTCAGCGGTGCCGATGGATGTCGGCAAAATCAAGCGTATTTGACCCGCGAGTACTTTTTTGTCGCGGCGCATATGTTTTATAAAGCTGTCAAAATTCATTGAATCTGGCGCTAGGACCGGAAGATCAAACGCACTGTGAATGTCTCGAATACGACAAACAATTGACTCATCAATGAGATTTAAACGATTCGCCGTTTGTGCAGCAAGAACCGTACCGACAGCAACAGCTTCACCATGCAACCACACGCCATAGCCCATTTCAGCTTCAATGGCATGACCAAAGGTGTGCCCTAAGTTTAGCAAAGCACGCACACCACGCTCGGTTTCATCTTGTGCTACGACTTCCGCCTTAATTTGGCAGCAACGTTCTATCGCATAACTTAGCGCCTTAGCATCCAAGGATTGCAAAAGTTGAACGTTATCTTCTAGCCATTGGAAAAAGTCTGCATCCCAAATGACACCATACTTGATCACTTCTGCCATTCCCGCAGCAAATTCGCGCTTTGGTAAGGTTTTTAAGCAATCTGTATCTATGATGACTTGTTTAGGCTGGTAAAACGCACCAATCATATTCTTGCCAAGCGCATGATTGACCGCTGTTTTTCCACCTACTGAGGAGTCAACTTGAGACAATAATGTGGTTGGAATTTGAATAAAATCCACACCGCGTTGATAGCTTGCAGCAGCAAAACCTGCCATGTCACCAACGACGCCGCCGCCTAAGGCAACGATGACACAGTCTCGAGCAAAATTGTGCTCTAACAATGCAGTAAAGATATGGTTTAAGTGAATTAAGTCTTTGAACTGTTCACCGTCAGGTAAAATTACAGACTCAACACTAGAGCATGCCACCAAAGCCGCTTTGAGTTGTTCTACATACAAAGGGGCAATGGTGTCATTAGTGACAATCAGC
Source organism: Shewanella sp. WXL01 (assembly GCF_012263345.1). NCBI lineage: Bacteria > Pseudomonadati > Pseudomonadota > Gammaproteobacteria > Alteromonadales > Shewanellaceae > Shewanella > Shewanella sp. WXL01. The sequence continues at coordinate 79,530 of NZ_JAAIKQ010000009.1, read as the reverse complement.
GCTTTTTTATTCGCTAGGGTTTGCGAATACAGCTCACTTTGATGCATCAAACCTTGGCCAATAAAAATGGGATAACTTCTCTCACCTAAATCGACCTTAATTTGTTGCATAAAACCGTTCCTAAAAGCCTAATTGGTCAATGATTTGATTTGCGACGACTTTCGCACTTTGCTCGTCAGTCTTAACAATAACGTCTGCAATCTCTTCATACAGAGGGTTACGGACTTCAGCTAAGTTCTCTAGTACTTCTCTTGGGTCGTCAACCTGAAGAAGTGGGCGACGTTTGTCACGTTGAGTACGTGCAACTTGCTTATCAATGGTTGTTTCAAGGTATACCACGATACCGCGAGCAGAGAGAAAGTTGCGGATATCTTTGCTTTGTACAGAGCCACCGCCGGTTGCTAGTACAATACCTTGTTTTTCAGATAAATCTGCGATGACTTGCGCCTCGCGACGTCTAAAGCCTTCTTCGCCTTCGACATCGAAAACCCAGGCGATATCTGCGCCTGTACGCTTCTCAATCTCTTGATCTGAATCGTGGAAATCTAAATGCAGCATTTGCGCCAAGTGGCGACCAATTGTGCTCTTGCCTGCGCCCATAGGGCCTACCAGAAAAATATTACGTTTTTCAGCCATTTCGGATACGTCTGAATCTTATTTTGAAAAGAGTGCCTTATCGACTTTTCGATGAAAGCCGACCTATATATTACCTTGCTCTATTGAGACTTGACGGGGGATTATCTCAGTTATGCCCTATTGCTGGCAAGTCATCATCCGAATTATGTGAAATTTTTATTAGTAGCCTTGTACAAGGCGTTGATAGGCAAAAGATTAATGGCGCTTAACTGTATTGGATGCTAGTTATCAAACCTTGCATTGCGTGAGTCTTTGCCAGCAAAAAGCCAACCCTAAGGTTGGCTTTACTCTGTCATTCATTTAGCCGAGGTGGCTAGTCATTCGTTACAGCTCTTCAGATACAATCTTAGGCGTGACGAAAATTAATAATTCCTGACGCTCATTTTTATCTGAGGTATTTCTAAACAAGAATCCGACTAGTGGAATATCGCCTAGTACAGGTACCTTGCTAACACTGCTAATCAGGTTCTGTTGGTAAATACCACCAAGAACAATAGTTTCACCATTATCAACCAGAACTTGGGTACCGATACGTTGAGTATCGATAGCAACAGCTTCACCTGTTGCCGTTTGCACCGTTTCACCTTGCGAGTCTTGAGTAATCTCTAAATCAAGGATTACACGGTTATCTGGTGTAATCTGCGGTGTCACCTTAAGTGAAAGCACCGCTTTTTTAAAGGTTACTGACGTTGCACCGCTCGAAGCAGACTCAACATATGGAATTTCGACACCTTGCTCAATGTAAGCTGACTTTTGGTTAGAAGTAGTAATACGTGGGCTTGCAATAATCTCACCCTTGTTTTCCTGCTCTAACGCACTTAGCTCCATGTCTAAAACCGTACCATCTGATAACTTAGCAACATGGAATGCAATACTTGCTGAGTTAGTTGCAGCCGATGGCAGATTAACATTCAAACGGTCATTCAAGGCTGGAACTAGACCTGCAGCAATTGATTCAGCACCTTCTAGCGAACCAGATGTACCTTTAGTACCTTGCTGATCGGTAATCCCCCAGCGAATACCTAAATCTTCAGAGATATTGTCTTTTACAGTCACCATGCGTGACTCGATCAATACCTGACGAATTGGAATATCCAATACGTCTGTAAGTCGATGAACATTCTCTAGAATCTCAGCAGTGTCCTTCACCAATAATGTATTGGTACGCTCATCCACAGCCACACTACCACGGCTAGAGAGTAAGCTTGAGCCTTCACTCTTAAGTAGCTCTGCAATGTCAGCCGCTTTGGCATAGTTAATCTGAATATACTCAGAATACAGTGGTGCTAGCTCTTTTACTTCTTGTTGATTCTTAAGGTCGTTGCTCTCGCGCAGCGCAAGCTCTTCAGCTGGCGCAACCATCAAGATGTTACCTTCAATACGCTTATCTAACCCTTTAGTTTGCAGAATTAAATCCAGCGCTTGATCCCAAGGCACATCGTCTAAACGCAGGGTAATGTTACCCTCAACAGTATCGCTGGTTACCAGGTTGAAATTGTTGTAATCAGCAATAATCTGCAGCACGGTACGAACAGAAATATTTTGGAAGTTTAGCGATAGCGATTTACCGTTGTACTTCTTATCTTCTTTAGTAACCGAGACGCGCTCAACCTTGTTAATGCTTACTTGGAAAACGTTACCATCTTGCTTTGAGTTAAACTCATAATTACCTTCAACATCAATTAAGATGCGCGAAGTTAGATCTTCTTTAAAGGTTTCAAAACTAGTGACAGGCGTAGCGAAATCCTGAACGTCCATAACATAAAGTAGGTCGTCACTAATGCCTGTGTTGTATAGCTTAACCTGAAGTTTCGCACCAACCTGCTCAACATTAGCTGCAACGGTTGGATTGTTCAGATTAATGAGTAGTTCACCACCACCGGTTTGGTTGCGACGAAAATCGATGCTATCAATAGCATTAACGAACGGGTTAGGACCTGCAGACTGATCAATCACATCGTCATTAATCGTCAAACGATAAGTATTGCCTACAACCTTACCTTGATATGGCTTGATACTATTTAGTGCAACTGTCACCTTCAGATCATCAGCGACCTGTTTAGTGGTAATAGACTCCACACCGATTAAATCAATCGGCAGGTCGTCTTTTGCTAAGTTTGAGATTGTATCGTCAAAACTTAGGCTGATTTCAGTTGGCTTTGCAGATAGGTCTAATTGAGGATCGCCAATATCCGACTCGAACACCAATTCAACTTCAAATTGATGATCAACAACAGTGTGATATTTAACGTCAAGTAAACGATTCGCAGCAAGTGCATTTGGTAACACGCCAACAGCTAAAAAGACACTAAACAGTGTTTTAAGGATAGTTGCGCTCTTGCGTGTTTTTGTCGTGGCAGAAGATTTCATTATTCCCTCATCCTTCGCACGTTATTGTCCAGAAAGCTCTAAGCTACTTGGACGCTCTGCCCAGCAACCTGAACCATCAGGAATTAATTCTAGAATCTCAATGTATTTAGGTGTCACTTTTGCGATACGACCATGGTAAAGACCTAAATACTCTCCCTGGCCAACTCGATAAACACTTGAGTCAGCGGTTTCAACCAGCGCCCAGATTTCATCATCTTCGCTCAAAGTGCCTCGCATTCTTAAGTTATCCAATGCGTAGGTTTCAAGGCGACTCTTACGACGCTTCAAATCAGGTTGTAAGCAATCCTTTGATGTATCAATGACTTCTTCAGTTAATTCCCTTGAAGGTGGAACAAACGGGCTGCGCATTAACTCTGCTTGATATGCAAAATGCTCAAACTTAGGCGTTTCTTTAAGCGGTGGAATACGTGCCACATGCTGCGCTTTAGTTGTGGTTACAAACAATTCCAGATCACTATGATCACCAATACAGCCGGTTAAAAATACCAGTGGGGCGACTAAAAGAGGCTTAAATTTCACTATTTACCCCCCTTTTTCGCTTCTGTTGATAACTCAGCACCTTCTTTGAATCGGTAGGTCTTTGCCAAGATGTCCATGGATAAACTGCCGCTTTCACCACGCTTAATTACAAAGTCATGCAAGCTCACAATACGTGGCAATTTCGCAATACCACTAACCATATGTCCAAGCTGGTGATAATCACCCTCAACAATCATTTTGATAGGGAATTCGATATAGAAATCACGTACGATCTCTTCTTCCCAATCAAGACTATTGATCCGCAAACCTGAATCTGTCGCCACAAAGGTCACGTCGTCTAACAGGCCAGGCATCTCATTTTCAGATGGCAACATCTTTAATAGCTCAGCGAACTGCGCTTCCATGATGACCAACTGCTCACGGTATAACTTTAGATTAGCTGCGAGTCGATATTTATTTTCGAAATCTGTGCGTAACTCTTGCTCTTTACGTTGCTCAGTTTCCATCACGTCAATTGCATCTGAAATAAACAGATAGTAACTAGCAGCAATAACACAAATCGATAAAAACGCAGCAAAAACTATTTTAACTAGCTTTGGCCAAGAACCTATGTTCTCAAAATCAATATCATTAAACTGGTCTAGATCGAGATTCATTTTCTCGCTCCTTTAGCATCACTCCCTTGCCCAGATTCCAGTTCTTTAATGGTTACTCTGAGTCTAAAACGTTGTAACTGTCTCAAGTTTTCGTTCTGAGTTACAATCGACTGCATACTCGGGTCGTGCAGATAATTAGAGGTTTTCACTTTACGCATCATGTTAGCGACATTGTTATTTGATTCACTGCGACCTTCTATCCACAGTAAGCTACCTTTCTTCTCAATACTCGAAAGATAAATGCCCGTAGGCACAATACGCACTAACTCATCTAATACATGTGTCGGCAAATTACTCGATTGCTGAAGGTCTAAGATAATCTCAGTTCGACGCTCAATGTCCTTCTTACGTTCGGTAATCTTGCGGATTTCAGCAATCTGCTTATCTAACAAGCGAATCTCTGAGTTTAGGTATTCATTACGTTGGCGCTGATCATCAGTTACAAGTTCAATAAAGCCTAAAAACAGGTAAATAGCTAATGATGTAAGCAAAAAAACTAGCGCTAAAACACCAATATAATCGCGTTTTTGCTTCTCTCTGGCCTCTTCACGCCAAGGCAGTAAGTTTATGTTCGCCATTGAGCATAACTCCTTAACGCAAGTCCGCAGGCCACCATATATTTACCGATATGTGGCTGCACATCATTTTTAACACTGTCTTCAGCATGCAGGCAGCCCTGGAAAGGATCTGCGACAATGGTATGAACGCCGAGTTCGGAAGTGATAAGTCCCGCCATACCTTCAAGGGTAGCAGTACCGCCAGAAAGCACGATGTAATCGACCTTCTCTTTACCGCTTGAAGTACAGTAAATCTGAATAGTGCGCTTAATTTGCTGCAGTAACTGAGTTTGAAATGGAGATAACACTTCAAACATATAGTTGCGCGGCAGCTCTCCGGCAAGCTTAGCCGACTCGGCTTCGTCGTAAGTCATGCCGTAAAACGACAAAATAGATTGGGTATAGAGCTCACCACCAAACGCTTGCTCGCGAATAAAGCTGGTCTCACCATTTTCAACAACTGCAAACGTGGTCATATTGGCACCTACGTCTACCATGGCTATTGAGGACTCTTTCGCGCCATCTGGTAATTGAGCGTAAATAAGCTCAGCCGAGCGTCCTAACGCATACGCCTCGACATCCACTACTTTTGTATCGAGTTCAACCATATCAAGCACATCGATACGTGAATCAATGTTCTCGGTGCGACACGCACTCAACAACACATCTACCTTGGTTGGATCTGATGCATTTTGGTTTAAGGTTTCAAAATCGATACTAACTTCATCGAGGGAATAAGGAATGAGGTTATCTGCTTCAATTTCAATTTGCGCTTCCATTTCTTCCTCATTTAATGAGGCATCCATGTAAATCACTTTGGTCATCACTGCAGATCCAGAAACTGCTACAGCGGCAAATTTGGCAGATTTAGGTAGGCCGCGCCTTATTTGTTCTAATGACTCTTGTACGGCTTCGGCATCACGAATTTCATGATCGACAACAGCGCCTTTTCTCACTGGCGCGGTCAAGTAATTTTGAATCTTGTATCCATCCGCAGTCTTACTCAACAAAATGGCTTTGATCTCATGGGATCCGATATCGATCCCCACCATTTGTGGAGCCTGACGCTTCCATAATTTAGAAAGCATAGTCCTTCATCACATTTTTTCTCTTTTTTAAAAGAGATTAGCACAAAATCAACTCGTTATAAGTATTTGTATAAAATGTTTCAACAATTTACAAATACTATTTCAAGTATACATGTTTTTGCTTCAACTAAAACTATCTCGCTTATATACTATTGCCTTTCTTTAAGTTTTTGGGATTTTGCCGTGAAATGGTTTAAACGTTTTCTAATTGCTTCGTTCAGTCTCGCCCTTTTGGGTGTGGGAGCGATCGCAGCTGCTTATTTTTACGTATTACCAGACCTTCCTGACGTCAATACTCTAAAAACCGTAAAGCTACAAACACCACTTCGAATATACAGTCAAGATGGATTGCTTATTTCGCAGTTTGGTGAAAAAAGACGGATCCCGGTTGAATATGAAGATGTACCGCAACAGTTAATCAATGCAGTTTTAGACACTGAAGATGCACGCTTTTTTGAGCATAAAGGTATTGATCCAATTGGTATTGTTCGTGCCGCAACCATTCTAATTACAACCGGTAAGAAAAGCCAAGGTGCCAGTACCATTACTCAGCAAGTAGCACGAGGATTCTTTTTATCTAACGAAAAAACCTATATTCGTAAAATTAAAGAAATTTTTCTGGCACTAAAAATTGAAAAAGCACTAACAAAGAAAGAGATTTTAACTCTTTACTTAAATCGTTCATTTCTTGGTAACCGTGCCTATGGTGTGGGAGCTGCTGCCCAAGTCTATTATGGTAAAGAACTCGATGAGCTAACATTACCTGAGATGGCAATGATAGCCGGTTTACCTCAGGCACCATCTGCTGCAAACCCTATCCGCAACCCTCAGCGCGCAACCAATCGTCGTAACTGGGTGTTGAGCCGCATGCTTGAAAAACGCAACATTACCCAAGCCGAATATGAAGAAGCGGCAGCGGCGCCAGTAACTGCGCGTTACCACGGCGCCGAAATAGACCTTTATGCTCCTTATATTTCGGAAATGGCGCGTGATTATATGATTCAAAAATATGGTCGCGAGGAAGCTTATACACATGGCTACAACGTTTATACCACGATAAATTCAGACTTACAGCGCAAAGCACAGACTGCGTTGCGTAACAATGTATTTGCCTATGACCAACGCCACGGCTATCGCGGCCCTGGTAAAGTGTTGTGGACAGAAACCCCAATTAACAACGAGCAAATCCTAGAGGCTTTAAAAGCTAAGCCTGTTATTCAAGGTATTATTCCCGCAGCAGTAATGGCAGTGTCTGAGCAGTCTGCTGAATTTTTAACAAAACATGGCGAGCGAGTGACAGTTGAATGGAGCGGCTTAAAATGGGCGCGTAAATTTATCACTGACAAGCGCCAAGGACGAGTACCAAAAACAGCGAGTGATATCCTCAACGTCGGCGAACAAGTCTGGGTTCGTCATAACGGTGACGAATGGCAACTATCGCAAGTACCGCAAGTATCAAGCGCAACTGTATCGCTTGACCCAGTCGATGGCGCAATTCAAACATTAGTCGGTGGCTTTAGCTTTAGTCAAAGCCAGTTCAACCGAGTAACGCAAGCTAAGCGTCAACTCGGTTCAAATATTAAGCCATTCATTTATGCCAGTGCGTTGGAGCATGACTACACGCTTGCAACGTTAATTAATAATGCACCAATCAATAAGCCTGACACCCGACAAGGCACAGCTTGGCGCCCGAAAAACTCACCGGATGTATATGGCGGTCCAACAAGATTAAGAGTCGGCCTAGCACAATCGATTAACGTTATGTCGGTACGTGCCCTGCGCCACATTGGTATTGATGATGCTGTCGATACGCTAGTTAGCTTTGGTTTTGATGCACAAGATTTACCGCGCAACGAATCACTGGCACTAGGTTCACCGTCAGTCACCCCGCTGCAAGTTGCGAGCGCTTTTAACGTGTTTGCTAATGGCGGCTACCTAGTTGAGCCTTATTACATTACTAAGATTACTGACTCTTATGACAATGTGATTGAACAAGCTGAACCAACGTATGCCTGCAAACCTATGCCGGTCGACGTTGAAGCTTCACAAGATCTCAACTCTGACGACCCATTTACAGCCATTCCACAAGACTTTGAGCAGGTAGCAGAGTTAGATATTAACGATACTGACAGCATGGCTGCCAATGTTGATGAGCCTCAAGTTGAAGGGCCTAAGGTTATCGACGGCTACTGCCAGCAAGATAATTTGCGTAAGGCCAAACAAGTGATTTCAAAACAAACCGCTTTCTTAATTACTGAAGCACTAAAATCAGTAATTTGGGGCGGTGGTGACTGGAGTAAAGGTACTGGCTGGAACGGCACTGCATGGCGCGCAGCGAGATTAATTAAACGACGTGATATTGCCGGTAAAACAGGTACTACAAACGAATCAAGAGACACCTGGTTTAGTGGTTATAATCCAAGTTTAACCTCAACGTTTTGGGTTGGGTTTGATGACCATACCCGTCAACTAGGGCGAACAACCTGGATTGCTGATGGACCAGAAGGGCAAATTTCTGGTGCCGAAGCAGGTGCAAAAACAGCAGGACCCGGCTGGAACCACTTCTTCAATGAAGCGTTAAAAGGCACTCCAGAAATTATTAAAGAGCCACCTCAAGGAATTGTTAGCGCTCGAATAGATCTTACAACCGGTAAGCTCACACGCAAAACCGATCACACTACCTCGTTTGAGTACTTTATTGATGGTACTCAGCCGACAGAGTTTGTTGCTGATGCGCCAGAAACTGAAGATATCTTTATCGACAACTCTGAAGAAGATTTATTTCAGTAGCGCCCCTAACTAGGCTAAAGCTTTAACTTTAGCTTGAGCTAAAAACAACAACGCCTCGGATAGTACCGAGGCGTTTTTATTTTCAACTTGCTTGTTGTCTGTTTTTGCCGAATGAATCATACCAATTGGGATAAATAAGTGATCAGAGATTACGCAGGAAAAATCGCTTAGAACAAGGCAGAAATTGCAGCTAGCTAGTTGTTCTAACTACAAAATTTCTAACTAAGTTATAAGCGATTTTAACCAGTAAGAATGATCAAATACTTGTGTCAATTGGTATTATCTGTTGGAAAACAACCATTGATGCAGCTGACTGATATTACGCACTTGCAGCGTAGGTTCAATACCTTGCTCTGTTAACGCACCATGATGATTGAGCCAGCAGGTTTGCATCCCAGCTTGTTGGCCACCAATGATATCTGAATGCAGGTTGTCACCAACCATGAGTACTTGCTCAGGCTCAACTTCTCCCATCAAGCTTTGTGCATGGCGGAATATCTTTTTATCGGGTTTAGCTGCCCCTACCTGCTCTGAAATCACCACATGGCTGAAATATTTATCTAAACCGGTTTTTTGTAGGCGAACAGCTTGAAGCTCGGTAAAGCCATTAGTAATAATCGCCAGCTCCGCATATTCTTTTGCCTGCTCTAATAACTCAACCACGCCGCACATCGGCTGACAAATATCCGCCATCGCATACAAAAAGCCTTGATTCAACTCTTGAGTGCTACAACCAATGTTATCCGCCCATTGTGAAAAGCGATTTTGCTGTAAGGTTTGCGCGTCAATATGACCTTCTTGATAAGCCACCCATAATGGCTTGTTGACGGTTTGATATTGGATAAAGTCGTCGCGGGAGAAGTCAATTTGATAATTAGCAAACAGTGCGCGCAACCCAGCGAAAACATCAAAGTGGAATAGGGTTTCGTCTGCGTCAAATAACAGCCAGGAAAATTGCTTAATGTTCATTTAAACGACTACTCAAACTTATGTGGTTAGCTAAAAACCTAACTAAACAGGGCTTGTAGTTGCGACTCTTGCGCTAACAACGATTGATAAATGGTTAACTGATTGGCAGCGCGGTCTAAATTATGCTGCGGTCTGTGCACAGCAAAATACACATCGCCATTAAGGTGATCAGTTAAAAAGCGGCAACCTAACATCAGCGCCATTGCCTTTAAACCCACCCATAAACTTTGCTTTTCAAGAGCGGTCATCACTCCATCGAGCTGCTCAATGTAACTATTCGCCGCTGCAGTGATAACCTCAGGCCTTGCTATTACACGAGCCAAGTTGGTGGAGTCTTCTGCTTCTGGCGAGCAAAAAGCACGTACCATGTCGCCAAAGTCATACATCAAATACCCTGGCATACAGGTATCTAAATCAATCACAGCCAGGCTACTCATATCCTGTTTGTTAAACAGCATATTGTTGATTTTGGTATCGTTGTGGCAAATACGCAGTGGCAATTGCGCCTCTAACTCAGCGACATGTTTAACAAAACCTTGCTGAGACAACACAAAGTCAGCCCAAGGTTGGCATTGTGCTAGCCGACCAGCAGCATCATTTTCTATCGCTTGTTTTAACTGCTCAATGCGATTGCCTAAGTTGAGAAAGTTAACAATCACTTCATCAATTAAGCTCGGGTCTAAGTCACTTAACGCTGCCGCAAAATGACCAAAGGCTTTGGCAGCGGTTTGCGCATCTTGCTGGTCTTTAACCACCTCAATGGTGTGACTGCCAGGCAAGAAGGTAATGGCTCGCCAAAAACCTTGCTGATTAAAGTCTAAGTAAGCCTGGCCATCGACCGTCAATACAGGCTTAATGATCGCTAATTGATACTCGTTATTAGCTTGTTTTTTGGTGAGGTGAGCAGCAATGCTCAAGGCATTCTTCACCAGGAGTTCAGGCTGAGGAAAAACCTGAGTATTGATATGCTGCAGCACTATGGTGCGTTGGTCACTTTTCACCAAGTAAGTACGGTTAATATGACCATTACCCAGCGGGGATACGCTGGCATCGGCCAAATCGTACATTGGTAAAACGTGCTTGCGAATAAATTCCATTAACCTGTCACCCTTAGCTTACCCGAGTAACAGCTTTTTATAGCGCTCACTGGATTTCCTGTAACTTTTGCGGCTATTACACACCTTTTACAACAACTTGGCAAACTCAGGTTGCCTCATCAACGCAGCTTGACTGCCTTTTAAGCTAAAGTCATAACCACATAGCTTAAAACTGCCGCGAAGTGCGATGTCTTTAATAATTGCACCATTATCTAACGGTGAGAAACGCGCTTCAGTGCCAGAGTCATCGACTAAATCTACGGTCATTGGACGATACTGATTACCGTTATTAAACCTAAGATGACTGCAGCTGCTATCCCCTGATGCCGCAGCTAATTGCCATAGATTTTGCGGTGTGCCCTCAGCACCCAGCCAGCGAATAATTAGTATCTCACCTTCTTGTACCACCCAAAAACCATCAGGCACTTTTACAGACACCCGCGGCTGAATCTGGGTTTGTTGTTGATTTGTCGCTTGCTCTAGGCTGTCGGTTTGTCCCTCATTATCAGATGATAAAAACTGCACCGCGACGAAGGTAATAATGCCAATAACCATCACCCCACTACATACTTGCGCCGCAAGCGTAAGTGACTTTTGATGCTCACGAGCCCATACCAACCAAGTCTTTGCTAATTCGGTAACCGAGCCAGACTCTTTTGCTTCATGGTCAATATAAAATCCGCGAGGTTCAGCACTCTCGGCTTCAGGGCTTATTTCTTGCTCATCATTATCTACCCCGACGTGTTCAAAGCTGGCTTCTGCAGACTTCTGCCCGGCTTCGTAGCTAACTCCTTCACCGCCAATTTCTGCACCTAAAGTAGGGTCGCGCCTCACACTTGGTGAGCTGACTAGCTGCTCAAGTTTAGGGCCAAAGTAGCCTTGGACGTAATTGCGCTGCTGGGCACTGGGCTTGATTGCCAGTAAGATAATACAAACGACAGCCAAGACCACCAAAATCGCTAGCAGCACATTTGGCGATGCAGTAAATTGCAGCAAGGATACCAAAAGCAATAGTACTGGTAAGGGAGCACTGTAAAATTTTGCCCCTTGGTAATCATTTAAGCGGCGCAAACTAGCTAGACCGGACGTAAACGCAAACACCATACTCACAAGTACCGCAAATAAACTCTGAGGAAAGATAACGCCGCACAATAAGGTCAACACTAAGCAACCTAGGCTTATCGCGGCAAAACGTCCGCGGCTATCAAAGCCTTTTATGCAAAATAGTGTCGACAACATACTTAGCGCTCCTTAATGGTAACTTTCACTTGTTCAAACTCCATCAAATACAGGGAGTTTGGATTTTTAGGATTTATTTTTAAGATTTTTGATGCAATTTCTTATTGCAGGGCAAAGCCTACACAAAACAGGCCTCACAATACCAGTGGCATAAGGCAAAATCTTGCACTTAGGCAGATGCCAACTCTACTTCGCCCCGAATTCAACTCTCAGGTGCAATGCCCGCTAACTATTTGCAGGTCACTCAAAGAGTCCATATAGATGGATTACAGCAATTGGCCGAATCCTTAACTGGCTAAACACTACAAACTATTAACTCATGTATTGTTTATCTAGCCTTACTAAGGTGCAACAGACTATAATATTAAGTTTTCTTCATCCGAATAATATCCAACCTAAAGACGCTCAATATATGAACACTCGTGGTAATTTATTTATTGTTTCAGCGCCAAGTGGCGCCGGTAAATCTTCGCTTATCTCGGCTTTGTTAAAAGACAAGCCTGCAGACAAGCAAGTCTCTGTCTCGCACACCACACGCCAGCCGCGTCCAGGTGAAGAGAATGGTGTGCATTACCACTTTGTCTCTGTTGACGAGTTTAAAGCGCTAATTGCTGACAACGCATTTTTTGAGTGGGCAGAAGTATTCGGTAATTACTACGGCACTTCGCGCCAAGTGATTGAGCAAACACTCGCGCAAGGCATCGATGTGTTTTTAGATATCGACTGGCAAGGCGGCGAACAAGTTAAAAAACTCATGCCAGAAGCAGTTGGCATCTTTATTTTACCGCCGTCAAAAGTAGAACTTGAGCGCCGCCTAACTGGTCGTGGTCAAGATTCACAAGAAGTGATCGACAAGCGTATGGCACAAGCCGTGTCAGAAATGTCGCACTATAAACAGTATGATTTCGTCATTGTAAATGATGATTTTGACACTGCCTTGCAACAATTTGAGACTATCATTGCCAGCCAACGACTAACCTGTGCTAGTCAGAGCTATACTCACAATGATATGATTGTCGATCTATTGGCAGAATAAACGCCTTAGTGTACAATTTTGCGTCATTTTTTCACTGTAAGAGATAACTGGAGTTTTAAGATATGGCTCGCGTAACTGTAGAAGACGCCGTAGAACAAATCGGCAACCGTTTTGACATGATCTTGGTTGCAGCGCGTCGTGCACGCCAAATCGCCGTTCAAGGTAAAGACCCAATGGTTGAAGAGATGAACGATAAGCCAACTGTACTTGCGCTGCGCGAAATCGAGTTAGGCTTAGTGACCTCAAGCACACTAGATGCTGATGAGCGTCAATCTGTTCGTGAACGTGAAGCTGCAGAAATCGCAGCTGTAGCAGCCATTGCTGAAGGTCGTACAATCTAAGGAGTAGCACCACTTGTATCTGTTTGAAGGTCTAAAGGAGTCTGCATCCAGTTATTTAGAACCGGAGCAAGTAGAATTACTCAAGCAGGCCTATAAGGTTGCGCGAGATGCCCACGAAGGTCAAATGCGCACAAGTGGTGAGCCTTACATTACCCATCCTGTTGCCGTTGCCCGCATTCTAGCGGACATGCGTCTTGATTATGAGACGCTAATGGCAGCATTGCTGCACGACACCATTGAAGACACCCCAGTCACCAAAGAAGAACTCGCCGAACTGTTTGGTATGACAGTCGCAGAGTTGGTAGAGGGTGTCTCCAAGCTCGACAAGCTAAAATTCCGCGACAAGAAAGAAGCGCAAGCAGAAAACTTCCGCAAAATGATGATGGCGATGACCCAAGACATTCGCGTCATTTTAATTAAGCTTGCCGATCGCACCCACAATATGCGCACCCTAGGTGCTCTGCGCCCAGATAAGCGTCGCCGTATTGCCCGCGAAACCCTCGAAATTTACGCACCTATTGCTAACCGCCTTGGTATTCACAATATTAAGACTGAGCTTGAAGACCTAGGTTTTCAGGCATACTACCCGATGCGTTATCGCGTCATTAAAGAGGTAGTAAAAGCGGCGCGCGGCAATCGTAAAGAGCTGATCAACAGCATCGAAACGGCTATTGAAAGTCGACTCGAAGAAGCTGGCATCAAAGGCTCAGTAAAAGGCCGCGAGAAAAACCTCTATTCCATCTACCGTAAGATGCGCAGTAAAGAGCTGCAATTCCAAGAAGTAATGGACATTTATGCATTCCGGGTCATTGTCGATACCATCGACACTTGCTACCGAGTGCTTGGCGCAATGCATGGCTTATATAAGCCGCACCCTGGGCGCTTTAAAGACTATATCGCCATTCCCAAAGCTAATGGCTACCAGTCTTTGCATACCTCACTGTTTGGCCCGCATGCGGTGCCAGTTGAAGTACAAATTCGTACTGATGAAATGGACCAAATGGCAGACAAGGGTGTTGCCGCGCACTGGATGTATAAGAGCAATACTGATGCTCAAGTGCAATCAACAACTCAGGTTCGTGCGCGTAAGTGGATGCAAAGCCTGCTTGAGTTGCAGCAAAGTGCCAGCAGCTCATTTGAATTTGTTGAGAACGTAAAAACCGAGCTATTCCCTGACGAAATTTACGTATTCACCCCAGAGGGGCGAATTCTCGAACTGCCGGTTAATGCCACCCCAGTTGATTTTGCCTACGAAGTACACACAGACGTCGGTAACACTTGTGTAGGTGCAAGAGTTAACCGTCAAGCTTATCCGCTCAGTCAGCCGCTAATCTCAGGGCAAACTGTTGAGATTATTACCGCCAAAGGCGCAAGGCCAAATGCAGCCTGGCTTAACTTTGTGGTGACAGGTAAAGCCCGTGGTAAGATTCGCCAGGTGCTTAAGAGCATGAAAGGCGATAATGCAGTCGGTCTTGGTAAACGCCTGCTAAACCATGCGTTAGGCGATAAAGATTTAAGCGACTTGCCAGCAGAGCAAATTCAAAAGGTCATTGAAGAAACTAAGCATGATTCACTTGAGTCACTGCTGTCCGATATTGGCCTAGGCAATGCCATGAGCATTGTTATTGCTCAGCGCCTCCTTGGGCAAGACTTACAATCAAGTGATGACAAAGATGCCAAGGTTATGCCTATTCGCGGCGCCGAAGGCATGCTGGTTACCTATGCTAACTGCTGTCGCCCAATTCCAGGTGATGCGGTCATCGCCCATGTGAGTCCAGGTAAAGGCTTAGTGGTGCACATGGAAAACTGTGCCAATATTCGCGGTTATCAAGGCGAGCCAGACAAGTACATTTCTGTGCATTGGGATAATGTTGAAGGCCTTGAGTATCAAGCCAACCTTAGAGTTGAGATTGTTAACCATCAGGGCGCACTAGCAAAAATCACCTCAATTATCGCGTCGGCTGACTCCAATATTCATAACCTCAGCACCGAAGAGCGCGATGGTCGAGTCTACTTAATTAACTTACGTATTTCGGTCAAAGATCGAGTACATCTTGCAAATGTGATGCGTCGAATTCGTGTACTTCCTGAAGTATTACGAACCTCGAGAAACAGATAATAAAAGTCAGCAAAGACTGGCAATAAGACCAAACCTTAACGCCCCTATCGAAAGAGAGAAACAACATGGCAAATAAAACCATTATCGCAACAGACAAAGCGCCGCAAGCTATTGGTACCTATTCACAAGCAGTTAAAGTAGACAATACCGTGTACCTTTCAGGCCAAATCCCGCTTGTGCCAAGCACAATGGAAATGGTATCTGAGCAGTTTGAAGAGCAAGTCGTGCAGGTTTTCGAAAACCTAAAAGCGGTATGTGAAGCAGCAGGCGGTAGCTTAGAAGATATCGTTAAGCTAAACATCTTCTTAATCGACTTAGCTAACTTTGCCACGGTAAATGAAATCATGAGCCGTTATTTCTCTCAACCATACCCAGCACGTGCAGCAATTGGCGTTCGTCAACTACCTAAAGGTTCATTGGTTGAAATGGACGGTGTAATGGAGCTGTAACCGCTCGTGTAAGTGAGCTTTCACTCACTCCTACATTTATATCTTTAAAGGCGCATAATGCGCCTTTTTGTTTGCCTTTTTCTGCCACTCAATAGAGCTTTTACTCAATCAAAGCCCAATATCCAATATAAATCCCTCTTTAGATTGATTAAATCTTGCTTAATAAGCTGGGCAAAAGTTTGCGCCAGCTCACAAAAATCGCCATACTGGATTTAGAAACTCTGCAAACGTATTCAACCAAATCGCCTGAAGTCGAATCTCGAAAACGGGTGAAATAAAAACAAGAACATGGAATTGTCGATGGAAAATGCAATCAAAAATCCCCTCGAGATGCTGTCCCATTGGGTAGATACACAAGGCGATAAAGTCTATTTACGCCAGCCAATCAACGGACAATATGTTGAGTTCACCTGGAAGCAAGTTAAGCAACAAGTTGAGCTTATTGCTGGTGCGCTGCATCACCTAGGTCTAAAACGTGGCGACAAAGTCGCTATCTTGTCAAAAAACTGTGCTGAGTGGTTTATTACCGACCTTGCCCTTATGCATGGCGGCTTTATTAGCGTACCGATTTACCCAACAGCCAACGCTGACACCATTCGTTACGTACTTGAGCACAGTGGTAGTAAAGCCATTTTCTCAGGTAAATTAGACTATTGGGCCGAGCAAGAAACAGGTGTTGGTGGCGATATTCTGCGTTTATCCATGCCTTATGACACCATGCCGTGCCAATATAGCTGGCAGCAACTTTTAGACTTTAACGACCCACTATTAGACGCGCCAAATCCTGAGCCAGAACAACCCATGACGCTGATTTACACCTCTGGTTCAACTGGTAAACCTAAAGGTGCGATTCAAACCTTCGCCAGCTACGCCTGGACATGTAATGCCGTTGTGCGTGACTTGAAAACCACGGTGGATGATCGCTTATTGTCTTATCTGCCGCTTGCTCATATTACAGAACGCGTAGCAATGGAAGGTTCATCATATTACTCAGGCTCGAGTGTCGCCTTTGTAGAAAGCCTAGATAGCTTTGTTGAAGACGTACAACGTTGCCGCCCAACGGTATTTTTCTCAGTACCGCGATTATGGACACTATTCCATCTCAACATCGTCAACAAAGTCGGCGAGAGCAAGCTTAACTTCTTGCTTAAAATCCCGATTATTTCGAGCCTGGTTAAACGCAAAATCCACAAGGGTTTAGGGCTTGAACATTGTCGCCTACTGGGTTCTGGTTCAGCACCAGTACCAGCATCATTATTACAATGGTATAGCGATATTGGGCTTAATATTTGCGAAGCCTGGGGCATGACAGAAAACTGCGCTTACTCCATCATCAATCATCCATTTAATGCCAACAAAATTGGCAGTGTGGGTCGCCCAATTGAAGGCTGCCAAGTTCGCCGCACAGATGAAGGTGAGCTAATGGTGAAAAGCCCAGGCCTGATGCAAGGCTATTACTTGCAAGAAGAAGCCACCGCTGCCGCATTTGATGAAGATGGCTTTTTCTACACAGGTGATATATGTGAGATTGATGATGACGGGTACATCAGCATCACTGGCCGCGTAAAAGACAACTTTAAGACCTCTAAGGGTAAATATGTTGCACCAGTGCCGATTGAGCGTAAGCTTGCGCAAGATTCACACCTTGAATTGATTTGCGTAATTGGTTCAGGGCTGCCACACCCAGTCGCTTTGGTGCAGTTGTCTGAAGGTGCAGCAAAACAGCCTCGTGAAGAGGTGCGCGCGTCACTTAAAGCAACGCTTGATAGCGTCAACCCTAATCTAGAGTCTCATGAGCACGTTGATGCCATGATTGTCACTACAGATACCTGGACGGTTGAGAACGATATTCTCACCCCAACGCTTAAAATCAAGCGCCATGTGCTTGAAAAGCAATTCAACGCTAAAGCCGAGGGTATTCGCGGCGCTAAAGTGATGTGGGAAGACGAAATCTAATCAGACGATTTCGTTCACAACGCCTCAGTGCTAAACACTAATAACGCCAGCAAACTGCTGGCGTTATTTTTATATATCAACCAATTAGCCAGGTTATGTTCTCCAACATTTTCTAGTAATGACAAGTGTCGATTCCCATTCATGACATTTGTCACCTGCATCTCATTACCTTTGTCCATACGTTTAGTTAGTGCATTTTTCAATAATGAACTCATCCCAACAAGGTGTTGGGCAAACAAATGGAGATGATTGAGATGAAACACTTACTTTTACTATCAAGCCTAACTTTCGCTACTTTTACTGCACAGGCAAACATTGAACAAATTGATCTGGCAGCGAGTCAAGTAAGCACAACTAAACTGGCGCAGCTAGTTGAGCAAACCAGCAGTTATGAACAGGCCTATGCTAACTATCGCCTAGCTATCACGGCCAACATTACCGGGCAGTCTCAGCTAACTAAAACCGCACTTAAAGACGCCCGTGAAAGCCTTGAAGCAATGAATCAACAACAGGCAACAGCTGATTCACTAGCACTGTTGGCATCGGTGTACGGCATGGTTATCGCAACCGACTACTCACAAGCTGCGATTTTAGGCCCGCAATCTGCAGTGTTGCTTGAACAAGCTCAAGAGCTTGAGCCTGAGAATCCAAGAGTATGGTTAGTCAAAGCCATTAGTGCCTTTAACACACCAAGTATGTATGGCGGCGGCAAAGAAAAAGCACAAACACTGGCGACCCAAGCCATCAGTTACTTCGAGCAACCATGTAGTGATATTTGTTGGGGACATGCTGAAGCTTATGCTTGGCGCGGTCTAGCTAAACAGGAGCAAGGAGATATCGCTGGTGCACAGGCCGATTGGCAACAAGCACTGCAAGTTGAAGCTGACTATGGCTGGGCTAAGTTCCTTTTATCTCAGCAAACCGCTAATCACTAATCACTGGTAAGTGATCATTCATCCCAAGCAAGACTTGCGGGTGTCAGTCAAGCACGGTTAAGCTAACTTAGCCGTGCAAGGAGGCTTCATGAATCAAAGCTTGACCAAAAATAAGCTCAGAGAAAAACCTAAAGCAAACCATAATATCTCAACAGGGAGTACAGCTGAGCCTAAATCTTATGAGCAAAAAATCGCCTGGGTTTACTTACTTAACCTAGTGTTCTTTTTTGTGCCCCTGTATTTTGTGCGTGAACAATGGCTAAACGTCGCGGTCAGCCTAACCTTACTTATCCCATTTATTTACAGCTATTTCTGGGCGTATACGTCCACTGCTGACAAAGCTAAATACCCACTGTTACTCATGCTAGCAAGCGCTGTCGCAGCGGCGCCATTTTCCAGCGGCAGCTTGTCATTCTTTAGTTTTCTCAGCTTTTTTATTGGTTTTTTCTACCCACTAAAACGCGCCATTTCACTTTACCTAGGTTTGGTCGCTATCCTATTCACGCTCAATTATTTAATAGGTTATCCCCAATTATACTTCGCGCTTTATGGCAGCGGCATCTGCCTGGTGGTGGGCATGTTTGGTGTGATTGAGCATAATCGGCAGAAAAATATTCGTGAGCAACGTCAATCACAAGATGAAATTGCCCAGTTAGCTAAGTCGTTAGAGCGCGAGCGTATTGGCCGCGACCTGCACGATATTGTCGGCCATCAGCTAGCGTCCATTGCTCTCAAAGCCGAGCTGGCTGACAAACTCATCAATGCCGGTAAAACTAAGCAAGCACAAACGCAAATCCAACAACTAGCCGATATCAGCCGCGAAAGCCTATCGCAAATTCGCCAGGCGGTTTCAGACTATAAGCTACAAGGGCTGCAACAAGTCATCCTCAACCTGATTGCGATTTTGCGCGATAAAGGCATCGCGGTGACATTAAATGGCGAGCTGCCTAACCTAACTGAGCTACAACAAAGCCAACTAGGTTTAATCATGACAGAAGCGGTTAATAACATGCTTAAACACAGTCGAAGTGAAAGCTGTGTTATCAACTGCCAAGTGATAGAAGATACTCTGATACTTGAACTTATCGAGTCAGCAGCAGCTAAGTCCATTGCTGCAGGTAATGGGGTTAATGGCATGCATGAGCGTGCACAAATGATAGGCGCAGAATTGGTGATTGAAGCTAAACCCGTCATGCGACTAACTGTGTCGTTGCCATTGCAAGCGAGTTAACGTCAATCGATTGCCTACAGTGGTCTAGGTTCGCAGCTTAGCTAACAAATTTATCAGCAAGGAAGATAAACACATGAGTCAAACAATTAAAGTGTTACTAGCAGAAGATCAAGCTATGGTGCGCGGCGCCCTAGCTGCATTGCTTGAGCTAGGCGCTGATGATTTTAGTCAACTTGAAGTGACTGAAGCTGAGGATGGCACTCAAGCGTTGGCCGCGCTCAAACAAACTCAGTTTGATTTGCTACTCACCGATATTGAAATGCCAGGCAAAACAGGGCTTGAGCTGGCCCAATACATTCAGCAAAACCAACTAAGCACTAAAATCATTATTTTGACTACCTTTGGCCGAGCAGGCTACATCAAACGCGCCTTAGAATATGGTGTCGGCGGCTTTTTATTAAAAGATGCTCCAAGTGATGACTTACTGGCAGCCATTACTAAGGTGATGCAAGGTAAAAAGGTCATCGACCCAGAGTTAGCCATTAGCGCAATTGGCGACAGCGACCCGCTAAACGATAAAGAACGTCAAGCACTTCGTCTCGCGGGTGACGGGCGTAGCACCTCTGATATCGCTCAAACACTATTCATTGCCGAAGGTACAGTGCGCAACTACCTGTCAGAAGCGATCAGTAAATTAGGCGCAAGTAATCGCATTGATGCCGCTAGAATCGCTAAACAAAAAGGCTGGCTGTAAATTGTTAGCGCATTTGCTAACACATGAAACTCTGATAAGATAAAAACACATGTATAAATTTACAGTAATCAGGTCTAACTAATTGTCACAGCTTGATCTTACACCCGTTACCGAGTTGAAAGGCGTTGCCAAAAAAATGGCCGAACGTCTAAATAAACTTGGCATTCACACAGTGCAAGACTTGCTATTTCATTTGCCGCTTCGCTACGAAGACAGAACGCAAATCTATCCGATTGCGGCGCTGCAATTTGGTGGCTACGGCACCATAGAAGCCGAGATCCAATCCACACAAGTTATTCCAGGTCGCAGGCGTATGCTGACCTGCACAGTACGCGACAACACAGGTTCACTGACGCTGCGCTTCTTTAATTTCTCTATGGCGCAGCGTAACGCCATGCAGGCAGGTTCAATTATCCGCGCCTACGGTGAGATCCGCCGCGGTAAGCATCAAGCTGAGATTATTCACCCAGAATACAAGATTATAAAAGCCGGTGAGCATGCTGCGCTTAGCGAAACCTTAACGCCGATTTACCCAACGACCGAGGGCTTAAAACAAGCAAGCTGGATAAAACTGACCGATCAAGCATTAAGCTTGCTCAGCCACGGCGGCCTACCTGAATTATTGCCAAGTCATCTACATCCAAATAATTTAAGCCTGCAGCAGGCTTTGCAAATGGTGCATCGCCCACCAAGTAACACCGACCCGACTGAATTTGAGCTAGGTAGCCACCCAGCCCAACAACGATTAATTCAAGAAGAACTGCTAGCCCATAACCTGAGCATGTTAAAACTCAGAGCTCGCAGCAATAAAGACAGTGCGATCGCCCTTAATGCCAGCGACAAGCTAATCAAACCATTTCTAGCGTCGCTGCCCTTTAGTCCTACTGGCGCGCAAGCGCGAGTGGTGCAAGACATTAGCGCAGATATCGCTAAACCACTGCCAATGATGCGCCTGGTTCAAGGTGACGTGGGTTCGGGTAAAACCCTAGTTGCCGCCCTTGCTGCATTAAGAGCAATTGAAAATGGCTATCAGGTCGCCATGATGGCGCCAACCGAGCTGCTCGCTGAGCAACATGCAGCAAACTTTGCCAGCTGGTTTGAGCCACTTGGGCTAAAAGTAGGCTGGCTCGCAGGCAAACTAAAAGGCAAAGCCAGAGCGCAAGCGTTAGAAGATATCGCATCGGGCGATGCTCATATGGTGATTGGCACCCATGCTATTTTCCAAGAGCAAGTATTATTCAATAAACTGGCGCTGATTATCATTGATGAGCAGCACAGGTTTGGTGTCCATCAACGTTTGGAGCTGCGAGAAAAAGGCGTGAAACAAGGCTTTCATCCGCATCAATTGATCATGACAGCAACCCCCATTCCGCGAACTCTGGCAATGACAGCTTATGCTGACCTCGATACTTCAATTATTGATGAGCTGCCACCGGGGCGAACACCTGTTACTACAGTCGCATTGCCAGATAGCCGCAGACAACAGGTGATTGATCGCGTACGCCAGGCTGCATTAGAAGATAAGCGTCAGACTTACTGGGTTTGCACCCTTATTGAAGAGTCTGAGGTGTTAGAGTGTCAGGCGGCAGAAGATACTGCGCAGGAGCTTGCACAAGCACTGCCCGAGCTAAAAGTTGGCCTAGTTCATGGGCGCATGAAAAGCACTGAAAAGCAGGACATTATGGCGCGCTTTAAATCTGGCGAATTGCATCTGCTAGTTGCTACGACCGTTATCGAAGTAGGTGTTGATGTCCCTAACGCGAGCTTAATGGTGATAGAGAACCCCGAACGGCTCGGACTTGCTCAGTTGCACCAGTTACGAGGACGAGTTGGCCGTGGTGCCGTGGCGAGCCATTGCGTACTTATGTATAAAGCTCCCCTATCGCAAACCGCGACCAAACGTCTTGGGGTTTTACGCCAAAGCAATGATGGCTTTGTTATCGCGCAAAAAGATTTAGAAATCCGCGGTCCTGGTGAAGTGCTTGGCACCAGGCAAACAGGCTTAGCCGAGCTAAAAATTGCTGACCTTGTGCGCGATCAACACCTTATCTCTGGAATCCAAAAATTGGCGGTACATGTAAAGCAACAAGCACCTGAAAACGTCGACGCTATTATTCACCGCTGGCTCGGCGATCGCGAGCAATTTGTGCAAGCATAGCGATATCACCTGTGAAGCTATGCAATCTTGCATAATCTGCGGTTTTCAGGGTGATCAAGATTATATATTTTTAATTTAGCTAGCTAAGAGCTAGACAAGCCTTATGAATATTGCAGAATGAACAAGCTGTCGCTGATTTGAATAAAAATCAAACAGACACAAATATGTAGTGAGGCACAATTGGCTCTTATAAATATGTCGTTGAAAAGGAAGTAGTATGCAAGTCAATCAAGATGACAGAATATCACCGAGTTCTCCATCAAGCAGCGGTAATAACCTCGCCTTAGTTATTGTTGCCATTGTGGTCATCGCAGTCGCAAGCTTTTTCTTCTTCTCCAGCGATGATGAGCAAAGCGCCCCGGAGCCTGTTGAGCCAACTCCCATTCAGTTACCTGAAATAGCACCAGAGCAGCCAATTGAGCAACAGCCGATTGAAGAAGTGATAGAGCCTGTTGACGAAGTGGTGCCACTTGGCGAGCCCGAAGTTGACGAACCTCAGATTACTGAACCTCAAGAACCAGAGCTACCTGCTCTGAGTGAATCAGATGACTTCTTAGCTCAGAAAACAGTCGAAGTCGCCGATGGTATGGACATTGCGCCACTGCTACTAAAAAAAGACTTAGCTCGCCAGTTTGTGGTGTTTGTTGATAACCTTGCTCAAGGTGAGTTAATCCGTAAAGCTAGCCCACTTAAAGGCCCTGAACGCCAGTTCATTGTGAGTGATGTCACCAACAAAACTTACCTAAACCCAGATAGCTACCGCCGCTATGATGTGTATGCAGACTTTATTAGTGAACTGGACCCACAAACGCTGGTAGCGACCTACAAACAAATCACGCCTTTATTTAACGATGCCTTTGACGAACTAGGCTATGGCGATCAACTCAGCTTTGATGAGCGCCTGCAGCAAGCCTTTAGCCAAATGCTAGATGCACCGATCATTGAAGACCCAATTGAGCTTTCGACCATTAGCGTTAACTATGAGTTTGTTGACCCTAACCTGGAAGCGCTGCCGAATGCACAAAAACTGATGATCCGCATGGGACCTGAAAATACCCGCAAGATTAAACAAGCAATTCGCACCCTGCGCTCACAGCTGAACTAACAGCCCTTAATAAAGCGCAGATTGCTCACGCTAATAAATACAAAGCCCGCAAATGCGGGCTTTCATTCTGATTACTAGCTTGAAACGCTACTTTGGCAAAGACACGTAACGCCCAGAGAATCTAGCGCAAACGTTACCATCACAACTAAGCTCTACCTCAAGATTAACTCGCAGGCGCTTACCTCGGCTCAATGCGCCAACATCAACACCACTAGGCCAACTAACCTTCGCCACGGGCTGAGCCGTCACTGGCGCTAAATATTTCACGTCGGCATCTGCCAGTACAATATCCCCGCCAACGCCAGCAAGACGTTGCTGCAGCCACACCATTCCCCAACCTGTAAGCGTCATCAGGGTATAGATGCTGCCCGCAAACATAGTTTGGTGCAGATTAATGTTGGGCGCTAATGGTGCAGTGACCGTTAGCAACTGAGTATCTTCCTGGTAACCCTGTGGCGTGACTTGCATGAACTGACTTAAAGGAATGGTTTGATGCCAGGTGTTGGTGAGCTCTGTCAGCGCTTGTTCAATCTGTAATGTCATAAGGTAATCAACTTAGCCTTGCTACGCCGTTAGATTAAAAGTCACTGGGCCATCATTGACTAAACTTACCTGCATATCAGCAGCAAAACTTCCGGTGGCAACTTCAATACCTTGAGCTCGACATTCAGCCACAAACGCTTGATATAAGTCTTTAGCTTGTTCTGGGGTCGCCGCTTTAGAAAAGCTCGGCCGCAGCCCACGAGTCGTATCAGCAGCTAATGTAAATTGCGAT
This sequence comes from Shewanella sp. WXL01, assembly GCF_012263345.1. Lineage (NCBI taxonomy): Bacteria > Pseudomonadati > Pseudomonadota > Gammaproteobacteria > Alteromonadales > Shewanellaceae > Shewanella > Shewanella sp. WXL01. The sequence continues at coordinate 54,828 of NZ_JAAIKQ010000009.1, read as the reverse complement.
ACCACCAACAACTTACCGCCAATCTGCTGCACATTAAGGTTCATCTTGCCATTTTCGTCACTAAATACCCGATACTTCAGCACCTTTGCTGCTAGCTTGCGCATACTCTCATGATCATCTTGCTTTTCTACCCCTAGCAGCACCAGCAGCCCCTGGTCGATGGCACCAATCAGCGATTGCTGAGCGGTGTCATCTTGATGAGTCCCATCAAGCTCAGTGCCAACGGCGACGCTGACACTTGCTTGTTTTACTCTTTGAATCAATGCAATCACAATTTTCCTTAAATATCTTGCGGGTGCTGCATCACAGGAACCGGTTTAATTAGCTCAGCAGCTTGCTCTGGGAATGACTTACCCACCTGGCGTAAACCTTCATCCGTCCAAATCATGAAGCGGCGTAATTCTTCAAGTTCAATTTGCTGAACAAAGGTTGCTGAGCTTTGCACCTGAATAATTGAGCCGTTCTTACGGATAAAGAACTTGGCAAAATTTAGTTTTTGATTTAACTGACCTATGGTCACCAGTAGCTCTTTACTACCGTGAAGCTGCGGATGAACCGCAAAAAAGCGGTTTGCCAGAATACGATCAACCCCTTTTTCATTCATACTCGCTTGAAGTACAAACTGCTGGTCACCAATTTGAATCGCCACGCGATTCGGACCAACCTTAGTCACCAAGTAATTTGCTTTTAGTAACGACTGATAAAGCTCGTCAGCAGCTTGCTCATTGGTCATACCGCTAAGGTTGATAGTACTTGGCACTTGATTTGCCACTTCAGCAGCTTCCGTGTCGGTTGACTCACCAGTGGCGCTACATGCTGTTAACCCTAAAATGCAGCTTGCCAATATCAGTTTTCTCATTGTTTTTCCTCATCTATTTATGCATTCCCCCAGCGCTCTAGAAACTGCATTAGGGGTTTATTTCGTCTAGTAAACTAACCACTTCATTGGTCGCTAGCTCTGTTATGACCACACTTAGATGCCTCTCATCTTATATGGTTGCAATTGAATCAGCGCTGAACGAATCCTCAGTTCCAATCAGCGACTAGCTTTTTTGTTATTGACGCCTAACTGTTAGCTAATAGCTATTAACGTTTAGATGTTAGCGATAAGACTGCGCAGCTAAAACAAGTCTTGTCTGCTCGCCCGAATTACTCGGCAGCTTTGGCATCACCTGTCATAGGTTTATCAGATCCACTTCGTCCGGCTAAATATTCGGGTACAGATGCCGTGATTTCAGCGCCAAGCAGCACAATAAGCCAAGATAAATACACCCAAACAAACAAAATCGGTATAACCGCTAATGCCCCGTAAATCGCCTCATAACTTGGGAATTGGGTAACATAAAACGCAAACGCCTTTTTACCGCCTTCAAACAATGCTGCGGCGACAATGGCTCCAGAGAACGCATGCAAAAATTTAACCTTGCAGTTAGGTACTACCATATAAAGCAGCAAGATTGACGCTAACGAAAACAGCATAGGTAAACGCTCAACCAACCAGGTCACTACACCTGATAACTCTGAGCCAGCAAAGAATTTCAGCGACACCACGTAAGATGTGGCAGCCAGACTTGCGCCAACCAACACAGGACCAAGTGTTAGCACCATCCAATACATAGAGAACGACACAACATATGGGCGCTTTTCAGTGACCCGCCAAATACTATTTAACCCTTTATCTATGGCTGAAATCAGCATGATGGCGACCACACCTAACGCGACAATACCGACGAACGTCCCTTTAGACGCATTGGCGACAAACTCGTTAATGTATACCTGCACCGTATCACCTGCTGCAGGTAGAAAATTGTTGTAAATCAGATCTTCAATCTTCTCGCGCACGCCTCTAAATACCGGGAACGCCGACAACATCGACATCATTACTGCCACCATAGGCACAAGCGACAACAGAGTCACATACGCAAGGTGACCGGCACGAATGTTAATCTGATCTTCTTTTAGCCTTTGTTTGAGGTGAAGAAAAAACTGCCACAATCCCTGCCCTAGCTGGCGGTAGGCGGCAACATCAAACTTGTACGGCATACGAATCCTTTGTATTGATAAAGTGAATTAAACATTTGTAATCACTGGGTAACTTCGTACAATGTTATAACACAATTTGCACGACTATAGGGAGTTACTCCATGTCGCAACAAGGTTCTGCTGGTAATGTGCTGGCAGCTGTCGCAAGCATTTTCTGGCCAGGTCTAGGCCAATTACTACAAGGGCGTATTTTAGCGGCACTGATGTTCTTCGTGATCACTGTGGTTGGCTACTTCTTCTGGGTTCTGATTATCCCGGCAATCATCGGCGGTATTTTCCACCTATGGTCAATCATTGACGCAGCTAAGTTTCGCTCACCAACCAGTCAATAGTTAAGAGAGCATAATATGAAAAAATGGATTTCAGTGGCGCTAATTTCTAGCAGTTTACTTCTAGCAGGCTGCCAAAGTGCTTACTACGGCGCGATGGAAAAAGTCGGCTACCACAAGCGCGATATTATGGTTGACCGCGTTCAAGACGCAAAAGAATCTCAAGAAGAAGCCCAGGAGCAATTCAGCTCAGCCCTTGAAGAAATGCAAGCACTCCTCGCCTTTGATGGTGGCGATTTAGAAGCCGCCTACAACAAAGCAAAAGACGAGTATGAATCTGCGCAATCAGCAGCTGATGATGTAAGCAGCCGTATTGGCAAAGTCGAAGATGTCGCTGAAGCACTATTTGATGAATGGGAAACTGAAATTCAAGAGATCAGCAAAGCCAGTCTGCGCCGTAATAGTACCAATAAACTTAATGAGACCAAACGTTCATACAATTCGCTGGTAAAAAGTATGCGCCGCGCAGAATCAAAAATGCCGCCAATCTTAACCGCCATGAAAGACAATATGCTGTACCTAAAACATAACCTTAATGCCCAGGCGATTGGCGCAATTAAAGGTGAATTTGCTAGCTTACAGACCGACATTTCTAGCCTAATTAAAGAAATGAACAAATCGATTGCTGAATCAAACAAGTTTATCGAGTCGATGGAAGGTAAAGGAAGTTAGTCTTGATTCAAACCTGATCACATATCAATTGGTATAAAACAAAACCGCAGCCAGTAAGCTGTGGTTTTTTGTTTGCATAACAGTTTGAATGACGGCTAGCTAGCTTTTTAACACTGACTGGTATCAATCTCAATAAGCGGCGTATCACCTGCCGATTGAGGCTGCGAGTAGCGTACCTCACACTCGTTAGTTCCATAATCACCGTTTGGGCGAATACGCAGCCCTGGCCTGCTTGCCAGCGTATAGCTAGTAATTCTAAACTCGCCGCCATCGCTTATATCAGCAATATTAATCGCGCGGGCGATGCCTGCTTCAGTATGTCTTGGGTAGCCATATGCTAGGGTGACCAGTTTATCTTGTACCAAAATGCTGTTACCTAAGCCGTTTCCTGCAGCCGCTGGCGCGGTTTCATCACACTGAGAACTCACCAAGCAGCCTGAGTGAACTAGGTCTTTTGCGCTTTTAATCGCCCCCTGCACACCTTCAATGGCACTCTTATTGGCATCAGAGCTCAAATTAATGAACTTAGACGCAGCTACCACAGCAAGAATAGCCAGCACAATAATCACCACCACTAGCTCAATTAAGGTAAAGCCAGCTGCAGTTTTGCTTGTGCGAGTAAATGCCATAACGACTCCTTATTTTGGCAACAATAACTAGACAGAACTTGGAAAACGTAAGTTCTATAGAATACAGTAACTAAAACATAACACAGCGATAAACAAGTTAATATACAGCAAAGACTTAACTCGCTTTCATAGTACAATACCAATTGGGATAACTTGGTGATCAGAGATTACGCAGGAAAAATCGTTTAGAACAAGGCGGAAATTGCAGCTAGCTAGTTGCTCTACCTACAAAATTTCTAACGAAGTTATAAGCGATTTTTACCAGTAAGAATGCTCACATAGTTATGCTGATTGGTATACATCCATACAAACAGAAAAAAGCCCCGGCAACTGCCAGGGCTAATAGGAAGTCTCAACTCAGCTTATAGACTGTAGTAAAGTTCAAATTCCATTGGGTGAGTAGTACGAGATACTTTCTCACATTCAGCAGACTTGATTTCAATGTAAGACTCGATGAAGTCTTTAGTGAAGACGCCACCTTTCATTAGGAACTCGTGGTCAGCTTCTAGGCTTTCCAGTGCGTTCTCTAGTGAAGTTGCAACTTGTGGGATCTCAGCTGCTTCTTCTGCTGGTAGGTCATATAAGTCTTTGTCCATTGCATCACCAGGGTGGATCTTGTTTTGGATACCGTCAAGACCAGCCATTAGCAATGCAGAGAATGCTAAGTATGGGTTAGCAGTTGGGTCTGGGAAACGAGTTTCAATACGGCGCGCTTTCGGGCTTGGTACCACTGGGATACGGATTGAAGCACTACGGTTACGCGCAGAGTAAGCTAGCATTACTGGCGCTTCGAAGTGAGGAACTAGACGCTTGTACGAGTTAGTACTTGGGTTAGTGAATGCGTTTAGTGCGCGAGCGTGCTTAATGATACCACCGATGTAGTAAAGTGCAGTTTCACTTAGGCCAGCGTACTTATCACCAGAGAATAGGTTAACACCGTCTTTCGCTAGAGATTGGTGAACATGCATACCGCTACCGTTGTCACCAACGATTGGCTTAGGCATAAAGGTTGCTGTTTTACCGTAAGCGTGTGCAGTGTTATGTACTACATACTTAAGAATTTGGATTTCATCAGCCTTGTTTGAAAGCGTGTTGAAACGAGTTGCGATTTCGTTTTGACCACCAGTAGCTACTTCATGGTGATGCGCTTCAACAACTTGACCCATTTCTTCAAGAATCAAACACATTGCGCTACGTAAATCTTGTGAAGAGTCAACTGGAGCAACTGGGAAGTAACCACCTTTAACGAAAGGACGGTGACCAGTGTTGCCATCTTCATAACTAGTAGATGAGTTCCAAGCTGCTTCTTTCGCATCAACTTTTACGAAAGTACCTGACATGTCAGTACCAAACTTAACATCGTCAAATAAGAAGAACTCTGGCTCAGGACCAATTAATACAGTGTCAGCAATACCCGTAGACTTTAGGTACTCTTCAGCTTTCTTAGCGATTGAACGTGGGTCACGCTCGTAGCCAGTCATAGTGCTTGGCTCAAGAATGTCACAACGGATAAGACCAGTGACTTCTTCAGTGAAAGGGTCGAGAAGGAAAGAAGAAGGGTCAGGCATTAGCACCATGTCAGATTCGTTAATACCTTTCCAACCATTAATAGATGAACCATCAAACATCTTACCGTTTTCGAAGAAGTCTTCGTCAACTTGGTGTGAAGGAACAGAAACGTGCTGCTCTTTACCTTTAGTGTCGGTAAAACGTAAATCTACAAACTTTACTTCTAGTTCTTCAATTTGTTTTAGTATTGCTTCAACTGACATTATCAAGCCTCCAGTAGGGTGTAGGGTATTCCCCAAATGTAATCTTTTTAGTGCGATAAGCTGACTGTTTCAACTTATCTGGAATCGATTTCATAATTTGCACACTTTAAAGCGAGTATCATGCCAACATAATAAGATACTGAAATATATACCATTAAATTTACACAACTCACCACAATGCAGCGTATTGCACAACTTCAGTGCATCAATATGCGCCCATTTGGTGCAAAAGTCCATTTGTGTGCACCTTATTAAATCAGTCATCAAAATCGCATCACCAAACTGTCATCAGTTATGGAGTAAAATGCGCAAATATCTGCCAAGTCCCTGCCAAAAAAGGTTTATTTTTTGTAAAAAATTGAGTGTTCAAAAATAATCCTATCTACTGGAGTCACTCTAGAGTAGAATGGCACGCTTTTTTATGACAGCTATACTTGTGACAGCTGATTTTCGCTTGGTTTTTACCGTGCGAATCACCTGACCTAAAGCTGCATTAAACTCATAATTTTTATTTGATGGTATAGAGGTTTTATCCGTGTTAGAGAATTTACGTAACATCGCCATTATTGCTCACGTTGACCATGGCAAAACGACCTTGGTAGACAAGCTATTGGCTCAATCAGGCACCCTTGAAAGCCGAGGCGAAGCCGAAGAACGTGTAATGGATTCTAACGATCTTGAAAAAGAGCGTGGTATCACCATTCTGGCAAAGAACACTGCCATCAAATGGAACGACTACCGCATTAACATCGTAGATACTCCAGGCCATGCCGACTTCGGTGGTGAGGTTGAACGTGTACTATCTATGGTTGATTCAGTACTACTACTGGTTGACGCTGTTGACGGTCCAATGCCGCAAACGCGCTTTGTAACGAAAAAAGCATTCGCTCAAGGCCTAAAGCCAATCGTTGTTATCAACAAGATTGACCGTCCAGGCGCACGTCCTGACTGGGTTATCGACCAAGTATTCGACCTATTCGACAACTTAGGCGCAACTGACGAACAGTTAGACTTCCCAATTGTTTACGCATCTGCACTAAACGGTTTCGCAAGCTTAGATCCAGATGAGACTAGCGAAGACATGACGCCACTGTTCCAGTCAATCGTAGAAAAAGTTTCTTCACCAGATGCTGACGCTGAAGGTGAATTCCAAATGCAGATCACCCAGCTTGACTACAACTCTTATGTAGGTGTTATCGGTGTAGGCCGTATCAAGCGCGGTAGCGTGAAAGTAAACCAACAGGTAACTGTTGTTGGTGCTGACGGCAAAACTCGTAATGGTAAAGTCGGTCAGGTACTTGGTTACATGGGTCTAGACCGTCACGAAGTTGCTGAAGCTAATGCGGGTGACATTGTGGCAATTACTGGTTTAGGTAACCTACAAATCTCAGACACTGTTTGTGGTGTTAACCAGGTTGAAGCGCTACCTGCACTATCTGTAGATGAGCCTACACTCACCATGACCTTCCAAGTAAACACTTCTCCGTTTGCTGGTAAAGAAGGTAAGTATGTTACTTCACGTAATATTCTTGAACGTCTAGAGCAAGAGCTGGTTCACAACGTAGCACTGCGCGTTGAAGAAACTGACTCACCAGACCGTTTCCGCGTATCAGGCCGTGGTGAGCTTCACCTAGGTATCTTGATTGAGAATATGCGCCGTGAAGGTTACGAGCTAGCAGTATCACGCCCAGAAGTTATCACCAAAGAAATCGACGGTGAAATGTGCGAGCCATACGAAACCCTAACGGTTGACGTAGAAGAAGATCACCAAGGTACTGTGATTGAAAAATTAGGTATCCGTAAAGGTGATATGAAAGATCTACAACTTGATGGTAAAGGTCGCGTGCGTATCGACTTTATCATTCCAAGCCGTGGTCTAATCGGTTTCCAAACTGAGTTCATGACAGCGACGTCTGGTACTGGTCTTATCTACCACTCATTCGATCACTATGGCCCAGTAAAAGGCGGTGACATCGGTCAACGTCAAAACGGTGTGCTTATCTCGAATGCAACCGGTAAAGCACTAACATTCGCACTATTTGGTCTGCAAGACCGTGGTCGCCTAATGATTGGTCACGCTGCAGAAGTATATGAAGGCCAAGTCATTGGTATTCATGCTCGCGCTAACGACCTCACAGTTAACTGTTTGAAAGGTAAGCAGCTAACCAACATGCGTGCATCAGGTACTGACGAAGCACAGGTACTGACTCCACACATCCAAATGACGCTTGAGCAAGCGCTTGAGTTCATCGACGATGACGAGCTAGTAGAAGTGACACCTGAGAACATCCGTGTTCGTAAGAAGCTACTTACTGAAAGCGAGCGTAAACGCGCTAGCCGCGAGCCAAAGTAATTAACCCAGTTAATTATTCGCTTATCAAGCCCGCATTATGCGGGCTTTTTGTTGGTTTAGTTTTTACTAACTCAACTTCCAAGGCTCGAAACCCTTAGAGGTACTGTGCTTACTTTTAACATGCTCAATGCTAAACACTAGGCATTGGCCGCAATGGCTGATTTTTAATCGAGAAAGCGCTAATATAGACCTGAGAGCATCAACTTAGGACAGACTATGCGACTTCTACTATTAATCAGCTTAATCACAATTAGCCTTAGCAGTGTTGCCGCCGTATACCGATGGGTAGATGAAAATGGCAAGGTTCACTATTCTGACGAGCCGAGAGAAAATGCCACCGAAGTCCAGCTAAACGACAATACCCAAAACAATATTACCGTGGTGCAGCCCACACCTATCACCCGCTCCACCAAACCAAGTCCAGATGCACAGCCAAACTACAAAGTCGTTATCGCCTCCCCTGCCGAGGAAGCCACGATTCGTGACAATAACGGTAATATTACGGTCACCGCTAATATTGAGCCTAAATTACCTAAAGGCGCATTTTTCACTCTGTCACTCAATGGCCAGCTAAAAGTGCAGCCGCAAACCTCAAGCATTTTCCGCCTAACCAATATTGATCGCGGCGCACATACCATTGTGGTGAATGTCGTGACCCAAAACGGCAAAGTCCTTGCATCTAGTCCAGCTAGAACTGTTTTTCTGCATCGGGCATCAGTTATCGGTCGTGGTTAACAAATTAAAGATCTCTTTTTAAATCTTTAATTTCATATAGTTAAGCCAGCAAACCTCAGATAATGATTTAAATTCATGTCCGGTGAAGTCAGTTGCGCGACGCACCAAGTTGGTGCACCATAGTGGTGCAACCCAATAAATGGACGATGAATGGACAGCCAAAATCTACTCAATCACCTAGTTACCGCCGTCTTGGTCATTGATAAGGACTTAAAGCCTTGCTATGCCAATGCTGCGGCTGAGCAGCTGTTAGGGATCAGCCAGCATAAGTTACTGGAGTTATCGCTCCCTGAGCACTATCAGCTGATGGGCGTAGAAAGCCAAATATTGATTGATGCAGTAGACTCCAGCCAGGGGCTTACCGTTAATACCGCGCCACTTATTACCCTTGATGGCCAGCATCACACCATAGATTTAACCTTAATCCCATTAGAGGACGAGCGTCATTTAAGCTTGCTTGAATTGCGCCAAGTCGATCAGCAACGACGCATTCATCAGCAGCTTAACCAAGATGCCCAGCAACAAGCAGCACAGTTTTTAGTGCGTAATCTGGCCCATGAAATCAAGAACCCATTGGGAGGCCTTCGTGGCGCAGCGCAATTACTTTCACGAGAGCTAAAGTCTCCTGACTTAAAAGAATTTACCAGCTTGATTATTGAGCAAGCTGACCGTATGCGCAGCCTGGTTGACCGCTTACTCGGCCCTCAGCGCCCAACAGAGCATACTCAACACAATATTCATGAAGTGATCCAAAAGGTGATGGCACTGGTTGAGTTTACCCTACCAAATAATGTCACCTTGAGCCGCGACTATGATCCGTCGATTCCCGACATCGCCATGGACGCAGATCAGATGCAGCAAGCGGTGCTCAACATAGTGCAAAACGCCATTCAAGCGCTCGAAAGCAATGGCGGCGACATAGTGATTAAAACACGCACCCAGCACCAAATCACCATAGGCAACAAGCGTCATAAGCTCGTACTAACGCTGTCAATTATCGACAACGGCCCTGGTATTCCGCCTGAGCTAATGGACACCTTGTTTTACCCTATGGTCACAGGCAGGGAAGATGGCTCAGGCTTAGGGCTGTCAATCGCCCACAACATTGCACGCCTACACGATGGCCGAGTTGACTGCACATCTGCGCCAGGGCACACAGAGTTTACTATTACCCTACCTTTGCAAGCTGGCAACACTTGCTAAAGTAACCCGAGATTTTGAGGAAGTAGAATGAATATCAGCGAAAAAGTATGGATCCTCGATGACGATAGCTCGATACGTTGGGTACTTGAAAAAGCCCTAAAAGGCGCACGAATCACGACAGCAAGCTTTGCCGCAGCAGAGTCGCTTTGGCAAGCGCTTGAGTCATCACAGCCACAAGTGATCGTTTCTGATATTCGTATGCCAGGCACAGATGGGTTAACCCTGCTTGAGCGCCTGCAGATGCATTACCCACATATTCCAGTGATCATCATGACAGCGCATTCCGATCTCGATAGCGCAGTCAGTGCCTATCAGGCTGGTGCATTTGAATACCTGCCCAAACCTTTTGATATTGACGAAGCCATTGCCTTAGTCGAGCGCGCACTAACTCATGCCAATGAGCAAACGCCGACTAGCGACCCTGACGAGACGGTAGTCAAAGCACCAGAGATCATTGGTGAAGCGCCAGCAATGCAAGAAGTGTTTCGCGCCATTGGCCGCCTATCGCGCTCATCAATAAGCGTGCTGATTAATGGCCAATCCGGTACAGGTAAAGAGTTAGTTGCAGGCGCACTGCATAAACATAGCCCGCGCAAAGACAAACCCTTTATTGCCCTTAATATGGCGGCAATTCCAAAAGATTTGATTGAATCAGAGTTATTTGGCCATGAAAAAGGTGCATTTACCGGGGCAGGTAACGTGCGTCAGGGCAGATTCGAGCAAGCAAATGGTGGCACGCTATTTTTAGATGAAATTGGCGACATGCCGCTTGATGTACAGACTCGACTATTGAGGGTATTAGCGGACGGTCAGTTTTATCGCGTCGGCGGCCATCAAGGCGTACAAGTGGACGTGCGCATTATCGCCGCCACCCATCAAAACCTTGAGAATCTAGTACAAAAAGGCGAGTTTCGTGAAGATTTGTTCCACCGTTTAAATGTAATTCGTGTTCACCTGCCGCCACTTTCCCAGCGCCGTGAAGATATTCCACAGTTGGCAAGTCACTTCTTAACCTCAGCCGCCCAAGAAATTGGCGTTGAAACCAAGATTCTTACCAAAGAAACCGCCACTAAGCTGTCGCAACTACCTTGGCCAGGCAATGTAAGGCAACTTGAAAACACTTGCCGCTGGCTAACGGTCATGGCATCAGGGCAAGAGATTTTGCCGCAAGACTTACCACCAGAATTGCTAGAAGACAAAACAAACCCAAGCCATGCGCCCGTGGAGCACGGCAGTTGGCAATCGGCGTTAGCTGCACTTGTCGATGAGAAACTCTCGGCTGGTGAGTCGGATCTACTCACTGAAATTCAACCCGCATTCGAGCGCACCTTGTTAGAAACCGCCCTAAAACACACTCAAGGTCACAAACAAGAAGCGGCCAAGCGCCTTGGCTGGGGGCGAAATACGTTAACTCGTAAGCTCAAAGAACTGGCAATGGACTAGCAGTGATGAAGTTAGGCAATCAAGTCATTATCGTTATGGGTGTCAGCGGCAGTGGCAAATCAACTTATGCTCAAAGGCTCGCGCAACACTGTCAGGCAAAGTTTATTGATGGTGACGACCTACACCCTAGAGCTAACATCGACAAGATGACGGCAGGCATGCCGCTTACTGATCAAGACCGCGAGGAGTGGCTAACTCGCATCAACGATGCCGTTTACAGTTTGCAGCATAAAAACGAGTCAGGGGTAATTGTGTGTTCAGCGCTCAAACAAGCCTATCGCGAGCAAATTAGGCTTAATAATCAGCCGTTATTGCTACTATACCTAAAAGCCGACAAGCAACTGATTGAAAAGCGCCTTACTGAGCGGCAGGGACACTTCATGAAATCTAGCATGTTAGCAAGCCAGTTTGACACACTAGAGTCACCAGAAGCTGAAGCGCTAACAATAACCGTTAGCGCTGACTTGCCAACTGATGAGCAAATACAGGTAACGCTAGAGGCGATAGCTAAACTAACCTAAGCTCGGGTTAACAAGCAATTAATCCACAAGAATGCGGCCATATCTCTAGCTGCGCGAGCCTAATACTCTCGCGTGATCAGTTGAATAATTGAGAATACTGCGCCTTGTGGGTCATTAATTACTGCAAAGCGGCCCACTTGCGGAATGTCGGTTGGCGGCACACACACCTTGCCGCCTAATTCAGCAGCTCTAGCAGCCATGGCATCACAGTCATCCACATCAAAATAACTCATCCAATGGGTTGGCATATCGCCCCACTCTTCTGTCATCGCCATCATACCGCCAATAGGCGTGTCTTTTGCGTGCCACTCGGTATATTCAAAATCAACACTATCATTAAGCTTGGTGTTTAACCCTAGCGCCTGACTATAGAACTGTTTCTCAACACCGGTGTCAGAACAGGCCAGCTCCACCCAGCACAGAGTATTTGCCATTTGCCTATGTTGAATACCTGAATGTTCCATGGCCTGCCACACTGCAAAGCTCGCGCCTTCTGGGTCAAGAAACACTGCCATACGCCCTGCATCACCGACATTATGCGGCCCAATAACCAGCTGACCTCCAGCTTGTTTGACGCGCTCAATGGTTTCATCAACGTTATCGACTGCAAAGTAGATGGTCCAATGGCTTGGGGTGTCTTTAGCAATCTCTGCCGACATTTGATACATGGCCGCTACATCACCGCCATCAATTTGCATTGTGGTGTAATGACCATCAGGCGTTTCCATATCGACAAGTTGCCAGTTAAACAGTTGCTGATAAAACGACTTTCCCGCTTGCCAATCATGGGATGCGAGCTCAACCCAACATGGCTGGCCTTGAATATATGACTCAACTTTCATCAACCTCTCCTTAGGTAGGTAGCCTGAAATCTGGCTATATAACCTGAAATCACCGTGTGAAATAGCGCAATCAAAGTGCTGATACAAACAAGCTAAACATAGACTAATTTACCCATTTTAGCAGCCAACTTTCATCCGTAATTCTTATGTTTTTGTGTCTGCTGACAGTAAAGAATCCACCTTTTGAAAAAGGTGGGTTTCAATTATTTAGTATTCTCAATAGCATCTATAAGTAATGATATTTAAAGCCTTTGAAAACATGGATGTTTTCGTTGAGCCCACAAGGATGTGCTTGCTGCGTGCTTTAAATATCATTACATAGCAGGCTCAACCTAAACATGTCATGTAAACAAAAATACAAGCAAAGCCTATACGATGATAACCTAATGAAGTTGGTAGCTTAGGAAAACAAAAAAGGCCTTCCGTAGAAGACCTTTACTATTCATACAAATCTGTAAATTCGCTATTTGTATACTGGCAAAATATCCGCCATCGCTAACAAGTGGCACGCAGCCGTAATCACACCAAAGGCAATCACTAGCCAGATAATGCCATTACCACCTGGCACCTTAAAGCCGTCGCTATTTGGATACAGTTTACGTACCTTGTATGCCAATAACCCCGGCACAATAACCGCCCAAATAGTTGCTGCCAACGCGGCAAAACCAATCGCAATCAAAAAGCCATTAGGAAACAGTAAGCCTAGAATGGTTGGTGGAATGAAGGTCACAGCCGCGGTTTTAGCACGGCCTGTTGCTGAATCATCAAAACCGAATAAATCCGCTAAGAAGTCAAACAAACCAAGAGTTACACCAAGGAACGAAGACGCCACAGCTAGGTTTGCAAACAAGGTAAGTAAGTTATTCAACCAAGTGCTTTCAATCACATCAGACAGCGCAGCAACTAGCACGCCCATGTTACCGCCTTTAGCGATAATATCAGGGAAAATACTACGGTCGATATTGCCCATAGTGGCGACTAACCAACACACATAAATCAGCAAGGCGATACCGGTACCAATAAATATCGCCTTAGTGATCTTAGCACCATCTTTACCATAATATTTAACTAGGCTTGGCACGTTACCGTGATAACCAAAGCTGGTTAAACCAAACGGTAAAGCGGCCAACATAAAGGGGAGATAACTTGCTTGAGAATCACTTTGAGCAAGCTTGCTAAAGTCTACTTCAATGAGCAGATTACCAATCGCCAGGAAAAAGGTAATCACCATACCACCAAGCATAATGGTGGTAATTCGATCGACAGCTTTAGTACTGATAATCACAATCGCTGCCAATACCAAAGCAAACACCAGACCTGCGACACTTTGCGGCAATTCAACACCGATTGAATTTAGGCTGTGATTGACAATAGAGCCGCCGCCACTAATGTAAGCGTACGACAAGATATACAACACAAACGCGATAGACAGGCCATTGACCACTCGCCAAAATTGCCCAAGAGTCTCTTTGGTCAGCGTGTCAAAGCTCGCACCAGGCTTAAAATGCAAATTAGCTTCAAGCAAATACAAGCCAGACATCAGCATGCAAAACCAAATGCCGACAAGCATGACCAATGACCATCCAAACCACATACCTGCGCCCACAACTGGCAGAGAAAACATACCTGCGCCAACTGTGGTGCCTGCAATAATCATGGCACCACCTAGTAGTGATTTAGCTTGTGGGCTAGCCGTTTGGCCGCCTTCATGTTGAGTTGTCATTGGGTTTAACCATGCTCCGCAGCAACGCTGTCTACAATTGTTTGTTTTACCGATGAGCGCTGCAATTGATTGACATGCTCACGAATTCGAATCACATCTTCATTAGCTTGCTCTGCACTCAAATAGCCAAGATCTTTAAGCTTAACACTTAGGGTGTTGTACAGTTTCTTGTCATAGAATTCAGGTGCCGTTACCCCATGTAACTTACCTAAACGTTGCGCAAGTTGATAGCTGTCGCTTTCGAGTTCGCTACGCTCAAGATCAGGTTTAATAGCAAGCAAGTTGAAAATGATGGCGTAACGTTGCATGGTTTCGCTGACAGTTTCAGCAAGCAAGTTTAACTGTGTGACGTGTGCCTCATTGACTTTAAACAGCTCTGTGCCATCTATTAATTGTTCTGCCGTCATTAGCGCTAAAATGTTATCGATGTAAGCATCAAGATCATCAATATTCATAAACAGTTCAGCTTTCAATAGCGGGTATAAGTCCGCCACAATCGCTTTTATTTGTTCACGCTTACAGTTTTCGATGTACACTAGGCAACTGGCGATAAGTGAAGGCACAATCAACAGGTGAATGATGTTGTTACGGTAGTAACTCATGGTGATACTTGTTTGCTCATCAAGTGAGATAATCTCACCCATGGTGTCTTTTTCAGAGACAAACTTATTCAGCGCTAATCCTTGGTCGATAACCGAAGCGCCATCACCGTCCACCACCGAGGTGTAGCCTGTGTATGGCACCTTGTTGAGTAGATTGAGATAAAGATTTAACTGCTTCTCTAGCTGGCTGCGCTCTAGTGCATTTTGCTCAGTAGCCAGTAACGCTAGACTACCTAAAGTGACGGCAGAAACCGCCGCGGCGCCGTTAATATTGGTCATCACGCGATTGGCTAAATCATTGACAGCTGGCGTTAACCAGCTTGGCTTTTGTTCTTTATCTTTTGCCATTTCTTCACGCCAATCAGGTGATTGCTGAGTTAAGAAATTTTGCAGGTTAATCGGCTCACCAAAATTAACGTAGCCATGGCCAAAGTTACCCAGTTTGCGAATAATGCCGAATACTTGCCAAACAGACTCTTTCTTTTTCTTCTTGCCGCTTAGCTCTTTATGATAAGTCGCCACTTCCATCACATGGTCGTAACCCAGATAAACTGGCACTAGCGTGACAGGTCTTTCAATGCCGCGCAGCACGCTGTTCACAGTCATAGCTAACATACCGGTTTTAGGCGCTAGCAAGCGCCCGGTGCGTGAGCGACCACCTTCGGTGAAGTACTCTACTGAGTAGCCCTTGGTAAACAGCTGATCTAAATACTCACGAAATACCGCGGTGTATAACTTGTTACCATTAAAGCTGCGGCGAATGAAGAAGGCGCCGCCGCGGCGGAACATAGGGCCAGCTGGCCAGAAGTTAAGGTTAATACCTGCTGCAATGTGCGGCGGCACCATACCTTGGTAATAAAGAATGTAAGACAGCAGTAGGTAGTCCATGTGGCTGCGATGACAAGGCACATATACAATCTCGTGGCCATCATGGTGCAACTGACGAATTTGCTCCGCGCCGCGAATTTTAATACCGCTGTATAGCTTATTCCACAGCCAGGTTAAAAAGCGCTCAGCGATACGAATTAAACTGTCTGAATAACCTGCCGCTATCTCATCAATATATTTAACCGCAGTTTCCTTTGCCTTCTCCTCTGTGACTTTCTTGTTGGCAGCTTCTTCCTTAATCGCTTTTTGTACTGCTTCAGACTTCAGTAATGAGTCAAACAATGAGTTACGATTTGGCAGTTGCGGCCCGGTCATCACCTTGCGTTGACGACCAAAGTGTACACGGGCAACACGGGTAAGCTTTTGCGCGATGGCTTTATCACTGCCATGCTCGTCTGCCATAAATCTAAGTGATACAGCATTTGAGAACTGCACGAAGTTATGACGACCTAAAAACATAATCATCAGCCACTTGCGCAACCAGGTTGGGTTCTGACGCTCTAGCACAGCCGCTTTCATGGTGTCATCTTCTTTGCCCGGGGTACGCCCCCAATACAAGCTCACTGGCACCAGCTGAATATCTAATTCAGGACGCTGGCGATGCACAGTTAACAGATTGGTAAAATAGCTCAGAAACTTGTCGCCACTTTCGCGGCGACCAAAAATCGGCTTACGTCCTTCAAGGCAAACAACCCTAGGCACCGTCAAACCGTCGATTTCTAGCGGCTCATACGGGCTTGGCATACCAAAGCCTGAGGTGATTTCACTTAATGCAGCGGTGTCGCTAATCGACTCCGTCTTCATCACGTAAACAATGGGCTTATCTTTATCGAGATTTAAGTCATCAAAAGGGTCTTCAGGAACAACAATCGTGTGTACCATCCACTTTTGAACCCAGCGCAACGCGCGTAATACTAGCGAATCTGGTTTTGACATAGTTGTGATTATGAATTCTACGGACAAATAATGCCGCATAGGATAACAGAATATCGTCGGCTAACACTATGAGTTATCAATCGTTAATCAAACCACCAGCACACAGTAGTTTTCAGAGCACACTGACTCAGAGTTCGCTAACTCACTAATAGCCTTTCGAAAAAATAATATTGGTTAATACTTGCACGAACCCAAACACTGTATATAATGACAGTCACTGTATAAAAAAACAGGATTCAACATGAGACCATTAACGCCGCGCCAAGCAGAAATTTTAGAGCTAATTAAAACCAATATTGCAGAAACTGGCATGCCACCTACTCGTGCAGAGATTGCCAAGCGTCTTGGGTTTAAAAGTGCCAACGCTGCTGAGGAGCACTTAAAAGCGTTAGCTCGTAAAGGCTGTATTGAAATCATGCCTGGCACGTCTCGCGGTATTCGCCTCCCTCAAGACGAAGAAGCACAAAACGATGGTCTGCCGTTAATTGGTCAAGTTGCTGCGGGTGAACCGATTTTGGCGCAGGAACATGTTGAACAGCATTACCAAGTTGACCCAGATATGTTTAAACCTTCTGCTGACTTTTTACTACGCGTGCGCGGCGACAGTATGAAAGACATTGGTATTTTAGAAGGTGACTTACTTGCGGTGCATAAAATGCAACAAGCAAGAAATGGTCAAGTGGTTGTCGCTCGCGTTGAAGATGATGTCACAGTAAAACGTTTTGAAAAGAAAGGTAATACAGTACTGCTACATGCTGAAAATGAAGACTACTCACCAATTAAGGTCGACTTAACCTGTGAGAGCTTAACCATTGAAGGCTTGGCAGTTGGTGTGATTAGAAATGGAGATTGGTCATGAATAACTTAATGGGAAATGCACCTCGCCACCCTGGTATGTGGACTGATGGCTCAACAGGCTGCACCGATCTTCAAGCACAACCTAGCATTAATACTGTGCGCTCAAAAACTCAAGGCGAGCAAGAGCTAAAAGCATTGGCACCTCAACTCGCTACGCTGAGTTTTCAAGGTCGCTGGATTGTACTGATCAATCCTCCACATATTAGCTACAAACAACTTCTTGCTAACGCAGGCGTCCGTACTGACCGGGTATTGTTGGTGCATGCAAAAGATGAAATTGAAACCCTGTGGGCCACTGAGAAAGCCCTTACCAGTGGTACATCTAGCGCAGTCGTTAGCTGGACCAGCAATCTAGATGACCGTGACAGTCGCCGCCTACAACTAGTAGCAAAAAGTGCTCGCGCTCTAGGTCTAGTTATCCAAGAGCAACAAGCAAGCGAACTTGCTAATCAAGCTGTTAACCCTGCAAGTATCACTGGCAAAATGAATAATTTCGCAGCAATTCATTAATTTTTTATTGCGAGTAGGGCCTGTTGCTCTTTGCTGATTAGAATTTGTTCGAATTAAAAGCACTTTAATCGAGGCGTGAGCGATGACGTCTAGTCACCTACACAAATTCGCTCACAACAAAGAGTAAAGTGCTTTTAAACGAACCTTTCAGGCAGCGCTTGTTGTCATTTCTACTGTGTTAACGACTTATCATGTGGAACAACCACACATCAAAGTCGTTGCCTTGTATAAATTTCCAACAAGCAGCTGCAAAAATAATCTTGAAAGATTAACAGGCCCTACAACTCAAGCCCTGCCATAGTTGCAGGGCTTTTTGTTACTTTTTTAAGCCATTTTTCAAGCTATTACCGATAAAAGTGATCTTGATCAATATTTAAACTGCAAGTAATGTTAAATCAAGGTGGCTGATTTTTACGCGCCATCTAAATATAAAAAACGTGAATCCACATAGATTGGAACACGTCAAATCAGAGTTGATAAATTCAGTCGTAGGTATCTCGAGCGGTAAACACCCGTAGTCGTGCAGCAGTAATGCTAACCAAGCCATAGTGCTTATTAGCATCGAAGTATTCTCACCGCCACCGATACTTTGAAGTCATCAAGCTTTTTTGGGAACCGAAGAGTTTGCATAGAGCAGAGACTTACTGTGTGACTCTTCTTTGTAGTTGCTATTCGCAATTGGCAGAGGAGAAGTCTTGTGAAGCAATGGTTGTATTGTGCGCTATTGGGGTTACTAGCTGTAGTAGCACCGCGCCTTGTGGCAAGCGAAATGCCCCTAAACATGACCCAAGGTGTCACTAATATTAGTGGTCAAGTGTATGACCTACACATGATCATTTTGTATATTTGCTGCGCCATTGGTTTTTTGGTGTTTGGAGTAATGATTTACTCCATGATATTCCACCGCAAATCAAAAGGCGTTGAACCCGCTAAATTTCACCATAGCACCAAAGTTGAGGTGATATGGACGGTTATCCCTTTCCTTATCCTTATCGGTATGGCTATTCCTGCGACCAAGACTTTGATCGCCATGGAAGACCCATCGAATGCTGACTTAACGATTAAGGTAACGGGTTCACAATGGAAGTGGCATTACAGCTACTTTAACGAAGACGTCGAGTTTTTCAGCGTGCTATCGACCCCAAGAGATCAAATCGAGGGCGACGCCACTAAAACCGATACCTACTTACTGGAAGTAGACAAGCCTCTCGTCATCCCCACCAATCGTAAAGTGCGCTTTTTAATGACTTCAGATGATGTGATTCACTCCTGGTGGGTACCCGCATTTGCAGTAAAAAAAGACGCTAATCCAGGGTTTATTAATGAAGCCTGGACCAAGGTTGATAAGCCTGGCACGTATCGCGGTCAATGCGCCGAGCTATGTGGTAAAGACCACGGCTTTATGCCGGTGGTGGTTGAAGTTTTACCAGAAGCTGAATTTGACGCTTGGTTAGCTGACCAAAAGCAAGCTGCTAAACAGGCCGAAGCAGATGCCGCCGCATCGCTCAATAAAACCTTGTCGATGGAAGAGCTGATGGCTCAAGGCGAGCAGGTTTACCTTGCTAGCTGCGCGGCTTGTCACCAACCTAACGGTGCTGGTCTCCCTGGAGTGTTCCCATCACTTATTGGCAGTCCGCTGATTAAGGGCGATGTGTCAGATCACATTGATATCGTAGTTAACGGTAAACCCGGCACGGCTATGCAGGCATTCAATAAGCAGCTAAGTGCAACTCAAATTGCCGCTGTCGTCACTTATGAGCGTAATGCTTGGGGCAATAACAGTGGTGAATCAGTGCAGGCGATCGATGTTAGCAACCTTACTACAGGAGCTGCCACCAGCTCGAGCGCTGAAACTGAAGCAACCCAAGCGGTACCTGACGCAACCTCGGCTGTCGAAACCATAGAGCAAGCAGCTGAAGCTGTGGTTAGTGAAGTCCAAGAGGCTGCCAGCGAAGTTGCTCAGGCAGTTGAAGCCGACCTTTCCGAACTCACCCATGAACAGCTAATGAGTGAAGGTGAACAAGTTTACATGGCAAGCTGTGTTGCCTGTCACCAAGCCAATGGCGCAGGTCTTCCTGGTGCTTTCCCATCTCTGATTGGCAGCCCTATCATCAAAGGTGATGTAAGCGGTCATATTGAAGTAGTCAAAAACGGTGCTCCTGGCACGGCAATGCAAGCGTTTGGCGCATTACTGACGCCAAGACAAATCGCTGCGGTAGTGACTTATGAGCGCAACGCTTGGGGTAATAACTCAGGCGATACCGTGCAAGCGAAAGACGTTGACAGTCATGGTCAGTAGGAGAGTGGAACAATGAGCACAATGACACACGAACAAACTGCCGACCATGTACACCATGATGATCATCATGGCGCCCCAAAAGGGCTCATGCGTTGGGTTTTAACCACCAACCACAAAGACATAGGCTCACTCTATCTGTGGTTTAGTTTTTTAATGTTTTTAACTGGCGGCGCAATGGCGATGGTTATTCGCGCCGAACTATTCCAGCCAGGTTTACAACTAGTCGACCCCAACTTCTTCAACCAGATGACAACGGTTCACGGTCTCATCATGGTATTTGGCGCAGTGATGCCAGCCTTTACTGGGTTAGCAAACTGGCTGATCCCTATGATGATTGGCGCGCCAGACATGGCGTTGCCGCGAATGAACAACTGGAGTTTTTGGATCCTACCATTCGCGTTTTCTCTGTTGATAGGCTCGCTATTTATGGAGGGCGGCGGACCTAACTTTGGTTGGACCTTCTACGCCCCGCTGTCGACAACCTATAGTCCAGATACCACGGCGCTATTTGTGTTCTCTGTGCATATTATGGGTATCAGTTCGATCATGGGTGCAATTAACGTAATTGTCACCATCGTCAATATGCGTGCTCCAGGCATGACCTGGATGAAGCTGCCACTGTTTGTGTGGACTTGGTTAATCACGGCATTCTTGCTTATTGCCGTTATGCCTGTCCTCGCCGGTGTTGTCACCATGGTATTGACCGATAAATACTTCGCCACCAGCTTCTTCGATGCCGCCGGCGGCGGTGACCCTGTAATGTTCCAGCATATTTTCTGGTTCTTTGGTCACCCAGAGGTATACATCATGATTCTGCCATCCTTTGGCATTATCTCAGCCATTGTCCCAGCGTTTTGTCGCAAACCGCTGTTTGGTTACGCATCAATGGTCTACGCCACCGCCAGTATCGCAATCTTGTCATTCCTAGTGTGGGCGCATCACATGTTCACTACAGGTATGCCAGTATTTGCAGAGCTATTTTTCATGTATTGCACCATGTTGATTGCAGTGCCGACTGGCGTGAAGGTATTTAACTGGGTAGCCACCATGTGGCGCGGCGCGATGACCTTTGAAACACCTATGTTATTTGCACTGGCATTCATCATCCTGTTTACCATTGGCGGTTTTTCAGGACTGATGCTGGCAATTACACCAGCGGACTTCCAATACCATGACACCTACTTTGTAGTGGCTCACTTCCACTATGTACTGGTATCTGGCGCGGTCTTCTCCATTATGGCAGCCGCTTATTACTGGCTACCTAAATGGACTGGCCACATGTACAGCGAGACCTTAGGCCGCTGGCATTTCTGGTGCTCAGTAATCTCAGTCAACGTGCTGTTCTTCCCGATGCACTTCTTGGGTCTTGCAGGTATGCCAAGACGTATCCCTGATTACGCTATTCAGTTTGCAGACGTTAACCAAATCGTATCAATTGGCGGCTTCGCCTTTGGTCTGTCGCAGTTAATTTTCTTAGCTGTAGTAATTAAGTGCGTACGCGGCGGAGAAAAAGCACCAGCCAAACCTTGGGAAGGTGCCGAAGGACTTGAATGGGAAATCCCAAGCCCAGCACCGTATCACTCGTTCACGACTCCACCAGAGGTGAAATGATATGACAGCAAGCCCAAAGTCAAATCGTAAACTACTCACGCTACTGGTGCTTGGCTCAGTGGGTATGTTCGGCTTTGGATTTGCACTGGTGCCACTTTATGACGTGCTTTGTGATGCGCTAGGCATCAATGGTAAACCTCAAGGCACGGCAAGTACTTATGAAGCTGTGGTTGTCGATGAGAGCCGCACTGTCACTGTCGAGTTTATCGCACATGTACAGTCAGGCATGGCGTGGGACTTTACTCCGCAAGTTAATCGGATTGAGGTACATCCGGGCAAACTTACTCACGCCAAATTCATCGCCCACAATAAGTCTGCTAAAGACACCGTCGGTCAAGCAATTCCATCTGTGTCACCCGGTCAAGGCGCGGCTTACTTTAATAAAACCGAGTGTTTTTGCTTTAACCAGCAACCACTAGCCGCGCAAGCAAGCGCCGAGTTACCTCTGATTTTTTATGTGGACCCAGATCTTCCTGAGTCCATCACCACATTGACTCTCTCTTATACCCTCTATGACATCACAGGAAAGGTGGTGAGTGCGATAGAGCAAGGAGCAGCAAAATGACAACAAAACATGAAACCTATTATGTACCCGCCCAGAGTATTTGGCCGATTGTCGGCGCCATAGGGCTATTTTTAATCGCGTTTGGTGCAGGCAGTTATATTCAACAGTTATCAACTGAGCAAAGCTCAGGCGGCTATATCCTGATCGCCGGTATTGGCGTGATTATATTTATGCTATTTGGCTGGTTTAAAAATGTTATCGACGAGTCGATGGCTGGCCTATATTCAGCGCAAATGGATAGATCATTTCGTCAAGGCATGAGCTGGTTTATCTTCTCAGAAGTGATGTTCTTTGGCGCGTTCTTTGGCGCGCTGTTTTACGCGCGCATGATTTCAGTCCCTTGGCTTGGCGGCGCATCAAATAACGCCATGACCCACGAAGTACTGTGGCCGACATTCGAAGCGATGTGGCCGCTAATTAAAACCCCTGATGGCACCACAACTGAGGCTATGCCTTGGACAGGCTTGCCGCTAATTAACACCATCATTCTGGTGACCTCGTCAGTCACTTTGCATTTTGCCCACACAAGTCTTGAGAAAATGAAGCGCACACCACTTATCGTGTGGCTGGCAATCACCATTATTCTTGGCTCAGTGTTCTTATACCTGCAGGTGCTGGAGTATACCCACGCATATCATGATATGGGACTGACGCTAGAGTCGGGCATATATGGCAATACCTTCTTCTTGCTAACCGGATTTCACGGCATGCACGTGACCTTAGGTACCTTGTTCTTACTCATTTTGTTCTTACGAGTATTGAAAGGCCACTTTACTCCAGACAAGCAGTTCGCCTTCGAGGCAGGAAGTTGGTACTGGCACTTTGTTGATGTGGTGTGGCTAGGACTATTTATCTTCGTCTACGTGCTGTAAATGCTTGGTGGATGATTAATTACTAATACGGCCTTGGGTTAGGTGCAATAACACCAAACCCAAGCGCCAGAAGCAACAAGATGACGGCGATAGCTGAAAACAGCACGCGTTTTCCCAAAAATGGCGCCATTGATTGTTTATTTTCGCCTTTAACCAAAATAAACAGCGCCCTAGCTAAGTTAAACATAATGAATATGAGCAGTAGCACTAACACTAACTTAACGATGAATGGGGTTGTCACAGGCAGTCCTTGGAAACGTTATGGGTGGTCAATTGTCGCGTTCATATTAATTACTGTGGCGGTATTTAGCGCTCTGGTCAAGCTAGGCTTATGGCAGTTAGACAGAGCTAAACAAAAGCAAACATGGCAACAAACTTTGAGTGAGCGTCAGCAGCAACGCCAATTAAGCTACAGCGAAATACTGGCGCAGCTGGCTGAGCAACAAGCTGATGAGTTTAGCCTACTAAGTGGCTACCAACTTGCCCTTACGGCGACACCAGTAAACGAGCAAATCTTGCTACTCGATAATCAAGTCTACCAAGGACAGGTGGGGTATTTAGTATTTCAGCTGCTAACTGTATCGCCATCACAACCTAGATTGTTGCTTGAGTTAGGGTTTGTTGCAGGCAGTAAAGATCGCCGCATATTACCAAGCGTGCAGCCGCTACCTATAGAGCAAGTTGAGCTAACTGGTCGGGTTTATCAAAAACAAATCAACCCCATGAGCCAACAACTGCAAGCCGAGATGGGCAACCCGCTACGATTTCAAAACCTTAATATTGCTGAGCTAAGTGAATTGTTGCAAACACCAATTGCCAATCTAGTACTGCAGCCAAATTCACTTGCTAACCAACAATTACCTCAGCCGTGGCAGCCTATTCCACTAGGGGCGCAAAAGCATCAAGGTTATGCCCTGCAGTGGTTCACTATGGCAGCCGTGTTCTTAAGTTTGATGCTATGGCTAGCTGTTAGGTTTATTCGTAAACAACAGGTTTCCGTAAATAAAAAGTACTCGTAAACAACAAGCATTAACCCAAAACTAAATTTGATATAAAGAGGAGCAAATATGAACTCCCCAACAACACCGACTAGCGCTAATGTAAAACGCAGCAGAAAAACACTCATCATTGTTTTAGCGGCTTTTATTGTGCCCGTTTTGGCCGCCAAACTTGTACTGTATTTTGACTGGTATCAAGGCGGCGTCACCAACCAAGGGCAACTGCTCGATAGCAACATGAGCTATCAAAGCATGCAGATGACCAACCCAGCACCTCAGCTATGGCAAATGGCCTATTTATTACCCGAGCAATGTGACCAGTCGTGCTTATCACGCCTATATGTACTTAATCAAACTCATGTTGCACTGGGTCGTCACAGAGACCGCGTGACTCCGGTAATTATCACCACCAAACGCAGCGACACTAAAGCATTAAGCCAGTTTGATGTCGACTTTGAAACCGTACGTGCCTCAAAAGATATGACGGCTCATCTCACCAGTAATCAATTTGTCATTATAGACCCACTTGGCAGCATGGTAATGCAATACCCTGGCGTTGTTGGCCAGCAGCAAAATATCGCCCTAGGTAAAGCCATGATTGCCGATCTACGTAAGATGTTAAAACTTTCGAGGGTTGGCTAATGACGATTAATCGACTACTCAAATTCACCTTAGTTTTTACTCTGGCAGTGATTTTAATGGGCGCCTACACTCGCCTGTCTGACGCTGGTCTTGGATGCCCTGATTGGCCAGGCTGCTACGGTCACCTAACCGTGCCATCTACCGCCCAGGATGTTGCCAGTGCAAACCAGCAGTTTCCAGAGCGCGCATTAGAGCAAGATAAAGCCTGGCTAGAGATGATCCACAGATATATAGCCGGCTTATTAGGCTTGATGGTTTTAGCCATTTTAATTATCAGCTTACGTACTCAAAATGCCCCAAAAAAACTCCCTATGGCCATCGCAGCTTTAATTCTATTTCAGGCAGCCCTTGGTATGTGGACGGTCACCATGAAGCTAATGCCGGTGATTGTAATGGCGCATCTAATTGGTGGTTTTAGCTTATTTTGCCTGTTGTTTTTACTCTATTTACGTCATCAGCCACTCGAAGCTGCTCACGCAGATATTCATGCAAATCCGAATCTAACAACCAACGCCCGCAAGCTTGCACCGCTGGCTCTAGCGAGTCTGGCAATCTTGGTTATCCAAATCATTCTTGGTGGCTGGACATCATCAAACTATGCTGCGCTGGCCTGTACCAGCTTGCCCATATGTGAAGGAAATTGGATGGATAACCTGTCACCAATACAGGCGTTTTCACTATGGCAAGGCGAACATGAAAGCTATGAATTCGGCGTACTTGACTACGCGGCGCGGATGACTATTCATGTGAGTCATCGCATCTGGGCTGTAGTCACCGCTGTAACCCTTGGTTATCTAGCATTCAAATTGATCAGCACTGGCTCAACTACCTTGCGAAAAAGTGCCTGGGTATTGCTTGCTCTATTAACTTTGCAACTGCTGCTGGGTGTGTCGAATATCGTAATGCATTTACCTTTAGGTATTGCGGTATCACATAACGGCGGCGCCGCATTACTGCTGCTTTCAGTGGTCTTTATCAACTATTCACTTTGGCGCAAAGCCTAGGCCGAATTTGAGGAAATAACTATGTCGAAACCTATCGCACTTTCTCAGGCAAGCTTATCCAACTCTCTGCAATGGCGTGCCTATTTTGAAATGACTAAACCTAAAGTTGTGGCGCTCATGCTGCTCACTGTAGTTGTTGGCATGTGCCTGGCAGTGCCAGGAGCTGTACCACTGCAACCGCTAATTGTCGGACTTGTGGGTATTGGCTTAATGTCAGGCTCAGCAGCAGCGTTTAATCACTTAATTGATCGCCGCATCGATGGCTTAATGGCGCGCACCTATAATCGCCCGCTTCCCAAAGGGAAAATCTCATCAATGCGTGCAGGCATATTTGCCACAGGAATAGGCTTACTTGGCTTTATCTTACTTTACGCCTTGGTGAATCCGTTAACAGCTTGGCTGACCTTTGCCAGTCTCATTGGTTACGCGGTGATTTATACCGCTTACCTTAAACGGGCAACTTCGCAAAACATCGTCATTGGTGGTCTAGCTGGCGCCATGCCACCGCTACTGGGCTGGACAGCTGTGACCAATGAGCTCCACGGCAATGCCCTATTGTTGGTGATTATCATCTTTGCCTGGACCCCACCGCACTTTTGGGCGCTAGCAATTCATCGTCAGAAAGAGTACGCCAAAGTCGATATTCCAATGCTACCGGTCACTCACGGAGTGGAACTCACCAAAACCTGCATCTTGCTATATACAGTGTTGCTGGCATTAGCTTGCTTATTGCCAGTGTTGGTTGGCATGTGTGGCCCGGTTTATTTGGTTGGCTCAACCATGCTCAGCTGCGGTTTTATTTATAAAGCCTGGCAACTCAAGTTTCATGACGAGCCAGGGTTAGCAATGAAGGTATTTAAGTTCTCTATCTATCACCTAATGCTGCTGTTTATTGTGCTGCTCGTGGACCACTACTTGTGGTAGCAAGGACAAGTCAAATGACAATGAGGTTATCAATGAAGAAGTTACTGTTATTGGCAATGGTGATGTGTGGACTAGGAGCCTGGTTTGCGACTCAGGCTTCAAAACAAACAATTCCAAATTTGAGTACCAGCTATATCTTTGATAACCCAAGAGGCTTAGCGCCATTTGCGCTACGCGACCAATATGGCAATAAATTTGATAATCAGGATCTACAAGACAAGTGGAGCCTATTTTTTATTGGTTTTACTTCTTGTCCTGATATCTGCCCCACTACACTTAATAAGCTGTCTGCAGCCTATCCGCAACTGCAACAAATTGCTCCAAACCTGCAAGTGGTATTTGTCTCGGCCGACCCTAAGCGCGACACCCAGGCTAAAATGCTCGATTACATCAACTTCTTCAACAAAGACTTCAAGGCCATCACGGCCGATCACGCCCAGCTATTTCCATTTAGCCGCGATCTAGGTTTTACCTATGCCATGGTGGGTGACGATGCCAATTATCAGGTCGATCACAGCGCCTCTTATGTACTGGTTTCACCTCAAGGCGAAAAATTTGCCGTATTTAAAACTCAACAACAGCCGGGTAAAGCGCCACAAATCATCAATGCACAGCTGATCAGCGACTTTGAAAGAATTGTCCGTTTCCAACAAGGATAGGCGCGAGTGTTAAACAGCAAAACACTTTGCTACAACTTTCGGTTTACATACTACTTGTTGCTAAGGTAATTTAATCCAATATTTTTGTTAGTTTTCAATAAATCACCACAATATAGGTCTATATTTAGCAAAGTGGAGATAAACCCTAACTGGATTGAGCATGGCAACAACGACGATTGATTTAGGCTCTGAGATAACTATCAGGAATATTCAGCCTATATACAAGCAGTTACTGTCCCAACAGCAACAAGCCTCTCCAGTCACGCTCGATGCCAGCCAGCTTAATAAAGTTGATACTGCTGGTGCGCAAATGCTGTTCTTTTTTGACCGAACATGCGCTGATAAAAACATCGAACTAACCTGGTTAAATCTCCAGTCCAGCTTAATGCAGCAACTCGCCCATTTAGGGATACGTCTTGTGGATGTAGACGCGTAAGAATGAATGCAAAGGATGAATGCAAAGGATGAAGTCTAATGAAGAAAATTCTCGCCGTAGATGATTCGACCTCAATGCGACAAATGGTTAGTTTCACGCTTAAAACGGCTGGTTATGAAGTAGCTGAAGCTGCAGACGGTCAAGAAGCGCTGTTATTGGCAAAAGCAAATCAGTTCGATCTCGTCATCTCTGACATTAATATGCCAGTAATGGACGGTATCACCTTGATCAAGGAGCTCAGAGCATTAGATGCCTACAAGTTTGTGCCTTTGCTCATGTTAACCACAGAATCTAGTCCCGAGAAAAAACAAGAAGGCCGCGCCGCAGGAGCAACAGGATGGATAGTAAAACCTTTTAATCCAGATCAGCTCCTTGCCACTGCTCGTAAAGTTTTAGGATAGGTAAATCAAATGGATATTGATTTAAGCCAGTTCAGTCAGGTTTTTTTTGAGGAAAGCCTCGAGGGGCTGGATATCATGGAATCTGAGCTGCTTGAAATTAATATCGACAACCTAAATCACGAGTCCATTAATACCATTTTCCGCGCGGCGCACTCCATCAAAGGCGGCAGCGCAACCTTTGGCTTTAACCAAGTCGCTAACTTTACTCATCTGCTCGAAACCCTGCTAGATGACATTCGCGATGGCAAACGCCAACTTAGCGCCTTGCACGTAGACATGTTATTGCAATCAGTCGACATTCTGCGTGCGATGATCGATGCGCTAATGAACGACAGTGAATACCAAAGTGAGCAGTTACAGAGTTTATCAGCACAATTTGAACAACAACTGGCTCAGCAGCCAACATCAGAACAATCAGAACAACTTCTTGAAGCGAATACTCAAGAATCAGAGGCTCAGGAAACTAACACTCAGGAAACTAGCACTGAAGAAAAGGCGCAACTAGATGCCGCCGATACACAGGCAACCCTGTGGCAAATCAGGTTTGTTCCAGGTGTTGATATTCTGCGCTGCGGTAACGACCCTAGCTATATGTTCACCGAGTTGCAGCAGCTCGGAAAATACCACATTAAGCTCAACGATGTGAGTTACCCAGGTTTTGATGACTTCGACCCAGAAGTTTGCTCACTGCAATGGACGATTACCCTGCTGACAGACAGCCCGCTTGATAGGCTCAAAGAAGTGTTTGAGTGGGTTGAAGATGAATGCCAGCTTGATTACCTCACCCTAGAGCGCAACCCTGAGCAAGAAGCGATTTGGTTTAGTCTGCAGCCAAGCCAGACTGCTGAAGCAAGCAACAATGAACAAGCTACCGAGCAATTGGATCTGGGCGCAACAGAAACCTCAAATGCAAATACAGATGGCATTGCAGAATTTGATTTCAGCCAAGCAGTTGCCGAAGCCTTTAATTTTGACGATGAGATAACCAGCAGCCTCAATGATGCGATAGAGCCTTCAGCGCCAATAAAAGAGCCCTCAGCTCCGATAAAAGAGCCCTCAGCTAAATTGAGTAAGCCTTCAGCTCAACAAGAGCAAACGAGTACAGCACCAGCAAACAACTCGCTACTTGCAGAAGTTGCTGACTTAACAGCCATTCAAGCAATCGATGCCGATAACCCTACACAAGCTACGCCTACAAATGATGGGGCGGCAAAACAAACGAGCACAGCAACAAAACAAGCTGTCACTAAAACGAGCGAATCTAGCAGTACTATTCGCGTTGGCATCAATAAAGTCGACCAGCTGATCAATATGGTTGGTGAACTAATTATTACTCAAGCAATGCTAGGTCAAATCGGTCAACAGGAAACCATTGACGACGACATGATGCTTGATTTGCGTATGGGTCTCGAGCAGCTATCGAACCACACCCGTGAGCTACAAGAAAGCGTCATGAAAATCCGCATGTTGCCAATCTCATTCGCTTTTAACCGCTTTCCTCGGCTTATCCATGACATAAGCAAACAGCTGGGTAAAAAAGTCGATCTGATATTTAACGGTGAAGAAACCGAACTCGACAAAACCGTGATGGAAAAAATTGTCGATCCATTGGTGCACCTTGTGCGTAACGCGCTTGACCACGGTATTGAAATGCCTGAGGTAAGGCGCGCTCAAGGTAAGTCAGAAATGGGCACCATTAGTCTCAATGCCTATCATCGCGGCGGCGCGATCATCATTGAAATTATTGATGATGGCGCTGGCTTAAATACCAAAAAAATCCGCGCTATTGCCCAGCAAAAGCAGCTTATTAGCGCCAGCGATAATCTCACTGATGATGAAATTAATCAGCTTATTTTCCACCCAGGTTTTACCACCGCAGACGAGGTGTCAGACCTGTCTGGACGCGGCGTGGGGATGGATGTAGTTAAACGTAACATCACCGACCTTAATGGCACTATTAACCTGCAATCGCAATCAGGTCAAGGCTGCAAAATCACCATTAACCTACCGCTGACCCTAGCCATTCTTGACGGTCAGCTAGTACGAATTGGCGAACACATTTATGTGGTGCCTTTAGTTGCCATCCATGAGTCTTTGCAAGTTACAGCCAATCAAGTTAATCAGCTCGGCAATAATCAAGAAGTGATCCACCTGCGAGAAGAGTTCATTCCACTGGTAAGAATTTATCAGCAGTTTAATCACGCCCCAGATGCCAAGCAGCCACAAGATGGCATTGTAATGATTGTCGACAACAACGACAAAAAGGTCGGGTTACTGGTAGATGAACTGCTATCTCAACAGCAGGTAGTGATTAAAAACTTAGAAGATAATTACACCAAAATTGCCGGCGTTTCTGGCGCGACCATTTTAGGTGATGGCACTGTAGCACTTATTATCGACGTAAACAGCCTGGCACAACTGGCTGGCATTGGCGTCAACAAAGATCATGCTGCGTAGGAGAACAAAGCATTGGAAATGACACATCAACAATCTCAAGCATCACAGGGCAATGTTAATCAGCAGTATTTAACATTTGTTATGGGACGCGAGGAGTATGGCGTTGAGATCTTATGTGTACAAGAAATTCGCGGCTGGCAAAACACCACAGTATTGCCTAATGCACCTGCGCATATCAAAGGCGTAATCAACCTGCGCGGCATTATTGTGCCCATTATCGACTTAAGGCAACGCTTTGGTATTGAGGAGCTAAGTTATGGCCCAACTACCGTCGTCATCGTGGTCAAAATTGCTGTCGAAAAGCAATTCAAAGTCATTGGTATCGTGGTTGATGCAGTATCAGATGTGATTATTGTCGATGACGATGAGCTTAGAGCCACCCCAGACTTTGGTCTTGAAACCGATATCCGCTTTATTAAAGGCTTAACGAGCATTAACGACAACATGGTTATCTTGCTCGATGTACACATGCTTTTAGGCAACGAGATGCTCCCAAGTGCATCTCAGTTATCCAGTATTATCAACCAATTAGAAATTGATTCGTCCGCGACTGAATCAGAATAACTTTACGCGTTACTCGCCGAGGAAGAGAGTATGGAACCAACTCAGTCACACCAAAAAGGATACGTCCCCTTTGCCGCATTTGGTGCCCTAGGAACAGGGGTGATTGCTATCGCAGTGACCTTATCCGATGTCAGCAGCGGCCTTAGCGCGATACTTATGACCGCCTGTGTCGCCCTTATTGTGATGCAAATGTATGTTAGTGGTCAGCGTCAGGCTAACTTAAGTCGTATTATTGACGAGATAACTAACGCCTACTCTTCTGTCGATGAGCCTGAGCTACCAAGCTTGCAAAACCCTGAGTGGCAAAAGATGGACACACTGGTCAAAGCCTGGTGGCAGGATACTCAAAACAGTCGTTTTTACAAACAAGCGATTGATGCCTGTCAGGGCAATGTAATGGTGGCAGATTCTCAATTTGATATTGTCTATTGCAACCCATCGCTTTCTGCCATGTTTAAGGCCAATGAGACAAAGCTTAAGGCTAGTCTCACTCAACTTGACGCCGATAACCTGGTTGGCTGCAACATGGATATCTTCCATAAAAACCCAAACCACCAGCGAAAATTAGTCTCAGCAATGACAAAGGCATTCCAAAGTATCTTTAGCGTTGAAGGGCTCACCTTTCGTCTCACAGCGACCCCTATTACCCGCGATGGAAAACGCATAGGCACAGTGGTTGAGTGGCTAGATATGACAGAGCAAGTCGAGCGCGAAAAACAGGAAAAAGCCCAAGCTGCTGAAACGGCGCGCATTAAGCAGGCACTGGATTGTGTAAGCGCCAATACCATGGTTGCAGACAATAATAACGATATTATTTACACCAACCGTGCACTACAAGCCATGTTCGAAGAAGCTCAAGAAGATGTGCGCGAAGGCTTACCCGCATTTAACGCTAAAAATCTAGTGGGCGAGAATATTGACGTATTCCACAAGAACCCAGTGCATCAACACAATATTTTGGCAAGCCTGCAAGACACTCACCATGCACAATTTAGAGTGGGCAAACGCTTCTTTAAATTCACCGCTAACCCAATTAAGAATGCCGACGATGAACGTATTGGTACTGTGGTTGAGTGGGAAGACCGCACCTCAGAGGTGCGCATCGAGAAAGAGGTGAGTCGCTTAGTTGAAGCCGCGAACCGCGGCGATTTAAGTCAACGTTTAAGTCTGGACGATAAAGACGGCTTCTTCCTGTCATTATCTCAAGGGTTAAATAGCCTGCTCAAGGTATCTGACTCAGTGATTTCTGATGTTGTGGCGCTATTTGATGGCCTTGCGAAAGGAGATTTGAGTACAACGTTATCGGGTGAATATGAAGGTGAATTCAGTAAACTACAGCGCGACGCCAACGCAACCGTTAGCCGATTGACAGAAGTGCTAAGCGAGATCCGTGAAACCGCGAATACCGTCACCGCGAATGCGGAAGAAATTGCTCAGGGCAATATTGATTTGAGTCAGCGCACTGAAGAGCAAGCCGCATCACTTGAAGAAACCGCTGCCAGCATGGAGCAAATGACAGGCACAGTTAAACAAAGCGAAAACAACGCGGCACTTGCTAATAAACTGGCTCAGGAAGCTAGTAGTCGCGCGGAGCTTGGCGGCAGCGTCGTCAAGCAAGCAGTTAGCGCCATGGATGAAATAACAGAATCAAGTAAGCGTATTGCCGACATTATTACCGTAATTGATGAAATTGCCTTCCAAACCAATCTGCTGGCGCTAAATGCTGCAGTAGAAGCTGCAAGAGCAGGCGAGCAAGGACGCGGTTTTGCCGTAGTTGCTGGTGAAGTGCGTAACCTTGCCCAGCGCAGTGCGGGCGCAGCCAAAGAGATTAAAGAGCTTATCCGCGACAGTGTTAGCAAGGTTACTGACGGTACTACGCTTGTAAATCAATCGGGTGACACCCTGAAAGACATTATGAGCTCTGTAAGTAAAGTGGCGGAAATGATCTCTAACATCAGTATTGCCGCTGAACAGCAGTCTGTTGGTATCTTGGAAGTTAACAAGTCTATTTCACAAATGGATCAAATGACCCAGCAAAATGCCGCCTTGGTAGAAGAGATCTCCGCAGCTGGTGACACAATGACAGAACAAGCACGCAATATGCGTGGGAAGCTCAACTTCTTTAATACTGGACAAGAATTTGAACCCCACAAAGTCAAAGGTATGAAAGCCAGCGCACAGAAACTGCCTTTTGATGTAAGCCAAGAGGACTGGCATGAGTTCTAATTTGAGCTCACAACTTCAACAACAAACCGACACTGCATTCGACATGGACAAAGAGTTCCCTATGTCGAGTGCAGATTTTGAGGCTATCCGTCAACTTGCATATAAAAGTACCGGGATTGTGCTACCTGCACGCAAAAAACATATGGTTTACTCAAGGTTATCTAGGCGCTTGCGCCAGCTTGGTGAAACAAGTTTTGCTGATTATGTGCAACGCTTACAACGGGATGAAACCGAGCTACCTGTATTCATAAATGCACTCACCACTAACCTCACCTACTTTTTCCGCGAGGGGCATCATTTTGAATATCTTAAAGATAAAATTACTCAGCAATGGCTATCTCGCCCCAATAAACGCCTGCGAGTTTGGTCAGCGGCTTGCTCTACAGGAGAAGAACCATACAGTATCGCAATGACTCTAGCTCACCCATTTGCGACTAACGAATGGGACTTAAAAATTCTGGCGACAGATTTGGATACCAACGTACTAAACACTGCCAAACGTGGCATTTATAGCGATGAAAAGCTGTCTTCAATCCCATCTGAATATGCCAATAAATATGCAAAAAGACAGGGTGAGCATGACTTCACACTAAGCCCACTTATTAGGCAGCTCGTGCATTTTAAACAACTTAACTTGCTAGATGCATGGCCAATGAAAGGTCCGTTTGACGTCATCTTTTGTCGCAATGTATTTATCTATTTTGACCATGAAACGAAAAAGCGCATCATCGCCAAGTTCAAACAACTACTTGCCGACGATGGCTACCTGGTCGTTGGCCATTCAGAAACATTGATGCAGCTGAGTGACGAGTTTGTATTTGAAGGGCAAACGATTTATCGCCCAAAGCTTTGAGCAACAGAATGCTTTTAAATAACAAAGAGCTCTAAACAACAAAGAGCGCTAAACCAAGCAGAGCGTTAGATCGCCTCGAATTTTACACAACAGCATTAGGCCAAACAGCGGTGCAGCAACCATAGGAGAGCGAAAAAATGATCAAAGTGCTAGTCATTGACGACTCGGCTCTTATGCGCAAACTGCTGAGCCATATGCTGGAGCAGGCTGAAGATATTGAGGTGGTTGGCACTGCTGAAGATGCCTATCAAGCCCGCGAGCAAATTAAAAAGCTTAATCCTGACGTCATTACTCTAGATGTAGAAATGCCCAAAATGGATGGGCTGGCATTTTTGCGTAACCTAATGCGCCTAAGGCCAATGCCTGTGGTGATGGTGTCATCGTTAACCGAGAAAGGTGCAGCTGTCACCTTAGAGGCGATGGAGCTAGGCGCGGTAGACTTTATTGCCAAACCCAAAAACAATCAGCCACAAGATTTAACTCAGTTCCACCACTATTTGGTACATAAGGTTCGCGGAGCTAGCCAGGCTAAATATCAAATTAAGCCCAAGCATAAAACGCCGATAAAGCCTCCACGCAAACGTTTTCATAACCGCCTGATAGCCATTGGCGCGTCAACTGGAGGCACTGAGGCAATTCAATATTTGCTAAAGCAAATGCCGCTCACTTGCCCACCTATTTTAATTGCCCAGCACATTCCGCCAGTCTTTAGCGCCTCATTCGCGAAACGGCTTAACAGCAACTGTGAAATTGAGATTATTGAAGCTCAAGGCGGCGAAATGCTCACTCCTGGTACAGCCTATATAGCCCCCGGAGATAAACACCTCACCATAGATGTGCGCCTAGGGTTTGCTTATTGTAAGCTCATCGACAGTGATCCCGTTAACCGCCATAAACCTTCTGTAGATGT
Organism: Shewanella sp. WXL01; assembly: GCF_012263345.1. NCBI lineage: Bacteria > Pseudomonadati > Pseudomonadota > Gammaproteobacteria > Alteromonadales > Shewanellaceae > Shewanella > Shewanella sp. WXL01. Next base: position 19,348 of record NZ_JAAIKQ010000009.1, on the reverse strand, counting down.
ATTGTTTGACAGTATCGCTGAGGTACAGGCTAAGTCTGCGGTCGGTGTGTTGCTTACAGGCATGGGGCAAGATGGCAGTAAAGGCTTACTTAAGCTCAATAAAGCCGGAGCCTATACAATTGCTCAAGACGAAGCATCCTCGGTTGTATGGGGCATGCCTGGAGCAGCTGTGGCATTGGGAGCCTGCAATGAGCAACTCAATTTAGAAGACATTGCACCTAAGCTATTTGAGCTACTCGCAATTGAGTAGCTCATAAAGTTGAGATTTGATTGGTGCTAAACAAACGCTAGAACTTATTCTGCAACCCAGGTACCATCATTTTTAGGTCTAACCCAGGCTTGAGAAAACCAATAGTAGCCTTTACCTGATTTACTCGGTGCAGTGCAGTTGTATCGCGAGCGCCCCGCAGGTAAGTCTGTCACCGCCTGAATCGTAAACTCATCTTCATTCAACCACTCAGGCTTGTTTGCACCCTGCCCTTGCACAAAACACATCAACTGATGAGGATGGATATCACTCATATCTAATTTGACCGTTAACCTAGGTCGCCACTGACCTTGCTCTAAAAGCGGATCGGTTTTGTTTTGGGTAATTACGGGCATATTCAAGCTAGTAAACTTCACTTTCAGCTCGTTAATATCAGCGTAAGCATGTGCCACAGGAAAACGCGGCAGCGCAGTTAAAATTGAATGTGGGCCAGCTGCGCCTGACTGCTGACCAAAGCCAATATAACCAAGATCTTTTATCAAGCTTGCCACTTGACTGTTATATTCTCCGTAAGGATAAGCTAGCATTTTCACGCTTTGCCCAGTTTCTTTGAGGATTTTCTCTTCAGTATCAACAATACTCTTCTCAACTCGCTGCAACCATTGTGAATCACTTTCACCATCAAGCTTACGAATTAAATGCTCATGCTCCCAAGTGTGGTTAGCTATCGTCGCGCCGCCTTGGGCAAGCTCACGAATTTGCTGCCAACTCATCATGCCTTTATAACCCGCAGCAATGGGCTCAGCTGCAACAAATACAGTATAAGGAAACTGGTATTTATCAAGAATCGGCGCAGCGTTGTTGATTATATTGTCATAGCCATCATCGAAGGTGATCACAATCGATTTAGCTGGCATCGCCTTGCGAAATTTAATAGCTTCAACGGCATCAGTAATGCTAACAACATTAAAATCATTATCTGCCAGATACGCCATTTGCTCGGCAAATTGCGCTGGGGTAACACTGGTACTTTTAGGTGTAGTGTCAGAGACGTGATGATACTGTAAAATAACCACCGCATGCGCTGAATAGCTCAGCAGCATACCAATACTGCAAAGCAATAAACCTAACTTTTTGAGCATGACTTTCACCCTATGTCTGTAACGTCTATTTTGTTCGACCGCCAAAAGAATCGCCAGCTCCTGCTGCTAGCGACACCGATGATTTTGTCTAATATCACTGTCCCATTACTTGGACTGATTGATACAGCGGTCATTGGTCATCTAGAGCACGCATATTACCTTGGCGGCGTGGCGCTAGGTAGTACTATGCTCACTTTGATTATTTGGTTGCTTGGCTTTTTACGCATGTCGACCACAGGGTTGGTCGCCCAAGCTTATGGCGCCAATGATAATGCGGCACAGCAACAATTATTAGCGCAAGGCAGTTTGATTGCCATCATTCTGGGTATATGCGCCATTATTTTGCAACAACCCTTGCTTGAATTGGCACTGAGCTTAAGTGATGCCAGCGACAAGGTACAGTTTTATGCGCAGCAATATGTCGAAATTCGTATCTGGTCGACTCCTTTTGCACTACTCAATTTAGTGCTACTAGGTTGGTTGCTGGGGCGCCAGGCACCAAAAGCAGCCATGTGGCAATTGATTATTGCCAACTCGGTCAATATCGCACTCGATTTATTGTTTGTCATCGGCTTTGGCTGGCAGGTACAAGGGGCAGCTTGGGCATCGGTGTGCGCCGACATTAGTGCCTTTGCCGTGGCAGCAACACTAGTGCGCCAGCAACTCCTGCTCGATAAACAATTTTCATGGCAGCAACTCATTAAATATTGCCGCTTTAAAGGTATGTCAGGACTGTTGTCACTCAATCGCGATATCTTTATTCGCAGCTTATGCTTACAAGCCGCGTTTAGTTTTATGGTGTTTTACGGGGCAGGTATTGGCGATAATACCATTGCTGCCAATGCGGTGCTGCTCAACCTAGTATTGCTGATCTCATACGCCCTAGACGGCATAGCATACTACGCTGAAGCTGAAGTAGGTAAAGCTTATGGCGCAAAAAAACCTAAATTGATGACCGACTCAGTCACACTCGCATTTTTTTGGTCGGCGTTGACAGCAATATTGTTTAGTTGCAGCTTTTTACTGTTTAAGCAGCCCTTGATTGCCATGCTCACCAATATAGAGCAAGTGCAAACCACCGCGATGCAATACAGTATCTACTTGGTATTGATGCCGATTGTCGCATTTAATTGCTACCTGTTTGACGGCGTTTATATTGGCGCAGCCAAAGGCAAGATTATGCGCAACAGCATGATGCTCGCTACTTTTGGTGTCTACTTTCCGCTGTGGTATTTGCTAAAAGACATGGGCAATCACGCACTTTGGCTTGCTCTAGCTGCTTTTATGTTAATGCGAAGCATAAGCTTAGGTGCTCACTACCTGCTGCGACTCAGGCATCAGCTGCAAGGGTAATTTCTGCAAGATAAATCGTGAACCTACAACACCATATATTTTAGAAATCTTACCGATACCGTGCATCATGCGATTGAATCTTACTGCCAAACCAAATAAAGTAAGCAATTCATAAATATGAAAAAAGTGGAGTAATATGAAACGGAACTTCCTTGGGTTATTGGCAGCAATAGCCAGCACAGTTATGTGCGCTTATCACACTCAAATCGCTCATGCTGAGCAACCCACATCAAACCAAACTGTACAACAACTCCCAGCAGAGGCCTTTGGAAGTCTTCCGGATGTAAGTAATGTAAGACTCTCCCCTGATGGAAATCATATTGCCTTTGTGCAGCGCTTAGATGGCAAAGAGCCAGGCAGCGTAATCAGCATTTTTAATGTGGCTGATAAAAGCCAAATCTACCCTATTCGCACCGACAACAAACGTTTTCGCATTACCAATCTAACTTGGGCAAATAACGATATTTTGCTGGTAAAAGCCAACTTCCCAGCAACTCGCTATGGCACACCAGTAACTGAATCACGCTTGGTTAAGTACTCACTTACAGAAAAGAAGATGAGTAATGTGCTGAAAAAGTCAGTAATGAAGCGCTTTAAGTGGATACCACAATTTCAATCTAACGTGATTGATTACCTGCCTGAAGATGACGAGCATATCCTGATGCAGTTTCGCGGCATGGGTAATACGCCGGAATATCCATCAGTAATGAAGGTAAACTTAGCTGGCGGACGCTCGCACTGGGTACAACCATCTCGCCGCGATGTCTGGGATTGGATAACCGACCGTCAGCACACTGTACGTATTGGTATCTACCGCGATGACACTGCTTATCGCATCTATGAGCAATCTGAGAACAAAGGCGATATGCGAGTGCTGTGGGAGTTTGAGGCATTTGAAGAGAACGTAATTTGGCCAGTAGGCTTTGATCACGACCCAAACATCTTATACGTCAATTCCTACGTTGATGGTTATAAGGCCTTATCTAAAGTTGATCTGCGCGATCCTGAACTGAAGCTTGAACTAGTATTTAGCCGAGATGGTCGTGATGTAAACCCATCACTTGTCTATTCGCGGGCGAAAAAGAAAGTCGTTGGCTTTACCGATGGTGATGACTCTGATTACACCTTCTGGGACAACGACCTAACAAAACTCGCCAATGGTCTAGACAAAGCACTACCTGATTTTAATAACGAGATTATCAGTTTAAGTGATGATAACCGCCGCTATATTCTACTTACCACCAACCAAACAGAATCTGGCACCTTCTTCTTTGGTGATCGCGATACCCAAGACCTAGCGCCATTTGCCTATCGCTACCAGGCACTGCCACCAGAGCTAATGGCTGAAACTAACAGCCACTTTTACAAAGCAAGAGATGGCCAAGAAATCCAAGCCTTCTTAACAACACCAAAAAACATTGAAGCTAAAAACTTGCCATTAATTGTTCATCCTCACGGCGGACCAATTAGCTTCAGCAATGGTGGTTTTGATAATTGGAGTCAATTCTTTGCAAACCAGGGTTATGCCGTACTGCAAATGAACTTTCGCGGCTCAGCAGGCTATGGTTTTGATTTTATGAAAGCCGGTATTGCCAAATGGGGCCAGCAAATGCAAACCGACGTTGAGGATGCGACTCGCTGGGCAATCGAGCAAGGCATTGCTGACCCTAAACGCATTTGTATTGTGGGCGCCAGTTATGGCGGCTATGCAGCCTTGATGGAAGTGGCAACCACTAATAACCTCTACCAGTGTGCGGTCAGTTTTGGTGGGGTAATGGATGTGGAAGATTTAGTCAAAAATCATCGCAATTACACCAGCTATGACATAGTCAAAAAACAAATTGGTGATGACTTTGACGTGCTCTACGAAAACTCGCCTGTTTATCATGCTAAAAATGTCAACGTACCTGTGTTACTCATTCACGGAGAAAAAGACCGCGTGGTGCGAGTCGATCACAGTGAAGACATGTACGACGCGCTCAAAAAGCATAATAAGGACGTAGAGTATATCGAATTGAAAAACGGCACTCATTACCTCACCAACAATAAAAATCGAGTTGCCACCTTTAAGGCAATGGAACGCTTTCTAGCTGAAAACCTAAAGTCCACGACCCAGCTGTAGTTCGCTGCGAGTCTATTAAACAAGATTCGCGAAATGGCCTGGTCACTGACCAGGCCATTTTATTTCCCTTGTACACAGCCCAAGTAAGCAAGAACAGCTTGATACTTGTGTGATCTCACTAACACCTTAAGTAAATAAAGCCAATCTTTACACTTCTTTAATTGAACACACAAATAGGAGTAATTATCATTCTCGGAATTTATTGTGGTTGGATTGCCACAAGTCTCGTTAATTACTGATTCATATTGGGAATAATCAGAATAACCTAGGTAGTAATATGAACATTGTCGCAGCGCTAAAGTGGTTCCATAACTGGGTAGGGTTTGTCATCACCTTAACCATGTTAATCGTCCTGTCCACCGGGGTTTATCTCGGTGCTATGGATATTTTAAAACGTATTGATGATAAAGGTCAGGTTTACGCACCTATGACAACTGAGCAAAAAGCTCAATCTGTCGCGGCAATTTTTGAGCGCTACCCTGAAATGAGTTCGGTGAACTTCCCAACTGAATATCGTCCTTATCTACAAGCCAGCACCCGTGGTAAAGCTATTTTCCTTGACCAAGAGCTCAATGAAATTGGCGATTACAACATGCGGGAAATACCATTTTACAGCACCATTTTCTGGCTGCACCGTAACTTCTTGCTGGATGATTTTGGTAAATACACCAATGGCATCGCATCTTTATTAGGTGGCGTGATCACCCTAGTCGGTATTTACCTGTGGTGGCGAGTACGTAAAGGCTTTCGCCTTAAACAGTCTATTCCAAGTAACACCCGCTCAAGCAGCCTGGTAAAAAGCCATATTCAACTGGGCTTATTTATTTCAGTACCGCTATTTATCTTATGTATTTCAGGCTTTTTAATTACTTATAAAGGCCTATGGTTTGGTGCACTAAAACACACGCCAGCAGTGGAAATGCAATACCCAACTGCTACGGCGAAAGATTGGCATAGTCAGCTGACCCTAGCACAAGCGCAATGGCCGGAATCAGACCTAGTGAGTGTCAGCAAGCAGCGCGCTAAAAAACCAAAAGACGGTGAAAAGCCAAAGCCGCAACCTCTGCGCTATAACGTACGTTTTGACGAGCATAGTGGTGTGTGGTTACGTAACGCTGACAATATCGCAATGAACTTTGATACAGGCGCCATGACCTCAAAGCTTAAACACAGTGAGCGTGACTTAAGCGGTCGTGTAGCAACCTTTGTTCGCCCTCTGCATGATGCGATGAACATGCCGCTTAGCTACTCAATCTTCATTACCCTGATTGCAGTTGTGGGCACAGTTATCTTGCTGTTTAGTACTGTTACCTTCTACCGCCGCACCTTTAAAAAGCGTAAAAGCTGATTGAGAAAGTAATATATAAATAAAAAAGTGGCTCTCCGTGAGCCACTTTTTATTGGGATATAGCTAATTTGTTGAGGTACAGATAAGGGCTGCAATAGGAGAGCCTTTAACAGGCTAGTGCAAGCGCATGAGATCTCACCCGCTTAACAGCTACATAAACTTACCAATCATTTATTACTGAACAATCAGCTTCGCCGTTCCGCCAACTGAGTCATATTGAATTTTGATTTCGGCATTGCGCCGCCCACGAGTTTCACCCAATGTGCGCAGCACATAAGTACATTGCGAAGCATGACCAGAATTAGAGTTATCATCCTGATGACGATAAGACTGGTAGTCACTACCATCATCATTACGCGATACGCTTGGTGGGTCAGTAAGTAGGTTATTCCACAAATCAATGCAGCCTTGTTGCCCACGGCCGATATTATCAGGCTGCCCCATAGGGTTGCCCTTGTCGATACCTAATGGGTATCCATTAGCATTGACATCAAAATCATCATTACCAAATCCGGGCAAATCATTAGTAAAGGTGTTAATACCTAACATTTGCCAGCGCGTGTGCACAAACGACACTGACTGCTGATACGCTGCAGCGACAGCCTTAGCGCGGCTAATTTCAGCATCACGCTTCACATCGAGAAACTTAGGCGCAGCAATCACTGCTATCACCGCCAAAATAATGATAACGACAACAAGCTCGATTAAGGTAAAGCCGCGCTCAACATCTTGCCTAGATTTCATTGCACCTACTTAAATTTAACCTGAACTCTGTACTAGAGGTCTCAACACTTCCTTATTCAGAGTTAAGGTTATTAAACATCCATATAATAAGATTAGCATATTACGCTCATAAGTTAACGAACGTGATCTGCCACAAAAAAACCGCCAACTGGCGGTTTTTATAATTATCTCAGCGAGTTATTGCTGAGCTTACCAATGCAATTAAGCGTAAGAATGAGCACCGTGCTGATGGTCAGTTACGTCGCGCACGCCAGTTAGCTCATTCGGAAAGCGTTCTAGTAACTGCTTTTCAATACCATCTTTTAGAGTGATATCAACTTGTGAGCAACCATTACAGCCACCACCAAATTGCAGCACTGCAGTGCCTTCATCAATTTCAACCAGCATGATGTTACCACCATGGCTAGCTAGCTGAGGGTTAATCTCAGACTGAATAATGTACTCAATACGCTCAGCAAGTGGTGCATCGTCAGCCACTTTACGCATTTTGGCGTTTGGCGCTTTAAGCGTTAACTGCGAACCCAGTTGGTCGGTAACGAAATCAATTGATGCTTCTTCCAAAAATGGCGCGCTTTTTTCATCAACCATAGCGCTGAAACCATTAAATGGTAATTCAGTATCGTCAGCTTCAACGGCATCAGGTGGACAGTAAGAAACGCCGCACTCTGCTTGAGCTGTACCTGGACTAATCACAAACACACGAATGTGCGTACCTTCTGGTTGATCTGCCAGTAGCTTAACAAAATGAGCTTGAGCGGCTTCGGTAATGCTGATCATAAAACGTGCTCCGTCAGGGGATACCTGAGTGAATTAGTAAGAATTAGGCTAATGATACTCCTAGTTGCCATGGCTTTGTAGCCCTTAAGCCAACTTGGCGATGAAAATATAGCCCATATCGCATTTCTTAATGGTAGTTTCAGGTTAATAGCAGTATGGTTATGCTCATAATTAATAACAAATATCTCAGTGATGGGCAGGTAATGAGTATTAATCTTAAGCAATTAGCAAACCAGTGTATTTCTCATGTTATTCGCTCATTTTTTGCCGTAACTCTACTTTTTGGCGTCGCAGCTGTCCAAGCCAATAGCGATACACGCATTAATCAGCTGTTAGCCAACTCGGCAATTGATCAAACGATCACTACGCCTGAACAACACTTAGGCTACTCACTTGGCGAGTGGCATCTACGCCACGACCAAATCAATCAATACCTGCGTAAACTTGATGAGCAAAGTGAGCGTACATCATTAGACACTGCAGGCTTCAGCGCCGAGCGCCGAGAGCAGCTGTCTCTGGTGCTCACCAGTAAATCTAATCAACAAAACCTAGCGCAGATACTGGCTCAACGCGCCAAAGTAAAACAAGGCGACGAAAGTCAGGCACCACTGGTGATTTGGCTTGCCTACTCTATTCACGGTGATGAACCTAGCGGAGCACACGCGGCAATGGCTATCAGCCACTACTTAACCGCCAGTAACGATGCCTGGGTAAAACAATTATTAGAGCAAGCTATCGTTCTTATCACGCCAGTACAGAATCCAGATGGATTCGATCGTTTCTCGACCTGGGCTAACAATCATCGTGGACAAACTCTGGTAAGCGATCCACAGCATAGAGAGCACAAACAAAATTGGCCTAGTGGCCGTGGCAACCATTACTGGGCTGATATGAACCGCGACTGGCTTTTCTTACGCCATGACTCAAGTCAGGGGCGAGTAGCATTTTTCCATAAATGGCAGCCACATCTCGTAGGTGATTTTCACGAGATGGGACACAATCGCTCTTACTTCTTCCAACCAGGGGTGCCAACTCGCGTGCACCCATTAACCCAGGATAAAAATCAACAGCTGACCAACGAGCTAGCTAACTTCCACCGTAAAGCACTCGATGAAGTAAAACAGGTGTACTTTTCTAAACAAAGATTTGATGACTTCTTTTACGGCAAAGGCTCAACCTACCCAGACATTAATGGCGCCATTGGTGTACTGTTCGAGCAAGCTAGTGCTAGAGGGCAGCAGCAACATACAGATTCGGGCTTGCTTACCTTTAGTCATGCCATCGACAATCAATTCACTACCTCAATCTCTAGCTTAAAAGGTGCAATGGCACTAAAAACAAAGCTAGTGGATTACCAAAGAGATTTTTATCAAGGTAAGCAAACTAAAACTGCCAGCAAACCTAAAGGCCGCTTAGTATCAACTAAAGGTGACTCGCTGCGACTTATTGAGCTTGCAAACTTGCTCGAGCAGCATCAAATTCAATTCCACTATTTAAAGCAAACTCAGCAGCATGCTCAGCATCAATACTTGCCACAAGACAGCCTGTTCATTCCTGTTAAGCAACCACAATCTGATTTAGTAAAAGCCTTATTTGATAAGCGTACTGAATTTGAAGATGCTACCTTCTACGATGTATCGAGCTGGGATATGAGCGCGGCCTTTGATCTAGCTAGCGTAACCAATGTTGCCATTAGCCAAAAACAATTGACCGATACGCTCGCGCCATGGAGCAGTGCTACTGAGCCATGGCGCGAAAATACGGTTGCCCTACTCATTGACTGGCAACAGTCAGGAGCCGCGATGCTAGTTAGCCAACTGCATAAGGCAAAGATAAAAGTGAAGTTCGCCAGTCAGCCCTTTGCCATCAACACTGCAGCAGGCGAGCGCAGCTTTGGTGCAGGAACATTGCAAATACCAGTGAAGCAACCTGAGTTAACATCACAAGCACTACTAGAGACGGTAGCCAAGCTGGTCGATAAGCAGCGACTTGAAGTGGTAGCTGTCACTACAGCGATGGCGAACACCAATATGGATTTAGGCAGCGATGACTTTAAATACATCGCCGAAGTAAAACCACTATTAATCACGGGTCGCAGCGTCAGCTCAACTGAATCGGGTGAGATTTGGTATTACATGGACAAAACGCTCGGACAACCACTGTCGATGATCAATGCAGATCGCCTGCTTGAAAGCGACTTAAGCCGTTACAGCCACATCTATATCGCTGACGGTAGCCTAAATCACTTTGGTGACCAAGCCGCCAGCAAATTGGAGCGCTTTGTCAAAGACGGCGGTGTGATTGTGGCGCAAAAGCGCGCCTTAAGATGGCTTGATGCCCATAACCTATTAGATGCTAAACCCCAATCTACTGGTTTTTATCGCAAACTTTTTGATACCGAAGGTCTTAACTTCAATCAGCGCAGCGAGCTGCGCGCCAAGCAATCTATTGGCGGCGCAATTGTGTCACTGGATCTTGATTTATCACACCCAATAAACTTTGGTTTAAGCTCGCCATTGTCGGTGTTAAAGAATCGCCCAATGGCATTTAGCACAGTCACGACACCTTTTACTCTTGCCGCGAGTTATAGCGATAATGTGTTGAAGAGTGGCTATATGGCGAAAGAATACCAGGGCGCGTTTTCGAATCAGGGTGCCATTGTGGTTGAGCGTAAAGGTAAAGGTGCAGTAGTTGCGTTAAGTGACAACCTGGTATTTCGTAATATTTGGCTCGGCAGCGAGAAGATTTACGCAAACGCGCTGTACTTTATGCCAGGTGGCTTACGTTAGCTTAAAATCCGCTTGCTAAATCGGTTACTAAAATCAGCCTTTTTAAAACTTGAGCAAGGGCGCTTCAGCCCTTGCTAGACACCAAGCCTGACAATAAATACCTTTGGTATAGAGTAAATCTGCAATCGCCTCTACTGTGCTCCCAGTCGTTACCACATCATCAATAATCGCCACTCGCTGCATCGATAACTCGCCAACAACTTGATAGGCTTTTGCGTTCAATTGCCGGCGCTGCTTACCGTCTAGCTGAGCTTGTGGCGGTGTATCGAGCACCTTAATAACGCAATCGTCTATTACTGGAATTGACAACCTAGCACCAAGTTTTTCGGCAATCATATGTGCCTGATTAAAACCTCGGTGGCGCTGACGATTTTGATGCAGTGGTACCGGGATCAGTACTTGTGGTAGTTTGATCAGATCACAGCTCAGCAAATATTCAACTCTTGCAGCTAACAGCTCAACTAAAGCATCGAGTGCGGCAAAGTTTTGTTGATACTTTATCGCGGTAATAAGCGGCGCAATACCATCATGGTAACTACAAGGCGCAACAACCGGAATCGGCATGGTTCGCTGGCACTTACCACAATAATCAGCGGTCGTTGTGAGCTCGTAACCACAACCTAAACATGCATCATACTGATAGCGACAAGCGCTGAGGCATTCATGGCAAATCCCGCTGCCAAGCTTATATGATTGCGACGGGTGAAAATGCGAGGAGTGTAAGTGCACTTGGTGAGAATGGGGTTGATGCAGATGATGCGCTGAACTGACAGATTCAATCTGCTGCTGGCACAGCATGCAGCGGTTGGGTAAACTAACGCGAAGCCAATAACTGAGTTGACGCCAACCTTTGGTTAATCCCTTAGTCACTCTGTTGGCAAATATCTTGGCGATAGTGCGGCTTTCTTCCGATACATGCGAGTCCATACATTAGCCCTTAACCTTATCTCTTCCTTGAAATACGAGCGTTATTTTATGCCAACACAGTCTCAGCAACACTCTGCTTTAACCCCACAACTTGCAATTGAAAGCATAGGTTCGGGAAAAGATGTGATATTACTGCACGGTTGGGGCGTAAACAGCGCGGTATTCAACCGCCTTGCAAAAGCCTTAACGCAATTAAACTATAGAGTACATTTGGTCGATTTGCCTGGTTTTGGTGACAGCCAATTCGAAGGTCAAGAGTTTAATCAACAAAGTTTCGCCGCCTGGGCACAAACCTTAGTCAATCAATTACCACAAGATGCGATTTGGGTAGGCTGGTCATTAGGTGGTTTACTGGCAAGCCATATTGCAATTAACCATCCAGATTCAGTTAGCGCACTAGTGACTGTGGCTTCATCACCTTGCTTTATGGCGCGTGAGCAACAAGATGAGCGAAGCTGGCCTGGCATACAGACGAAAGTGTTAAAGCAATTCTCTCACTCACTACAACAAGACCTAGCCAAAACGGTAGAGCAGTTCCTGGCAATTCAGGCCATGGGCAGCCCTCATGCAAAGGCTGACATCAAGCAACTAAAGCAACTGGTTTTAGCCAAGCCTTTACCTAACCCACAAGCTTTGAGCATAGGGCTGACGTTTTTAGCTGAGGTGGACTTACGCGCGCAGCTTGAGCGAATTGATCAGCCATGGCTGCGACTGTGGGGAAAATTAGATGGTTTAGTGCCTTTTAAAATGGTGCCTATGCTAACAACGCGTCCTAACATCAAAGATATTAGCTTTGCTAAAGCCTCCCACGCGCCGTTTATTTCTCATGCCGAAGAGTTTGAATCTGAGCTAGCTAATTGGCTACAAACACAAACTTAACTGGCTACAAACACAAAGTTAACTAGCTACAAACGCGCAGCTATTCTGTAGTATCCAAGCAAATATTTGGTTATAATTTAAGCGAAGTACAAGTTTGAATTAAGTTAGCTTTGGCTAAGTGAGCAAACATTTATGCTGATTAATACCAATTATCCTCAGGTGCCAATCGCAACCAGCAATGTTGCGACAGACCTTGCACGCACGGATAATCAGCAAAGACCACCAATCATTCCTCCCCAAGAGCCGACCAAAGGCCACGAAGAGCGCGCTTTTAACCCGCAACATGAACGAGCTCCAGCCCACAGCATCGCTGAGAAACAACAACAGCAATCAGCCAAACAGCAGTCGCAAGAGCAAGGGGCGCAGCAACAAGCGGCCAAACACAACCCATTAGTGGCGAAAGCGCAAGCGCAGGCCAGAGCTCTAAAAGCCAACCGTAATGCACCAGCACTGCAGCGAAAAGATATTTTTGTCGCAAATCAAAACCCGCAATCACAGCAAAAAGCGCCTGCGCAGCGGCAATTGAACAGCCAAAACTTGCGCGGGCAATCTCCGCAGGTGATTAAGCAGCTAGCGCAGCACGTGCAGAGCTTTTATCAGCAGCAAACTGTTACCAGCTTGCCTGCCAACATTAGCGCGACAATTTAGGGCGCACTTGTTTAACCCTCTTGTCTAACCTGAGCTTATTTAGCTAACACCTGACTGCTTTCGCTTAATTCAGATGTCGAATCCTGGGATTTATACAGATAATTGTTATAGGCATGACTGCCCCAAAGAATCCATGCCAATGCTCTTTCAGCTTGTTGCTCATCCACAGGTAAACTCGTTAGCTGTTCAGTGTCTCTTTCATAAGTATAGGTTTCTGCCGGGCCCTGAGGTTGCAACATAGTCACCTGATTACCTTCCATCAAGCCAAAGTTTTGCCCGTACTGCATCAAGGCTCTACCAGGCCAATCTTGCGGCTGTTTGGTTAAATCACGCCCCAGCATTGGATAATTGCCAGATGCACCGATAAGCGATAGCAATGTAGGCCCCATATCAATTTGACTCACAACGCGTTCATCAAGTTTGGGCTCAACGCCGCCACCAATAATTAGCCCCGGAATACGAAAACGCGGAATGGGCACTAAATTATTACCACCAACTCGGTTATCGTGATCGGCAACTATCACAAATACAGTGTCCTTCCAATAATCGGCTTGCTTAGCTTTTTTGAAAAACTCACCCACAGCATAGTCTGCATATTTCACCGCATTTTTGACCGTAAACGCTGGCTCTTCATAAGGTTCAATACGCCCCTCAGGATAGTCATATGGCTCATGATTGGTTGAGGTAAACACTAAGCTGAAGAAAGGCTGACCTTGCTGATGCTTCTGCTCAAATTCTTCATGAGCTCTAAACAGTAAATCTTCATCTGACACGCCCCATGAGGCGACATAGGCTGGGTTTGGATAATCATCTTGATCAACAATCTCGGTAAAGCCGTTACCCAAAAAGAAACTGCGCATGTTATCGAAATGGCTTTCACCGCCATAAATGAATTGGGTCGAATAACCTTTGTCAGCTAGAAACTCTGCCAAGCTGAAAAAGCCAGTTTGACTCTTACCTAACTTCACTACCGCAGCCGCAGGTGTCGGCGTAAAGCCTGTGACAACGGCCTCAATACCGCGCACACTGCGAGTACCTGTGGCGTAGAGGTTATCGAAAAACCAACCCTCTTTAGATAATTCATCGATATTCGGCGTTAGTGGTAAGCCGCCCAAACTACCAACATATTGCGCGCCCATACTCTCTTGCAGAATAATCACTAAATTCTTTGGTTTACCCTGATAGCTTGCCTCATTATATGTCAGTGTAGGAATAGACTCAGAAACAAACGCACTTGCTGGGCGGCCGCTTTCTTGGCGCACAATATCAATAATGTCTTGAGTCGGCATACTTGAATAAACATTGCTGGCATCTTTTTCACCACTCATTTGCTTAATCGCGAAGAATAGTGAGTAATTTGAATTGACCACTAAAGAGTTAACTAACGGATCGCTAGAAAATGACACCAGTGCGGGGTTAAGCGGTCTGTGGCCTAAAGTCGAGCGCGCACCAAGCAGGGACACTGCAATGACTAAAATAGCGAGAACTGGTCGCCAGTGCCATTTAGGGAACGAGAGTTTGCTGGTAAATTTTCCAGACAAGTGCCAACCAGCCCAAAGAGTAAGCACCGTTATCACCCCGGATAAAATCATCTCCAGCTTGCGACTCGTCCACAGCATAGAGAACACTTCTTTTGGATAAATTAGGTATTCCACGTACAAGCGGTTAGGTCTAAACCCATACTCTTCTAGAAACGACGGTGTCGACGCTTCAAGAAACACCACTAACCACAAAAGTGCCACTAACCAAATTCTCAAAACCCAGTTCCATACTCGGCCTACTAGATGATCGCCAGAGAATAAAGCTGTACCTAAAGCTGCAATACCAAAAGCCCAGCAAAGTGATGCAAAATCGACCCTTAGACCTTGGGTAAACAAATGCAGCCAACCATCAGCTTCGCTTATACGATCGGCATACAAAAACGCTAAACCTAAACGGCTCACGGTCATGACAGTTAGAGCGATAATGGCAAAATAGAAAATAACGGCAAACGGGTTGCGCGAAGGACTGTCACCAAAGGCAACAGTGCTGGGTTTATTACCAAGCAGCATAAGATCTCCAAGACAGAGTAAAAGTACAGCAAACTATCGTTTTTATTATGCTGAGACCAATTAGCTGCTATTCATTATTTATATATGAGCACTTATGAGCAGCCAGGTATGGTTTCAGCTGTTAGGTGTAATCACTGTTTCGCCGCTCACATCTTGCAACGTAAAACTTGAAACAAGGCAGTTACAACACCGCAACTACAACATAATGATTACAATTCGGTTAAGATACAGTTACAACATTAAGAATTCAATCAATGCATCTAAACTGAAATTTTATTGTGTGAACTCTGGTCTAGTTTTGCAGGTAAGTAAATTTATGAGGCAACAATGAACAAACTACTAATCGGATTTATCGCACTATTATTAATGGGCTGTACCAGTTTGGCTAAGGAGCCTGTTTATAACGACGAAGGTGTAGCGGTAAATGGCTATGATGTTGTCGCGTATTTCACTCAAGATAAAGCAGTGAAAGGCTCCAGCGATTTTGCCAGCAGTTATAATGGCAATCAGTGGTATTTCGCCTCTGCACAGCACAAAGCCTTATTTGATAAAACGCCAGAAAAGTATGCGCCGCAGTATGGTGGCTACTGCGCTTATGCGATGAGTAGTGGTTTTGTTGTCAGTACAGATCCTGAAGCATTCACTGTATTTCAAGACAAGTTGTACTTGAACTACAGCCTCAGCGTGCGTGAGAACTGGTTAAAGAATAAAGTGCAGTTTATTGAAGAAGCTGACGGCCACTGGCAGGAAAAGCTCAGCAAGTAAGAGATTACATACTTCTCAGTCAAACACATCAACAACTAAAGCAAGTGTCATAGCAAATGCACAGAGCTATAGCACTAACGCTGAGCCTAGAAACACTGAGCTTAGAAAACACAGATCCTAAAAACTAAAAACGGCCACTAATTTAATTAGCGGCCGTTTTATTGTACTGATTGCATAAGCAATCTGGCTTGCTACTTCGCCAGATTTTACTTCTTTGGGCTTTTTACTTCTTCAGCTTAGCAAACGCATCAGCAAAGGCATTGCCCATGGCTGCGTTGGCTGGGGCTTTTTGCGCCTTATAGTTAGACTTCTTACCATGAGCTTTATGCTGAGGTTTGCTCTTATTGGCACCTGTTTTCGCCCCAGGTTTTGCGGCAGATTTGGCAGCGCTAGCTTTATCATCTAAGCGCATACTTAGACCAACACGCTTACGCTCAATGTCCACTTCCATCACTTTCACTTTCACCACATCACCCGCTTTCACTATGGTGTGTGGGTCACTTACAAACTTGTCAGTTAGCGATGAAATATGCACTAAACCATCTTGATGCACTCCGACATCGACAAAAGCACCAAAGTTAGTCACATTGGTAACCACGCCTTCTAAAATCATATCGAGTTTTAGATCAGCTAGGGTTTCAACGCCTTCTTTAAACGCCGCAGTTTTAAACTCACCACGTGGGTCGCGCCCAGGCTTATCTAGCTCGGCTAAGATGTCACTAATAGTCGGCAAACCAAACTGCTCGGTTACGTACGCTTTAGCATCAATAGCGCTTAAGGTTTGGCTATCACCAATCAATTTGGCCAAAGGCAGCTGTTTATCCGCAGCAATCGACTCGACTACACTGTAAGCTTCAGGGTGCACAGCAGAGGCATCAAGTGGGTTTTGCGCATTTGGGATACGCAAGAAGCCAGCGGCTTGCTCATAAGCTTTAGGGCCTAAGCGGGTCACTTTTAGCAGTTGCTTGCGCTCGCTAAAGCGGCCATTTTGGTCACGGTAATCTACAATGTTTTTCGCCAGTGTCTTATTAAGGCCTGCCACTTGTGCAAGTAGTGGTGCTGACGCCATGTTTACATCTACGCCTACGCGGTTAACACAATCTTCAACCACACCTTCAAGTGACTGGGATAACTGACTTTGGCTAACATCGTGCTGATACTGCCCCACACCGATTGACTTAGGCTCAATTTTAACCAACTCAGCAAGCGGGTCTTGCAAACGGCGGGCAATAGATACCGCGCCGCGAATAGAGACATCTAAATCTGGGAACTCATTGGCGGCAAATTCTGATGCTGAGTACACAGATGCGCCCGCCTCGCTTACCATCACCTTGTTTAATTGGGGCTGCTTGTCTTTGACCATCGCCATTAGCTCACTAGCTAACTTATCTGTCTCACGCGAGCCAGTACCATTACCCACAGCAATTAAATCAACCTTATGCATGCCGACTAAATTAGCTAAGGTACGCAGTGATTTGTCCCATTGATTTTGCGGTGCATGAGGGAAAATAGTCGTGTGAGCCACTAGCTTGCCTGTGGTGTCGACAATCGCCACTTTCACGCCAGTACGCAACCCTGGGTCTAAGCCCATGGTCGCTTTGGCGCCTGCAGGTGCGGCCATCAACAGGTCATTAAGGTTGCGGGCAAATACATTAATCGCTTCAACTTCTGCTTGCTCGCGCATTTTGCTAACAAACTCAGTTTCCATCTGCAGCGCAATCTTAATGCGCCAGGTGCCATTAACCACTTGTTTTAGCCACTGATCAACACTGGAGTCAGTAAACTTAAGATTAAAGTGTTCAGCAATAATTACTTCGCAGTAGCTGCCCTCACCTTCATAGTTAGGATCGGCATTCAGAGACAAACTTAACACGCCTTCATTGCGGCCACGCAACATCGCCAGCGCACGGTGAGATGGCACCTTAGTAATGGCTTCGTCGTGCTCAAAGTAATCGCGGAATTTAGCGCCTTCTTTGTCTTTGCCTTTCACCATGCGGCTTTTAAGCTGAGCTTGAGAGTTTAGATGCTTACGGATTTTGGCAATAAGCTCCGCATCTTCTGCGTAGCGTTCCATCAAAATAAAACGTGCACCGTCTTTTACTGCCTGCACATCTGCAAAGCCTGCTTGCTCATTGAGATAGTTTACTGCTACTGCATCAATATCTGCACTGCGATCTTGCAGCAGATCATCAACCAAAGGCTCAATGCCCGCTTCTATCGCAATTTGCCCTTTAGTGCGGCGCTTTGGCTTATATGGCAGGTATAAATCTTCTAATCGGGTTTTACTATCTGCGCTTAAAATGGCTTGCTTTAACTCTGGGGCTAGCTTTCCTTGCGCCTCAATGCTCGACAAAATCACCTGACGACGATCTTCCATGTCACGTAAATAGGTCAGGCGTGAATCTAATTGACGCAGTTGCGTATCATCCAAGCCGCCAGTTGCTTCTTTACGATAACGCGCCACAAACGGCACGGTTGCGCCATCATCCAAGAGGGCGATTGCAGACTCAACTTGCTGCTGACGAACTTGCAACTCAGTTGCAATTAGGTGCGAGATAGATTGCATATATAAAAAGAATGTCTCGTGAAATAGTGGCGTAAAAGATAGCACAGACAAAGCTAATAAATTAACCCGCCTCTATAGCCAAACCTGCGCTTTTTAGTAAAAAGAGTGACCTAGAGTTACATCAGTTTAATTTGGCGCACTTGGCAAGCGACAAGGTTTAAGCTTTAACTCAGCTTTTGGGTATAAAGTAGCCGATAGTTTAGGTGATAACTTTAGTAACAACTCGCAGATACAGCTCAATAGTTTGGGCAGTTAATGACAGTTCTTAGCTGTAATAGTCAGTTAACTAGCCAGCATGTAGAAGCCAAATGAAAACTAATTACAAATAACAACCACTCTCATTAAAACCAGTTGTAGTAAGGGTTTAAGCGTAATTTTAATGCGCACGCTTGAAGGTATTGTTCGACATATAGACAAGCAGCCAGCCAACTAGATCACAATTTTGAAAGTTAATAACCAGCATCAAAAATACCTCTTTATAGCTAGAGATACATTCCTTAACATTTGCCTCACCCAACAGTTACATGCATTAAATAACACAAATAAAACTTCGCACACAAGCTACTGAATATATTAATTAAAACTTAAAAACGCCTACCTTTACAATTTCAATATCGACCATTCCAAAATGTGGTTTATATCACTTTTTGGATATTATTCTGCGCAAGCAAACAAAAAAGGTCGCCCATATTGTAACAATCCAGGTTTTTAGCATTTATCTCTTAATATATAGCCATTACAAAGTACACGCTTTTCGTATTGCTATAGACCTATAGGCAAATGCACCATGAAATCAATCGTTAAATCACTCGCAGTTACTGCCCTACTTGGCCTTGGCCTGGTTAGCAGTGCCCACGCAACACCGTGGAAAAATCTAGATGCTGAACAGTTAGAGGCCACTTTGGTTAAAAAGTTCAGCGAAGGTAAATATTCCTCTAAAGGGGCAGACTCCTGCTTAATGTGTCACAAGAAAAACGACACAGTGACCGCCATCTTTGATGGTGTCCACGGTCAAATCAATAACAGCAA
>NZ_JAAIKQ010000008.1:0-163118 GCF_012263345.1 Shewanella sp. WXL01 | reverse complement strand
AGCAGTGAAACGCAATCGCGCCGATGGTAGTGTGGGGTTTCCCCATGTGAGAGTAGGTCATTTCCAGACGCCTAATTAGCTTTTTATAAATGAAAGCAAGTCCCCTAGCCTTGACACGTTAGCGACTTAAAAAGAATTTAGACTTCGGTCTAAAGGAGCGGTAGTTCAGTTGGTTAGAATACCGGCCTGTCACGCCGGGGGTCGCGGGTTCGAGTCCCGTCCGCTCCGCCAACATAAAGAGAAAAGCCTCATCGATTGATGAGGCTTTTTTCGTTTTGCACGTTCGAAAATGCGGTAGTTCAGTTGGACTTACATTGTTCGCGACAATGTTTAGCATATACTCCTTCCCTGGAGATATTAGACTCTTTTGAATAGTAAGCGGCGTGTCTCGCGTGCCGAAGACACATGGGTTTAAAAGCAAGTTCGCCCCAGCTTACGCGCTTGTGGCTATCGCCACACTCGCGCCCACCAACATAAAGAGCAAAGCCTCATCGATTGATGAGGCTTTTTTTCGTTTTACGCGTTCAAAAATCATAGTTGGTCTGGAGATAAGTGCTTTCACTCCTCACGTCAGTTAGGGGTTGGCTAGTACCAATAGTCGCCCACGGTGCTTAGATAAAGCTTTTTCTCGTAAGTGCCGGTATTTTTATGTTTCTGGCATCCAAACATCCTGAATGGCCTTTCGAGGTCGGTGAAGTGTTTTTCAGCACGACATATTTCTATATGCAGATTATCTGATTTTATTTTCTGAAAACTAAAACATACATAACAAATATTTGTTTTAGTGCTTCCTTATAATGTGAAACTCAGTACACTAGGCAAGTGTTTAATGCTTTGTCTTTAGGTTGTTCAAGTGGATTGTCGATTAGGTTGTGGTGCCTGCTGTATTGCGCCATCTATAACTAGCCCAATACCTGGAATGCCCAATGGCAAGCCTGCTGGCGTGCGTTGCGTCCAGTTAAATGACGATAACTTGTGTAAGATTTTTGACCAGCCTGAACGCCCTGATGTTTGCGGTGCCTTTGTGCCTTGTGAAGATGTTTGTGGTGACACTAATGAGCAAGCATTGATCTTAATCACTGAGCTTGAACAAAGTACTGGCTAACTCTTGGCAGTAGAAGTAGCAACAGAAGTAGAGTAACTGAAGTATGAAACTAACTCGATATACAGACTACGGCATTCGTATTTTGATGTACGTGGCAATGCAGCACGAGCGTGAAAAGCTGTTTCGTATTGCAGAAGTTACCGAGGTATTTACTCTGTCGTCAAATCATGTGGCAAAGATTATTCACCACCTAGGCAAGCTCGGTTATATCAATACCATTCGCGGAAAAAGCGGCGGCTTTAAACTGGCAGTGTTACCTAGCGAGATCAATTTAGGGCAATTAATACGTGAGCTGGAAAACTCATTGGCCCCGATTGATTGTGATGAGCCAAAATGCCGCTTCACGTCTGTATGCGCATTCAAAGGCATACTTGGTAAGGCTGTTGCTGCTTATCTTGCCGTGTTAGATGAATATACCCTTGCTGACATTGTAGTGAATAAGTCAGAGTTGATGTCGACTTTATCTGATCTTGCTATTCCAGTGTTGACGCTTGAGTCGTAGTCACTTGTTCTGCAATTAAGTTAGGCTTGGTATTACGGTCAAGCACATTTGCCACAATCTCACCATTAGCGTCATATAAGCTAGATGCGCTGACTAGCCTCACCCCATTCTGGGTGAGTAAATTCATATTCTTCTTTAAGTAGCTCACCGTTTCAGGGTATGGGTGACCAATTAGAATGACTTGCCCTAGCTGCTTTGCTTGATCAATAGCTAATCTGAATTGTTTGTCTAGCGCGCTATAACGTTTGTCATTGTCTAAAAACACTTGTCGATATAGCAGCGGTACGCCTGCTGTTTCAGCTTGTGCTGTTGCCTTGCTAAATTTAGTGGTTACGCTGTCGACAAAATAGAGATTCTTTTGCTTGAGGCTCTGCATTACCCACTTCATTGGCGTTGATAGCTGGGTAAAGAAACTACCCATGTGGTTATTAACGCCTTTAGCAAATGGAATGTCTTCTACGGCATCAATAACTGTTTGTTTGATTTGCCGCTCGTTCATTTGATTGGTGAGCCCACCAGGACCTAGCTTGCGACCGTCAAGCGACTGCATAGGAATGTGCAGCATGATCTCGTGACCATTATTGTAGCCTTGCTGAGCCAACGTTTTGCCTAGTGGCGTATGTGGTAGCACGGCAAGGGTGATACTAGGATCTAATGACAGCACAGCTTTGTCCGTTTGCCGGTAACCAATATCGTCAATAATAATGGCGAGATTGGCGGCAAATGCCGGAAAGCATGTCAGTAAACATGTAACTGTTAATAGTAATAAGCGCACGGTTCTGAGTAATCGGTATATAGTTTTAGTTATTATTTTGCGAAATCCAATTAATTGCAGAGCTTATATGTAGGTCTTTAAGAGGATCATCTAAATTATAAGCTGTGATTATAGGCACATTTGTGTTTGTTGATACAGTGTTAAAGTCGACTTTTATGTCTGGAGCGATGCCGACACTGTGAATGTCATTGCCCTTAGGTGTGTTGTATTTGGCAATGGTTAGTTTGATGGCATTTCCTTGAGACAACATAGGAATAAGGCTTTGTACAGTTCCTTTGCCAAAGCTTTTCTCTCCCAGTAACACGGCTCGGTCATTTTCTTGCAGCGCCGCTGCTAACACCTCTGAGGCCGAAGCCGAGCCTTTATTGATCAGTACCGCAACTGGCAACTGGTTGAAAATGGTGTGTTTAGAAGCATAGTAGTCTTCATTGGCATCAAAAAAGCGTCCTTGAGTCGAGACGATGCGTCCTTTATCGAGAAACAAGTCAGCGATTTCGATGGCCTGATCTAACAGTCCACCCGGATTATTGCGCACATCCAAAATTACGCCATCTAGCTGCAGCTCTTGCCAGGCTATAGACTGTTTAATAATGGCCTTGGCTGCATCAGACTGAAAATTGGCGATATTAATGTAACCAATATTGTTGATTACTCTCGCCTGGATTGACTCAATGTGCACGTGGCTTGGTGATAGGATCAACTCGCGCTGCTCATCTAAAGCATCAGATACTACAGTTAAGTTTATCGCCTGGTTTTGCTGGCTATGTTGTTTAATACCCGTGAGCACCATGTTGAGGTTACTCTCAGTTACCTCTACTTCATTGAAGTGAGAAATCACATCACCGGGCATAATACCGGCGTTAGCTGCAGGGGAGCCTGCAAAAGGAGTGATGACGGTTATTTTGCCGCCTTCAGTCGCAACCTCGAAGCCAAAACCAAAATACTCACCTTTATTGCTGTCGGTAAGGGATTGGAACGCTTGACGATTAAGGAAGCCTGAATAGGGGTCGAGGTGTTTAAACACACCATCAATTGCCGCCTTGATAAGCTCTGGGCGCTCGACCTGATTAAGGTAATAAGTTTCGACAGTGTCGATAACATCATATAGCAGCGCTAAATCATATTCTTGGCCGCTGGATTCTGCTCGAATGAAAGTATGTTCTGAGCTAGATAAGCTCACTGACATTGCAACAAGTACGCCGCAAATAAAGCATGCTAGATAACGCAAAGACTGGTGCATAACATCCCCTTGTGAAGCAAGGGCGGCGTCATCACGTGTGCTTTATAAACCAGATTGGTTAGCGACAATATCTCGCTGGGTTGACGGCTTGCCCTTTGTGCCTTATCTCAAAGTATAGGCCAGGTTCTGTCTGTCCACCCGAACGTCCTACTAATCCGATGGATTCGCCTTTACTCACAGCGTCGCCGACTTCGCGTAAAAGCGCCTGCGCATGGCCATAGAGGCTCATATAGCCTTCACCATGATCAATGACTAAAACCATACCAAAGCCGCGTAACCAGTCTGAATAAATGACTTTTCCGTCGGCAATCGCTTGAATGTCTTGGCCTTCTGGGGCGGATAAAATGGTGCCTTTCCAGTTAATTTGTCCTGAGCGGCGGCTACCAAATTTTTTCGATGTTCGGCCTTTGGTCGGCCACTTTAGTTTGCCTTTTAATTTGGCAAGGCCATCCATGCTTGGGCTGTTCTTAGCGGCGCGCATTGCCTGTTGCACGATTTGCTTAAGGCTGGCTTCTTCGATTTGTAGCTGTTCAAGTTCAGCACCTTTGCTAGATAGGGTGCGCTGAAGCTGAGTTAGGGTTTGCTGACGCTGATTTTGTTCGGCTGAAAGAGTTTTGGCGTACTTTTGTTGACTCAATATGGTTGAGTTGAGCTTTTGCTGTTGTTGTTGTTGCTGGCTTACCACTTGATTTAATTCTTGCGCAGTAGATTTTAAATCAGCAATAGCCTGCATGCGGGCGTTATTGAGGTATTGATAGTAAGTTAGCATACGCTCAACTGTGGCAGGGTTTTGCTGGTTGAGCATCATTTTGCTGTAGTCGTGATTGCCGGCAAGGTACGCGCTTGATAATTGCTTTGAGAGTGTCTTTTGTTGTTTTTGCTTGCGTTTATCTAGCTCAACACGCTGCAGGTTTAATTCATCGAGCTGTTTGTTTAGCGAGGCGAGCTCAGTCTTGGTTTGATTAACTTGCTGCGCGGCTTTGGCGATGGCCTTTTCATCGCTTTTTAGCAGCGCGATCAGCTTTTCACGTTGTTTGCTGGTGTCTTGTAGTGAGCTTTGCTGCTTAGAGATCTGTGCCTGAATCGCTTTAAGCTCTGATTGACGTTTTTCAAGATCAGCACTTTGGGCAGAAGAGGTTAGCAATAAAAAGCCAGCGATAACGCTGGCTTTAACAAGGTGTCGAAGGATCACGTTTATTCTTTTACTCTGTTATGTCGATTATGCAACGTCCTGACATTTCA
Source organism: Shewanella sp. WXL01 (assembly GCF_012263345.1). NCBI lineage: Bacteria > Pseudomonadati > Pseudomonadota > Gammaproteobacteria > Alteromonadales > Shewanellaceae > Shewanella > Shewanella sp. WXL01. Next base: position 158,254 of record NZ_JAAIKQ010000008.1, on the reverse strand, counting down.
GCAGGAATCTTTTGTCCCATCAACGATAACATAGTCGGAGCGATATCGCTTAATCTTCCGTCAGCTTTTATTTGTGCTTCTCGGCCAACATAAATAAACGGTACTAACTCGCTAGTATGGGCAGTATGTGCCTGACCTGTACTTTCATCAGCCATTTGCTCAGCATTACCGTGGTCGGCAGTAATAATGCACTCGCCGCCTACTTTTTGTAGCGCTTCAACTACGCGACCAATACAGCTATCAACCGCCTCACAGGCTTTAACTGCCGCATCAAAACTACCAGTGTGACCAACCATGTCGCCATTAGGATAGTTACAGATGATCACGTCATAGTCGGTAGACTCGATAGCACCGACAAGTTTGTCGGTTAGCTCAGTAGAGCTCATTTCTGGCTGTAAGTCGTAAGTTGCCACTTTAGGTGATTCAATAAGAATACGGTCTTCGCCCTCAAATGGCTGCTCTTTGCCACCGTTGAAGAAGAAAGTGACGTGTGCATATTTCTCAGTCTCAGAAATACGTAGCTGCTTTTTACCCAAGTTTTGTAAGGTTTCACCTAGGGTATTAACCAAATCTTCTGACGGGTAGGCAATAGGGGCATTAATGTCTGCTGCGTACTCGGTCAGCATAACAAAGTTAACTTCAGGCGTTTTATTACGAGCAAAACCATCAAAGTCAGCATTGACGAAACTGCGAGTAATTTGACGCGCGCGGTCAGCACGGAAGTTCATAAAGATCAGTGCGTCACCATCGTTAAGTGTGGCAATGTCACCATCGGCGTTTGTAATAGCTGATGCTGCCACAAACTCGTCGTTTTCATCACGGGCATAAGCGGCTTCTAGCGCATCAACCGCGTTGCTATAAGTATGCTCAGCTTTGCCTTCGGTAATTAGCTCATAGGCTTTAGTCACACGTTCCCAGCGATTGTCACGATCCATGGCGTAGTAACGACCAATAATCGATGCCACTTGACCGCAACCTTGCTCGGCAAACATTTCGCTAAAGTGCGCTAGGCTACCTTTGGCGCTGCGAGGTGGCGTATCACGACCGTCTAGGAATGCATGCAAATAAACCTTTTTGGCACCGCGCGCGATGGCAAGCTTGCACATAGCTTCGATATGCTCTTCGTGGCTATGTACACCGCCTGGTGACAATAAGCCCATTACGTGCACCGCGCCGTCGTTAGCAATGGCTTTATCAACAGCTGTAACTAATGCTGGATTGTGGTCGAACTCGTTGTCAGCAATGGCTTTGCTGATTCGGGTAAGTTCTTGGTAAACAATGCGGCCTGAACCGATATTAATATGGCCGACTTCTGAGTTACCCATTTGACCATCAGGCAAACCTACGTCAATACCTGAGCCCGAAATCAGGCTATTAGGGTACGTGGCGTTAAGCTTGTCGAGCACTGGCGTGTTGGCATGATGAATTGCGTTATCTTTTGGATTGTCACGGTATCCCCATCCATCGAGGATCAATAACGCCAATGGGCGTTTTGCAGTTGTCATTGTGCTACCTCTTAGTAAGCAAAGTTTGAATGTTAAGAAATTGGCGATGAAATTTTGAATTGTATGAATATTACTACTTATCCGGCAGTGTAAAAAGATCAAAGCGCGTTTAGATGCGTTTGGTGTTATAAATTTTCAATCTAAATTACAAAAAACGCTGCAATGCTGGTCGATGCCTGATTTGAGGCGATTCTTTGGTGAAACTTCAATGGCAAAACTATATACTCGTGGCTCGTTATTAGCGTCAATGTCTCTAAATAGGCTGTAAACATGCAAGAATACATTCAATTTTTTCAAGCTAACCCAATTCTAAGTCTGGCTTGGGTTGGTTTATTTGTGGCTTTTATTGTGACTACGGTTAAGTCAGCAACCTCAAAAGTAGCCAATATCAATCATCAAACATTGACTCAAATGGTGAATAAGCAAGACGCCATTGTGGTAGATGTGCGCTCAAAAGATGAGTTTAAAAAAGGTCACATCGTAGGGGCGAAAAACGTCACTATGTCTGAAATCAAAAATAATCAAGCTACAAGCCTTGAAAAGCATAAAACTAGTCCCATTATAGTTGTATGTAACGCTGGCATGACTTCATCGCAAGCTTCGCAACTACTGGTTAAACAAGGCTTTGAAAGCGTATTTAACCTAACTGGTGGTATGACTGACTGGAAAGCAGCAAACCTGCCTGTAGTCGCTGGTAAGCGATAAGTAGCTGACAAATAAAACCGCGTTTGCAGACATGCATTCGAAGGTAAAAACATAGGATCCTGCTTAAACAAAGGGCTTAGTAATAAGTTTCAATTAGGTAGACCGAGACGGGTATAAGGGTTAGGTGATTCACTTAACCCACTAACAATAAACCCGATAAATAAGCATCAACAAATTATATTATTAGGTAGGACATCATGGCTGAAGAAGTAGCAAACAACGCAGAAAACCCACAGTTCAACATTCAACGCATCTACATGAAAGATGTGTCTTTTGAAACGCCAAACAGCCCAGCTGTTTTCCAAAAAGAGTGGACGCCAGAAGTTAAACTGGACCTAGATACTCGTAGTAACAAGCTAGCTGATGACACTTATGAAGTGATTTTATCGCTAACTGTGACTGCTAATAATGGCGACGAAACTGCGTTCCTATGTGAAGTTCAGCAAGCGGGTATTTTCTCAATCGCTGGTCTAACTGAGCCACAACTAGCTCACTCATTAGGTGCATACTGCCCTAACGTACTATTCCCATACGCTCGCGAAGCAGTTAGCAGCTTAGTTTCTCGTGGTACTTTCCCACAACTAAACCTAGCGCCAGTTAACTTTGACGCACTATTTGCTCAATACGTTCAACAGCGCCAAGCTGAAGCGTCAACTGAAGAAGCAAACGCATAATTACTATGAGTAACACTGCCGACATTACGGTACTAGGGGCGGGGTCTTACGGCACCGCCCTTGCCATCTCTCTTGCGAGTAATGGTCACCGAACCTTGCTTTGGGGTCATGAGCCTGAGCACATGCACAAATTGGCAAACGATCGCCGTAATGACGAGTTTTTGCCAGGGATTGATTTTCCTGACAGTCTCGAAATTGAAGCTGATTTAGCAACTGCGCTAGCTGCCAGCAATAATGTGCTGGTTGTGGTGCCAAGCCATGTGTTTGGTGAAGTGCTGCAATTAGCAAAACCTTTGCTACGTGACGATGCGCGTATTGTGTGGGCGACAAAAGGCCTTGAGCCTGAAACCGGTCGTTTACTGCAAGATGTTGCTCGCGAGCAGCTTGGTGAGCAGTTCCCGCTAGCGGTATTGTCGGGCCCGACATTTGCCAAAGAGCTTGCTGCTGGTATGCCAACTGCAATTTCTGTAGCCGGTACTTGCCCTGAGTTTACGCAGGACTTAGTAGACCTTCTGCACAGCCCTAAGCGTTTGCGCGTTTATGCGAATGAGGACTTTATTGGCCTACAACTTGGCGGCGCAGTTAAAAACGTTATCGCAATTGGTGCGGGTATGTCTGACGGCATTGGCTTTGGCGCTAACGCTCGCACAGCATTAATTACTCGTGGCTTAGTTGAGTTAACTCGTTTAGGCGTGGCGTTAGGTGCTGGCAACAATACCTTTATGGGCATGGCTGGCTTGGGTGACTTGGTATTAACATGTACCGACAACCAATCGCGTAACCGCCGTTTTGGTTTGGCGTTAGGTCAAGGCAAAGATGTTGATACCGCGCAGGTTGAAATTGGCCAGGTGGTTGAAGGTTATCGCAACACTAAAGAGGTTTACACGCTTGCTAAACGCTTAGGTGTAGAGATGCCAATTACCGAGCAAATTTATCAGGTGCTATACCAAGGTAAGCATCCGGCTGATGCGGCTAAAGAGCTACTTGGGCGTGACAAAAAAATGGAAACGCCTGAGAGCTAATAGGCTTGATAACGAGCAGTGTTTTATCGACAAAAGGGTGCTAATATAGCGCCCTTTTTTGTGTCTGATTAAAAATCACCCAGTATTTGGCTGGACGATTTAGTGGTAAGTGAGAACAAACGTGAAACATCAAGATGTGATCATTATTGGCGCAGGAGCGGCTGGCTTAATGTGCGCGGCAACGGCGGGTTATCGCGGCAAGCAAGTGCTGGTACTAGATAATGCCAAGCAGGCAGGGCGTAAAATTTTGATCAGTGGTGGTGGTCGTTGTAACTTCACTAACCAAAAGGTTGAGCCGCACCAGTTTATTTGCGCCAATCCTCATTTTGTTAAATCTGCGCTGGCGCGTTATAAGTCGAGCGACTTTATAGAGCTGGTTGAGCGTCATGGGATTGAGTATCACGAGCGCGATCACGGCCAGCTATTTTGCAATGACTCAGCTAAAGAAATTGTCACCATGCTGATGACAGAGTGTGATTGGGCGGGCGCTAATGTGCAGCTGCGCACTGAGATCAACAAAGTTGAAAAGCTAGCTTCTGGTCAATTCAAACTGACCACTTCTAATGGTGACTATGGTTGTGATTCGCTGGTAATTGCCACTGGTGGCTTGTCGATGCCAAAACTTGGGGCTACACCGTTTGGCTATCAATTAGCTGAGCAGTTTGGCTTGAAGGTGCTGCCAACTACCGCAGGCTTAGTCCCATTTACCTGGCATGCTGAGCAAAAAGCGCAGTTTGAGGGATTATCTGGCATCGCTGTGCCTTCGACCATTACTGCCGAAAACGGCACTCAGTTTAGTGAAGCCTTGCTATTTACCCATCGCGGTTTATCAGGCCCTGCTGTACTGCAAATCTCTAACTACTGGAAACCTGGGCAAGCAATCCACATCAACCTACTACCTAATGATGATGCCATCGAGCTAATGACATCTGCTTTAGAAAGTAGCCCTAAACAAAGCCTGCGTAACACCCTAAGTCAGTGGTTGCCAAAGCGTTTAGTTGAAGCCTTGTTTGACAGTGCGCAACTCGATAAAGCGCTCAATCAACTTGGTCACGGTGAGCGTGATACTATTGCCAAGCAGCTAAACAAATGGTCGTTAGTGATGAACGGCACTGAGGGTTATCGCACCGCAGAGGTAACCTTGGGCGGCGTTGATACCAATGAGTTATCGTCAAAAACCATGGAAGCGAAACAAGTACCGGGCTTATTCTTCGCCGGTGAAGTAATGGATGTCAGCGGCTGGCTCGGTGGCTTTAACTTCCAGTGGGCATGGTCATCAGGTGTTGCTGTGGGAATGGCGGTGTAAAGGTAGAACTAGCATTTTGTGTGCACACTAAAATGCTATGGTTTGAACGATCAACACGCCTTAATCAAGCTATTGCTTTGACAAACGTTTTTTTAGCGGCTCCAAGTGATGACGTTTAGAAAATAAGATAGGGATCAGCACAAAGGTTAACTCCCAGGCCAAACTTGAGTGCAGCGCTGCGACTATACTTAGTGCTGCAACTAAGGGCTCAGATAGTGTGTCCTTACTGCGAGCTTGTAACTTGTCAATATCGAGCCCTTCTATACGAAGCTCTGGGTGGTTAGCCAATCGGCGCCACCCTAGCCACAACATGACGCCCACTGCTAATAGGTTCAAGCTATAGACCACCAAAATTAGGGTTTGGCTGTCATCCACATTTATGAACTGATTAGTTACCGGGATCAGCATTAGAAAGGCCAGCAACCACAATTGTTGCATCATCAAGCTTCGGTCTACATGCTTCATTACAGAGAACAACTCAACGTGTTTAACCCAGTTAGCTGCTATTACGGCAAATGTAAGTAAATAGACACCCATTTCCGGCAGATTTGCCATGAGTAATGCATTGATTTCACTCGCAGAAGGTTCGCTGCTAATTGCGGGTAACTCGACATTACTTATCAGCAGAATAAGACTGAGTGCGAATACATTGTCAGCTAATCGCTGCAGACGCATTTTTGCCAGTTGTGGGTCTAGCATATTCGTTTTCCTTTGCTTTAGTCACACACCTGGATTTTAGTCTACTTTAGAAAGTCACTAATTAGTACTTTGTGCTCTAACCCTTAATATAGCTCGCCAGTGCGATAAAAAACGGTACACCGACAAGCACGTTAAATGGAAAGGTGATCCCAAGTGATGCAGTAATAGACAGCCCAGCATTGGCCTCGGGTAAGCTTTGTTTCATCGCTGCAGGCACCGCAATATAAGAAGCACTTGCGCCTAACACGGCCATAAGTGCAACGCCGCCTGCGCTTAGCCCCATCAGCACCCCTAAACCGATCCCCGCACTGCCACCAATCAGTGGCATCAATACTGAAAAGCTAACTAAAAACAGGCTATTGCTCTTTAAAGTTGATAATTGCTCAGCGGCGACCATGCCCATTTTTAATAAGAATAGCGCCAGCACACCAGAGAAAAGCTGCATAAAGAATGGCGCGAGCTTTTGTACGCTGTCACCGCCTACAAAACCAATGATAAGACTGCCGAGCATCAGCAATATGCTTTGATTGGCAACCAGTTCATGTTTGATAAATTCAGCATTGACGATTTTAAAACTGCCTTTTGCCAGAATGAGTCCAACAACAATGGCTGGCATTTCCAGTAAGACGACGAACAGCGGAAAATAAGCTTCGTATTTAATGTTCGCTGCTTCAAGCAGAGCAACTGCAACTGCATAGGTGGCAACACTGACTGAGCCATAGTGCGCCGCAACTGCGCCAGCATTGATTTTATCTAGCTGACCAAAGTAGCGCAGCAGCGGGTAGGCGATAAGCGGGATAATCAGGCCAAAGCCTATGACGGCGAGCGACATGCTAAATAAGGCAGGGTCAACGTGTTGTTGCAGTGCAATACCACCTTTTAGACCAATTGCCACCATTAAAAACAAGCTAAGTGACTTGTATAAGCTGTCTGGAAAGCTCAGCTTTGCTCCAAGCAATTGACTGCCGGCACCTAAGATAAAAAATGCTACTACTGCATCAATCATGGCTATTTCTCGCGAGAGTATTGGTTAGCGTAGCTTGCGCGTTGAAGTTTGAGCTGTTTGAGAGAGCTAACCACAGCCAGGCTGAATAGTGTTAGTGCTAAGGCTGCAAATGCAGGCATTGTTTGCCCAATCAAAGAGCTTAAAACATAAAAGCCGCTAAGTACTAGGCTTGTGATAACTGCCAGTGCTGATGTTCTGCTTAACATGTACTACCTCATTCATGCTTGAGTGAAATTTCGCCAAAGTTTACATTTACATTTGATTAGATAAAAATAGATATTTACTAATATTTAATTAGATTTTTATCTATGGATGGTTGCCATGTCTTCACGATTGCATGCACATATTGGTACCTTTCGACAGCTTGAGATTCTTCTGGCACTACATGAGCAAGGCAGTGTCAAGGCGGCTGCTGAGACTTGTTTTCTGACTCAGCCTACCGTTTCGATGCAGCTAAAAAAGCTTGCTGATGCCATTGGTATGCCGCTTTATCAGCAAGTAGGGCGCAAGTTGCAGTTTACTGATGCGGGACTGGCAACAGTTGCTACGGCTAAGCAAATTCTGCAAAGCTGTGAAGAATTAGACATGCAGCTTTCAAGCTTAAAGGGCTTGCGATCAGGTACGCTGCGCATCGCTTGTGCAACCACGGCTAAGTACTTTATTCCACATTTGCTGGGGCCTTTTTGTGAACGTTATCCTGGGATTGAGGTGCAATTTACTGTGGCAAACCGCCAACAGGTGATAGATAGATTAGAGCAAGGCTTGGATGACTTTTACGTCTTCAGTTATGTACCTGAAGGGTTAGATATTGAGGTGGCTGAGTTTATGCCTAATGATTTGGTCGCCATTGCTAAGGCCGACCATCCATTGGCGCAACAGTCACAAGTGTCGCTGCAGGCGTTTTGTCAGGCAGACTTTTTAATGCGCGAAGCGGGTTCTGGTACCCGTTATTCAATTGAGAACTTCTTTAAGCAGCAACAGTTCCAGCCCAATATTAAGATGACCATTGCCAGTAATGAGGCAATTATCCATTCAGTGCTATCTGGTTTAGGCGTGTCGATTTTATCAGCGCACACATTGGCATTTGGTGAGAATTACGATGTTAAGGTGCTCAATGTAGAATCTTTGCCGATTGTGTCGCTGTGGACATTCGCCTGGGCAAAATCGCGCGCGTTATCACCCATAGCGCAGGTGTTTCTTGATTATGTGAACACTCAAGGCCGTAGCGAAATGCAGCAAGCATTTAGTCTATAGGCTTGAACAGCACAACTAGTTGCTGGTGGCTTTCCCTGTTGCCATGGTTGGCGTTTCTTCAAAGCGGCAGGCATGAGTATGGCGATTAAATTGCTCGACGAATTCTGGGTAGCGTTTAACAAACTGATTGCCAAAATACACCCCTAGCGGCAAGGTGCGGTTGTGTACCACTTCAAACATTTCCATTGGTAAACCGGCTTTAGCAATTGCATCCTCAAACAGCAACTTATTTTCCATCATAGCGTCAATGCGGCCTTTTTGTAGTAGAGCGAGTAGCTCATTGATATGGTCCGCTTGATGAATTAATTGAAAGTCATTTTGTTTAAGCCAATAGGTGGTGTTTGAATGCTTGCGACTACCAAAATAGGCTTGTTGCTTAATGGTTTGTGGATCGAGTGGTACTTGAGTTCCCTTTAGCAGGTAATAATTCCAGGTTTGCGCTATAAAGGGTTCAGAGAATACCGCATAGCTGTCGCGTTGGTCGTTTTTGGCTGCCGAGAAAAATCCATCATACTTACCTTGCTCAACGGCAAATTGCGCTCTTCCCCAGGGTAAGAAAATCACTTTATACGGCTGCTGCAGCCGTCGCATCACACATGCTAGCGCATCAATTGCTGCGCCGGTTTGATCATTGCCGGTTTGCATTTGATAAGGCGGCCATTCCTGGGTGCTAATGGTGATGATTCGATCTATTTGCGTAGCCTGGGTTGTAGATACCAAGGTTATGGTTAGCAATATGGCAGTGATTGCAGTTAAACAATAACTGCCAAGTCGAGTAAGTAGGTTAGGAGGGATGCGAGCATAAGTGGTCATAGGTCTAGTACATCGCCATTATTGTTATTTTTAATAGTATTAGCTTAGTCTAACGGGCTTAGGAGTCAAAAGGTGGCGATATATTTGTCTGGCTTGTACGAATAGAGACGCTTAGCCTAACCCCATTACTTACTCATAACATAAGTGGAGCTAGCAATATTAAGATAGGGGCTAGTGCTGCGCAGCTATTACGGCATCATAAAGCTCAATCTGATCTTGCTTGGCACCGGTAACGTCTTGATGATCTGGCACTTTAAGCAGACTGGTTTTGTTACTTACCTGCATCACTTCAAGGTAAACCGGCTGCTCAGGTGGCATCCAGGTCGACAATACGGCGTTGTTGAGTGGGATGTTGTTCAACTTAATGTGCTGGAATTTATCGCCTTTTTCTACGCCATGTAAGGTGCCGATATTAACCGTGACATATTCATCACCGCTGTTGATCACGATAGCCTTGGTAGACTCGCAGCTGAGTTTGCGGTTAATGTCTTGCGCCACTTTAAACAAGGTATTCACCACAGCTTTGCCATATTCGCTGCGCCAAAATAAGCTATTAGCCATATCGACACGACTATAGCTGTCAAACGACCAAGCACCTTCCCCATGGTATTCCTCTTCTAACAAGATGCTGTCGCTGATACGGTCATACATAAACATCTTAATGGTGAAGTTTCGCATCGGTACTTTAGTCTCACCGACCAAGTTAGCCGTAATTTGGTCGAATAGGCTTATGTCGCGCAGGTAGCCAAACACCAGGTATTGGCTTTGAAATTGGTTGTTGAGTCCGTGGGAAATACCTTTAACAGACTTGAGGTTGATGCTGTCAAAGCTCGATGTCGGCTGGAATACCATTTCTGGAATTAACTCTTCTACGAAGATATTTGGCTGATTACTCAGTTCATTTTTAATGCGAGAAGCCACATGAAATGGCAGGGCTGCAATATCACCGGCAGCCGCCTGGGCAGGCGTTAACATCGGGAACTGAGCGACAATCAGCTGCTTTAGATAATCGTCTTTGACGCAATTGGCGACAGTGTGCATATTCACTTTGAGGTTAATTGTCAGCTTACCGCCAGCAATCGCCTCATTAAGAATGACGATTTCGCTGATCTGCTGATTTGACACCAATTTGCTTTGGGTGCTTGTTAGTAAGCCGCCAGAGACGGTGTTTTCAATGCTGATAAAGCTACTTGCTTGCAAGGACGCATTCTCAATGGCTTGTTCGATCGCTTGCTTGCGGATTTGGTTATAGTTATTGCCATCATAGGTGACAGATTCCTGGCCTAAATACCATTTGGCGAAAGCTGGTGACACAGGCAGCAATAAGGCGAGCAAACAAAGGGATAGAAAGTGCTTCATTAGTTAACCAAATACGCTGAGCAATTTAGAAATCAGTGACGCGTCTTGGTTATCTTGTTGTTCGCCTTTGCCGCTGACTTCTATCACTGTATTTCCCACCATTTGTGAGTCAATGGAGTGATCAGCTGCTATGTCGGTCACTCTAATTTCCCCTGAAAAGCGCACATATTCATCACCTTTGTTGAGTTTGAACCACTTTTCTCCAGCCACGATCAAATTGCCGTTTGGCAGCTTTTCTCTAACCGCTACGGTAATGGTGCCCGTCAGCGAGTTATTGTGGTTGCTAGCAGATGAACTATCGAAGTTTTCTTCTTGCGAGTAGTCGGCACTAAGGTTGCCCTCGTTAATACTAATGCTGCCAGCGTTAATGTTGGGCGACATATTGAACTCGTCAGAACGGTCTTTTGAGTAACTGATGGACTTTTTTGAGGTCATGGCTTCATTAAGGCGGATCAAAATCATATCGCCGACTTCGTAGCGATTGTTATTTTGGTAAATGCTGTAGATATTGTTGGGGTTGAACAATGAGCCGGTAACTTGTTGCGCTTGTTGGATATGGTTGTTTCTTACCGGGCGATATTGAGGATCGCCGCGTTGCACTTCTTCTTTAGTGCTGGCCACATTGACCCTGGTGTCTTCTTTGGTTGGCACCTTGATTTCAGCAACTTCTGTGCTGCTGCAAGCAGTAATGGTAACCAAGCACAATGCCAGCAAAATAGTGTTTATTTTCATTATGTTCAGCTCAGTACGGTATTCAGGTAGTCCATTTAAAACTAAACAAATTAGCGAATCTACGCCCTTTACAATAACTCCTTGGGTTCTCCTTTTTTTCTGCACAATCTCGATTTAATTGCACATTATCATGCAGTTATCGGTAATGGCCTTTGAGCAAAGCTTGAAGGCGTGAGCTAATTTGAGAGTGTATATGTCGATACAAGATTCTTGGTCCTGGCTGCAATCTACTATGAGCTTTTCAATTGGCAGTAATGTTGATGAGGTGAGTGCGGCCTTTGAGCAACAGTCTGCTGATGAGTTTACTGGCATCCTGCAGCAAGCGGCTGTTTCACAGTCTATGTCGCGAATGGTTAGTGTTGATGTACCTGAGTCCTTATCGTCTGTCAGTAGCTTTTCAGTGAGTGCAATTCAGCAGCAGTTGTTATCAGAAGTTGGTTTAGCCGACTTAAATAGCTTGTCGCTTAACGTAAGTGATGCGGTGATATCAGTGTTACAACAAGGCTTTTTGATGTCGCTGCAAACGAGCATGGTGCAAAGTGCCATTAGTAACAGTGTTGCGGCAACCACAGATGCTGAGCAGCAAGCAGAATTAGGCGATGGCTTAGATAGTTTTGCAACTTATGCTTTTGGTGATGACGGGCTGAACGCTCAAGATGCGATCGACACGCTTAATGTGCTTAATCACACACCTATCGTTTCTAGCGTGTATCAAGGGCTTACGGGGAAAGAAGTTAGCCCAGCTGCCAATGTTGTTGGCAGTGCATTATATGCAGGACCAATGGCTGCGGGCGCGACGGCTGTTGAGCTTGGTGTTGATTACTTTAATCAAAATCACTCTACAGGATTATGGTCTGCTATGAGTTCGATGTTTAGCGAGCAGGCGGCATCTGATAACGCGAACAACGAGTAGATACCAATAGTGTTGCCAAGCAATTGCAGCAACAGAATGAACGGGAGAGCTATGTTTAATCGAATCGTGTGGGTTGGCTGTTTATTGTTGTTTGGTCTATCGCTATTTGGCTGTGAAAGCGTTGGCTATACTAATGACAGCGATAAGTCAGACTATCCGGTATTAACCGCAGTTGGTTATGCACCCATATCACAGCAACCCGCGCTGTTGGAGAAAGAAAAGGTGCTGCAAGCCATGGAGGCGTCAAAAATTCTGGCTTATCGGGAGTTAGCTGAGCAGGTTTATGGAATGCAACTTAGCTCTAACTCAGTCGCAAAGGGTTACTTTCTCAATAGCATAGACACTAAGGTTAAAATACAAGGCGTTATCAAAGGTGCCAAAGTCGTTAAAACCTATCCGGTTGATGGCTTTTATGTCACTGAATTAGAGCTAGATTTTAAACTTGTGCGTGATTTATATATGCAATCTGAAAGCCCAGTTCAATCTAACACCTTGATTGTTGAGCCTGTGAAAAATTTCTAGTTATTTAGTGTGCTTAGGTTAGCGCTGCCAACCTAAGCAGTCGCTTAAATTACAGCTGATTAAGAAAGTAAGGAATAATCAGGGCGTTGGCGAGGTCAATAAAGAAGGCACAAACTAGCGGTACGATAATAAATGCTTGTGCGCTATGGCCGTAGCGTTGTGATACAGCTGCCATATTGGCCATTGCCGTTGGTGTTGAGCCGAGCGAGATCCCACCAAAACCTGAGCAAATCACTGCTGCATCATAGTTTTTCCCCATTGCTGGAAATACCACGAAAATATTGACCAGAATCGCGATAATAAACTGCGCAGCTAAGATTGCGAAAATAGGCCCGGCAAGATCGATGAGTGTCCATAGCTGCATACTCATTAATGACATGGCTAAAAAGGTACCTAGAGATATATCGGCAATTAAATCGACTGCGGCAGTGCGCGTTGGCCATGCCGTACCTGTGAGTCTTGGATAGGTTTTCGGTACTAGGTTGGTGATAACAATACCGGCAAATAAACAGGTAACAAACAGCGGTAAATCTAGTCCTAACTCACTAACTAGCTCATTTAAAAAGAATCCTAAAATCACACAGATGTGAATGGCCAGCAGTGCGTCAAGAAAATCAAATGACGTCATTCGTACCGGCGTTTCCGTTTCTTTACCTTTCGTTTCAGCAATATCTGTTTGAGGAGTTGGTGCGAGTTGGTGCTTGTTGATCAAGTATTTTGCAATAGGCCCACCCATCAAGCTGGCTAGAATGAGTCCGAAGGTTGCACTGGCGATACCAATTTCCATGGCGGTTGTCAGCCCAAACTGTTCTTGAATTTTAGGTGCCCAGGCGATGGCTGTACCATGTCCGCCAATTAGCGATACGCTACCGCCTAACATGCCGACTACGCTTTCTTGACCAAAAGCGGCGGCCACACTGATACCAGTGAGATTTTGTAAAATCATATAGCCGATGGTAACAGCAAGTAAGATGATGAGTGGTTTACCGCCTTTGAACAGGTCCCCCAGGCTGGCGTTGATGCCGATAGTGGTGAAGAAATAGACCAGTAGTACGTCTCGCGCCATAAGGTCAAAACTGACTTCGATGTTGGCGAGGGCATAGATAAGGCTAAAGAGCAGCGAAAAAATGATCCCGCCTGATACTGGCTCGGGGATACTGAACTCTTTTAAAAAGCCAATAACCTGATTTAACCTACGACCAATAAACAGCACTATGATGCCGATGGTCACGGTGAAGAATGAGTTAAGCTGTAGTACGCCGTCTGTAAATTCCATCTATCCCTCAGAACCAGGTTACTTAATTAGTTAATGCTCAAGCTAACAGAGTTTATGCCCTTGAGAAAGTGTTGATAACTTTCTGCAAGTCAGCGGTTTATGTAGCTTCTGTGTTATCGGCTCGAATTGGCTTTACCGTATGGTGAGCCTAACTGCTGAAGTAGTTGTGAATCTGATCACGAATTTAAGGGTGCACTTTCTATTCACCCTAGAAGCATGACACGTATCACTAATCGCTTTTTTCCCTATGGTATACCTGCACAAAGTTCTGCAAGTCTGACGGGGAGACTATGTTTACGTTACATATGTTATTGCTGCTGTGCGTCATTTTTATTGGCATTCGCTATGGTGGAATAGCCTTCGGTTTATTAGGTGGTTTAGGGGTTTCGGTATTGGCCTTTGTATTTGGTATTGCGCCAGGTACGCCGCCAATCGGCGTTATGCTGATCATCCTCGCCGTGGTTGCGGCATCTGCCACACTTGAGGCAACCGGTGGCTTAAAGCTGTTAGTTCGCTTTGCTGAGAAGCTGCTGCGTAAACACCCTGAGCACATTGTCTTCCTTGGACCTTTATGTACGTATTCGCTCACTGTGCTGGTGGGTACAGGCCATTCAGTTTATCCATTGCTGCCGGTAATTTACGATGTAGCTTACAAAAAAGGCATTCGCCCTGAACGTCCGCTTGCGATGGCCTCGGTCGCCTCACAAATGGGGATTACTGCTAGCCCAATTGCGGCCGCAGCCGCTGTGGTGATGGCTACTGCGGTTGATAACAACCTAGATATTGGCCTAGTTGATGTGCTTATGGTGACGATTCCCGCAACGCTATCCGGTCTTTTAGTTGCCTGTATTTGGAGCTTAAAGCGCGGTAAGGACTTAGATAAAGACCCTGAGTTTCAAGCACGTTTAGCAGATCCAGAATTTAAAGCAGGGCTGGTGGATAAAACCGATGCCATTGAGCAAACTGCTGCAGAGCAGTCGGTTGCTAAAAAAGGGCTAGGTGTGTTCTTGCTGGGTATCTTGTCGGTAATCGTGGTTGCTATGTTCAGCAAGGAAATTCTGCCTCAAGGCGTGAAAATGTCGGTGGCGATCCAGTTTATGATGCTGTCAGTAGGCGCCATCATCTTACTGGCAACCAATGTTAGTCCAAAGAAAATTGCTAGCAGCAATGTATTCACCGCAGGTATGAGCGCGGTGATCATCATCTTTGGTATTGCCTGGATGAGCGACACCATTATTAGCCATCACAAGAGCGATTTGGTTGATGCGGTAAAAGACATTGTTGAGGTATACCCGTGGACATTTGCTATTGCCATGTTTGTGGTATCGGTATTCTTGAAAAGCCAGGCTGCGGTATTAACCATTATGTTGCCACTGGGCTTTAGTCTCGGCATTCCTGCGCCTGTACTCATTGGTGTGCTGCCGGCTTGTTACGCTTACTTCTTCTTCCCGTTTTATCCAAGTGATCTAGCGGCAATCAGTTTTGACCGCTCAGGCACAACACGAATCGGTAAGTATGTGCTCAATCATAGCTTTTTAATTCCGGGCTTTATTGGAGTGATCACCGCAACGGTTACCGGTTACTTTATTTCAATGGCGGTGAACTAGGTACAAACTCACGCAATACTATTAAATTTAAAGGCTGCCCAAGGGCAGCTTTTTGCTTTAAAGCGTATTTAGTTGCACAAGATAATTTGCGATTCGTTAATAACTAGGCGGTCGGTCTACTTTGTTCTATCATTAGTGTCAGTTTAGTCATATTAAAAGTAAACAAGGACATTAGCTGTGTGAGTGACATAGCTAGGGATGAGAGTTATGAAAAAGTCGTCTACCAGCCGTCAGGTTATTTGCAGTGCCGGAGAGCGTTTGTTTTCGCAGTTTGGTTTAAGCGCTGTGGGTATCAAGGTTATTCTTGATGAAGTGGGGATCCCCAAAGGGTCGTTCTATCATTACTTCAAAAGCAAAGAAGCCTTTGCTGTGTGTGTGGCTGAGCAATACTTTGAGCAAACACTGGCATCTATTGAGTTCGATGAGCTGTTAGATTTTAAAGAAAATCTATCGACCATGCT
Organism: Shewanella sp. WXL01; assembly: GCF_012263345.1. Taxonomy (NCBI): domain Bacteria; kingdom Pseudomonadati; phylum Pseudomonadota; class Gammaproteobacteria; order Alteromonadales; family Shewanellaceae; genus Shewanella; species Shewanella sp. WXL01. The sequence continues at coordinate 142,400 of NZ_JAAIKQ010000008.1, read as the reverse complement.
GACGGCCTACCATGGCATGCTGGATGACTTAACCAGCGTGAGCCCGATTAAGGGCTGCTTGTTGGCGAATTTAATGATTGAAGCCACCGATAATTTCCCAGAGCTCAAAGCCTCGGTTAATAGCCTGTATGAGCGCTGGATTGAGCAGCTTGCGCAGTTGTTCTATCAGGGACAACAACAAGGCTTTATCGCGAAAGAGCGTGACACTTCATTTATGGCGCATGTGTTTTGGAATCAGTGGCAAGGCGTGGTGTTGCGCTTAAAGATAGATGGCGACAAGCAAGCTGCTAAGCGCAGTTTGGTGCAAAGCGTGCAGTTAATGACGCGCTAGTGGAAGGCATCCACGTGAGTCGTTATTGAAGTTTGAGGTGACCCTAAATGTTTAGTTTTGCTCGGGTGCTAAACGTCATTGTTGTGGCAGTGCTGCTAACGCTAACTGCATGTAGCTCAGCGCCGCCACCTCAATCCACTCCTTCCTCAAAAACAAGCAAGGTGACTCAAGCTAACTGGAACGAAGCACGCATTCGCGCTTTTTATCAGCAGTGGCAAGGCGTGCCGTATCGTCTTGGCGGCATGGATAAGCGTGGTACAGATTGCTCTGGTCTGGTGGTATTGGCATACCAGTTGTTAGTTGGCGGCAGTATACCTCGTACTACTGAGCAGCAAACCAGCTTAGGCTATAAGGTAGCCAAGTCGGAATTACAGGCAGGCGATTTAGTGTTTTTTAAAACCTCTTGGCGTGGCAGGCACGTGGGTATTTACCTTTCAAATAGGCAGTTTTTACATGTATCGAGTAGCCGCGGCGTGATGATTTCGAGTCTTGATAACGTGTATTGGCAGCCAAGATATTGGTTTGCGTCACGCTTAGTTAATTAGCCTAATGCTGCGCGGTGACTAATCGCCAATCTTACGTCGAATTGTGCTAGTTTATGACCACTCTTGAATGCAAAAAGCTGAATAAAAAAATTGAATACAACAAAGACAGATAAGTTGTCGTCGCTTATGTGAATGAGTGAGTGTTTCAGTGCGCTGAGGCGACAAGTATGAATATGAGGATAGATTAATGACGAAAGCAAAAATCGGTATTGTTACCGTGAGTGACCGCGCCAGTGCCGGTGTGTATGAAGACATCTCAGGTAAAGCGATTATTGATGTGCTAAATGAGTACCTGACCTCTGAGTGGGAGCCGGTTTATAAGGTGATCCCGGATGAGCAAGACGTGATTGAAGCAACGCTTATCGATATGGCAGATAACCAAGATTGCTGTTTAGTGGTCACGACTGGTGGTACTGGTCCTGCTAAGCGTGATGTTACCCCAGAAGCAACAGAAGCTGTGTGTGACCGCATGATGCCTGGCTTTGGTGAGCTAATGCGCGCTGAGTCATTAAAGTTCGTGCCAACGGCAATTTTGTCGCGCCAGACTGCAGGTTTACGTGCAGATAGCCTGATTGTGAATCTGCCAGGTAAGCCAAAGTCTATCCGCGAGTGTCTAGATGCGGTATTCCCAGCGATTCCTTACTGTATTGATCTGATGGAAGGACCTTTCCTGGAATGCGACGAGTCAGTTATTAAGCCGTTCCGTCCAAAAGCTAAGTAGCTTTCTGACGCTAAGCCGCTTAGCTGCATGCAAACAAAAGCCGCGCCTGTACATATACAGTCGCGGCTTTTTCTATTGCCTTGTCCTTTGAGTAAACGGGGCTAGCTGTTCAAACTTATTCTACAAACGATTAATTTGCTGCTTAACCTCAAACCCTTCATCAGTCACTAACTTCTCAAGCACTTGCACACGCTCTTTTAATGCCTGGTTTTGCGCTTGTAGGTCGGCAACATGACTGCTGAATTGGGCATCTTGCTTTGATGATGCCTCAGCTGCTTGACCCGCGAGTTTCCCTTTTGGGTACTTGGCTTTCATATAGTATTTAAATAGCTCGGTGGCGGTGGTTCCCATAACTATCAATGCCACTAAGGTGATGATTGCGATATCGTTTTCCATACTTCCTCCACTAGCTGCCTTTTGCCTATTTGTGCTCAAAAACATCGGGCAGCGGTTAATTACAAGGTGGCGCTTTAGGTGCTAAGCACTACAAGCCAAATACCACCTTTTCGCTTTTAAGTGATTTCTCCATACCAAAGGCAAGACCTAAGGCGATGACTAGCGTGGCGACAGTTGATACAACTAACTGGGTCACTGGTAGCGCTTGGCCTTTAATAAATGCCATTAGTGCTTGTTGCTGACCTGATACTGGCAGCCATTGCAACATATCGGGCGCGATGTTGTAGCTTGCAGCCATCGACAGCGCGATTGGTACAAACAGCACCATGGTTAGGTATGACTGCGCTTCTTTAAAGGTTTTTGCCATAAATGACACGAACAGTTGCAGAGTTGCCGCTAGCAGGGCTACTGGCGCACCAATGGCGAACATCAAGCCGATAAAGTCCATCGAGATGTTGACGCTAAATCCAAGCTCATGCCAAGGCACAAAGGTGTAGGCGACTTTGGAGATAAGCATGATGAGTATTAACCCCAACATAGCAAAGCAAGTCACGGCAATAACCTTGCCCCACACTAGTTGGCGGGTGGTGATCGGGTGGCTTAGCAGCAAGGCTAATGAGTCACGCTCGCGCTCACCGGCACTGGTATCAATGGCAAGGTTCATCGCCGAGATAAACACCGAATAAATCATGGTGAAAATCGCGATACCCAAAATAAACCCACCTTTAGAGTCGGATGTTGCCTGATCGTACACTGTGACTTTAATTGGCGCAGCCACTTGCGGGTTAATACCGCGAGCAATTAAACGCAAGCTGCCCATTTCGAGACTGTATAGCTGTAAGCGCTTTTCCAGGCGACGAATAGACTGCTGCAATTTCTCGTTTGATTGATCGGCAATGACAAATACTTCAGCGGCTTTGGCCTGCGACATGTCTTTGGCGTAGTCATCACTGATCCGCAAGGTGATGTCTTTAACATCTTCGCCTTCGCCGTGGGCGATGCCATTGTTGTCGAGGTAGCGCACTAAATCAGGTGCGTTGTCAGCTTTTTCAATGGTGATTTTCAGATCTTCTGGGCTAGATAGCTGACCGATCAGCACCATAAACATGCCGCACATTAATAGCGGCGTACCAATGGCGTAGTATAAGCCCGCCATGACTGAACGTTTGTCGCGCGCGGCATCAATTAGCTCTTTTCGCACCATAGCAAATATTGTTTTCATTAGGCTGCAATTCCTTCGTCAGTACCAATGAGAGCGATAAAGGCATCTTCAAGTGAGTCTTTACCTGTTTGTTGACAGAGTTCATCTGGGCTGCCAATTGCCACTACTTGACCTTTTGCCATCACGATAACGCGGTCACACAGTGCGGCGACTTCTTGCATCACGTGGCTTGAAAACAGCACGCAGTGCCCCTGACTTTTTAGCTCCAGCAAGATGTCACGCAGCAAGCGCGTACTCATTACGTCGAGCCCACGGGTTGGCTCATCGAGGATAATGTTGCTTGGCTGATGAACGATTGCCTGAGCAAGCGCGGTTTTCATGCGTTGACCCTGAGAGAAACCTTTACAGCGGCGGTCGGAAATATCTTCAAGATTAAGCTGCTCAATCACTTTGGCAGTGGCTGCTTTGGCATCTTTGCGCCCCATGCCACTTAGCTCGGCAAAGTAGCTGATGTACTCTCTTGGCGTTAAACGCTCGTACAGACCAAATGGGTCAGGGAACAAACCAAGTTGTTGCTTTGCGCCAATAGGATCTTTAGCGACATCAATATCATCAACGCTTGATACGCCAGCATCTGGTTTTAATAAGCCGAAAAGCGTGCGCAAACAGGTGGTTTTGCCGGCACCATTTGGGCCAAGCAATCCGGTAATTTGACCATTTTCAGCGCTAAAACTTAGGTTATTAAGCGCCTGCACATCGCCAATCTTCTTCGATAAATTCTCTACTTTAATCATGACTATTCCTTATCAGCGGTGGCAGTAGTTGATGTGCTAGTGTCGCTATCTGTCACCAGCTCGACACCATTGGCATTTAGATAAAAGCTGCGGCGCACATCTTTATTAAGGCAGCTGCCATCAATGCTCATTACATCTGCCGTGTCGACTAGCTCGGCAATGAGGTCATTACCACAACTTTGATACGCCACGCCGTGGGTCGCATACGGGGCGATAAAGTGTTGCGCGTTGCTTAGTTGCTCGGTTGCCATAGCGCCCCAGTTGGGTGGCGTTGCAGGGTCAATTTCACCTGATAGCAGTAGTGTTGGTATGTCGCTGTTAATTGGCGCGCTAAAGCTGTCGTCCATTAACGGCATTTGCCACACATCGCAGGTTTTCTCTAAACCATCAAGCATGCTGCCGCTCATGTAAGACACCTTGGCATCTTTGCGCATTTGCTCAGTCACTCGGTGAATATCTTCGCTACATACCACGCTGGCGTGCATGCCCATTGCGATACCTGTGCTGTCTGCGGTAAGGGCATAAAGGCCTAAAATTGGTTGGAAGTCATCTTGCTTAGCCTGATGAATCGCGTGTGGCAACAGTGCGCGAGTGGTAGGCGAATACATGGCCATGCGGATGGCACCATTGAATTTGCCACGAGTCATAAGCAAGGTTTCTGGCGAATTGGTTAGTGGGTCGCGAACCTGCTGGGTGATTGGCGCGTTGGCAAGCTTGTTGTCAACATCGCGGAAATCTTGTTCAAGATCAGGGAAGGTTTGCTGACATGCCTGATTGTTGCGGCAATCGCTAAATAACAGGTTCAAGCCACGTTCAATAGCGCCGCCAATGGCGATTACGCTTTGTTGCATCGGCACTATACCATCAAGGGTGACGGTTTTAAGCGCTTGCGGGTAGTGACGCATGTAAAGCTGCGCCATGCGGCTGCCGTAAGAAATGCCATAAAGATGCAGTTGCTGATAGCCAAGGTATTCACGCACTGCTTCAAAGTCTTTTAGTGCGGTTACGCTATTGTACTGGCTGATATCTGATGGGTTGTTCTTCGCTATCTCATCAATACAGGCTTGGGTCGACTCACCTAAATTCAGCTCATCATCGTTGAACGACAAGGTAAACATGGCGTCATCTTGGCATTGAAGCTGGTTTGATTGACCTGTGCCGCGTTGATCAATCAGCAGGATATCGCGCGTTTGACGAACCTTAGTCAGCATGCGGTCGAACCCGGCTGCGTTTTCAATAGCCGATTGACCAGGGCCACCTGCAATAGCAAGTAGCGCCTCATTTGGGTAAGAGTTCTTGATTGCAGGCAAAATGGCAAAGTGAACATCAATATGTTTGCCATCTGGCTTGTTTGGATTCTCAGGTACGCTGATCTTGCCGCACTCGAGCTGCTCAGCCAAACCATCTAGGTAGCAAGACTGGGTTTTTGCAGTACTCTTTATCGCGCCATTGACTTTAGTGTCGTCAGCAATCGAAGTTGGTGTATTAGTGGCTTCATTCACCGCCTCGGCCTTTTGCTGAGCTTCATCTTTTGTGTCAGCGCCAGTGCTTACATCAGCCCATAATAGCGAGCTAGTAGCCAACCCCATTGCTAGCGTCAGCGTCTTTAACCCCATAGCTACAGCGCGCTTGGGCGCAGTAGAGCTGGCTTGTGATGCCGTCGCTTGGGTGAATAACGTCCTGTGGTTCATGGTGCATTTCCTTTTTGCAATTCAGGATGATTATGTTACCTTACACTAAGTGTATGGGTGTATCAATGTATTAATACAGTTAGGCTAATGTTAGAACTTATCAATGTCAACCCCAATAGTGGGGAACCAATTTACCGCCAGTTACATGATCAAATCGTGCGATTGATTGTGGGTGGGCAAGTTCAGCCCGACGACACCCTGCCATCAGTTAGGCAAATAGCGGAGCATTTAACCGTGAACCCGATGACGGTTTCGCGAGCGATGCAGCAGTTAGTTGAGCAAGGCTGGGTTGAACGCCGCCGTGGTCAGCCCTCTCGTATTGCTCACCGCGATGTGCCTGAGTCCAGCAATAGTCAGAATTTACTTCAGCCTCAAGTGACTGCATTAGTTGAGCAGGCAAGCCAGCTTGGGGTAAAACAACAAGACTTGATTGAGTTAATTCGCGAGCAGTGGCCCCAAGACTGATAAATTCGTCACCGGCTTTTAAGCCTCGCGCAGTGAGTTATAGCAGCAACCATTTTTCAACAAAGGATGTCGTTAATGGAACATGAAATGGCAGCGATACTGGATTTTCAGCAGGTATCAAAGCAGTTCAATACCAAGCAGGTAACCAAAACAGCGTTGAATAAGCTGTCGATGACCTTGTACCCAGGCATGGTCGTGGGTTTGCTCGGGCAAAATGGCGCAGGTAAGTCGACCTTGATGCGCTGCGCTTTGGGCATTTTGCCGATTGATAGTGGCGACATCAGCACTCTGGGTGCCAACCCTCTACAGTTATCTACCACGGCAAAAAGCCAAATAGGTTACGTGCCGCAGCAGCCCTTTGGCTATGAAGGCTTTACCGTTGAAGGCGCCCTTGAATTACACCGCAGCTTTTACCCTGATTGGGATGCCGAGCTAGAGCAAGATTGGCTGGCGCGCTTTGATTTAGATGTTACGCAGTCAGTACAAAAGCTATCTGTCGGTCAAAGACAGTCTTTGGCGTTAATTATGGCGATGGCCTATCGTCCTAAATTGCTGATTTTAGACGAACCAGTTGCCAGTTTAGACCCAGCAGCAAGGCGTAAATTTATGGGCGACCTGTTTGATTTGGCCCTAGATTCTGGTGCTGCAGTGCTGTTTTCGTCGCATATCACCTCAGATCTAGAACGGGTTGCCAGCCATGTTGCCATGATTAAAGATGGCGAATTGGTGCTGTTTAAAGAAATTGATGATCTGCGCCAGGACGTCAAACTACTTACACTCACCGATGATGTAGCGCTGAGCGAATTAACTGATGAGATGCAAATATTGAGTCAGCGCTCTGGTCGCTGGGTAGTCGATACTCAAACCCCATTAGATGGCGTTGCCGGTGTCACCAATGTGCAGGCAATGAATCTAGAGCAGCTGTTTATGGAGCTACACCCATGAGTCGTGAGATGGGCGATAATATCGACAACAGTATCGACAATAACATCAACAAGGCTCAGCAGTTCGCTCCAGCAACAAGAGTGCGAGTTAGCCCATTTAAAGGTATGTGGCGCTTGTGGTTTTATGATCTTGGCTGTTTAAGCTTTTTACTGACGGGCGTTGGCGGTTTTTTATTGCTGCCGTTTCTGATTGAGCCTGAAAAAGTCGAAGTCGCAGGGATCATCATTTCAGTGGCTGTAGTGTCAATTTCTATTGCTATTATCTGGCAAATCAATCGCCTTAAAGGTACTGAGTGGAGTCAACTCGTGCCTTATTATCGGCGCAATATACTAGTGCAGTCGGCAACTGTTTATGGAGTGATGTGGCTGTATCTCGTATGTTTTATCAACTATTTAGGCTTGAGTGAAGTATGGCCTAAAGTGATTTCATCTGCCGCGGTTACTATAGTGTTTTTAGCGTTAACTCTGCACCGCAGCCAGCTATTTAACGCAGCGGTCTTAGTGTTTTTTGCTGTGCCTTTTGTTGAGTATTTAAATCCTTATCTGACTACCTTGTTGGCGATTGCCAGCTTAGGCTATGTGCTGCTTAGTAAAAGCGCTTTTGAGTGGCAAGGTGAGGCGAGAGTGACTTACCTTAATGGGATGGAAGCTGGTTGGTTTTGGCTGCCCAGTTTGCACCACAACAAGTTAAGTCAAAAGCTTGAGCAGTGGCTATTTCCGGTCAATTATTTTATGGGGCCAGCGTTAGTCGTGGTGATTGTGCTACTGCCATTTATTGCCATTGCGATTGGCGTGGCAACTATGATGTTTGATTTTGATTTTCCACTGCAGTTTATTATTGGGCAAATTGTGGTGATCACTTGCGGTATTGTGCATTGGAGCCGGGTACAGCGTACACGTGCATCAGAAAGCCTGTTTATGTTGCCTTGCTTCAATGGTTTGTCTGGATTGCAGCAAGCCTTTTATCAAGGGCAGTATCGTCTTATCGCGGTGATGGTCACCATCATGCTATTTAGCAGCTTAGTTGACGGTTTGCTCAGTCAAAATCTCTCTTGGCAACTTACCTTACACATTGGCTTAAGTGCTTATTGGGGCTGTGGTTTTGCCCTAGGCGCAGGCTCGGCAAGTCGGACTAGTTTACACATTTCACTAGCCATGTTTATTGTTGGTGTTCACTCAGGTGTGATGTCATTCAGCTTTGTTGACTTTAGAGACGGCGAAAGCTTGCTACCTTGGTTAGTTGCCGATGTGGTTTTAGTGGTAATTGCACAACTATTGTTAATGTTTGGTAAACGCAGACTATGGCAAAACGGTGTTATCGATCGTAGCTGATAACAAATCAACTGAAAAACTGATCTCGCGCAACTGAATTACCGAAAATTGCTTAGTGATCGCTCGCCCTTGATGTAGAATGCCGTCAAAACGGTACACGTGTAAGCTAAAAGGGTTATAGCCGATGTCTTTAGAAAACTACCATGTGGTGCGATTACTGCAGCAACAAAGCCGCGCACTAGGCGATAAGGTCGCGTTAGAGGGCTTTGAAATGTCTGCGCCATGGGCGCAAATCAGCTGGCGTCGCTTTGATGAGATCTCCCATGCTATCGCGCTTGCCCTAATTGAAGTCGGCTTTAATGTACAAGATAAAGCCGTCATCTTATCTGCTAACTGCCCGCAATGGACCTGTGCCGATATCGGCATTCTGAAAGCTCGCGGTGTTGTGGTACCGGTTTATCCAACCAGCACAGTTGAGCAAGCTGCGTATATCGTTAACGATGCGCAGGCGAAAGTGATTTTTGCTGGTGACGATGCTCAGTATAAAATGGCTTGCGAAGTACAAGCACAATGCAACAGCGTTGAGCACATTGTGGTATTTAATCGTGAGGTCGAGCTTAACTCTGACAAGCATATTCATCTTGATGAGCTTGTAGCTCGTAGCTTTAGCGCTGCAGATAGCCTGACTCTAACTGAGCGTCTAGGGCAAACTTCGCTAGATGACCTACTTACACTTATCTATACCTCTGGTACAACAGGCGACCCGAAAGGCGTCATGTTGGATTACCGTAATATCGCATCAACGATTTTGCAGCATGACCAAAAACTTGCTTTTAATCCTGGTGATGTGTCGCTTGCTTTCTTACCGCTTTCGCACGTATTTGAACGTGGTTGGAGCTTCTACGTGTTATGCCGTGGTGGTCACAACGTTTACCTAAACGACACTAACCGTGTTAAAGAAGCCATTGCTGCTGTGCGCCCACATACCCTTTGTGTAGTGCCGCGTTTCCTTGAGAAGGTTTACAGTGCTGTGCATGACAAGGTGGTAAAAGCGCCTACCGTGCGCCAAAAGCTATTTGGTTGGGCGATTAATGTTGGCACCCAGATGTTTGAAGTCGGCCAAAATCGTGCTCAAGGCAGCCTAGGTTTATCACTGCAACACAAGCTGGCAAACAAGCTCGTGTTTAGCAAGCTACAGCAGGTACTAGGCGGACGTTTGAAGTTTATGCCATGTGGCGGTGCGGCACTTGACCATAACGTAGGCAACTTCTTCCATGCTATTGGTGTGCCTGTATTGTGCGGCTATGGCATGACAGAAACCGTAGCGACTGTAACCTGTAATACTTTAGACAACCGCGTGCCTGGCTCAAATGGTCAGCCGCTGCAGGAAACTCAGGTTAAGCTGGGTAAAGATAACGAAATCATGGTGCGCGGCGATACCGTCATGCGTGGTTACTACAACCGCCCAGAAGAAACTGCTGCAGTATTTGAAGATGGTTGGTTAAAAACCGGTGATGCGGGTCGCTTTGACGAGCACGGTAACCTATACGTAACCGACCGTATTAAAGAGTTAATGAAGACTTCAAACGGTAAGTACATTGCGCCGCAACGTGTTGAAGGTAAAGTGGCGTGTTGCCCGTTTATCGATCAGGTTGCGATTGTGGCCGATGCGCGCAACTATGTGTCAGCCTTGATTGTACCGGCATTTGAGTCACTCGAAGCTTGGGCGCACGAGAAAGGCATTAAGGTTGAAAACTCACTAGAGTTACTACGCCACTCTCAAGTTGTTGAACACTTTGAAGCGCGCCTAAAAGAGCTGCAAAAAGAGCTTGCAGGCTTTGAACAAATTAAAAAGTTCACCTTGTTGCCTGAAGCTTTCTCGGCTGAGAAAGGTTTGATTACGCCAACTATGAAGCTGCGCCGTAAGAACATTTATGCCAAATACATGAGCGAGATTAACGCCATGTATGGCAAAACTTACTAACGTTAGTTAGAGCACAAGTTACCTGAAAGGACGTGCAAGCACGTCCTTTTTTATTGCCTACAATTTGCTGATGTATTCGCACGATTTAGTTAGCAAATAGTGAAATCTAGAGTGCTACCAAGATATAGGGGTTAGCGATGGAAAAACGAGATTATAAAAAGCTATTGAGTGAGTTTTACAAAGCGTCCGCCAAGAAAGTCGTGGCAGTTTATGTACCTGCAATGAATTTCCTTACCGTAACCGGCAAAGGTGAGCCTGGTAGCGAGTCGCATCAGCAGGCGATTGAAGCCCTGTATAGTGTGGCCTACACCTTGAAATTTATGATTAAGAAGTCTGAGCTGGCTATCGACTATGGGGTGATGCCACTTGAAGGTCAGTGGTGGGCAGATGATATGAATGATTTCATCACAGGCAATAAGCAAAACTGGCAATGGCAAATGATGATCATGCAGCCTGAGTTAATTACTCGCGAGTTGGTTGAGCAAGCCATGCAAACTGTAGCCGCCAAGAAAGACTTACCAGCATTAGACAAGGTACAGTTTCAATCTATTGCCGAAGGGAAATGTGCGCAAACCCTGCATGTGGGGCCGTTTAGTGAAGAAGGGCCAACCGTTGAGCGTGTACATCAGCATATTGAAGGTCTAGGCGGACAGTTAAGTGGTCGCCATAAAGAGGTGTACTTGTCTGATATTCGCCGCGCTCGCCCTGAAAACTGGAAAACCATTATCCGTCAGCCGTATTCTGCATAGCCATGAGTGCTTTTAATAGTCACTGAGTTGTCATTTTTGTGTTTTAAGCTGGGCTGAGTCATATATGTATGAGGCTTGGCTGCAATAGTTCCTAAACTAGTTAGCCAAGATAAGCAGCCTAGTGAAGAAACTCAAACGCTACCAATATGAGCGCTATGCAGTGCTGTGTAAAGTGGTCTACAAGCGCGACTTTACGCCGTTCAAGCTTGGGTTTGATAGTGAGCATTATCATCAAGTTGCCAACCGCTGGGGACATATTTGCGCAAGAATACTGTGGCAACCCAAGCGCCAAGAAGTGCTGGTGGTGTTTCGAGGTTCGCAAACATTCAATGAGTGGTTTATTAATCTAAGGTGCTGGCCTAGCAAGCATATATTCCGCGGTGGATTTTATAATGTGCACTCGGGTTTTAACTATTTGTTAGAGCAACAAGCTAATCCTCTCCCGCCAAATTATCAAAGCCATGAAACCGTATATCAACAGTTGCAACAAGTGCTTGCCCCATTAATCACACAAGGTAAGCGCATCACCTTAACCGGGCATTCATCAGGCGGCGCTATGGCAGTATTGGCGGCCGATAGGTTAGAGCGATCTTACCCTGGCGCAATTAAGCGCGTGGTGACTTTCGGTCAGCCGTCGGTTGGCTTTCGCAGTTTTGCCAAACACTATTTACTGAGTAGACGAACCTATCGTATTTGTTGCGATTTAGATGTGGTGACTTTTCTGCCGCCTTTACCTGGGATCTACTTTCATGTGGGAAAAATGTTGTGGCTGCACAATGAGCGCATATACGACAACATTCATCCCGTTAACCGCTTTATATTAAGCTTTTTTAGCTGGGTATTGTCGCCGTTTACTTATCATTACATGCACAAATACATCAGAGATAAGGACTTTTTTGATGATATTTAAGCCTTGCTCTACAATGCCCGCAGCATTATTGAATAAGGATATGTACTGTGACGACTCAATTTTCTCTGGATATTACCCCGCGCTTTTGTGAAACCGATGCTTTAGGGCACATCAATAACACAGTGATCCCAGTGTGGTTTGAAGCAGGTCGTGAGCCGATTTTTGAAATCGTTAATCCAGGGCAAGATTTAACGAAATGGAACATGATCCTTGCTGGCTTCAACATTACCTTTGCCGCGCCAACCTTCTACGGTAAAACTGTAACAGTGAAAACCCACGTAAGCCGTATCGGTAACAGTAGCTTTGTTATCACCCAAAGCTGCTGGCAAGAAGGTAAAAAAACTGCTGAAGCGCAAACCACTATGGTGCACTACAACTATCAAACCGAGAAAAGCGAGCCATTATCGGAGCAGGTAAAAACTCAGCTAGCCCAATTGACGGGCGAGTAATAGTGAAGGGTTAATAGCGGCGAGCAGTGAGTAGCTATTTCTAGGCTGCCAACCGAATAAAAACGGCTTTGTTAATTATCAGATTAACAAAGCCGTTGTTGTATCTGCGCTTTAATCTACCCGCGTTTATACCAATTAGGATAAGAATGATCACATTCTTATGCTAATTGGTATTATGCTTGCTCATGGGTTTTGAGTGCATCTAATAGCTCAGGTGAAATATCAGCTTTTTGGCCTGTCTTAAAGTTAAACATCACTATTTTTGCCCAACCTTGAGTGGTCACCGCTTGCTGCGATTTACTGTAAACATGGTAGTGCATGGTAAAACGGTCTTGCTGAGTCTCGCTAACGCTAACGCCTACTACCAGGTTATCTGGGTATACCACTGGGCGCTTAAAGCGAGCATTAGTTTCGCTTACTACGGGGCCAATTCCTGATTGATGCAAGTCTTTGAGAAAGTTGATTTGGGTGAAAAAGTCTAGCCTTGCGGTTTCAAAGTAACGAAAGTAGTTGGCATTGTTCACATGTTGCAGGGCATCCATTTCACCCCAGGCGACAGGAATATGGGTGTGAATTGGGTACTTGGCAATAAATTGTTCCATGATGCAGTCCTTGGCTTAGCTTCTAGCTTAGTTATTAGCTTAATTTCTTAGTCTTGTAGAATTCGTTGTGGATAATACGACAAATAAATTATTCAAACGGTCGTTTTGAATAAATAATCTACCAATAAGTTACTTTTACAACAACCACTAAAACGCGATATGTTAAAGGCTTGTTTATCTAGCTGTTAGGAACAGTCGTGCTTAAATCCTTGCCCAACTTTAAAATTGTTGCTGGTCGTGCTTTAGTTGCTTCATTCTTCGAAACCCTGCTGCAACCGCTTAAAGTACTTAGAGATAAACTCTCAATGTCGCAAAAACTTTATTTGGTGGCTCTGATTATCTTGATTACCACTCAGTCATTAGCCTGGGTAGGTATTTTCAGCGTGATAGGCATGGCAATTGAGTTTTGGCCTATCTTCGAGCGTATGTGGCATAGCCTAGCAGGCAAAGCGTTTTTCTTGCTGTTTTATGCGATAGTTGCCAATTTTGCACTAGCCACTGCTGGCAGTGTAGTAAATGAGGTTGTTGGCGTTTCTGCTAGCCACTTTAATTACACTCATAACTTCGCCATTTTGCTTTATATCCCTAAGTGGATAATTATCACCAGTTGCTTTGCACTGATATTGATGCAGATGTTGCTGCCTGTTTACGCATTTTGCGTGTGGTTGCTTAAGATGATGGGAGTTAAATTTAAGCGCCTAACCGATCATCAAGATTATCATCGAATCACTTACTGGGTTCGTTTGGTGTTAGCCTGGGTGATCATGTATCACTTACTCATGTTTATCGGCGTAAATGATTTAGATGACGATGGACACGAAGAGGCAAAGCAAGTTCAATCTGAGCTTGTGCAGCCCTCTGAAGACCACGAGCAAACTAAAGTCGCCGTTAATACTGGAGAGTCAAAGGATGAGCTTGCACAAGACAACCAATTAGGTGAGGTGCAGGTGTTAGCTGATTCAGATGAGAAGCGAGATGATACGGGGCTGGTGGTGATTAACTCTGATCTTGCGACCGATGAAATTCAGTATCAGGTGATTCGTGATGACTATTTTAACGCGGTGCGAGAAGCCATTGCCGTTTTTGCTTTTTATCTAGAAGCCGATAGTTTCTCTCGTTGTAGTAAGGCGCAGAATAGTAAGGTGATGGAGCTCAATGATTATGAGTTTTTAGAGATAACTCCAAATAACAAGGCAAAGTATGGCTTTGATTTTGAAGTGAAGAAATGCGTATCTCCGGCATTTCCTGCGAGTTAATTAACGTGAGGCTCAATACAAAAAACGACCGCAAGCGGTCGTTTTGTTTTTAAGTCTGTTCTCTTCTATCACCCGAATCTTAGGCGTTAAGAACGCAAATTTATTAGCCTAATTGCAGCTCGGCAAAGTTACTAATCGTTTTAAAATTGCCAGTACGCTGCGCATCGTCACGTACCATTTGGCAAGTTACCATACCTGCAGACTCAGCGGCTTTTAGCTCCTCAACTACGTCTGACACAAACAGAATTTGCTTAGGCGTCAAGCTGATGGTGTTGCAAATATTGCTGTAGGCCTGCTTGTCTAACTTGTTACCGGTGCGAGTATCAAAGTGGCCGTTAAATTTAGGTGTTAGGTCGCCGTTATCGCTATGGGTAAATAACAGCTTTTGGGCATCAACCGAGCCTGAAGAGAAGCTATATAAGCGCACATTGTGAGCCTCAAGCTTTGGTAAAAACTCGATAAAGTCTGGGTAAATATGGCCAGTAAACTCACCTTGGTCATAACCTTGCTTCCAAATTAAACCCTGCAGGGTTTTCAGTGGCGTGACTTTACGGTCTTCATCAATCCAAGATTCTAAAATCTCAATAACACGTTCCAGATCGGCATCTTGCTCTAGGGCAATGTCTTTCACGTCGCTAATGCAGTAATCAACAAGCACATTGTCTTGGTTTTGTTTAATGAATTCAGCCATTGCTGATTTGGAGTATGGGAATAATACATCCTGAATAAAGTTTAAATCGGTAGTAGTACCTGCAGTATCAACAATGATTGCTCGAATACTCATAGTGTGTCACGACTCCAAATAACAAAGTTTGCTTAGCCTCGATCCTATGCTTTATTAGCCTTTATGGCTAGTGAATTTGTTGCTCGTTAGTTGAGGATTTATAGATAAACGTATCTGTAATGCAAGTTGATGAGTTACAAAGGAATAGGTTGCTTAAGAATTGTCCTATTGTATTTGAGCTGTTAGGTTAGCATTTACTAATTCAAGCTAATCAAGCTAACTTTAGGAGCCACATGATTACTTCATCATATCGTCTGTCATCAACACTGATGCTTTTAGGCATGCTATTTATTGCGCCGCTGTTCATGCCGCAGGTTCTTGCCGAGCCAACATCGAATATTCAGCAGCATGAAGCTTATCCTAAGCCGATACAGCAGGTATTGAGCGTTGAGTCAGAGTTGTTTACTGAAAAAAGCGCTGACTTTATGGTGAGCTTACCCCACAACTATCAGCAAAATTCAGCTAAGTCCTATGTTGTGATGCTTGATCTACATCCACGCTCGCATTTGTTGCACACAGGTATGCACGACTGGATGAGTCACAATGGTGGCTGGCCTTGGTTAGAAACCATCATTATAACTGCACCCGATGGGCATCAGGGGTTAGGCAAGTTAAAAGAGCTAGCCATTGAAGAGAAGGGCAATCAGCAACTGTTGGACTTTTTCGAGCAAGACTTGTTGCCAACAATTGACCGCAGTTATCGCACTAATGGCTTTAAAATCTTAAACGGTTTTACCGGTAACGCAGGGCTTGGTTTGTATACCCTGATTAATCGCCCTGAGCTATTTAACGCTTATATCGCTGCTAGCCCAGTGCTGAGCCGTGACTTTGGTTATGTGCTTAAAGATGCCTCTGAAAAACTCAAAAACCTCAAACTAAAGCAGCAGCGGTTCTTGTTTGTATCAACTAGCGATAGTGGTTACGAGCAGGGTCAGTTGCCGTCGTTCGCTGAGTTAGAAAGTATTCTTAAACAAGCTGATAACTCGATGCTTAACTATAAGGTGCAAAGGTTTGATGGCAGCTATTATATGACCCAACCTGTGTTGGCAACTGCTATGGGTATTGAGATGATCTTCAATGATATCCACAACACAGTGCAGCCAGATTCTGAACTCGGTAAACAAGGGGCGCAGGCGATATTAGCGCACTATAAAACCTTGTCGCAGCAAGTCTACGGCTTTGAAGTGTCAGCGGTCGGCTCGCTAACAGCGTTGGCGCAGTCGCAATTTACCGCAGATGCCGAGCAAGCTATTGCTACGCTAGAACTTGCCATTGCCAACTACCCGACTAATCCACACGCTTTAGCCGCGCTCGCTGAAATCTATATCGAGTTAGATAATCAAACCAAAGCCAATAGCTTATTGCGTAAAGCTATGACCCTGACCGAGCATCCATTTTGGCTTAATAAGTGGGGTAAGTTGGTGAAAGAGTAGTATTTGGATGGAACCAGCGGCTTATTAAAAGATGCCGCTGGAATCTGGTTTACAGGCGGATAAAATCTTGTTCTAACAATACATTACCTGAGCTATCTTTTAAGGTGACTTTATAGGTTCCTTTGCCATCGATATTAGTCAAGCGGTAGCTAGAGGACCAGTTATGTTTTTGATCTCCCCACAACATAGATGTCCACTTAGTTTTTTTCTTTCCTTCACTATCAATAAACTGCCAATGCGCGAATACAGCAGCTTTTTCTTTGCTAGAATTGCTGTCTATCGTGAATTTGATGCCTACAATGTCATCGTCACTAAATTCTGAAGACGTTATTTTTTCGGCAACATTTTCGCCTGAAGGGGTCAATAGTCCCATTCCATTGAGATTGATGTTGGTTACATGCGCTTTAATATCTAGCTCTTCTGCTAAGAGTGTCTTTAGAGAGTCAATAACTACATCATTAGCTTGTATGTTTGCATAGATACGAGCGAGCACTGTCTGCCGCTCTTTTTTGTTGAACTTGACATTTTCATGCTTTCGGTCAATTTCGGGAATGTCCTCAATATGGTTTATTGATAGAAGCTCGATACATTTTTGAATGTCCTGTTTTACAACCTCACCTATACAATAAAACTTGGCTAATCGAACTTTAGCAGCAGATGAGTAACCTAGTTTGTCAGCTTGTTCAAAATAGCTAAAAGCTTGTTGTGCATCATACTCAATGTGTAAGTCTTGAATGTGCATTAATCCCATTTGATAGTTTGCTCGGTCATACCCCAGCTCTGCTGATTTTTTAAACCACCTAATCGCATCTTTACCTTCGTCTGCATCTAGGTGGATCTGCCCAAGCCGGAAATTCGATTCGGGGTGGTTCATTGAGGCGGCTTTAAAGTAGTACTTTTGAGCCGTTGAGCTGCTTTTCTCAACCAAACTATCAAAGTGACGCACTTGTGCTAGCATTTCATAGTCGCTGGCTAAATTTGCTAATTCCGTATCATCTTTCACTAATGCATCATAATCTTCGAGCTCAAGTGTGTCCTTGAGAAACTCTGCAATGCTAATCGCTTCATGCTGTTGCCAAAAGAACTTGCTGTGACCATGTCCAGTGTCTTTGTAATAGAGAGTCTTCGGTGAGTTGCCTTTTTTATCTAGTATGTATTCGAGGCGACGAGTGTGCTCAAACTCAGCGATAGGGTCTTTTTTACCAGCAATAAGTAAAGTCGGAGTGTTATAGCTGTTCAGTAAATATAGTGGTGAAGTTAGCCCAAGTTTGCCACTGTATTCACCAACTACTTTTGCTGTCATCTCTCGATATTCTGGTGTGGATTTGATGTTTGATGAGTTGAACAGTAAGGGTAAATCGTAAATACCATATGCACCAACAACGCATTGGTAATCGTTTGGATGCTGAATTGCTAGCATAACTGATGAGTAGCCACCATAACTTGCGCCAATAGCGCAGCGGCGCTCAAAGCCATATTGTTGCACTACATGGTTAACTGTTTTGGTGATATCTCGCTCTATATCTAGGCCAAATTCACCTATACCACTCTTTTGGAAAGATTTACCAAAACCTGCAGAGCCACGAAAGTTTACTCTCAAAACAGCAAAACCGCGACTTACATAAAACTGGCTTTCTGGATTGAAATTGTTGTAATCCCTCACACCTGCTGGGCCACCATGTGGAACAACAAGCAGAACTTTATTGCTTAGCTCTGGGGGAGGTAGGGTTAAGTAGGATTCAACGACGAGACCATCATCGCTTGTCACATCAAATTCAATTGCTTTGTGCAATTTGTATTTGGCAAGTTCTGGGTAACGCTCTTCAATTAACGTCGCCAAATTCTCTTGTTTGTTATAGAGGTAGTAGCTGCCAGGGTCATCAGATGAAGAAACAAAGACAATCTGGTGCTGATCATTGCCAGCTATTGGCATGACACTTTTACCTTCAAAAGACAATTTTAGCTTTTTTTGTTCAGCAGAAGCTGAGTTGTCGAAGTATTTCTCGGTAAGCAGCCCATCTTCGTAGAAAGATACCGAGTGTAAGTTGCCCCGAGAATTAAATTCACTTGACACTAAGTCATACTGTGGATGCTCGTATATCAGCTCTAAGTATTCTTGAGATTTAAAGTCAAACTTATACAGGCCTACTTTGTCTGAGGTTTGGTTACTCAGTACATACATGGTTTTTTTATCAATGAATTGAACAGGTAAGAAAGTGTGTTCATCGGATGTCATGGTAAAAAAACTACGCCATTTATAGTCATCGAGTTGGCGGTAGTAAAACTTAATTTCATGGTCATCGACGTTTACTTTAAACGAGAATAAAGTCCTTTTGTTTTCGTCAAAAAAGTAGCGATGTGCTTTACGCCTTGAGGTTTCAAAGAGTGTTTCTTTAGAGAAGTTATTTGCTTTGAACTCTGCAATAGTGAGTTTGTGTAGCTTTTGATATTTCCCGGATTGTAAGCCAAATAAAATCTTACCCGAGTAATCAAGTGTACTGACTAAATTGCCAGATAAATCAAGATGAGTGTATGTCGGCTCTATTTTTTCCTCGGCATTGCGAATCGTCAATATGCCGAGCTTTTGCCTTCTGTTTTGAAACGTTTTTAGAAAAATATGATTGTTGTCTAACCATTGATACTCCAAGATCAGTGAGCCCGATTCCAGGCGCATTAGCTCGACGTATTCGTGGGTGGCGATGTCAACTAACGTTAGTTTGCTTTCTTTTTCTTCGAATTGAACCGCTGAAATGTGATTGCCATCTGGGCTTAATGCAACCTTGGCGATAGCTGGCATTGTATATAGTTTGTCGGCCGGGATCGGCATTGCGTGCGTTTGATTGCATATCAATAAAAGGAAGGTGAAAATTAAATAGATTCGCTTCATAATTTAGCCTCCCCTGCAACTTTGTGAGCGTATTGGAAGAAGCTATCTTCTCCGGGGCCTGAGTAAACCAATTCACTCGATTGATATAGTTTAGGGTATTCTTTTTCGATGAATCGTAAAGCTTCAGAAGATTGGTTTTCTAATAAAATCTTGCTGCCGAAAAAGCCGAATTCGAAATTAAAATTACCGACGTAATTAACCTTGCCAGGAATGATGTCGAACTCCCAAGACTCATCATCCAATTCAAAATAATAATATCGCGACAATCTGACGTTCTCGAAGGTATATTTTCCTTGGGGGAGCTCTGCAATAATGTAGTTGGTGCCACTTTTTAAGTGCTGTTGAGTGAACATGAAGTTCTCAGGACCATCGATAAAAATTTTGTGCAGCTCGGTATTGGTGTCGAATGAGATGAGCAAGTAACCAGCTTCGGAAGAGGTTTTGTTATCAGTGTCGTCTTTAATTGCTGTGATTTTTTGGGCGCAGCCAGTTCCTAAGAGCACTAGCAGCAGTGCGAAGTATTTTTTCATATTGAGTCCATTCAAAATATAGCGTAAACAGCAGCCATTTATGTTGTTGTTTTGTTAAGAATATCTAATAAACACAATAAGATGTCAAATGTACGGTAAATGTGTGAACGTTGAGAAAGGCAACTATTATTGTGAAAATTTGCTCCAGCGTTATGATTGACTAAATCAGTAAAGTATTTCTGCAATATTATCTAGTTAAGGTATGATACATCAGTAGGTTAGGGCATTTTGCGTACCCAGAGTTCAGGTAAATAAACTTAAGGGCAGTGATTATGATTTCAAAATGGGCGAAACGATTTTTTCAAATGGCGGAGCTAGTTGGCTCTTGGAGTAAAGATCCCTCGACTCAGGTTGGCGCGGTGATCACTAAGCATAACCGCATCGTCTCAGTTGGCTTCAATGGCTACCCTCATGGCATATCGGACAGTGCAGAGACTGACGATCGTGATATGAAGCTACTGAAAACCTTGCACGCTGAAGAAAACGCGATTTTGTTCGCTAAGCGCGACCTTGATGGTTGCGATATTTGGGTTACTCATTTTCCGTGTCCAAACTGCGCGGCTAAGATTATCCAAACAGGTATTACCGGCGTGTATTGCCCAGAGCAAAGTCAGGACTTCTTATCGCGCTGGGGCGATAAAATCAAAATCAGCCAAGATATGTTCTTGCAAGCCGGAGTAAAAGTAAACTGGCTTCCTGTTGACGAGCTTGAATAATTATTAAATCACGTGAGTCATCGCTAACCATGTTATCGATAACGAAACTATCGTTAACTAAGTGTTAGCTCGCTATATTGTTTTATCTAAAACCGACCTAGTGTCGGTTTTTTGTTGCCTATATCAAATTAAGTAAGTGATAACAGCGCAGCATTCAATCATTCCCTGATGAGCCGTTCTAGCTTGTTAGTCGGCTTAACTGCATAAATTTACAAAGTAATTTTCCCTGTCGATTAATTAAGCAAATCACAAAGTTCAAAACTGTGAATTAGCCCCTGTAATAAAACTGTCAAAAGTACCGCTTTAGGAGTATATCTATAAATGTGTATATGCGATTAGTGTTATATATCGAGGGGTAGAAATGACTGATAACGTAAATAAAGGCCGCAGAGCGCTATTAAAAACGTCAGTAGCAGGGGCCGCTCTCTCAGGAGTGGGGTGCAGCAGCAATACAGTTGAGCCAGTAATCAAAGGTATTGAGAGTGAATTGCCAGCTAAGGCGAAATTAACAGGTACAGGCCAATGGGTTGCAACCACTTGCCAAGGGTGTACATCCTGGTGTGCTAAGCAAGCCTATATTATGGACGGCAAAGCCGTAAAAGTACGTGGTAACGTGAACTCGAAAGTGCACGGTAGTTCTAGTTGTCCGCGCGAGCAATTAGGTTTGCAGCAGGTTTACGACCCAGACCGGGTGAAAACACCGCTTATTCGTACTAACCCGAAAAAGGGTAAACAGCATGATCCTATGTTCAAGTCAATTTCATGGGATGAAGCATTAGATCTATTGGCTGATAAGATCATCAAGCTAAGAAACAATGATGAATCTCATAAGTATGCACTCATGCGCGGTCGTTACTCGCATATCAATGAGTTCATGTACAAGCATTTGACCAATATGATTGGCTCGCCAAATAACATTTCTCACAGTTCTATTTGTGCCGAAGCCCATAAAATGGCGCCGTATTATCAAGATGGCAACTGGGGCTATAACCAATATGACATAGAGAACACCAAGTTTATTCTGTCGTTTGGTGCAGACCCTGTTGCCAGTAACCGCCAGGTGTCTTACTACTCAAAAACCTTTGGTGCGGCATTAGATAACGCCAAAGTTGTGGTCGTCGACCCGCGTTTGTCTGCTTCAGCAAGTAAGGCGCATAAGTGGATCCCAATCGAGCCAGCGCAAGATAGCGTATTAGCGCTAGCCATTGCTCACGTTGCCTTAGTTGAGGGGTTATGGCACAAACCGTTTGTGGGTGACTTTGCTAACAAGCAAAACCAGTTTGTGGCTGGTAAAACTGTTGATGCAAAAGCGTTTGATGAGCGCTACACCCATGGTTTAGTTGATTGGTGGAACCTATCACTCAAAGATTGCACGCCGCAGTGGGCTGAAGAAATCAGCCAAATTCCAGCAGCAACCATTATTGCGATTGCGCGTGATATGGGTAAAGCCGCACCGGCGGTACAGGTTTGGACTTCACGCGGTGCAGTCATGCATACCCGTGGCACTTATACCGCGATGGCTTGTCATTCACTCAATGGCTTATTCGGCGGTATCGACAGCAAGGGTGGTTTGTTCCCTGGCAACAAGATTAAGTTGAATAAGAAATTCCCTGACTCTAAGCCATACCTAGACGATATTGCGAAAAAAGGCGTTAAACATACCAAGATTGACCAGCGCGGCACGCTTGCCTTCCCAGCACTTAAGAAGGGTAAATCTGGCGGTGGTGTGGTCACCAGCAACGCGGCTAACGGCATGTTGTCGGCTGACCCATATGACATCAAGGTATTACTCGCTTACTTCAACAACTTCAACTTTTCTGCACCAGAAGGTCAACGTTGGAATGAAGCGTTAAGCCAAGTTGATTTCATGGCCCATGTGACCACCAATATTTCTGAGTTCAGCTGGTTTGCCGATCTTATTCTGCCTGCTAACCATCATATGTTTGAAAAGTGGGGCGTGCTCGACTCAATTGGTAATGGTATTCATCAAGTATCGGTGCAGCAACCGTCGATTAAACGTCTATGGGACACCAAAGATGATGAGTCAGAAATTCCATACTTGCTTGCTAAGAAGCTAGCCGATAAAGGCTTTGATAAGCCTTGGCGCTACATCAATGAGCAACTACTTGACCCAGAAACTAAGCAAGCTGCTAAAGATGAACGCCAGTTTGGTGAGTTGTTGGTGAAATATGTGACTCACCCACTTTGGTCTGATGCGACCGGTAAATACGGTGAGGCAATGACCTCCTGGAAGCAATTTACCGATGCTGGCGTGTGGAACAGTCATCCGTACAAGTATCAAGCGCGTTGGGGCAAGTTTAAAACCGAAACCAAGCAGTTTGAGTTTTACAGTAAAACCTTACAGAAAGCGCTATCTAAGCACGCCAAGAAACATCATGTCAGCATCGACAAGGTGATGGAAGTGTGTGAGTACCAGGCGCGCGGCGAACTGGCGTTTGTGCCTCACTACGAAGAGCCTTACCGCTTTGGTGATGCGACTAAATTCCCGCTATTGCTGGTGGATCAAAAGTCACGCTTGAGCAAAGAAGGTCGCTCGGCAAATACCCCTTGGTTCTACGAGTTTAAGGATGTTGACCCGGGTGATTTAGCTGGTGTCGACTCAGCCAAAATCAATCCAATTGATGGTGAGAAGTTAGGCATTAAAACTGGCGACAAAGTGGTCATTGCTAGCCCTGTAGGTGAAGTCAGTTGTACTGCCGTGCTGTGGGAAGGAGTTCGCCCCGGCACAGTCGCGAAGTGTTTTGGTCAAGGTCACTGGGCGTATGGCCGTAATGCGGCAGCGATATTTGGTCAGCAAGAGCGAGGAGGCTCTAACAATGACCTGATTGCCGATAGGTATGACAGGCTAAGCGGCGCGTCTGCTTTCTATGGTCACATTCGTATTAACATGAAAAAAGCCTGAGGTAATTGATTATGAGACTCGGAATGGTAATTGACCTACAAAAGTGTGTAGGCTGCGGCGGCTGTGACTTAGCTTGTAAAGCTGAAAACAACACTGCTGATGGAATTAAGTGGTCGAATCATATCAATACAACTGAAGGCCGCTTTCCTGATGTGAAGTACAGCTATATCCCGACCATGTGTAACCACTGCTCGAATGCTGCGTGTGTGGAAGTGTGCCCAACAGGTGCCATGTACAAAGATAAGCGTGGCTTAACCTTGCAAGACAACGACAAGTGTATTGGTTGCCGTAAGTGTGAGCGAGCTTGTCCGTATGGCGTGATTAGCTACAACAAGCAGGTGCCGCATCGCAATTGGCAAGACGATGAAGCACTCGTTGCCGGAGCAACCGCTTCACCTAAAGCGCTGGTTAAGCAAGCGAATGCCAAGGTGTTCCCTTATATGAACCCAGCGCGTGGCGATACTTACCCAGCTACGCGTCCACGTCGCACAACTGAGAAGTGTACCTTCTGCGATCACCGCTTAGACCAAGGCTTAAGCCCAGCTTGTGTGTCGGCATGTCCCGCAGGCGCTCGTGTGTTTGGTGATTTGGACGACCCGACTAGTGAAGCGTCACGCATGCTTAAGCTTAATAGCGCGCAGCAGCTGAATCTAGAAGCCAACACTAAGCCTAATGTGTACTACATTCGCAGCTTTAACGTGAAGAGTATTTACTAGGTTTTTTGCATTGGCTGATGATTTTGCTGATTAGAGTTAACGACAAGGACGTCTAACTTTAGCGGCTAAGAGTAATGCGTTAGCTGCAAAAGTTTGAATAACGTTTTGGGAGCAAGGTGGGGCATATTGCTAAGGCTATATGTCCCATTTTCTATGCTTGATGAAAGGGTTAGCTACCGCAGCAAAGAATATTTGGTCTATCGCTACTTGGGCCGACTTTTTCTAGCTTAGTCATGGCATCGGCAATTAACTGGTGATTGCCGGCATAGGTTTGGTTTACCACTTCTTGCGCCCATTCAGGCAATTCAGGGTTAATTGAATAGTAGATCCATTGCCCTTCACGGCGGTTAACGACCACACCATTGGTTTTTAGTAATGCAAGGTTACGGGAGATCTTTGGCTGCACTTCGTTTAATGCTTCAGTAAACTCACACACACATAGCTCGTTCTCCGCTTTCAGCATCATAATAATCGCCAAGCGTGAAGGATCAGACAGGGATTTGAACAGGCTAATTGGGTCGAGTTGCATCATACGAGTCATCTAATTAACAAATTTTGCGCTAACAATATGCCCTTTGGGCATTGGAGTCAATTTGTAGCCGCTGCATTTACATTTTTGCTGGAAACTAGGCGCCAATAAGCTTGCTTGAGTGCTGTTTAAATAGCAGTCGTATTATGCGGCTGATGACGATGCTCAGAGTGATGGACAAAGTCAGGCTTGCTAGCCCAAAGCTTACAATTAACCACGGGCTGCGATGATCAGCCAATGTTTGCCAGGCAAGGCCAATTAACCAGCCCATAGGCACGACATGGATAAAGTAAATAGCAAAGGCGTGGTCGGCGCACAGGCTTAACAGGCGTTTAGTTTTTGGTTTGGCTTGTCGCCTAGCTAGTTGCTTCGGCGTTTGATTTGATTGCTGGTGTGATGGCTGATGCCAGCCGTGCAGCCAATGAAGTATCAACAGTGCGAGCAAGCATTTTTGCAGGTAGTACAAGCTTTCGCGCAAGCTGAAAAAACCATAGCTCCAGGTATCAACCAGATAACCATAAACAAGCGCCAAACTAGATATCACCACTATGGCGAGTATGGGCAATTGATAGCGTTTAATCAGCGTTAATGTCGCTTTATAGTGACTGCCGATAATCATCCCCAGCAAATAGGCGCCACTAAAATACACAAAGGTTTGCGGCTTAATAAAGTCAGGAAACGGGCTGCGAGTAATGATTAACGGTAGCAAAGTGAGTGCGAAGGCTACAACTATGCCGCGAGGCTGCGTAGATAACTTATTTAATAACCACTGAAATAGTGGCGTTAGCGCAAATAACACCACTAATACAGGGATATACCAGTATTGAATACTCGCCTTACCGACCAGTAGGCTGTTCAAATACACATGTAACATATTGGCGTCAGGGTTATCGGCGCTGACATATTGCCAGTACATGGCGGTCATCACCGCGCTCATCACTATATAGGGCAGCACTACCTTGGTGAGCTTTTGTCGGTAGAAGTGACTCCAAGGTTTACGGTGTAGTACCTGAGTAAATAGCAGCCCTGAAATGATGGCAAAGAATAGGGTTGAGCCGTGAAACAGCATCTCGGTGACAGCAAATACCCACTCTAAGCTGTCATCTAATTGGCCGGTCCAAAATATCGCAAATGACCAGGCGTGCGCAGCCACTATGGTAATAATCGCCACACCACGAAAACTATGAAGATGTTCGATACGTTGTTGTGCTGACATAGCGAGTCCATTGCCTTTGCCAAGATGGTATAGAAGGAATAGCTAATGTTGTGGGTTATTTAAGCAGGCATCAAGAGCAAAAGGCCTGCATACGAATGCAGGCCGATATACCTTAGCGGGAAACAACAACGAGAAGGTGAGTGAGGCTAACTCGGTTTATTGATGCACCAACTGACCATTTTTGACCACATTAATGCATGGGTTTACGCCAAAGCTGTAGGCGAGCTCTGCTGGTGAGTCGATGTCCCATAAGCAAAAATCTGCTTGCATACCTAGCTTTAACTGACCGACTTTATCTTCCAGCCCTAGCGCTTTTGCCGCATTCACAGTCACGCCTGCGAGTGCTTCTTCCGGCGTTAATCTAAATAGCGTACACGCCATATTGAGCATCAACTGGGTTGAGCATAACGGTGATGAGCCTGGGTTAAAGTCACTGGCGACCACCATAGGCACCTTATGTTGGCGTAGCAGCTCAATCGGTGGCAGCTTGGTTTCGCGTAGGAAGTAAAAAGCACCGGGCAGTAATACCGCGCAGGTGCCGTTGTCGCTAATAGCTTTGACACCTTGTTCATCAAGGTACTCGATATGATCGACCGATTTAGCCCCTAGCTTAGCTGCCATTTCAGAGCCGCCAATGTTAGACAGCTGCTCGGCGTGCAGTTTGATTTTAAGTCCTGCCTGTTTTGCTGCTGTTAGCACCTTTTCAGTTTGTGCTAAGTCAAAAGCGATGCCTTCACAAAACACATCCACGGCATCGGCAAGGTCTTGCTCAATCACCTTCGGCAGCATGTCGTTAATCACTAAATCGACATAAGCATCGGCGTTATCTTTATATTCCGGTGGAATGGCGTGAGCACCTAAAAAGGTGGTTTGCACATCCACATGGTGGTGCTTACCAAGCTCGCGAGCGACACGCAGCATTTTTAGTTCAGTGTCGGTATCTAAGCCGTAACCCGACTTTATCTCAACCGTTGTGACCCCTTCTTTACCTAAGGCGTTTAAGCGTTTACGGGCAGACTCAAACAGCTCAGCCTCATCAGCCTCACGACAAGCTTTAACCGTTGAGATAATGCCGCCGCCAGCACGGGCAATATCTTCATAGCTAGCACCGTTAAGGCGCATTTCAAATTCATTGGCGCGGTTGCCTGCAAATACTAAATGGGTATGGGCATCAATTAAGCCTGGAGTGAGCCATTTGCCTTTGCCTCTGTAAACAGGAGTTGACAAAACATCGAATTCTGGCAGCTGAGTACGCGGGCCTACCCAGGCAATTTTACCGTCCTTTACTGCCAGTGCTGCATCGGTAATTGCACCGTAAGCTGTTGATAAATCTGCGTCCATGGTGGCGGCATTGATATCTACCCAGACCTGATCCCACGACATAGCATCCCTCGATTTCTTGTTGTTTTTGTCGCCAATCACCATACTTGTTTTTACTTGTATATACAAGGTAGGATGTTTAATCATTCATCACTGCTAGCTTGGTTATATGAGCTAGTCAGTGAGTGCTATCAACAAGGAGAGCGAGCAATGGCATTGGCAAAGTTTGCTGAAATTAAACAGTTTATTTTAGCAAAAATCGAGTCAGGCGAATGGCAAGAGAACCATCGAGTGCCGTCTGAAAATCAGCTAACAGATTTGTTTGCCTGTAGCCGTATGACCGCGCGCCGCTCTTTAACTGAGCTGGTGGAAGCTGGGGTGTTAACTCGCACTCAAGGCCTAGGCACTTTTGTCGCAGGGCTTAAGTCGCAATCATCCTTATTGAGCATTCGTAACATTGCCGATGAGATTAAAGAGCGTGGCCATGGCTATAGTGTTGAGCTCCTAGAGCAAACTGAAATTATCGCCATAGCGCCAATTGCCATTGCTTTGGGATTAGAGATTGGCGCTAAGGTGAGCTACTCATTAATCGTTCACTGCGAGCAAAGTGTGCCGCTGCAAATGGAGGAGCGCTTTGTTAACCCAGAGTTGATCCCTGATTACCTTGCACAAGATTTTAGCGAGCAAACGCCCCATGAATACTTATCTAAAGTTGCGCCGTTAACCGAGGCGCGTCATACCGTTGAAGCCGTAATTCCGAGTGAGCAAGTCCAGCAGCATCTGCAAATTGAGGCCACTGAGCCTTGTTTACAAGTGCTTCGACGCACCTGGTCACGCCAAGGAGTGGTGAGCTTTGCACGGCTGGTACATCCGGGCAGCAAGTTCCGCCTAGGCGGCCACTTAACGTTTAAGCGCTAGCGCTTAATAAAGATTAACTAGGCAGCTCAAGGAGAGCTGTTAGACATTGCATAAATAATAGCAACGGAGCAATCAGCAAAGATTGCCCTAATAACAACCGAAAAGGTGATTTAGCATGAGTACAAGACACGACCCAAGCCGCAAGATTATTGCACCCCATGGCAGCGAGTTAAGTTGTAAAAGTTGGTTAACTGAAGCGCCAATGCGGATGTTAATGAACAACTTGCACCCTGATGTTGCTGAGCGCCCAGAAGATTTAGTGGTATATGGCGGCATTGGCCGTGCAGCCCGTGACTGGCAAAGTTATGACAAGATCGTTGAAGTACTGCAGCGTCTAGAAGACGATGAAACCCTACTGGTGCAATCGGGCAAGCCAGTTGGTGTGTTCCGCACTCATGCTGATGCACCTAGAGTGCTGATCGCCAACTCAAACCTAGTGCCGCACTGGGCAAACTGGGAACATTTTAACGAGCTAGATAAGCAAGGGTTGGCGATGTACGGCCAAATGACCGCTGGTTCGTGGATTTACATCGGCACCCAAGGCATTGTTCAAGGTACTTATGAAACCTTTGTTGCTGTGGCCAAGAAACACTTTGGCGGTGATGCAGCAGGCAAGTGGATTTTAACCGGTGGTCTTGGTGGCATGGGCGGCGCGCAGCCACTAGCTGGCACCATGGCTGGTTTCTCGGTACTGGCCTGTGAAGTTGATGAAACTCGTATCGATTTTCGTCTGCGGACTCGCTATGTCGACAAAAAAGCCCATAGCCTAGATGAAGCGCTAGCTATGATGGATGAAGCCAACAAAGCTGGTAAGCCTGTATCTGTCGGGCTATTAGCCAATGCAGCGGATGTATTTACCGAGTTAGTTGAGCGCGGCATTACTCCAGATGTGGTCACCGACCAAACCTCAGCCCATGACCCATTAAATGGTTACTTGCCACAAGGTTGGACCCTCGAGCAAGCGGCAGAGTTGCGCCAGCAAAATGAAGCTGCTGTGGT
The DNA here is from genome assembly GCF_012263345.1 of Shewanella sp. WXL01. NCBI lineage: Bacteria > Pseudomonadati > Pseudomonadota > Gammaproteobacteria > Alteromonadales > Shewanellaceae > Shewanella > Shewanella sp. WXL01. The sequence goes on along the minus strand of NZ_JAAIKQ010000008.1, from coordinate 113,158 downwards.
TAAGGCGGCTAAAGAGTCGATGGCAGTGCAAGTGAAAGCCATGCTAGCGCTACAAGCAAAAGGCGCTGCGACACTCGATTATGGTAACAACATTCGCCAAATGGCGTTTGAAGTGGGTGTTGAAAATGCCTTTGACTTCCCAGGCTTTGTGCCTGCTTACATTCGCCCACTTTTCTGTGAGGGTGTCGGTCCATTTCGCTGGGCGGCGCTATCTGGCGACCCTGAAGATATTTATAAAACTGATGCCAAAGTTAAAGAGCTGATCCCAGATGATAAGCATCTGCATAATTGGCTTGATATGGCGCGTGAGCGTATTGCCTTCCAAGGCTTGCCTGCACGTATATGTTGGGTGGGTTTGAAAGACCGTGCGCGCCTTGCAGCAGCATTCAATGAAATGGTTAAAAACGGTGAGCTGTCTGCGCCGGTTGTGATTGGTCGTGATCATCTTGATTCTGGTTCAGTAGCGAGTCCAAACCGTGAAACTGAGTCTATGCTCGATGGCTCTGATGCTGTGTCAGACTGGCCATTACTTAACGCCTTACTAAACACGGCAAGCGGCGCAACCTGGGTGTCGCTGCATCATGGCGGCGGCGTAGGTATGGGCTTTAGCCAGCACTCGGGTGTCGTGATCGTGTGTGACGGCACTGATGCTGCAGCCAAGCGTGTTGAGCGTGTGCTGTGGAATGACCCTGCAACGGGCGTGATGCGTCATGCTGATGCTGGCTATGACATCGCTAAAAGCTGCGCTAAAGAGCAGGGCCTAGATTTACCTATGATGGAGGCGAAGTAATGGCTAAGTTATCGCTTACCCTGGAGCCAGGGACATTATCGTTAGCGCAGCTGCGCCAAGTAAGCCGTCATGGCGTGACAATGAAACTTGCCGATAGCGCGATTGCGAACATCAACTCAAGTGCGGAGCAGGTGCAAAATGTTATCCGCGAAGGCCGCACTGTTTATGGCATTAATACCGGCTTTGGCTTGCTAGCAAATACCAAGATTGCGCCTGATGACTTGCAGTTGCTGCAACGCTCAATTGTGTTGTCTCATGCCGCAGGTACTGGTCAGTACATGCAAGATGAAACTGTGCGCCTGATGATGGTGTTAAAGATCAACTCGTTAAGCCGCGGCTTTTCAGGTATTCGCCTTGAGGTTATTGAGTTTCTTATCTCGTTGGTTAACGCTGGTGTGTATCCATGTGTGCCAGAGAAAGGCTCTGTAGGCGCATCAGGTGATTTAGCGCCGCTATCACACATGTGTTTGCCGCTACTTGGCGAAGGTGAAATGAGCTACCAAGGGCAAATTATCAGCGCGCAAGAAGGGCTGGAAATTGCAGGGCTTAAACCGCTTGAGCTGGCTGCCAAAGAAGGCTTAGCACTACTTAATGGTACGCAAGCATCGACGGCATTAGCGCTTGAAGGCTTATTCAACGCTGAAGACTTATTCGCATCAAGCTCTGTGGTTGGCGCTATGAGTGTTGAAGCGGCAATGGGCAGCCGTAGCCCTTTTGATGCACGTATTCATGAGGCTCGTGGTCAGCAAGGGCAAATCGACTCAGCTGCTATTTTCCGTCACTTGTTAGGTGACGAGTCGCAGATTAGTCTAAGTCATGTTGATTGTGAAAAGGTGCAAGATCCTTATTCGCTGCGTTGTCAGCCGCAGGTACTAGGGGCATGTTTGACCCAAATTCGTCAGGCTGCTGAAGTACTGGCTGTTGAGGCCAATGGCGTTACCGACAACCCGTTAGTATTCCAGGATACTGGCGACATTATCTCGGGTGGTAACTTCCACGCAGAACCTGTTGCTATGGCAGCAGATAATCTGGCGATAGCCATTGCCGAACTTGGCTCGATTGCTGAGCGCCGTATTGCACTATTAATTGATTCAAGCCTTTCAAAATTACCACCATTTCTGGTGGATAACGGCGGGGTAAACTCAGGCTTTATGATTGCTCAGGTAACTGCGGCTGCGCTTGCTTCTGAGAACAAAACTTTTGCTCACCCAGGCTCGGTCGATAGTCTGCCTACCTCTGCTAACCAAGAAGATCATGTATCGATGGCAACCTTTGCAGCCCGCCGCCTGCGTGACATGAGTGATAACACTCGCGGCGTACTTGCTGTTGAGCTGCTAGCGGCTGCGCAAGGCTTAGATTTTAGAGCGCCATTAGAGCCGAGTAAGGCTGTGGCTGCAGCGAAAGCTGAGTTACGTGAGCTAGTGGCGTTTTACGACAAAGACCGCTATTTTGCGCCAGATATCGACAACGCGACCGACTTACTCAACACGGCAAGCTTTAATCAATACTTACCAGCGCATATGCTCGCTAGCTTTTAGTACTAGATATTGCGCTAATAACGCTTAAGTTAATTACTAAGCCTCAAAATGAAAAACGGCGTCGATTGAGACGCCGTTTTTGTTAATGCGATTTAAACCAGTACATAACTACATGGTAAAGCCAAAGCTAATAACCGCTGACTCAGTACGAGTGTCATAGCCGGCGCCAATCATAAACGAGTTAGCGATACGGTAGCGTAGACCCGCCTCTGCACCCCAGTAACGGTCATTGCTTCGCTCCCATACGGGTTCACCACCTTCAATCAATGGCACGATATTATTGGTGGTGTTGGTTTCATACACATAGTTGGTTGCACCAAAGTAAATGCTGAAATCTTCGGTCATGCTATAGCTAACACCAAAGCGCCACATGTATTCTTGAATGTAACCTTCACTTGGCTCTTGTAGCTCTAGATCGGTTTTTTGACCTTTAGCATAACCAATGTAATAGCCCCAATCTGCGTAGTCACGGTCATAATGCCTAGGAGCAAGGGTTACGCCATACATCTTGCTTGGAGTATTCACGTAGTCAAAAAGAAGCGCCACTGCAGGTTGATAACCTTGTTGGTCATCATTAGCCTTAGCGTTTGGCACTGCAACTAGGCAAGCGAGGGTGAGCGCGACAACTAAAGAATAATATTTCATGATTGACTCCCGTTCTTAGTTGCCCGTATTGTTAATGCATCACTGAAACTGGTCAAATAACGACAAGGAAAAACGAGCTAAAATAAGGGCTTGTTGAGTGCTTGTTACGTTGCAGTGCACGCTTGTTATTTACTGTGGCGGTTTTTGCTAATGATATTCGGTTTAAATATTTCCATAAAAGGAACCCGATTGTGAATACAGATCTTCGTGTCGAGTTAACCTCTTGGTTAACCAGTATCGGCATAAATGCCCAACCTTCTGATTTACTTACCACAAGCATCATTATTGTTGTATGCCTGATAGTTGCAGCTATCAGCTATTACTTAACCCACCGCTTTGTCGTGCATGGGGTTAATTTAGTGATCAAACGCAGCGCTGTACAGTGGGACGATGTGTTTGTTAGTCATGGTGTTTTTGAGCGTTTGGCGCTTTTTGTACCTGTGTTGCTGCTTGATTTAGTGGTACCAATTGTTCTAACTGAGCATGAGTTACTGAGTACATTTTTTGACCGTGGTTTAAGTGCGCTGCTGGTTTTTGTAGCGATTCGCGCGGCGTTTGCCGGCTTAAATGCGGTTGATGATATCTCTGATATCAATCGAGTGAATCGCCGCATTCCAGTGAAGAGCTTCGTGCAGCTGATCAAACTGTTTATGTTTATCATAGGTTTGATTGTGGTGGTGGCTATTTTGTCTGATAAATCACCCGTTTATTTCTTTAGTGGTTTAGGTGTTGCCACCGGTTTAGTGATGTTGGTGTTTCGCGATACGATTTTGGGCTTTGTTGCTGGTATTCAGCTAGCGGCTAACCGCATGGTGAGTAAGGGCGATTGGATTCAGATGGATAAGTATGGCGCTGACGGCGAGGTTACCGACGTCACCTTAACTACCGTAAAGGTACAAAATTGGGATAAGACTATTACCATGATCCCTGCCTATGCGCTGGTTTCAGATGCCTTTAAAAACTGGCAGGGTATGTCGCTTTCAGGCGGTCGCCGCATCAAGCGTTCAATCAATATCGACATTAGCAGCATCGGATTCTTAACTGAGTCAGATATTGAGCGCTTAGGTAAAGTTAATTGTTTGAAGCAATACCTGCCGAGCATCATCGCAGAGATTAGTGCAGATAACGCCAATGTGGCTGATGCTGAGTTAATGATTAACGGTAGACATTTGACCAATATTGGCACCTTTAGGGCTTATTTACAGGCGTATTTAGAGGCGCACCCGAAAACTCATAAAGGTATGACGCTAATGGTACGTCAATTAGCGCCGACAGCTGAAGGTGTGCCAATTGAGCTGTATATCTTCACTAACGATACCGTGTGGTTTAACTATGAGAGCATTCAGGCAGATATTTTTGACCATATTTTTGCCATCCTGCCAGAGTTTGGCTTACGCGCTTTCCAGCAGCCATCAGGTAGTGATTTTGGTGCGTTAAAGCCTAATTGAGAAATTAGCGCCTAATTAGGCCAACTATTAATCTTCAAGTTTAAAGGTCGGGATCTGTTTGGGATGCCGGCCTTTTATTTGCCTGAAAAATGTCATCAGCTGCTCCATATCGACCTCGATATCTTGAGTAGGAGTAAAGCGCTCACCTAAGACTATGGTTTTGCGCGCAAAATCGAGCCCTACAGGAATAATATCTATATTGGCTTTGACGGCAATATGGTAAAAGCCAGTCTTCCAACGCTTGACTGGACTACGGGTGCCTTCAGGAGCAAGCGCCAGCTTGTAGTTGTCATGTTGCTGGTAAAGCTGGGCAACAGCATCAACTAGATTGTTATGTTTGCGGCGATCTACTGGGCTGCCACCCATGGCGCGAAACAGCCAGCCCCAAGGCGGTATAAATAGCTGGTGTTTACCCAAGAAATGAATGCGTACACCTAAAGCGCTGCGACCTAATATTCCGATGATGAAGTCCCAATTACTGGTGTGTGGCCCTACTGCCATAATGCAAGGCTTGTCAGCGTCTAGCTCGCCCTCAAAGCGCCAACCCATTAGTTTTAAAATAAAGCGTGATAGTGCAGTCATCATAGTTAGAGTCCATTTTTCCAAGTACTAGAAATGCTTGCCAATTTGGCTAATGCCATACCTGGTTTTAATGATATTTTTATGTGGTGTTATGCTGTTTTCCTATACTCTAATCCAAGCATGAAATGCTATTTTCGACAACCTAATTGTGGGAGTAAGCCATGAAGTATTGTTTAGCGATTGGCCTATTTATGTATGCTTGTTTTGCCAGTGCGCAACCAGTTGAGCAAATTCAATCCTTATTTCAAAAGCAAACTCAGGCTTGGAATCAGGGCGATGTTGACGGCTATATGCAAAGCTATTGGCGCTCAGACAAGCTGCAATTTGTAAGCCGTGGTGAGCTGGTTTATGGCTGGGATGAATTGTATCGCCGTTATAAGAAAAGTTACCCCAATAAAGCGGCCATGGGTGAGCTTAGTTTTGATATTCAAAGCGTTAAATCGTTGTCGGATAATGCTGCGTTAGTGAGTGGGCAATGGACGTTAGCCCGAGATAAAGACCAGCCAACTGGTGCATCGACCTTACTGATTGAGCGCATTGATGGTCAGTGGTTGATCACCCATGACCATTCGTCGGATTAATTTATCTGAGGTTAGTGGTAGCTGCGAGTATGTTGCTTACACTTATGCAATCAGTGCAGCGCTGGCTCGTCAAACTCACTGATTTTTTTGACCTCGCCTAAGATGACTTGTTCAAGCTCGGCCTCAGATTTCATGCGAGTGAAATCAAGTTTCATCCGCTGCTGTTTTGGTAAAGCTTTGCGTGCTTCTTTAATCGGGTGTGACTCAATGAGCCTGTAGTGTTTAAACAGGTTAGGGTAGTCGTCTTGCACTTGCTCTGACATTGATAAGGCATCAAACAGTTTACCTATGCGCATCACGCCTTCAGACAACTCGCAGCGCTCTTCTAGCATGGCGCTAGCGATGTAACGAATATCGGTCAACACGCTTTGGCGACGTTCCTGAGCAAGCTTTTGCTGCTCTGCTTGAGCTTGTTGTTGAGCTTGTTGTTGAGCCTGAGTTTGACGTTTAAGCTTAAGCAGTAAATAAGCAGCGTAGCCACCGAGTGCCACAAGGATGAGAACGGCAATAACAATAACGAATGTAGACACACACTTTCCTTTTTATGTTGCGCAAAAGCCCCTGCGAATTTGCCTATAGACACAAGTCCCGCGTAATACACGGTAGCTCAAATTGGAGACGCTAGTTTTGATGGCTAATTTTACTGCACAAGTCGCGCTTAAGATACTGCTTGCCATAGCTAGATATGAAAAAAGCACCCTTTAGGTGCTTTTTCTATGAGTAATTCTGACTAAGCTTAACTACAACTTAGTCCTTGTACATGTTTAGCAGATCTTCACCACTTTCAAAGCGGTCAAATAATTCATCATCGCTAGCTGGCTTGCGGGTTTCGACTTCTGGCTCAGACTCGTCCATACCTAAGCGCTTCATCAGCTGCTCAATGGTATCTAGCTGTTGATCTAACCAAGCTTGGTCGGTGTCACTTAGGCTGCGACCTTCTTCAAGCATATCAAGTAGCTTGTTTAGTCTTGGGTCTTCCTCAAGCTTTAGTAGTTTCTGCTCGTCAGTGAGTTTTGGTTGTTTAGCTTTTGGCTTTAGTGGCTCAGTAATACTGCTTGGTAAGGTTAAGCTAACTGGCTTTTTGCTGCCATGGCGTGGGTCTTGGCTTGCAGATGCCGCATTGTTAGCGCTTTGCGTTTTCAGCAGCGCTTCATTGTGGCGATTGCCTGACTTACGTCCTGAATCTTTCTTTTTGCCTTCAACCTGTTTGCGGTCGGCTTTTTTTACTCGTGGTGCGCGCTTTGCCGCGTTTTCACTAACTTTGCGAGTTTTTCTGCTGCGAGCCATGGTGCTGTATTACCTTGATCAATCAAATTCTATAAAGACTTAGTATCGTAGTACGAGGTGCAATACTAAATCGGGTTGCGCTTTATATCAGATTCTGATGGTTTTTGCATCAAAATGAAGTCCTTTGAAGCAAATAATAGATCAAAACCACTGACAGCGGCCATATATTCAAAGGTTGCTTGCTGATAGAAACTCACATGAGTCGGATTGGTTTTATAGTGCCACTTAGCAAATTGGTTGAGGTTGCTCAGTAGCGGAGTGCTGATTGCTAACCAGCCACCAGGGCGCACAAGCTGTGACAACAAGCGCCATTCTTTTTGCGGGCTTCTAAAGTGTTCAAACACACGGTAGCAGCAAACAAAATCATAGTCTTGTTTGAGTACCTCTGGGTTGGCTGCAAAAAATGGATCGTATTGATTTAAGGTGTGCCCTGCAGCATTAATTTCGTCAATGCTGTTTTCATCTAACACCCGACCAAAATTAAGGCCAGTAAGATGAGTTTGAGGTTGTTGCTGAGTAATTTGCGCTAATAGTGGGAATACAAATTGTGAAAGTTGCTTTTGCTTGGCGGCCTTATTGGCCCGTCCATAGCGTTGGCGTTCAACGTTCGGTAGAAGATGAGAGCTTGGCGCAGCGAATACAAGTCCGCAATGTAGGCATAGGTAAAAAGCACGCTTTTTGTCTTGGATGAAAAAGTCAGCTTGGTGGCTACAAAGAGGGCAAAGGCTCATGAACGACAGCAGTATCCAATCGGCAGGTGGGTAACTTCAGTATATCGACAATATTCAAAGTTAAACAAGCTCTAAGCTTTTAATTTTTAGAACCTTATACCAATTGGGATAAATAAGTGATCAGATATTACGCAGGAAAAATCGTTTAGAACAAGGCAGAAATTACAGCTAGCTAGTTGCTCTACCTACAAAATTTCTAACGAAGTTATAAGCCCTTTTTTCCAGTAAAAAGTAACCAGTAAGAATGATCACATTCTTGTGCTAATTGGTATTAGTGACTTGGCAAATATTGAAGTAAAAAAAAGGTGGCTGTAAACAGCCACCTTACGGTCGGTACAAGTAGTACCTTATTCTGATTCCAAGTTTCCGTACTTGCTATGCGACTTTCCCGGTCGGATCCTTCTTTTTTTTAGCGCTTTCCGTGCTATTAGTTAGTTATCGGTCTTCTTTGACGCTTTATTAATGTCTGTTGCCTTCCTGACCACAGTTTCCGTAGATGGTCTCAATGACTCATCACTATCCAAATGTCTCCATGACGTAAGTAAACCATCCGTGTATCAAGATCTTCCAGTGATAACAAGCATCCAGCGAGTGCATCCTCAGCGTTAGCATCCAATGCTGCAATTTGAATCCTTCAAACTGCTATCCGTTAGGCTTATCACCTCTGTTGCGTAAGAAAATGCTAAAAAGCGAGGCGACCAAGATTAGTCTATGTCTTACAATTTCTAATGACCGGGATTTCAAGGTGAAATCGCTACTCGTTATTATTATTAGTGAGTGGTCTTAATTATATTATTGTTATTAGTTGACTTTATTCTTATATCTTAAATGTTAAGTAGCCGAAATCTGTCTAATAGCGTTTATTTTTATTGGATAAACAGTTGGGTTCATTTCGGTACGGGGCTATTTAACCCCAAAAGCGTGATTGATGTCAAGAAAGAATCTTTAACACTTGACGTAAACGTCAACTTGCTGTCAAAAAGAAAGGGCAATTAATGCCCTTTCTTGTTTGGATTCTATACCTAGATGTAGCTACTTAATGCTTGATATATATTTAGATAATGCTTCGATATCAGCGTCAGATAACTTTTTACTTACATCTTGCATCATGCCGTTTAAGTCGTTGTTACGATTTGTATCGCGGAACTTCGTTAGCTGAATTTTTAAATAATTAGCATGTTGACCGCTCACTTTTGGGAAGCCTGCAGCTTCAGTTCCGTTGCCGTCAGGGCCGTGACATGCGATACAAGCAGTGATGCCGCGAGCTGCATCGCCTGTTTTGTATAGTGATGCGCCTAATGCTGGTACATCTGCAACGTCAACAGTAGATTGAGTTTGACTAGCGTAAAATGCTGCCAGGTCGGCAATATCTTGCTCGGTTAATGTCATTGTCATACCGCCCATTACTGGGTCCATACGACCTTCTTTACCGCCTGTTTTCATTGCTGCTTGAAAATCAGTTAATTGCTTTGCTAGGTAATTAGCATGTTGACCAGCGATTTTTGGATACATATCGATCATGCTGTTGCCGTCAGGCCCGTGACAGGCGGCACAAAGTGCTGATTTAGCTTGGCCAGCTTCAGCATTACCTTCTACAGCCATAGCAGGTGATGACATGGTGGCGAGTACAGACAGCGCAAGAGCTAACTTTTTCATGGCGTTCCAACTTCTTGTTAATTTATTGTCCTGAGCTTACATGGTTAAGCTGTAAGCGTGGTAAAATAGTCGTCCCAAGCCATTCATCCTCAAAGCGCTGTATTGGCGCAATGCCAAACAGTAACGCACACATTATTGTAGCTTGGGGTTATAATGTGATCAGGCTAATATTTTACACGAAAATGTGGAAAAGACAGCATTTGTTAAACATTTATACATATATAGCTATTTTTTGTAATTTAACTGGAGCAAACAGTGTCAGAATCTCGTATTGACTTTCGCCAAGCAAAATTTTTAATTAGTGCCCCAGATATCGCCCATTTAGACGAATATTTGCCGGGTGATGTAGGTGTTGAGATTGCGTTTGCAGGTCGTTCAAATGCGGGTAAATCAAGTGCATTGAATGCCTTAACTGAGCAGAAAAACTTAGCTCGTACCAGTAAAACGCCTGGTCGTACTCAGTTGATTAATGTATTTGCTCTAGACGATGACCGCCGTTTGGTTGATTTACCGGGATATGGATTTGCAAAAGTACCACTTGCGATGAAAAAGAAGTGGCAAGCGGCATTAGGTGAATATTTACAGAAGCGTCGATGCTTAAGTGGTGTAGTGGTATTAATGGATATTCGTCATCCGCTCAAAGACTTAGACATGCAAATGATTGAGTGGGCAGTGGCCAGTGAAATTCCGGTTTTAGCTCTACTAACTAAGTCAGATAAGTTAGCACAAAGTGCCAAGATGAAAGCGGTAAACAAGGTGCGTAAAGAGCTGGCCGATTTTGGCGATTGGGTGAAGGTAGAGCCGTTTTCATCAACTAAAGGAACAGGTAAACCTAAAGTGCTAGGCATTTTAAATCAGTGGTGTCACCCAGATTGGTTGCTGGAGCAAACGCAAGAACAAGAGTAATGAGCTTGTTTAGATAAACAGAGAGGCTGACCATGAGGTTGGCCTTTTTGTTTTCGGCCCTAAACCACCTCCTACTTCAGTAGGTGGTTATCATTCGATTTGGCTTTGTCTGTAAATTCTAGCTTTTTCCATATCTGGCAGCTTTGATTATTTGCTCACGTCGCAATGACATTTAAAGCACGCAGCAAGCACATCCCCCCTCTTTATTTCACAAGAATGCTCGACGAAAACATCCATGTTTTCAACAGCTTTAAACGTCACCACAAGTATAGATCATGAAGGTTAGTCAGAAGAGGCTGTACCAAGTTAGGCGGTGGTAATGAAATCTAGCGTAGGCAAGCATGAATTTCAGGCAAAAAAAACCGACAACCATAGGCTAGGCTGTCGGCAAATAAAAATTAGCTCTTTTGGGGAGAAGCTAAAATTCAACAAGACTCAAGTGCCACCATAGTGGTGACCCTCAACGACTATAGAATACTCGTTTGCTAATCTTATTTAAAGTATTTGCTCTAATTTTTTAACTTATGATTGAGATTAATCGTTTCTATTGAGGAAATGAGTCAGTTTCTCGAGCGGTGATTACTGTTTTTTAAGTGCGAAGTTTTGCTAATTTGCCAAGGTTTTCTTAATAGTTGGCTAGATTAAGAAAGGGTGGCTTGGGTGAATAGATTGCTAGCTGAAAAAAGACATAAAAAAACCCCAGCAACTTACATTGCTGAGGTGCCTAATTTGGCGCACTATTGCTAGTGAAATAAAGGTTTTTAAGATTGAACATCTTAACCTCTGTACCCTACGCAGAGAATATTACTTTATTTATTCTTAAATAGAAAACAGTATTTTTGTTTTGTGATGAATAATGTGATTTTTCGCACAAAAGGTGGTCATTTTTTGCACTTTAAGTTGTTTAAAGCATAAAAAAGCACGCATGAGCGTGCTTTTGTAGATAAGCTGTTTTCTATTTAAAGCTAATAATACACTTTGTACTTAGAATTTGTTGCTGACAATTAGTGAGCTTGCTGCCAGTTGTCACCAATACCAGCTTCGGCTAGCAATGTAACATCCAAGCTCGCGGCTGCGGCCATTAGCTCACAAACCTTAGCTTGTAGGCTGTCAGCTTTGTCTGCATCGACTTCAAATACCAGCTCATCGTGAACTTGCATTAGCATGGTGATCTCGCCGCTGGTGTCTTGTTCAATCCAGTTAGCTACGCTAATCATTGCCTTTTTAATAATGTCAGCAGCTGTACCTTGCATTGGCGCGTTAATCGCAGCGCGCTCTGCGGCCTGACGGCGCATTGCATTGCGATCTTTAATATCAGGTAGATACAAGCGGCGGCCAAACAAGGTTGATACATAGCCAAGCTCAGCAGCTTCAGCGCGAGTGTCTTCCATGTACTTTAGTACACCTGGGTAGCGCGCAAAGTAGGTGTCGATGTACGACTGAGCTTCTGCGCGAGCAATATCAAGCTGCTTGGCCAAGCCAAAGGCAGACATGCCGTAAATCAAACCAAAGTTAACCGCTTTAGCGCGGCGGCGTTGCTCACTAGTCACTTCTTCAAAGTGAACGCCAAATACTTCCGCAGCGGTCGCGCGGTGAATGTCTTTCCCTTCAGCAAAGGCGCTAAGTAGGCCTTTGTCTTGCGATAGGTGCGCCATAATACGCAGTTCAATTTGCGAGTAGTCGGCGGCCAGAATCTTTTTACCTTCAGGTGCAACAAATGCCTGGCGAATACGGCGACCTTCTTCGGTGCGAATTGGAATATTCTGCAGGTTTGGCTCACTTGATGACAAACGACCTGTAGCCGCATTGGCTTGGTGGTAACTGGTATGTACGCGGCCAGTAACAGGGTTGACCATTAACGGTAGCTTGTCGGTATAGGTGCTTTTTAGCTTAGATAAACTGCGGTGCTCGAGAATGATCTTTGGCAGCGGGTAATCGAGTGCTAACTCAACTAACACTTCTTCTGAAGTTGATGGTGCACCTTTAGGGGTTTTCTTGATAATCGGGTAGCCAAGCTTTTCAAAGAACAAGCCTTGTAATTGCTTAGGTGATGCTAGATTGAACTTCTCGCCTGCAATCTCATAAGCCTTTTGCTCTAATTCATCTAGCTTTTGCGCAAGCTCCTGACTGTGCTGACTTAGCAACATAGAGTCGATGTAAACGCCATTACGCTCAATATCTGACAAAATGTTAATCAGTGGCAATTCAAGCTCGGTAAACACCTTGGCAAGCTCGCCTTGTTTCTCAAGACGTGGCCACAGGTGTTGATGCAAACGCAGGGTAATGTCAGCATCTTCGGCTGCGTATGGGCCAGCAGTTTCCAAGTCGATTTGATTAAAGGTAAGCTGCTTCGCACCTTTACCGGCAATCTGCTCAAAGCTAATGTTTTTATGCCCTAGATATTTAAGTGCTAAACCATCCATATCGTGACGCGATGCTACAGAATTAAATACGTACGACTCCAACATGGTATCGAATTGGATACCTTTAAGCTTCACGCCTTGATTGGCAAGAATACTGATGTCGTATTTAAGGTTTTGGCCTACTTTAGCTGGTTTGTCAGCCTCTAAAATAGGGCGCAATTTATCAAGCACTAGCTGCTTGCTTAACTGCTCTGGCGCGCCTGCGTAGTCGTGGCCGACTGGTACATAGGCTGCTTTGCCAGCTTCTACGGCAAACGATAATCCCACTAGCTCAGCTTCCATATAATTGAGGCTAGTGGTTTCAGTATCTATAGCCATTAGCTCTGCCTGGGTTAATTTTTCAATCCAGGCATCAAGCTCTGCTTCAGTAACAATGGTTTGGTACTCAGTTTCTATATCTGCCTTTGCACTTGGGGCTTCTTCTGACTCAGTTGCAGTCGTTGCAGCGCCAGATTTGTTGTCTAATACTTCTGCTAACCAGCGCTTGAACTCCATCTCGCCATAACAAGCCACTAGCTCGTCACGGTTTTGTGGTTGGATTTCTAGTTGCTGCCAGGTTTGTTCTAGCTCTACATCGAGTTTAATGGTAGCAAGCTGGTACGACAGTTTGAGCAGCTCGGCGTTGTCGTTGATTTTCTTTGGCATCGATTTAGCACCACGGAAACCGGCATCGACAACGGCATCAGGGTTAGCCAGCAGGGTATCGACACTGCCAACGCTAGTCAGCATGGCAAGAGCGGTTTTCTCGCCCACACCCGGCAGGCCAGGAATGTTGTCAGCTTTGTCGCCCATTAAGGCTAGGTAATCGATGATTAACTCAGGGCCAACACCAAACTTGGTGGTTACCTCTTCAGGACCCATAATGGTGTCGGTCATGGTGTTAATTAGGGTGACATTGTCGTCAACCAATTGCGCCATGTCTTTATCGCCAGTGCTAATTAGTGTTGCACGGCCGTCTGCACTTGCTTGACGAGCAAGGGTGCCGATAACGTCATCTGCTTCAACGCCTTCAATGGCAATCAGAGGCAAACCTAGCGCACGGATAATGCGGTGTAGCGGCGCAATTTGGCTACGCAGATCATCTGGCATAGGTGGGCGCTGGGCTTTGTATTCGCTGTACATGTCGTTACGGAAAGTCTTACCCTTAGCGTCAAATACCACAGCGACATGACTTGGGTTGTAACGAGAAAGTAGGCTTCTAAGCATGTTGACAACGCCATATACGGCACCGGTTGCTTCACCCTTAGAGTTGGTTAAATGTGGCGGTGCATAATAAGCACGGTAAAGGTATGAAGAGCCGTCGATTAGTACCAGTGGGTTGTTTGGGATCGTTGCCATAATGGGTCTTTCATCGTCATTCAAAAGAGGTGCTATAGGATGACATTATCGCTTTGATTGCTCAACCTTGATTCGCCGTTGTAGGCCTGTGGAAATGCATGCGTATAGGATGAGATTTAGCGGTATGAGCTAGGTTAGATAATGGTGGCAGTTGCTTGTTGATGAAAACTGATCTGTTCCGATCGTTATGTGGGTGATCCTATTGATAATAGTAAGATCTCAGGCACAGTAAGATGACCAACAGCCTGTGGATAAGTCTGTTAGTTAAAACCTGTTAGTAGAAATTACTTTTTCGACATAGTGCAAGCGCAAAAGTATAAATCACTGTTTTTTATTGTATTTTTAAAATAATGTGAGCTGAGTGATGATCTTTGAAAAAAAATAATATATGTGGACTTTTTCAAAGTAATCAGATATGACACAAACATAGAACGGCGATCGGTGTGATTGTTATCCCTAACAAAAGTTGGTCAAATTTTGCAAGACTTAATCGAAATGAGTTGCAAAATATTGTCACTTCCCTGAGGTAACAGAGAGTCGATCTCACTGTTGATTTTTTCGTCACATTATTTCGAGCAACTAAGTTAGCATGATTGGTTCTCAGATCAATAGTTTTGTTTGTTTTTTGTTAAATTAATTTTTGAGCTCAAAAAGGATATGGAGTAACAGCATGAAAAAGGTAGCAGTTTTACTAAGTGGTAGCGGTGTTTTTGATGGGGCAGAAATTCATGAAAGCGTTCTGACGCTACTGGCAGTGGTTAAAGCTGGCGCAAGTTATCAGTGTTTTGCCCCTGACATTGCTCAGCTACACGTAGTGAATCATTTAACCGGCGAGGTTGATGAAGGCGCTTCACGTAACGTGCTAGTTGAGGCTGCTCGCATTGCTCGTGGTGAAATTAAAGATGTGACTAACCTAGAGCTTGAAGAGTTCGATGCACTGATTGTGCCTGGCGGCTTTGGCGCAGCGAAAAACCTATGTAACTTTGCCTTAAACGGCAAAGACTGCACGATCGCTCCACAAGTGGAGCAGTTTATTCGAGAGTTTGCTTTAGCTAGCAAACCTGTAGGCATGATGTGTATTGCGCCAGTAATGGTGCCACTTATTTACGGTGAGAATGTGCAAGCAACCATAGGTACAGATATTGATACTGCCGCTGCTGTGAATCAAATGGGCGCGACACATGTGGATGCAAACGTTGATGAGATTGTTGTGGATGAAGCAAACAAGTTAGTGACAACACCTGCCTACATGTTGGCGACTAATATAGCCGAGGCGAATGAGGGAATCGAAAAATTAGTCAAACAAGTGATCAGCATGGCTTAGTTTGTCTGATGATTTAAGCTATAAAAAAAATGCGGCAGGAGTTACTCCCTAGCCGCATTTTTATTGGTTTAGCGTTAGTGAAACAGAACGCTAGTTGTCACCATATAAAGCATTGATTTTTTCAGCGGCTTTAGTGCCTGCAAGTTTAGTGTCGACTAAAGCTAGGTTCGCCCCAGTACTCTTACCCATAGGCGGTGAAAATGACAGGCGCTTGTAGTCGTCACTTAAAGTTTGCCAACGGATCTTATCGTCACGAGACTCATGGGGATAGAAGCCAACCGTAATCGCATTGTGTAGACTCGCAACGTGCAGTGGCCCAGTTGAGCCAGCAATCATCACATCGGCGGCGACCAGTGAGCGTGAGAATTCGGCGATATCTTTAATGGGTTTAGCTGGTAAGGCATCATGCTGCTTGTCTTGCAGTTGCTTGGCTACGGTATCAGCAAGTTGCTCTTCGCCTGGGCCAAATGTGACTACAAATTTGAGTTTGTGTTGGCAGTTTTGCGCTAGATTGTCGGCAATGTCGACAAACTGAGCGGGCGATAATGAGCCTTCTGAGCCGCCGCTTCCAGGATGAATAAACACCATAAGCTCATCATTGGTTTTGCCATAGAATTCTTGCCACTGCGGCTTTTGCTCAGCAATGTCCCACAGCCTTTGGTGGATGTCAGCAGGCGGAATATGGTGCTTACATAAGAAGTACTCAATGTGATCAGTACAGTAGCGCCATTCTGGTTTTAGGCAGGCACTGCGATTTAATGGTGCTCTGTGGGTATAAAGGTACTGAAACCACTTACGACGTTGGCCTAGACGGTAAGGAATATTCGCTTGCTTAACAACTTGCGCCATATGTTTATGGCTGTGCATGATCAAAGCCGCTTGATAGTTTCTTTGTTTAATCGTATCAACTAGTTGAGGGTCGTCTTTACGGTAAATCAACAGGTTGTCGATAAAATCAAACTGCTTAGCCAATGGCTCAATAATCGGCGAAACAATAACGTCAATTTGCGCATCAGGAAGTGAGCGTTTTAATAATGAAATAGCTGGTAATGAGTGACAAAAATCGCCCAATTTATCTACCCTGACTACGAGAATACGTTCCATATTTCAGATGCCTCAAATTAAAAAACTCTTTATACCTTGCTCTAGGTATTTACACAATTAGTCTGGGGCTATTGCTGCCATAAACGTGCGTGATACAGTTGATTTACTATATTGTGGCTAATCGCAGTGTCGCTATCGCTTAATGCGGCGAGAGTTGCGAGAGTCGATTAGTGCTTGCAATAAGCCAACTGCTAGGCCGCCAATATGGGCGCCATTTGCCATGGAAACACCGAGAATATCGGTAAAGCCTAAAAGCAACCAAATGATCATAAAGCCCATGTAAGAGTCTGGCAGGAAAATACCACTTTGGGGACTGCGTTTACCCATGAGATAGCTATAGCCAACCAGTGCGTATACCACACCAGAAATACCTAAAAAGTTAGGGCCAGACACAAAATACTGCACGATATTTGGCAAGGTGCCAGCAACCAACAACAGTGTGAGTAATGGCATAGTGCCGAGGCGGTTTTCAATCTTGCCACCAAGATACCACCACCACAGCAGGTTAAATACGACGTGCATGATGGAGCCGTGCATCAAGCTTGGAGTGAACACTCGCCAAACTTGCTCAAGGTCTGCGCCAGGCACCGCATTGAAGAATGATAAAGCGCTGTAGACTTGATTACCAAAGCCTAGATTCATCACTGCAAATAGCAGGACACATACTGCAAATATGACCAGCGTAAGTGGGCCCGCACCTGTGATAAATTGCGCAGCTAAGCCTAACCCGCCAGAACCATAGTCGAATTTAACCCCGGCATCGCCATTGTCCCATGATGCCTGTAGATATTTAGGATCGTTTGGATTTTTGATGAAAAGTTCAAGTTCTTCGCTCGCACTAGTTAAGTCGGCTGAATTGGCTAACACTAGCTTCACACCTTGCTCAACTGGCATGGCGTGGCAGCTGATCCCTAATCCTGCAAGGTAATCGATAAATGCCTGCGCCATTCGCGCATTTGGTATCACTCCAAGTTCTATCATGCGTGAGCACTACTCCAGGCTGTGAAGCCACCATCAAGGCTATAAACATCATCAAAGCCTTGCTCAATTAAGTAAGTGGCAGCGCCTTGACTGCTGATGCCGTGATAGCACACCACGATTAATGGTGCGTCCATGTCGGCATCGGCAATAAAATGGGCGATGTTTTCATTGGTCAGGTGGGTTGCACCTTGAATGTGCCCTTGTGCAAAACTTGCTGCATCGCGAATATCCACAATTTGCAGGTCGCTTTGTTCGGCTTGCATGTGAATAAGTTCATTGATGGATAAGTGTTTAAAGTTTGACATTGCGGTTACCAAAAGGGCTTAAGATTTATGCAGATTATGAAGTAAGGGGCTGCCTGACGACAACCCCTTAAAGTTTGTGGTTACTTAGCTAGCGCAGTCATCGCGCATTAATTGGTTATTGCCAATCTAAGATAACCTTACCTGACTGACCTGAGCGCATGGCGTCAAAGCCTTGCTGGAAGTCATCAACCTTGTAGTGATGAGTAATGATAGGCGATAGATCTAAACCTGATTGAATGAGACTTGCCATCTTGTACCAGGTTTCAAACATCTCGCGACCATAAATACCTTTTAAGATTAAGCCTTTAAAGATCACTTTGCTCCAGTCAATTGCCATATCTTTGCCAGGAATACCCAACATAGCGATTTTACCGCCGTGGTTCATGGTATCTAGCATAGAGTGGAATGCTGACGGCACACCTGACATTTCTAAACCAACGTCAAAACCTTCGGTCATACCGAGCTCGTCCATCACTGACTTTAGATCTTCATTGGCAACGTTAACCGCGCGGGTGGCGCCCATTTTACGGGCAAGCTCTAAGCGGTATTCGTTAACGTCTGTGATCACCACATGGCGCGCGCCAACATGCTTACACACTGCCGCTGCCATAATGCCAATTGGACCCGCACCTGTGATCAGCACATCTTCACCGACTAGGTCGAATGACAAAGCTGTGTGTACTGCATTACCAAATGGGTCGAAAATAGAAGCAAGATCATCAGAGATATCTGCAGGGATTTTAAAAGCGTTAAATGCTGGAATAACCAGATATTCGGCAAATGCACCCTGACGATTAACGCCCACACCTGAGGTGTTGCGGCAAAGGTGAGTGCGGCCGCCACGACAGTTACGGCAGTGACCACAGGTAATGTGACCTTCGCCTGATACGCGGTCGCCTACGCTAAAACCACGTACTTCCTGACCCATATCAACGACTTCGCCCACATACTCATGACCAACAATCATTGGCACAGGAATAGTGTTTTGTGACCACTCGTCCCAGTTGTAGATGTGAACGTCGGTGCCGCAAATGGCGGTTTTCTTGATTTTAATTAGCAGATCGTTATGGCCTAGCTCAGGCTTAGGCGCATCAACCATCCAAATGCCTTCTTCAGGCTTTAATTTGCTTAATGCTTTCATGTTCGTGACCTTAGATAATGCCCATTTCTTTACCGATGCGGGTAAAGGCGTCGATTGCATGGTCTAGTTGCTCACGTGTGTGTGCTGCAGACATTTGCGTACGAATACGAGCCTGACCTTTAGGTACGACTGGGAATGAGAAACCAATCACGTAGATGTTTTCCGCCAGTAGGCGGTTAGCAAAATCGCTAGCAATTTTGGCATCCCCAATCATCACTGGAATAATGGCATGATCAGCTCCGCCTAGGTTAAAGCCTGCCGCTGACATTTGCTCGCGGAAGTAACGGCTGTTTTCCCAGACTGCCTCTCGTAACTCTTGACCATCTTTAAGCATGTCAAGTACGCGAATTGACGCACTCACAATTGAAGGCGCTAATGAGTTAGAAAATAAGTAAGGGCGTGAGCGCTGACGTAACCAATCAACCACTTCTTTTTTGGCTGAGGTGAAACCACCAGATGCGCCACCCAGTGCTTTACCAAGCGTACCTGTAATGATGTCTACGCGATCCATTACTTCACAGTACTCGTGAGTACCACGGCCTTGCTGACCAACAAAACCCACTGCGTGAGAGTCATCAACCATCACAAGTGCACCGTACTTGTCGGCTAAATCACAAACGCCTTGCAGATTGGCAATCACGCCATCCATTGAGAATACACCGTCGGTGGCGATAAGAATATTACGCGCACCTGCTTCAGTAGCGGCAATAAGTTGCTGCTCAAGATCTGCCATATCATTGTTGGCGTAACGGAAGCGTTTAGCTTTACATAAACGCACACCATCGATAATTGAAGCATGGTTTAGCGCATCAGACACAATCGCGTCGTTGGCATCAAGTAGAGTCTCGAAAAGGCCAGCATTAGCATCAAAGCAAGAAGAGTAAAGAATGGTGTCTTCCATGCCTAAAAATTCACTTAGGCTAGCTTCAAGTTGCTTATGGATGTCTTGCGTACCACAGATAAAGCGCACTGATGCCATACCAAAACCGTGGTTATCTAGGCCATTTTGCGCAGCTTTGATTAGCTCTGGGTGATTCGCTAAACCAAGGTAGTTGTTCGCACAGAAGTTGATGACTTTATCATCGTTTACGTCGATTGCCGTCTGCTGGGCTGAAGTGATCACGCGTTCGCTTTTGTATAAGCCGTCGGCTTTAACTTCAGCTAGCTGCTGATTGATACGGTCGTAGAATGAAGTAGAGGCCACCTGATGTCTCCTGCTAATGGTTATTATGTTAATCCAAGTGTAGTCAATTTGTGTTTTAAACAAGTTTGCTTGGAGTGGAGTATGTCGGGCATTCTACTCCTAAATAATCCCTAGCCACAGCGTTTTTTTTAACCGTGGCAGTATTATAAAAGGGATTAGGGCACAGCAGATTTTTTGATAAGTAAAACTAATCCTAATACTTTGTGAATTAGCATTAACAGCGAGTATATTTGGGGTTGTTTGGTGAGTTTAAATGAGTGCTAGGGGAAGGTTTGCATTAACAACAAGTTGGAGCAGAAAACGATAGACGACCTAGAGGCGTGTTAGCGCTAATTAGTAGTGGAACACAGTTTTAAGTCGCTGTTCATAAGCGGGTGTTATGTGTCCTAGCTGATTGCTTTAGTTCTTGAACTCTTGCTCATAAACCTAAGCTGTCAGCTTAGCCTTGTCCTGGTTTCTTAATCATGGCGCGGTAGTGCTGCTCTAAGCGGTCAAAGGTATCGCGCGAATGCTCAGTCGAGTATGCCTTAAATACCATCAGTACTCTTAACAAACCTTTGTATAAAGTCGCTTTGGTGATGGTTGAATCATCTGATTGGGTTAGCTGATAGCTGATCCAGAAGCTGACCATCATTTTTAGTGTGTCAGCAAGCTCGACTATGATGTTTTCATCAACTGCTAGAAAGCCGTCATTAGTGAGCTGGCGCAGAACGTTGCTTGAGCTTTCTAGAACATTTCTTTGCGCCACTAAATAGCGCTGCTTGAGTTTTTCATCGCGGCTTAAAATGTCAGCTAAGTTGGCGTACATGAAGCGGAATTGCCACATGGTGTAAAACATGGCATCGAAATAGCCAAGGAGCAGCTCGATATCAATCGCAACGTCTTGATATGGCTTAGAGCCATTTTCTAGGTGGGTTTCGTATAAGGTAAAGATAGAGTTGATAATGTCTTCTTTGTTGCGAAAGTGGTAGTACAGGTTGCCGGGGCTAATACCTAAGTGAGCCGCGATATGGTTAGTGGTGATGTTGCGTTCACCGTGCTCATTAAACAGCTCTAGGCTGGCAAAAACAATTTTATCGCGGGTTTTCATAGCACTTCCAAAGTCAGTCATTTATTGCCTAGCTCAAGGGGCTAGGTCGCACACATATCCTTATTAACAGCGAGTATGGTAGCATTGCGGCTATGTTTCGCAAAATCATTTAAGTCTTTGTTATGACTCGCTCAGTTTATTCACTGTTACTGTATCTACTGGCACCTTTAGTGGTGCTCTACCTTGGTTTTCGCAGTATTAAAAGCGCTGATTATCGCAAGCGTTGGTCTGAGCGCTTTGGTTTTTCAAAGCTAGTGCAAACCGATGTGTTATTTCATTGTGTATCCATGGGCGAAACCCTAGCTGCAGTGGATTTGATTAAACAGCTAATGCAGCAATATCCCGCTAAAAAATTCACCATTACTACCACAAGTCCAACTGGTTCAGAGCAAGTTACCAAGGCATTTGGCGACAGTGTTCAGCATTGTTATCTACCTTTAGATTTTAGTTATGCCGTGCAGCGATTTCTTAACCAGGTTAATCCAAAAGTGTGCGTGATTATGGAAACTGAACTATGGCCAAACCTAGTTCATTTTGCCAATAAACGCGGCGTTGAGTTGATACTGGCAAATGCGCGACTATCGCAAAAATCGGCTGATAAATATCAGGCAAAACCTAAGCTCAGCATTCCGATGTTGAAAACACTCGACAAAGTGTTGGTGCAGACCCAGACTGAGGCTGAGCGCTTTTTCAAGCTAGGTGTTGATACTCAGCGTGTTCAAGTGACTGGTAGTGTTAAGTTTGATATCAATATTGATGCCAGCAAGCGTGAGCAGGCGCATGAACTTCGCAGCCTTTGGCAAAGACAAACCGCCCCAGTTTGGGTAGCAGGTAGTGTTCATCCTGGTGAGTTCGACATTATGCTGCAGGCCCATAAGCAAGTGTTAGCACACTATCCAAATGCATTGTTAATTATGGCGCCGCGTCACCCGGAGCAATTTGACGCGGCAGCGAAGGCAGCAAACATTGCTGGACTGAACTTATTGCGCCGCAGTGAAGGGCAAGCTGTCGGTGAGCAAACCCAGGTGTTACTTGGCGATTCTATGGGTGAATTATTGATGCTCTATGGCACAGCCGATCAAGCA
The DNA here is from genome assembly GCF_012263345.1 of Shewanella sp. WXL01. NCBI lineage: Bacteria > Pseudomonadati > Pseudomonadota > Gammaproteobacteria > Alteromonadales > Shewanellaceae > Shewanella > Shewanella sp. WXL01. The sequence goes on along the minus strand of NZ_JAAIKQ010000008.1, from coordinate 90,999 downwards.
TTTGTGGGTGGCACCTTGATTGAAAATGGTGGTCACAATCCACTTGAACCTGCGGCTATGGGGTTGAATGTATTTGTTGGCCCGCATCACTGGGATTTTGCCGAAATTACTCAGTTGCTTAAGCAAGCTGGTGGGTTAAAGGTGGTTGCAGCAGATAGCGCTGAATCAGGAGCTAACGGCTCGAAGGGGGATGATTTAAACCACGCTCAGCCCGCAGATGAATTAGCGCAACTCTTGCTGTTAAATTGGGATGACAAGCAAGCGCATCAGCAGCAATGTAAGGCAGCGCTTGCTGTGGTGGAGCAAAACAAAGGCGCGTTAAAAGCGCACTTTGATGCCATCTCGCCAGTGCTAGCAGGCTAGGCGCTTTGATAGCCCCGGATGAGCTGTTGCCAATTATCTTCGCTGAAATGCAATTGTGGCTGCTTACCTAGCTCTTTATTAAATGAACGCAGTAGGCGAGCAAGGTTTGCCTGTTGCCAGCTATTGTCTGGTTTACGCATTTCGCCGCGGTCAAAATCAATCAGATAGAATTTATCTGCGCTCAGCAGAATGTTCTTAGCGTTAAGATCGGCGTGATATACCCCATGCTGGTGAAACTTAGCGATTGTAGCCCCTAAATGCTGCCACTGGGCGTCGGTCATTGGCTCATTTGATAAGTGTGCAACTAGATCTTTTGCGCCAGCGATACGCTCGATAATAATGTCAGCGCGATACCATAAACCGAAGCGCTCAACATTGGCGGCGATTGGTCTTGGTACGGCGAAACCTTGTTGATACAGCTTTTCAAGTAAGGCTAATTCGGCAAAGGCGCGAGTATTGAGTTTGCCGGTATACAGATAGGCATCTTTAGATAACTTTTCAGCAAGACCACCGCGCCAGTAGTGGCGTAAAACCCACTCGCAATCAGCGTGTTCATTAACACTCAACTCTGGCTTGACGCTATGCTCGGTTTTTTCCAACAGCTCAGGTTTGACAAACCAAGTCGTATAACGGCCACAAGATTGCCCAGTAACTTGACCCTTTTCCTGCCAAGGTGTCACCTTAAAATCTTCAGGTGTGAGGTTTGCTGCTTGCTCACAGCACCAAGCGATAAAGCCTGTTGGAGTAGATTTTATTTGCATGCGTGCTCGCGAAAGCTAGGGCTTCTAAAGTAGATAAAAAACGCATTATACCTTAAAATTCTGGGCTTGCGATTACTCACTATTTCAAGCTCTTAGCTTCGTCTTATTGGGCGAACATTGCCAGCAGGTGAACATGTCTAACGATTTCAGCTCAATCCAATCTTTATGTTTATTGCGCTTATCCGCAATTGGCGATGTTTGCCATGGCGTTGCTATGGTGCAAGCGATTCAACGTCATTACCCAAACCTGAAAATCACCTGGGTAATCGGTAAGGTTGAGCATCAACTGGTGAAGCATCTACCTAATGTCGAGTTTGTGGTGTTTGATAAGTCCCAAGGCTGGCGCAGCTACCGCAATTTACGTACGGCATTAAAAGGGCAAAAGTTTGATGTGCTGCTGCATATGCAAGTTGCACTAAGGGCTACCATTGCTTCGCTAATGATTAAAGCGAAAACCCGCATAGGTTTTGACAAGGCGAGGGCTAAAGAAGGCCAGTGGTTAGTGACCAATGCCGCCATTGCGCCGCAGCATCAACCCCATGTGCTTGATGGCTTTATGGGCTTCGCTAAAGCCATTGGTGTAACGGATATTACCCCGAGCTGGAATATCCCTGTACCTGAGGCGGACACGCATTTTGCTGCCACGCAAATTAGTGATGACGCTAAAACCTTAGTGATTTGCCCTGCAGCCAGTAAAGCAGAGCGTAACTGGCTACCTGAGCGCTATGCCAAGGTTGCCGATTATGCAGTAGCTCAAGGTTATCGAGTATTGCTGTGTGGCGGGCCAAGTAAGCTTGAAAGTGAGCTTGCGACACAAATCGTCAACCAAGGAACCAATAGCATTGAAAACCTGGTTGGTAAGACCTCATTAACGCAAATGCTTGCCATACTAAAGCGCGCCTCAGTGGTACTTGCGCCTGACACTGGCCCTGCACATATGGCAGTGACCCAAGGTACACCTGTGGTTGGTTTGTATGCGCACTCAAACCCAGGTCGAACAGGCCCCTATTTTAGTCAGGACTTGGTTGCAAATGTTTACCCGCAAGCAATAGCTCAGCAGGTTGTAGGCGAGGTAAAATGGGGTAAACGCGCCAAGGGCGAAAATTTGATGGCAATGATCAGTGTTGAAGATGTGATTGCCAAGTTAGATTGCGTTGATAAACAAGTTAGACCGCGTTGATAAATTGGTGTAAAAACCTCAATTAACCATGTTAGGATTTGTTCCAAGCAAAGCGATACGTGCGCTTTGCTCAACAGTTCTACCAGGATGTAGATGAACTGCCCTCAAAAGTAAACGGATGTAACCATGCCAAATGAGCCAAAGCTGTTGTTTATTCCAGTATCTTCAGATGAAGGTATTGGTGAATATATGCGCTCAACCATTATTGCTGATGAAGCAAAATGTCAATGGCCAAATGCCCAAATTGATTTTGTATTGAATCGACATGCGCCTTATTGTCATAGCTGCCACTATCGCACGCATTTACTTGACGATACGCCCACCAAAAAAATCAAGGAAGTGAATCAGCTCATTACTGAGCTTAAACCCGATGTAGTGATTTTTGATGCTGCTGGCAGAAAATCACAGCTAAAGCATGCCAAACGCTCTGGCGCGCAAGTGGTGTTTATCAGTCAGCATAAACGTAAGCGTGCTCGCGGCATGAAGCTGGAGCGAGCATTGGCGACTGATAGTCACTGGGTAGTACAACCTGAATTCGTGATTGGTGATATTTCGGCGTTTAATCGCTTCAAGCTCAATTTGATTAAGCGGCCAGAGCCAATTTGCATTGGCAGTATTTTTCCGCACCCAGATATTAAACTGCAGCAGCAATTACTGCAGAGATATCAGTTAGTAGCAAAACAATATTTATTCTTTAGTGCAGGCTCTGGCGGACATTTACTTAACAATAATTTGTTGGCCGCTGACGTATGGGCGAAAGTTGCCCAGCAAGCTTATATGGAAACGCAAGTTCCTAGCGTGATGGTGTTTGGGCCGAACTACCCTAAACCGCTGCCTGAGTTGCCTGGTGTGATTGCTATATCTGCGCTTGATACTAAAGAGTTTATTAGCTTGCTAAACGGAGCTAAAGCTGCGGTATTGAGTGGCGGAGATACCCTATTGCAATCAATCGCCCTGAAAGTTCCTACTGTCGTAGCGCCTGTATCGAAAGACCAGCCAGATAGAATTAGAAAATGTGCTCAGGCGCACATGGTGCTTGCAGCAGATGCGAGTTATCAGTCACTGCTAAGTACTGTTCTTGGGTTACTTAAAGAGCAGAGTTTTCAGGAGCTGTCTGCTAGTTTACAGGCGTCACCTACTGAGAATGGGTTAGTAGCGGCGATGGACAAACTGCAACAGTTGGTCAATACGCAAGCTCACATCTAAGTTGTTAACCCTATTAACCGTTGATGAGAATTTGCGATTAGAAAATTGAGCGTTAGTTGAGGTTGAGCGCTAGATGATAGCACTCAATTGTTGGTTTGCTGCTGCGATGACATCTTTTACGGCGACTTGTCTTGCTTTGCCGTTTCCTTCCAAAATAATGCTATTACCTTGTGGCTGCCATAATTTAAAGTCACTTGCCATGATAGTGACTTGCGGCACGTCTAGGCTTAATGCCAAATGCGCAGTGGCGGTATCTACGGTAATAACTAGGCTACACAGGCTCATTAACGCGGGTAGCTCAAAGAAGTTGGTCTTTGCTGTTGAGGCACATACTGCAAGGTTAGATAAGTCACCGTCTTGCGCGATTGCCTGCTCGACTTCATCAAGCTTGTCAGGCGGGGTATTAACAATAAACGCCAGTGTTGGATGCTGCTTGCTTAGCTCGACAATGAGTGTCTTAACACCTTCCCAAGGGTAATCTTTTTTTGATGCAGTGGATAAATGATTTATAAATACCAGTTTTTTATCTTGTGCTTGCGCGACCAGCTTACTTACAGTTGGTTCAACTAGTGCTAAATACTCAGGCTTAACTGCAAGTGGTAATTGCTGCTTGCCTGCAACCAGATCACTTGTTTCTAATCCCAAAAGTTGGTTAAAACACTGGCTGTATAGCTCGGTAATGTGCGATACCTTGGCGGCAATGTTGTCATAGCTGATCACGCCATCCATCTTTTTCATGTGCATGTAGTTAGCAATGGGGTTAGATAGTGGCTTGCTGTTGGTTACTGCTATTTGTGCGCTATGTGAAATCTGTCTGGCAATTTTGGCAAACTTTTCAGGGCGGTTCTTGCCGACAAACACAATAATGTCGTACTGCTTTGCTTGCGCTTTCGCAATTGATTGCGCGCGCTGCTCAAGATCTGCAACAATTGGATAGGTGTCGTCAAATTCTTCTGTAGCATCAATCCATTCTGTCAGTGTCTTATTGCGGCCCGCAGCCCAGTCTTGTGGTTTGCTGCGACAATCATCAAACCAAATATCAATACTTAGCTGAGGGTACTTATGTTTAAGTGCTTGTAACCACACGCCTTGGTAGACGAAGTCTCCAATCGCGAGGTGGCTCATGTACAGCACTCGCTTGGCTTGTTGTAACTGTGAGTGGCTAACAACCGGTATCATATTGATATCCTACTTAAGCTGTTGTTTAAATTGATTAAAAGCTTTGTCTAGCTTAGGTGTAGCTAGCATCCGGTTAAATGCGCGTTTCCAATTGAGAAGGATTTTATGCACTTTACGCTGCTTGAGTTTATTAAGCTCTTGCTGACCAGGATTGATATCCGACTGGCCATCGACATCGATGCCTATGCAATACGGTGATAAGCCGAAAGGCGTTATATCGAGTTCCCACCAAGATTTGATATGACCATCTACCGGTTGAACAACATATGGCATATTGTTTATCAAAGCTTGGGCTCCGCGGCGACTAATTATTTGGCCAACGGCACTAATAGGGTACTTGTGGTAACTAACGAAACGATGCCCTTTATATTCAATTGAATCGCGAACGTTACTTTCACCGCCTTTTTTAAATGGGAATAACTTTATATAGTCCCAGTCCATTGTTGGTAGTTCAGCCATCAGTTCTACAATGGATTTGAAATTGTCCTTTAGATAAATGTCATCTTCTAAAATGATGGCAAAATCTAAATCATCGTCGAGAATTTTTTGCCATGCTTTTTGGTGACTGAGACTGCAGCCAACTTCCCCTTTATTTAGCGGGCGAAAATAGTGCTGTTGTACTAATGATTGAGGAGAGTATTTCTCGATTTCTTCATCGCTAAGCTTGCGGCCATCAACTGCATCAATGCGTTCAAACGGTACCTGAAATTTGCCTAATTGCTCAGTGATGTGCTTGAGGCGCTCAGTGGAGCTTGCTAAGTTAATGACAAAAACTTTGAAGTTATGCATCTTGAGTAAATTCTCTTTTTATCTCGTCGTTTCGGTTGTTCGCTGCTATGGGTTGTTAGATTAGCCTAACTAGTTTTGAGCATTTAGATATTGTGCTGTCTCTGTCGCAACTTTATCAAAATCAATCAACGCCATGTTGCGACCGGTCTTGCGGCCAACTGGCGGGGTAAAAGCAAAGCGTTTTTCTGCTTGCGATAAAGTCTGCCAGCGAATATGCGGCGCTGAGCGGCGCCCTGCATAAAAACCCACGGTGGCGACATTGTGCAATCCCGCAAGGTGTAGCGGCCCCGTTGAGCCAGCAATAAACATATCTGCGGCGACAATAGACTCTGCAAAATCGGTCAAACTCGATAATGGTTTGGCAATATCAATATTGATATCAGATTGTGCTAACCCTTGATGGATATTTTGCGCTAACACCAGCTCATCGCCATTATAGGTCAAGATAAACCTAACTGGGTGGTTAAGCTGGCCATGCAGTTGAGTGATGAGATTAATATAGTCTGACTCAGCGACTCTTCCTGATGAACCACCTGTACCTGGATGGACAAAAATCAGTTTCTCGCCCGCTTGATGGCCGTAATGTTGCAGCCACTTGTGACGATTTTCGCTTGCATCCCAATACTGTTTTGGTAACGCGGGAATCGCAATATTATGGTGTTTTAAAAAGTGTTCGACTAACAAGCAGCCGCCACGCCAGCAGCCTTCGTGCTTTTCGTACAGGTTATTGACTCTGTGTTTATACAGATACTGGAACCATTTGTGTTTTGGCGCCAGGGTGTAGCTTGCACCACTGTTTTTTACCAGGTTGTAAATTCTTAACTCAGACGATGATACTAACACCACGTCATAGTTGGCATCATTGATGGTTTGCCTTAGCTGAGTATCATCACCTGTGTCAGCAATGACATTATCGATATAAGGGCAAGCTCTGGCAAAATCGGCAACGACTGGAGACACAAACACCTCGATACTGGTATCTGGTAGCGCGGTCTTTAGCAGGTAAAATGCGGGCCACATGAGGACGAAATCGCCAATTTTATCGTTCTTAACTAGCAGTAGTTTCTTCATCGATTTGCTATTCACTTAACCTAATTAAACAGTGTTGGGCTGTGTATGGGAGACGGCTAATACCGTCTCCTTTGCGGTGGTTATTGGCCGATGAAATGTTGTTCTGCTAACCAGTCTAGGTACTCAGGTACTGCCTGCTCTACGGTTTTGAATGGCGCCGTATAGCCCGCAGCTCTTAACTGAGTTAAGTCTGCCTGGGTAAAGCTTTGGTATGCACCTTTAAGCTTGTCTGGGAACGGGATGTATTCAATTTTGCCTGCATTATGGTAGTTAATTACTGCATTAGCGACGTCGTTAAAGCTTTGCGCTTGGCCTGTACCACAGTTGAAGATGCCTGACACTTCAGGGTTTTGCCATAGCCAAATATTTACAGCAACGACATCTTTAACGTACACAAAGTCACGCAGTTGCATACCATCTTCAAAACCGTCAATTCCCGCAAATAAGCGACAAATTTGGTTCTCTTTGATCTGGTTATTGAAGTGGAAAGCGACACTCGCCATTCCGCCTTTGTGCTGCTCGCGCGGGCCATAGACATTGAAATAACGTAGACCAGCAACTTGAGAGGTCAGTGATTGAGTACGCACATATTGGTCGAATAAGAACTTTGAGTAAGCGTAAACGTTAAGTGGCTTTTCAAACTCGCGCTGCTCGACAAACTTCTCGCTACCGCCGTATACAGATGCAGATGATGCATAGATAAATTGGCAATTATGTTGCTGGCAGAAATGCAGTAGCGTTTTAGAGTATTCGTAGTTGTTTTGCATCATGAACTTACCGTCCCACTCAGTGGTGGTAGAGCAAGCGCCTTGATGGAAAATCACTTCTAACTTACCGTCAAATTCGCCGGCTTCAATCAAAGCTAGAAACTGGTCTTTGTCTAGGTAGTCGGCAATTTCACAGTCGGCTAAGTTAAACATCTTGGTGCCGTCGGTTAAATCGTCAACAGCAATGATATCTTTACGGCCTAATTCGTTAAGCGTTTTGACTAGGTTACTACCAATAAAGCCCGCTGCACCGGTTACGACTATCATATTTATTCCTATTCTGACTAAAGGCTACTGAAGATAGACTCAGTTAAGGTCTGTTAGTTCAGCAGTAGTTGTTTAACAATTTCGACCAATTGAAATATAGCTTAATGCTCTGTATCAACTGTTGGGTGTAGCTTTTTACACCGATTTATAGCGCTGTATTATAACAGTTTTGCTCCTTGCGGTTACGTTTAATCGCCAAACTTCGAATAAAGCAGTAATTAAATTGATGAAAAGTAACAGCTGTGAACAAATTTAGGTACAATCGGGGTTTAATTTTTAGCAGAAAGAATAGGCGTTATGAAGGTAACTTTACCCGTATTTGAACAAGCAAAAGTCTTAGTAGTTGGAGACGTGATGCTCGATAGGTATTGGGCAGGTGATACAGGACGTATTTCTCCAGAAGCTCCTGTACCAGTCGTACGCATAAATCAAAGTGAGGATCGCCCAGGCGGCGCCGCTAACGTAGCGTTAAACATTGCTACCTTAGGCGGGCAAGTTGCACTAGCGGGTATTGTTGGTGACGACGAAAACGCTCAGGCGCTGACTACAGGTATTAAGGCGCTTGGCGTTGAGCCTTGCTGGCATACTGTTGCCGAGCTACCCACTATCACCAAGCTAAGGGTGATGTCGCGTAGTCAGCAGCTCATTCGCTTAGACTTTGAAGAAGCTTACCCGGAAGCTGAAAGCCATGCGCTAATGGCATCTGCAGTAAAAATGCTAGGTGAAGTTGACGTCGTTATTCTTTCTGATTACGCCAAAGGCGCACTAACTGATTGTACCGACTTTATTGCCCAGGCAACGAAGCAAGGCGTTAAGGTGCTGGTTGATCCTAAAGGCAGCGACTTTTCACGTTATCGCGGTGCATCGCTGCTGACGCCTAATATGCTTGAGTTTGAACTTGTTGCTGGCAAGGTGACCAGTGAAGCAGACTTAGTTGAAAAGGCCCACAAGCTGCTGCATGAGTTTGACCTTGAGGCATTGTTGGTGACTCGCTCAGAAAAGGGCATGACACTGATCACCCGTGACAATGACGAATTACATATTCCAACCGTTGCGCGCGAAGTGCACGACGTAACTGGTGCTGGTGATACTGTTATTTCAGTATTGGCTTCATCGTTAGCCGCCGGTAGCGATTTGCCACAGGCTTGTGCTATCGCCAATGCTGCCGCTGGTATTGTGGTCGGTAAGCTGGGTACATCTACTGTGAGCCGCATTGAGCTTGCGCAATCACTAAATGTTCACCAAGGTGAAATGGGTTTTGGTGTAGTAAGTGAAGACCAATTGGCATATGCGCTTGAACACGCCAAACTTGCTGGCGAGCGCGTGGTAATGACCAATGGTTGCTTTGATATTCTTCACGCTGGTCACGTGAGTTACTTAAATGAAGCTCGTGCTCAAGGCGATCGTCTGATTGTTGCGGTTAACGACGATGACTCTGTTAAACGCCTTAAAGGTGAAGGTCGCCCGGTGAACCCTGTTGAGCGCCGTATGGCAGTGCTTGCTGGCCTTGCCGCTGTAGATTGGGTAGTGCCATTTTCTGAGGACACGCCACAACGAGTGATTGCTAAATTACTGCCTGATTTACTTGTCAAAGGTGGTGATTATAAGATTGAAGAGATTGCTGGTGGTAAAGAAGTGATTGAAGCTGGCGGTGTGGTGAAAGTGCTGAGCTTTGAAGACGGCGTTTCGACCACTAAGATCATTGAAAACATTAAGGCAAACAACTAGGACGTTTGATTCATGCATAGACGCGCGATTTATCCTGGTACTTTTGACCCAGTAACCAATGGCCACGCCGATTTGATTGAGCGTGCGGCAAACTTGTTTGAGCATGTGATTATCGGCATTGCCGCTAACCCGACTAAGCAACCAAGGTTTAGCTTAGAAAGGCGAGTAGAGCTATTGCAGCAAGTGACTGCCCACCTTGATAATGTTGAAGTGGTTGGTTTTAGTGGCCTGCTGGTGGACTTTGCTAAGCAGCAAAATGCCAGCGTGTTAGTTCGTGGTTTACGTGCTGTATCTGATTTTGAGTATGAATTTCAGCTTGCCAATATGAACCGCCGCCTGAGCCCGCAGTTAGAAAGTGTGTTTCTCACTCCAGCAGAAGAAAACTCGTTTATTTCATCTTCACTGGTGAAAGAAGTTGCACTGCATGGTGGGGATGTTAGTCAGTTTGTACATCCGATTGTTGCTGCCGCTTTAAATGAGCCGAAGACCTAGTGTTTAAAAGCTAGCTATAACGAGCTTTAAGAACCACAAAACGCGCTACTGTAGCGCGTTTTTTTATTCCTTCACCATGCCCCTAGGCATGGAATGCACCACTCATATCACACACACGTTAACGACTTAGTAAGTTATTTGCTTTGGCACAAACCACAGAACACCGTCGCTCGTTGTCCAAGTTTGATTTCCGATAGCAGGTTGCCACAACTGGTGCAGGTTTCACCACCGCGGCCGTAAACATGTAGTTTCTGGGCAAAATAGCCGGGCTTACCGTCGGCATTGGTAAAATCTTTCAGTGTGGTGCCACCTTGTTTAATCGCCTGAGCCAAAATGCGTTTTACCTCGGCGACTAACATCTCAAGGCGCTCATCATCGACTTTGCCAGCCTCTGCTTGTGGGTGAATCCCTGCGGCGAATAAGGCTTCATTGGCATAAATATTACCGACACCCACTACAATGTGATTGTCCATTAGGCACAGTTTGATGGCTTTTTTCTTGTTCGCCAGCGCGGCTTTTAATTGCTCAAGGTTAAATTCATCACTGAGTGGCTCAGGGCCGAGCTTTGCCAGCAATGGGTGAGCATGTTCAGGCAATTCATACCACAACCAGGCTCCAAAGCGGCGGGGGTCGTTGAACCTGAGCATTTGACCATTACCGAGTTTAAGGTCGATGTGGTCATGTTTTTCGGCTGGGGTATCACTGGCCAGCACCCGTAAACTGCCAGACATACCCAGATGCACTATGGTGACCCCAGCCTGAGTCTCAATCAGTAAGTATTTCGCGCGGCGGCGAATATCAATAATCTGTTGACCAACGATATTGCTCGCAACATCTGGCACAGGCCAGCGTAATGAACGATTGCGCACGATCAGCTCAGTAACGGTTTGCGCGATAAGGTGAGGTGAAATACCGAGTCGGGTCACTTCTACTTCGGGTAATTCAGGCATGGCGTGATTATTCCTTTACTGGTGTTCGGCAGTGGTTAGCTCAAGGTTTGTTGGTGTGTTTTTTGTTGGCGCATTGCCACATTTGGGTGTTTATACGTTTAGAAATTTAGTGTTGATTAAGATCGATGACAGGTATTAACTCAGGGCGCAAACTTGGCGGGATTTGATACCAGCTACCAGCTTGAGTCTGTATTAAACCTTGCTCTGGATATAGCGTCCATTGCTGCACTTGGTGCTGCTCAATCTTAATGGTGAGAGATTGTCGCTGCTCACCTTCGGCGACAAAATCATCAGCTTGAAACGTCATTGGCGATACCTTGATATTTTGCCAGGCCTTGGCCCACTGCTGACAGTTGAGCACCTTGCTATCACACAGCCATTGGCCTTGCTGTTGTTTGAGCCAAACCTCGTCCAGTTGCAGCTGCACTAATGGGGTATCGTCAGCAAATAAAGGCAGCGCATCGTTAGGAATAGTAGACTGGTTGTCTAGGTAGGAGAGCACTGAAATCATCATGATGCTGGCAGCAATAATAATGTAGTTCCACTTTTTACGTGACAGTGCCATATGCCGTCCTATTGTCCCTTAGTTTAAGCTTAGAATTGGCAGTGTAGCATTAAGCTTGGCTGAGGCGAATAGGATTGAATGGCAGTGCGATCGCGTGAGTGATTGATTATCAACCATGTGCTAAGGGGTAACGAACTTTGATTGCGCAAGACGCCGTAAAATCATCCCCTGTGGCTACGTTAAGGGCTCCGCTTTAGCATCCTTGCTAAAGAGGCTTGCTTACTCAAAGCTCATTAGTCCCACAAGAAGACACGCGATAAATGTTCGCCCTGGATTGAGTGGCGCCTAGAGGTAAGCATTGGTAATTGTCGAGATAAAGCCAAACTATTACGTACGCTATTAAGGTAGCTGTGAATAGATAGATGGGAGACGTGCGATCGGCGCAGTACCTTACTTTGTACTGCGCTTTAACATAAGAGTATTAACCGCCAGTGGCATTCATAAAGCGCAGAATTTGCACTTCATCTTGATGACCAAAATGATGCTCTTTCGGCTTACGTTTAATACCTTCTAGAATGGCGGTTTTGAGCCTGTCGATATCGCCTGGATGCTCACGTACAATGGCTTTTAAGTCCACCGAATTTTCGTTGCCTAAACAAAGTAGTAGACGCCCTTCAACGGTTACCCGCACGCGATTACACTCGTGACAAAAGTTATTACTGTGAGGGGAAATAAAGCCAATATGGGTGTCGCTATCAGGCATTTTGTAATAACGAGCCGGCCCGCCAGTACGCTTGCTCGATGGGATTAGCTGGTACTGCTGCTCAATGATTTGGCGTACTTCTGCACTTGAGCAATGACGGCTGCGTTTGCGCTCATCAATAACCCCAAGTGGCATTTCTTCAATAAAGGCAATGTCTAGGCTGCGTTCGCGGCAGAAGTTAACCAAATCAATTACTTCATGGTCGTTTTGTCCTCGCAGAATAACCGCGTTAATTTTGAGCTTAGTAAAGCCTGCAGCAATAGCTGCATCAATACCTGCAACAACCCGCTCTAACTTGCCGTTACGGGTTAACTGAGTGAATAACTCAGGGTTTAAAGTATCTAAACTGATATTTAGCCGTTTAAGACCATTTTGCTTAAGTGAGGCTGCCATCTTACTGAGACGTGAGCCATTTGTGGTCATCGACAAGTCGTCCAACCCCGGTAAATCACCTAGCAGTTTAACTAGTTGCTCACAGTCGGTGCGCACCAACGGCTCGCCACCGGTTAGGCGGATCTTTTTGACGCCAAGCTCGGTGAATGCTTGAGCAACCCAAGATAACTCCTCAAGACTCAGCACATGATCACGTGGCAGAAACTCGGGATCTTCACTCATACAATACACACAGCGAAAATCACAACGGTCGGTCACCGACAGGCGCAGGTACTCTACGTGACGGTTAAATTGATCAACAATTTGGCTCATAACGACTCTTACTACAGCTGCTTACAACACATCAGCAAAGGGTTGAATAAATACCATGTTACCAGCAGCAACAGACTTAGGTTGCTCACCGATCACAATTAAACAGTTCCCTTGTACCATAGAGTTAAGCATGCCTGAGCCTTGGGCACCGGTAGACTTAACGTGCAACTTACCATCGTTGCCAACGTGGTAAATACCACGTAAAAATTCAGTGCGACCTTCACGGCTGCGTAGATTCTCATCGGCTACGGCAGGTAAGAAAGTTGGCTGCCAATTTTGCTCGCCAGCAAGTTTACGCACCGCAGGTTGTACAAACTGCAGGAAAGACACCATAACCGCAACCGGGTTGCCAGGTAGCCCAAAGAATGTCGCGTTGTTGAGTTTACCAACAGCAAGTGGGCGACCCGGGCGCATGTTAATGCGCCAGAAATTAATGGCGCCAAGTTTTGCCAGCGCTGTTTTAATGTAGTCGGCATTACCCACTGATACACCGCCCGAGCTAATTACGATATCGGCTTGTTCAGATGCTTGAGTTAAGGTTTGCATTAACGCATCTTCGTTATCTTCGATGATGCCTAAATCAATAACCTTGCAGCCAAGGCGTTTAGCCATGGTTTTAATGGTGTAACGGTTTGAATCGTAAATGCAGTTTGGTTGCAGCGGCTCACCTGGCTGACTCACTTCATCCCCGGTTGAGAACACGGCAATGGTTGGCGCTTTGCTCACTTTTGCCTGACTTAAGCCCAGTGACGCCATTAGTCCAACTTCTGCTGCGCTCATGCGGGTGCCAGCTTTTAGTGCCACCGCATCTTTAGCAATATCTTCACCCGCTAATCGCACGTGCTGACCCGCTTTGATGGACTCAGCTTCAAGCAGGCTCAGTTCGCTATTTTCTTCTTTGGTTAGCTCGCGCGGCATAATGGTATCTGCGCCTGCTGGTACAGGCGCGCCAGTCATAATGCGCACAGCTTCACTCGCATTAAGGGTTTTGCCATATTCGTGGCCAGCAAAAACTTCGCCGACGACTTTCAACGGTGCTTGCGAGACACTGTCATAAGCAAAAGCGTAACCGTCCATTGCTGAATTGGTTTGCTGCGGCACGTTGACAGGTGAAATGACATCGGCAGCTAATACGCGATTATCTAGTTCATCTAAGCTGCACTGCTCACTATCACTTGTGGCATTAATGCTATTCAGCACATAAGTGATGCCTTGAGCCACACTGAGACCTTGCTGATACGCGTTATCGCTATCTAGCGCTTGTGGCAACTTGAAGGGCAGGTCTGCTGCAGGTTGCTGCCAGCTTTGTTGATACTCCACCACAAAGTCAGCAATTTGCCCGACATTGTTAAGGTCAAGGCGCTTTAGCTCAGCCGGCGTCTTGGTGTCATCACAACATGCAATGGCGACGATGTTGTCGTCTTGCTCGTGAATAAATGGTTTACCGTGAGCGGCGCGGTGCAACTCAATTTTAGGTAGGGTTAGCTTTTTAAAACCCTCAACCAACACAATATCAACCTTGTCGGCTTCAATTTGCCTGAGTAGGTGATCGAGCTTTGGATCACCATCAACTGCATCTTCAGTCATCAATGCCCAGCGCACGTGGGACGCAACCAGCATTTGTCTTGCGCCAGCTTTGCGCATTTCATAGCTGTCTTTACCTGGAATATCGACATCGAAATTATGGTGAGCGTGTTTTATCACGGCTAAACGCAATCCACGGCGGTTTAGCTCAGGAATAAGTTGCTTTAATAAAGTGGTCTTGCCGGTGCCGCTGTATGCACAAAAGCCAAGTACTGGAACTGGAAGCGGGTTAGAAAACGGAACACTCATAAATAACCTCGTCGAAATTTGGGTAACTTAGCGCGCAATCGCTTGGGCGAGTCGTTGTTTTTGTTCTGGCGTATTAACGTTCACAAAGGCGTCTGGTTGGTCGCTAAATTCGGCGACAGCACAGCGATGCGCGGCGTACCAGTCATCGATTTTACGATTGCCTGCATCTAAAAAGGCCTGCATTGACGTCAACAATTTAGGTGTAAGTAGCAGCACAACAGGTTGCTCGCGCTCGCCGTCACTGGCTACTGCTAACTCGGCTTGTTGCGCTACTAGCGCTGCGTGTAAACGGATAAATAAATCTGTTGGTAATAGCGGGCAATCACACGGAACTACCATTACATAGTCGGCCTGAGTTTTTGCAAGTGCGGTAACCATGCCCGCAAGTGGGCCGAGATAGCCTGACTCGTTGTCATTGAACACTTGATAGCCAAACTCAGCGTATGTGTCTTGGTTGCGGTTGGCATTGATTAAAACTTGCGTCACTTGTGGGCTAATGCGGTCAATCGCATGGGCAATCATGGGTTTGCCCGCAAGCTCTACCAATCCTTTGTCATTGCCACCCATACGTCGCGCCATACCGCCTGCGAGAATGACTCCATCGACCATGTAAGGGTTAGTTGGCGCTGACATAATTTAATCCTGTGGAATTAATTGGTTGCTGAGTAGAAAAGCTAGGTACGTGATCGCTTACAGTAATTTGTTGTTTAGCAATATGCCAGTGCTTTTGGCATAAAGCGGTTAAGCCACATGTTTGATGGCTGCTTATCAACAAGCCTGTACCATCATCTTTTAGTTGATTGATCATAGCTAATACTAGTCGCTGTGATGGCTTGTCCATATTGGAAATAGGCTCATCTAACATCAGTAGCTTTGGTTGCACAATCCAGGCGCGAGCCATCGCAAGGCGTTGACGCTCACCGCCAGACAAATCACTGGCATTGCGGGTGAGCAAATGCTTAAGCTGTGCCATTTCAATTGCTTGGTCAATACGTTCAGTCAGTGCACTTTGGTCAAGTTTTGACTGGTTCGCAGCGAACTTGAGATTGTACTCTACACTACCGTCAAAAAGGTAAGGATGTTGGTGCAAATACAAAGCTTTGCCTAACATGCCATCTTTACGCCACCATGCCGCTTTTTCAAATCCTTGATGACTAAACTTCCCTTCAGGTGCGTGTATTAAGCCAGCGAGTAATTTCATTAGCGTTGATTTACCTGTGCCATTGTCACCTTGCAGGTAAATCACATCACCTTGGGCAAAAGTTAGCTTGGCAAACGAAAACAACACCTTGTCGTTGAAGCGCATAACGACATGCTCGGCATTAATTTGAGCTTTATGAACGGTTGTCATCTAGTGGCTCCTTGGCATCGCTTTACCGCGCAAAGTGCCTAGTGTGAAGTTTAATATTAAGGCTAAGATCAATAACACTAAGCCTAATGCAATGGCTTGGGCAAAGTCGCCTTTGCTGGTTTCTAGGGCAATCGCGGTAGGAATGTTGCGAGTGGCATTCAAAATATTGCCGCCCACCATCATAGAGCATCCTACTTCAGTTAGAATTCTGCTAAATGCGGCGATAACAGCAAGCAGCAGTGGTACTCGTAGCTCACGGCATAAGACATAAACCGCGCTTGGCCATGATACGCCAAGCGTGCGTGAGGTTTCCCAGGCTCGGCGATCAACACTTGAGAATGCTGCTTGCGATAAGGCTACTAATACAGGGGCACAAATTAGCATTTGCCCTAGGATCATACCTTTCTGGGTAAACAACCATTTCAAGTCACCCAGCACGCCGTTACGAGTTAATAGTAAAAACACCAACAAACCTATCACCACTGTAGGAATAGATTGCAGCGTTTGAATAAGGTTGGTAACCAGCCAGCGCCCACGAAATTGCGTGAATGCAAGGACAAAGCCTAAGGCGATAGATGGAATAAGGGTGATAAGAAGCGCAGCGAATGACACGCTAAATGAAACATTGATGATTGACCATACTTCAGGGTCAAAAGACAGCAGCAAGCTAAATGCTTGCTGCAGTAGTACTAACCAGCCTTCGCTCATTATTTTTGAGATGCCTTAAACAATTGCTCTCCTTGCACTTTGTAGTTGTTGATCATTTTCTTTGCTTCTGGGCTGACTAACCAATCACTTAGTGCGCGTGCACCTTTGTGGTTTAAGTCTGGGTATTTTTTAGGGTTAATTAGAATAATTTGATAAGGGTTAGCAAGTGCTTCACCACCATCGAATTTAATTTCTAAATCTAATTTAGCTTTATAAGCTACAAAAGTACCGCGGTCAGTCAAGGTATAAGCTTGCAGTTCGTTAGCCATAAGTAGCGTTTTACCCATACCTTGGCCTACTGCAGTATAGCCATTAAAGTCGGTCGTGACATTGGCATTGTTCCAAATTGCTAACTCCTTCATGTTCGTGCCTGAGTTGTCACCACGAGAAATAAAGGTTGCTGGCTTAGCAGCGATTTTAGCAAAAGCTTGGTTTACATCTTTACTACCATTGATTTTGGCTGGGTCATTCTTTGGGCCTAATACCACGAAGTCATTTGCCATGATGCCACGCGGCTCAATACCATAACCTTCGTTAACGAACTTAGCTTCTGCCGCTGGTGCATGAGTCATTACAACATCCACGTCACCCTGACGAGCTAGTTTTAAAGCTTTACCTGTACCTGTTGCAATAACCTGTACTTCAAAACCAGATTGCTTTTCGAAAGTCGGTAGGATAGCGCCTAACAAGCCTGAGTTTTCTGTGCTGGTGGTTGTCGCTAGCTTGATAATTTCATCAGCTAGTGCAACTGGGCTGAATGCCACACTCCCTAGTACTGAAGCGGCAAGTAATAATGCAGAAGATTTTTTAGTAAACATAGTCGTTCCCTGGAGAATAATTGTAAGTTTGGTGAAGTACTTATGCCATTCAATATCGTGGGTACTTTCTTATTTTGCCTCTATAAAGCAATTAAAATGCCAAGGTTGAATTCAAATGTTGTAGTTCACGCTAGAAATTTAAACTGTGATCATTATCAAGTTTATTGTGAAATTGGCGCGGACAAATTGTCTCAACTCACGGTAGTATTGACCCATACTGACCAATGATTTCGCTGTCTTTGAAATAAATTCCCAAAACAGAGTCATTTTGTCCAACTGAACTAAGACGAGCACGACTGCATGAAAACTTCATTTCCAACAGGTATGTCTGTATTAATT
The DNA here is from genome assembly GCF_012263345.1 of Shewanella sp. WXL01. Taxonomy (NCBI): domain Bacteria; kingdom Pseudomonadati; phylum Pseudomonadota; class Gammaproteobacteria; order Alteromonadales; family Shewanellaceae; genus Shewanella; species Shewanella sp. WXL01. The sequence continues at coordinate 73,224 of NZ_JAAIKQ010000008.1, read as the reverse complement.
GTTGATGATGAGCCAGGGATGCGCAGCTTTTTAAATAAAGCACTGAGTAAAAAGTTTGCTTTGGTGGATACCGCATCCACGATTACCCAAGCTGAGCAGATGCGCTCTCAAGGTCACTATGATCTACTTATTGTCGATATTCGTTTGCCCGACCGCTCGGGAATCGAGTGGCATGAAGCGCTAGATGATCCTGATCGTCAGTCGGATATTATCTTTATGACAGGTTATGCCGATATGGACGTTGCTATTAAAGCGCTGCGTGCTGGTGCCTCTGACTTTATTATGAAGCCGTTTCATTTAGAGCAGATGATGACAGCAGTTGATCGCTGTATTGAGCGCCGCTTGCTGAAACGTGAAAACTTTATGCTTAAGCGCGAGCTTTCACACGGTAAAGCATCCAGCATTATTGGTCGCAGTGATGCCATGGTTGAAGTAAAACAAGTGATAGAGCGTGTCGCGCCAACTAACGCTGTGGTGTTAATTGAGGGTGAGTCCGGCACAGGTAAAGAGCTGGTAGCCAGACAGTTGCACCACCTAAGTGGCCGCAGTGGTCCTTTTGTGCCTGTTAATTGTGGCGCAATTGCTCCTGAATTATTGGGCAGTGAGCTATTTGGTCATACGGCGGGGTCATTCACCGGCGCTAAATCGAGTCGCGAAGGCTTATTTAGTTTTGCATCGGGTGGCACGATCTTCCTTGATGAAATTGGCGAAATGCCAATGAACATGCAAACGGCTTTGTTAAGGGTGCTGGAGCAGCGTGCTATTCGTCCAGTAGGCAGCGAGAAAGAAGTCGCTATTGACGTGCGCATTGTGGCGGCGACCAATCGTACCTTACAAGAAGAGGTTGAAGCAGGACATTTCCGCCGCGACCTCTTCTATCGCTTAAACGTGTTGAATATCCTTATTCCACCGCTGCGTGCCCGCAGTGAAGATATTGTTGAGTTAACCCATTACTTTACCATGCAGATCACTAAAGAGATGGGCATGAAAGAGGTGATATGGAGCCACGAAGATTTACAGGTACTGCAACAGCATGAGTGGCCGGGCAATATCCGTGAGCTACGTAATATGATTGAGCGCTGCATCTTGCTTGGCAAGCCGCCGGCAGAATATTGGAAGGTGGACACTAAAGAGTCAGTACCTGAAACATCTGGCTATCCGCTTGATTGGCCACTAAAAGAAGTTGAGAAACAGCATGTAATGCAGGTTGTCACCGCCCACGATGGTAATAAGTCGGCTGCTGCGCGTGATCTTGGGGTTTCTCGCAAAACGCTCGACCGTAAGTTCAAAGAGTGGGCTGATGTCACCGCCCCAGAGCAGGAAGAATAATCGTGTCTTTGTTTAATCGAGTTTTTGGCGTTACCTGGCAGCAAATGCGTGCCAAGGTACGCTATCGCTTGCTAGTACTGACGCTGCTGCCTATTTTGTTGACGTTAGTCAGTCTGGTATTTATTACCATTTATTGGAATATCAGCTACACAGGTCAGCAGCTATTTATGAAGGTAAAAGCTGATCTGGCGGTCGCTAACAATACCTTATTGCAGGTACAGCAAGAGCAGCAACAACAGCTGGTCAATATTAGTCATTCTTGGGAATTTCATACCTATTATGAGCGCCTGATATCACAAGGCCGCAAGCAGCAACGAGAGAATCAAGCGCAACTTAACCTGAAACTCAATGAACAAAAGCAGCGTTATGGACTCGATTTTCTGCGTATATTAAGTATTACCGAGGCGGCTGCAGATCCTGATCTAAGGCTCATGTTGTCTGACATTAATGATGGTCAAGCTTATTCAGGTTTGACTGTGTTATCACCTCAGCGCTTAAGTCATATTAATCCTGAGCTTGCGCAAAAAGCGGTGATCCCAGTATCTGAAACCCTTAGGGCACAAGAGCCGAAAAAAGATGAAGAGAGTCGAGGGTTAGTCAGTCGGACAATTTTGCCGGTACTCGACCAAAACGGTAATGTGGTGTGGTATCTCGACAGTGGTATTTTGATCAACCGCAATACTGTGATAGTCGACTATATTCGTGATCTGGTCTACGACAAAGGCACCTTACCTGAGCGCTCAATTGGCACGGTAACAATTTTCCTCGATAACATCCGCGTCAGTACCAATGTACCGATGAAGCTTACCTTTCCTGAGCAAGAGACCATGACCCGCGCGCTAGGTACTTTGGTGTCCGATGAAGTGCGTGAACAAGTGCTTGAGAACGGTGAAGTTTGGGTTGACCGCGCGTTTGTGCTTAATGATTGGTTTATTTCGGCTTACTCACCGATTGAAGACATTCGCGGTAAGCGTATCGGTATGATCTACACCGGATTCTCGGAGTCACCGTTTATCCATAACTATCTGCTAAACATTATTGAGCTTGGCACTATCTTGATGTTGGTGTTGCTAATTTCCGGTTTGCTGGTTTATCGCGGAGCCTATAGTTTATTGCAGCCGATCGAGAAAATTCACCATGTGGTAAAAGCGGTTCAATCAGGGCGTAATGTGCGTATTGGAGAACTTGGGCTTGATAGTGAGAATGAATTGTCCAATCTAGCTGAACAGTTCGACCGCATGCTTGATTTACTGCAGCAGCGTAATAGTCAGATCCAAGCGGCAGCGGAGCAGCTAGAAGTCAAAGTTGAGGAGCGTACTCGCAGTTTACAGGATAAAACTGTTGAGCTTCAGCGCAACGTAGCACTGCTAAATGAAACCCGTCAGCAGCTAGTGACCAATGAAAAGCTTACTGCACTAGGTGAGTTAACTGCAGGTATTGCCCACGAGATCAATAATCCAACAGCAGTGATTTTGGGCAACATGGAACTGCTGAAATACGAGCTTGGTGAAAAAGCTGAAGACGTAGAAGAAGAGATCGACTTAGTGATTCAGCAAGTAGGTCGTATTAGTACTATTATCCGCAGTTTATTGCAGTACAGTCGCCCGGGAGAGTTCAACGCGCCGCTGCAGCTACATTCTGTTACGCCGATTGTTGAAGAAATGCTGGTACTGGTCCGTCACTCGATCAGGAAGCAGCAAGTTGAGTTGATTCAGGAGCTCAATGCCACTACTGAAGTGGAAATTAACCGTCCGCAGATCTTGCAGGTACTGATTAACCTTGTGGTGAACGCAGCTCACGCCAGTGAAGAGAAAGGACGCATCTTTGTAAAAACCTTTGATTGGCTTGATGACAAAGGGCAGTGCATTGGAGTGAAGATTGAAGTTGCCGATGAAGGGGTGGGCATTTCTGAAGAACAGCTTAGCCGTATCTTTGACCCTTTCTATACTACGCGTAAAGACGGTACAGGCTTAGGTTTATCGTTAAGTTACGGCATTATTAAGCGTATTGGTGGCACGATTGAGGTGAGCTCTACGCTTGGAGAGGGTACAGTGTTTACTATTGGCCTGTATCATCAAGCTCGTGATGAGCATGCTACCAACCCTTATGTTGGTTTGCACTTCGGCGGCCGTAGCAAGTTCGTCGATAAGGACAAGCCGCTGTAATCAGCCTTGTCAGTATTAAAGCGGTATAAGCAACAGTGCCACTTGCTCGGTTTATCTGAGTGAGTGGCATATTTGTATCTCTAGGCTGGAACAACTTTGAGAGTCAGAAAACAGGCACTAAAAAAGCCGGGTGATGAAGCCGGCTTGTTTTAGGAGTATTGAGTGATACTACTTTGTGCAGCGTCTAACTAAAGGTGATGAAGCTCTAGCATGACGCTTTTTGCAGAGAAGTGAAAAGATGATGAGACTTATCACTAAAAAAGTAGAAAGGTGATGAAGCTCTCTACTTCGGAACGCAAGTTAATAATAATGATTCTCATTTAGTTTGCAAGCTAAATTTGACATTTTTTTAGCTTAATTAGGCTATCACTGTAGTTTGATAAGGTTTGTTGCTTGTTAAGTGTTTGAATTTATTTGTTTAACTGCTTTGGTGAAAGCAAACATAAAGTTAACGGTTTGTAGCTATGGCGGCATGAATCGTCGCCGAAGTTGACTGCTAACTAAGCGTTACAGCAATCAGTAATAGGCACAGAGCAGTTTGGCAAACGAATTTAAGGTGGATAGATAATGCGCTGGCGCTCTTTTGTGGAGTTATTTTACAGGGAAGTCGACGGTTAAAAGTACGCTTAAAAGCGCGTTTTCGCCTGTACTATGTCGTTTCAAAAGCTTGCACCTAAAATAACCACTATTCTCAGCAGCGCAAGATTCTGCTCAGTGATCACATCTCCGTCAATTAGTAATGAGTTGCAAAACTGAATTTCAGGTAAAAAAAAGCCGGGATAAAATCCCGGCCACAAAGTGTGTGAGCAATGTCGTGCTAATTAAAACTCGGAGGGGAGTTAAAGTGATGAGCCTTTAACTGTCTGAGTTTTGGAACGCAAATAAATAATAATCATTCTCATTATCACTTGCAAGTGTAAGATGGCAATTAGTGCTATCTTTACAATTGCCGTTTGTAACACCTTGATAGTGTGAGCCTTTAATTCCTACAGCTGTTTTTGTAAATGCAGTTTGTTGTGGGCGATATCAGCCGCTGGCGCAATTTCTGTGATCTGATATTGGCTACGAACCAACATAGTTAACATGGCTTTGAAGTGATTTCGGGTTTTAACTGTCATGGTTTGATAACCTTGCTCAGCAGCCCATTTCTCTTGATACTCCAACATTGACTTCGCCAGGCCTAGGTTTCTAAAGTCTGGTGCAACTCCACCTAACCAGCTGTAAAACACAGTGTCAGACTCGGCGTAACCTAGTTTGAACCCAGCGAGTTCATCTTCAACATAGGCAAGTAACACCAAGCATGGTTTGTTCGCTAAACGCTGTTGCAAATCTAGCTCAGTTTGCGGGCGGTCTAACTCAGGGATCATGTGAGTTAAACGAGTCAGTTCGCTTAGAACTTTTGATGAAAGTTGGCTATAAGCCTTAATTTCAGTGGAGTACATCACAACTCTCCTTGGTATAAATGCCATTAACTAAAGGGTTAAAATTGCGGCAAGTATAACAGGTCAGTCCAGTTATCTGCTAGTGTGCTGATCAGAATGAGCGAACAGTAACCGTGATCTTGTTCGCTCAAATGACATAAATCTGTCGTTAGTTGCGTAAGGTTTGCTGGTCTGTCGTCGCTAAAATTTTGTCTTGCAGCACTTTAAGTAGTACACCGTAAGCGGGTAAAAATAGTCCAAGGCTAACAATAAGCTTGAAGCCATAGTCGACACTGGCGATTTCTGGCCAGTGCTGCGCCATAAAGGCGTCAGTCGAGGCGTAAAATGCCACACTAAAGAACACTATAGTATCCACTAGATTGCCCACAACTGTGGAGGCAGCCGGTGCGACCCACCATTTTTTCAGCGTACGTAAACGGGCGAACACAGTAATGTCCATCAACTGACCAAATAGGTACGCCACAAAGCTAGCAAAAGCGATACGCAATACAAAGGTATTGATATCGGTTAGCGCTGTTAGGCCTTGAAACTGTCCTTGAGTGAACACAACACCCACGAGATATGAGATAAGCAGTGCAGGGATCATAGCTTTAAAGATGATCTTACGCGCTGCCTGTTGACCGAAAATACGCACGGTGAGGTCAGTTGCTAGGTACACAAATGGAAAGCTAAATGCCCCCCAAGTGGTGTGGAAACCGAATATTTGAAATGGCAGCTGCACTAAGTAGTTGCTGGCGCAGATGATTAAAATGTGAAAGCTCACCAATAAAGTGAGGGCGCGGCGAATTTGCGGCGCAGTTAAACTAAGCATATTGTGACCTTTTTAGTTTCATTATGCGGGGTGAGGGAACCCGCGAAGTTAACGCCGCTGCTGATTATTGATTTAAGAGTTCAGTTTTTAGCAGCGCTTGTACAGAGTATAACTAACTTACCTTAGCGCTCTGAACTTCGAGCTAGGAGCTTAAGCACTAACAATTAACAAAGAGTCTAGGCGTAAATTAGGGGGCGGGATAATAGCACCAAGTGTAAGCAGCGAAAAGCGCAATTTAGCTGCACTGCGTTGCTAGGTTATACTGTTCTTACTGAAGTGTTTGATTAGAAATCAATTAGTATCGATAAAATGGTAGCGAGTTTATTTTCTAACTCTTGCCACTCGGCTTGCGGATCTGAACCTGCCACAATACCTGCGCCTGCGAACAGGTTAACGCGGTTAGGCTCTATCAGTGCACTACGAATGGCCACTGAAAACTCCGATTCATAATGGTTTAAATAACCACACGCTCCTGCATACCAGCCACGAGCGTAACCTTCTCTTTGCCGAATAAAGCTTAACGCTGACTGCCTTGGTAAGCCGCCGACTGCTGGAGTCGGGTGCAAAGCTTTCAGCAGATCAAAATCGTTCACTCCAGAATGCAGCTGTGCTCGAATAGCACGGTGCAAGTGCTGAATATGGTTCAGCTTGAATATCTTGGGTGTTTCTTCTGCGCCGACGTACTGGCTTAACGATGACAAGGAGTCGACGATATGTTCACGCACCAGCTGGTTTTCGTGGCTGTTCTTAGTATCTTCGAGTAACTGCTTTGCGAGTTGGTTGTCTTCTTCTGTATTGAGCCCGCGAGTGGTGGTGCCTGCTAATGCTTCAGTGTAGAGCTCTTGTTGGCGGCGCAGGTATAAGCGCTCGGGTGAACAGGAGATAAACGCCCGTTCTGGCGAGAACTGAAAACCAAATTGAAAGCTATTTGGATTACGGCCTTGCCAGCAAGCAAGTACGGTCCAAGGGTCAATATTACCACTGACCTCAAGCTGAGTTTGTCGAGACAGTACTACTTTGGGCGTGGCTTGATTAAATTGCTGTTGCGTGACTTGTTCAACCAGCTCTTGCCAGCGAGGGTAATTTGGCAAGTCGCTGCGGCCCATTAATGACAGTTTACTTGGTGGTGTTAGTGGCAGAGGCTTCTGCAGTTGTTGTAAATCGGCAAGTGCAGCGTCGCACTCTTGGCTGGGGTCTTTGCCTTCAAAGTCAAGGTTGAGCAATATACGCAGCTTGTTGCCGTGGCGACGAATTTCAATCCTAGGCAGCACAAAGCGCGCGCGACCAAATTCGTCCCAGCATTCTACTGTGCGGTCAAATGCTAAGCCGCCATAGTAGCGAATGTCTTGGCCGTTACTTTTATTGCGCTGGCTTTGATAAAGTCTAGCGAGGTCATCATCATTAATTTGATCATGAAAGTAGAAGTCTTTGCAGGCACCGATTGCTGCGACTTCTTCTACTTTGTCACGTCCATGCCAGTAGATCCTCGGGTATAAGGTTTGTGCCGCTAGCCATGATAATACGGGCAGAGAAGGGGCTTCTACTGACAGTTGTAGAATTGGGTCAGCGATAGGCGCATGTCTCAATTTAGCGAGTTTTTGTTTTAGCTCGCTAATGTGTGTCGCAAAAACCTGGCCCGGCAATGTTCTCTCCCACGTGTTTATCTCGGTGCTATCTTACTATTTGATTGCACATGAAAATCTAATATACCAGCCTGAAATTAAAAAGCCGATATCCAATTTTCAGTCTTGTGATACAAGAATTACTTTAATTTATACGTCTAAACTCGCATTTATGGGCAAAAGCGTGGATCAATGCCTTATTGAGGTAGAGATACCGGATACAGGTCTAAAAATAAGCAAGTTTTTATTTGGAAATTGTTACTGACAAAGCATAAAATTAATCAGACAATAACAAACCTCTTTTCTGTATCCGCCTCTATCTGCAATATCAACTTTGTTGGAGCGCTGTATAAATGAATGTATCTGCGGGATCAGACAATCTGATTAAGATCCCCGTGTCTAAATTGGCTATCGGCATGTTCGTTACCGCCATTGACCACAATAATAGTAAGGTCGCTGTTTCTAATGCAGGCCAGATAAAAAACCGTGATGCTATTACTAAGTTAACCAAAAATGGTATTAAAACCGTTTGGGTCGATGTCGAGCGCTCGTCGGATAGCTGCGGGTTGAAAAAGGTGAAGCCAAAAGTATCTGGTAATCCGTTAGCGAAAAAGCCTGCGACGAATCCTCGCGACGTTAAGCAAAAACAGGCGAAGAAACTTTTGTCTGAAGCTAAAGGCTTGATCAAAAAAGTGATGTCAGAAACCTTCGAGGGTAAAGCTATCGAGGTGGCGCAGTTTGGCGAAGTGGCTGACAAAATGATCGAGTCGGTAATGGATGATGCCGATGCTTTTAAGTGTATTTCAGCACTACGTTCAAAAGATGCCTATTTACTTGAGCACTCGATTAACGTTGCCTTTTTGCTGGTGACTTTTGGTCGCTACCTTGACCTTGACCCTGAATTGATTAAGCAAATGGCCGTTGGTGGTATCTTGCATGATATTGGCAAGGTCAAAGTCGATAATGAGATTTTGCATAAGCCTGCCAGACTGACCGCTGAAGAATTTGAAAAGATGAAGCTGCATCAAGTTTACGCAATCGATATTATGCGCGACATTGAAGGCTTGTCTCAGGTCAGTATTGACGTGTGCTTGATGCACCACGAAAAACTTGACGGCAAAGGTTATCCTAGAGGCTTGAAAGGAGATGAAATCCCTATGCATGGCCGTATGAGCTGTATTGTTGATATTTACGATGCGCTCACGGCAACGCGCTGCTACAAAGAGGCGATGAGCCCTGCGGCCGCATTTAAAATCTTAATTAGCTTAACCCCATTCCATCTAGATCAAAAACTGGTATACGAGTTTATTCGCTGTGTCGGTGTTTATCCAGTTGGCTCGTTGGTGCAATTGTCTGATGAACGTGTTGGTATTGTATGGGATTCAAAAAATCGCGACGCATTGCATCCGATTGTTAAGTGTTTTTATTCGCAAAAACATCGTCGTTATACCGAGGTAGCATTTGTCGATTTGAAAAAGTCAGACTTAGTGATTGAGCGAGGCGTGTCGCCAAGTTCACTTGATGTTGACCCGACGCCTTTCTATTAGTGGGTTAATTTTTGTCACTCAATCGTGTCACCTGGTTGTTGTAACTATGCTATCAAAGGTGACATAAAAACAGGCCATCGACTATGATGGCCTTTTTTGTGTTTATATCTGCGGGTTTTTCATGAGAGTTGTTATTTCTATTGTGTTGGTTGTTTGCTCCCTTGCTTTACTTATTCCCGGGGTGACGCAACCGGTATTAACCATTACTGGCAGCATCGAAAAAGCGCAGATGGTGGACACTGGTAAGCAGCTATTGCTGGACAATGTATCTGCCAACTCACAATCTAGTGCAGCAAGTATGCTTAATATGGCGCTGTCTATGCTCGGGTTAGATGAGGTTGAAGGGCAAGTCGAGGTATTTCACAAGACCCGCAGCATTGCTGATACCGTTTCAGAGTTATATCTATCTAACCATCTACTCGTTGCTGCACTGGTGGGGTTGTTCAGTATAGTTATTCCAGCTATCAAGTTGCTGTTGATGTTAGTGATACATTTACCAATAAAGTTAAGTATTCGATTAGGTATTTATCGTTTTATGGCGCTAATTAGTAAGTGGTCTATGGCCGATGTCTTCGTCGTGGCGCTGATTATTGTTTATATGGCAGGTAATGCCTCAGCGGGAATGGGTGAGATGCTGCAAACCCAGGCTCAATTTGAGAATGGTTTTTACTTTTTTGCGGCCTATTGTTTATTTGCTATAGCCAGTCAAGTGCTGTTGCAGCGACCTAGCGATAAGGTGAATGCAGGTGAGTCGCAAGCTGATGAAACTGCGCGGTAAAAAGAAAGGCATATCATAGACGGTATCGTTATTGGCAACTTAGCAGGGTGGCCGAGATAATTTACCTAACATAAAGTTGGGGGAATTCATGAAGTCACTCATTGCCAATAAACGAATCAAAGCTGTATTGATCGTGCTGCTATGCGTGATTGCCGTAGTGGCATCTATCTATACTTCAGGGTTAACTCGGGCGCTGATCGAGTTAAGCGCCTTTGCGAGTCTTATCTGGTTGGTATTGTCCAAACCATACATTGAAGAAGGTTAACTTCTATCCTTGCGAGTTCATTTCAATCGTTTAGCCAGGACTGCTAGCCTAGAGTTTTGCTATAGGGCTCGATGCCAGGAATCAAACACCTCTCATTGCTGTAGCTTCAACATCTCAGCGAGTCCGCCACTTAGTTGAATTACTGCCAAGTGATTAAATTATTGCCCGGTCATCAAAATGTAGGCAAGTGAACTTGCACCAATTGCGAACCAGAGTAATACCCCAAGCAGCAGCGGCTTAGGTCCATTAGCACGCATTTTCTTAACTGTAATTCCCGCACCAATTAAAAATAGACATACAATTAATATACGCTTGGAAGCGTTAAACGCGACTTCATAAACTGCTTGCCCTTGAGGTAAAAAGTAGGCAATCGCGATGGCGAGGCAGTAAAAACCAATAAAGTATGGAATGGCGATTTTGCTGCGATCGCCACCAAAAGCGACAGCGCTCAACAGCGCAATTGGAATAATCCATAGCGCTCTGGCAAGCTTAACTGTGGTAGCGGTTTTTAAAGCTTCATCTCCATAGGCGGCAGCTGCGCCGACAACCGATGAGGTGTCGTGAATCGCAATTGCGCTCCATACACCAAAATCATATTCAGACAGGTTAAAGGCGTGTCCCAGGGTTGGGAATACGAACAAGGCCACAGAGTTGAGTAAAAAAATACAGGCAAGCGCGACAGCAGTTTGATCATTTTTGGCATTGATTGCTGGTGCAACCGCGGCAATCGCGCTGCCGCCACAAATTGCGGTGCCGCAGCTAATCAAATGACCGGTTTTCTGCTCTAACTTCATTAATCTTGTTAGGCCATATCCCAGAACTAGGGTGAAGATAATAGAGCCAATAATCAGCCCGATATTGTCACGACTTGCAGCGATGGCTTCAGGTAAGTTAATGCCAAAACCTAATCCAACAATGGAGTATGCCAGCAGTTTTTTAGTCCACTTAGCTAAATCCAGATTGTCTGGCACCAAGCCAAGGCTTGCTAGGGTAAATCCCATTAGCAGTGCAATAGGTGATGAAATAGCGGGTAACAGGCATGCTAAAGCGAGAGCAAAGAATAAGAAAGGCTTAAATTTGTGAGATTGAATAACTGACATGGCGAGCGGATATGCCTTGCTGCGTTGCTGTGAGAGGCACATTGTAACAGACCTAAAGCCAACTTCCGATGTTAAACCCCAGTTGGTATAAATAATTGTATTTTTGAGGTTAGGACGCTGTGGTTGTGAGGTGATTTGTAATACAGTGTAGTTTGTTGTTTGGGCTGATTTTTTGGCTCAGTTTGTACTGCTATGTGGGTAAAGGGAAGTTTAGGTCAGCAAGCATGATTCGGATCAGTAAAGCGTTTTTTAATCGTTGCGATGTGGTATTTGGCGATGAAGTACTATCAGAAGATATGTTGTGCCATGAAGACATGTTTATGCCACTGATTTTGGCGGTAACTGCTCGCTTATATGGTGAGCAGCAACTTAAGTCGGTGGTTGATTTCTCTTTAATTACTGATACCAACAGCCTGCTGTTTTTTCGCACTGATAAGCTGAACATTAAAGATGAGCAAAAGCTCATAGACATTATTCATGCTTATGACGGCGCCAGTTGTCTTACTCCTTTTCTATTTTTGCCCCGTGATATTAGTGGTCTAATGCTGGGCCTCAACGTCGGCGAGTTTGCCGGATACTGCCGCGAGCATTTTAAAAGCGTTCCTGCAAATACCCATATTGATGTTTATAAGGACTTACAGTTTTTGTTTAATTTTCTTGATAACGACAAGCTCAACGAATTGAGCGATAAACTCAAATCCATGTTCGATGATAACGCAGAGCAAGCAAAAGCGAGTGTGGCAACCAAGTCATCTAACCCGAGTCACCAAACCGCCCAAGTAAAACCTAGTGCCGAACAGCCAACTGCTGAAGATAAGGTGCATGTTGCTACCGCTGAGTACAGTAATTTAGATGTTTCAAGCTTTCTACCTTCAGATACGCCAACTAAAAGTACTACAACTAAAAAGAATAGAAAATCAATGGCTTTTACCGATTTGCAATCAGCTTATGCCGAGCTAGATAACGCTTCAAAGCATATCATTCAAGAACTTGCCGTAATGGCAGCGGCTAAATACTTTACTGAAAATAGTGACAGCACTCATGAAGACATGGGTTCTGCCAAGGTTGTTGATGATAAAGCGCTGCTTGGTGCCTTTTTAGCCAGTAGACCTTTGTTAAATGCATTGGCAGAGCGCTTTGGGTGCCAGCACTACCAAATCGTGTTCCCACCAGTTGTGTATGAGCAAAGGTTACAGCTAGAGCAAGTCGCCGAGACCCGTAGCTTTGGCGAGCCGACGACAACCTGGTATCAACTAGCAAAACGCAATGCTCCCAAATTAAGATTTCCGCAAATAATAAAGGAATGTTTGCTTAGTGCTATATCTGCCGATGGCAAGCTCGACGTAGCGGAGTTTGTTGATAGTCTTTGCAATAGCAATATTGCCTTATTTGAGCTGCTTAAGCAGCAAAACCAGGTCGCCAACCGCCTGATAAATTCAGCGCAAACTAGTCAACGAATGAAAAAGGCGTTGGCTGATAAAGTGATTGGTCAGTCTTATGCGATTGAGCAGTTATGCCAGGGGTATTTAAGCTCATGTATTGAAACTCATAGCGGGCCAAGAGCGATTTATACTTTTCTTGGACCATCTGGTGTAGGTAAAACCTATTTGGCGACCGAGTTTATCGATGAGCTAAACGCGTGTGAAGGCAGTGGCTACCAGTATAAGATGTTTAAGATGGAAGGTTATTGCGATAAGCGCGATCCATCAAAGTTATTTGGTAGTGGTATTCAGTACATAGATGCTAGCTTAGGAACCTTAACCTCTTTTGTTCGTGCTAACCCTCGCAGCGTGTTGATTTTTGATGAAATAGAAAAAGCTCACCCCAATGTGATTCAGTCGTTATTGTCGGTGCTGGATAGCGGTATTGCTAAAGACAATACCAGTCAGGAAGACGTCGACTTCAGTCAGTGCTTTATCTTGTTCACATCTAATCTAGGCCAGGACTTACTTGCAAGTAAGCCGCAAAACAAACAGCTCAGTGTGTTTGACGTGCTATCTAGCTCAGTGGCAAATGGCAGTAATACCCGATTATCGCCAGAGTTTATTAACCGTCTGGCAAAAGGTAACGCAGTAATGTTCTCACCATTAAAGGTGAATCATTTATTGGCGTTAGCCGAGCGCAGTCTGCGGTCGAGTCAAGAGCAAAAAGGGTTGAGTTATCATTGGCCTGAAAACTTTGCCAGTTTTATGCTTAAAACCATGGCGCCTGATTTATCAGTGCGCAGACTTAACGGCCGTTTGTCACAGCTGCAATCACAACTGCTTACTCAAGGTGCAGGCCTGTTAGATGCCAACAGATCTGAGCTTGAGATTACCGTTGATGTCGAGACGAAGCCGTTAATGGAGCCCTGTCAGCCAAGTATTCTGGTACTCGACGACGACCCTAGAGTATTTAGTGCGTTAAATGAATTACCAGCAGAGTACAACTGTCACCTGTGCGACGAGCCGACTCAGTTATCGGCCTTGGTAAGTCAGGTTCGCCCTGACGTGTTATTACTTGATTTACAACTCGTTGAAAAGCTAGGTCAACCACTAGATAGCTATTTAGTGCAGCACTTAGCTGACGTACCGCTAATGCCTATTTTTACCTACCAGCTGCTGTCAGGTTATGAAACACATAAGCCTACAGGGGCTGATGTACTTGCCAGTAGTCATGATATTCGTGAACACTTTAATCTCACCCCGGCACAAGAAAACTGGCTGACTAGTATGCTGACTGTTGTGAGTGATGAGTTGCATATGGAGCGCAGCTTGCAGCAAATGCAGCGCAGGAACTTGCAGCTCGATTACCAATTAACAATGCAGTCATCGGCGAGCGGGTTAAGTGTGTGCTATCACGAGCTAGGCTATGTGCAGCAAGTGCAAAGTCAGGATGTTCGCGGTGACGAGCTATTTAGTCATGATGTGCCCACAGAAACGCTAGCCGATGTTGTTGGGCTAGAGCGTGCGAAAGATCGTTTAACTCAGGTATTGCAGTGGCTTAAGTCGCCACACCAGCTTGCCGCGTACAATGTCAAACCTCCGAGTGGTTTCTTGTTTGCCGGTCCATCTGGCACTGGAAAAACCTTGCTGGCAAGAGCCCTTGCTGGCGAAAGCCAGTTGCCTTTCTTTAGTGTGTCATCATCAAGCATATCTGCGTCGCATTCAGGTGGCAGTGCTGACAATATTAAAAAACTGTTTGCTGCAGCGAGGCGCTATGCTCCATCAATAGTGTTTATTGATGAAATTGATGCTATCGCGGGGCAAAGAACAAGTGGCGAAAGCAGTGCTGATAAAGACCGTAACCTAACGGTTAATGCCTTGCTCACTGAAATGGATGGCTTTGATCAGTCTGCCGGGCAAGTGTTTGTTATGGCTGCGACCAACTTACCAGAGTTATTAGACTCAGCCTTGATGCGTCCTGGGCGCTTTGATGAAACCATTTATTGTGACTTACCTAATAGTGCCGCAAGAAATGCGTTCTTTAAACGCTTTGCAGATAAATACCAATTACCCCTAAGTGATGAGTTGCTTATCGACTTGGTAAGTGCGTCGCGTGGCATGTCGGCAGCGCAAATTGAGCAGGTTTTCAGAGAGACAATCTATAGCGCAGTTAGCGAGGGCAAAGAAGTGACTTTTGCCAACTTGCAACAAACCATGATCCGGGTGAGTTACGGCACTCCGTCTGAAAATATTTCGATGTCGGATGAGGAGAAAAAACGCACAGCGTATCATGAAGCAGGGCACTTGTTGGTCTCAAAGCTGTTGTTCCCAAATCGTGAAGTAGACTTTGTTACCATTGAACCCCGCAATCAAGCGTTAGGGTTTGTGGCTCTGCGACCAAGTGAAAGCTATGAAAGCTTGTCTAAAACCACAGCTATGTCGCACCTTGAAGTTATGCTCGCGGGACGCATGGCTGAGAAAATTCTAACCGGTAATAGTGACGAGGTGAGTGCAGGTGCCAGTAATGACATTGAAAAAGCCACTAATCTAGCCATGCACGTGATTTACGAAGCTGGGCTAGATGAAGAGTTGGGGCCGCTTAATATCAAGCTATTAACCCGCTATGAGGAAAGTGACTTATTGCTGCAAGCTCAGCAAAGCGTACGCAACTGGCTAGTGACCGCCGAGCAAAGTGTCGAGCGTCGTTTAGTCAGCCATAAGCCTTTGCTTGATAAAATCGCTGATGCGCTAACTACTCATGAGTCATTGTTAGCTGAGCAAATTAATGCTTTGTTTGAAGATTAACTTACGAAAAGGCGTTCATTCTCCCTCAAAGTAAAATGGTAAGTCCTAGTAGCATTATTGCATCGCGCCTGCTAGGGCTTTGTTTTACAATAACCTCTAAGTTTATCCGTCTATTCAGCAAAGGCAGCCTTTCATGCCCGTCTCTTTACAGCAATACAATACTCTAGGGCTAGCGCAGTCATGCCAAGCACTAGAAGTCATTGAAACTAAATCACAGTTAGTCACTGCGTGCCAGCAGCTCAAAGTAAACAATACGCCTATGTTGATATTAGGCGGTGGCAGCAACGTGATTTTAACCGCTGATTTTGCTGGCACATGCCTACTAATGAATAGCAAAGGCATAGAAGTTCATCAGGTTGACGGCGGTGTAGAGTTGGTTGTGCAGACGGGTGAAGACTGGCATCAATTAGTCGAGTTTTGCTTAGCGCATGGTTATTACGGCCTAGAGAATCTGGCGTTAATCCCGGGCACCGTTGGCGCGGCGCCAATTCAAAATATTGGAGCCTATGGCCTCGAGTTAAGCCAGTTTTGCCGCTCTGTGGAGTATCTAGACCTTGAGTCGCTCACTTTCAAAACGTTAAATAACAGTCAGTGCGAGTTTGCCTACCGAGATTCGGTTTTCAAGCATCAGTTAAAAGACAAGGCGATCATTAGTGCTGTGACCTTGTTTATCCCAAGTGATTGGCAACCGAACCTGAGTTATGGTCCGCTAACTCATTTAATCGGTACAGATGTTAGCGCTAAGCAGGTATTTGATTGTGTGTGCGCAACGCGCATGAGTAAGCTCCCCGACCCTAAAGTACTGGGTAATGTCGGCAGCTTTTTTAAAAACCCGATTATTGGTGGGCAACAGTTTGCTGAGTTAAAAAAGCGGTTTGACAAGATTGTCGGCTATGAGCAAGACAACGGCTCGGTGAAAGTTGCTGCCGGTTGGTTAATCGATAATGCGGGTTTGAAGGGGTATCAGCAAGGTGCAGTCGGTGTTCATCATCAACAAGCGTTAGTGCTAGTGAATTTAGGTGGGGCAAACGGCGCGGATATTCGCGCTTTGGCTCATTATGTTGTTGAGGTCGTCGAACGTAAGTTTGCTATTCGTTTACATGCAGAGCCGAGAGTGTTTGGCGAACAAGGGGAGATAAGCCTATGAGTAACCAACATTGGTCGAGAAAGCGACAAATCTTACAATTATTAAGTGCGCAGCGTTTTGTATCAGGTGAGACCATTGCCCAGCATATAGGCTTAAGCCGAGGCGCGGTTAATCAGCATATTGATGCAATGGCTGAATATGGTATCGATATATATAGCGTTAAGGGTAAAGGTTACCAGCTAGCATCTGCGGTGAGTCTGATTGACGAGGCTGAGCTTATCGCCAACATCGACAAGCGTTGCTTTTATTTTGATGAAATTGACAGTACCAATGCTTTTGTTATGGGTCACGCTGCTGAGTTGGCAAGCGGCGACTTTTGTGTTGCTGAGTATCAGTCGCAGGGGCGAGGGCGCCGAGGGCGAGCATGGCAATCGCCATACGGGCATCATTTATACACCTCACTGTTTTGGCGGAGTCAGTTAGCACCTCAGCAATTAATGGGACTGAGCCTAGTGGTTGGCTGCGCGTTGGTTAAGGTGCTACAGGATTTTGGGGTGACTGAGCTAGGGCTTAAATGGCCAAATGACATCTATCTTGAAGGGCGTAAGCTCGCGGGTGTGCTGGTGGAGCTTGGGCAAAATCAAACTCAAGGCGTTGAGTTAGTTATTGGTATTGGCTTAAACATGAATATGCCAGCGACTCAGGGAAATCAAATTGATCAACCTTGGAGTGACTTGTCGCATCTTGATAAGAGCATGAGTAAAACCCAACTGCTGATCGCGTTGCATAAACAGCTAACTCTTGATTTACGTGAGTTTGAGGCGAATGGCTTGGCAAGCTTTATTGAGCGTTGGAATCAGGCTGATTTATTTATGCAAAAGCAGGTCAAACTATTGATGGCACCGAATGAAGTTCATGGTGCTTATCATGGCATTGATAATCAAGGTGCTGTGGTACTTGAAACTGAAGCTGGTATGAAGAGCTTTATTGGCGGCGAGATCACTCTGCGCTCAAACTAAATCTCGTGGCCTAGATAAGTTCGTGGCTCAGATAAACAAAAGGCGCTGAAATTTGAGCGCCTTTTGTATTTGTGGATGTCGCGTTATTTTTTCAATAACACTTTATCCATTAGATGGTTGGCACCTTTGGTCAAGATCAAATCCGCGCGCTCGCGGGTTGGCAAAATATTGAGCTTTAAGTTAGGGCCGTTGATGGTATCCCAAATATTAGCAGCAATGGCGTTGGCCTCGGCATCTGTCAGCTTCGAGTAGTGGTTAAAGTATGACTTAGGGTTAGCAAATGCCCCTTGTCTAAATTGCAAGAAACGCTGCATGTACCACTCTTTCAATAGTGACTCTTCAGCATCGACATAAATAGAGAAATCAACAAAATCAGACACAAACGGTTTGCGCGACTCGACTAAGGTATCGGCATCGGTTTGCAACACGTTTAAACCTTCAAGAATAAGAATATCTGGTTGGCGAATAGGTTGGTGCTCGTCGTGACGGCGGTCATAAGTGACGTGAGAGTACAAGGGTGCAAGCACTTCATCATGGCCAGCTTTGACATCGGCAATAAACTGACTGAGCATTTTCTTATCGTAACTTTCGGGGAAGCCTTTACGCTTCATTAAGCCTTTGCGTTTGAGGTCTGCTAGCGGGTACAAAAAGCCGTCAGTGGTAACTAAGTCAACCTTTGGGTGCTGTGGCCAGCGTTGCAGTAGTGTTTGCAAGATACGGGCTGTAGTGCTTTTACCTACGGCGACACTGCCTGAGATACTAATAATGTAAGGACTGTGGTCGACTTTATGATCTAAGAATTGGTTAAGCACGAAACTACGTTGCTGTTTAGCATCGATGATCAGGTTAAGTAGTCGACTTAACGGCAAATAGATGTCTGTAACTTCAGCTAATGAAAGTTGCTCGTTCATGCCTTGCAGGTCAACCAGCTCAGTTTCGCTCAAAGTAAGCGGCACCGATTGGCGTAACTCTGCCCATTGTTCGCGGTCGAAACGATGAAACAAGGCTTGTTGGATGCTATTAGTTGTATTCATGACCATTCCTTCGATTAGGTTGGCACAGTACCGCAAAACCATTAAGCGAAACAATAGTTAGCCTTGATTTGCCTCAAGGCCGATAGAAATTTGTGCACAAATGTGCGGAATTACCAACAACAAGCGTAAAAAAACACCGTTTGAGTGGTTTTTTCGGTTTTTTTTAATTTTATAGTTGCACTCAGCGCCACATTTACCTAATATCCGTTTCCGAAATGACACGCCGGCATAGCTCAGTTGGTAGAGCAACTGACTTGTAATCAGTAGGTCCCGAGTTCGACTCTTGGTGCCGGCACCATTTTACTGGAGGGGTTCCCGAGTGGCCAAAGGGATCAGACTGTAAATCTGACGGCTCAGCCTTCGAAGGTTCGAATCCTTCTCCCTCCACCATTTTTTTAAGGCAGTTAGGTAGCCTTAGCAGGTTCCGCGGATGTCGTATAATGGTATTACTCCAGCCTTCCAAGCTGATAACGCGGGTTCGATTCCCGCCATCCGCTCCAAATTGCTATCAAGATTAAATTAAACTTTAATCTTATCAGCACCTCCCCTGTTATATGCTAAGCTTAACTTCCAAAAAATAACTGATTCGATGTCATTATATGCGTCGGATTTTTTCTATATCTGTTTTTGCACGACCAAAGATTCTGGATTGAGGCGATATCATGGCAAAAGAAAAATTTGAACGTAGTAAGCCGCACGTAAACGTGGGCACAATTGGTCACGTTGACCATGGTAAAACTACTCTAACAGCGGCTATCTCTGCAGTATTAACTAAAGCATACGGCGGTGAGACTAAAGATTTCGCACAAATCGATAACGCTCCAGAAGAGCGTGAGCGTGGTATTACAATTAATACTTCTCACATCGAATATGATACTCCAACTCGTCACTACGCACACGTAGACTGCCCAGGTCACGCGGATTATGTTAAAAACATGATTACTGGTGCTGCACAGATGGACGGCGCAATCTTAGTAGTAGCAGCGACTGATGGCCCAATGCCACAGACTCGTGAGCACATCCTACTCTCACGTCAGGTTGGTGTACCTTTCATCATCGTATTCATGAACAAATGTGACATGGTTGACGATGAAGAACTACTAGAACTAGTAGAAATGGAAGTTCGTGAACTTCTATCTGAGTACGACTTCCCAGGTGATGACCTACCAGTTATCCAAGGTTCTGCACTAGGCGCACTAAACGGTGAAGCTCAGTGGGAAGAGAAAGTAATCGAGCTTGCAGAAGCTCTAGATACTTACATCCCAGAGCCAGAGCGTGACATCGACAAGCCATTCCTACTACCGATTGAAGACGTATTCTCAATCCAAGGTCGTGGTACTGTAGTAACAGGTCGTGTTGAGCGTGGTATCATCACAGTAGGTGACGACGTAGAAATCGTTGGTATCAAAGACACTACAACTACAACTTGTACAGGTGTAGAAATGTTCCGTAAGCTGCTTGACGAAGGTCGTGCAGGTGAGAACTGTGGTGTACTACTACGTGGTACTAAGCGTGACGAAGTTGAGCGTGGTCAAGTACTAGCTAAGCCAGGTACAATCACTCCTCACACTTCTTTCGAATCAGAAGTATACGTACTATCTAAAGATGAAGGTGGTCGTCACACTCCATTCTTCAAAGGTTACCGTCCACAGTTCTACTTCCGTACAACTGACGTAACAGGTACTATCGAGCTACCAGAAGGCGTAGAAATGGTAATGCCAGGTGACAACATCAAGATGAATGTTACCCTAATTTACCCAATCGCGATGGACGAAGGTCTACGTTTCGCAATCCGTGAAGGTGGCCGCACAGTAGGTGCTGGTGTTGTAGCTAAAATCGTCGACTAATTTCGACAATTAAGTTACTGAGAAAAGGAAGCTTCGGCTTCCTTTTTTGTTTAGGGTGAAAAAATTGGTGCTTTTTCTCATTTTGTTGCCTCTACAAGCTAAGGTGTAGTTGCGAACAAAGTTGAATAAGAATACAATCTATGGCCGATTTTTGACCCTGCGCGGCGCTTTATTTCAAAATTACTGAGTTACTAGTTTAGTAAGCCTTTAATTTACCAAGTTTGAGCGTAGGGCGTAGTAAGTAACGGAAATAACCGATGACAACAAATACTGAAAACCAGAGCAATTCTCTGGATCTTGTAAAGTGGGGCATTGCAGTGCTACTTATCGCAGCTGCAGTTATTGGTAACCAATACTTTGGTGAGGCCAGTGTCGTTGCCCGCGCAGCAGCTGTTATTGTGACATTCGCAATTGCTGCTTTTATTGCTGCACAAACAGTTAAAGGTAAAGAAGCGCTAACTTTTGCTAAAGAGGCGCATATTGAAGTACGTAAAGTGGTATGGCCAACACGCCAAGAAGCGCGTAACACGACACTTATCGTACTAGCAGCAACAGGTGTTGTTGCATTAATCCTTTGGGGATTAGATGCAGTGTTGCTGCGAATCGTTAATTTCATTACTGGCGTATAGGCATTAAACATGACTGAAGCTACTGAAGCGAAAAAAAGATGGTATGTGATTCAAGCATTCTCAGGCTATGAAGGTCGAGTATGTAAGACACTGCTTGAGCATATCAAAATGCACAACATGGAAGACTACTTTGGTGAAGTATTAGTACCGACTGAAGAAGTAGTAGAAATGCGTGCAGGTCAACGCCGTAAGAGTGAGCGTAAGTTCTTCCCTGGCTATGTATTAGTCCAAATGGAAATGAACGATGAAAGCTGGCACTTAGTGAAGAGCGTACCACGTGTAATGGGCTTCATTGGCGGTACTTCTGACCGTCCAGCGCCGATTTCAGATAAAGAAGCAAATGCAATTCTTCAACGCTTAGAAGAAACGACCGAGTCGCCAACACATCGCGTGATGTTTGAACCAGGTGAAGTTGTTCGCGTATGTGATGGCCCATTTGCTGACTTCAATGGCACCATTGAAGAAGTTGATTATGACAAGAGCCGCGTGAAGGTGTCTGTTATGATCTTCGGCCGCTCAACTCCTGTTGAGTTGGACTTTAGTCAGATTGAAAAAAGCTGATTAAAATAAAAGCAAATTAAAGATTGTTTGCGGGTGTGGATTTTTATATAATCCGCACCCGTTGTTTTCAGGGGAGCAAGTCGGCATTGGGCTGATGAGCGTTTGAACCCAAATAGAGGAAATGTCGAAATGGCAAAGAAAATTGAAGGCTATATTAAGCTACAAGTAGCAGCCGGTGCTGCAAACCCGTCGCCACCAGTTGGTCCAGCTCTGGGTCAGAAAGGTCTAAACATCATGGAATTCTGTAAGGCGTTCAACGCTCGTACAGAAAAATTCGAGAAAGGTATGCCGATCCCTGTTGTGATCACTGCATACAATGACCGTTCTTTCACTTTCGAAACTAAGACTCCACCTGCGTCTTTCCTACTGCTTAAAGCAGCTGGTCTGAAGTCTGGTTCTGGCCGTCCTAACACTGAAAAAGTGGGAACTATCAAGCGTAGCGCTGTTCAGGAAATTGCTGAAACTAAAGCCGCTGATATGACTGGTGCTGATATTGAAGCAATGATGCGTTCAATTGAAGGTACTGCACGTTCAATGGGTTTGGTAGTAGAGGACTAATATAATGGCAAAGCTAACTAAGCGCATGCGCGTAATCCGCGAAAAAGTTGAAGCAACTAAAAGCTACGAAATGAACGAAGCTGTTGCTCTACTTAAAGAATTAGCAACTGCTAAATTCGTTGAGAGTGTTGACGTTGCCGTTAACCTAGGTATCGATCCACGCAAATCTGACCAAAACGTTCGTGGTGCTACTGTACTGCCACACGGTACTGGTCGTGACATCCGCGTTGCGGTATTCACACAAGGTGCAAACGCTGATGCTGCTAAAGAAGCAGGCGCTGAACTTGTAGGTATGGACGATCTAGCTGCTCAAGTTAAAGCTGGCGAAATGAACTTCGACGTAGTTATCGCATCTCCAGATGCAATGCGCGTTGTTGGTCAACTAGGTCAAGTACTAGGTCCACGTGGTCTAATGCCTAACCCTAAGACTGGTACTGTAACGCCTAACGTTGCAGAAGCAGTTAAGAACGCTAAAGCTGGTCAAGTTCGTTACCGTAACGACAAGAACGGTATTATCCACACTACTATCGGTAAAGTGGATTTCACCGCTGAACAGCTTAAAGAAAACTTAGAAGCACTTGTCGGCGCTCTGAAGAAGGCTAAGCCTGCTTCTGCTAAAGGTGTTTACGTCAAGAAAGTTAGCATCTCTACCACTATGGGTGCAGGTGTTGCTGTTGACCAAGCTTCTTTAACTGAAGTTAAGTAATATACAAGGGGCGTAAATTAGCGTATAATTCGCGCTCCTTGTGGGTTGAAGCTGGTAAGTGACGATTAAATCGACATAAATCAGCTTCCGTCCAAGACCGCAGGTGTTATTCAAACGACTAACTTAATTCCCTGCGTAGACGGTGTCAGGCCCCAGATAAGAATTTTTATTCTGCTGGAAATCTGCACCGTAAGTAGCTAAGTACATTAGTATTTAGTTGGTTAATACTAGGGATAGCCCTAGGTAGAATCCAGGAGTAAAGCCAATGGCATTAAGACTCGAAGACAAAAAGGCAATTGTTGCTGAAGTCAACGAAGCTGCCAAAGGTGCACTTTCTGCAGTTGTTGCCGATTCACGCGGTGTAACTGTAGGCGCTATGACTGCTCTACGTAAGTCAGCTCGCGAAAATGGTGTATTCGTACGTGTAGTACGTAACACACTTGCTCGTCGTGCTGTTGAAGGTACTGATTTTGAGTGCCTAGTAGAAACATTCACTGGCCCAACTTTAATTGCATTCTCAAACGAGCACCCAGGTGCTGCAGCGCGTCTTCTTAAAGACTTCGCTAAAGAGCAAGAGCAGTTTGAAGTTAAAGGTGCAGCATTTGAAGGGGAACTAATCCCTGCAGCTGATATTGATCGTTTAGCGAAACTACCAACTTACGACGAAGCACTAGCTCAGTTAATGATGACTATGAAAGAAGCATCTGCTGGCAAGTTCGTACGTACTTTGGCTGCCCTACGCGATCAGAAAGAAGCAGCTTAATTTTACATTAGCCGCTTAATTAAATTGAATTCAGAACAATAGGAAATATTTCTAATGTCTATCACTAAAGATCAAATCTTAGAAGCCTTTGCAGAAATGTCTGTAATGGAAGTTGTTGAACTAATCGAAGCAATGGAAGAGAAATTCGGTGTTTCTGCTGCCGCTGCTGCTGTAGCTGTAGGCGGTGACGCTGGTGCAGCTGCTGCTGAACAAACAGAGTTCGACGTAGTTCTTACTTCACACGGTGCTAACAAAGTTGCTGTTATTAAAGCACTACGTGGCGCTACAGGTCTAGGCCTGAAAGAAGCTAAAGGCATGGCTGAATCTTGCCCAGTACCAGTTAAAGAAGGTATCAGCAAAGAAGAAGCTGAAGCTCTTAAAGCTGATCTAGAAGCAGCTGGCGCTGAAGTTGAACTTAAGTAATCTATACTTATAGTTCAGTCACCCATTAATTTGGGTGAGGGCTGACGGTTTTTTGACCGTCAGCTTTTTTGCGCTTTAAGCGCAGGCGATTTTTTTTCACCGTTTATCGCCAATTATTAGCAGTCCCTAGCAGAGATTACTGGTTAGGTTCTTGCATCAACGGTGATGGGCAAACGTGCTGATTTAATTAAGTTTATTTCAGTCTTGGTCACATCTCGTAAGCAGAGGAAACCCATGGTTTACTCCTATTCTGAAAAGAAGCGTATTCGCAAAGACTTTGGTAAGCGTCCTAAAGTTCTGGACATCCCTTACCTACTGTCTATCCAGTTAGACTCTTTTAAGAAGTTCACCGATCAAGACCCTACGGGTGAACGTGGCTTAGAAGCCGCATTCCGTAGCGTTTTTCCTATCAAGAGCTTTTCTGGCTATAGTGAGCTGCAATATGTCAGCTACAAGCTAGGTGAGCCAGTTTTTGATGTGAAAGAATGTCAGATCCGCGGTGTTACCTATTCAGCGCCATTACGCGTAAAATTACGCATGGTACTGTTTGACCGTGAAGCTGCTGCTGGTACTGTAAAAGATATCAAAGAGCAAGAAGTCTACATGGGTGATATCCCATTAATGACTGAAAATGGTACTTTCGTTATCAATGGTACTGAACGTGTAATTGTTTCTCAGTTACACCGTAGTCCGGGTGTATTCTTCGATCACGACCGTGGTAAAACCCACTCTTCAGGCAAGGTGCTGTATAACGCTCGTATTATTCCTTACCGTGGTTCATGGTTGGATTTCGAATTCGATCCAAAAGATGCATTATTCGTACGTATTGACCGTCGTCGTAAACTACCTGCGACTATCATTCTGCGCGCATTGGAATACTCGACTCAAGAAATTCTAGACTTATTCTTCGAACGCACCGAGTTCAAGATTAAGAAAGACTCATTAGTGATGAAGCTAGTTCCTGATCGCCTACGTGGTGAAACTTCTAGCTTTGACATTAAAGATTCTGAAGGCAATACCCTAGTTGAAGCGGGTCGCCGTGTTACTGCACGTCACATTCGCCAGCTAGAGAAAACTAATACAACTGATCTTGAAGTACCAGTTGAGTACATCGTTGGTAAGTTTGCTGCGCAAGATTACATCGACGAAGATACTGGTGAAGTATTAGTTTCAGCAAATGCCGAAATCACTTTAGAAGACCTAGCTAAGCTTTCATTAGCAGGCATCAAAGCCGTTGATACTCTGTTTATCAATGACCTTGATCACGGTGCTTACATTGCTGACACCTTACGTATCGATTCAACAACTAACCGCCTAGAGGCGCTAGTTGAAATCTACCGTATGATGCGTCCTGGTGAGCCACCAACCAAGGAAGCGGCAGAAAGCTTATTCCAAAACCTATTCTTCAGCGACGAGCGTTATGACCTATCTAAAGTAGGTCGTATGAAGTTCAACCGTCGTCTAGAAATGGCTGAAGATGAAGGCGAAGGCATTCTGTCTAAAGAAGACATCGTTGCGGTAATGAAGAAAATCATTGATATCCGCAATGGTTTCGACGAAGTCGATGATATCGACCACCTTGGTAACCGTCGTATTCGCTCTGTGGGCGAAATGGCAGAAAACCAATTCCGCGTTGGTCTAGTTCGTGTTGAGCGTGCTGTTCGTGAGCGTCTATCTTTAGGCGACCTAAACGAGCTAATGCCACAAGACCTAATTAACGCTAAGCCAATTTCTGCGGCAGTGAAAGAGTTCTTCGGCTCTTCACAGCTGTCTCAGTTCATGGACCAAAACAACCCGCTATCAGAAGTGACGCACAAGCGTCGTATTTCTGCATTAGGCCCAGGTGGTTTGACTCGTGAGCGTGCTGGCTTCGAAGTACGTGACGTACACCCGACTCATTATGGTCGTCTATGTCCGATTGAAACGCCTGAAGGTCCAAACATTGGTTTGATCAACTCTTTGGCAAGTTTCGCACGTACTAACTCATACGGTTTCCTAGAAACACCTTACCGCAAAGTGGTAGACGGTGTGATCACTGACGAAGTTGAATACTTGTCAGCGATTGAAGAAGGTCGTTATGTTATTGCACAGGCAAACATTGAAGTTGATAAGAACGGCCGCATGGTTGAAGAGCAGATTGCATGTCGTCACAAAGGTGAATCTACCTTTATGCGCGCAGCTGACATTCAATACATGGACGTTTCGCCACAACAGATTATTTCTGTTGCTGCTTCATTGATTCCGTTCCTAGAACACGATGACGCGAACCGTGCATTGATGGGTGCGAACATGCAACGTCAGGCTGTACCAACACTAAGCGCTGAAAAGCCATTAGTTGGTACGGGTATTGAGCGTGCATTGGCTGTTGACTCAGGCGTAGTTGTTGCTGCTAAACGTGGCGGTGTAATCGACTATGTTGATGCTAGCCGCATCGTAGTTAAAGTAAATGAAGACGAGCTTACTCCAGGTGAAGCGGGTATCGACATTTACAACCTAACTAAGTACACCCGTTCGAACCAAAACACTTGTATCAACCAACGTCCACGTTGTTTCGTTGGTGAGCCAGTGGTTCGTGGTGACGTACTAGCTGACGGTCCTTCAACTGACTTAGGTGATTTGGCTCTTGGCCAAAACATGCGTATCGCATTCATGCCTTGGAACGGTTACAACTTTGAGGATTCGATCCTTATTTCTGAGCGCGTAGCGCAAGAAGACCGTTTCACAACTATTCACATCCAAGAGCTGTCATGTATTGCACGTGATACTAAACTTGGTAGTGAAGAAATCACAGCTGATATTCCAAACGTAGGTGAGTCTGCTCTGTCTAAACTAGACGAGTCAGGTATCGTTTACATTGGTGCAGAAGTGAAAGGTGGCGATATTCTAGTAGGTAAAGTGACACCTAAAGGTGAAACTCAGCTTACTCCAGAAGAGAAGTTACTTCGTGCTATCTTCGGTGAAAAAGCGTCTGACGTTAAAGACAGCTCGCTACGTGTACCTAACTCAGTAAAAGGTACCATCATCGACGTTCAAGTCTTCACCCGTGACGGTGTTGAAAAAGACAAGCGCGCACTAGAAATTGAAGAAATGCACGTAAGCCAGGCTCGTAAAGACTTAGGCGAAGAGTTCAAGATCCTTGAAGAAGGTGTCTTAGACCGTGCACGTAACTTGTTACTGTCTGCTGGTTTCTCTGAAGCAAAACTTGCTGAGATCCCACGTAAAGACGTGTTAATCCAAGTTATTGACGACGAAGCGAAACAAACTGAACTTGAGCAGTTAGCTGAGCAGCACGAAGAGCTAAAAGCTGACTTTGATAAGAAGTTTGAAATCAAGCGTCGTAAGATCACTCAAGGTGATGACTTAGCACCTGGCGTACTGAAGATTGTTAAGGTTTACCTAGCAGTTAAACGTACTATCCAACCTGGCGATAAGATGGCTGGTCGTCACGGTAACAAAGGTGTTATCTCGAAGATCTGTCCTATTGAAGATATGCCATACGATGAAACTGGTAACCCAGTAGACATCGTCCTGAACCCGCTGGGTGTACCATCGCGTATGAACATCGGTCAGGTACTTGAAGTTCACATGGGCGCAGCTGCTAAAGGCATTGGTAACCGTATTACCGAAATGCTTGAAGAGCAACGCGAACTTGCTGAGCTACGTGGCTATATCAAAGAAGTTTATGAGTTAGGTGATGAAGTTCAACAGAAAGTTGACATCGACTCATTCTCTGATGATGAAGTTGTACGTCTTGCCAAACACCTGAAATCTGGTCTGCCAATCGCAACGCCAGCGTTCGACGGTGCTAAAGAGAAAGAGATCAAGCAAATGCTTGAACTTGCAGGCTTACCATCTTCAGGCCAGCTTCGTTTATTCGATGGCCGCACTGGTAACGAATTCGAGCGTGAAGTAACTGTTGGTTACATGTACATGCTTAAACTGAACCACTTAGTTGATGACAAGATGCACGCCCGTTCTACCGGTTCGTACAGCTTGGTTACTCAGCAGCCTCTGGGCGGTAAAGCTCAGTTCGGTGGTCAGCGTTTCGGTGAGATGGAAGTATGGGCACTTGAAGCATACGGTGCCGCTTATACTCTTCAAGAAATGCTTACAGTTAAGTCGGATGACGTTAACGGTCGTACTCAGATGTATAAGAACATCGTCGACGGTAACCATCAGATGCAACCTGGCATGCCAGAGTCCTTCAACGTATTGCTGAAGGAGATCCGTTCACTGGGTATTAATATCGAGTTGGATCAAGAGTAAGCATCGCTCTTAAGCAATGTTTTGGTAACCTAACGGTGCTTCGCCCCGTGCGAAGCACCCGGTTTAACTCCTTCAGGAGAGAAACGTGAAAGACTTATTAAAGTTTCTTAAACAGCAAAGCAAGACTGAAGAATTTAACGGTATTAAAATTGGTCTAGCATCGCCAGACCTAATCCGTTCTTGGTCTTTTGGTGAAGTTAAAAAGCCAGAAACCATTAACTACCGTACATTTAAGCCTGAGCGTGAAGGTTTGTTCTGTGCGCGTATCTTCGGTCCTGTGAAAGATTACGAATGTTTGTGTGGTAAATACAAACGTCTTAAGCACCGTGGTGTAATTTGTGAGAAGTGTGGTGTAGAAGTTACCCAGACTAAAGTACGTCGTGAGCGTATGGGTCACATCGAACTGGCTAGCCCAGTTGCACACATCTGGTTCTTAAAATCACTTCCGTCTCGTATCGGCTTAATGCTAGATATGACTTTACGTGACATTGAGCGCGTACTGTACTTTGAATCATTTGTTGTTATCGAGCCAGGCATGACCTCGCTTGAGCGCGGCCAAATGCTAACGGAAGAGACTTACTTAGACGCACTAGAAGAGTACGGTGATGAGTTTGAAGCTAAAATGGGTGCTGAAGCCGTTTTAGACTTACTACGTGGTATTGATTTAGAAGAGCAAATCGAGCAAATGCGCGAAGAGCTACCTTCAATCAATTCAGAAACTCGTCGCAAGAAAGTGACTAAGCGCCTGAAACTGATGGAAGCATTCTACCAATCTGGCAACAAGCCAGAGTGGATGATCCTGAAAGTACTGCCGGTTCTACCACCTGATCTACGTCCGCTAGTTCCACTAGATGGTGGCCGTTTTGCGACGTCTGATCTTAACGACCTATACCGTCGTGTGATTAACCGTAACAACCGTCTAAAACGCCTATTAGACCTAGCTGCTCCAGACATCATCGTACGTAACGAAAAACGTATGCTGCAAGAGTCTGTTGATGCGCTATTAGATAATGGTCGTCGTGGTCGTGCAATCACAGGTTCAAACAAGCGTCCTCTGAAATCTCTTGCTGATATGATCAAGGGTAAGCAAGGTCGTTTCCGTCAGAACCTTCTTGGTAAGCGTGTTGACTACTCAGGCCGTTCGGTAATTACCGTAGGTCCTACTCTACGTTTACACCAGTGTGGTCTTCCTAAGAAGATGGCACTTGAGCTATTCAAACCATTCATCTATGGCAAGTTAGAAGGCCGTGGTCTAGCGACTACGATCAAAGCCGCTAAGAAAATGGTTGAGCGTGAGCAAGCAGAAGTTTGGGATGTTTTAGACGAAGTAATTCGTGAACACCCAGTGATGCTTAACCGTGCACCAACACTTCA
Organism: Shewanella sp. WXL01; assembly: GCF_012263345.1. Classification (NCBI taxonomy): domain Bacteria; kingdom Pseudomonadati; phylum Pseudomonadota; class Gammaproteobacteria; order Alteromonadales; family Shewanellaceae; genus Shewanella; species Shewanella sp. WXL01. The sequence goes on along the minus strand of NZ_JAAIKQ010000008.1, from coordinate 43,669 downwards.
CAGACTTGGTATTCAAGCATTCGAGCCAGTACTGATTGAAGGTAAAGCAATCCAACTTCACCCGCTTGTATGTGCGGCGTATAACGCTGACTTCGACGGTGACCAAATGGCGGTACACGTACCATTAACGTTAGAAGCGCAATTAGAAGCGCGTGCGTTGATGATGTCTACCAACAACATTCTGTCACCAGCAAACGGTGAGCCGGTAATCACTCCGTCTCAAGACGTTGTATTAGGTCTGTACTACACCAGCCGTGAATGCATTAACGGTAAAGGTGAAGGCATGGCATTCGCTTCTGTAGCAGAAGTTGAAAAAGCTTATGCAACAGGTGCAGCTGAGCTTCACGCTCGCATTAAAGTACGTCTAAACGAAGTAAGCATTGATGATAACGGTGAGAAGACAACTTCTACTCGTATCGTTGATACTACTGTAGGTCGTGCATTGCTATCGCTTATCTTACCTGAAGGTCTATCTTTCGACCTTGTTAACCAAAACATGGGTAAGAAGCAGATTTCGAAACTACTGAACACTTGTTACCGTCAACTAGGTCTTAAAGATACTGTTATCTTTGCTGACCAATTGATGTACACAGGTTTCCGTTTCGCAACTATCTCGGGTGCTTCTGTTGGTATTAACGACATGGAGATCCCTGCAGAGAAGTACACCCTTGTTGCTGACGCAGAAGCTGAAGTACGTGAAATTCAAGAGCAGTTCCAATCTGGTCTTGTAACCGCGGGTGAGCGTTACAACAAAGTGATCGATATCTGGGCAAGCGCGAATGAGAAAGTTTCTAAAGCGATGATGGACAACCTGTCTACCGAGACAGTGATTAACCGTGATGGCGAAGAAGAAACTCAAGCTTCATTCAACAGCATCTACATGATGGCTGACTCAGGCGCACGTGGTAGTGCTGCTCAGATCCGTCAGCTAGCTGGTATGCGTGGTCTGATGGCGAAGCCAGATGGTTCTATCATTGAAACGCCGATTGTGGCGAACTTCCGTGAAGGTCTAAACGTACTTCAGTACTTTATTTCTACTCACGGTGCGCGTAAAGGTCTTGCCGATACTGCATTGAAGACAGCGAACTCGGGTTACCTAACTCGTCGTCTAGTAGACGTTGCACAAGACTTAGTGGTTATTGAAGAAGACTGTGGCGTAGAACACGGTCTAACAATGAAGCCGCTAATTGAAGGTGGTGACGTTGTTGAGCCACTACGTGAGCGTGTACTTGGTCGTGTTGTTGCTCAAGACGTACTTAAGCCTGGTACTGATGAAGTACTTGCACCACGTAATACTCTGCTTGACGAGAAGTGGTGTGACAAGCTTGAAGAAAACAGCGTCGATGAAGTTGTTGTACGTAGCGTAATTACTTGTGAAACAGACTTCGGTGTGTGTGCTAAGTGTTACGGCCGTGACTTGGCTCGTGGTCATATTATTAACCACGGTGAAGCAATTGGTGTTGTGGCTGCTCAGTCGATTGGTGAGCCAGGTACACAGCTTACCATGCGTACCTTCCACATTGGTGGTGCGGCATCGCGTGCTTCTGCTGAGAACAATGTTCAAGTTAAGAACGCAGGTACACTTAAGCTGCATAATGCTAAATACGTTAGCAATGTTGACGGCAAATTGGTTATTGTTTCTCGTTCAAGCGAGCTGGCTGTTATTGATGAGCTGGGCCGTGAGAAAGAGCGTTACAAGGTTCCTTACGGTACCGTGCTTGAGAAGCAAGAGGGTAGTGAACTAGCAGCTGGCGAAATCATCGCTAACTGGGATCCACATACTCACCCAATTATCTCTGAAGTTGCAGGTAGCGTTAAGTTCGTAGACATGATTGAAGGTGTCACGATGACACGTCAAACAGACGAACTAACCGGTCTTTCTTCTGTTGTAGTACTAGACGTAGGTGCTCGTACTTCAGCAGGTAAAGAGATGCGCCCAGCTATCCGCCTTGTTGATGCTGACGGTAATGACTTAATGATCCCTGGAACTGAAATTCCAGCTCAATACTTCTTACCAGGTAACGCGATTGTTTCGAAAGACGATAACGCGCAAATCAACATTGGTGATACGTTAGCGCGTATGCCACAAGAGTCTTCTAAGACTCGCGATATTACCGGTGGTCTACCGCGCGTTGCAGACTTGTTCGAAGCGCGTAAGCCAAAAGAGCCTGCAATTCTTGCAGAAATCTCAGGTACTATCTCGTTCGGTAAAGAGACTAAAGGTAAGCGTCGTCTGGTAATCACTCCAGCAGATGGCGGTGATCAGTACGAAGAGATGATCCCTAAATGGCGTAACCTAAACGTGTTCGAAGGTGAAAAAGTTGAACGCGGTGAGGTGATTGCAGATGGTCCAGAAGCAGCACATGACATTTTACGTCTGCGCGGCATCCACCATGTAGCCAACTACATTGTGAACGAAGTTCAAGATGTATACCGTCTACAGGGTGTAAAGATCAACGACAAGCACATTGAGGTTATCATCCGTCAGATGCTACGTAAGTGTCTAATTACAGACGCTGGCGACAGTGAGTTCCTAGAAGGCGAACAAGCTGAAGTATCTCGCGTGAAGATTGCTAACCGTGAGCTTGAAGCTCAAGGCAAGCAACCTGCTAAGTTTGAGCGTGAACTACTTGGTATTACCAAAGCTTCTTTGGCAACTGAGTCATTCATCTCAGCAGCATCGTTCCAAGAAACGACTCGCGTACTGACTGAAGCTGCCGTTGGTGGTAAGAGCGATCAATTACGCGGTCTGAAAGAGAACGTGATTGTAGGTCGTCTGATCCCAGCGGGTACTGGTTACTCTTATCATAAGAACCGCAACGAAGAACGCACTACAGGTGCTGACCAAGTTGAGGCTCCTGCAGTAACCGCTAGCGAAGCTGAGCAGAACCTAGCAGATCTACTTAACTTGGCCGGAAGCCAGGATTAAGTGATCAAAATGTGAAAAAAAGGCGCCTTAGGCGCCTTTTTTTATGTTATTTCGATCAAAAGTTGTCTATTTCTTGACAGGCTGCGATTACCTTTCTAAAATTCCGCGTCCCACCATAGTGGGATATAGATTTTTCACACCTAATTGTTGAGTATTCAACTGTCGGAGCTATACATGTCAACTGTAAACCAGTTGGTACGTAAGCCACGCTCGCCGCAAGTCAAAAAGACTAACGTGCCAGCGTTGAACGCGTGCCCACAAAAACGTGGTGTTTGTACTCGTGTGTACACTACAACACCTAAAAAACCTAACTCTGCACTACGTAAAGTAGCTCGTGTGCGTCTAACTAACGGTTTCGAAGTAACTTCGTACATCGGTGGTGAAGGCCATAACTTGCAAGAACACAGTGTAATCCTAATCCGTGGTGGTCGTGTTAAAGACTTACCTGGTGTGCGTTACCACACTGTTCGTGGCGCATTAGACTGTGCTGGCGTGACTACTCGTCGCCAAGGCCGCTCTAAGTACGGTGCTAAGCGTCCTAAGTCTTAACGTATCCCGTTAAAGTAAGGCCAAGCTAATTTAATTGACATTCCAGTTTTGGAAATACCTGAAGCATACGGAGAATTGATATGCCAAGACGTCGCGTTGTAGGACAACGTAAAATCCTACCAGATCCAAAGTTCCAAAGTGAGTTGCTGGCTAAGTTCATCAACGTCATTATGCAGGACGGCAAAAAGTCGACTGCTGAAAAAATTATCTACAAGGCACTAGATGTTGTTGCTGACAAAAAAGGCGAAGAGCACCTAGTAATCCTTGAAGCAGCACTTGAGAATGTTCGCCCATCAGTCGAGGTTAAATCTCGTCGTGTTGGTGGTTCAACATATCAAGTACCATGTGAAGTTCGTCCAGTGCGTCGTAACGCACTAGCGATGCGCTGGTTAGTTGAAGCTGCTCGCAAGCGTGGTGAAAAATCTATGGCTCTACGTCTAGCAGGTGAAATGCTAGACGCATCTGAAAACAAAGGTACTGCTGTTAAGAAGCGTGAAGACGTGCATCGCATGGCTGAAGCTAACAAAGCCTTTGCTCATTACCGTTGGTAATATGATGAGGCGGGCATTTGCCCGCCTCATATTGTTGATATTTACTAAAGCAGCATGCTTTAGTTGAGAGGGTATAAAAAGTGGCTCGTACAACCCCAATTGAGCGTTATCGTAATATCGGTATTGTTGCTCATGTGGATGCAGGTAAAACTACCACAACAGAACGTGTTCTGTTCTATACCGGTTTGTCTCATAAAATCGGTGAAGTGCACGACGGCGCCGCTACTACAGACTGGATGGTACAAGAGCAAGAGCGTGGTATTACTATCACATCTGCTGCTGTAACAGCATTCTGGCGTGGTATGGATGCTCAGTTCACTGAACATCGTATTAATATCATCGATACCCCAGGTCACGTTGACTTCACCATTGAGGTGGAGCGTTCATTACGTGTGCTTGATGGCGCTGTAGTTGTATTCTGCGGCTCATCAGGTGTAGAACCTCAGTCAGAGACTGTTTGGCGTCAAGCCAACAAGTATGAAGTACCACGCATTGTGTTCGTTAACAAAATGGACCGAGCAGGTGCTGACTTTGACAGCGTGATCGACCAAATCCGTAACCGCTTAGGTGCTAACTGTGTACCAATTCAATTGAATATTGGTGCCGAAGAGCATTTCAAAGGCGTTATTGATTTGATTAAGATGAAAGCGATTAACTGGTCTGAAGAAGATCAGGGCGTATCTTTCTCTTATGAAGAAATTCCCGCAGATCTCTTGGACAAAGCTCAAGAGATGCATGAGTACCTTGTCGAAAGTGCCGCTGAAGCTTCTGATGAACTGATGGACAAATACCTTGAAGAAGGTGAGCTATCAGAGCAAGAAATCAAGCAAGCACTACGTCAACGTGTCATCAACAACGAAATCGTACTAGCTACCTGTGGTTCTGCATTTAAGAACAAAGGTGTACAAGCGGTACTTGATGCTGTTGTTGACTTCTTGCCTGCTCCCATTGACGTACCTGCTATTAAAGGTGTTGATATGGATGAGAACGAAGTTGAACGTCCATCTGACGACAACGCACCTTTCTCATCGCTGGCATTTAAGATTGCAACTGACCCGTTCGTGGGCACACTTACCTTTATCCGCGTATATTCGGGTGTACTAGAAACTGGTGCATCGGTATACAACTCAGTGAAGCAAAAACGTGAGCGTATCGGTCGTATCGTGCAAATGCATGCTAATGACCGTACTGAGCTGAAAGAAGTTCGAGCTGGCGATATTGCTGCTGCGATTGGTCTAAAGGAAGTCACCACGGGTGATACTTTATGCGACAACGATCAAAAAGTAATACTTGAGCGAATGGAGTTTCCAGAGCCAGTTATTACCATTGCCGTTGAGCCGCGCTCAAAAGCTGACCAAGACAAAATGGCGATTGCACTGCAGAAACTTGCTGCAGAAGATCCGTCATTCCGTGTTGAGACAGATGAAGAGACCGCTCAAACACTGATCTCTGGTATGGGTGAATTACACTTGGACATCATCGTTGACCGTATGCGTCGCGAATTCAGTGTTGAGTGTAATGTTGGTAAACCACAAGTGGCTTACCGCGAAACTATCCGTGACAGCGTCGAAGTGGAAGGTAAATTCGTACGCCAATCTGGTGGTCGTGGCCAATTTGGTCATGTATGGCTAAAACTAGAGCCTTTAGAAGAGGGCGCTGGCTACGAATTTGTTAACGAAATTGTTGGTGGTGTAGTTCCACGTGAGTACATTCCGGCAGTTGACAAAGGTATTCAAGAGCAAATGAAGAACGGCGTATTAGCTAGTTATCCTGTTCTTGATGTGAAAGTCACCCTATATGATGGTTCATACCATGATGTAGACTCTAATGAGATGGCTTTCAAGATTGCTGGTTCAATGGGCTTTAAGAAGGGCGCACTAGAAGCTAACCCTGTATTGCTCGAACCATGCATGAAAGTTGAAGTAACTACACCTGAAGATTACATGGGTGACGTTGTGGGCGACCTCAACAGACGTCGTGGTATCATTGAAGGTATGGACGATGGCATCGGTGGTGTTAAAATAGTCCGCTCAGTAGTACCTTTAGCTGAAATGTTTGGTTATGCAACCGACCTACGCAGTGCTACACAAGGTCGCGCTTCATACTCTATGGAGTTTTTGAAGTACGATGAAGCACCAAGTAACGTTGCAAAAGCGATTATCGAATCACGTACTTAGGAATTAAGTACATATTTAATTGTATATGGCCCGCATAACGGGCACTTCTGAAAAGAAAGGATATATATCGTGGCAAAAGAAAAATTTGAACGTAGTAAGCCGCACGTAAACGTGGGCACAATTGGTCACGTTGACCATGGTAAAACTACTCTAACAGCGGCTATCTCTGCAGTATTAACTAAAGCATACGGCGGTGAGACTAAAGATTTCGCACAAATCGATAACGCTCCAGAAGAGCGTGAGCGTGGTATTACAATTAATACTTCTCACATCGAATATGATACTCCAACTCGTCACTACGCACACGTAGACTGCCCAGGTCACGCGGATTATGTTAAAAACATGATTACTGGTGCTGCACAGATGGACGGCGCAATCTTAGTAGTAGCAGCGACTGATGGCCCAATGCCACAGACTCGTGAGCACATCCTACTCTCACGTCAGGTTGGTGTACCTTTCATCATCGTATTCATGAACAAATGTGACATGGTTGACGATGAAGAACTACTAGAACTAGTAGAAATGGAAGTTCGTGAACTTCTATCTGAGTACGACTTCCCAGGTGATGACCTACCAGTTATCCAAGGTTCTGCACTAGGCGCACTAAACGGTGAAGCTCAGTGGGAAGAGAAAGTAATCGAGCTTGCAGAAGCTCTAGATACTTACATCCCAGAGCCAGAGCGTGACATCGACAAGCCATTCCTACTACCGATTGAAGACGTATTCTCAATCCAAGGTCGTGGTACTGTAGTAACAGGTCGTGTTGAGCGTGGTATCATCACAGTAGGTGACGACGTAGAAATCGTTGGTATCAAAGACACTACAACTACAACTTGTACAGGTGTAGAAATGTTCCGTAAGCTGCTTGACGAAGGTCGTGCAGGTGAGAACTGTGGTGTACTACTACGTGGTACTAAGCGTGACGAAGTTGAGCGTGGTCAAGTACTAGCTAAGCCAGGTACAATCACTCCTCACACTTCTTTCGAATCAGAAGTATACGTACTATCTAAAGATGAAGGTGGTCGTCACACTCCATTCTTCAAAGGTTACCGTCCACAGTTCTACTTCCGTACAACTGACGTAACAGGTACTATCGAGCTACCAGAAGGCGTAGAAATGGTAATGCCAGGTGACAACATCAAGATGAATGTTACCCTAATTTACCCAATCGCGATGGACGAAGGTCTACGTTTCGCAATCCGTGAAGGTGGCCGCACAGTAGGTGCTGGTGTTGTAGCTAAAATCGTCGACTAATTTCGACAATTAAGTTACTGAGAAAAGGAAGCTTCGGCTTCCTTTTTTGTTGCCTGAAATTTGTGTTTGCTAAATCCAACTATCCGTGTAGAATGCGCTCCACATTTTTACAGATGCTGTAACGCTAATTTACAAGCGCCGTAAAGTTACGACGTGCAAGTTTACTCTGACCCAAAGTTACTAAACCAAAGTCAGTAAAACTTAGCTGAATTAGTTTGCAGATAATTTGTGCAGTGGGCTTGATCTCTGACTTTAAGTCTGTATAATTGCCCTCCTCTGAACATGTTCAGAGATAAATTAAGTGTAGAAACATTGGTTTCTACATATTCATAGGGACTCCGATAGGGAGTCTAACGGTTAAATCATCTCGCTCTGCTTTCCCATGAGGAAACTGCTAGAGGGTGATTTTTTATGTGTCCAATTTAGGAGCTCTGGTCAATGCAGAACCAAAGAATCCGTATCCGCTTAAAAGGCTTTGATCATCGTCTGATTGATCAGTCTACAGCGGAAATCGTTGAAACTGCTAAGCGTACAGGCGCGCAGGTACGTGGTCCAATCCCACTACCAACACGCAAAGAGCGTTATACCGTTTTGATCTCTCCGCACGTTAACAAAGATGCACGTGATCAGTACGAAATCCGTACCCACAAGCGTTTAGTTGACATCGTAGAGCCAACAGAGAAGACAGTAGACGCGTTAATGCGTTTAGATCTTGCGGCTGGTGTCGACGTTCAGATTAGCTTAGGTTAATTGAGATCCTTAGAAGAGGTTTGAGAGATGGCTATCGGTCTTATTGGTCGTAAAGTGGGTATGACCCGCATCTTCACTGAAGATGGTGCGTCTATCCCTGTAACTGTAATTGAGGTTGCTGGCAACCGCGTTGCTCAAGTGAAAACTTTAGAGAACGACGGCTACCGTGCACTTCAGTTAACTACAGGTACCAAAAAAGCCAATCGCATCACTAAAGCAGAAGCAGGTCACTTTGCCAAGGGCGGTGTAGAAGCCGGTCGTGGTTTATGGGAAATGCGTCTAGCAGACGGTGAAGGCGAAGGCATTGAAGTTGGTGCTGAGCTAAATGTTGATATTTTCGCAGACGTAGCGAAAGTAGACGTTACTGGTCAGTCTAAGGGTAAAGGTTTCCAAGGCGGTATTAAGCGTTGGAATTTCCGTACTCAAGACGCGACTCACGGTAACTCATTGGCGCACCGCGCGAATGGTTCTATCGGTCAGAACCAAACGCCAGGTCGCGTATTCAAAGGCAAAAAGATGTCAGGCCACATGGGTGCTGAGCAAGTAACGACTCAAAATCTACACGTTGTACGTGTTGATGCAGAGCGTAACTTACTTCTAGTACGTGGTGCTGTACCAGGCGCTACTAATGGCGACCTGATCATCAAGCCTGCTGTTAAAGCTTAAGGTCTGAGGAGATAGTAATGGAATTGGTATTGAAAGACGCTCAAAGCGCTCTTGAAGTTTCCGAAACTACCTTCGGCCAGGACTTTAACGAGGCTCTGGTTCATCAGGTAGTTGTAGCGTACGCTGCTAACGCACGTCAGGGCACTCGTGCTCAAAAGACTCGTGCAGAAGTAAAAGGCTCTGGTAAAAAGCCTTGGCGTCAAAAAGGTACTGGCCGTGCACGTGCCGGTAGCGTAAAAGGCCCAATCTGGCGTGGTGGTGGCGTATCTTTCGCTGCTAAGCCACAAGAGCATGGCCAAAAAGTTAACAAGAAGATGTACCGTGGTGCTCTTAAGAGCATTCTTTCTGAATTGGTACGTCAAGAGCGTTTAGTTGTTGTTGAATCTTTCGGCGTTGAAGCTCCTAAAACTAAAGAGCTAAAAGCTAAGCTTAAAGATCTTCAATTAGACGACGTTCTAATTGTTACTGCAGAAGTTGATGAGAACCTATTCTTAGCGGCTCGCAACTTATACAAAGTTGACGTACGTGACGTAGCGGGTCTAGACCCAGTTAGTCTAATCGCGTTCAACACTGTTTTAGTTACTGCTGACGCAGTGAAGCAAATCGAGGAGATGCTAGCATGATCACCGAAGAACGTTTGCTAAAAGTTATTCTTGCTCCGCATATCTCTGAAAAGAGCACTATCGAAGCTGAGAAAAACAACACTGTAGTTTTCCGCGTAGCAATCGATGCAACTAAAGCAGAGATTAAAGCTGCAGTAGCGAAGCTATTTGAAGTTGAAGTTGATTCAGTTCGCACTCTAGTTAACAAAGGCAAAACTAAGCGCACTGGTGGCCGTGCAGGTCGTCGTAGCGATTGGAAAAAAGCTTATGTAACTCTAGCTGCTGGTGCTGACATCGATTTCGTCGGCGCTGAGTAAGCAAAGGAGAATTATCATGGCAGTTATTAAGTGTAAGCCAACCTCTGCTGGTCGTCGCCACGTTGTTAAAGTGGTAAACACTGACCTGCATAAAGGTAAGCCTTTTGCTGGCCTGCTGGCGAAAAAGTCTAAAAGTGGTGGCCGTAACAATACTGGCCGTATCACTGTTCGTCACGTTGGTGGTGGACACAAGCAGCACTACCGTCTAATCGACTTTAAGCGCGATAAAGATGGTATCCCTGCAAAAATCGAACGTCTTGAGTACGATCCAAACCGTACAGCGCACATCGCGCTAGTATTGTACGCAGACGGTGAGCGTCGTTACATCCTTGCTGCTAAAGGCATGCAAGCTGGTGACGCAATCCAATCTGGTATCGATGCAGAAATCAAGACTGGTAACGCTATGCCGTTACGCAACATTCCAGTAGGTAGTGTTGTTCACGCGGTAGAAATGAAGCCTGGTAAAGGTGCTCAGATCGCTCGTTCAGCTGGTGCTTATGTACAAGTTGTAGCGCGTGACGGTGCTTATGCAACTCTACGTCTTCGCTCTGGCGAAATGCGTAAAGTTCCAGTTGATTGCCGCGCGACATTCGGTGAAGTTGGTAATGCCGAGCACATGCTACGCCAGTTAGGTAAAGCTGGTGCTAAGCGCTGGAGAGGCGTACGCCCTACAGTTCGTGGTGTTGCAATGAACCCGGTAGACCATCCACACGGTGGTGGTGAAGGCCGTACTTCTGGTGGCCGTCACCCTGTATCACCTTGGGGTGTTCCAACTAAGGGTTACAAAACTCGTAGCAACAAACGCACTGACAAGTACATCGTACGTCGTCGTAATAAATAGTAAGAGGATTCGCCCATGCCACGTTCTCTCAAGAAAGGTCCATTCATTGACCTACACTTGCTGAAGAAGGTAGAGAAAGCGATGGAGTCTGGTGACAAAAAGCCAATTAAAACTTGGTCTCGCCGCTCAATGATCATTCCAAACATGATTGGTTTGACCATCGCTGTCCATAATGGTCGTCAGCACGTACCTGTGTTCGTAACTGACGAAATGATCGGCCACAAACTTGGTGAATTTTCACCAACTCGCACTTATCGCGGCCATGCTGCTGATAAGAAAGCGAAGAAGCGTTAATACGGGAGAAATAAGATGGAAGTTTTAGCTAAACATCGTTTTGCTCGTACGTCAGCGCAGAAGGCCCGTCTGGTTGCTGATCAAATCCGTGGTCTGCCTGTATCTAAGGCGCTAGAGATTTTGACTTTCAGCCCTAAGAAAGCCGCCGTACTAGTTAAAAAAGTACTTGACTCAGCTATCGCAAACGCCGAGCACAACGAAGGTGCAGATATCGATGAGCTTAAAGTTGGTAAAGTTTTCGTTGACGAAGGCCCAACTATGAAGCGTATCATGCCTCGTGCTAAAGGCCGCGCTGATCGTATCATGAAGCGTACCAGCCACATCACTGTGGTTGTATCAGATCGCTAGGAGAAGAGAGCAATGGGACAGAAAGTACATCCTAATGGTATCCGTCTGGGTATCACCAAGCCTTGGATCTCTACCTGGTACGCAGATAAGTCAGATTATGCAGATAATCTGAACAGCGACTGGGAAGTGCGCCAATACTTAACTGAAAAGTTAAAGGCTGCATCAGTATCTAAGATCGTTATCGAACGCCCAGCGAAAAGCATCCGCGTTACTATTCACACTGCCCGTCCAGGTGTTGTGATTGGTAAGAAAGGTGAAGACGTTGAAGTATTACGTGCACACGTGTCTAAAATCACTGGCACTACTGCTCAAATCAACATCGCTGAAATCCGTAAGCCTGAATTAGACGCTAAGTTAGTTGCTGACTCTATCGCTCAGCAATTAGAACGCCGTGTAATGTTCCGTCGCGCTATGAAGCGTGCGGTACAAAACGCAATGCGCATCGGTGCCCAAGGTATCAAAGTTGAAGTGAGTGGCCGTCTAGGTGGCGCTGAAATCGCACGTTCTGAGTGGTATCGTGAAGGTCGTGTACCTCTACATACTCTACGTGCTGATATCGACTATTCAACTGCTGAATCTCACACTCAATACGGTGTGATTGGTATTAAAGTTTGGATCTTCAAAGGTGAAGTTCTAGACGGTACTATTCCAGCACTAGAAGAGCCGAAGCAGCAACCTAAGCGTAAGCCTCGTGGTAAATAGGAGAGCCGGTAATGCTGCAACCTAAACGTATGAAGTTTCGCAAGATGTTCAAAGGCCGCAACCGCGGTCTAGCGAACGGCACTGAAGTTAGCTTCGGTGAGTTCGGTCTTAAAGCAGTTGGCCGCGGCCGTTTAACTGCTCGTCAGATCGAATCTGCGCGTCGTGCAATGACACGTCACATTAAACGTCAAGGGCAAATTTGGATCCGAGTTTTCCCTGACAAGCCTATTACCTCTAAGCCTCTTGAAGTGCGTATGGGTAAAGGTAAAGGTAACGTTGAATACTGGGTATGTCAGATTCAACCTGGTAAGGTTCTTTATGAGATGAATGGCGTTTCTGAAGAGTTAGCTCGTGAAGCTTTCACTTTAGCAGCTGCTAAACTTCCTATTAAGACTACCTTCGTAACTAAGACGGTGATGTAATGAAAGCGAGCGAACTAAGAGAAAAGAGCGTTGAAGAACTTAACGCTGAATTACTTGGTCTGCTGCGTGAGCAGTTTAACCTGCGTATGCAACACGCTACTGGTCAATTGAGTCAAACTCATCAATTGAAACAAGTGCGTCGTAACATTGCACGTGTTAAGACCATTATTACTTCTAAGGCAGGTGCGTAATGTCTGATAAAATCCGTACTTTGCAAGGTAAAGTAATTAGCAACAAAATGGACAAGTCTATTACTGTTGCTATTGAGCGCCAAGTGAAACACCCAATCTATGGGAAATACATCAAGCGCACTACTAAGATCCATGCACATGACGAAACAAATCAGTGTAATGAAGGTGACGTAGTGGCAATTAGCCAGTGTCGTCCTCTTTCTAAGACTAAGTCTTGGACCCTGGTTGAAGTAGTATCAAAAGCCTAATATTTCATTAGGTTAACCGAAACGGCTCCAAAAACTTGGGGCCGTTTGTTTTTTTTCCCTATGCAACCTCATTATGTGGTGTTATACTTGCGCGCCATTTTCGAGTAATTGTACTCAAAATGGTCAAGTTAATGTCCCAATAGTGGGAATTTGTGTAGTAACGATAGCGGAGCACTTGAAATGATCCAAATGCAATCGACTCTTGACGTCGCATGTAACAGTGGCGCACGCAGAGTTCAGTGTATTAAGGTCTTGGGTGGCTCTCATCGTCGTTATGCCGGTATCGGCGACATCATCAAAGTTTCTGTTAAAGAAGCAATTCCTCGCGCTAAAGCGAAGAAAGGTGATGTATATAACGCGGTGGTAGTCCGTACTAAGAAAGGCGTACGTCGTCCAGACGGTTCTGTCATTCGCTTCGATCGGAATGCAGCGGTATTGCTTAATGCTAACCTTGCACCGATTGGTACTCGTATCTTTGGACCAGTGACACGTGAATTGCGTACTGAGCAGTTCATGAAAATTGTCTCGCTGGCACCTGAAGTACTGTAAGGAGCTTCAAAATGGCAGCAAAAATCCGTCGTGAAGACGAAGTAATTGTATTAGCAGGTAAAGACAAGGGTAAACGCGGTAAAGTTTCTCAAGTCCTACCTACTGGTAAATTGATTGTTGAAGGCATCAATCTTGTTAAGAAGCACCAAAAGCCAAACCCACAACTGGGTGAGACTGGTGGTGTTATCGAGAAAGAAGCGCCTATTCAAGCATCAAACGTAGCGATCTTTAACCAAGCCACAGGCAAGGCAGATCGTGTTGGTTTCCGATTTGAAGACGGCAAAAAAGTTCGTTTCTTTAAGTCGAACAGTGAACTCGTTAAGTAATTTGGAGTAAACGATGGCGAAACTGCATGATAAATACAAAGAGACTGTTATTGCAGAACTTTCTAAGAAGTTCGAATATACCAGTGTCATGCAAGTCCCTCGGATTGAAAAAATCACCCTTAATATGGGTGTTGGTGAAGCTGTAGCAGACAAAAAAGTTATGGAGCACGCGCTTCGTGACATGACTGCAATCGCTGGCCAAAAACCAGTTGTAACTGTAGCTCGTAAATCAGTTGCTGGTTTTAAAATCCGTGAAGGCTACCCGATTGGCTGTAAAGTTACCCTACGCGGTGAGCGTATGTGGGAATTCTTAGAGCGTTTAGTTGACATTGCAATCCCACGTATTCGTGACTTCCGTGGCCTAAGCGCAAAAGCGTTTGACGGTCGTGGTAACTACGCAATGGGCGTGCGTGAGCAGATCATCTTCCCAGAAATCGATTACGATAAAATCGATAAGATTCGTGGTATGGATATTGTTATCACTACTACTGCGAAGAATGACGAAGAAGGTCGTGCTTTGTTAGACGCTTTTAACTTCCCATTTAAGAAATAAGGGTAGCATAATGGCAAAATCATCTATGAAAGCACGTGAAGCAAAGCGTGCGAAGCTAGTAGCTCAATATGCTGAAAAGCGTTTAGCTCTTAAAGCACTAATTGCACACCCAGACACTTCTGAAGAAGATCGTTGGGATGCAGTGCTTAAGTTGCAAGCACTACCTCGTGATTCTAGCGCGTCGCGTCAACGCAACCGCTGTAATCAAACTGGTCGCCCACATGGTTACCTACGTAAGTTCGGCCTAAGCCGTATCAAATTACGTGAAGCTACCATGCGCGGTGAAGTTCCTGGTCTGCGTAAGGCCAGCTGGTAAGCACTTGTCACGGAGTAAGCTAATATGAGCATGCAAGATCCTATTGCGGATATGTTAACCCGTATTCGTAACGGCCAAGCTGCTAACCACGTATCTGTAAAGATGCCTTCAGCTAAGTTAAAAGTAGCAATCGCGAAATTACTTAAAGACGAAGGTTTCATTACTGACTACGCCGTAGCAGATGAGGCTAAGCCTGAATTAGAAATCACTTTAAAGTATTTCCAAGGCAAACCAGTCGTTGAGACTATCCAGCGCGTAAGTCGCCCAGGTCTTCGTATTTACAAAGGTAAAGACGAACTTCCTAAGGTGATGGGCGGTCTGGGTATCGCAATTGTTTCCACTTCTAAAGGCTTGATGACTGATCGTGCCGCCCGCCAACAAGGCACGGGTGGTGAGGTTATCTGCTACGTAGCGTAAGGAGTTAGTAATGTCTCGTGTTGCAAAAGCACCAGTCACTATCCCTGCAGGCGTAGAGGTGACTTTAAACGAACAGACTCTTACTGTTAAAGGCAGCAAAGGTAGTCTGACTCGAGTAATCAATGATGCAGTCATTGTTAAAGTTGAAGATGCACAAATCACCTTCGGTCCAGTTGAAGGCGCAGTTAACGCTTGGGCTCAAGCAGGTACTGCACGTGCATTAGTAAACAACATGGTTGTTGGTGTATCTCAAGGTTTCGAGAAGAAGCTAAAGCTAGTTGGTGTTGGTTACCGTGCGAAAGTACAAGGTAACGGTATCGACCTTACTTTAGGTTTCTCGCACCCACTAGTGCACGAACTACCGGAAGGCGTAAAAGCAGAATGTCCTAGCCAAACTGATATCACCCTTTCAGGTGTTGATAAGCAGTTAATCGGCCAAGTTGCTGCTGAAATTCGCGGCTACCGTCCACCAGAGCCTTACAAAGGTAAAGGTGTTCGCTATGCAGACGAACAAGTACGCCGTAAAGAGGCTAAGAAGAAGTAGGTAACGCGATATGGATAAGAAAACATCTCGCTTACGTCGCGCTACTCGTGCACGTAAGAAGATCCAAGAGCTAGGCGTGAACCGTCTGGTTGTACATCGTACACCACGTCACATTTATGCTCAGGTGATCAATCCTGAAGCTCAGGTGGTTGTAGCTGCTTCAACTGTTGAAAAAGCGGTTGCAGAGCAACTTAAGAGTACCGGTAACGTAGACGCGGCAAAAGCAATTGGTAAATTAGTTGCTGAGCGTGCGATCGAAAAAGGCGTAGCAACTGTTGCGTTTGACCGTTCTGGTTTCAAGTATCACGGTCGTGTGGCTGCATTAGCAGACGCTGCTCGTGAAGCTGGCCTGAAGTTCTAAGGGGTTATAAAAATGGCTAAATTAGAAGCTCAGCAAAAAGACGATCTGCAAGAAAAACTGATTGCAGTAAATCGTGTTTCTAAAGTAGTTAAGGGCGGTCGTATCTTTAGCTTCACAGCACTAACTGTAGTGGGTGATGGTAACGGTAAGGTTGGCTATGGCTACGGTAAAGCACGTGAAGTTCCAGCTGCTATTCAAAAAGCAATGGAAAAAGCACGTCGCAACATGGTTACTGTTGAACTGAACGGTGGTACTTTACATCACCCAGTTAAAGGTCGTCATACTGGTTCGCGTGTATACATGCAGCCAGCATCGGAAGGTACCGGTATTATTGCCGGTGGCGCAATGCGTGCCGTACTTGAAGTAGCAGGCGTTCATAACGTTCTGTCTAAAGCATACGGTTCTACTAACCCGATCAACATCGTTCGCGCAACTGTAGATGCGTTGGTGCACATGAAGTCACCAGCTCAAATCGCAGCTAAGCGTGGCCTGAATGTTGATGAAATTCGGGGGTAATGCACGATGGCTAACACAATTAAAGTAACACAGACTAAAAGCAGCATCGGTCGCTTACCAAAGCACCGCGCTTGCTTGCTAGGCTTAGGTCTACGTCGTATTAATCACACTGTTGAAGTAGAAGATACTCCTTCTGTTCGCGGTATGATTAACAAGGTTTACTACATGGTTAAGGTGGAGGGTTAATAAATGCGTTTAAATACTCTTTCTCCAGCTGCAGGTTCAAAATCTGCACCTAAGCGTGTAGGTCGTGGTATCGGTTCTGGTCTAGGTAAGACTGCTGGTCGTGGTCACAAGGGGCAAAAGTCTCGTAGTGGCGGTGGCGTACGCGTAGGTTTTGAAGGTGGTCAAATGCCACTTAAAATCCGTCTACCTAAATTCGGTTTTACCTCACGTAAAGCTTTGGTAACGGCTGAAGTTCGCTTGAGCGAACTAGCAAAAGTTAACGGTGATGTGATCGACTTAAACGCTCTGAAAGATGCGAATGTAATTACTCGCAACATCCAGTTTGCTAAAATCGTTCTTTCAGGTACCATTGAGCGCCCAGTGACCGTAAAAGGTCTTAAGGTAACCAAAGGTGCACGTGCAGCTGTAGAAGCTGCCGGCGGTAAGATCGAGGAATAATACGTCGATGGCAAAACCAGGACTTGATTTAAAAAGCGCGAAAGGCGGCTTATCTGAATTGAAAGCCCGTCTTCTGTTCGTGATTGGTGCAATTATCGTCTTTAGAGCCGGTTCGTTTGTACCAATTCCTGGTATTGACGCAGCTGTATTAGCCGAATTGTTTGCACAGCAAAAAGACACCATCTTAGGCATGTTTAACATGTTCTCAGGTGGTGCTTTAGAGCGTGCTTCTATCTTTGCAT
The DNA here is from genome assembly GCF_012263345.1 of Shewanella sp. WXL01. Lineage (NCBI taxonomy): Bacteria > Pseudomonadati > Pseudomonadota > Gammaproteobacteria > Alteromonadales > Shewanellaceae > Shewanella > Shewanella sp. WXL01. The sequence goes on along the minus strand of NZ_JAAIKQ010000008.1, from coordinate 26,380 downwards.
TAGGTATCATGCCTTATATTTCGGCATCGATTATCATGCAGTTATTGACTGTTGTGCATCCTGCCCTTGCTGAACTGAAAAAGGAAGGCGAGTCTGGACGTAAGAAAATCAGTCAGTACACAAGATACGGTACATTAGTACTAGGTACGCTCCAATCAGTTGGTATTGCAACAGGTCTACCGAACCTGATGCCTGGCTTAGTTGCTAATCCAGGCCCAGCGTTCTACTTCGTTGCGATTGTGAGCTTAGTAACAGGAACCATGTTCCTGATGTGGCTAGGTGAGCAAATTACCGAGCGTGGTATTGGTAATGGTATCTCGATTCTTATTTTCGCAGGTATTGTTGCTGGTTTACCATCGGCTATCGGCCAAACGGCTGAGCAAGCGCGTCAAGGTGACTTGAATGTTTTGCTACTGTTGCTATTAGCGGTAATCGTATTTGCTGTAACTTATTTGGTAGTGTTTGTTGAGCGTGGTCAGCGTCGTATCGTCGTTAACTATGCTAAGCGACAGCAGGGCCGTAAGGTTTTTGCTGCACAAAGCACACACTTACCACTAAAAGTGAACATGGCTGGTGTAATCCCGCCAATTTTCGCGTCGAGCATTATTTTGTTCCCAGGCACACTGGCTCAGTGGTTTGGTCAAAATGAGTCTATGTCTTGGTTAAGTGATTTCGCGTTAGCGGTTTCACCAGGCCAGCCACTGTACTCACTGCTGTACGCGGTTGCGATTATCTTCTTCTGTTTCTTCTATACTGCGTTGGTATTTAACCCACGTGAGACAGCAGACAACTTGAAGAAAAGTGGTGCATTCATTCCAGGTATCCGTCCGGGTGAACAGACCTCGCGTTACATTGATAAAGTAATGACCCGCCTAACTTTAGCTGGCGCTATTTACATTACCTTTATCTGTTTAATTCCGGAGTTCATGTTAATTGCATGGCAAGTACAGTTCTATTTTGGCGGTACTTCACTACTAATTATCGTAGTTGTAATCATGGACTTCATGGCTCAGGTTCAGACCCATATGATGTCTCATCAGTATGAGTCTGTTATGAAGAAAGCTAATCTTGTGAACAAAGCGAATTTAGATCGCTTTGGTAAATAAGATTGCTTAACGGAGTGATGAAATGAAAGTTCGAGCTTCCGTGAAGAAGATCTGCCGTAACTGCAAGATCGTCAAACGTAGCGGCGTTGTTCGCGTGATTTGTGTTGAACCTAAACACAAACAGCGTCAAGGCTAGAAAAAAGTTGGTCAGCCCTGTCCGGGCTGACCAAAATATTGTTTGCAAATTTGTCGTCTGTCGAGTATCCTTTCGGGCTTTTCGCAGATGACCTTTAACATTTAAGGAGTGCATAGTGGCCCGTATCGCTGGCATTAACATTCCTGATCAAAAGCATACAGTCATTGCATTGACTGCTATCTTCGGTATTGGACGTACGCGCGCAAAAGCAATTTGTGCTGCTACTTCAATCGCTGAAGACGCTAAGATCAAGGAATTGAGCGAAGCTCAAATCGACACCCTACGCGAAGAAGTTGCCAAATACGAAGTAGAAGGTGACTTACGTCGTGAGATTTCTATGAACATCAAGCGTCTTATGGACCTTGGTTGTTACCGTGGTCTCCGCCATCGTCGTAGCCTGCCTCTTCGTGGGCAACGTACTAAGACCAATGCGCGTACGCGTAAAGGTCCACGTAAACCAATTAGAAAGTAACGGGAAGGTAAACCAAAATGGCTAAAGTTCCGTCACGTTCTCCGCGTAAGCGCGTACGTAAACAGGTTGCAGATGGCATGGCTCATATCCATGCGTCTTTCAACAACACAATCGTAACCATTACCGATCGTCAAGGTAATGCTTTATCTTGGGCTACCTCAGGTGGTTCTGGTTTCCGTGGTTCACGTAAATCAACCCCATTTGCTGCACAGGTTGCAGCAGAGCGTGCAGGTGTTGCCGCACAAGATTATGGTGTTAAAAACCTTGAAGTTTTTGTGAAGGGTCCAGGTCCAGGACGTGAATCAGCGATTCGCGCACTGAACGCAGTTGGTTATAAAATTACCAACATTACTGATGTGACACCTATCCCTCACAATGGTTGTCGTCCACCTAAAAAACGTCGTGTATAACAGCGTTATAGGATAGTTGGAGAAAGATCATGGCAAGATACTTGGGTCCTAAGCTCAAGCTCAGCCGCCGAGAAGGTACTGACCTTTTCTTAAAAAGCGGTGTGAGAGCAATCGATTCGAAGTGTAAGCTTGAAGCTGCACCAGGACAACACGGCGCTCGTAAGCCTCGTTTGTCTGAGTACGGTTTACAATTACGCGAGAAACAAAAAGTTCGTCGTATTTACGGTGTGCTAGAAAAGCAATTCCGTAACTACTATAAAGAAGCTGCACGTCTAAAAGGTAATACTGGTGAAAACCTATTGCAACTTTTAGAAGTACGCCTAGATAACGTTGTTTATCGTATGGGTTTTGGTGCTACTCGTGCAGAATCACGTCAGCTAGTAAGCCATAAAGCAGTTATGGTTAACGGTCGTGTTGTTAACATTCCGTCATTCAAAGTGTCTGCGAATGATGTTGTAAGCATCCGTGAAAAATCACGCAACCAAGCTCGTATCAAAGCGGCTTTAGAAGTTGCTGGTCAACGCGAAAAGCCTACTTGGGTAGAAGTCGACAATGCGAAAATGGAAGGTGCTTTCAAGCGTCTACCAGAACGTAGCGATTTGTCTGCGGATATTAACGAACAGCTGATCGTCGAGCTTTACTCTAAGTAAAGCTAACAAACAAGAGAGGACACAATGCAGGGTTCTGTTACAGAATTTCTTAAACCGCGTCTCGTTGATATTGAGCAGGTTAATTCAACACGCGCTAAAGTTACACTAGAGCCATTAGAACGTGGTTTTGGCCATACCTTAGGTAACGCGTTGCGTCGCATCCTATTATCATCAATGCCAGGCTGTGCTGTCACAGAAGTGGAAATTGATGGTGTGCTGCATGAATACAGCAGCAAGGAAGGCGTGCAAGAAGATATCCTTGAAATACTACTAAACCTTAAAGGTTTAGCAGTAACAATTGAGGGTAAAGATGAAGCTTTACTTACCCTAAGTAAGTCAGGCGCAGGCCCTGTTACAGCAGCAGATATTACTCATGACGGCGATGTAGCTGTTATGAATCCGGATCATGTTATCTGTCATTTGACTGGTAATCATGACATTAGCATGCGTATTCGCGTTGAGCGTGGTCGCGGTTATGTTCCAGCTTCGGCTCGTGCACAAACTGAAGACGATGATCGCCCAATCGGTCGCTTGCTAGTAGACGCTTCTTTCTCACCAGTAGCTCGCATTGCTTACAATGTAGAAGCTGCTCGTGTTGAACAGCGCACTGACTTAGATAAACTCGTTATCGATATGACAACCAATGGTACTATCGATCCTGAGGAAGCTATCCGTCGCTCAGCAACTATCCTAGCTGAACAGCTAGATGCGTTTGTTGAACTACGTGATGTGACTGAGCAGCCGCCAGAAGAAGTTAAACCGGAGTTTGACCCAATTCTGTTGCGTCCTGTCGACGATTTAGAGCTAACCGTACGTTCGGCTAACTGTTTGAAAGCCGAAGCGATTCATTACATCGGAGATCTAGTACAGCGCACTGAAGTTGAGCTGCTTAAGACTCCTAACTTAGGTAAGAAGTCTCTTACTGAAATTAAGGATGTGTTAGCGTCTCGCGGACTGTCGTTAGGTATGCGTCTAGAAAACTGGCCACCGGCTAGTTTAGCAGACGACCTATAAGTTCTCAGGTTAGTACAGATTTAGGTATAAGGATTAGGTCATGCGCCATCGTAAGAGTGGTCGTCAACTGAACCGCAACAGCAGTCATCGTCAAGCTATGTTCCGTAACATGGCTGGCTCACTAGTTCGTCATGAGATCATCAAGACAACTGTAGCTAAAGCGAAAGAACTGCGTAGCGTAGTTGAGCCTCTAATAACACTAGCTAAAGTAGACAGCGTTGCAAACCGCCGTTTAGCTTTCGCTCGTACCCGCGACGCTGAAGTTGTAGGTAAGTTATTCACAGAATTGGGTCCACGCTTCCAGGAACGTCCTGGTGGTTACACTCGTATTCTTAAATGCGGTCTTCGTACCGGTGATAAAGCCCCAATGGCTTACATCGAGTTAGTAGGTCGTCCAGAAGTTGCTGAAACTGAAGAAGTAGAAGCAGCTGAGTAATACTTAGTATTACATTGAAAAAACCGAGCTTAGGCTCGGTTTTTTTATGCCCAAAATTTGTTGTTCGCTATCAGCTTTGGCCTCTGGATTAGTCCCAGCTAGCTCAACCCCATTTCTGTTCTTTTGGTTATTAAACCCGAATTAACCCGCTTGTCATCTTATTGTCCTTGCTTTTACCGAGTGCCTTGCCTAAGTTACTAGCACTTGCTTTATAGGGAGCCGTAATGAAAGTTGAAATGATCTGCACTGGTGAAGAGGTGCTGTTGGGCCAAATTGTCGATACTAACGCAGCGTGGGTTGCCAATGCGCTGATGGATATCGGCATTGAAATGCAACATAGGGTTACCGTTGGCGACCGCATGCAAGACCTCGTTGATGCTTTTCGTGAGCGTAGTCAGCATGCTGATGTCATCATTGTTAATGGCGGATTAGGTCCAACAACGGATGACATGTCAGCTGCCGCTATGGCAACCGCTAAGGGTGAACAATTAGTCGAGAATAAAGAGTGGATAGCCCGTCTTGAGGCCTGGTATCAGCGAAGTGGCAGGCAGATGCCTGAAAGTAATCGTAAACAAGCCTTGCTTCCCCAGTCTGCTGTCATGGTAGACAACCCTGTAGGTACCGCCTGCGGCTTTCGAGTTAAACTGAATAATGCCTGGTTATTCTTCACCCCAGGTGTGCCATTTGAGCTTAAGCAGATGATAAATGATCAGTTTATTCCGTTTATTCAGAATGAACTGGGCGCAAAAACCAATACCAAGATCACTAAGCTGTTAACCATTGGTCAGGGAGAATCTGCACTGCAAGACCAATTATCAACGCTGTCGTTGCCTGACGGAATTGAATTAGGCTACCGCTCCTCAATGCCTCATATTGACGTTAAGATTTTCGCCCGTGGTGACCAAGCAATCAACAAGCTCGCTAAGGTGACAAAGGTTGTTAAAGCAAATCTAGGTGATGTCGTGGTGGCTACGGAGCGCGCCACCCTTGCTGAGGAGATCCATCACCGTTTGTTCCAATCAGGCATAAGCTTGGCGTTAGCTGAGTCTTGTACCGGAGGCTTGCTCGCCAGTCAGCTAGTCGATTTTCCTGGTAGTTCTTCCTATTTGCACCATGGGCTAGTTACCTATAGCAATGAGTCTAAAGTGCAGTTACTCAGGGTGAAGCCACAAACCTTGGATGATCATGGTGCAGTGTCGATAAAAACGGTTGAGGAAATGGCCGAAGGCGCTCGAGGTCTACTTGATAGTGATTACGCGTTAGCTACTAGCGGTATCGCAGGCCCCGATGGTGGGACCGATGAAAAACCAGTTGGCACAGTCGCAATCGCATTAGCTGTTAAGGGGGGCGGCGTTCACAGCCAAATGCTTAAGTTCCCTATTAAGAAGCGAGGTATCATTCGCGGTGTGAGCGCCGCTGTCGCCTACGATATGCTGCGTAGAGCCTTATTAGGTGAAGCGGTTATTGTCGATTACCCATCGTATTATCGTTATCCAAAGTAGCCAATATCTAGGCTAAAGCGGTATAGATGGTGTCCTAAGGAATATAGATAGCGATGTAAGTAACATAGCTAGGCAGTGTTCAGTCACAGCTTAGCTAAAATTTAATGACAATTTTACCTGTCTCGACTTTAATCTCTTCCGCGAATTTTGCCATTAATGCTTGATTGCTATCGCGTTCGTCTAGGGTGTAGACAGGCTGCGTTTGTAAAAAACTGCTGACGAAATTGATTAACTGAGGTGAGATCTGTTTAAGTGCGTTTTCGATTTCTTCTGGCTCAGCGCTCACCTTGGTCATGTTTAACCCTCGCAAGTAAATACTCTTTGAAGATTTGTCGTACCAAGGCGTTGCTTCAAAAGTTAGCGTTAACTTCGCAGACATTGGCATCAGCGGATTGTTGACCGATACCTTGGCATTGGCGGTTAACGCCATAATGTCAGGCTTATCACCTAAGCTGACTTCCTTGTCATTGAGGTTAATCGACATACCAATTAAACGGTTGCCCTGATTGACCTCAAAGTGCATTTCTTTGTTTAAGTGGTTCTCTATTTCTCGCTCGCTAATGCTGTATTGGCTAGCACAGCCAGCCAATACCGATAAGGTTGCGATAGTTAACCATTTAGCCAGGTGCTTTAGCGGTAAACCCATAGATTAGCCCTTGCTCCTTAGTGCGATATCTTTAACAGCTAGCCAGTGTTACGCATACCTGCCGCTACACCCGCGATGGTGAGCATCAGCGCCAATTGTACATTGTCAGAAGGTGACTCCTCTTTACGAGTACGAGCTAACAGCTCGGTCTGTAAGAAGTTTAGCGGATCAATGTAAGGATTACGCAATTTCACCGATTCCTGGTTCCATGGCGTGTGCGACATTAACTCGTCAGACTCTGTGAGTGATAACACAGTCTCAATGCCTTGACGTAAGCGGTCACGTAGCTTCTTACCTAATGGTCGTAACGGTTCTTCAACCAAACTACGTTCATAGTATTTGGCAAGATTTGGCTCTGCTTTCATGTAAACCATTTCTAGCATAGATAGGCGAGTTTCGAAGAACGGCCATTGCGATTGCATTTCTTGTAGTAGTTGCTTCTCACCACGCTCCATTGCCGCTTGCAGTGCTTCTCCGGCGCCTAACCAGGCTGGCAGCATCAAACGGTTCTGTGACCAAGCAAAAATCCAAGGGATTGCACGTAGGCTTTCAATACCGCCATCAATTCTGCGTTTAGCTGGGCGACTACCTAACGGCAGTTTGCCGAGTTCAACTTCAGGGGTTGCGCTGCGGAAATAAGGTACGAAGTCTTTTTCGCCGCGTACAATGCCGCGATAAGCATCAACAGATTCAGCGGCAATGCGCTCGATACATTCACGCCAGTGAGCTTTAGGCTCTGGAGGTGGTAGCAATGTCGCTTCCATCACGGCTGAGGTATAAAGCGCCAGTGACTGCACTGCAAGTTTTGGTAAACCAAACTTAAAGCGGATCATCTCGCCTTGCTCTGTTACGCGAATGCGACCATCTACTGAGCCAGGTGGCTGAGATAGAATCGCTTTATGTGCAGGTCCACCGCCGCGACCAATTGAGCCACCACGACCGTGGAATAGCATTAGTTTTACATCTGCTTTTTTACACACTTCTACAAGCTGCTCTTGAGCACGATATTGTGCCCAGGCCGCAGCCATCACACCGGCATCTTTAGCAGAGTCAGAATAACCAATCATGACTTCTTGCATGCCTTTGGTATAGCCGCGATACCAATCAATGTCTAACAGCGCGGTAATACAATCAGCTGCGCCAGTTAGGTCATCTAGGGTTTCAAATAGCGGCACCACGCGCATAGGGTGTTGACAGCCACTTTCTTTTAGAAGTAGCAGCACTGCAAGAACATCAGACGGATTACTTGCCATTGAAATCACATATGAACCTAGTGCATTGGCTGGCTGTTTAGCCACTAGTTTGCAAGTGGCTAGTACTTCGGCCACTTCATCACTTGGTTGCCAAGTTGCTGGAATGAGTGGGCGCTTACCCGTTAGCTCACGCAGTAAAAACGCCTGCTTTTCTGATTCATCCCAATGGTTATAGTCACCCATACCCAAATAGCGTGTAAGCTCTGCGACGACGTCGCTGTGACGCTCAGCATCCTGCCTGATATCTAGGCGCAGCATATGGATGCCAAAGCAGCTTAGGCGGCGCAACATATCAAGTAGTAAGCCATTGGCAATCAAACGCATTCCACAGTCGCACAGGCTGGTGTACAGCATCAATAGCGGCTTGTGTAAGTCATCAAATTGCCAAATGAGTTCACTCGTATCAGCATCTGGGTGATGACCGTCAATACGCTCATTTAAGTAGTCGATGGTCGCTCTTAGTTTGCAGCGCAGCTCGCGCAGCACGTCACGGTATGGCTCCATGCTGTTATGCGTGGCAGCGAGTAACTCGTCATTCGCTTGTTCCATCGACAGATCGCTGATTAAAGTGACGACATCTTTTAGATAGAGTCTTGCAGCTGCGTGACGATTACGCAGTAACACTTCTTCAGTGACTTTAGCGGTGACAAACGGGTTGCCATCGCGGTCGCCGCCCATCCAGCTTGAGAATTTGACTGGGCAGATATCGATTGGCAACTGTTCGCCAATGCGCTGCTCAAGCTGATCACTGAGTTGGCGCAAGAAATCAGGTATTGCGTGCCATAAAGACGATTCAATAGTGCTTAAACCCCAACGAGCCTCATCAACTGGTGTTGGTCGCTCGTGGCGGATTTCGTTGGTGTGCCAGATCTGTGCGATAAGTTGGCGCAAACGCAGGGTTGATTGCTTGCGCTCACGGTCTGTCAGTTGTGGGTTTTCTTGTTCGGTCAAGCAGTCGACTACAGATGAGTATTTTTGAATTAAGGTGCGACGTGAAATTTCGGTTGGGTGAGCTGTCAGTACTAAGTCAATATTAAGCTCGCTTAAGCAGTGCAGTACGTCGTCTTTGTCAAAGTTGGTGTTAAGTACGCGCCCAAGTAACTGCTCCACAGGATCGGGCACACAGACAAGCTCGTCACAGTTTCGGCTAATAGTATGGAACTGCTCGGCTAGGTTTGCTAAGTTGAGGAACTGATTGAATGCTTTAGCAAATGGGACTAACTCTTCGTCGGGAAGTGAGGTTAACAGTGCCAGCATTTGTTCTCTAGCGGCTTCATCACCCTGGCGTGACTGTTTGGCTAAAATACGGATCTGTTCTACTTTTTCTAAAAATGCAGGCCCGAGGTGACTTTGCATGGTCTCACCAAGAATTTGACCTAAGTTACCTACATTTGATCTCAGTGAGGCGTACATATCCGCTGTTTCAGTTGTCATAAAGACTTCCCCAAAAAATAAACCTTCCTTGAACAATAACCATCGCAGCGAATTGGGTCAATAACTAATCAATCTATCTTGAAATAAAATTTCGTTAGATTGTTACAGTTTTAGCAATTGCTCAACAACTGAATTCAATACGCTGGGTTATTGAATACAGGCTTGATAGATGAGTTTTTTAAGTAGCTCAACTGTAGGCTTCATATATTCCAGCCCAATGAACTCATCAGGTTGGTGAGCCTGCTCAATACTACCCGGACCAAGTACCAAAGTCTGGCAACCAAGTTGCTTAATATAGGGCGCTTCGGTGGCATAGTTGACCACTTCTGCTTGCTTACCTGCCACTTGTTCAACAATTTTGGTCCATTCATCATTTAAGCTACCGGCAAAAGGCTCAGAGCCTGGATAAAGTGTGCTGATGCTGACACTGCCAGGATATTGTTTAGAGATGTCCTCAAGATAGTTGATCACCATTTGCTCTAGTTCAATTAAAGGCATACCGGGTAAGGGCCTTAAATCAATGTGTAAGTCACAACAGCCGCAGATTCTATTTGCCGCATCACCGCCATGAATACTGCCAAAGTTCATGGTTGGGTAGGGCACGCTAAAGGCATCTTCGCGATAGTTTTCTGCCAAATGTTGTTTTAGTTTGAGCAATTGCCCAATCACCAAGTGCATAATTTCGATGGAATTGAGCCCTTTAGCCGGATCGGATGAATGACCGCTGCGACCGATGATCTTAATTCCCTGCGCCAAATGACCTTTGTGCATATATACAGGTTTCAAACTGGTCGGCTCGCCGATGATGGCGAAATCAGGTTTGATTTCTGTAGAGTTAGCAAATGCCTTGGCGCCATTCATGGTGGTTTCTTCATCTGCGCTGGCAAAAATAGTCAGTGGTCTTTTGAACTCATTAATAGGTAGGTCTTTCAAGGCTTCAAGCACTAATGCGAAAAAGCCTTTCATATCGCAAGTACCTAAGCCATACCAACGATTATCTCGCTCGGTAAGCGTGAATGGGTCATAGCTCCAACGCCCTTCATCAAACGGAACTGTATCAGTATGCCCCGCGAGTAATAAACCTCCATCACCTTGACCTAAGCGGGCAATCAAATTGTGCTTCTCGCGGGTATTTGCCACCTTAGGGCTAGTACACTCAAACCCTAAGTCATTAAACCAGCTTTGTAGCAAATCTATCACTGGTTTATTGCTGATATCTTCAGCCGATTCTAATGAGCTGATTGATGGGGTAGCGATCAATTCACTAAAGCTTGTTTTAAGATCTGGCAGCTTACTCATGAAATCTCCATAAAATATTTATTCAAAAATATTGCATAAGTATAAAGTTGTGATAGTCTAGCAAACACTTAATAGCACTACCATAACCCCGATAGTAAAAATGAAAACAAACACCAGTACAGTTAGCTACAACAATTTGCGTTTTTATCTGATTTCGCCTTTCCGTCGACGATAAGTAGTCACCTTGGGCGAAAGCCTATTGCTCCATTGTTCACTTTTAACATGACACTTATAAGAAAAGATCTATGAAAAATATCGCAATTATTGGTGCTAGCGGTTATACCGGTGCCCAAATTACTCAGTTGATCAACGCTGATGCTAACCTTGATATTCAGGGTATCTACGTCTCAGAAGCAAGCCTTGATAAATACAAGCCGCTTAGCGAGCTTTATCCTTCTTATCAAGATATTAGTCTAAAACTGCAGCCACTTACCCAGCAGGCAAAACAGCATATTATTGCAACGGCCGATGCTGTGGTACTCGCGACCGATCATGCAGTGAGTCTCGCTTTGGCTGCCGAGTTTCATGCGCAAAAGCTCGCCGTGTTCGACCTAAGCGGTGCTTATCGTTTTGAAGATGCAGCGCAATACCCTAAGTGGTATGGCTTCGAGCATACGCAGCCGCAACTGCTTGCACAGGCGGTATATGGACTTGCCGAATGGAATAAAGAACAAATTACCCAATCGTCTATGGTTGCAGTGCCAGGCTGCTATCCAACCGCATCGCTGCTGGCACTAAAACCGTTAACCGATTTATTTGCCGGCAGTTTACCGGTTATCAATGCCGTTAGTGGAGTAACAGGAGCTGGGCGTAAGGCGCAGCTACATACGAGTTTTTGTGAAGTTAGCCTGACACCTTACGGCGTGCTTGGGCACAGGCATCAACCTGAAATCGCCACCCAACTGGGTCATGAGGTGATTTTCACCCCGCATCTTGGCAACTTCAAACGTGGTATTTTAGCCACTATTACTGTTCAGCTAAAAGCGGACACCACAGCTGAGCAAATTGCTAAAGCATTTAGTGTTTATGACGATGAGCCGTTAGTTCGTGTAAAGCAAAACCTTTTCCCGAAAGTTGATGATGTGGTGCATACCACTCAGTGTCATATCGGTTGGAAATATGATGCCAACAACCATCATATTGTGATTGCTAGCGCGATTGACAACCTCATGAAAGGTGCTGCGAGCCAAGGACTGCAGTGCATTAAAATTCACTTTGGGCTTTAAGGTAATCACATGAATCAATCCAATACATTAGTGATTAAAGTCGGCGGCGCTTTATTGCAGCAACCGCAAGCCATGGCAAATTTGATGGCCGCTTTGAAGTCGATGATTGCCGCGGGGCAACATGTGGTGTTAGTCCACGGTGGCGGTTGCCTTGTTGATGAGCAGTTACAGGCTAATGGTAAGCAAACAGTAAAGTTAAATGGTTTACGAGTTACCCCTGAAGATCAAATCGACATTGTTGTAGGAGCATTGGCGGGTACTAGCAATAAATTGTTGCAAGGCGCAGCAATTAAAGCGGGTGTGACTGCAGTAGGAATGAGCTTAACTGACGGTCAAAGCGTTTCAGCCAAGATTAAAGCTAAGGAGCTAGGCTTAGTGGGCGAAGTTGTGCCAGGTAATCCAGCATATCTACAGTTTATGTTGTCGCAAGGCTGGCTGCCTGTATGCAGCTCGATAGCCATTGATCAGCATGGCAATCGCCTAAACGTCAATGCCGACCAAGCTGCAGCCGCAATTGCACAATTACTGGATGCCACCTTGGTATTGTTGTCAGACGTACCGGGCGTGCTCGATGCGTCACGCTCATTAATCCCATTTTTAAACCAACAACAAATTAGCCAACTTGTGTCAGATGGTGTGATCGAGAAGGGAATGAAGGTAAAAGTTGAGGCGGCATTAGACGTGGCTCAGCAATCTGGCATTGCCGTTAACATCGCATCATGGAAAGACACCCAAGCACTAATTGGTTTTGCTAATGGCGTTAGCCTTGGCACTCAGATCCAACCCTAGGAGATACCAAAATGAATCATCTTCTTTCGATTAAAGACTTAACTCAAAGCCAATTGCTACAACTGTTGGCGCTGGCAAAGCAAATTAAGGCGAATCCTCAAGGTTATGCACAAGCATTAGCAGGCAAAAGCGTTGTCATGCTATTTGAAAAGCCGTCTTTGCGAACTCGAGTAAGTTTCGATATCGGCATTAATAAGCTAGGTGGTCACGCGCTTTATCTTGATCAGCAAAATGGTGCGTTAGGTAAGCGCGAGCCGGTATCAGACTTTGCTAGCAATATTTCATGTTGGGCTGATGCAATTGTGGCGCGCACCTTTGCTCACTCAACTATCGAGCAGTTGGCTGAGCATGGCACTGTACCAGTGATCAATGCGCTGTCAGATATGTATCACCCATGCCAAGGGCTTGCTGATTTCCTCAGTTTGTCAGAAATGTTTGATGACTTAAGCAAGGTGAAGCTTGCTTACATAGGTGATGGCAACAATGTGACCCATTCACTGATGTATGGCGCGGCATTACTCGGTGTGCAAATGACAGTTGTTTGCCCTAAAGGGCATTTCCCTGATGGTCAGGTTGTGTGTGAAGCGCAGCAAATCGCTGCCGAGCACGGCGGTAAGTTAGTACTAACATCAGATATTAATGAGCTTGGCGAGCAGGATGCGATTTACACCGATACCTGGATTTCGATGGGCGATAGTACCCCAATGGCTGAAATTGAAGCTAAGTTTAAGCCATATCAAGTGACTGAAGAGTTAATGCAAGGTGCAGGTGCCAACTACTTTATGCATTGCTTACCGGCCTACCGTGAGGTTGAGGCGACTGCCGCTGTGGTTGATGGCGAAGGTTCACTGATATTACGTCAAGCGGAAAACCGCATGCACGCGCAAAACGCGGTATTGGTGACCTTACTCGGGTAACACTCAGCGTAAATTAGTTAACCCGTAAATTAGATTGAAACAAATTACATACGTTAAAAAGATTAAAGTTAGGAACAGCAACATGGCAATTAAGCAACACGATAATGATGTGAAAAAGGTAGTACTTGCTTACTCTGGTGGCCTTGATACCTCAGCGATTATTCCCTGGTTAAAAGAAACCTATAACAACTGTGAGATCGTCGCCTTTTGCGCAGATGTGGGTCAAGGTGATGAAGAGTTAGAAGGTTTGCATGAAAAGGCAATCGCTTCAGGTGCTTCTGAATGCTATATCGTCGATTTAAAAGAAGAGTTAGTCGCTGATTATATTTACCCGACCATTGCCACTGGCGCCATTTACGAGGGTACTTATTTATTGGGTACCTCAATGGCAAGACCAATTATCGCCAAGGCTCAGGTCGAGGTTGCGCGTAAAGTCGGCGCAGATGCCGTATGTCATGGCTGTACTGGTAAGGGCAACGATCAGGTGCGTTTTGAAGGCTGTTTTGCGGCATTAGCGCCTGATTTAAGAGTTATCGCTCCATGGCGCGAATGGTCGATGGTTAGCCGTGAAGACCTGCTTGATTACTTAGCTGAGCGCAACATTGCGACTACGGCTTCTGCAACTAAGATTTATAGCCGTGATGCTAACGCTTGGCATATTTCCCATGAAGGCGGCGAGTTAGAAGATCCATGGAATGAGCCAACGAAAGAAGTATGGACCATGACGGTAGCGCCTGAAGATGCGCCTAATGAGCCTGAATATGTATCGCTGACGTTAGAGCAGGGCAAAGTGACCCAGGTAAATGGTGAGAGCCTAACGCCTTATGGAGCATTAATGGCACTTAACGAGATTGCCGGTAGGCATGGCGTCGGGCGTATTGATATTACCGAAAACCGTTTAGTGGGTATGAAGTCTCGTGGTTGCTACGAAACGCCGGGTGGCACTGTGATGTTTGCCGCGCTCAGAGCAATTGAAGAGTTGGTGCTAGATAAAACCAGCCGCGAATGGCGTGAACAAGTTGGCGCGCAAATGGCGCATCTAGTGTATGACGGTCGCTGGTTTACACCTTTGTGTGAGTCATTACTTGGGGCGTCTAAGCCGTTAGCAGATTTAATTAACGGTGAAGTGGTATTAAAGCTTTATAAAGGTCAAGCAAGCGCGGTGAAGAAGCGCTCGCCAAACAGTTTATATTCAGAAGAGTTTGCCACTTTTGGTGAAGATGAGGTTTATAACCAAAAAGATGCAGAAGGCTTTATCCGTCTCTACTCATTGGCCAGCCGAATTCGTGCATTAAACACCAAATAACCCTTAACGCATTATTTGCAAGAACGGGGCTACTTATGAGCCCCGTTTGTTTTTAGTTACCAGAGTTTAGCTACAAGAAGTATAGCAACCAGATTACTTAAGAGGACAACACAATGGCATTATGGGGTGGCAGATTCCAAGGTGAAAGCAGTGCTTTGTTTAAGCAATTCAACGACTCATTACCGATTGATTACCGCTTGTTCGAGCATGATGTCGTTGGTTCGATTGCTTGGGCTGATGCTATTGCCAGCGTGGGCATTATTACCGAGCAAGAATGTGCTGATTTAAAACAAGCACTAAATGAGCTGCTTCAAGAGTTTGCTGATAAACCAGAGCAAATAGCAAGCCATGGTGCAGAGGATATTCATAGCTATGTTGAGCAACAGCTAATTGCCAAGGTTGGTGATTTAGGCAAAAAACTGCACACAGGTCGTTCACGTAACGATCAAGTCGCTACTGACTTGAAGCTATGGTGTAAAGCTCAGGGTGAATCGCTACTGGCTAAGTTGGGGACTTTACACGCAGAGCTATTGGCACTTGCCGAGCGTGAAGTTGACGCTGTAATGCCTGGGTATACCCATTTACAACGGGCGCAACCTGTTACCTTCGGCCATTGGTGCTTGGCTTATGTCGAGATGTTTGAGCGGGATATTAGCCGCTTACAAGATGCACTAAAACGTGCGGATACTTGCCCGCTAGGTAGTGGCGCACTTGCTGGCACGGCTTACAGTATGGACCGTTATGCAATTGCTGCAGCACTGAACTTTAGCGGCCCAACACTCAATAGTCTAGATACGGTGTCAGACAGAGATCATGTTGTCGAGCTATGCAGCAGCGCATCGATCAGCATGATGCATCTAAGCCGTATGGCAGAAGACTTAATCTTCTTTAACTCAGGTGAAGCTAACTTTATTTCGCTAGCTGATAATGTCACGTCTGGCTCATCACTAATGCCACAAAAGAAAAACCCCGATGCATTAGAGTTGGTGCGTGGTAAAACGGGTCGGGTTTATGGCGCGCTGGTGGGCATTTTAACTACCATGAAAGCATTGCCGCTTGCTTACAACAAAGATATGCAAGAAGACAAAGAGGGCTTGTTTGATGTGGTAGACACCTGGTCTATTTGTTTAGATATGACTGCACTTGTGTTGTCGGGCTTATCAGTTAACCGTCCGCAAGCATTGCAAGCGGCGCAGCAAGGTTATGCTAATGCAACTGAGCTAGCTGATTATTTGGTGGCTAAAGGCATGCCATTTAGGGAAGCCCACCATGTTGTCGGTGAGGTTGTTGTATTTGCTATCAACCAGCAAAAGGCGATTGAGCAACTTTCGGTTGCTGAGTTGAAGCAGTTTGCAGAGCTAATTGATGATGATGTGTATCAAGACCTGACAATTGAAGAGTGTTTAGCTAAGCGTGACGTATTAGGCGGCACAGCTGTCAATCAGGTCAAAGCCGCGATAGCAACAAAGCTCGGTCAGTAAGAGCGCTCAACGCAGATAACTCCCTATTATAGGGGCATCTGTTTCAGGTGCATCTGTACATCATTAAATGCAAAAGCCATAGCAACCTGCGTTGCTATGGCTTTTTTGTATCTTGCTAAGAGCTATGATGATTGCTTGTGATTGTTATGGCTAGAGCTACTGCTTAATAAAGTCGTAACCTGCTTTCACCGCGCCCCAAACCTGCTCTCCACTGGCATCAAAGCCGCGATCCCAGCTCATAATGCTATCTGCGGTAACTGTTACTTCAGAGGTGGCATAGCTTGCACCGCGCAGTTTACTTTTACATTCGTCAGCTTTGGTTGAGCCAATGTACGCTGCGCTGTCTGCTGACCAGGTTAGGTAAACAGTACACCCTTGCTTTTCAGTCAAATCTTTAGGGCTTAATTTACCTAGTGGATTGGTGTCTAGGTAATCGCCGGCATAGTCTTTTGGGTTGGCAAAGGTGTATACCTTGCTGGCAAATTCTGTTTCTGAAATAGCGCTTATCTCATATACCCGCTGACGATACGGCTCTTTTAAGTGAGTGGCAGCCGCTTGCTCAACATACAGCCAGGTTGATTTTTCTGATGGCCAAATCTGCACCATATTCAAATGGATATTAAAGAAGTCTTTGTCATCAATTGACTGTTGTTCACTGGTAAAATGGCCTTGCATCCAGCCAAGTAGTCGAGCTTGGTTTTCTTGAGTGAGATCAGCTGCATTAGCTTGTGATACAGAGGTGATTAGCGCGCAATTAGCAATACCGATTGCCATCACTGTTTTTGAAAAAAGTGTCACAGGAACTCCCTTCCAATTGTTTAAATTGCAGCCAACGGTAAACAAATTTGAGGCTATAGGCAAGGGTGCGTAGCAAAACTGACACGTAATCATTGATTTAAAGAGGATTTGGCTAGGAAGCACAGTCAGTGGTAACAATTTACAAAAAAGCCAGTCGTGATGACTGGCTTTGTAGATTGAAACTCATATGAGTTTAGTAAGACTTTTTCTCACCTTGCTGCTCACTGTAGTCAAGCTTGTTATGGCCTTGACCCATAGCTTCAGCTACTTCTGGTGGCATATAGTTTTCGTCATGCTTCGCCAGTACTTCGGTTGCTTCTACTTTACCTGGCTCGATTAAGATACCCTGGGCAACAATACCTTGTCCTTCACGGAACAGATCTGGTAGTAGGTCATCGAAAGTCACCATGATAGCGCCGCCAAATGAGTCATGAATTTCGAACTCAACGTGCAGGCTGTCAGGATCACGAACTAGTGTACCTACTGTTACCATACCACCTACGCGGATACGTTGACCGATTTCAGGTTTAACACCCGTGTCTTGCTTACCGTTAACAATTTCATACGGTGTGAAGAATAGGTTTAGATTTGAGTTTAGAGCATATAGCAATAACGATGCGACAACGGCAACACCACCAATTAAAGATAAGGCTAGTGCGAGTCGCTTTTTACGTCTTGGATTTAGGTTCACTGTTTGTTACCTCTTGATTCTTTAAGTCTGGCTTCACGAGCGATTTTGGTCGCGATTTCTGAAAGCACAGCACGTTTTCTGCGTGCGCTGGCAACAATCAAAATTGCCAAGCTAGAGAAGGTGACACCGTATGCAAGCCAGACATAAAAGCCGTAGCCGCCCATATTGAAAAAGTCGCTGATAGAGTCAAACTGGATCATTTGGCTACCTCTTGTGTTGCTAGCGCGCGAACCCACGGGCGCATGCCATTGCGGGCTAAGATTTCACTGCGGAAACGAACTAGGGTTACTGCGCCAATCATCATACCGAAACCAAAGATGTTGATGAGAAGCGGCATTAGCATTTCCATCGGCATTGTTGATTCTTCGGTGATCTTAATGGTTGCTGGTTGGTGCAAGCTGCTCCACCATTCCACTGAGTACTTGATAATTGGAATATTAATCACACCAACGATAGCTAAAATACCAGCAGCGCGAGCAGCTAGGACCTTGTCTTCAAATGATGCGTATAGTGCAATAACACCTAAGTACAAGAATAGCAGGACTAACTCAGAGGTTAGGCGTGCATCCCAAACCCACCAAGTTCCCCACATTGGCTTGCCCCAAGTTGCGCCGGTAAATAGTGCAATAAACGTCACTACCGCACCGATAGGAGCGATAGATGCTGCAGCCCAGTCAGCTGCCTTAATTTGCCAAACCAGACCAATAAATGACGCTGTTGCCATACCCATGTAGGCCGCCATTGACATAGATGCAGCAGGCACGTGGATAAAGATAATGCGATAGCTGTCGCCTTGTTGGTAGTCAGTTGGTGCAAACAATAAGCCCCAAGTTGTACCTACACCAATAAGTGCGATTGCTAAACAAGCAAACCAAGGTAGTAACTTGCCTGCGAGATTATATGAACGCTCTGGATCAGCGTATGAATTAAGCCATTTCCACATTTAGTTTGTACTCACTCGTAATGAAGCGCCAATAGCAATTGGAGCCAAAATTAAAGAACCAGCCAACATTGCGCCTATGATGGCAAGGTGACCAGTGTAAGGTAAATTCATTCCTGCGGCATCAATCGCGCTGGTGGCAAAAATTAGCACCGGAATATACAGCGGTAGAATTAACAAGCTGAGTAATACGCCGCCTTTTCTTAAGCCTACAGTTAGTGCAACACCAATGGCACCCAGCAAAGATAATACCGGTGTACCTAAAGCTAGAGTTGCAATTAGCGCACCATAGCTATTGGTTTCAAGGTGTAATAACACTGCAAGTAATGGCGCAACTAAAATGAGTGGTACGCCAGTTAAAATCCAGTGAGCAAGTACTTTAGCTAATACCATTAAAGACAACGGCTGCGGGCTAAGTAGCATTTGCTCTAAGCTACCGTCTGCAAAATCAGCTTTAAAAAGTCGCTCTAAAGACAGCATTGATGCGAGTAATGCTGCAACCCAAATAATACCTGGTGCGACGCGAGTTAGTACTTGTGGCTCAGGGCCGATACCTAATGGGAATAGGGTAACAACCATGATAAAAAACAATAATGGATTAAAAATATCGCCGCGATGACGAATAGCAATTTTTATATCGCGTTTAAGTAGCGTAATAAAAGCGCTGGTGTAACTAATACCTCTATTCATTGCGATACCTTATACAAAGCGATAATCGAGTCGGATTTTTCGTAGCTGCTCGTCGCTTACTACGCTCATATCCTGGTGAGTGGTAAGGATAACGCAACCACCAGACTCAGCGTGTTTGATAAATAGTCTTTCAAGCTCTTCCACGCCTTTCTTATCAATGGCCGTAAAAGGTTCGTCTAATATCCAAACGCGACAGTTGGTGTGCCACAATCTTGCTAGGGCGGTACGTCTATGCTGCCCTGCAGACAAGTGACCAGCTAATGCATCTTCAAATCCACTCAGATTAACATTCGCAAGAATATCCGAGGTATCAAAGCCATCATAGCCGCTGATTCTTAAATTAAAGTTAAGGTTCTCTTCTGCAGTTAGCTCACTTTTAACGCCAGCAAGATGCCCCAGGTAGAGTAGGTCGTGGTTAAACTCATCGCGGCATCGAGTGATGTCTTGACCTTGATAATGTACCTCTCCCGCGTATGGGCGAGACAGTCCAGCGATGATACGTAAAAGACTCGTTTTACCTGCACCATTTGGACCTTCAATCTGGACAATATCGCCCGCATGAATATCAAAACTGAGCTCATCAAATAGAATGCGCTCTTCACGAATACAGGTTAATTCGTTGGCATGAACTAGCACGTTTGTTTGTGGTTTTTGTGTCACTTAGCCCTCGGTTTTCTGGTGAGGATGAATCGAAAAAGATACTAACATAAAGCGATTTGCGGGTTTACCTTTGTTATCTTTTGTCTTTCAGCAATTTGACTTAGTTCCAATAACATTGACAAAGTTGGAACTTTTTCAACATTTTCTAATATATTAATGATTTTGAGAATTTTGTCTTTTCTGCTAGGGGGAAGGTGAGATTGTTATCACAAAAAGGTGAGTTTATTTGCAGTTTGTAGTATTCTTGCTGTGAAAAAGAGTCTGCCTCCGTAATTTAAGGCAGCCACAAGCCTTGTATTTATTACATTTAGGAACGCATAAAGATGAAAAAATTGTTAGCAATGTCTGCAGTAGCTGCTCTAACTTTGTCTGCAAATGTTTTTGCTCAGGATGGTGAGGCTGTTTATACCAAAGCATGTCAAGTATGCCATAGCATGGGTGTTGCAGGCGCTCCAAAAGCTCACGACGCTGCAGCTTGGGAACCACGCTTAGCTAAAGGTATGGACGCACTAATCGGTACAGTTAAGTCTGGTATGAATGCTATGCCACCAGGTGGTATGTGTACTGACTGTAGTGATGAAGACTACAAAGCTGCTATCGAGTTCATGTCTAAGTAAGATTTGACTTTGACGCTCTAAAAAAAACCGGCCAATTAGCCGGTTTTTTTGTGGATTGTATTTGTAATAGTATTTGTGTTTGCCATGAAACAGCACCTGTTGTTGCTGTCTCTAATTACTGCACTTTTACTATTGCACTATTTTGCTACTGCACTAGGGTATCTAGGGTCAGTGTGGTAGTGCCACCAACAGCAACGGCATCAATTTTACCTTGTAAGTCACCTGCTTGTGGCTTAACACTACCATGCTTTGAAAGTACCGCAATAATCTCTACTTCTCTAGCGCCGCTAAGTTTTACGTCACCACCCATCGATGTACTGTCATCTAAAGTAATCGTCGCTGGTAAGCTATTAGCGCTGATCTTCGTTGCTGCCAGTGGCACTTTAGGGCCAGAAGTTGCGCGAGCAAATACAAAGATCATGTCAGTTGAGTCTACTTTGTCAGCAAGCTCTGCAGAAACTTCAATATTTACATCGACGGTTTTGTTGCCGCTAGCTTGAGCTTGTTTGTTCTTTAGTGGGTTGTGTGCGTCGTCATTTGGCATTGCACCCACGTCAGATTGCATACTCATTTTTGCAGATTGAATTGCGTTCATTAATGCGGTGCGGTCTACGTCTTGACGATCGCTATCTAAGATCATTTGCCATGCGTCAATCGCTTTTTGGTATTGAGCAGTAAAGAATGAGTCCATACCAATTAGCAGTAATGTTGACGGGTCTTGCGGGTCCATCGACAATGATTGATCAATAATACCCTGGATTTTAGGGGTAATTTTTTGACCTGCAGCATAGTACATAGCGGTTGCTTTAGGCCCTAGTAGTTCTGCATGAGTACCCACTAGCTCCATGACTTTATCAAATGCGGCAATTGCTTGATTGTACTGACCTGCTGAAATGTAGGCATGACCCAATGAGAACCATGCTTGGCTGTTTTCAGGCTCAGATTGAACCTGGGCTTCCATCATTTGCAGACGTTGAGCCATTACTTGTTCTTGAGTCATACCTTCATGTGGGCTGCGCTGTGCCTGAGGTGGGTTTGCTAACTCTTTATAAGCACCAAGCTCCTGGTAGAAGTAACCACATACACCGACAACAGCAACAGTCATGATTGTAGGCCAAAGTACGCTCTTTGGTTTAGCAACTTCGGTAAGCGAGTCATCACCTTCTTGCTTCATATCTTGAAGTAGGCTGATCTCTAGCTCTTTCTTAAGGGCATCGAACTCTCGCTGGTCCAATAGCTCTTCTGCTAGCTCTTGTTCCAATACGCCAAGACGTTCGTTAAATAGTTCTAGGTTGGTTTGTTTACGTACACCCGCTTCTTCAGCTTGCAGTAACTTTTGCTGGCGGAAATGCGGGATCCAAATCATTAACAGGCTAATGAAAAGGGCAAGCGCGATAAAAATCCAAAATGTGGTCATTGTTTCAATATTCACTTTTAGTTTAAAGGAAAAGCAGCAGTTTCCGCTTTGGCTTGAGAGGTAGATTATACGGAAAGATTATTCATTGAACAGTAATATACGTCAGAACTAAACCCAAAAATTGATAGTTGAGTGTTGGTTCACAGATCGAAACATAATGTAAAAATCGTCTGAAACTTAATACTGTGATGTGGGTCGTATGGGATGCAAATGTAAACATAAGTTTTTGTTGAAGTAAGTTAACATAATGAGACAAGTCACCCAGTTTTGCATCAAAATGGCAGACATTCGGCTTAGTTAACACTAGAATAATTTAAAATTCGTTTAAGCTAATGTGATTATATTTGCTTAGTTACGCATAGCGTTTTTGTGAGTTGAAAAACTCAAATTAACTTAGATCTCTGTAGATTAAGGATCTCCCATGATTCCAGAACTTGGACACTTTTCACTGATTATTGGATTGGCGTTTGCCTTTCTTCTAGCTAGTGTGCCATTGATAGGTTCGGCCCGTAAGGACCCATATTTAGTGAGATTTGCATGGCCGCTTGCATACGGCATGTTCTTCTTTATTACTATTTCGGTCATCACCCTAGGTTACAGTTTTGCGGTTGATGATTTCTCTGTTGCTTATGTAGCGCATCACTCTAACTCTCAGTTACCTATCTTCTTTAAGATTGCCGCCGTTTGGGGTGGTCACGAAGGTTCACTACTGTTCTGGGTGTTCTCGTTAACGGTATGGGCAGCTGCGGTAGCCATGTTTAGTAAAGGCTTAGAAGAAGTCTTTACCGCAAGGGTATTGTCAGTGCTGGCGATGATCATTGTCGGTTTCACCTTGTTTATGATTCTGACTTCAAGCCCGTTCGAACGTTTATTTCCAATTCCTGCAGAGGGGCGTGACCTTAACCCTATGCTGCAAGACGTTGGTCTGATTTTCCATCCGCCAATGCTTTACCTAGGTTATGTAGGTTTTGCTGTTAGCTTTGCGTTTGCTATTGCAGCGTTAATGAGTGGTCGTTTAGATTCAGCTTGGGCACGTTGGTCTCGTCCTTGGACGCTAGCTGCTTGGGTATTCTTAACCGGCGGTATCTCATTAGGTTCTTGGTGGGCATATTACGAATTAGGCTGGGGCGGCTGGTGGTTCTGGGATCCAGTCGAAAACGCTTCATTTATGCCTTGGTTGATTGGTACAGCGTTAGTTCACTCACTTATTGTGACTGAAAAACGCGGTGCATTCCGTAACTGGACAGTATTGCTATCTATTTTTGCATTCTCATTAAGCTTGCTGGGTACCTTTATTGTTCGTTCTGGTGTTTTAACATCGGTTCACTCGTTCGCTGCAGACCCAAGTCGCGGTATGTTCATCCTATTACTGCTTGGTTTGGCAATTGGTGGCTCTTTAACCTTGTTCGCTTTCCGTGCAAGTGAAATGAGTAGCCCAGCGCGTTTTGAACTTAAGTCGAAAGAAACCATGCTTTTGGTTTGTAATGTGTTGCTAACGGTGGCGTGTGGTACGGTATTACTTGGTACACTTTATCCGCTACTTATCGATGCATTGGGCATGGGTAAGATTTCTGTAGGACCTCCATACTTTAACGCTGTATTTGTACCAATCGTACTTGTGCTATTTGGTTTTATGGGGATTGGTCCAATCATCCGCTGGAAGAAGTCTAAGCAAGGCGAGATTAAGCGTCAGCTACTTGTTCCTGCAATCGTTTCAGCTGTTGTTGGTCTAGCGACCCCATTCCTAATGGGCGGAGAGTTTAACCTTTGGGTTGTATTCGGTATTGGTACCGCGACGTGGATCACTTTGGCGTCAATTAAAGCGGCTTACAATATCTGTAAAACCAAAGATGGCGACTTTATGCTAAGCCGCTTGGGTCGTAGCCAGTTAGGTATGATTATTGCTCACCTTGGTATCGCGATGTCTGTAGTTGGCGCAACCATGGTGTCGAACTACTCAGTTGAAAAGAGTGTTCGTATGGGCCCAGGTATTAGTCATGAGCTTGCGGGTTATACCTTTAAGTACATTGAGACTAAGAATGTCGTTGGTCCTAACTACACTGCTAAACAAGGTCAGGTAGAAGTGTACAAAGGTGATGAGTATGTGACGCTGCTGCGTCCAGACCGTCGTCAGTATAATGTACGTACAATGGACATGACTGAAGCGGGTATTGATTGGGGCTTCTTCCGTGATTTATATATCACAATGGGTGATCCTCTAAGCATGACTCAGTTTGCTGTTCGCCTTAACTACAAGCCATTTGTACGTTGGTTGTGGATCGGTTCAATCTTGATGATGGTCGGTGGTTTCCTATCAGCATCTGATAAACGTTACCGTGTAAAAAAAGCAGCAACAGAAAAAGCTGCCAAAGATAATTTAGCCACAGCCTAAATTTGTAACGGAGAAAGTATGAAAAAGTTGGTGCTGTTTATACCTTTAGTCTTGTTTCTTGGTATGGGGATATTCCTATATCAGGGGTTATTCCTTAACCCACAGAAACTAGAATCAGCTTTGGAAGGTAAGCCCGTTCCGGCGTTCAAGCTCGAAAAGCTTGAAAACGCCAGTGAATTTATCACCAATGAAGATCTTAAAGGTCAGGTATCAGTATTAAACGTCTGGGCAACTTGGTGCCCAGCGTGTAAATACGAACACCCGTTCTTAATGATGCTAGCTCGCCAAAACATTATGCCTATCTATGGTATTAACTATCGTGATGAGCGTGGCGCGGCAATTCGTGAATTAAGACGAGAAGGCGACCCATACGAGAAAAACATCTTCGATGTAGATGGCCGCTTAGGTCTAGATCTTGGGGTGTATGGTGCGCCTGAAACCTTCATTGTTGATCATAACGGCATCATTCGTTTCCGTTACGCAGGCCCAATCGATCAAAACATTTGGTCTGAGACTCTTTACCCTATGGTGAAGCAGCTACAAGCTGAAGCCAAGAAAGAAGGAGTATCTTAATGCGCGCATTCGCGATAATAGTGAGTTTATGTTTGACCTTGTTTGTTGCCACTCAAGTGGCAGCAACACCAGTAGACACTTATGAGTTTAAATCTGACAACAACCAAAAGCGTGCACTATCACTTGCGCACTCATTACGTTGCCCACAATGTCAGAACCAGAACCTAATCGACTCAAATTCACCGGTAGCCCAAGATTTACGTCTTGAGGTTTACAAAATGGTGGACGAAGGTAAGAGTGACGATGAAATCGTGAACTTCATGACAACACGTTACGGTGACTTTGTACTTTATAAGCCTAAGCTTGATTCTAAGACTTATATTTTATGGGGTGGTCCATTTGTGCTTCTAGCGATTGGTTTATTCGTTGCTCTAGTGTTTGTGCGTAAACAACGTAAAGCTGTTGAGATTGACCAAGGTTTATCTGAAGAAGACCAAAAACAACTCGACGAATTGCTTAATCGCAATAAAGACTCTTAACCATAATAAGCGTATTAAAAGAATGAAGTTAATTCTTACCGCTATCTTATCTTTGACCCTGATGGTGAGTGTGCACAGCCATGCTTACCCAGGGATGAAGCCTAAAGAAGCTAAGCAGTCACAATCGACATTAGATAAAATCAATGTGTTGCCAACGCCGTTTCCCATTGACTTGGTTGACTTCAGCAGTCTTGCTGGAGAACAAGTCGACTTTGAGGCATTTCGCGGTAAAGTGGTTGTGGTTAATATGTGGGCCACATGGTGTCCGCCTTGTGTACGTGAGCTGCCGGCACTTAAGCGTCTTGGCATAGCATTAAATAAAGAAGATTATGCACTAATCCCAATTTCAATTGATGCAGAAGGTGAACAAATCGTGCAGCCATTTTTGCAATCTCTCGAAATGGGGGACTTTGTTTCTTATTTTGATCCGATGCAAAACTTAAGAGCTGTGTTCCCGCTCGAAACTATTCCAGCGACGTTTATTTTAAATGAACAAGGCGAGTTGGTAGCGTTCGTACGTAGTTATGTAGATTGGGATGACGAAAATGCGATTGAGTTTCTAGCCCAGTTTAGTTCGAAGACTAAAGTCGAAGATAATCAAGATCAAGCTAGTGATGCAGAAAGCCAGGCAGTAAAGGTTCAAGCTGAATAGAATAATTACAGCTTAAATGACACGCTAAATGTTTAAAAAAGATCGCTTTTGGTGAAATGATCGTCAAGCGGTCTTTTTTATGGTTTAAATTACAAAAACAGCTTGCGCAAATAAATCTGCTCCCTATAATGCGCTCCCACTGACTTACAGGACGTAGGGAATGCCAAAGCTTGTCTGGAACAAGCTTGGTAGACACGGCGCAGCGGCCAGCACGAGGTGTAGGTTGCAAGTTCGACAGTTTGATTTGAAGGCATTTAAGCCACTCAAATCAAGGCGAAAAGAAAGTTTGAAAAAACACTTGACGCCGAGATGGGAAAGCGTAAAATACGCAGCCCTGACCCGATGAGCCAAGCGCGAACGGGATGCTCTTTAACAATATGACAAGTATATCTGT
>NZ_JAAIKQ010000007.1:0-166698 GCF_012263345.1 Shewanella sp. WXL01 | reverse complement strand
CTCTGTGAATGTCCACACAGATATACTTGTCATATTGTTAAAGAGCATCCCGTTCGCGCTTGGCTCATCGGGTCAGGGCTGCGTATTCTACGCTTTCCCGCGTTGGCGTCAAGTGTTTTTTCAAACTTTCTTTTCGCCTTGATTTGAGTGGCTTAAATACCTTCAAATCACACTGTCGAGCTTGCCACCTACACTTGGTGTTGGCCGCTGCGCCGTGTCAGTGGGAGCGCATTATAGGGAGCTTAGATTTTTGCGCAAGGGCTTTTTTGAAGTTTTTTGCAAAAACATGCTTGAGAGGTGTTTTTTTGTGCGAAACCACTAAAAAAGGGACTTTTCAGTCCCTTTTTTCAACAATAATGCCGCTTATGCGGTTTTAACCTACGGCGCGAAGAATCGTGTTTCTTGCTTAATCTCGACTTTCTCACCTTCTATTTCAGTAGATACTTCAATATAGATGTCAGAAATACTCCGTTTAAGCTCTACCGGGTCAATCGCAACACTAATAGGTAATGTCATGATCTTACCACCATCAATCGTCACTGACTCTGGACCAATCCACTGAGCATTATTAAGCCCGGCTACCGACAAGCTATATACTTGCTGTTGTTCAGTCTTATTGAGTAGCTTAATAGTAAAGGTATTCTCAATATTACCCTGGCTGTTTTCTCTATATAGTGCGTTACGGTCACGGATAACATCCATACGCACAGGTGAGATAGTGGCGCTGGCGTAGATGAACACGAGGATCATAACTGTAAGCACCACGCCATAACCGACTAGCTTAGGTCGCAGTACCTTCTCTTTTATGCCATCGAGTTTGTTCTCTGTGGTGTAGCTAATCAAACCTTTGGCATAACCCATACGCTCCATAGTGGTATCACATGCGTCGATACAACCACCACAGTTAATGCACTCATACTGCAGACCATTACGAATATCGATACCAGTAGGGCAAACTTGTACACATAAGTCACAGTCAATACAGTCGCCTAAGCCTAATTCTTTAGGATCGGCTTTACGAGAACGCGGTCCGCGCGTTTCACCACGCTTGGCGTCATAACCGACAATAAAGGTATTCTTATCGAACATTGCCGATTGGAAACGCGCATAAGGACACATATGCAAACACATAATCTCGCGCATCCAGCCTGCATTACCATAGGTTGCAGCGGTAAAGAACAGCACCCAGAAATAGATATCAATGTCAGCACTTAGGGTAAAGACATCCGCATACACTTCACGAGTTGGCACAAAGTAAGACACAAAGGTCATTGCAGTTAGTAGTGAAACTAATACCCACGAGGTGTGCTTTGCCGTTTTACGCCATAGCTTGTCGAACGACCATGGCATCTTGTCTAACTTGATACGTTTATTACGTGCGCCCTCGAACTTCTCTTCAAACCATATAAAGATAAAGGTCCACACAGTTTGCGGGCATGTATAACCACACCAAACACGGCCTAAGTAAGTGGTAACAAAGAACAAGCCAAAAGCAGCAATCATAAACAGTGCAGCTAGCAGGGTAAGATCTTGCGGCCAGATAGTTAACGCGAACACATGGAACTTTTGCTCACTTAAATTAAACCAAACGGCTTGGCGGTCACCCCAAGGGATCCACGGAAGAATAAGGAAGAACAGCATGGCAACCCAGCCCATACGGCGACGCACGTTAGTCCATAATCCTTCAACTGCGCGCACATATATACGATTACGTGGATTGAAGCGGTCAGCTTTTGCAGCATCAGGTTGGTGAATCTTAATGCGGTTGTGCTTCGAATAATCCTTTGAATTCGAATCTGTACTCATTTTACAGCCTTACTACATTAACATTGTAAAGAAACTGGAATAGTATATACCTTTCTATCACTAACTCGGACAAAAAAATGAGAGGTTGGATAGGTTTAGCCATAATTGCAGGTATTCTTTATTACCTCGCAACGGAAACCAATAAACTCGATGAGCCTATTGCTTATGTGCAAGACGTTTACCAATCAATAGAGCGTAAAATCAATAAGGCAACTGGCACTAAGATCCAAAAGCTTGATAGTCGTATTCCAAAGTTAGAAGCCGACCTCGCCAATCGCTTAAATGGTCAAGAGTTAGCTGAAATGAAAAAAGTGCTCACAGACGGCAACACGCTAGACGACTTTAAAGCAGAGTATTGCCAGAGCTCAAAAGCACGCCATGGTGTATTTAGCTTAGACAACCTGCGCTACATTTGCGACAAGCTATAAGCATGCCTTGATACAGCAAGTTCAAGTTAACGGTTTTTTGTCCCAGCATTGACCTAGTCAGTAAATCAGCCTAGCCTTTGATGCCATAGATAATTGAGCACACAAGGTTAGGCTTTTTATGACCCACCAAGTTTCTGATACGTTTGATCCTGCACTTTGGGATGTTGTCCCAGGCTTTGAGTTTGAAGACATCACCTACCACCGCGCTAAAGACCAAGGCACTGTGCGTATTGCTATCGATCGCCCTGATTGCCTTAATTCATTTCGCCCAAAAACAGTCGATGAGTTATATATCGCGTTAGATCATGCCCGCCAATGGTCAGATGTCGGCTGCGTATTGTTAACTGGTAATGGCCCGTCAGCGAAAGGTCAATATTCATTCTCAGCAGGTGGCGATCAGCGCATTCGTGGTAAAGATGGTTATAAATATGAAGGCCAAGGTGAGCACCAACCTGACGTGGCTAAAATGGGTCGCCTACACATTCTTGAAGTGCAGCGACTTATCCGCTTCATGCCCAAAGTGGTCATCGCAGTAGTGCCTGGCTGGGCAGTTGGGGGCGGCCATAGTTTACATGTGGTGTGTGACTTAACCTTGGCTTCAAAAGAGCATGCGGTGTTTAAACAAACCGACCCAGACGTAGGCAGCTTTGACTCAGGTTATGGTAGTGCTTACCTAGCTAAGATGATCGGTCAAAAGCGCGCCCGTGAAATCTTCTTCCTCGGCTTTAATTACAGCGCAGAAGAAGCATTCGATATGGGTATGGTTAACCGCGCAATCCCACATGCAGAGCTGGAAACCGAAGCGTTAAACTGGGCAAAAGAGATCAATAGCAAGTCGCCAACGGCAATGCGTATGCTTAAGTACGGTTTTAACTTGCCAGATGATGGCCTAGTCGGTCAGCAGTTATTTGCCGGAGAAGCCACTCGCCTAGCCTATGGCACAGATGAAGCTCAAGAAGGCCGCGATGCCTTTTTGGAAAAGCGCGATCAGGACTTCTCGAAATTCCCTTGGCACTATTGATTTTAGAGCTCTTGCCTAAGAGCGCGCCCCTTACCAATCCGATTTAAGATAATGCCCACTCCAACGAGTGGGCATTTTTTATTAACCGAACAACTCAATTAAGCTTATCGACAAAATCTACTTTACCAACCAATTGATAATGATTATCATTTGAATAAGTCAAATTGAGGAGTAAACAAGATGAAAAAGACAATCACTTTTGCCATGTTACATTTCGGCGTAGCCTTCACTATTACTTATTTACTAACTGGCAGCTGGGTATTAGGCGGCGCAGTAGCACTCATTGAGCCAGCGGTGAACACAGTAGTATTTTATTTTCACGAGAAAGCATGGAAGCGTGCAGAATCAAAGCAGCTTCCACTTGCGGCATAAAAATAGAGTTATGGTTTCGAAGGTTGAATCAAATCCAGCCTATTTGCTAACGGCCCGATAGCACCGCCCTGGATAAACACTGAAAAAATCATGATGAAAAACACCATATGCACAATATTGATTGCATCTGGAACACCTGCCGCTGCAGGAATAAGCGCAAATACAATTGGTGTAGCCCCCTTTAAGCCCACCATAGAAATAAACAAACGCTTACGCCAAGTTGCCTTGGTAAAAGGTAGATAGCACAGCTGCACAGCTAAAGGTCTCGCAACCAGAATAAGCAATAGTGCTGGTACGAGTGATACCCAAAACACCGACATCAACATTTGTGGGAAGATTTGCAAGCCAAGCACAATAAACATTAGCGCTTGCGCCAACCAGGATAAACTATTGAAGAAATGTAAGTTGACCTGCTGCCCACGCTTAATAAAGTTACCGATCACTACTCCCGCAATATAAGACGCCAACAGAATATTTCCGCCTAACATCTCAGCACCATAAGTCGCAATAATGAAGCTAGCCAGTACAAATACTGGTATTAAACCGTATTCAGACAGACTGATATTGTTGAGCAGCCAAACAGCTAAGCGCGACACACTAAGCCCAACCACAACCGCAACTACAACTTGCATAAATAGCGTCGTTGAAACATCAACAAGAGATAAAGACTGAGTCGACGACAACACCATTTCGGTCAACAAG
The DNA here is from genome assembly GCF_012263345.1 of Shewanella sp. WXL01. Taxonomy (NCBI): domain Bacteria; kingdom Pseudomonadati; phylum Pseudomonadota; class Gammaproteobacteria; order Alteromonadales; family Shewanellaceae; genus Shewanella; species Shewanella sp. WXL01. The sequence continues at coordinate 162,369 of NZ_JAAIKQ010000007.1, read as the reverse complement.
ATCACCATTAGCATCGCAACAGGGTCATTGGTGGCAGACTCGAACTCTAATACTGTGTCGGTTTGCTCTTTAAGTTTTAGCTTTTTCGACTCAAGAATTGAAAACACCGCTGCGGCATCGGTGGAAGACACAACCGCAGCAAATAGCAGGCACATGATGAAATCAAAATCGAGTAACAGATATAAAATGCCGGCAAAGATAATCGTGGTAAATAGCACGCCAAGAGAAGCAAGCACGCCGCCCTCTTTATAGGCCACCTTAATTTTTGCAGTAGAAGTATTCAGACCACCGACAAACACAATGACATTTAATGCTAAACCACCCACTAAAGCGGTTTGTGCAAGATCATCATATACAAAGTCAAACTCACCGTTGCCCAGTGCCAGACCGACCCCCATAAAAATCAGCAACGACGGAATACCAAGAGTACGAGAAGGATGGTGCAGCAAAATACCAATAACGGTTAACGCTGCCATACAAATCATCATCAGTTCAATGGTCATAGTGTTTCCTGTATATGTTTATCTTGTATCTCTAGCGGATGGTCTCCATTCGAATATCGTGAGGTAAGCTTTGCGATTCCGTTAAAACGGCACATCGCATTAGTGCCAACAAGCGCTTGTGTCATAAAAACTTCATAAAAATTTTTATGTTGCATCTTTAGTTTGCAATATACACAAAATCCACAGACCAAGAGTTAATCCAAACTTAATTAAAACTTAGTTAACCACACCTGCGCACCAGCTCAAGCCAAAACAACTTCAAACTACGCAATAACTTGCAATCAGTATTTCACTTTAAGTTTTGACCATAACTCCAGTAACACAAGCTGCCACAAAGATCATACTCAAAACAGTTTAAATACAGAGTGTTAACACCTATCTAAATTTGCTTTTTATTACCCAGAGTTACTCCCAAACCACTGTAACCTGATTGTCATATTTGTCTGCCTTAATGCGCTTGCCCAAACAAGGGCGTACTTATTTGAACAAAAGATTGAACACAAACCCTCAACTGAAAATCCACGATTAAAGAGTAGAAAGCACCATGAAAAAGGTTATTGGTTTATTAACTGCAGTAGGTTTAATCACTGCGCCACTAGCGAATGCTGAAACAGTGACGGTTTCAGGCTCAACCTCGGTAGCCCACGTAATGGAAGTACTGGCTGAAAACTATCAAGCATCAGCAGGAGCAACAGTTGAAGTACAAAGCACGGGCTCATCAGCTGGTATCCGCGCAGCAAAAGATGGCACCAGCATGCTGGGCATGTCATCTCGTAACATTAAAGATGGTGAGCTAACGGATAGCACTAAAGAAATTGTTATTGCTCGTGACGGTATCGCTGCGGCAGTCAACAAAGCCAACCCAGTACAAGATTTAACTCAAGAGCAAATCTCAAAAATTTATCGCGGTGAAATTAAAAACTGGAGCGAAGTTGGCGGAGAAGCTCGCCCTATCGTTGTTGTTACCCGTGAAAACGGCTCTGGTACACGTGGCGCATTCGAAGACATCATGAAGCTACAACGCACAGTAAACGGCCACAAGGTTTCAGCCATTGTGCCTACGGCTCAAGTTGGTAACGGCAACGGAATGATCAAAACCATTGTTGCCAACAACCCATATGCTATTGGCTACATCTCACTTGGTAGTGTTGATGACTCGCTAACAGCACTGTCAGTCAATGGCGTTAAGCCATCAGATGCCAATATCGCATCTGGCGACTACCAAATTGCCCGTCCATTCATCGTGTTAAAGAACAACGACGCGCCGCAATCAGCAACTAAATTCATCGATTATGTCATGTCGAATGAAGGCCAGAGTATCGTCGCTAATGAAGGCTATATCCGCGTTCAATAGTCACTGTTGAAAACACAGCAAAGAAGACACTTGTTTCTTTGCTGTGTTTAATCGCCACGCAGGTTTTAAAGAGGTTGAAAATGGAAGCTGCTAGCAAATTGGAGATGACGAGCGAGTCCTTGTCTCCAGCAAAAAAAATCGATTGGGTAGAGTCAGTATTTCACTGGCTATTTCTGATCAGCGCCATGGTTGGTGTGATATCAGTCATCACCATTGGCTGGTTTGTTTTCTATGAAGGAATACCTGCATTTAAAGAGGCAGGTATTTTCAACTTCTTATTTGGCAAAGAGTGGTTGCCGCCTGCACTTTACGGCATTTCATCAATGATTGTCGCTTCACTCATCTCAACTGCAGGCGCTGTGATAATTGGTGTGCCTGTAGCGCTGCTCACTGCGATTTTCTTAGCAGAAATCGCACCTAAATGGCTGGCTGATATTGTCCGCCCAGCGGTTGAGTTACTCGCAGGTATCCCGTCTGTGGTGTATGGCTTCTTTGGCCTTATTGTCATTGTGCCAGCTATTGAAAGTATTTTTAATATCCCAGCCGGTAATACGCTACTCGCTGGCATTATCGTTTTGGCAATCATGATCCTGCCAACGGTTATTACTATTTCAGAAACTTCTATTCGCGCGCTCACACCAAGTTATAAAGCGGGTGCCTTAGCGTTGGGCGCATCGCATATTTACAGTATTTTTAATGTGCTTTTACCCGCCGCCAGAAGTGGTATTTACACAGGCATAGCACTGGGTATCGCCCGCGCTATCGGTGAGACGATGGCGATTATTATGGTCATGGGCAATGCCCCTGCCATGCCAGGCTCACTGCTTGAGCCAGCTCGCTCCCTCACCGCGAACATCGCTATGGAAATGTCTTATGCAACTGGCATTCATGCCAGCGCTTTATACTCAACGGGCATAGTGCTGCTGACATTCATTGTCCTACTTAATGCAGGTTTGCTCATGTTAAACCGTAAGCGAGGCCACTAATTATGGCGTCTTCAACTAATACTCAATCAATACAATCAAACCAAACCAGCAGCTCAGCAAATGCCACAAGCAGTGGCAAGCTGTCAGTAAAGCAGTTGGCGAGAAAACGTAAAGACAGCGCCTTACTTGCTGGCGTTTGGGCTGCAGCGGGCTTAACCATCATATTTATGCTTTGGGTGGTATGGCATATTTTGTCAAACGGTTTAAGCCATGTGAGCTGGGAGTTTATTACTGGCGCTTATACCCGTATAGGTGAAGCTTCAGGTATCTGGGCGATGATTGTCTCAACCATATATATGGTTGCCTTATCGCTGGCTATTGCTGCACCGATCAGCATTATGACCGCGATTTATCTCACAGAATACGCCAAACCTGGCAGCAAATTGGTTAAAGCGATTCGATTTTGCATCGAGTCATTAGCGGGTATCCCCTCTATTGTTTACGGCCTGTTCGGCATGACTTTCTTCGTCACAGTGTTAGGTCTGGGCTTTTCGATTATCTCGGGTGCACTGACGTTATCAATTTTAATATTACCTGTGATCATCCGTACCACTGAAGAAGCCTTACTCGCTGTGCCGATGGCATACCGTGAAGGAGGCTTTGCTTTAGGCAGCTCCAAAATTTACACCATTTGGCGGCTGATTTTACCCAGCGCACTGCCCGGTATTGTGACCTCAATTATTTTGAGTACTGGCCGCGTGATTGGCGAGTCTGCACCCGTGTTTTTAACCGCAGGCATGGTAACGCAAATTCCCGACAGCGTGTTTGAGTCAGGCCGAACGCTAACGGTACACCTCTATAAATTAACCCAAGAGCTATTTACCCAGCACGAATGGGACCAGGCCTACGCAACCGCAACCATTCTAATCGTATTGGTATTGCTACTTAATTTAGCAACCAAACTTATTGCTGCACGCTTTGATAAACACTCACACTAGGGCAATTAAAAATGAACAAGCTTGAAGTTAACAATCTCGACCTTTTTTACGGCGACAACCATGCGCTTAAAAACATTTCATTGCCTATCCCAGCCAAACAAGTCACGGCGTTAATTGGTCCATCAGGTTGCGGCAAGTCAACACTGCTGCGCACCTTAAACCGGATGAACGACTTAGTGGAAGGGGTAAAAATTAATGGCGACGTGCTATTTGAAGATGAAAACATTTACTCAGACATCGACGTAAAACAACTAAGAATGCGTGTAGGCATGGTGTTTCAAAAGCCTAACCCCTTTCCAATGAGCATTTTTGAAAATGTCGCCTTTGGCCTTCGTGCTCAAGGCGAAAAAGATAAAAAGGTCATTGATGCAACGGTTGAAGAGTCACTGCGTGGCGCAGCGTTATGGGATGAAGTAAAAGATCGACTACACACGTCAGCTCTCGGGCTTTCAGGTGGTCAGCAGCAACGTCTGTGTATTGCCCGCGCCATTGCAATGAAACCAGAAGTGATTTTAATGGACGAGCCCACCAGCGCACTTGACCCAATAGCAACTCATAAGATTGAAGAATTAATGGATGAACTGCGCCAGAAATTCACTATTGTTATCGTCACTCACTCGATGAATCAGGCAAAGCGAATCTCTGATAAAACCGCGTTTTTCTGGATGGGTGAGTTAGTTGAGCATGCTGATACTCATACTCTGTTCAATCATCCGGTCGATAGCCGCACTCAGGGTTATGTAAGCGGTGAATTCGGCTAACTCATCACGCCCTAAGACTAGCTTTAAATCAACATCCCCGGCTCAGGCTGGGGATTTTTGTTGCTCCACGCATCCTCTTCAGTATACCGATTGCGGCTAATGGCATACATCACACCAGAGTTTGCTAGTAAAATTTACCGAATGCTACAGGAATGCAATATTTAAGTTCTCAATAAATTAATGACTTAACGGCTAAATAATATTCAAGACACCATACGTTAAACGAATTGCATGTTTAGTCACGCACCTAGGCGCTTTTATGGTAATAACACAATTGATACATTCATTCAGTGACAATATTTGATAACATTATCAGGTTAAATATGCTGAATACTGGGTTTGCAGAAGTGATTTTGCGAACTCATTGCGTGGGAATTTAGGCAGGGGTTGAAAAAAACCGCCTTCCATGGCTCCATGGTGTATCTCAACAGAAGTTTAAGAACACGAAAAACTACGGCGTCAACATAAATGTTTTGCACATAGCCTGCATAAATATGATGAAACCCAGTGTATACAGTGAAAATTAACTAAAAAACACCGAGTGTTTTAGTAGCTATTAGTAAAAAGCCAAGGCTTTGGCAATTATTCATAGAGATAGCTTTAGAAACGCCACAAAACCTATATTTACGGGAATGTGTACATGACAACAAAACTCTCAGCGAATGCCAAAGCAGAGTTAGGCACTCTGCTCGTCAATTCATCAGAGCTAGTCGATCTATTAAGCCTGCTACCCAAAGAGCATTTAAAGGATTACCCGCTGCTACAAAAGGAGTTAGTGAGCAAACACCCTCACGTTAAAGACTTCAACAAGGCAATTAAAGACAAGCAGTTCACTAAAGAAGAGTACCTTGACCGCATTTTGGCGCGTTTAGATGGCTTTGCCTACGACATGGCGGTTAGCAGCAACCTGGATTACTTAATTGAGCGCGTAAAACTACTAGTGGGCGCAGACATCGACAAAATCGATGAAATGACACTCAATGAAATTGGTGCAGACATCTTACAACGTGTACTAATCGACCTCAGTACCCAGGTTCGCAAACACGTACAGCCAAAAGCAGACCATCCATTTATGGCTGAACGTGGTCGCATTGACCATGTTTTCTGGCGTCATGCCGACAAAGCTTATAATGCTTATAAAGAGGGCTATACCACCCAAGCCGCACTCGATGCCTGGTGTCAGCTAAACCTCAACACTCGTTGTCCGCAAAGCTTTATTCGTTGGATGAAAGCCTATGGCGACCCAACCGAAATCTCTGATTGGCAAGAATATATTCGCCTAAGCAAGTAATACAAACTTAGCTTAAGCGAACACTAATAGAGTTAGTGGCGATTAATAATGATTCACTACAGAAAGGCCGAGCTTATAGAGATAAGCCCGGCCTTTTTCTTATCCGCCATAAACACTCCTAATGATGTTTAGTAAACCCATTAACCTTATGCTTACGTTTGAGTGTTGGCCAAGCAACGATTAAACATTAGCTTTGATGTTTAATAACATATGTGTTTGCTTGTTCATCTCATCATATTACTCCTTCTTATTTGCTCCAACAGGATGGTTGGAGCCTTTTTAAAAAGGTAAAGGTTAAATGAACAGCTACATCTGCCTTAGTATTGCAATCGTATCGGAAGTGATTGCTACCTGTCTTCTCCCCGTAACAGCTGGCTTTACTCGCTTTTTACCTTCTTTGGGCTGCGCCCTAGGTTACGCAAGTGCGTTTTACTTCCTATCACTGGCTACAGCAAACATTCCAACCGCTATTGCCTATGCTATTTGGTGCGGGGCGGGAATAATCCTGATCTCACTCATGGGCATGCTTCGCGGTCAAATTCCTAATATAGAGACCATTATCGGCATGGTTTTGGTCATCATAGGGGTTGCGATGATCAATATTTACAACCCTGTTCAAGACTAATATGAATAAGCCCCAAATAATCGAATTTAAACAGCAAAGCCCAAGCGGTTGCTTGGGCTTTGTTGTATCTGACTAGCTCTCAACGGTCTTGGTGGTAGCTGTAAACCTTAGTTTTACTCTGACCCAATTTTAAGATCTCAGCTTAGGGCTTAAACACCTGCTTAAATTCACCATTAGACTGCCCAAACAACTGCACCGCCAGCGCCATAAATAGCTCTGCAGTGGCAATCGCATCAACCGAGGCGCTATGCCCATGGTACTCAGGCAAACCATAACGCTGACGAACAGATGCTAACCTAAAATCACCATCTTGTTGGTTTTGCCGATTTAACGTCATCGATTTTTCTATTGCTAAGGTATCCAGCCACAGCAGTGGCAACGGCGGTAGACCATACTTTTGCATCACATAGTGATCGATAAATTGCTGCTCAATTTGTCTGCCATGTACCAGTAACTGCTTACCATGCATTTGCTCAAACAAATGATCCATCACCTCATCAAGCTTGCGTGCATCACGGAGCATTTGCGGCACAATATGGTTTATCACCGCCGTTTCAGGGCGCACAACACCTTTGATATAGGTGTGGGCAACACTCGACAACTCGATATGCTTGCCCTGCATAGTTACATAGCCAACACTAAGAATATGGTCTTTGCTGGCATCAAAGCCGCTGGTTTCAATATCTAGCGACAAATAGGTTAAATCGGCAACGGGAGAATTTAACTCAGGTAATGGCTGATTAATAAGCGCTTTTAAGTGCTCAGGCATATCAGGATGTGCCTGCAAATAGGCTTTTCGCGCTCGAGCCAATCGCGATAATGGATGAAATGAGTTAAGCCAGTTTCTAAGCATCACCAACTCCTACTTGCTACTAAAGCGCAGCTTAGCCGCCTCTTGCATATTACTGATAATGCGAAACGCATCTTTCAAATGCTTGCGCTCAAACGAGCTAATGGCGCTCGGCTCCATATGGTTATTTGGCTGTAGCCCTTGACGCAGCGCCGACAACTGATGGTTAAAACGCAGCTGGGTTAAAAAGTAAAACGCCTCAATCACATCTTTAAAGTCATCTTCATTGAGCAGCTTTTGCTCCACCGCAAATTCAAAGCGCTCACGGGTGCCAGTCTTAGAGCAGCCAACCGCGAGGCCATATATACGCGCTAAATCGACAATCAGGGTCAACGCATACTTTTTAATATTCAAAACTCGGGTGTTGTTGCCGCTTTTTTCCAGCACCAGCTTGTTGAAAATACCCAAGGGCGGCTGAGTACGCACCGCATCATTGACCAATGACGGCAAGAATTGGTTATCTTCATTAATTAAGCTGTGTAAATGGTTTTGTAAGCTTTCAGATAACTCGGCATTACCATGTAAACTGCGCACTTCAAGGAATACGCTGACATTCATCAACATGCCATATTGCGGATTCGTCACCCACTTGCGATAGCACTCTTTCCATACGCTCAAGGTTTGGCACCACTTAGGGTTAGACGCCATATAGTGCCCAGTACAGTTGGGATAACCACAGGCATCCATATGATGGGTAACAAACTCACTTAGCTGCTGAAAATAAGCTTTATCAGCTTCAGTAGCACCCTCTTGTAAAATAATGGCACTGTCTTGATCTGACAACATGTGCACTTCATTACGCGCATGGGAACCAGCCACAATCCAGTTATAATCACACGGCGGCGCGCCGAACTGCTCTTCTGCCATTTGCAGTAATCGGCGATTATAGCCATCCATGATCATCGCCATGACCTGACCAATAATCTCGGAATCCACCCGGCCTTCAACCAATGCCTCGAAAATAGCTTGGCGCTCAGACGTTAACTCAGCTAGGCCTTCTGGGGTGTCGGTATATTTAATCTTCTCAATTAAGAAAATCGCCTGCATACGGTGCTTTTGCACCAGGTGCGATGACGTTAATAAACCCAGTACATCATTGCCGCGCACCACAGGTAAACTGCGAATGTTGTATTGCATCATCAAAGAAGCGGCTTTGAGAATGAGATCATCAGGGTCGATGGTAATTGCTGGGGTCGTCATCACCGCTTTGATTGGCAAGCTAATATCCATGCCATCGGCAATCACTCGCTTGGTCATATCACGGTCAGTAATAAGGCCGACAATTTTACCGTCCTGTTTGATAATTGCCGTCGAGCTACGGCAAGCATTTCGCATCTCTTTAGCAACGTCCTGAATGCTCATATCAATATCGACCACAGCAGCCTGACCACGGGCGACTTCAGAGACTTTTTTAAGGAACAAGCCCTTTTCTTTATTAGACCACACCACATTCAGCGCCGAGCGCAAACGCAGCTGCGCGCCTGCAGAAATGCTCTCGCTAAACTGAGGATATTGCTTAGTCAGCTTGAGTAACTTGGAGTGTGGCACCTTATACAACAAGGTATTTTCAATGGCAGTCGCTTTGTAACCGTCCAGGGCATTTTTTAGTGGCTCTAAAAAGGTAAAGCCGAATAGGTCTTCTTCACCCATTTTCGAGCGTAACACGCCGTCAGGTCTGCGCTGCTCCATGGAACCTGTGCGGATGATATACAGGTACTTTTCGGTGTTATCGTCACCAAACTCAATCTGCTCACCACGACCTAGATAAGTGATACTGGTGCACGAGGCAACATCTTTTAACACTGGGGCGGGAAGTTGATCGAAAGGGTCAATTTGACCAATAAAATCAACGATATTAGGAATTAAAGATTCATCCATGGTCGCCACTTACCTCGTAACACTAGATGTATTTGTATGATTAATTATCATAGCTCAAACCTCGACCAACAACTATGACTTTGTCGCGCTTTTAGTATGGGACAAACGCCACTATTTAACATTTTACTCTGACCCAGATTTTACTCTGACCCAAAAGTTAAAAAGGCCTCCGAGTGGAAGCCTTTTTGATTCTGCGAAGTTTCGCCATGCGCCTAGCTTAGAACTGATACTGCAGCGAAGCTTTAATACTGCGCCCAGCACTGTTGGTTGCACTGTTCATGCAGCCACCGGTGAGGTAGTCGGTACCAAATAGGTTATCAACATTGACGCGAATAATGGCTTGCTGATCATTGGCAAATTTAAGCTGATAGCTCATGCCTACATCCACTTTAACGTAACCATCTTTCTTGAACTTATTTGGTGTATCACCAAAACGATCACCTTCATAAGTGGCCTTTAAATGCAGATTGGTGTCGTCATTAAGCTGATAGCTCAGCCAGCTTGATGCGCTAAACCTTGCTGTATCCTTGGAGCGTTTACCTGCGTATTTAGGGTCGCTGATAATCTTGCCATCAAGGTACATCATAGATGCGTTAATCAATAAGCTGTCAGACAGATACCCTTCCATCGCTAGCTCTAAACCTTGATGTCTCACCCTACCTGCAGCTGTGGTAATTTGAGTTTTACCGTTTTCATCAGCATCAAACTTCTCTGTCACAAGCTTGTTAGTTTGCTCAATATCAAATGCCGCGGTAGAAACCAATAAACCACCGTCAAAGAACTCACGTTTAACACCAATCTCTAATGACTTTCCGCGCATCGCATCAAACTGCTTCTTATCGTTGATATCAGCGCTGTTACTGATTGGGTCAGTCGGCTCAAAGCTTTCGCTGTAGGTACCGTACACTGTGGTTTCTGGCGTTGGGTGATACATAACGGCAAGCTTTGGTAGCACGTTGAAGTGGGTAGCTTTATTATTGCGCTCACGATCAAAGCGTAAACCTGCCAACAGGTGCCATTGCTCATTAAACTCAATGAGATCTTGTATATATAACGCATTGGTGACACGACTCACCTCGCTAATTGCCTCGCCTTTGCGATAGTCCAAATCCGCTGGCTTGTCGATGATGATAGCGTCATTAATATCGTACTCACCGGCAATAGCGACCTTCTTTTGCATACCAGTCTTGCGATAATCCACAACACTGCTTCCCAGCAGCACATTGTGGAATAAATTGCCTGTATGGAACTCGCCCTTGAAATCTAAAAATACGGTTGAAACGTCAAATTTTTCAAAGGTATCACGCCCGCGTAGTTTGTATTTACCAGTCGTTAAACTGCCACCTACTTTTCCTATCTTGCCGTACATGCTTTCGGTGGTTTGACGCTCATGTACTTGATAGTTAGCACCCGCGGTTAGGGTCCAGTAATCAGACAAATTTGAGTTTAAGGTTACGCCCATGTTCTCAACGCTAGACTCACGCTTAGACCAAGGCATATCCCAAATAAAGTCACGCTTACCAACACGCTCCCACTTACCGGTTTCAGGGTTCTGCTCATGCTGAGCACCCATGTCGATGCCAGCATCATCATTGGTGCTGTCAAAGTTAAAGCTAACTATCGTGTCGTCACTCAAATCCGCTTCAAGCATTAATGCGCCCACTAGGCGGTCTTGTTCGGCGTAGCTACCATCTTTGTACTTGCGCCAGCCAGTTTGCCCCGCTTTTGAGATAATCGCGCGGCCGCGAACCGTTTCTGCTGCATTCAAAGCTCCGCCAAAGTCAGCCATGCTGCGATGGTAACCGAATGAACCAAACTCTTGCTCTAACGAAAAGTGACGCTCTGCTTTTGCACTCTTGGTTACTAGGTTAATCATGCCTGCGGGCGTGGATTTGCCATACAGCAGCGCAGATGGGCCTTTTAGCACTTCGATACGTTCATAAAGCTCAATCGGCTGAGCGTAACGAGAAAGGTGGAATTGACCATCGCGCATGTAGCTTTGATCCGGCTCTAACACAAAGCCACGCATGTAAAAACGCTCGCGACCACGACGCACATTACCAGTAGACACACTGGCATCGTTGTGTAGCACCTGACCTAAAGTCACCGCGCCTTGGGCTTCAATTAAATCTGCGCCATACACAGACACTGAGCCTGGCGTGTCCAGCTGGCTCATGTCTAGCTTCATTGCAGAGCTATTGCTGGGCTTCACATGACGCACACCATGAACGTTAATGGTCTCTACAAAAGCCTGGTGATGATCATGATGTTTGTGATGCTCATGCATACCTTCATGGGCAGCCCCGTTACTGGCTGCCATTGTCAAAGAAATCGTTACAGCAAGCGCACTTAACTTATACATGCTTTTTACTCCGCAAGGGCTGTTCAACTAACAATCAATCGCGCGAGTATGCCGTAACCAGGTTCACTAACCCTTACTAAGTCTCTTAACGTGTTTTAGTAATCACTGAATTGCCATCATTGTTCAATAAACCACCAACAAGGGTTAGCCGATGCCATTCAAACTAAATATCAGTGTTGTTGCACTGGCTGTCATAACTATGAGTGGCTGCGAGCCACAATCTGGACTACAGATGCCGCAAGATACCTTTGAGCGGGCAAACTTAAGCCGCTGCCAAGACGCAGCGTTGCAAAGTTATCAATACAGCAAGCATGCGTTTGGAGATGATGCAGCGCTCATTATGCAGCGTAGCCAGATATCACATTGCCAGCGCATACAAGCAGAGCAACAGCAACAAGCGCTTAATAGCGCGCTGGTTATGCAAAGCAAGACAGCTGACTAAGCCAGCTCGATTTCGAAAGTGATTTGTCAAAAGTAAAAAACCGACGTTATTTCAGTCATATCAGTAATTGTTAAAAATTGATTACTAATAAGGCTAATGTCGTTTAGTAATTCGCTCTGTGGGATGCTTAGCCCATTGGAGCAACAGCCGTTCACAGCAAAGATGAGAGAGCACTTATGAACTTTGATTGGCACGAACTCCATACCAATGAGTTTGAGGAAAACCTCAAGTTTTACACTTCAACCTTCGCGGTCAATGTACGTAAGTTACGCGGTCGCAATGGTAAACGTTACGCTCTGCTGACCCGAGTCGGCGAGCCAATGCCATCTTCTGGCATTGTTGAGTCAGACGTAAACCAAGGTTGGAAAAGTTTTATTAAGGTGATCAACGTCGACCTTGCTAAACAAAAAGCCATTCGTAACGGCGCGATGGAAGTTGAGTCTTATGACATTCCACGCGTTGGCAGCGTTTGTGAGCTTGTAGAACCTAGCGGCAGCAAAGTGTCGTTTATTCAATACGACCCAAGATAACTCGCGCTCGTTGTAGCAAAAGATCACCACAAAATTAATTGGTATGAAGGATGAGAGCATGAAAAACACATTTTTAAAATCAGCTGGCTTAGGTTTATTAATGCTAGGCGCACTAGCAAGCCCGCTGACTATGGCAAGCTACAAAGTATTAGACTGGGCAAGTAAAGAAGGCCAAACCCGCCTAATGAACTCAGTCGACAACCAAGACTTTTTCTCGCTAGCACCGCACTTTGAAGGTCAATCTAACAAGGTATTTTGTGGCATTGCCTCTATGGCAATGGTAGCCAATGCTCTGTCTGTTACCCCAAATGGTGACAGCATTGAACTAGACCCAAGCCGCATGACAGAAGCTGAGCTTGAGTACTTCCCTAAAGATGGTTGGAGCCCGTTCTTCCACCGCTATACGCAAGAGTCAGTATCAAACGTCAGCCCTAAACCTCGCATTGAAATGTTTGGTAAGCCAACCGAGAAACACCCTAAGGGTGACTATGGTATGCAGCTAACTGACTTTGAAGCACTTGGTATCCAAATGGGCTTCAAAACCGTTATTGAACCAATTGACTTAGACAAGAAAGACAGCTGCGTTTATGCCTCTTACATTAAGAAGCAGCTAATCGCTGGCCTTGCAGACCCAGATAACTTTGTTGTGGTGAACTATTCACGTGCGCCGCTAGAGCAGCGCGGTGCTGGCCACTACTCACCTATTGGCGCATACCACCCAACATCAGATTCTTTCCTGGTGATGGATGTGTCTAACACATACCAAACCTGGGTGTGGATCAGCAGCCACAACTTACTTGAAGCTATGGCAACAGTAGACGGCGATCAGGTTCGTGGTTACGCCATTGTTTCTAAGGGTTAATCCCTAATAGGTTTTACAAGCTACACCAGTTTTGCCGTCCCCTTTTAGGTTACCTCTCATCGCCTACTAGGGGCACGGCTCCTTTCTTTTTTGGCTGGCGCCGCCCCCAGACTCTTTGATGTACTTTGCCTGCGATGATCGGTCATCAGTGTTTCAAGCATTTTTCTCTTTAAACTAGCTAGATAATTGCACTCAGCTTACGGCTTTGGTAATTGAGCTAGGTGATCACGCCTGCAGCGGGCTTATGTTGTCTATGCTATTTCCTAGCCGTAACTTGCCGTTGCAAAAAGTCGTGGGATTTCATCCCACACCCGAGCAAGAGGGGGATCAACAGCAATCCCCCTCTTGCATCTCCCCGCGCCGCCCCTACGGAATTGATCACCCTCATGCTTATTCGAAACTAGCTACCGCTTTCGATAGGGCATCCCTGCCCAAACGAAAGCTAGCCTGACGTCCTGTCAGGCTCACGCTATTTTCTTCAACGCATTTCGGCAATTCCAATGGAGTAAATAGGTAGCCTGCTGATTCATTTGCTTATTTTAGGCAGATAAAAAGATAAATCCGTAACCATACTTGTGGACTTAAAAAACCTAAAACGGCTTGCTTGCACGACTTGATTAGCCATCTACCGCATGGATGCGGTAGCTGAGCTACCATGGATGGATTTACAGCGTGCTAATCAAGGTTCTAGTGAGACGTGTCTCAGGTAATGGGCTTTCTGGTAAAAAGTGCTTAATAACTCAACTTCTGGGCATCTTGCTCGCTGAACTCAGCCACGGTTTTTCTTGCCAGTTGTCTAAATGGCAGTGCTTTGATGATCTCTTCAAATGGCTGGATAGCAAACGCCCAGAATATTGAGGCATCAAAATACAAAATCAGTAGCGCACAAAGTGGAATTGATACCACCCATTGGCCGGTGAAGTTGATTTTAAATACAGCTGTGGTTTTACCCATAGCACGCAGGATATGACCATGAACAGTGTTGTAGCCGCGGATCAGCGGCAGCAGAATATACAGCGGCGCGATGATAGCTAACGCCTGATAAGTTTCTTCGGTCATCTCAGGGTAAACATCGCTTATCCAAATACTCAGTAGCCAGTAAAGCAGCATGGTTAAGATAGAGATCACCACTGCTAAGCGAATACTTACATTCACGTTAGTTTCAATTTCACTTAGCTTACGCGAGCCAATCGCCTGACTGATAGAAATTGCCGATGAATGCGCCCAAGAAGTCACAAACTGCGAGCCAGCCCGTAACCATGGCAACACCAGGGTAATTGCCACATAAGCATTGATTGATAGCTGTGAGTACAGCAATTGGTAAACACTAATACCAATCGCCAACATAGTGACGTTTACCGCCACTGGGAAGATTTCGATAAAATGCTTACGGGTATTTTCAAGCGCATCGGCAGCCGAAACAGCCAGTTGCAACAACTCTCGCTCAAGACTGCGGGCATACCAGACCAAGAAGATAAAGCGCACCACAATGGCGGCAAGACTGCCCACTGCAGCGCCAACCACGCCGAGCTCAGGAATGATTTGCAAGCCCGCTAAACTCACGCCGTAAATAAAACCATAAGACAGCAGCGCATTGATGGGCAGTTCAAGCAAATAGCCTTTAAACGCTACCTTGGTTTTGCCCAAGCTATTAAACAGTGCAATACAAACTTGAGTCACCGCGTTCACCACCACCACATGCTTGGCGTAAACCAAATAGCTCAGCACCTCTAGCTGCAATTGAGCATTGTCGGTGATCATGGCAACCAATGGCTGCTCAAACATCACTAGCAATATCCAGAACAACACAGCTACGGCCATATTGATAGTCATGCCAGCCCAAAATGACTTAGCAATCGCTTGTTGGCTGTTTGACCCAACCGCGCGGCTCATTACCAGCTGCGAGCCATTAGCTAGCGCCATTTGAATGCCCAAAATGAAAGCGATAATGGTGGTTGCAATACCCATGGCGGCTAACGGAACTTCACCTAATGGCGACACCAGCAAGGTGTCGATCATCAGCATCGACTGCATTAATAATGCATTCAAAGCTAACGGCCAGGCCAGGCTGATATTGTTACGCACGTAAGGGCTGTTAAATTGCAAAAACTGCTGCATTTTCCGCTTCCATTTGGTCTAAATTGCCACTGCTAAAATTTACCGCAAACTCCCATGAATTTCGCAGTTTAAAATTCTTCTGAGCACAGTGTAACTACGCAAAAAGCCTGAGCATAACTCAGGCTTAACTTAACGATGTTTTACCTTTGATTAGACTTGCAATAGGCAAGCCTGATCAAGGGTTGTGCTGCTCTCGCAGGGCTTACACTATTGCTCGATAAAGAACTCGCCTTTGAAGCTAACGCATTCGCCGTCAACCACTAAGCTAGATTCAGTGTCGGCATTAACGCCAACCTTGTTCGACACAAATACACGCACAACTTTACCGCTAGTTAGCTCAAGCGCTACTGCAGATGCATCGTCGGTGTGGGCAAGCACAGTTACGCTTGCCACTTGACCACGAGCATCAGTACTGGCTTCAATCGCTTCGTTGAAGTAACCATGAGTCTCGTACAAGTTAGCAAATAAGTGGTTAGTGCCATGCTGGCGCAACATGATCACAGGCTCACTACGTAGGTTAAAGTCTGGGTCATTAGCACCAGTGCGGGCGAAAATCACCTCACCACCTTGGGCACTGCTAACCATAGAGTAGTAGCTTTGGCCGTGTAACCAGCTTACTAGGCTACCTTGCTCAACCTTACCACTTGCTACATTCCACAGGTGCTCATAACCTGCAGACTCGCCAAGCGGCTTAAGTTTTGACTCAGTTTGGTAGTCAAAGTCAGTGCGGATGATTTGACCTGTGTAATGCATAACATAGTCGTAGCTGTGTGGCTGCTCGCTGGTTAGGCGGAATAGATCCAACACCACAGGCTTAGCAATGCCTTCGATTTCGAACATGATCACCGAGCGCTGCTGATCAACACCTTGGTAGTAATCGCGAATAAACGCGCTCATGCCTTGAGCTTGCTCGCCTGCCACAAAGAAGTGAGACTCACCCCAACGCGCTTCTGCCGTTGCAGTGTCGCCATTGTTTTGGCTCTTACCGTCAACCACAACCGTGTTGTGTGCAACAGTTTGCTTAGCGTAGCTCTTGTTCTCTGGAATATAACGACCGCCGAACTTAGGCTCAACGTTTACCCAGCGACCAAAACCATAGTCGTGAGTCACTTCCTGACCGTGGTTGAACAGGCTTAGGTGCAGACCGTCATAGTGACCGTGATCAAGCGCTGAGTGCAGCTTATGATCACTACCATGTTGACCAAACCATAGCAGCGCCATGGTATCGTCTTTGTTTACATCACGGTGACGCAAGATAGACACACCACCGCGGTCGCCTTCTGCGCCGTCAGTTAGGTATAAGCTACCCCAGTTAAAGCCAGCTAGCTCACCCGCATTGGCAACACCATCAGAAAGCGCCGCACCGGAGCCGTGAACCCACACTTTATCTTGATGTACTGCCATCGACTTTAAGTTGTCGTCTTGGCTGTAGCGCTTAAAGCACACGCTAGTTGCGATAAGAACGCCTTCGTCTTTAATATCCATGGTTTTCGAAGAGTCATTTAACGCTGGCAGCACACCATTAGGGAATGCCGTCGACATTACCGCGTAAGTGGTGGTTTTAATTACCTGATCTTTCAGCTCATAAATACCAATCTCTGGCTGACGACGCTCAATGGCTTCTGCAAATAGGTAGATTGGGCGCAGTGAGAAACGGTGGTAGTAAGGACCTTCCATGTAGTAACCGTCTGGCGAGAACAGCTGAGTAAGCTGAGCAATAAAGCCGCCAGATACGCTGTCACCTTTTAGGCCGTAAAGTGCTTTATCAACGCTAGCTTGATCGTTAATTGCATAGCCACAAATACCTACACCAGCAACAGCCCAAAGACCGTGGTTATGTACGATGTCAAAGTCGTGAGCGTAAGTGTCAACGAACAGGTCAATCATAGGACGGAACAAGTCGTTTTCAATCAGAGTGATTTCATCATCAGTTAGCTTGTGACGAATGCACGAGTATGCACATGATGCGTACAGCATCCACATGTTCTCGTTAAGCGTTTGGTGGAAGATACGACCCGGTGGGTTTGAGTCACGGCTGGTGTTCAGCTCAAAGCTAGTGTACACCTTGGCGTACTCAACCAGCATTGTCTTAGCGTACTCAAGGTAACGCTCATCTTCAGTGATCAGGTACAAGCGACCAGCTAAGTCTAGGTGAATATAGTTTTGCTTGTGACGGTTATGCTCATAACCGCCCGCTTCACCGTGACCCGGAATTTCGATACCAATTGGCAAGTAGGCTTCAAGCGCAGCCACTTCTGTCGCGATTGAGCGGCCAAGTAAGCTATCGGTATTTAAATGGGTACGCAGCTCGGCAGCTTCATCGAAGCTCATTAATAATGGTTGATAGCTCATGGAATTAACCTCTTGCTTCAACGGCAAAGTAACCCTGCCATTGGAATGTTTGATTGTTGAATGTCACGCTGTTTTCAGTATCCGCAGTTACGCCAACTTGATTGCTCACCATTACTGTGAGGGTGGTTTCAGCGGTTACCACTTCAATCACCGAGCCTTGCTCGTTAGTGCCGATAACATTCACTGCAGTTACCTGACCGCGAGCTTCAGTGCTGGCCTCAATGGCTTCATTAAAGTAGCCGTGGGTTTCAAGCACGCTAGCAAATAGCGTGTCTTTCGCGTGACGACGTAGCACCATGCCTGGCTCGCTACGTAAGTTAAATGATGGGTCGTTAGCGCCCGAGCGAGTAAAGATGATTTCATCATCGCTGCTAGATGCACTTAACCAGGTGTAATAGCTGTTGCCCTGAAGCCAGCTTACTAGCGAGGTATTTGACTCATTTGCAACCTTACCTTGCGCCACATTCCATAGGTGTTGGTAACCAAAGTTATCACCTAAGGTGTCTAGCTCTTTGTGGGTTTGGTAGTCAAAGTTAGTACGCACAATTTGACCTGCATATTGCACGGCATAATCATACTGATGTTGTTCGTCACTGATTAAGCGGAACAGATCAACCAAGATTGGCTTAGCAAAGGCTTCATGCTTGATTAGTAGCAAGCTACGTTGCTGATCCACACCTTCATAGAAATCGCGGCAGAATGCACTTACCCCTTGTACATTGGCATCATCACCACTAAAGAAGTGCGGCTCACCATGACGGCTGTCAGCCAGCTTAACGTCGAAGTTGTTTTGACATTTTTGGTCAACAGCAACCGCGTTATGAGCAATGGTTTGGCGCGCGTAAGACTTGTTTTCATCAAGGTAGCGACCACCAAACTTAGGCTCTACGTTTACCCAACGGCCAAAGCCGTATTCACGCAGCACTTCTTGACCATTGTTGAAGAAGCTAATGCCTAGTGTGTCGAAGTGACCATGGCCCATACCGTGTTGACCATAGTTCATCACTAGTTGATTTACATCGCCGTTGTCAGACTGCATGCGAATAAAGGCTTGCGCGCCACGATCGCCATTAGGGCCTTCGTTTAGCTCAACACTTGGCCAGCATGGGTTTAGCTCAGCGTTATTGCTTGCATAAGCCTCTGATAGCGCTTGACCACAACCGTTAACCCAAACTGTGTCTTGGATTTTCGCCATGCCTAGTATGTCATCGTCAATGCCATAGTGCTTAGCGTATAAACCAAGGGCAACAATCACGCCAGCGTCACAAATGTCCATCGTCAATGATGCATCGTTTAGTGCTGGGAATACGCCGTTAGGGTACGCCGTAGCAAGCATTGCCTTAATGGTTTTACCAATAACCTGACCGTTGAAGTTAAAGATGTCTAACTCAGGACGGTGACGGTGAATCGCCTCGGCAAACAAACATAGCGGGCGAATCGCGTAGCGGTGGTAGTAAGGGCCTTCCATATAATAGCCAGATGGTGCAAATAACTTGCTGATCTGCGCTAGGAAGCCACCTTCAATGTCATCGCCTTTAAGACCATGAATCGACATTTCAACGTATTCAGGCTTATCAATAGCTAAACCACAAATCGCCACAGCGGCAACAGCCCAAATACCATGGTTGTGAATGCGGTCGAAGTCGAAATCATACTTTTCGGTGAACATGTCTAGCATTGGCTGGAACAGACCATCAACAATCGTTTGTTGCTGCTCAGCGCTTAGGTAATGGCGAATACAGCTATAACCTAAGCTGATGTTCAATAAGAACACATGCTCGTTCAGAATTTGGTGGAACAAACGACCAGGCGGGTTAGTGTTTAACTGCTTATGGAAGTCTAGTTTCAGGTATTTGTCAGCATAAGCCAGTAATAAGTCGCCAGCGTACTTGGCGTACTTCTCTTGTCCAGTAACCAAGAATAAACGACCTGCTTGGTTAATGTACTGATAGTTTTGCTTATGACGGTTGTGCGCATAACCACCGGCCTCACTGTGGCCAGGAACGTCGATACCTAATGCAATAAATGCGTCAGTATCTGCAATCAACTTAGCTAGGCTCTTACCCATTAGGCTGTCTGTGCCTAACTCTTTCGCGATTGACGCGACTTCTGACTCTTCAAAAAGTACCGCTTTTATGGCTTGCGACATGTTTACCTCAAACTGGAAACTACGAATTGCATCTAAAATAATACAAATTGAGTCAAATTACAGCATATAAAAACCAATTATAGACTTGGATCACTGACATTTACGCACACATTAACAACATATTGACCCAAACGTATAAGCAGCCAAAACTGCACAAAATCAAGTTTTAATTACAAATCAACAACATAAAAGCACAACAATAAATTCAGTACTGAACAAATTGGAAGCAGATCACAGAGCGAAGAGATTTGTATTACAAATAATCGTATTTTGCGTGTACACTAGGTTCAACAAAATAGATAAAGATCGTGTGCGTCAATGGTGATGAGCATGGTCAATAAAGCAAAGCAGGCTGAAATAGCTGCAAATAAAAGCCAACGACCCGTCATCACTATGACAAGTTGAAGGCTAACAAAGTGCTAATAAAATCAGTGCCTACGAGTTCGTCGAAGTCGTTATTCATTTGAATAACGCGATGTGGCATTTCACAGGAGAGAAAAGATGAATCCATTTTTTGAAAATGACAACACGCCTTGGGAAGATCTAGGTGACGGCCTATCACGCAAAATCATTGGTTACACACCTGATCTAATGGCGGTATTTGTTAAGTTCGACAAAGGCGCAATTGGTCATCCTCATACGCACGACATCCACGACCAAATTGGTTACGTCGCTGCTGGTAGCTTTGAAGCAGAAATCGATGGCGTGAAGAAAATCCTAAAAGTAGGCGACGCTTACATTGCACCTAAGAACGTATTACATGGCGCTGTTGCACTAGAGCAAGACAGCATCTTAATCGATATGTTCAACCCTGCTCGTCAAGACTTTCTGTAACGGGTAAAGGAGCACTATGTCTATGTTAAAAGTCGGGATTATTGGCGAATGCATGGTCGAGTTACAGCAACGCGACGGTGAATTGGCTCAAAATTTTGGTGGTGACACCCTTAACACCGCAGTGTACCTATCGCGTCTTACTCAAGGTGAGGCAATGTCGATTAGCTACTTTACCGGGTTAGGCCAGGACTTTTTCAGCCAGGAAATGCTTAGTACTTGGCAACAAGAAGGCATAGACACTCAGCACGTTCAAGTAATGGAAGATCGCCTGCCCGGCTTATATGCCATTGAGGTAGACGAAACCGGCGAGCGTAGCTTCCACTACTGGCGCAACGAAGCCGCAGCAAAATTCTGGCTAGAACAAGCTAGTCAAGAGCTGCTAAACGAGTTAAGCCAGTTCGACGTGCTTTACCTGTCGGGTATTAGCTTGGCGATTTTGACCGAGCAAAGCCGGCAGGTGCTATTCGACGTACTTGCTAAGTGCAAAGCCAACGGCGGCAAAGTGGTATTCGACAACAACTACCGCCCACGCCTTTGGGACAGCAAGGTGCAAGCGCAACAAAATTACCTAAAAATGTTAGCCCTAACCGACATCGGATTACTGACATTTGAAGACGAAGAAGCCTTATTTGGTGATAGCGAAATCGACCAGTGTTTAGCCCGCAGCTTTGAAGCTGGCGTCACTGAAGTTGTGATTAAGCGAGGTGCCCAAGAGTGCATTATTGCCACTCAAGAAAGCCAAATAAGCGTTCCAGCAACCCTAGTTGAAAAAGTGGTCGACACCACCTCAGCCGGTGACTCATTTGCCGCAGGTTACATGGCAAAACGCCTGCTTGGCGGCGACGCCAGCATCGCAGCGCAAACCGGTCACAGACTAGCAGGCATTGTTATCCAGCATAAAGGCGCCATCATAGATAAAGCCTTGATGCCACAAGCTTAAGCCGACAAATAGCAACTAGGTACGCCAACCATTTTGATACTCACTATTTGAAGTACAGTTATAAGGAAACTTAATGAGCACGCTCAACGAAAGACTAAAGCAGTTACAAGTGATCCCTGTTATCGCCATCAAGAATGCCGACGATGCAGTTGCACTCAGTAAAGTACTAGTTGAAAACGGCATGCCATGTGCTGAAATCACTTTCAGAACACCAGCTGCAGCCCAAGCAATTAAGAACATGCGTGAAGCTTACCCAGACATGCTAATTGGTGCTGGCACAGTCCTTAACTCAGAAACTGTAGACGCGGCGATTGACGCAGGCGTTGACTTCATCGTGAGCCCAGGCTTTAACCCGAACACGGTTAAATACTGTCAGCAACGCGGCATGCCAATCATTCCAGGTGTAAACAACCCATCTTTGGTTGAGCAAGCAATGGAAATGGGGCTAGATACCTTAAAGTTTTTCCCAGCTGAGCCATCAGGCGGCGTGGCCATGCTAAAAGCATTAACCGCAGTTTACCCAGTTACCATTATGCCTACTGGCGGCGTGTCACCAAAGAATGTTAACGATTACCTAAACATCGACGCCGTAGTTGCATGTGGCGGTACTTGGATGGTGCCAGCAAACCTAATCGACAACCAAAAGTGGGATGAGATTGGTGCGCTAGTACGTGAAGCAGTTGCTGCGCTAAACAGCTAACTCTTAGCCGTTCATTGGCATATTTAGCGTTTAATTAACACTCTTGCCGTTAACTAAACGCTAAAAATAAAGTAAGACCCAAAGGCTACGACCAGAGTAGTCACAACCAGTAAAGATATGCTCCTGCCAGGCTGCGGCACTTCAGCCTAGCGGATATAACAATAACGATAAAACCCTACCACGCAAGTGGCACTCTTTTATATCCCTGATACGGAATTCGGGGATTTTTTATGCCACAAAATCACCCCATTAAAGTTTGGGTCAGAGTAAACCTCATCAATCCAGGCTTTCCAATCGATATAGACACCAAAGTATCACCATCACCCACCTAATCAATTAGACATAAGCCACTGAACTTAAAGCAGAACACAACTAGACCAATCATCTATAAAGATACAAATCACCACCAAACTTAGGTTAAACAGATTAGCTTTTAACAATTGGGTCAGAGTAAACTTGGTGTTGATGACGACATTAACTGAGCTCAAATGCTCGCGTGCCCCACAAGTTCCTAGCTAGATTTGGGCTAGAGGTACAGCAATGGCGGCATTAGGCACGATTAGATTTACCGTAGGTTGATTGCGACGGTGTCATTTGCTCAGCCGCTGAATGCAAAAAGACCAATGTCGTTAGACACTGGCCTTTGAATCTACACTGGGAGTATAGCGCTTTGCGTTATTGAATCGCTTCTAGCTCATGGTCACTTGCAGTTAGCAGGTCTAGGCTAGCTTGACGCGCTCTGTCTGCATTCCCCGCCATAATGCCCTCATAGATTGCTCTATGTTCTTCAATACAAGTTGTTCCGCGCTTAGAGGCGTGATGGAAGAAGCTCTTAAACATAGTTGAAAGCACGTTGGCAAATGGCAAGAAAAAGCTATTACCAGTTGAGATGAAAATCAGCTTATGGAACTCAAGGTCTACATCAACCCACTCGTCCTGATCAAAACCTTTGGCGATGCTATCCATCTTTTGGAACAGTTCAGAAAGCTGCATACGCTGCTCTACCGAGGCATTACGAGCGGCACAGGCACATGCTTCAGGCTCAATGGCTTTACGCAGTGCTAAAAACTCGTGATACAGATACTCAGTTTTATCCATATCAATCAGCCAATCGAGTAATTGTGAATCTAGGTAGTTCCAGTGCTCTTGTGGTCGCACACGGGTGCCGACCTTTGGCTTAGACTCTAGCAAACCTTTAGAAGTTAATAACTTAATTGCTTCACGCAGTGCTGTGCGGCTAACACCGAACTGGGTGCAAAGCTCCATCTCACCAGGAATAATATCGCCTTGAGGCAGGTCACCTGAAATAATGCTTCGCGCCATTTCACAGGCAACTTGCACATGCAGACTCCGTTTTGACCCGCCGATAGGTGTAAATTGGGTGCTCATATACTGGCTATCCATCTTGTATTACACGTTAATTAATACAAAAGACAATACTGATGTTATTGATAAACTACTGGAGCAGATGGGTGTGAATAGCAATTTCAGTGCAATAATCTTGTGTCTTTTGGCTAGCAAATTAGCCATAAAAACCGACTAAACCCTGAACTACTGTGGCTTTG
The DNA here is from genome assembly GCF_012263345.1 of Shewanella sp. WXL01. Taxonomy (NCBI): domain Bacteria; kingdom Pseudomonadati; phylum Pseudomonadota; class Gammaproteobacteria; order Alteromonadales; family Shewanellaceae; genus Shewanella; species Shewanella sp. WXL01. The sequence goes on along the minus strand of NZ_JAAIKQ010000007.1, from coordinate 138,329 downwards.
CCAACTGTGTAAGCAATTAAACTCAGCCAAGTATTTTACTTTAATTTCAGCTAACTATAATGAAACCAAAGCAGGCTAGTGACTCAATCTCCAGACAGTGTCTTTAACCCTGTCTTTTACTCTCATCTTTATATTCTTATATACCATCGTGTGTGGTATTTGTTCGCTTATGCGTTACTTGAATCTTACAAGTAATAATATTTATGGTCAGTATAATAGCGATATATAAAGATTAAAACTCATTCCTGACTCACACTTATTCGCCCCTGCTTGTCTCAATTGAATCTACTAGTCGCAAACCTTTGCTGATACCGTAATAGCAGCCTATGAAACGAAAAGTGCCGTAGCTTGAGTACTTGCTACTCGCGATACGGCACTTAAGGGAGAACTCGTTTACAGCCTGGCGAGGCGGCAGCTAGGGGGATTACCTACCTCGCTTAGCTGTAACTATGTATCGATTTTGGTTTAGAACTTGTACTTGTAACCAAATTCGATAGCGGTATCAGTTTTACCATACCAGTCGTAGCCGCCGTTATTTTCAGCTTTGTGGCTGTCTTTTAGTAGCTCAGACTTGTACTTGTACTTACCGTAGATTGTGTGCTTCTTCGCATTTGGGAAGCGGTAGTTAACAGCAAATTCATGCTCAAACTTGCTTTGTTTGTTGTTATCAAACACGTGCTTCTCGTTACCGTTACTATCTTTTTCAGATGACAACTTGTTGAAGTAAATCAACGTGTAAACAAAGCGGAAATCACCATAGTAGTATGTGAACCATGCGTCATAACGCATTTCTTTGTTTAGGTCATCACGGTAGTAGCTATCTTCCACATTGTCTTTAATCGACATGCGATCGATGTTTTGGCTATAACGCGCACGTACTTTAACGTTAAAGTCACTGCTGAACTTGTAGCCGTAGTAAGCACCAACACGTACGTTTTTAGCCGTTTCTTTTAGTTGATAATCTAAAACTGCACCTACACGCTGTTCGTTATTGTCACCAAAACGGTGCTCATAGTCAGTCTTGAACGTTAGCTCATACTGCTTAGGAGCGAAGCCTTGAGACAGTTCAGGTTCAGAGCGGTCGTATTCCCAAACTTGCTCAAAACCAAATTTAAAACCGTTACGCATACGGTGACCAAACTCAATCTTAGGGCGTGTAGTACGACCATCTAAAAGTTTGTGTTCCCACTTAATCGCTACGTTACTGGTACCCGGTTTTACGTAATCATCATCTGCTTGAGCGTTGAAACTAAGTGCGCCCAAGATTGCTAATGCAAGATACTTTTTCATTTTGTTTTATCCTAAATTCAACTCAATCTTTATATGAAACTGCAGATTACTCTGCAGCGTCTGGGCCTACTTGCTCAGCAGTTAACTTAACTAGGTTTGATGCACCTTTACCGGCAACGTTACCTTCGGCCGTGGCTAGGTAAACCTTGTTGCCTTCAGCTGTCTCAGCAACTTCTGCGTTGCCGTTACCTAAGTTGTCACGCTCACCAGCTACCACGTCATAGTTGCCTTCTTTCGCTAGCGTAGTTACCGCAAATACGTCACCTTCCCAAGTTGATGTGTCAGCTAGTACACAGTCATCACGCATGCCGTAGTCGCTTGATGTTACGCCGTCGACACCGTTAGCAATTAAGTTGTCTTTAAACGCTACTTCAGAGTCAGCAGTACAGTTGCCTGATTTGCCGAAGATGAAAGGTTGCTTAGAACTAATGATGGTGTTGTTAGCAACAGTAGATAGTGATTTCTCTAGGCTATCTAACTCTTCATCAAGGATTGAGATTGAACCCACTTCGTTACCGGTCTTAGAACGGCCACCGTTGTAGATGTAGTTGTTAGTCACTGTGTGACCTTGAGAGATAATACGAATACCCGCTTCGTACTTACCGCTATCATCACCAGCACCGTCATTGATAATCACGTTGCTGCTAGCTGTGTTGTCCACACCACCCTCTAGCGAGATGAAACCATTTGATGCTTCAAAGGTATTGTTCTCGATAGTGTTACCAGAGGTACGAACGTAAATTAGGCGACGAGATGCATTCACGTCAGTGAACAAGTTTTCGCTAATAGTCGTGTTAGTGACATAATCAGTTTTAGAAGAGCTAGAGGTACCGATGCGGATACCAAACGCTTCATTGGTGCCACTAAAAGTATTACCTACGGCATACTTATCAAAGTGGTTATGGCTGATCACAACATCCTTATGAGAAGAGCTGGTACCTTGTACAGTAATGATTGAGCCTTTCTCGTTTGGCTTATTTGTGAATAGACTATTTACAATTTGCGTGCCGTTACCACGCACCATGATCCAATCTGTATGGTCACCGTCATGACCTTTTGACTCTAGGTTTTCACCGTCAATGGTCAACTGAGATAACACCACACCACTTGGCTTGCTCTCTACAGTGTCATAATCGCTTCCCATCGAGCTCGACGTACCCACATTGATCAGAGTTGTGGTTGAACTGTCTTTACACGTAGGCACTGTATCTTTGAATACAATATTGCGTAGTTGCATATTGTCATTAGAAATCACCACACAGGTGTCACCACCTGCGATAGTGGCTGGGTCACCAAACACAGAACCTTCTTGGCCATCGTAATCAGCGTCACCACCGATTAAGATAACTGGCAGCTCGTTGTCTAACACAAGATCACCCATATTGGCGAAACTCACGCTGTTATCTAGCAAGATAACTAGCTTTTCATCATCATTTTGATCTTCTGCAGCATTAATAAATGCATGTAGATCTGCCGCTGCACCGTCATAAACATAGTCAGGTACAAGGTCACCTACAGGAGGCTCTGGTGGCTCAGGGTTGTCACCACCTGAGTTTGGCTCATCATAAAAGTCACAAGCAGTAAGGGTTGAAACAGCGAATACAGCACTAATAAATAGCGATAATTTATTAAGTTTCATACAACGTCCTATATCTTTATTATCTAATTTTTAAGTTATTTTTGAATTGTGTAGCTAGCGCCAGTGTCGGCCATGGTTAGCACTTTCAAATTCTTAGCACCACCGTCATATCCCACAGCTTCAATCAGGCCATTTGCGCCTACTTTCAGCTCTGGTTCTGCCGTACTAATACCTTGGCTAGGAAGCTCTAAGCCTTTGGTTTTACCGAAGTACAGCTCGTTTTCGTAAGTAGGGTTTACTAGCTTGGCTTTCTCGTCGTTACCTTTTACAGCAAGGGTTTTCTTGATTTTTGCGTACGACAGGTTGTTCTTAAACTTGATGTCCGTGCCCGCGTAAATCATGCCCACTTTGCTGTTATCGTAGATACTGACGCGATGTACCTTGTCTGAATAAAGAATATTTTGACGCGAGTTGATAACAGTATTGTTCTCAATGGTTACCTTGTATGGTGTTGCTTGCTTGTTTAAGCCTTTACCCTTCACTTCAGTACTTAAACGCTCGCCATTTTGAACATCGGTAATACCAGTGTTGATTGCAATACCGCCACGTACGTTACCTGTACCCATTACACGCTCAATGTAGTTATTGCGAATAACATGGCCTTCGTCGTACAAGCGGATACCACCTGAGCGGTATTTGCTGTTACCTAGGATGATATTGTTTTCAACTGTGTTGTAAGTACCGTGACGCAGGGAGATCATCGACGCACTATTCATGATGGTGTTGCCACGGATGTTGTTACCACCAGACTTTAATGAAACCAGCTCAGTTTCACCGTCACACTCATAAAACAGGTTGTCTTCAATTAGAGTTTTAGATGGGTAGATAGAACTCTTAGAGTCACCTACACGGATCACTTCCCAGCTATTTGAGTTGTAGCGAATAGCATCGCTGTAGAAAAACTCTTCATACTGATTGTGCTTGTGGTCGTAGAAAAGGTTGCCTTTAATCACGTGATTGTCAGCAGTTTCGTCACCTTTTTCTTTTTGAATACCTAACAAGGTGCCGCGCTTATGCTTACCCTGGAAAGTGTTGTTTAAAATCTTGTTGTTCTTACCCCACATCGCAATCCAAAGGTACTTTGGATACTCGTCACGACGCGCATCTGGCTCGTACTTGTACTTGTCATTAAAGAAGTAGAATGTCGAGTTTTGTAGGGTATTGTTGTTACCTTTAAAGCGAATGCCACCCATACGCTCTGCTGGGCCACCTTCAGAGAACACCACACCATCTAGCGTAATGTTGTCACCTTCTAGCACTAGCTGTACCAAACCAGTAAACCAAGACTTACCTGGCTCTTTAGCTTTAATAACAACGTTGTTGGCTTTGATTTTCAACACACCAAGGTCCGGGTACTTACCAGGCTCAAGGATTAGCTCTTCTCCATCAGCTAGTGAAGTCAGCTTAGATTTAAGTGCTGCACTATCTACAACTGGAATTGCACTGGCATTCACCACTGCTTTGTCGTGTTTAACAATTGACTCAACTGCAACCTGGTTAACTACAGTTCCCTTCTCAACTTCAGCATATTGCTGTGGTGCTGAGCAGGCGCCTAGTAAACCTACGGCAACTAAACCGGCAATTAGGCTAATCTTCATCTTATAAACGCTCCCCTTATTTGTGTTATGTTATTGTTTTATTTTTAGCTCGTTTTATCTGTGATACAGCGCAACTTTTTTTGACTTTTTTCGATAACACTTTATTTACAGCTGAAACAGGATTTTAAACACTATTAAAATCAACGGCTTATAAATATAGCGAGAAATCCAACCAAAACGACAAATTGTATTTATGATTTGGATCACACAAAATCTGAAGCAAAACCGAGCAATTTTCAAGATCTATATTGTATTATTTATTTACAAGTTAAGCGCAGGATTAACAACATGAGAAAAACGACAACAGTAGTATTCCTTACTCTTGGTTTTGCTTTATATGGATGTGGCGGTTCCAGCGGTGGAGAACCTAGTCCTGGACCAGAACCTTCTCCAGGCACCTGCCCAGAATGCGATTGGAATATTGAGCAATGGAAGTTAACCCTGCCAATTAGTCGCGACGACTTTTACGGCAGCGGTGGCGATAGCGCCGCAGAGCTTATCCCTGCTGACTGCTCAGGCAAGCAAACCTTATCTAACGACACTCGCCTCGACTATTTTTGGGTCGACAGCAATGACAAGCGCGCGCACTTCTACGTCAACCTGGGTGATAAAGGGGCAACCACGACTAATTCTAACTATGTGCGCTCAGAGCTAAGAGAGCTATACAACTACCAAACGAGTAATCGCTGCAGCAGTAGCAATCAAAACTGGGCTATTAATAACAGCCATACTTTAAGTAGCGAGTTGCAAATTGAGCAGTACCCACAAATCAGCGGCATTGCTCCTAAAGTTATTCTCGGGCAAATCCACGGCTATGAAATCAAGCAAGCACTGGTAAAGCTGTTATGGGAAGGGGAAAACACACCGGTTCGGGTGATCTTCAATGACAAGTTTGAACCTAATAATGAAACCTGTAGTGACTGCCAGTCATTTAGTGTTGACCTTGGCACAGTCAAAGCCCACGACAACTGGCGCTATGACATCCACGCCGACAAACAAGCAATTACTGTATCAACCACCATTAATGGTGTCACCACGAGTAAAGAGCTGCCATGGGGTGTGCCAGTAGAAGCAAACGACGGTAATAAATACACCTTAACCAAAGACTGGCTTAACGAGACCTTCTATTTCAAAGCGGGGATCTATCCGCAAATCAAGCCAGACACCCAATATCAAAACCAGATATTTGAGGTGTCGTTCAACAAGATCAACATAGAACACAAATAGCAGGAACTGACAGTTTGGGTCAGAGTAAACCGTCAAAATTTAACATTTTACTCTGACCCAATTTTTAAAATTAGGGGACTAAATCGTGATCAGAATGAAAGCTACACCACTTGCGTTGTTAACTGCCGCTATGAGCTTGAGCCAAGGTGTTTACGCGGCCGACTTTGTATTCTTAGACGAAGATGTACTCAAGCATAACAGGCAGGTACTGCAATCAGACAAAGCCAGTGACAACATGCGTCAGGCTTATCAGCGCCTTATTGAAGAAGCCGATATCGCTATGAAGCAAGCGCCTTTTAGCGTAACCAATAAAGGCATGACACCACCAAGTGGCAGCAAGAATGATTACCTCAGTATCAGCCCTTACTGGTGGCCAGATGAAACTAAAGCAGATGGCTTGCCGTGGATCCGCCATGACGGTAAAACTAACCCGGCATCGAAAACCAATGAAACCGACTCCAAGCGCATTGGTAAGTTCACCCGTTCCACTCGTGCCATCGCACTAGCTTATTACTTTAGTCAGGATGAAGCCTATGCCAAGCAAGGCATCGAGTTTATCCGCACCTGGTTTATCAATGAAAAAACTAAGATGAATCCGAATGTTAATTACGGCCAAGGTGTGCCAGGCCGGGCAGATGGCCGCCGCAGCGGTATTATTGATACCCGGACACTAGCCGATCGTCTACTGGATGCTATTGCAATTTTATCTCAGTCAAAGCACTGGACTGACAATGACGAAAAACAAATTAAACAGTGGTATAGCGATTATCTAGACTGGATGCTTGAAGCCGATCTCGCTGGCGGCCCTAAAGGCGAAGCTGCCGCGCCCAACAACCATGGCACCTGGTATGACTATCAAATCGCTGGCATTAGCTACTTCTTAGGTAATGAACACTTAACTAAAGTCATGGTACAAAAAGGCAAGATGCGGGTTGATACCCAGTTTGCTGCCGACGGCTCACAGCCACACGAAATAGCACGTACTCGCGCCTACCATTACCACTACTTCAGCCTAGTGCCGTTAGTTGGCATCGCTGAATTAGGCGAAAAGGTTAACGTTGACCTATGGAACTATCAAAACGACCAAGGTGGTTCTTTAGAGAAAGGCATCAGCTTAATGGCAAGTTACCACGATGCACAAAAACCTTGGCCATATAGCCAAAAAGACAAGCGCCGCCGCGTTGAGCGTATGACTAGCGTGTACTTAAAAGCAGGAGAGTCACTCAATAAGCCTGAATGGATCAAGCTGGCACAAGATACCGACTTTAGCCAATTTACAGTGAACAAAAACCTCGCTGAAATTTGGGAGCAGCGCGACATCGAGCTGCTACTGCAAAAGCAATAACCATTAGGGCGCCAGTTTGCTAATCAATTCGCAAACTGGCGCCTTTATTAGATTTGTCTGAGACATAACTGCGGCTCACAAGAACTGCAAGATTACGAGGACCCTATGACCAAGTTTAAACCTTCAATGCTATCTCTAGCACTGCTAGCAAGCTGTGCAGTCAGCACGGCAACAAGTGCTGATACACTCGTAGAGCAACAAGCGGCTTATAAAGCCAAGCTGACACAAAAGCTCGATGCCACACTTGCTCCTGCGCAGAACTTTGATTTATCGAAAATGAAAATCAATCTGCCAATTGCCGACCACAAGCCTGCACGCAAAGGTCAAGTAATGGAAATTGAAGTTGATGAGCTCAACGACAAGACTCACCCTTATACCAACCATTTCTGGTTTTACACCAACCCAGAAAATGGCGCCATGGTGATGACCTCACCGAACACTGCGCCAACCACCAAAAACAGCAGTAATGCGCGCTCTGAGCTACGCATCATGCTACGCGGTGAAAAAACCGAGATTGGACCAAAGCACCCAAGTAATAACTTTGTTGTGGCAGCCAACCCAAATAAAGACAAATACGGCGCAGTTGGCGGCCAAATGAGTGCTACCTTAAGCGTTGATTGGGTAAGCACCAGTGGCGACGACAGTAAGTTCCCAACCCACTCTGTGGTTGTGGGTCAAATCCATGGTTCAAGCAAGGTTGAGCCGCTAAAGATTTACTACCGTAAACTACCAAACCATGAGCATGGCTCACTGTTTTGGAACTATGAAATCTTCCCGAAAGACATTAATGACCGCTACGATGTGCCAATCCCAATTTGGGGCTCGGCAGAACTAACCAAGGCCGATGCAAACCCAGACAACGGCATTAAATTAGGTGAGTTATTTAGCTACGATGTGACTGTGGCAGATAACATCATGACCCTGACTTTTGTAAAAAATCCAGGTACCGATGCCGCTGAAACTAAGGTATTTAAAACCGACCTAAGCAAGCCTTATCCAGGTCACCCACTCGACCAAGGCTATGGCAACGACTGGATGTACTTTAAAGTCGGTGCTTACAACCAGTGTAACCAAGGCACTAAACACCCAGTCTGGGGCACAGGCTGTACTAACAATGGTATTGAAGCTGGTGACTACACCCAAGTCAGCTTTTACGAGTTAGATTTGAAGCAATAGCTTTGACTTAGTAGCAGTGGTTACATCGCTGCAGAACTAAATCATAGAGCACCTCAGGGTGCTCTTTTTGTTGCCGCCTGCAAACCCGACTAAGCACTCACAGTCCCATCGTAAACACATCTCACTCGAACCTTGATTAGCACGCTGTAAATCCATCCCCTGGAAGCTCAGCTACCGCATCCATGCGGTAGATGGCTAATCAAGTCGTTCAAGCAAGCCGTTCTTGATAGCCCACTCTATATAGCTATCTCAATCATAAAATCGAAGAGATGAAATTATCGAGTGTAGGTACAACAGCGAGTATCCAAGACAAGGCGAAGTTTCACTTTGTGAAACGTTTTGAGCGAGAGGCATGGACGCCGAACTGGCTGTTTAACAGGGACGTTTTTGGTCTTGGTTAAGCCCCCATGGATGGGTTCACGGCGTCTCGTGGTTGTACCTGCACATAAGCCCGCTGCAGGCGTGATCAGCTAGCTCGGTTACAAAGGCCGTAAGCTGAGTGCAACTATCTAGAGTTAATGAACCCATTAACCAAGTACGGAACGTACAACAATAAAAAAGCCACTTGGGTCACCAAGTGGCTTTTTCAGGTCGTTTTATTTGCAGGGTAACAGGGTTAACTGTTTAATCGACCATCTTTTACGTTTGCTAAGGTCTACGCATTTGCCTTAGCTGCAGCATCAGCTTGCTCTTCAACTTTGTCGTCTACTGCTTTAATCAGCAGTAAACCAACCGACAGAACAATCGAGCCACACAATACGAAGATCAGGCTTGGGTAGAAGTCATTTGGCAGGAAGAACATTGCCATAATGAAGATACCTGCTACTGAGATCAGTGTACCTAGCATCTTACGTTGCTTGTTATCTAGCTTCTTCTGCTCGTCACATTCAGCAACCAGCGGCGTCGCTAGATTTTCAAAGAACTTATCTACATCTTTTTGGCGCTCGTCAGATAGCGGCTTGTAGAACAGAGTCGATAGGCAGAAGAAACCTGCGGTAAAGATCATGTGACCTGTTAGACCAAGCGCAACTTTAAGCTCAGACCACTCACGGCCTGTTAACTCATGCTCAAGACCAAAGGTAGATTGAATCATCTCTGGAGTGATCATAAAGCCGACGACGAACGATACGATACCACCAACAACCAATGTGCCCCATGCCGCCCAGTCAGGCGTTTTCTTGATAAAGAAGCCACAGAAAGCTGGAATCGTCATAGGGAAACCAATCAAGGCACCTACATACATCATGGTGTCAAACAGGCTTAAGCCTTTAAGCGAGTTGATAAATAGCGCAACTAAGATAATCGCAATACCAAAGGCGGTAGAGGTTAGCTTAGACACTAATACCAGCTCTTTTTCTGCCGCTTGAGGGCGTAGAATTGGCTCGTAGAAGTTCTTAACAAAGATACCCGAGTTCTTGTTTAAGCCTGAATCCATTGATGACATGGTCGCAGCGAACATAGCCGCAATAAGTAGACCAACCATACCTGCAGGCATGTATTTCTCTACGAAGTATAAATAAGCGAAGTCACCGGCTTTACTACCTGCATCAGGATATGCAGCGGCTAAATTCACTCCTTCACCAGCAATAAACCAGCTTGGCATAAACCAAATGATTGGACCCATAGTCATTAGCACACAAGCAAGCAATGCTGCTTTACGAGCGTTTTTAGAGTCTTTTGCAGCTAAGTAACGGTATGAGTTAAGCATGTTATTAGTAATGCTGAACTGCTTAAGGAAGATGAACACACCCCAAAGCGCAAAAATGCTTAGGTAGTTCAGGTCGTTACCGGTAATGAATGACTCAGCAGGGAAGTTTTCGATGATATTATCAACACCGCCACCGTGAATGACAGCCGCAACCGCACAGGTAATGGTTACCGCCATAATCACTAGCATTTGTAGGAAGTCAGATGCGATAACCGCCCATGAGCCACCAGTTACCGACATCACAAGCACCACTAAACCAGTAAGGATAATGGTGGTGGTCATATCAAAACCAAAGATTCCTGAAGCGATAATTGCGAGACCATTTAGCCAGATGCCCGCGCTGATAACGCTGTTTGGCATGCCAGTCCAGGTAAATACCTGCTCGTTGGCTTTACCAAAGCGCATACGAATGGCTTCGATAACGGTTACTACGCGTAATTGACGGAACTTAGGGGCGAAGTAAACATAGTTCATGAAGTAGCCAAAGGCGTTGGCTAAGAACAAGATAGCGACGGCAAAGCCATCTGTATAAGCTTTACCAGCCGCACCAGTAAAGGTCCAAGCACTAAACTGCGTCATAAACGCAGTTGCACCTACCATCCACCACAGCATGTTACCGCCGCCACGGAAGTAGTCACTGGTATTGGTGGTGAATGATCTAAACATCCAACCAATACCCACGAGGAATAAGAAGTATACCCCTACAACAATCGTGTTAAGTTCCATCGTTCAACCTTAATCTTTGATGCTTTAGTGGACTATAATCCAAAACAGGCTTTCAATTGTACTACAATATAGCAATTGTGTGATCAAACGCATAACAGATACTTACCAAAACTATCTCTGCCACAGTTTGGATTTTCTAGCCCAGATTCAGCTACAGAACAGCATCACAAGCAAAATAATAAAAACCATAAAAATCAACGAATTAAAACAAACAAAAATTGAATAAGATACAGCTTTGGTTGGCTGTACGGTTTGTAAATAAAAACGTTGGAATTAATAATGCCTTAAATCGAGCAAGTTAAAAAGAGGTTAATTGTAGTATTTATAAATCGACGTCGAGAATAATCGACAGAATTTTAGCCCGCCAAATTAACATAACAGACATAAAGCGCTGATTTTGTTGCTGATAGTGTGGGAATATTGAAAGCGATTAATACCTAACAAACTTACATTGCAGATTAGCTAAGCTCAGAAACAACAAAGCAGCGGTATTTCACCACTGCTTTACTATAAAATCGAATACCAACGACAGTTTAAAGCATGACTTTCTCGTAGTGGGTCCAGGTCACCACATTCTCAAACAATGGCATAATCCACACCGCTGAGTTGTGAGTATGGCTTACCCGATAGAAGAACATCTCTTCATCGCGCACGTTATGTTTGCGGATTTCGCGATAAAAATACATGGCGGAGTCACTGACATTCTCAGGGCGGATCAGGTTTTTCTGCAGCGACTTAACGTGGAACACATCCACTTCATAATCACCTAGAGTTTGACGATACTGTTGAAACTCACCGCGAACCTTATATTTAATCGGTGTGGTTAAACAGTCTTGATCGGTAATACATGCTGAGTAATAGAACTTGCCGCCAAGTGGCTGCTCATACACCAGAGAAATGCCTAAGTCAGCGCGTACCAGCAGCTTATTAGCAACAGGGAAGTAGACATCCGCGTGGTAGTGATGTTCTTCAATCTCCCCATCATCGACACTACCGGCGGGGATCAACTCACGGTTATAGCGAATACGCTCTTCCATGATTTGTCTTAGCTGATCAAACTCAATCATGTTAAGGCCAGCTGGATCCTGTGCAATCATTGCCATATTCATTAGTTGCTTGCCAACACACTTGCCGTCTTCAACATCTAAACAAGCAGCAAACGAATACAGCTGATTATCGGCAAGCGCAAAGCCATCAAACGACTCAAACAAGCCTTTTACATTAGCTTCTGGGGCAATGTGCTTTTGCCACATAGACGGGTGTAAATTTTGCTCGGCGCCAGTATGAAATAGCGGTAATTTCTCTTCTACCTCACGTAAGGTAATCGGCACAGTTGATGACGTATCCCAAACGGCGGATTTTTTCACCACGCTATGATAGTCACTGTGGTACCAAACCCAGGCAACTATCGCCAATAGCACCAGTATCCCCATCACCTTAACTAGTAAAGATACGTCTATCAACGCCGCTTTAATCGACTTAGGATCAGACATGCTGACCATGGTAACGTGAGATTTTTCAGTAACATGCAGTTGATAACCGCGGCGAGCGATGGTTTTTAGTTGAACTTCAGTATAGGGGTCAAGCTTTTTACGCAAGGTACTAATGCATTGAGGTAATGAGGTGGCAGCAACAACGCGATCAGGCCAACCTACTTCTAGCAACTTTTCTTTAGTTACAATTTCGTCGCGTGTCTCCAGTAAATACGCAAAAATAGCAGCCTCTGAATAACTCAGCTCGACGACCGCGTTATTCGTTCGATCTTTTAGTACTTTGGTATCTTGGTCAAAGTCTAAATATGGCGTTACTTTAATCACAGCTCACCCTTCATCACAGCGCACACTCTCATCTCCACCGTGCATATTAGTAAAGTGTGCTGCTAGTTGCTGTGACAACCTACCCAATTATAGGCATATGCGGTTACATTAATTAGGCCGCGTGATCTTCGTCACTGTCTATACGGTAAAACTTTCCTTAAAAAACATGAAGCTAGTTACAACATGGTACAGTTTTACAAGGCTTTGCGGTTAAATAGCCGCTTAGCAATACCAGACAGCACTATTGGCCACACCAGCAACATGCCAACTAGCACACCAACATGCCAATTAAACAAGGGTAAGCGCTGCATTAATGAGCCTGAAGTATCTATGTTTACCAGGTTAATTGCGCGATATAGATCGGTAGGGTTGAGTAGCATCATCACATTCACTAACCACTGCGACATTGCACCTGCATCAGCCACCAGCAAGGTCAGTAGCACGAGGTCATAAATCATCGCAAAGCAAAACCAGATGATCAGCAAGCTGGCGATGACCTTTGCTTTTTCGGTAAAAATAAGACTCACCACAAAGCTCATTAAACTGTACGTAATTGCTAGCAAGCTGCTCGATAGTGCCAACATGGCAAAGGCAGTAAATGTTGGCGCGAGTTGATAACTGTCGCTAAATGCCAGCAATAAACCTGCACACAGCATAAAACTTTGCATTATGGCTACTGACAATACGCCGCCATGGGCAACGAGCTTACCTAACAATAAGTCAGTGCGGTTAATCGGCAGGCTTAGCAGCAACAACATAGTGCCAGCCTCTTCTTCACCCACAAAAGCATCGTAACTCAGCATGATTGCGGCTAGCGGAATAATGAATACCGACAAAGTCGATAAGCTAGTGATCACGCTATTAAGCGGTGGAATTGCCAAACTGCCGGTCACCACGCTGCCAGTAAAAGACACGCTCAGAGACATTAACGTAAATAGGCAAAAAATCACCAGCAGCCAACGGTTGCGGATGCAGTCCATTAGCTCTTTGCGAGCAACGGTAGCGATAAGCCCTAAACGACTTGGTAATTGCACACTCATACTGCGCCTCCTAGAGTCAACGAACCATTCGCTTTTGTATGCCCATAGCTCGCATTAGACCGATCGACTAAAGCATTGCTGTCACTTTCAATAAAGCTGATACCATCATCATTACACTGCTGCAGTTGTGACACCTTGTTGTGGTAAAGATCAGTTAAACTAGGCTGCTTCACGGTAAATTCAAACTGATTGATGCTAGCTAAATAGGCCACCAGCTCGGTTTTTTGCTCAAGCTGACAACGCAGTTCACCTTGATAATAAAACGGCTGCAATTGCGGATGGGCGTTAATCCAGTGCCCGATACCTGGCACGCGAATAATTACTGGCAGTTGCTCGGTTGCCATCAAGCTAGGTAAGTCACCCACAGCTAGACAGCGCCCTCGCCCCATTAACATGGCGACATCCAGGTGTGGCTCGATCAGGTTTAGCTCATGGGTACACACAATAATACTGCAGCCCGCTTTAGACAGCTCTGCCACCTTGCTATACAAAAACTGCGATGCCTGTGGGTCTAACCCAACCGTTGGCTCATCTAGAAGCAGCAATTTAGGCTCAGCGACAATCGCCTGAGCAAAACCAAGACGCTGCTTCATGCCTTTAGAATAGGTTTTAATTGGCTGATCTTTGGCGTAACCAAGACCAAACTCGTCGATAATGTGCGCGACTTTACTGGCACTCACACCTTTAAGTGCAGCAAAGTATTCCAGCACCTCTCGACCTGTCATTTTGTCATAAAAGCTGATGTTTTCTGGCAGGTAACCAATTTGCGCACGATATGCCTGCAGCGCTGCGGCCGATGGTTTTTGGTTTAACTCGCAGCCAAGTACATTAACCATACCTGCAACAGGGCTAACTAGTCCTAAAATGATTTTAATTAGCGTCGATTTGCCGGCACCATTGTGACCAAGCAGTGCTAGGGTATTACCCGCTTCTAGGGTTAGATCAATATCGCTAAGCACTGCGCGCTCGCCATAGTGATGACTCACCTGATTAAGACTGACGTGGGATGATTGCTTCATAGTGATTTCTCTATTGCAGACCAGCATTTAGCAGCGGGTATCTGTCTACTACGCCGTTGTTATCCAGGTTTTGAAATTGGCTATCTAACCACTTCAATACCTGCACCACTGGGCTGCCCATCAAAAACTGGGCCTCTGGATAAAGCCAAAATAGGCGATCAAGTTTGTCGTTTGGTACATGAGCTGTATCGCCAATACCATCGCCATTAAGATCGAGCCCTCTGTAATCACTCCAATAATTACCTTGGTGGTCCTCGCTCCACTCAACGCGGCTTTCGCCGATGTAACGTACCTGAGTTTGATTATGTAAAAACTGGTTCAGATAAACCTTGTTGCTCTCGCCACCAAGTGCAAGCGCAATACCCACCTGGCTATCGGCTATCTTGTTGGCTTTAATGTGATTATTCTGACTGGCATAAATAAACATGCCCTTGCCCTGAGAGAATAAGTCATCGTCACTAGGGTCTTTAGGCATAATTTGCGCTATCGAGTTGTATTCAATATAGGCGTCGTTAGTCATATTCAGTAGCACCCCAAACTCACTGGCTCGGCTGACTTTGTTGTGGTGCAGTTTGATTTGCTTTGAACTCATTAATGCATAACCGCCCACCACATCTTTTGCGGTGTTATCACGGCCGACATCATCCTGGGTATACATGTAATGCACGCCATATTGAAGCGCCGCGAAATAGTTGTGATTAACCAGGCTGCCTGTTCCCGACTCCAGATACACACCATCGCGCACATGAGTAATATGATTGTGCTGCACTTTAGGATCTGTTGCCCTAAGTAGGTGTACGCCATCGCCTCTATCGAGCATAAATGCACTATCATCGCCCTCAATTCGGTTATGACACACACGAATTTTGGCGACCTTTTCGGCATATACCCCAAAGCCTGGACCACTGAGTTGGTTGTCAAAAACCTTAAGGTTGTCGCTCCCCTCACGTACTAAAATACCTGCATTCTTGGTATATAAATCATTGCCCCAATTGCGAATGCTTAAACCAGAAATCGACACCTTACTCGCTGCAACGGTAATGGCGCTGCCGCTGCCCTGGGCATCGACTTCAGCTAAATGACCAATCAGGGTTAGCGGCCTGGAGATAGTAAATTGCCCAAGATACAACCCCTTGTTGAGGTGGATTTCACTATAATCAGGTGCACTAGCAAGGGCATCGATAAATTGCGCGGTAGTTGAAACCCAAACCTGCCAACTCGGATTCAAGCTAGGCTCAGATGGTTTAGTTGTATCGTCTTGCAGCTGATGTGGCTGGTGTTCATAGTCACTAATGTTAGCTTTGTTATGACTTACGCTTGCTGTAGTTGAAAAATCGCTAGCATGCAGCTTACTGGTGAACAGCAGGCAGCCACAAACCAGCATGGCAATGCACAGCACGGCTTGCAGTTTAATATTTGACCTCTCATGCAGGCACGGTTTTACTCTTGCAAGCATGGCTCTACTCTTGCGTGCATAGAATGGCCCCCACAAACAGCCAACATGACTAGTTGCCCGCCAATAGCTCTAGGCTAATGTCGTCATAACGCAACACGACACCACCAAACTCTCTAGCAAACTCGGTAGCTGCTTGCTCAGTAGAAAAAGTTGCTACAGCGCTACCCATCACCGCTTTGCGGCTAGTGCCATAGACATACCAGGCAGTTTTTGCATCAATAAAGTGCTCATCGCTTGGCTTTTCCCAACTGGTTTTCGCCATATCATGTACATATAAATGACCAATCTTACGCTTGTTTTCTGGCTGCAGCGCAAAGTTGAACATGTCACGAGTTGAGCAGAATTTTGGATTTTTTGCAGAGTCGTTAAACATGATTTGGCCTTTTGGGCCCGGATACTTAGTGATCATCATGCCACACATATGGCAACGCTCATGATCACCTATTGCACCGACATGGTGATGGTCATGTTCGTGTGGCTGCTCTGCACTGCAGGCGCTGATGGTAAATAGCAGCATCAGACTTAACAATATGTGTTTCATAGTAAAATCTCGTTGAAAACCTCTCACTTTTTACACCAAAATTAGCGGCTAAAAAGTGAGAGGGGACGCATTTAACTCACTACCTAGATAGCGAAGTTTTGCCCTGCGTAAAGAATGAACATACGCAGGCACATCATGCCACCTACAGCACATAGGCCAGATAGGTAGAAGGCTTGCGACGAGTGACTAAATTGCTTACCCGTTGCAAAGTTCAGTAGCAAAGGACCACCAAAACCTAAGCCCACCACGCCTAACCAGAACACCATCGACCAGGTACCAGTATGGAATGCTTCAAATGCACTTTGTGCACCCGCATTACCAGTCGCTAACGACATGATGATCATGAATAGGAACAGTGCTTCGGCAAACATGATTGGCCATTCAGCGCCATGTAAGATCTTCATATCTTGACTGTGTAAGTCTTCTTTGAAGATACCTACCGCTAGCATTTTCGCTGCCGCTGCACCCGCTGATAAACCAGAGGCCACAAACAGTGCAGGCAATACCGAAGTATTGATGATCGGGAAGCGAACTAGCGCCGAGATTAAGAAGCCGGTGTATGCACAAACCGCTAATGCAAGTGCTAATACCGCATACTCACATGGGCGACGAATGCCTTTAAGCTTTTCAATCACTGGCACCAACGGGCGCAGCAAAGGTATTTGCTTAATTTCTTCTTCCAGCGCAAACAGCGCCATTAATGCTGTAAGCGGAATATACGCAGTTAGCGCGATTACACCGACAGACATCACCGAATTTAGGTTGTAGTAAACCAAAATACGCCAGAAGAACAGTGGGTTTGTTAAGTCTAAAACCAGACAAAGCATACCCAAAGCAATCGTGGCAAATGACACTAACGACGCCGCTTTTAAAAATGGCGTATTAGTGGTTTGCTGCTTATAAAAGCGGATAAATAATGCGACTGCTAAAGCACCACCTGAAATACCCGCAAAGAACAGGTACACAGCAATTGGCCAAGGCCAAGCGATGCCATCAGATAACCCCATAGTGAATTCAATAGTTCCGTCCATTTCTTATACTCCCTGTTTAACAATTGGGATGTAACGCAGGCTAGGCTGAGTACCAAAGTGCGACTTAATCCGCACCGAGTCTTTTACAGCAAGAAGCTTGTTTACATAAGAAGTTGGATCGTTAGCGTCACCAAAGATAAGGGCATCGTAACGACAGCTCTGCACACAGGCTGGTAACTCGCCTTTTGCCAGTTTGCTTTCAAGGCAGAAGTCACAGTTATCAGCTACATCAGTTTCTTTGTTGATGTAACGCGCATCGTATGGGCAAGCAGCAATACAGTACTTACAACCCGCACATTTAGCTTTGTCCATAGTCACAATGCCAGTCTTAGCATCACGGTGCGCCGCGCCTGTTGGGCAGACTGTCACACATGGTGCGTTTTGACATTGCTGACATGACACACGAACATATTTGCGTTCACACTCGCAGCTAGTTTTGCCACATTGTGGACAAACCTGCCCTTCAACGCCGCCACTTTGCTGCTCCATCATTACCCGAGATTTACCTTCGGGTAGATTGTTTGCTTGATTACAGGCAACTTTACAGTCGCCACAACCAACACATTTATTTTGGTCAAACACCATTATGTAATGTGGTTGGTTGCTGTTTTTGTCCTCGTCGACAGAGCTACACCCTAGGGGTGCAACGATCAACGAGCCAGCACCTAAAAATTTTAGGAACCGTCGTCTCTCTAAATTTTCACTCACAGCATCCTCCATCTGTCAGCTAATGCTGACTTCTTGTAACCTTTTTGATGACTCTACTCAGATGCAGTCACGGTTTGGTTAGCTATATTTTGCTCAGCTTTCAAGATTGCATTTTCAATTGATGCGCGGTTAATGCTTAGGTTGTTGCTGTCCAATAATTGCTGCCAATGGCTAATGGCTCTGTGAAAATCCTTATTCAAAAAGGCATCAGTAGCGATTAGCAGCAAAGATTGAACTTCATTTGGATCGAGTGCGAGTGCTTGCGCCAAGACCAGCTTGACCTCAATACTCATATCTCGACCATCACGGTAATAGAGTGCATTGGCTTTCATACCTAATACTTCTGCGTCCTGCTCTATTGCCAGTAATTTGTTTAAGGTGTCGACCGATTCACCGTACTTACCGCCTTCGGCATAGGCATGGGCAAGATTCAGCAGCGCCACTTTGTTTAGTGGCTGCTCGCTAACTTCGCGGGCGTTCTTGTTAATGTCGGCAGCGATAAGGTAATCAATATTTTCATCTACAAACCCTTGATTCCATTCGCTAAAACGCCCTAATTGCCCATAAATAAAAAGAGGAACAAGCAGCAACACTAAGGTGAGCATACTCGGCAGTTCTAACCAAGATAGCGAAGGGAGGATAGGGATAGATTGGCCTTCATTATCTTGTTGTTCCACCACGGAGAAACGGTGTGCCCAAAGTGGAGCAATAAAGCAAAGCAGGGTGATTGCCATCGCAATAGCCAGTAAACTCATACCAATCTCCTGCTTGTTCCTGTGAAAGTGGCGCACTGCATCAGGCAGTGCGGAAGTGTCTCGCTAGCGACAATTGGCTGGATAGTTGAGGAGGTGCCAATGTTTCGCTAGCAGCACTTGTTAATTTATAGAAAGCTAGTTTTGCTGCTTACTTGTGGAATGAACCCATACCGCCCATGCCCATTCCACCCATGCTGTGGTGGGTGCTACCAGGCTCTTCAACCTTTACTAGCTCTACTTCAAAAATCAGCGTTGAGTTAGGTGGAATAATGCCGACCTCTTTTTCGCCATACGCTAGCTCAGCAGGAATGGTTAAACGGTATTTAGAGCCTTCAGGCATTAAACCTAAACCTTCTTTCCAACCTTCAATTACCGTCATTAGTGGGAAGCGGTTTGGCTCGTCACGTTCAAAAGAATCATCAAACACAGTGCCGTCGATTAGCTGGCCTTTGTAGTGCACAGTGACAATGTCTGACTCTAGCGGGGTTTTACCCTCGCCTTTGGTGATCACTTCATATTGCAAGCCAGTAGCGGTTTCGTTGACGCCATCTTTTGACTTGTTGTCAGCTAGGAACGCCTTACCTTGCTCTAGATTATCTGCGGCGATTTTAGCTGTACGCGCTTCTTTCGCAGCGTTTAACACTTCGGCACGAGCATTAAGGTGGGTCAGAATTTCTTCGTCGGTCATCTTGGTTTCGTTTTTAAGTGCATCGACTACACCAGCAATCACAGTGTCGACTTTCACTTCTGCGCCTAGATCAACCTGACTATAGATACGGCTAGAGATGTATTTACCTACTGATGCGCCCAAAGCGTATGACGCATCATCCACTTCGTTAGCTTGAACAAATAGGCTGCTGCCACATAACGCAGCGACACAAGTTAACTTAAAGGTGTTTTTGATTAAGGTTTTCATTAGTTGCTCTCTCTACAAATCTTGCTAAATGTTTTTGCTAAAGCTTTTCTATGGTTTTTTACTAAACACTTTTGCTTTAGGAGTTTGGATATATTCTTGTTGTTATTATGTTTATTGTGGTTTTCACCACGGCTGTTGCTTTCGTCCTAAGGTTTTCGTTCTAGGCTTTAAGGCTTCTCAATAGGCCTGCCTGATAAACGCCAACCATAAATACCTTCGTGCATCCGCATTACCTGGGTGTAGCCGAGTTTCAGCGCTTCATGTGCGGCAATTTCACTGGCATTACATAAGCGGTTTGCGCAGTAGAACACCATAGGTGTGTCTTTCTTTTCTGGCAGCAGTGCTTTCCAGTCGGATACATTGAAAAAAATCGCGCCAGGGATATATCCTTCTCCCCAAAGTTCTAGGGTATTTACATCAAAAAACATCACATTTGGGTCTTCTAGTAACAGCTCTGCATGGCGCAGACCTATGTGCTGTAATTCGTGTTCATATTGATGAACTGGCTGCATATCTCCGCCGCCACCAGCGCTAACACTAAAACCACAGACACTCAGTAAACTTGCGAGTAATATGCTGATAGTGTTTTTCATACTTGCCTCCAATAATCCCGATACATTCCATAGTGGCAATGCACCGGGTAGTTGTGGGTATCATCCTTGACAAGTGCGCTCAACAAGGTGAGTTGTAATACCAATCAGCATAAGCATGTGAACATTCTTACTGGTTAAAATCGCTTATAACTTCGTTAGAAACTTTGAAGGTAGAACAACTAACTCGCTGCAGTTTCTGCCTTGTTCTAAGCGATTTTTTCTGCGTAATCTCTGCTCACTTATTTACCCCGATTGGTATTAAGCGCAGTGTCCTTTTTCACTCCCAATTAGTAGCCGTTTTGGTCAATGATGTTTTGCGCTTGCGTTACGTATGTTTGCGCAGCATCAAGACGTTTTTGACTGTAGCGGAATCCGTGTACACCCCAAGAACCGTCAGCCTTGATTAGGTCAACTGCGTCTTGTGCTTTCTCAATCAGTAGTAGTACTTGAGTCTTGTCTTCAGTCGCTAACTTAGTGACTTCTAGTAGTTTCTCGATACGTACAATTGATTGGCTAACTTCTTCGTACACTTCTTTGATTGGTTTTTGCCACTTCATGACTTCGCCGTAGATTTGAACTTGGTCTTTGTAGTGCAGACCAGTTTCAAGCTCTGACTGGAATTGGCTGTGACAACCTTTGTTCTCTACCACGTCGTGGTCAGAAATCGCGGTACGTGCACAAGACCACATTAAGTCAAGGTATGGGCGACCATCTTCGTCTTTGGCAACAGTCCAACCTTTACCAGCGTCAGGGCCTTGAGTACGAGGCTCACCTTCTGGTGGGTTAAGCGTCTTGCGCTCTGGGTCTACGTCAATCTTCCACATGTGAGACTTACGTACAGCGTCGAAACCAGCATGGTCTGGGAACTGCATTGCTTTGAAGTTCTCACAGCTACCCATGTTAGGCATGTGACAGCTTTGACAAGTTTGCTCTGAGTGAGTGTCGGTGTTGCTAGCAATTAGGGTTTGCGCTTCGTGACAATCAGTACATTGCTTCTTCAACTTAGGCTTAGTAATGCCAGACATCCAAGAGCCGTCTGTTACTTCGTGCGGATCGTGACAAGTCGTACAACGCATGCCTTTCTCGTAGTGAGCAGAACCATACATTTGCGAACCTTCAGTACCACAAGAAGGGCATAGCGACTTCATCTTCACGCCGAATGCTAGCTCAGGCTTGCCTTTTTCAGCTGCGTATTCAGTCTTGGTTGGGTCGTATTGGAAACGTTGGTGACAACGTTCACAGTTAGATTGAATACCACCGGTACCACCATCTAAGTGACCACCAGCGCCGTGACATTCTTCACAAGCAATACCTTTAGAAATAGTGTGCTCTTGAAGCTTCTTAGGATCGCCAAGTGCGTCAAAGAACTCTTGCTTAGATTGGAAATCAAACTTAAAGGTATGACAGATTTCACAGTAAGAAGATGCAGGTTGGAACAGCATTTCTTTGCGGTATTTAGCACCGTATGAGCTCATACCTTGTTGATGCGAACCTGAGTAACCGAAGTCTTCAATGGTTAGTGGGAATTCAGGAATAGCATCGTTAATTTTTTTCGACATTTCAGGGGTTAACCACTCAGCCCAGCCGCGAGAGAACTGGTTAGCGCCGGCAACCATTTTACCCGTGCCGTCACGTAGCAAACCGCCTTCAATGTGGTATGTACCACGTACAAGATACGCGTCAATGAAACCATACTTAGTACGAGGTGTACCTACAGTCGCGTAAATTGCATCTGGAGTGATACCGTCAGGTAAGATAGAGGTATCTTTGGTATCGTACATAGTACGTTCGATATCGTTATCAACCTCTGGGTGTTCACCAGGGAAACGAATCGTTTTAGCGTGACGTGAGCGTTTCCACTTCTCATACTGAGTCGCGTGACACTCGGCACATTTTTCTGGGCCGACGAAGTTGTTTGGGTAATCAAGAATAGACTTAGCACCTAAACGGTACTGAACCGAACGAGGTTTACCGTCTAACTTACTATATGCAGGGCTTTTACCTGTATCTAAATACTCTTCACCACGGTCACTGATGTGGTAATCACCCACTAAGTTGCCTGACTGTTGGTATTTAAACATCGGGTGATTTTCGAATAAGAAGTCAAATAACTCTTCTTCTTGAACGATATAATCTTGTAAGGTTTTAACGCCGTTAATGCGTTCAGTCCCGTTATATTCCGCAATCGCTTTTTTGGCTGACTCACCCATCTCAGGGATACTGTTATATTTACCACCAGCAGCGTTTACGTTAGCAATGGCACCGAAACAAAATAGCGCGCTTAAAGCTACCTTGTGTTTCCATTGTTTCATCATTCACTCCTAAAATTTTTATTTGGTTTTTGTTCCGTTAACTAACAACCCATCCTTTGTGTTGTTACTTGTTGGAATAACTAAACCTAACCGTTCATCAAACGACTTATACAACTGAGCAAGGCCTATTCTTCATAAAAAAACCAACAAAAACTTGAGCTAGCGCACAAGGATTTTTTGCTTATATCTAAAGAGATATAAACAAATGAATTCCCAACAAAATCAATAACATGAAAAACCAAAGCCAACTACTCTTTAGTAATAAAGTTGCGGTTTTTAGATCTAAAAACAGCTAAAACGGTGCTTTTAATTTTCAAAAGTTGTCTAGCAAAAATTAACTTGGAGCGGCTCACAGAATCTCAGAATTAAGTGCTTTAAGGTGGCACGAGAGCAAAGCAGTGACAGCTTAGTAAGGGGACTTTTGAATGGTATTAACCAGGTTGCCCCGGCTTATTTAACGTAAGAATGAATAAGTGAGTTGAACATTGTTTAGCGATTTACCCGCTGTAATTTTTCGCCTTAGTGCACGGTTGAGTTACTCCTTAGTCGTTACTCAATAGTAAAAGCGCGTGCATGTGCAGACTGTATATAAAGAGTACGGTTTAACAAGGTTCACTTATGCGGGTCGTCTAGAGTATTAACCAAGAGTGAGCTACCCATGATTGCTGAAATAGGTCTATTGCTACTGATCATTGCCCTGGTGATTTCAGCATCACTGAGTTTATTACCGCTATTTAGCCATTTCGCAGCAAAAAGGCGAGCATCTAACAAGGCAATACTTGGTCAATGTGAGCCAAAGCTCAATCCGTACATTGCACTGCTTACTCATTTAAATACACTGGCGCTATGCGGCGCATTTGCCATTTTGGTGTATGTATTAGTCGTGAGTGACTTCTCGGTTGCCTATGTGGCCAACCACTCAAACACCCAACTGCCAATGATCTTCAAAGTCGCTGCAGCCTGGGGCGGGCATGAAGGGTCAATGCTACTGTGGATTGTTGCCACTGCTGTATTGGCGAGCATTTTTGTGGTGAAAAACCGCAATAAGCCTCAATTTTGCAGCCACTTTAGCGCTGCGATAGCACTTATCTTATTGGGCTTTTTAGCCTTCTTACTGTTTACCTCAAATCCATTTGAGCGCCTGCTGCCCAATATTCCAGTTGAAGGACGCGACCTAAACCCAATATTGCAAGACATCGGCCTAGTATTTCACCCACCACTGCTGTTCATGGGCTATGTGGGATTAACCATTTGTTTTGCCGCTACCATTGCCTGCTTACTCGATACAGGTAAGCAGTTACACAACAACATGTTGTCGCTACGCCCATGGGCGCTGTTTGCCTGGATTACACTAACTGGCGGCAACGCCTTTGGCTCATGGTGGGCTTATAACGAACTAGGCTGGGGCGGCTGGTGGTTCTGGGATCCGGTTGAGAATGCTTCATTCATTCCCTGGTTAGTTGCTACCGCTTACGTGCACAGCTTATGGTTAACGCAAACCCAGCGCCGCTTTTACGCCAGCACCGCCTTTATTGGCTTGCTTGGTTTTAGCCTATGTTTGCTCGGTACCTTTTTGGTTCGCTCAGGCGTGGTGCAATCGGTACACGCCTTTGCATCAGACCCAAGCCGCGGCATCTCTATTCTTACCCTGCTATTTGTAAGTTGTTGTGGTGGCTATACCCTATTTGCCGCTAAATACCCTATGCTCGCAAATCAAGGAGTTAATAACCGCAACGCTCAAACCAACACCGCGGCAATGAGTGTTTTTCTTGGCATTTTGTTATTGGTGATTGCAGCGCTGTCGGTGCTGCTCGGTACCTGCTATCCACTCATCTTTGATGTGCTTTTTGGACGCACTATTTCTGTGGGTGCGCCTTACTTTAATAGCTTATTCATCCCTATGGTGGCGCTAATTAGTATCGTAATGGGGCTTGCTCCTTGCCTGCGCTTTAAACAACAAGCGAGTTTTAAACCTATCATGCTTGCAGCTGCAGCGATAAGTTTTAGTGCCAGCCTAGCTGTGACTCTTCCCTTAGCATTAGGTTTTCAAGCTGCGCTTGGTGTGTTTGCAGTTTGCTTCCTTGCTATAACCCTTGGCTATTGTGCCTATCAGGCGATTAAAACCTCACAAATCAATTCACGCTTTATTGGTATGTTTATCGCCCACCTTGGTTTAGCGGTATCTATTATTGGTGCAACGGTCGTTAGCAACTTTGAGCAAGAAGAACTGCTGCGAATGGGCCCTGGGCAAGGCAAAGAGCTGGCCGGTTACACCTTTATTTACCGCTCAACAGAGCAAGTGTCGCACCCTAGCTATGAGGCAATTCAAGCCAACATTGAAGTACAAGACAGCCTGGAAAACACGATTAGCTTTATCACACCACAAAGGCGCACCTTTAACACCAATGCCATGCAGCTATCGGCGGCAGGTGTCTACCGCCAATGGTATGGCGACTTATACGTGTCTATGGGACAAGCGCTTAGCGATAGCGAATACCTTATCCGCATCAACTATAAACCGTTAGTCAGCTGGATTTGGTTAGGCGCAATATTAATGATGTTTGGTGGCGTAGTGAGCATGCTAAACAAGGCCTTAGTCACTCGTCGCCAACACTCAGTAACAAAGACAAGTAAAACGGTTAACCAGGAGGCAACTCATGCTATCTAGATTAAAAACTATGTTGCTGTGCTTGCTGCTAGGCAGTGCTAGCCTAGTCTCGCTAAATGCCAATGCCCAAATCAATAGCACCGAAATCAGTAGCACCAAAGTCAACAGTGCTCCAATAAATAGCGCGGCAATGCAGGCGCCCAAACATTACACTCAAGAGCAGGTAAAAACGCTCGGGTTTGAAATAGCCAAAGAGCTGCGCTGCCCAGCATCCATTAACCAAAACTTGTTGGACTCTCAAGCACCGATAGCCAACGAATTAAAAGCTGAAATTTTCTTGCAGCTGGAACAAGGCAAGTCAAAACAAGCGATCATCGAATTTATGGTGGCTCGCTTTGGCGAGCAGATTCACTACATGCCAACGCTAAATGCCAGCACTAGTGCCTTGTTTATTATCCCTATCTTTATGGTGCTGTTAGCTATTGTCTGGCTAGTGGCTCAGCAAATGCGTCAATCTCGCCGTGCTAACAAGCTTCAAGGCTCGCCACAGCAACGCCTGATGACTGAGGAAAAAACTCATGAATAAACTCACCACTTTGCTAGCTAGCGTGTTACTCACAGCGACTTGCACTGTTAGCTTTGCCAGCCAAGCATCTTTGCCGTCAGAAAAGGTCTATGACACAGGCGAAAATATCCCTAAACCAATGATTATGTCGCGCTTCATTGAAATGACCAAAGCACGTAAGGTCAATGAAGTACCACTTACAAGTCTTGATGGTGAAACCGTAAAGCTCAGTGACTATCGCGGTAAGTTAGTGGTGATGAACCTATGGGCGACCTGGTGCGCCCCTTGTATTAAAGAAATCCCGATGATGGAAAAGATCCGTCAGGACAATATTAATAACGACCTTGTAGTGATGCCGGTGTCAATTGATGAGGAATATGACAAGGTTGCGGCATTCCTTACCCGCCATAAGCTTGATGGCTATCCAACCCTCATTGACCCACAAGCCCAAATTGAAAACATGGTGCCACTTAACGTGGTACCAGCAACATACGTATTTGACGGCGAAGGCAACTTAGTTGGCTTTTTACGTGGCTATCTCGACTGGGGCGACAAAGAGGTTCAGCCTTATCTTGAACAGCTCACTGCCAAGTACGCCAATCCCACCACTTTTAGCAATGCTCAATCTCGAGGGGCCAGCGCCGAGTAACATTGGCTACCCTTTATTGCTCCCGCCCAAATAAGGCAACACTCATTTGGGCGGTTTTTTCTTTTTGGCCCTCAGCAAGCCTTCACGACTGAATGCTCCACAACTTGATTAACGTCCGCACCCACAATACCCTTATCGACACCACGCATATTGCTGATTATTTATGGCTAAACCCAACAAAAAACTGCCTACTCGCACTGTCGATATTTATTGTGCCAACTGCAAAACCCAACTGTACAAATACCATAAAGGCGGTAAAGGCTCGCTAGTGAAGTGCTTTAAAGAACGGATTGCGGTTGATTACACCAAAGCACCTGGGATGTGCCCGCAATGCGAGCAAACCTTCGCCCGCGACACCTTAGTACGTGGCACGCCCGCGCTAAAAATGATTGGCGGTAAGGTATATATGAAGTAAGCCGAGTTTTTATTTCTAATTTACTCTAAAACCCAGTGCTAATAGGGTAAAGCTAGCATTTTCACGCTTCACAAATTGCTATTTTAGCTAGGGCCTGTTGATCTTTGCTGATTAGAATTTGTTCGAATTAAAAGCACTTTAATCGCGACGCGAGCAATGACGTCTAGTCACCTACACCTATTGGTTTAAAAAGGGCTCGCAACAAAGAGTAAAGTGCTTTTAAACGAACCTTTCAGGCAACGCTTGTTGTCATTTCTACTGTGTTAACGACTTACTCATGTGGAATAACCACACATCAAAGTCGTTGCCTTGTATAAATCTCCAACAAGCAGCTGCAAAAATAATCTTGAAAGATCAACAGGCCCTAGCATAGATGCAGCAAAATCCGCTGCAACAATCTCAGCACTTTGGGTGAAACGTAGGGTGAAAAAGATGAAAAAACAAATTATTGCAGGCTTAGTGGCAGGACTTATTGTTAGTGGTCTAGGTATCGCAGCTAGCGTACAAGCACAGCCAATGACACAAACGCTTGATACTGAAACTGCCATAGGTATTGGCGGCTTAATGATTTGCGACGTGTTTTACAATGAAAATGAAATGCCAATTCAAGGCGCCATTGTTAAAAAGGCCGTGTTAGACCATCAAAAAGCCGGCATTGAAGACCACATCATGACCCAGGAAACCAGCAACAAGTTAGAGCAATATTTTGCCGACTTTAGAGCATCTAGCGAAGAGCAAAAAATGCACCTTTGCAATCAGGCAATTGAGTTTGCGCGTAACAGCACTTTTGTAAAGTAAGCGGCTAAAGTTAAGCTATTAGAATAAGCATAAAATAGACCGGTTGGTTTAAATATACTGTAGTGGGGAAAACAAGCTAAAGTGGGTTAACTCTGAATTAAATAACAGGGAGCGATTTAACTTCAGATAAAAAAATCCGCTGCAGTTGAAAGATGGGATCAAAAGCAGCGGAGGACGGAGACCCTCATGCTATGTAGTCAAACTTAACTCAAGCTTAGGGTTTTACATGTAAGTTGCACTATGAACCGAGTAACTGAATTTTTGTGATGTAGGCCCGGGAATGGTGCAGCGCGTGGTCAGTTTATGGGTTTTGCCTGCGGCGATTCTCCAGTTTCCGGGCAACACTTTTACCTTTTGCTGCCCCTGATATAAATAAGTCACCTTAAGCTTGATATCTATCTTCTTCGAGGAGTGTTTATTCTTCACATAAGGTGTTTTACCACCGTTACCACAACTAGGTGACATTGAGCCAACTTCAACATATTGCTCTGCCATTTTGGCAGTCTTATTCGTGGACGTAGCATCTTGCGCGTGGGCATAGTTTGCCAGAGCAAAGCCAAATACAACTATGGCAACGAGAGTAGTAATCGCTTTCATGACCTTTCCTTTGTCTAATTATTTGAATAAGCGTTATAGAATTTAATTTCTTTTCAGATACTTGATTACAACAGCCTACGTCGCCCAATTGTGTGCATGGCTAATTATTAACCTAAACAAAGATATCCGACACTACAAGTAACTCGTTAATCTAGTCTGCCAAATAGCTGCTCGGCCATTTGCTCAAATTGCTCCCTGAGCCAGTTATTTATTGGGTCGTGCTCTGCTTGTTCATGCCAGTACATGTGTACAGGCAATGGCGGCACCTCAAATGGTAATAGCGAGACCACCACAGGTAGCTTTTGCTGCAATAGCTTGGCATACGAATTGGGCATGGTCAGCAGCATATCGCCCTGACAAGCCACCGATGCTGCGGCAAAATAATGCTCGCAGCGCAGCACCACATTACGAGTAATGCCGTGTTTGGCCAGCGCCATATCTACCACATCTACTTTAGAGCCTTTAAGCGATACGATACCGTGGGGATATTGCTGATAGTTGGCCAAATTAAGTTGGACCAATATTGGATGATCGGGCCTACAAACCAATGAAAAGTGCTCATTACAAATAAGCTGGCTTTTAATGCCACGCCCGGTTGGTGTAAGCACATCAATCACAATATCCAGTTGTTGCTCACTCAACTGTTTATCAATATCCACTAAGGTAATTTGCCGACTATCAATACTTAAGTTGGGTGCTTGCTGTTGCACACGCTGCATTAACGGCGGGAAGAAAATCGACTCGAGAATATCGCGCAACCCCAAACGCAATAAGCGCGGCTGATTAAGCATATTCGCTCGATTGGGCGAACCCAAAGTCCCCCGCAAACTCGCCATTGCCGCTTCAACACTGGGCATGATTTGCTGACATAGTTCAGTTGCCACCATCTTACGTCCATAACGTACAAACAATGGGTCTTGATAAGTATCGCGCAGCCGTGCAAGAGCATGACTCACCGCTGGCTGGGTGAGGTGTAATTGCTGAGCAGCAAGAGTGATTGAGCCATGCTGGTAAATCGCCTGCAGCACCACAAACAAGTTTAAGTCGACCTTACTATGAATCAAATTAATCCCTAAGCATAAAAATCCATCATTTGAATTTATGCTAATGGGCGATAGCCTAAAATTAAAGCAATTTTTAGAGGCTAAATGATGACATCCCCACTCTCAGCGACAAAACAGCTAGCAACAGATCAACAAGCAAAAAGCGCTCAAGCACAAAAAATGGAGCAACAAATACAGCAATCAACGCGAGGCGACAGCCAGTTTAAAGTGCCTAGGCCACCACAGTTTGATGATCCACAAGCAGAGCAAACCTATATTAAACAGCGCCTAGCGGCTGCTTTTAGGGTCTTTGCCATGCATGGTTTTGATGAAGGTTTAGCCGGGCATATTACCGTGCGTGACAACATCGCACCTGACACCTTTTGGGTGAATCCATTGGCGGTTCATTTCAAACACATCAAAGCATCAGATTTAGTGCGAGTGGATCATCAAGGCAATATTGTTGAGGGAAAATACCCTATCAACAACGCCGCCTTTGCTATTCACTCACGTATTCATCATGCACGCCCAGACGTAAACGCTGTCGCCCACGCTCACACCACCTATGGAAGAGCTTTTTCAGCGTTAGCACAGCCTATTTTGCCTATCTCGCAAGACGCGTGTTTGTTCTATGAAAACCATGCCCTGCTAGGCACCTTCACAGGTGTGGTGGCAGAGTTAACCGAGGGTGATTTAATCGCTAATGCGCTAGCGGATAATTGCGCTGTGATATTACAAAACCACGGGTTATTAACCGTTGGCAGCAGTGTTGATGCAGCCTGCGCTAACTTTTGTATGTTAGAGAGTTGCTGTCATAGCCAATTACTCGCCCAAAGCGCGGTTCAATCTGCTGAGCAGCTAGCACAGATAGACCATCAAACCGCATTAAAAACCCGTCAGGTAAATGGCTCAGAAATCGTCACCTGGGGTAACTTCCAACCGCTTTATCAAAAAGTATTGGCAGAAGATGCAAGCTTTTTAGAGTAAAAGCCGCTAGCTTTACATTAGCACTTGCTTACACAATAAATGCTTAAGGCTAACTGGCAGCTACGAAAGCATACGGTTGCGGTGGCATTTAAAGCCTTTGAAAACATGGATGTTTTCGTAGAGCTCACAGGATGTGCTTGCAGCGAGCTTTAAATGTCATTGCATCGCTTGCTAACTATTTAAGTTACCAAGTCTGCAACAAGCTGTAATTCAACGTCACAGCCTAATTCAATGATCTCAACCTAATTAATTGGTTTAGGCCTGACAACAAAAAAGCGAGATAAGGATAATCATGACAGCTTCGTGGATAACTCAGGGCTTATTACCCGCTGCCATCGCTATGATCATGTTTGGCATGGGCTTGGGGTTAACCCTGGCAGACTTTAGCCGCGTCTTGCGCTGGCCTAAAGCGGTAGCGTTAGGGTTAAGCGGGCAAATGTTATTGCTACCTGCACTCGCTTTTAGTTTGTGTTTACTGCTGGAGTTATCTGCGGAAATGGCGGTGGGGCTGATGATCCTATCAGCCTGCCCCGGCGGCACTATGTCGAATGTGATCAGTCAGCTTGCCCGCGCTAACCTCGCGCTTTCAATAACCCTAACCAGCTTTAGTACCCTGATCTGTTTAATCACAACGCCACTACTGATCAGCTGGAGTAGCAAGTACTTTTTAGGTCAGGCGCAGCCGCAATTCTCACTTGTTGATGTCACCTTAGGGCTTTGCGCAATTACTCTGCTGCCCATTGCCCTTGGCATGTTGGTAAATCACTATTTTCCAAATGTCAGTCGTAAAAGTGAGCCACTCTTTAGGCGTTTTTCGGCGTTATTTATGGGGTTAATGATAATTGCGGTGTTGTGGCAAGAAAGACAAATTTTGGCACAGTCATTTAAAGACATGTTCCTCGCGTGTTTGTTGCTAAACCTTGGTAGCGTAGCGCTTGGATTGCTGCTTGGTCGAATATTCAAATTATCACGCACTGATGGCGTCACCCTAGCTATTGAGGTGGGCATTCAAAACGCGACGCTAGCTATGTTGATTGCCATGACATTTTTAAACCAACCACAACTTGCGATTGCAGCAGGTGTTTACGGGCTGACTATGTATGTAGGTGCGATGGTCATAGCACTCTGGGCTAAATGGCCGCGAGGTGACAGTAAACCGGAGAATCAACAGACTAGTACTACACAGAGCAAAGCGAGTTAACACCTCACATCTAGCTGGTTCTTCATGTGTAGAGGCTAGCCGAGTAGTTGCTGCACCATCTGTTTTAGCCAATCGATAGCTGGGTCGGCATCGCTGTCTTGATGCCAGTAGTAATGGGTATTTAAACTCGGCGCCTCAAAAGGCAGCGGCAACACCATTAAGCTGTCATCAAATTCTGCTGACGCCATAAACTGCTTGGCAATTATCGACGGTATGGTCAGCAAATAGTCTGTGCCTTTAAGTACATTTTTGGCGGTGTTGAAGCTTTGACAACGCACCTTAATTTGTCGATTAATACCCTGCTGCAACAAGCTAACATCTTCTATCACTATGCCGTCACTGCGGTTAGACACCACAATATGCTGCGAGTCGATATAAAACTGTTTCGACAAACTGTGCTGAGCAAATTGTTGTTTATCGGCAAGCACTACAAAGTGATCACTAGAAAGACTAGCGTGCATAATTGGCGACTGAATCGGTCTGGCTATATCAATCACCATATCTACCTGGCGATTTGCCAGTTGGCGCGGCATATTACTGCGGTCTAGCTTGATACTTTTTAAGAAAGCATTGGGCGCCTGACTGCGAAATATCGCCACCAGCTTAGGCAATACAATAGGCTCTAATGCCTCGTGAATAGCCAGAGTAAAAGTTTGCTGACTTTGGCTTAACTCAAACTCACCACAGCTTTGCAGCACCTTACGCAGCTTAGACAACAGCTCAATGACCTGCGGTGCAATTTGCTGACATGCAGGCGTTGGCTCCATAGCCTGCCCTTTACGCACAAACAGCTCATCCCCCAAAGCTTGCCTTAAGCGCTTTATGGCATGGCTCACCGCGGACGGACTAATAAACAAGGTCTTAGCCACGCTAGTCATGTTGCGCTCCATATACAGGGCTTCGAATACTTTCAGAAGATTAAAGTCCAGCTGTTGAAGTTGTTTTTCGTTAAGCATAAAGCGCCTTAGACATTCGTTGATCACCACTAAACTATGAACAGCATTCATCACATGCTAACAATATATTTCACTTAATTCATTCAAACACCTGTATTAATCTAAATTTATTGGTAATTAAGTGAGGCACAGAATATGGACTTTCAACCGAGCGAAAAAAGTCAGGCGTACTTAGCCAAACTGAAGGCATTTATGGCTGAGCATGTATTGCCGCAAGAGCAAGCCATTGTGGCTGAAAACCGTCGCCTCAACGAGCATGTGGATTGGCGCGAGTGGCAAGTTCCTGCCGCGATTAACGAACTAAAAGCCAAAGCCAAGGCTGCAGGCCTTTGGAATTTGTTTTTGCCTGATGCTGAGCTCGCCGAAGGTTTATCTTGTCTTGAATATGCACCATTAGCAGAAGAAACCGGCAAGGTGTTATTTGCCCCAGAGGTTTTTAACTGTAACGCCCCTGACACCGGCAATATGGAAGTGCTGTATCACTTTGGTGATGAACAACAAAAGCAGCAATGGTTATCTCCACTGCTCAATGGCGACATCCGCTCTGTTTTCGCCATGACAGAGCCGGATGTAGCTTCTAGCGATGCCACCAATATGCAAGCACGGATCGATGTTGACGGTGACGAGCTAGTGCTCAATGGCACTAAATGGTGGACCACAGGTCTAGGTCACCCAAAAGCCAAAGTGGCTATTTTTATGGGGTTATCGAATCCAGAAAACGACAAACATAACCAGCATTCTATGGTGTTAGTGCCGCTCGACACTCCCGGAGTGAACATCAAGCGCATGTTAACCGCCAGCCAGGATTACGATGCGCCCTATGGTCACGGTGAAGTTGAATTTAGCAATGTGCGCGTACCTAAAACCAACTTGCTTGTCGGTTTAGGTAAAGGCTTTGCCATTGCCCAGGGCCGCCTGGGGCCAGGGCGTATTCACCATTGTATGCGCGCAATTGGCGCAGCAGAGCGTTGCCTTGAGTTAATGATAAAACGCGGCATGTCACGTGTAGCCTTTGGCAAGCCAATCATCAAACTTGGCGGCAATATGGAGCGCATAGCGCAAGCGAGAATGGCGATAGATCAAGCGAGATTACTCACCCTTAACGCCGCATGGAAGATAGATAATGTTGGCGTTAAGCAGGCCATGACCGAGATCTCTGCGATTAAAGTGGTGGTGCCAAACATGTTGCAAATGGTCAGTGATATGGCAATTCAAATGCACGGCGGCGCCGGTGTATCGGGCGACTTCCCAGTGTCTATGTTTAGCGCCATGGCGCGCATGTTACGCCTAGCCGACGGCCCAGATGAAGTGCATATGGCCATGGTGTCGCGCCTTGAGCTGAAAAAGTATAGCTAAGGATACGGCCCATGAACTACGACAGCATGAGCAACAAGTCATACACCATACTTATCACAGGCGCTGCTAGTGGTCTTGGCAAGGCATTAGCCATCACCTGGGCCAAGCATTATCAGCAACAACACAAGCCGATTGCGATTTGTGTTGCCGACATTGATAGTCAAAGCGGGGCTGAGGTTGTTACCGAGTTAATCGCCCTCGGCGCGCAGGCCAGCTACCTTGATTGTAATATCACCGATGCTCAGCAAGTCGCTCAGCTACG
The DNA here is from genome assembly GCF_012263345.1 of Shewanella sp. WXL01. Taxonomy (NCBI): domain Bacteria; kingdom Pseudomonadati; phylum Pseudomonadota; class Gammaproteobacteria; order Alteromonadales; family Shewanellaceae; genus Shewanella; species Shewanella sp. WXL01. The sequence continues at coordinate 103,995 of NZ_JAAIKQ010000007.1, read as the reverse complement.
TGAACATGTTATCGATAAATTCGGCCGCATTGACTGCATCATCAATAACGCTGGGGTTGCCACTGGCGGCTCACTGAAAAGCGAGCCAATTGAGCAATGGCAGTGGGTATTTGATATCAACCTATATGGCATGGTGCGCGTGTGTCAGGCATTTGTTGATGACTTTCGTGCCCAAGGTCGCGGGCAAATTATCAATATTGCTTCACAAGCTGGGTTAACGCCTATTCCGCTGATGGCAAGCTATAACGCGGTAAAAGCGGCGGTGATTTCGTTTTCTGAAACCTTAAAATTGGAGCTGACTGATGACAATATTGCCGTTAGCGTGGTCTGCCCGAGCTTTTTCAAAACTAACTTAGATAAATCGCTTCGCTCAAGCGAACCATTAATGCACCGCACCGTCGCACGCTTGTTTGAAAAGGCCGATATGACCGCGGAACAGATCGCCGAGAGCATCTTTATTCAAGCCAAACAAAAGCGCTTTTTAATCCTCACCCACAAGCTTGGCAAACGCACTTATTTGATGAAAAAATGGCTACCAATGGAGAGCTATTTAAAGCGCGCGATAAAAGGCACCGCCAAAATGGTCGCCAAGTCAAAACAAGCAGTTAAGTCTGAGCAAGCGGCTAGCATGAAAAAAGTGGACGGAGAAACCCAAGGCTCAACCCAAGGAGATCAAGCATGAGCAATCAGGTGCTAGATAAAGCCAAAGCCGTAAGACAAGGTGAAGAGCTTAATATCAATGCTGTTGATGGCTGGCTAAAGGCACAAAAAATTGATGTTCAAGGCACGCCTGAGGTTACTCAGTATGCTGGCGGCGCATCTAACTGGACCTACTGTTTAACCTACAGCAATGTTGAGCTGATTTTACGCCGCGCCCCCAAAGGCACTAAAGCCAAGGGCGCCCACGATATGGGTCGCGAGTTTAGACTGCAACAGGCGCTGCAAGAAGTGTATCGCTATGTGCCTAAAATGATAGCCTTTTGCGACGATGATGCCGTGATTGGTACCGACTTTTATGTAATGCAAAAGCTCACTGGCGTGATACCACGCAAGAACCTGCCGCGCGGACTCAATTCCACTCCAGAGCAAACCGCTAACTTGTGCACCAATGTCATTGATTGCTTAGTAGAGCTGCATCAGGTGGATATAGACAAAGCGGGGCTGAGTAATCTCGCGAAAGGTCAGGGTTATATCGAGCGTCAAATCAGCGGTTGGAGCGAGCGTTATACCAAGGCGAAAACCTGGAATGTACCTTCAGCAAAATACGTAATGAATTGGCTTCAAAACAATATGCCTACCACAGAGCGTATTTGCTTAACTCACAACGACTTTCGCTTTGATAATGTAGTACTCAACCCTGAAGATCATACTCAAGTTATTGGCGTGCTCGACTGGGAGCTAGCAACACTTGGCGACCCACTCATGGATTTAGGTAATAGTCTGGCCTACTGGATTGAAGCTGACGATGACTTTTTAGCCCAGAGTACCAGACGCCAACCAACACACCTAAAAGGCATGCTAACCAGACAACAGGTAATTGATTATTACCTTAAAAAAACCGGCATTGAATGTGACGACTTCACTTTTTACGAGGTGTATGGCCTGTTTAGACTAGCTGGTATTGTGCAGCAAATTTATTACCGCTATCACCACAAACAAACGAATAACCCAGCATTCAAAAACTTCTGGGTATTTGTGCACTATCTATTGTGGCGCTGCAAAAAATCCATCAAGGCGCAAAACAAGTAGAGTCGCGTGTTAGGCAAAAATTAACAGTCATTAAGCGAGGAAACCATGAGTTGTATTTACCTCATTAGACATGGGCAAGCATCGGCGCTGAGCGAAGATTATGATCAGCTGTCACCCAAAGGCGAACAGCAAGCAATTGCCCTAGGTGAACACCTAGCAACTAGCGGCTTTAATGCTAGCCGTTTGCTCGCTGGCACCATGAAGCGCCACCAGCAAACCGCGTCACTCACAGTTAATCAACTGTTTGCATATAGAAATAAAGCGAAAGGACAAGTACAGCCACCAGCCATAACTTCCATCGCTGAGCTGAATGAGTTAGATCACCAGAATATTATTGGCCAATACGATCAACGCTTTCACAGCGCTAAAGCCATGATTGAGCATGCTCGTGGCTTAGCTAACCCTAAAAATTTCTTTTTAGAGACGTTCGGTCTAGCCATTAGCAAATGGACGCAGACAACGGATAATCAAGGTTATAGTGAAAGTTGGCATCAGTTTTATCAGCGTATCAAGCTCGCCGAGCAAAGTTTAGTTGAGCTCGCTCAAGGCCAGAAAAATACTCTGGTGTTTAGTTCAGGCGGCCCTATTAGCATGCTTACCTGCTTTGCTCTTGGATTAGACCCCAAGCAGTTTTTAATGGTCAACCAAACCCTGGTGAACGCCGGAATGACCAAGTTTATTATCGACAGTAATGGCCGTTTGAAGCTTTCAAGCCTAAATCAACATGACTTTTTAGAAAGGCTTCCGGGCAAACTGGTGACCTATACATAAAGGCTAATGGGCAACACAGACAAGTAAAATAACAACAAATCAATCACTAAGGGACTAGCAGCATGAGAACCAACATTCTAATTACAGGCGCAAGCTCTGGGCTTGGCAAAGGCATGGCACTCGAGTTTGCCAAAAAAGGCCATAACCTCGCCCTATGTGCGCGCCGCGTTGAGCGCCTTGAGGAAGTAAAACAACAGCTAGAAAGTCTCAACCCAAATATTACCGTGTCGATTAAGTCGCTAGATGTAAACGATCATGATGCAGTATTTAAGGTGTTTAATGAGTTTAAAGATGAGCTTGGCAGCCTAGATAGAATTATCGTTAACGCTGGTATGGGTAAAGGCGCGTCTATTGGTACCGGTTACTTCAACGCTAACTTGCAAACGGCACAAACCAACTTCATTGCCGCCATCGCTCAATGCGAAGCGGCTGTAGAAATCTTTAGGCAACAAAATGCTGGTCACCTAGTGACAATTTCATCCATCAGCGCCTTGCGTGGTTTTAGACGAGCGATGACAGTTTACGCCGCTACCAAAGCCGCGCTGACCTCTCTTACAGAAGGAATGCGCATTGATTTGATGAATACGCCAATCAAGGTCAGCTGTGTGCATCCTGGTTTTATTCGCAGCGAGATTAACGAAAAAGTCGAGAAGGTGCCGTTTATTGTCGACACCGACGTAGGTTGCCGCGCCCTAGTTGCTGCAATTGATAAAGAAAAACCAAACTCATACGTACCAAGCTGGCCGTGGGCATTTATGCACTATCTATTACGTATTGCGCCTGTGAGCCTTATTCGCAAAATGAGCTAGGGTGAATTACTGAATCAATAGTTAGGGAGCCAAGGCTCCCTTTTGTTTTCAGTCCCTACACCACCTAATGAAGTTGGTAGTAATCATCGAACAGGGTTTGCCTGTAATTTCTAGTGTTTTCCATACCTGGCAGCTTTGACTGTTTGCTCACGTCGCAATGACATTTAAAGCACGCAGCAAGCACATCCCTATGTGCTCGACGAAAACATCCGTGTTTTCAACGGCTTTAGATGTCATTACCACTCTAGTTTATAGTTTCAACCGGTGAAGCTAGGCACCCTTCTAGGGAGCTAACACACAGCCGCTCTCTTCATTACTGTGTATTCGCTGTGTTTGTCTCGAGTGCGTTTGCTTTAGCAACAAAGCATCAATTAAAAGTAGGTAACGTAAAAGAAGTAGGCGGTGATCAAACAGCTCATCACAATCACAAACCAGCGTATATAGTGCTGAGGGATACGCATCGACACGCCAGCGGACATATAGCCGCCAATCAAGGTACCAATCAATACTGCCGCGCCCTCAACCCAGGCGATGGCATCATTAGCAATAAACAGCACAATCGCAACCAGAGACACCGCTGAAGAGATCACTAGCTTAATGCCATTCATGGTATTGATGTTGGTATAACCGGCTAACGCTAAATAGCTCAAACCAATAATGCCGAGTCCTGCATTAAAAAAGCCGCCGTAAATACAGATAGCCAATAACACTAAGGTCAACATGACAGCGCCCAGCTGGGATGCATACTTGTTATTCGACAAGGACTTAGCAAAGCGATTTATCTGACCACCAAAAATAAATAACAAGGTGGCAAATAGTAGCAGCCATGGAATTGCCTGTTTAAATGTGGCCTCCGATGCCCACAGCAATAAAAATGCCCCAAGGGCGCCGCCAATAAAACTTACTACTATGATGATTTTAATTTGTTTACCATGTCCAACTAGCTGCTGACGAAAAGCATAGGCACCGCTTAAATAGCCAAAAAATGAAGCAAAGGTATTGGTCGCATTGGCAACCACAGGCGGCACACCAACTGCCATTAGCGCAGGAAACGTCACAAAACTCCCACCACCAGCAACTGAGTTCAACACCCCGCCCACAATGCCTGCTAAGAACAGTATTACAAGATCAACTATCATGCTTTCTCTTTTCGTTTAAGACTATTCACGTACAGCCTACTGTTCATCTACGCTAAATAGTCGCGCCAAGTTAATATCGCATTGTGCATCACCACTGCTGAACACAAGATGAAATTTAGCAACAGATTTGCCCGCGCCGCTAAGCAGACAATAATTACATTTCATTCAGTTTAAAGCTTTGATTTTAAAGTGCAGCTTAACCTTTCTCAAAAAGAAGTTTGCCAAAGCCCAGTAGAGCATTTAATTGCGAGCTGACGCCGATTAAAACACTGCGCAAGAAAAACTCGCAAAAATAAAAAGCCCCCAATAATTGGTGTGCAACTATTAGGGGCAGTTCTACGTATGCGCTTTTTACTGGATGGTTAATCGCTAATGGTGATATTTACCGTGCGTTTAAAGCTGTAACCATCGTTAATGTCATAAACAATATAGCTAAATGAATCACTGGTTTGGGTGTTATCAACATTTGGTATGTATTCAAACTCACCAGAGTATTCATCGAGGTAAATTGTGCCGTTATTTGGCGAATCCATTAACTCAAAGGCTACGCCATCACCGACTGGTAACGCTCCATACAGGGTTTCACCATTTTTCGCGTTAAAGGTCACAATAAATGAATCTTCGGTATGGGCACCATTAACCAAGCTACCAGGGTAGTTATAACTCAACTTGTTATCGGTACTCTTATTTTCAAAGTCATATTTAACCATCAGATCATTCTCACAACCTGGTTGCATACCTTGCATACAAGCTTGAATCTCATCTTGAGTCAGAACCCTTTTCCAAATAGCAACATCATCAATCAACCCCTCAAAGTAACCTCCTGCACCACTGCCACTAAAAGCGCCGATACGCATAGGTACGGTATTGCTAGTCACCTCTGAGCTGTCTAAATTCTTAAATTGAACCTCAGCACCATCAAGATACAGTTTAGCTATTCGGTTGTTGCGATCGACCGTTGCCGCCAAGTGATACCACTGCTCATTGTTTAATGCGATATCAGAGGTAAAGTCAAACACGACACGTTTACTATCACCTAATTGACCAAGCGGTTTAGTCACATATCTAAAGTTAGGGCGATTGTTGTTATCAACCCTAAGCGACCAACCTCTCTCGGTGTTAGATGCTGAAATTTTACTGATCACACTTCGCTCGTAATCTGCATCACCAGTTACGTACACCCAAGCTTGTACTGAGAAGCTCTGCTTCGAAAAACTTAATCTAGTGTTGTGTTCTATCTCAACATAGTCATCATTACCATCTAACACGGCAAATGAACGATGCTTGTCAACGGTTAATGAGTCTTGGGCAGAAACAGCCACGTTACCCACGCGCTCACTAATGTTGTAAGTATCAGCACCTTCAAAATCGACATAAGACAATAACTCAGGATCAGACAAGCTCACGCCCGCTAACATCCCTTGCTTGACCTCGTCTGCCGTCTTGGCCTTAGACCAGACTCTTAGCTCATCTAGCTTACCGTTAAATAAGCTATTTCCACGGTTCTTGTTGGCTCCCCAAACAATATCCGATGCACCAAAGGTTGAACTATCTGTTACAGATATCACCTCATCACCATCAAGATAAGTGGTTAATTGCCCTGTTGTGCTGTCGTAAGTCATCGACACATGGTGCCAGCTGTTAAGGCTAACAGATTGTGTGGTATTGAACGTGGTGTCAGTGACTTTGACACGTAAACTGCCATCATCTTTCACACGTAATGCCGCGCGACCAAGACTGCCATTTTTAAAGACAATCACATTGTTATGGGTCGTCGAATTGAGTTCATTGACGTTTAACCACAACTCAATGGTGAATGAGTTATCTGGGTTAAACATGCCGTAGTTTTCTTGTAGTAATGATTGTGTCACACCATCAAAAACAGCCGCTTGGCCAAAGCCAGTTAAGATTGAGCCATCTTGATAGAAAGGTGTGCCAATTTGCTGCCAGCTACTACAGCTTACAAACCCTAGACTAGAACCATCATTTGGGCGTACGCAGTACCTGACATACTTGCCTACTTCAGCAATACTCGGCGTGTATGAAAGCGTTGTCTCACCAACAATTGGCGCTTCATCACTGCCTGCGCTATCTGTTGCTATAAACCACTGATGTACTGACTTGCTTTCCGCATCGCCTTCATAATCGCTGTAAACATAACTCGCTGCCAACGCACGCTTAGCCGTGTGCTCACCGGTTACTACTACATCTGTCGCTGTTGGCGCATTATTGTGGAAAGAAAGCACAGGTTGGCCACACTCACCGTCCTGATTACACAAGTCGAACGAGATATCTTTACTGATTTTTTCATGGGCCAATAACCATTCGTTGTCGTTATAAAGATAAGGTGGGAGAGGCTCTATAGACTCAGACTTTTTAACAAACGGAGAAGCTAGTGCTTCAGCTGCTTCATCCCACTTCCACTCAGTTAAAGAAAGCTCTTCAACATGGAAGCCAAATTCAAAGTCAAATACAGGCCCGAAGGTGCCTTTCTCATACATGGCACCTGATTGCTGGTACAAGTAAACGTTTGTTGAAGTACAAACGGCTTCTTGAATATTCCAATCTGCAATACCCATTTGGAATGGCAATCTTGCGCCCATACTTGTCTTCGTGTCGTTATAGAAAACTGAATACAAGTTCACGGTTAGGTTTGCATCGATTACACCGTCATTGTTTACATCGTGGTATTGCTCAGGTGTAAAGCGGATATCTTCATCACCTTTAAAGACAAGCTCGCTACCATCTTCAAGTGTTAAGCGTGATATTGGGCGAACCTCAAGGTAAAAGTCCTGTTTAATATCGGCATAAACACTTAAGAAAGTATCTAACATCTCAAAGTTATAGCGGTAGAAAAGATCTTCACCCGCAGGATAGAAGAAATCTTCGCGGCACTCTTCTACGTTATGACTAATGGCTTGGCCACTAGCACCATGGTACCAAGCTTTCCAGGATGTTTTGTAATACAACTCTTGCTCGAACCAGTCATCGGCATCAATCGAAGCTGACATCCTTAATGGCTGGGTTTCATCTGATTCTGAGCCAATTAAACATGCTGGTTGCCCTAGCGTTTGCAAACAGTGTCGACTCACCACCGCCAATTCATCTGATTTTAGCGTTACCTCAAATGAACCTTCATCTAATGCAGTTTGCTTGTTGAGTGGGTCACCATGCTTATCAAGAATGATGTCTGATTTAACACCAAAAGATAAATCCTTAACCCCTAGGGCAAAGTCAAACTCGAACGCGGGTGACGTTGCTGTGAATTCCGCATAGTTATCTATATTTACCTTTGAAGTGATTAAGGTTTCTTGGCCCACCTGTATTTCATCGGCATAGGCAAGATCCATACTCACAGGAATGTCTGACACAACCTGTCCAGTTTGCATGCTTAAACGAGGCTCAAAGAACAGATGTACGCCTAGGTTCATTTCAAACAGGCCTTGTACATTTTTGGTTGTATCTTCGATCTTCTTTTGCCAATTTTCTGGGTTAGCAACATCAAACCCGGGTGGATACTCAATACCCGGAGCCTGAATAGGATCAATATCTGCAGTTGATACTTCGCCGCCAGCTATTTCATTCATGGTCGCCACATGAAGAATGTCAGTAAATGCAGTTGAGCCAAAGGTACTTTCTGTTGCACTTAAATCGGCGCTGAATGAGTGGCTGATAAACTCGACATCATTAACTTCAACAGACACTGTCGCCACAGTAGATGCGCCGTATGTATCTGTCACCTGCACAGTTAAGTCATACTGACTTTGCTCCTCGTAATCGAGTCGCGATTTAGCACTACTTATTGATAACGCACCGCTAAGTGCATCTACTACAAAAGCGTTATCAGTATTGCCAGCAATGATTTTATAGGTTACGAAGTCGCCAACATCATTGGCGTTGGCGACAATCAGTCCAATCGACGAGCCACCAGCCGTGTATTCACTCACAGCAAAACTTTGATCGGCAATACTTGGGTCGTTATTAATCTCAACAGCTACCCCCGTCTGCACCAACATTTGCGCGGCGCCCACCTGGAATACACTGTACTCTACATTATCGATTACCTGCACATTGCCGGTGTCTTGCCACTGGTTATTCGCGGCGAATACGGCATCATTTGCGTCACCCAAAATACGCAATTTAGAATTACTACTAACACTTTTATTGAGCGATAACTTGTTGGCGCCAGAACCACGGATATCAAACACTTCGACACTACGTACTTTAGAGGCGGCAGAAGTTAGGTTTAAATGAATTCCCTGACCATCATACACCACAGTGTCAGTGCCGCCGCCAGCATCAATACGTACAAAAGAATCATCACTAATAACAATTGTGTCATTTCCTGGCCCTGTATAAATGGCGTCTTGACCGCCTTTGCTGAAAACCGCGTCATTACCAGTACCTGTAGCAATGTAATTATTGTTGCTATCACCATTGATAGTGTCATCAAGGTCTGTACCCCTTATCGTAATTTGGCTACCGTCGCCTTTTAGAACATATATCGCGCCGTTGCGGGTTAAATTATTGGTAGATGCAGATGGCGTACCGAACTGGATGTCTTTAATGCCGTCACCATTGATATCACCAGCGCTCGCAATCCATTGACCTAACATTTCGCCGCCATTACCAGTTGCGTAGTAACCACGAGATGTTTCAATAACTTCGCTTAAATAAACTGGCTGAGTTTGCGCAGATCCATACACTGCATAAACGCGACCTTTTTCATCTTCGGCAAACGGGTCGCCAATAATTATGTCGTCATAGCCATCACCATTTAGGTCACCCGCACCACCAATTGAGCCAATAACGATTTGCATGCCTTTAAAGTCGATATTTGATGCATCGTTATGAATAACAAAGCCACCTTGCCCTTGAGCAATAGCTGCCAAGTCAATATCTACATTCGCGAGGGTGCCGAAAATAATGTACGCACGAGGGTGTTCCCAACTGTTACAGCAGCCATCATCAGGCGCCAGCAGCGCCATATCATCAATGCCGTCGGCATTAATGTCGCCAATACTTGCCGAAACAAATCCTGGCGTCACTGTGATTGAAGAAAGGTTTGAAGCAAACGCATAGTTACCGGCATATTCAGCGTTAATGTTGATGCCATGCTTTTCAGATGAAATTTTACCGTAATCAACTGCGGCGCCACCGACACGTCCAAATAGCAGCTTATTCACGCCGCTTTCGCGGCCTAGAATACCGTGTGAAATAATTACGTCAGTAAGGCCATCACTGTTAAAGTCGCCCGATGGCATAACCAAAGCACCAAACGGCCAATCTTTAAAAGGTGCACGGCCATCATCTTTAACCACAAAGCCACTGCTGTTGTTGTCTAAGGCTACTTCAGAAAGGTATTGAACATTACTATCAGCTTTGCCATAAACCACATAGGCCATATGCGGGTCGCTGTAGTTGGCATCTTCAGCAATACCGCTGATAGAAAAAGCTTCATTGCCAACAACAAAACGTGTCTGGGTTTCACCAGCAATAACATCAGCCAAACCGTCACCGTTTACATCGCCAACAAGTACACTGCCACCGACATAATCGTGCTTGTAAGCACCATGAATAGCGTAACCTTGTAAGTTGCCGCCATCATTAAAAGCTAGTAGTTCAACAGGCGCGGTATCAGGCTTACCAAACACCACATAAACCGAGCCCGAATTCAGCCCGTTATTGTCGGCAAAGGGTGCACCTACGATAATGTCAGCTAGACCGTCGCCATTTATATCTGCGCCACCGTTAACACTAAAACCAGCTTTGTCACCAGCCTTTGCGCCGTTAATAACGAAACCACCTGAGCCAGAAAGCACGGTTTCAAAGTCTGGTAACACGCCTGAAGCATTACTAAATAATACGTAAGCTCGACCAGCATCTTCGCCATTGTTGTCATCATGAGGCACACCAACTATAACGTCGTCAAAACCGTCACCATTAACATCACCCGCAGGTGCAAGGCCAAAACCAGACCAATCGTCTTGTGCCAAACCTGCAATGGTTTGAGCGTTGTTATTGAGTGAATCATTGATGTCATTTACATTCACGGTCACTTCAGTGTCGTACTCATTGCCACGACCATCTGTCACGCGCACTGTAAAGTTAAAGGAATGAATTCCAGACTCATAATCAATTTGGGTTTGATCAGCAATGCGGATTTTGCCAGTTGCCGCATCTACGCTAAATGCACCAGTATCATTGCCAGCAACAATGGCATATTGATATTGCTCTACAGGAATATCCCAACTACCTTGTTCAAACACCTTATAATGCAAGGTAAATTGGCCATGTTTGTTGGGTACGACTGATTCACTGATATCGTGCAAGTAACCAGTAAAGAAGTGACTACCAACCTGACTCAGGCGAATTGCCGCATCATTAATGGTGCCATCGATACCTACAGCTTGAACAAATACCACAGGGTTGGTGTATTGCCTTAGCAGGTTAACCGTGAATACTGCATCTCGACCAGTGTCAGCTACTTCAACAGCGCCCGTTTCACCAATGCTAGTGCCGTTAACATCTTTTAAAATGCCACTACCTTGAACAGCAAAAACACTGATTTCTTCAGCGGCATGACTGCCATCATCAATCTCATCGACAAATAACTTAACGTTGTTATCGCTGACTTTATTAATTGCTACGCCAGCCTGAGCTATCTCTGAGTAACTAGTGATAGTAGTTAAGATATTTGGCGTATCTGTCATCGGCGCAGTAAAGCTTTGAGAGAACTCACTGTGAGTCACATTCAACCCAGTTGACGTAACTTCAAAAGGCATTTCTCCCCAAACACCTTGACGACTGTCGCTTACAGCCATCCAACCAAGTAGCTCCGCACCTTTATTGTTAATCGCAGTGACAGCACTGGTGCCACGCTTATCTAACTCAGACTCTAAAATAGCTTCAAAGCCTGTTGCAGATACACCTTGATGACGTGCACGCAGCAAAAACTCGCTACCGGCTTTTTCTACCGTGCCGGTATACGAGTTGGTATACACATCATAAGAAACTTTATAGCTGCTATTTGTTTGAATTTGGCTAAATAAAATAGGGGTTTGAGTAAATTGGTTATAAAACGCGATTGGCTCAAACGCTTCACCGTTAGTAGCCCAGTTTTCAATACTGCTGCTACCGACTTCAATGGTAAAACTGCTATTTGCTTCACCATCAAAGAACTTAATTTCACCAATTCTTGTATTGGTTTTAGTATTTTCATCAACTGTTATCGTCAGTGGTGGCAAGGTTGCAGCACTGAGCGAAGATATGGCTCCTAGGCTTAATACCAAAGAACTTATCACTAAATAGTTGTTCATCTTGTTGTTCCTTTACTGGATCCTTTAAAGGCCAGCCTGAACAATAAGAAACAAATGTGAAAAAAATGTGGAGCGGCGTGTTTTTATTTTTGGCTTGAATGTACGGAACAATAACAGCCAAGAAATGCTAGTTGCATGATACTTAAATAGGCCTAGCACCGAATTGAGCTAAGCCTATTTACAGGTGGATTACCCTTTGTATTTCACAGAGCATCCATAAGGTGGGGTTAGCTTTTTACTGACATTTTTACCTGCTAGCAACTCTGCCATTGCAAGCTCTACGTAATTATCGGCTTTAGCAATATCAGCAGGATTTGCAGATTTGATGCTATCAATACCGCCAGCATATTTAAGGGTCCCTGCAGGGTCGATAATATACATATGTGGTGTGGTTTTAGCGCCATATAACTTGCCTACGTCACCTTCTGGGTCAAACAGTACGTGAGTTGGCGCAGCATTGCGTGACGCGGTTAATTCATCAGATTTGGCAGCATCAATGTGACCTTGCTTACCTTCGGCTGATGAAATAATCGATAACCACACAATATTTTTTTGAGTATATTCGCGCTGCATGCTTGGAATATTGTCGCTGTCATAATGTTTTTGAACATAAGGACATAAGTGATTAGTCCACTCAAGCACCACATACTTACCCTTAAAGTCTGAAAGTTGAACTTGCTGACCTTTAGAGTTGGCTAAGCTAAAGTTAGGTGCAACTTGATCTACCTTCACTGCAGCTGCGACATTGCCAATAAAGCCCAGTAACAAAATAGTGACTGAGAGTAGTTTCTTGCTAATCATGATTCACTTCCTTTTTTGCTGTGTTAATCGCTGTTACTACCATTTCTGGTGTTAAAATTTGTGGCAATACTTGCTCATAATCATTACCGGCATACATGACATATAACGGCACGCCAGAGCGTTGATATTGCTTTAAATAGTTAAAAATCATGTCATTTTTGTTGGTCCAATCGCCGACTAGATAGTGGACCTGGTTTTGCTGCAAAGCCAGCTGCACCTGCTCTGTACTAAAGGCAACCTGCTCATTCACTTTACAAGTAATGCACCAGTCTGCAGTCATATTGACCAGTACAAGCTGTCCATTGTTTCGCAGTTGCGCTAACTTTTCAGGGGAATAAGCCTCGTGCGAACTGTCATTTGGTAATGCTTGCGTTTGGGCACCATTAAATAACGCACCTAGTAGTATGACTAAAGCCAATATCAAACTGCTAAGGCTATACACTCCCTTTAACACGCTACTCAACCAAATAAACAGCGCAAATCCCACTAAAGCCAATAGCAAACCAAACTGGGCGAAACTGCTTGTTTGACCAAGGTAAACCCACACTAACCAGGCAACTGTAGCTAGCATAGGGAACACCAACAAATGCTTAAAGGTGTTCATCCACGCCCCTGGTTTTGGCAATAATTTGGCAAAAACTGGCGAGATAAATAACAAGGATAAAGGCAGAGCAAAACCAAGCGCAAGAGCCGTAAAAATCAAATATGTGGTGATAGGGGGACTTACCAAAGCAACCCCTAACGCCGCAGCCATAAATGGCGCGGTGCAAGGCGAAGCTACGATAACCGCCAATACACCGGTAAAAAACTGACTGCCAAAACCGTTTCCTGCAATCAGTGATTGCCCAACTCCCGCAAGCCTTGCACCTGAGGGCGCAATATCCATCAATATCAACGCGATAAACACAAACAAGAAAGCTAAAAAAGCGATAACAGCCGGCTCTTGCATGTGAAAACCCCACCCTACCGCTTCGCCTGAGCTTTTTAACACAATAATCATGGTGGCAAACAAGTTAAAGCAAACCAGTACACCAATGCCGTAGCCAAGCTTTTGGGTCATGGTCATGTTTTGCTGGCCAATAGCCATGGCTTTAAACGACAGCACAGGTAATACGCATGGCATAATATTTAGGATTAACCCACCAACAAACGCCATTATCAAAATCACCCATAAAGCATCGGTCGTTTGCTGCTGATTATCATTTAGGTGTGCAGTGACATAGTAACCAGATTGACCGTCTGTCATTAAAAACTTCAAGGTTTGCGCATCACCCACAAAGTAGTCTGATCTGGCAATCACTTGATTGTTAAAGTCAGCTTCACTAACGACAGATTGCTTTTGATTGTGCTGCGCCACGTCTGAGCGCAGCGGCAGTAACTGCCAATCTGATTCAAACGGTGCTTGATAAGACACAGCAAGGTGTTGCTCAGTAATTTCAAATTTTGCGGTTAGCTGAGTATCGTTAGGTAATTGCTCGCGGGTTTGGGCAAATAATGGCGCGTAGCTAGACTCTTGGGTGTTTACAGACACAGGCAACGAAAGAGTTAAATCAGCCCAACCCGGAATACAGTCTTCTTGGCACACTAACCAAGACAGTGACACCTTGATATCTACTTGCTCTGCAAGCTTGTCAGCATTCGACAATTCAACAGGCACCATAAGCAGTACTTGCCCGTCATAACCATAGTTAACCAGGTGGGCGACAGGAATTTGCTGGGGTATTGGCCATAAAATATCCCCAAAAGATAAAGGCACTGAGGCGCTCCATTCAACAGTTGGTGCTTCCCCTGAATCACCAGGGTTCTGCCAATAGGTATGCCAGTGTTCTTCAGGCGTAAGTAACACACCAATCCAATTAGTTTTATCAGGACTTAACTGCTGATTCTCACTCACTAAAGCAACTTCAATATGATCCCCTTTCGCACTGGCTTGCCCGTGAACTTTATAAGGTATCGATATGCAAAGTAAGCCAACAATAAAAAGGAGTGTTTTCAAGTAGTTCATAAGTCGTTTTAAATTGATGTGAATGAGAAGCACTTAGGCTAATAACTGTTTTAGATATAACACAATCAACTCAAACTAGTTAACGACTAAAATGTGACCAGTTGTGTTTATGTCAACGCTAATTGATTTGCTCCCCCTCCATAGGTACATTCTTCCCAAAACCAATCCTCAGCCATCTGGCATCGACATTTCTTCGACAGATATTCGCATAACATACTGCCCATATTCAGATGTGGAGTACTAAATATGCGTATTGCTTTGTTGCTGCTGGTCATGCTGTCGTCAGCAGCCAATGCCACCGATTACCTCATAGGTGAAATTAAAGCGAAAGCGGAAGTGAATGTAATGGCTCAGGTCGATGGACTAGTCAATCATTACGATGTCGAATTTGGCGAACAGGTTACTCAATTCCAACGACTTTTAGAGTTCGATGCCACAGACCCCAAGTTAGAATTAGCTTTGGCCCAGGCTAACCGTGACCTTGCCGAGGTTGATAGTCAATTAAAAGCAAAGCAACTGACCCGCCTACAGCAGCTCAATGCAAAGAAAACCGTGACTGATAGCGAGCTAGAAGAGCAACTACGGCAAACGCAGATAAGTCAGGTTCAGCTTAGGGTACAACAACAAAACCTTGCTATTGCTAAGCGCAATCTCGACAAGCACACAATTCTCGCCCCCTTTGCTGCAAGCGTAATTGAACGTTACGTGGAAGTTGGTCAATGGGTAAGTGTCGGTGAGCCTCTTTACCGACTGGCAGATATCAGCACGGTATTAATTCAAGCTAATTTGGTTGAGCAAGATATCGCACAACTGGCGTTAGGTCAGGCAATTAAAGTTTATGTACCAGCTATCGAAAAGCAGTTTGAAACCAGCATAATTCGCCTTGCCGACGCGCCGCAACAAGATGGTAGCGGCTATCGCATCGAGCTTGAACTTGCCAACCTAGAAAGGCAATTAAAACCAGGCTATCGCGCAGAGTTGCGCCTTGAACAAGGGGGCGTGGAGTGAATATTTTTGCAGCCCTTTTTGCCAACTTAATACAAAGACGATTGCTGGCAAACGTACTCACAATAGCATTATTAGCTATCGGCACCCTGTCGTTATGGTCGTTACCTATGGCAGAAAAACCTGCCATTGATGCGGGTGAAGTATCTGTGAGTACCAGTTATCCTGGCGCATCTGCTGAAGAGGTCGAATCGAATGTGACTTCTAAACTTGAGAAAGAGCTGCTCAGCGTATCGGGCATTTCAAAGTTTAGTTCGGTTTCTGAAAGTGGCAGCTCACGCATTGCTATTACCATTGACTCAAATATCACCAAGCTAGAACCTGTATATCAGGATATTCGTGATGCGGTGAACCGTGTTACTGACTTGCCTCCTCAAGTGATTGAAAAGCCCTTGGTACGGGTTCACAAGTCATCAAACCTTGATTTCATGGTAGTTGGTATCGGTTCTCAGCTAAGCTCTAAGCAAATAAGCTACAAGCAGTTAAGGGAACAGGCTAAACAGCTAGAACTAAAACTCAGGCGTATATCAGGTGTTGGTGAGGTTAATCTGATTGATTTGCGTGAGAGAGAGTTTTGGATTGAACTAGAGCCTGCACAGCTTAGCCGTTATCAACTTAATGCTACAGACATAGCTAGCGCAATTGCCGACCACAACCTGCTGGCTACCGCTGGCAACATTAATATCAACAATGAACAAATAGAATTAGTCGCTGAATCACGCCTAGACACAGTTGCTAAGCTAGAAGAACTGCCTCTAAAACAGCAGCCTCTCATTCGCCTCAAAGACGTGGCAACTGTTCGTTATGATTATGAGCGACAGCAAAGTTTATCGGTGATTAATGGTGAACGTAGTATTGGTTTTGACTTACGTGCAGCCGAAAAGGCCGATGTTGTTAGCACGTCACAAGCTGTTCGCGCACTTCTGACCCGTGAACAACAAAGGTTAGGCTCAGACTACCAACTGGCTGTTGGTTTTGATATTGCTGAAGAAATACAAACCCGCTTTGATATCGTTAAAATTAATGGTGTGACAGGCCTAATACTCGTGTTACTCGTGTTGGCATTGGTGCTCCATCATCGAATCGCACCTTGGGTCGCATTATCAATTCCATTTTGTCTGCTAGGCACAATTGCTGTGCTCGCTGCCATTGGGCAAATTCTTGATAGCTATACCATGGCTGCGCTTATTCTCATCATCGGTATTATTGTTGACGACTCAGTCGTGGTCAGCGAGAAGATCAGCGCCAATCTTAGTGAAGGAATGGATATTACCCAGGCCGTCATTCAAGGTGTACAACAAGTCGCACCGGCAATTCTGGTATCAATTTGTACCACTATCATCGCCTTTTTACCTATGTTGTGGCTGCCAGGCAGTACAGGAAAGCTCTTGTATGTTCTGCCGCTGACTATCTCTATTGCGCTTGCTTTCTCGCTACTTGACGCGACAGTTGTTGTGCCATCCCACCTGCGTAGAGCGTTAAATAAAATAGATTCGCTGCCAACCAAAGCCTGGCTAACAAACTTTGGCGAGTACTTAAGACCACTATTGCAGTTTGCAATTAACCGCCCAAAATCGGTTATTGGCTCAGTTTTAGCGGTATCGATATTACTAGTTGCAATGCTAGGGCAACGCTTACCCTTGGTATTCTTCCCCGACGACGGCGCTTATTTAGTCGCAATATCTGCAACTATGCCAGCAAACCTAGAATTAGATCAGAGCTGGCAATTGGCGCAGCAAATCGATGAAATGCTTGCAAATACCGAAGAAGTGAGCGGCTGGTATGGTGAAGTAACCGAGGCTAGCGGCAGTTGGGAGGTGAGTCTAACACCTGCAGGTTTACGCAAGCTCAGTGCTAATGACCTAGTACAACAATGGCAGCAACAAGGCGAGGCTTACGGGCTAGATTTAGAATTTGACGTCGACAACGGCGGCCCACCAGGTGAACGCCCAATTGATATAAGAGTTATTGGCGGTAGTGATAGTGACCGCCAAGCTTTGGCTCAAGACATTCTGGCAAAATTACAAAGCATCAATGGTGTCGTGGCACCAAGAATTTCAGATGCCGAGCCTGTGGCTCAGCTCAGCGCAGATATTCGCCCAGATTGGTTAGTACAACATGGCGTTTCACTCAATCAAGTAACGGACTTACTGCGCATAGCCATTGAAGGTGAGCATGTGTCACGGCTGTTTTTAGATGGTGAAGAAGTCCGTTATCGCTTAGTGCTTGATGACAATGACCGCACGCCAAGTGAGTTAGCCCAATTAACATTACCTAACAATCAGGGACAATTGGTTAAACTTGGGCAACTTATTCACTGGCAGCAAAGTGAACGAAAAGAAGTGTTTGAGCACTATAACGGCTTACGAACTTTAAGGGTTTCCAGCCATATTGATGCCAATATCACCGACCCAATCGCTGTGGAGGCTGAGCTATTACAAGCTTTTGCTAGCCATGAATACAGCGCTGAGATAATTAGCAGTAGCCAGGCTAGTGAAACCATCAACTCACTGAAATCTTTAGGCTTAGCACTATTAATTGCGATTACGGCGATGGCAATGGTAATGATGGTGCTATTTGATAAAGTGAGTGTTGCCTTACTCGCATTGTTAGTGTTGCCAGCAGCCGCGGCATCTGCACTGCTAATACTATGGTTACATGGTAAACCACTAAGCTTTTTTGCATGTGTAGGTATAATTGGTATGACTGGTGTAGTTGTAAATAATGCCCTAGTGATGCTTTATCACTACCGACAAATGCAATTTAACGCTAACCCTACGCAGTGGCCCGAGTTACTGCTTGAAGGTGCGATTAGCCGAGTAAGGCCTATGTTAGTCACGTCACTCACCACAGTCGCAGGCCTGCTACCTTTAGCATACGGCGTAGGCGGTTATGATAATTTAATGTCGCCAATCGCGTTAGTGATCGGCTGGGGAATGGCACTATCAGCCCCTGTAGTGCTAATGCTGATCCCAGCAGGATATTTGCTTCTATTGCAGCGTCAGGCACATTCACAACCTTCATAACACCACTTAATTAGGTGACTTCAAATCAATATTTTGACTTGGGGTTACCTACCCAGCCTAATATCAGCCTTGCTGCCAATGAGTGATTTGGGTTTCTAAGCGGATAGTCATTTCCTGCGAGATTCAATACTCAACTAGCGTCAGCATTCAACAGTTTGGTATCACTTAAGAAGCTCGAAACTCTCGCTTACCTGTAATAGAGTGGAGCAATACTCTTCGTCTCCCCCAAACACTTAGGTTCGCCCAACTTATGATCAATTTAGAGCAAGCACTCGCTTTCATTACTACAGTCGAAACCGGTTCTTTTTCTGCAGCGGCCAGAAAATTGAGTAAAAGCCAAAGTTCAGTGAGTATTGGGGTAAGTAACTTAGAAGATGAATTAGGATTAGATTTATTTGACCGCCGTACCCGCAAGCCCACATTAACAGATACAGGCGAGCGACTATATCACCAAGCAAAACTCTTACTCCGTCAAGCTGAAAAAATGAATCACTTCGCTCTAGCTGTAAATAAAGGGGTTGAGAGTAAAGTTGTACTTGGAATCGACCCGTTGGCTCCCATGTCTTGCCTCGATTCCATGCTGATCAATATAGACAAACTCTACCCGAATACCGAGGTAGAGATACGTCTACTTGACCATGCAACTCTACAAAAAGAGTTACTTGCCCACAATATTGACCTAGGAATTCATTTTGGTGCGGACGCTTACCCACAATACCTTAACTTTATCACTGTTTATCAATATGAATGGTTGTGTGTTTGTAGTCCCGACTATCCACTTGCCAGCCTTGAAAGCATTAGCAACGAAGAATTGCTTGCGGCGAGACAAATCGTCTGTGAATCGACTAAACACCATCCGGTACTCAGTCAAACATCAATATTCTCTCAGGACACTTGGGAAGCAGACAATATGGCTCAGTGCTGTCACTTAATCGAGTTAGGTATGGGCTGGGGCATTCTCCCCTCTGACTGGTGCGCCGAGCGATTTGAGCTTGGCTCTCTAATAGCCATTGAACCTGAATTTAATCAAACCCAAATGTACTCAGGTCTTGATCTTGTTTGGGCAGCAAACCGCAATTTAGGACAAGTATGCCAATCAATCATTGAACGATTTATCATTCGAAAATCGGATAATAATTGATTTATACTATTCGAAAATCCACCTTAATATAGAGCCATAAAAACAACGGAGCCCAAAAATTAAACCAGGCTCTATTGGCTCTTATGCAGATAAACTCCTTCGTATAAAAGCCAATCCGTTTATTAATTTAATAAAACAGAGGTTAATAGTATGAAGAAAGTTGTCTTAGCATCACTTATCGCTCTCAGTGTTTCTGGCGCTTTTGTTTCCAATACCAGCCTAGCAGGTGTGCCACCTGTAGAGCACCAAGTTAGCATCTCAAACGACACATCTGAATTCTTTACAGTTGAAGTTGCAGGTACTAACTACGAGCGTGGCTACAAGCACGGTAAAGAGCTTCGCAAGGTTATTCGTCATGCTGTGAACCGTTTCAAGTACGACATGGTCAGCAATCTGCTTAGCACACTAGGTACAGATATTACCTACGCTGATTTTCACAAGCATGTGTTCAAAAACACAGGCCTACTAGCAACAGCAAAAAAAGAAGTGCCAGATCTAGTAGAAGAGATGCAAGGTATCGCTGACGGTTCAGGCCTTTCATTTGAAGAGATCTTTACTTGGAACGCTACCTCATACGATGCCATGTTCTGGGTAATTGAAGATATGACAGGCATTGACCCAATGCTTGCCATGGAAAAAGCACAACACGGTAGCGCGATTCCAGGTCACTGTTCTCACGCTTCAGTATGGGGCGACAACAAAGCTTCTGTTGGTTACACACTAGACTGGATCCGTGCTATGGAGGGCTCGCAAAGCCTTATCAAACACGTAAATGACGACGGTTCGGTTATTTTAATGACAGCATTTGCCGGCATGGTTGGCGGTCATGGTATTTTTGCCACGGATGGCGCCGCTCACACGTTTAGCCCACACTCTAAGTTCCAACTTGAGCACAGCATGAACGGTCTAGCGCAAATTTTTGTTTACCGTAAATTGCTTGAAGCAGGTTCTGTAGAAAACGGCATTAAATTCTTAAACAAAATAAAACCAGCTGAAGGTTTAACCTACACGCTAACTGACTACACTGGTACTCGTGCTTTTGAAGTATCTGCAAACAAAGTGGTTGAGTTTAAGATGGATGGCAACCAAATGGTTTCAGCTAACGTAGCTCGCGTAAACAACGACCTTAGCTCTAGTTACCAAGCAGAATTTGGCCTAGAAGGTAAAAAAATCAACATGACTGAATTGCCAGAAATGTACTGGAATTACAACAAAGATAGTGTTGATCGCTTTAACCTACTAAGCAAAGATACTAAAGGCAAAACACCTGCAGATATGACACCTGAAAAATGGACCAAGATCTTCAGCCAAAAGCCAATGAACAAACCTGTTGATGAAAAGCTGGAAACCTCTAACTTCTGGCACGTAGTTGAGATTGACCAAGAGTTCATTAACTATCATGTTGCACCGAGCAACCCAGGTAACATCAAGCTTGAAAGCTACCGCATCAAGTACAACTAAATTAGATTGATACTATAAGAGCCGCATTCGCGGCTCTTTTTTTATGTCATATCAAGCACCACAAGTAAGTGAGTGCTCCTAACTGTCACTTAGTTCAATTGGCATTAGTCATTCAATTAGAATCTCAGCCATAAAAAAATCTCCAACTAAGACATGCTTAATTGGAGATTTTAAATACTTACTCATTCGCTGAAGCTCTGCCTATATTCCTTTGGCAAAAACCTCAGGTTCTCAACCTGCTATTCAACCGTTACTGACTTAGCTAAGTTACGTGGTTGGTCTACGTCAGTACCTTTGATTAAGGCTACATAGTAAGACAATAACTGCAGCGGAATGGTGTAGATAAGCGGCGCCATAAACTCATCACAATGCGGTACTGGAATCACCTTCATGGTGTCGTCTGACTCAAACTCAGCATCTTTATCTGCAAATACGTACATCAAACCACCACGGGCACGTACTTCTTCAACGTTCGATTTTAGCTTCTCAAGCAGTTCGTTGTTTGGTGCAACCACAATTACCGGCATATCAGCATCAATTAACGCTAATGGGCCATGTTTAAGCTCACCTGAAGCATAGGCTTCAGCATGAATGTAGGAGATTTCTTTTAGCTTAAGCGCACCTTCCATCGCGATTGGATATTGGTCGCCGCGACCTAAGAATAATGCATGATGTTTGTCGGCAAAGTCTTCAGCAAGCTCTGCAATCGCATCATCTAAACCTAACGCTTGCTCCACTTTCGCAGGCATAGACTGCAGGCTTTGAGTAATAGCTGATTCCATTTCACTGCTCATACCGTTATGACGACCAATGGCTGTGGTTAGCATTAATAAGCCAGCAAGTTGCACAGTAAAGGCTTTGGTTGATGCAACACCAATCTCAGCGCCTGCTTTCATCATATAAGCCATGTCTGACTCACGTACCAGTGATGAACCCGACGAGTTACAGATAGTTAACGTAGCCTTATAGCCCATTTCTTTTGCTAGGCGCAGTGCTGCTAAAGTATCAGCAGTTTCACCAGATTGAGAAATTGTCACCAGAAGGCTATTTGGGAACATATGCGACTTGCGGTAGCGAAACTCTGAAGCTATCTCAACGTTACACGATACACCGGCCCAATCTTCTAACCAGTAACGTGCGGCCATACCTGCGTGGTAACTAGTACCACAGGCAATAATTTGTACATGTTTGATATCTTTTAAGAACTCTGCAGCGTTTTCACCAAAGGCACTATCTAGCACTTTACCTGACTCAATACGCCCGCTTAATGTGCTAGCAATCGCAGTTGGTTGCTCATAAATTTCTTTAAGCATGTAGTGACGATATTCACCTTTGTCACCCGCATCATGAGTCACTTCAGACTCTTTTACTTCACGCTCTACTGGGTTGCCGTCCACATCAAAAATATTCACTTCACGACGTGTTACCTCGGCAACATCGCCTTCTTCCAGGAAAGCGAATGAGCGCGTAACTGGTAGCAGTGCAAGTTGATCTGATGCTACAAAGTGCTCACCTAAACCATAACCAATAACCAGTGGGCTACCACTGCGAGCAACAATCATGCGCTCGCTGTCGCGGCGATCAATAACCACGGTACCGTATGCACCTTCAAGTTGCTTTACAGTTGTTTGCACTGCCGCTAGTAAACTATTGTGGCTTTTTAGCTCATGATGAACCAGGTGGCAAATCACCTCGGTGTCCGTGTCAGATGCAAACTCATAACCCTGCTCGGTAAGCATGTCACGTAACTTGTTATGGTTCTCAATAATCCCGTTGTGAACAACCGCGATATCACCCCGAGATTGATGCGGATGCGCATTACGCTCACTTGGCTCACCATGTGTAGCCCAACGAGTATGAGCAATACCTGTACCACCAGTTAGTGGGTTTGCATCTAACGCACTAGATAGCTCTTGTACCTTGCCCAGGCGGCGAGTACGGCTTAGCTCACCGTTGCTAATTACTGCCACGCCAGCACTATCATACCCTCGGTACTCTAAGCGTCTAAGACCTTCAACTAAAATCTCAGCGACGTCTCGTTGCGCAACAGCGCCTACAATTCCACACATAATAGTTCCACTTTAATTGGTTATTTATCGGTATACGGAGCCAAAACGACCTTTACACCATGTGACTCAATTTCCTTTACAGCATGCAAGGGCAACCGGTCATCAGAAATCAATATATTTATACTTTCCCAAGATAGCTCAAGGTTAGGAATTTTCCTGCCAAGCTTGTCAGCCTCTAACATCACTACCACTTCTCGGGATACTTCGGCCATAACCTTACTTAAGCCAGTAAGCTCATTGAAAGTAGTTGTACCGCGCCCTATGTCGATTCCATCTGCGCCAATAAATAGCTGGTCAAAGTTATACGAGCGCAAAACCTGCTCTGCTACTTGCCCCTGAAAAGATTCTGAATGGGGATCCCAGGTACCACCTGTCATCAATAGTGTTGGTTCGTTTTCTAACTCATGGATTTGGTTCGCCAGTGACAATGAGTTGGTCATGACCAGTAAGCCCCGCTTAGTATTTAACTGAGCGATAATACCTGCTGTAGTAGTGCCACTATCAATAATGATGCGATTATGATCGTTAATCAGCTCAGCAGCGGCTTTAGCAATTGATAGCTTATTGGGCGCAACTTTGGCGGTAAATTGACTGGTAACTTCATCAGGCACTGCAACTGCACCACCATAGCGACGCAGCAAAAGGCCGGTTTTCTCAAGCGTGGCTAAATCTTTGCGAATAGTGACTTCTGAAGTTTCGAAACGTAAGGATAAATCTTCAACACTGACCTCACCTTGCTCATTAAGCAGGGTCATAATGCTATGGCGGCGTTGCTGAGTATTACGTTTGTTCATTTAAGCCTATTTACTTTCAGCATCTTTTGAAACGAAAGATAGATTATAAACAAACGAAACTTATTTGGTAGTTAATCAGCCACTTTTTGATCAAAAAGACACAAAAAAGCCCTTATCTTTCGACAAGGGCTTTGATCATTACCTGATAGAGTGACTATCACACCACTCTAAAAGAAAAGTGCTAGAACTTAGCTTGTAATGCTAGGCTAACATGGCGACCGTCACCAACAGTAACATCGTTGTATGAACCACCTTCTAGGTAATCAACATCAAATAGGTTCTTGATATTCATACGTACACTAACATCACTACCGAATAGCTCTGTTTCGTATGCTGCCCCCATGTCAAAGCGCACATAACCGTCTTTAGTGATTGTGTTAGTGGTGTTAGCAAAACGCTCACCAACATACACAGCACCAAAGTTAAGTGCTAGCTCATCAGTCATTTCATAGCGAGTCCAAATATTTGCAGACCACTCAGGAGCATCAATTGGAGTCATACCGTTTAGCGCATCAGTTTCTGGACGAACATACTCAGCATTTAAGTACATCATAGAACCTGTCATAAACCACTTTTCACTTAGCTGACCTTGAGCGCCCATTTCAAAACCTTTGTGGCGCTGCTCACCAGACTGAGTAGTAATGGTTTCTTTATCACCAATAGGTGTTTCAAGGTCTTCAGTAACTGTGACGTTATCAACGGTAATATCAAATACCGCACCCGTTAAGATTAAGCCACCGTCGTAGAATTCCCACTTAGTACCAATTTCGTACTGAGTGCCGTATTCAGGGTCTAGGTTAAGCTTGTCGTTAACGTCTTTCTCATCATTAACCATTCCTTGAGGAGTAAAGCTCTTAGAGTAGTTAACATAGATGCTACCGTTTTCAGCTGGCGAGTAAATTACACCAAACTTAGGTGATACCGCGTAACTGTTGTTACCCTCACCATCTTTCTTTTGCTCGTCATAACGAACACCAGCAAGCACTTGCCAGTTGTCGTTAAGCGTGATTAAGTCTTGCACATAAAAACCATAGTGCTTGTAATCTGTTTGATACAAGGAGTCATCGTCGTTGTAATCAAGATCAGGACGAGGAACTGGAGCGCCAACTTGAACAGTCTCAGTTGCGCCTTTTACTCGTAATTGACCATAGTAGTAGTCAAGCATGTTGGCACCAATTAGCATTTGGTGACCAATACTGCCAGTTGAGAACTCACCATTGAAGTCAACAAAAGCAGTCTTGTGTTGCCAGTCATCATAACGATCGAATGGGCTGATAGTATAACCTTCAGTCATTGCATTTTCGTTGTAGCTTGGCGATGAGTCTAAACGCTGACGGTTGAATTGCTGGTCGTTATAACCCACTTTGACATTCCATTCATCAGACATATGGTAGGTTAAGTCGGCACCAAAGTTACTAATAGTATTGTCGGTAAATGCCCAAGGCTGATCCCAAATCATGTCACGACCACCAATTAACTCGCCGTTGCTGTCTAACCAGCCACCGCGGTCAATACCGGTTTTATCTTGGGTATGGTCATACTTAACCGACAGTAATAAGTCGTCAGTTAAGTCAAATTCTAGATTGATGTAACCTAACCAGCGATCACGCTCTTGGTTAGTGCCATCTTGATATTCACGCCAGTAGGTAGTGTCCTGTTTTACCAATACAGAACGGTAACGGATCGTTTCAGATTCGTTTAGTGCGCCACCCGCATCAAGCTGGAAGCGAGTTGAACCGTTTTGGTCAGTGTCGAAACCAAGTTCATAGAAACTTTCGTAAGTTGGCTTTTTGGTCACCATGTTAATTAAGCCACCAGGACCTGACTGACCGTATAACATGCTTGATGGGCCTTTAAGCACCTCAACTTGTTGCAAGGTTTCGATAGGCTGAACATAGTGCGACCACTGCTGATGACCATTAACTAGGTAGCCTGAACCTGAAGATAGCTCAAAACCACGAATATTAAATACCTGGCGGTTCCACTTTTCGCTACCACCGGTAACACTAGAGTCGTTAACTAACACTTCAGAAAGGTTGGTAGCAAGCTGCTCATCGGTTACAAAGTCAGGGATCACATTCACAGACTGTGGTGTATCCATCAAACTGATGTTGCCGCGCATAGCCCCAGATGCACTGCCAACTTTGTAGTCGTTAAAGCTGCGACCTTTAACCTGAATTCGCTCAATATTGCTGGTATCAGGTTCTGCAACGATTTGCTCATTTGCACTTACTGCAGTTGCAGCTAGGCTGCTTGCAATCGCAACAGAAAGGCATGAAACCTTGGTTAGTAACTTCATCTAATATCACCCTCATCTCTATTTTATGGCGGGGATAATAAATGAGAACGATTTGCATTTATTCTGTATTTACGCAACCTTTACCTTGATTGCTTTTTTGTTAAAAAAAACGCCAGATTATGTAACCTGGCGTGTTAATGTTTGTGTGAGTGATCACTATTTAGGCTGCTTTACCGGACGCTGCCAGTCCTTTAAATGACGTTGTTTAACACGGGTTATCACCAGTTCATTTTCACCCACATCTTTAGTAATTGTTGAGCCCGCACCTAAAGTTGAACCTTTACCAATAGTAACAGGCGCCACGAGTTGAGTGTCGCTGCCCACAAAAACATCATCTTCAATCTTAGTTAGGTGCTTATTAGCACCATCATAGTTACAAGTAATAGTACCGCAGCCAATATTTACCCCTGCACCAATTTCTGCATCACCTAGGTATGTTAAGTGCCCTGCTTTAGAACCTTTACCTAAGCGGGCTTTTTTCATTTCAACAAAATTACCAATATGGCTATCTTCAACTAACTCACTGCCAGGACGCATACGAGCAAATGGGCCTGCACTGCTTGATGGGCCAACTTTGGCGTTTTCGATAATTGAGTAAGGTTTAATGGTTGCGTCGTCAGCAATTTCAGAATTAATAATGATTGCACCAGCGCCAATAGACACGTTATTACCTAAGGCAACTTTACCCTCAAGCACTACGTTTACATCGATCATTACATCCATACCCAAACTGACCTCTCCGCGGATATCAATACGAGCAGGGTCACGCAGATTAGCACCATTTAACATCAGTTTTTCAGCTTCTCGAAGCTGATAAGCGCGCTCTAACTGAGCTAACTGTACGCGGTTGTTAGCCCCTTCAACTTCTATTGCAGACTCTGGTTGTGCTGTAGTAATAGCAACGCCTTGCTCATGGGCCATGGCGATAATATCAGTTAGGTAATACTCACCTTGCGCGTTGTCATTCGACAGGTTCTCTAACCAGGTTTTCAGCTGTTTGCCCGGTACAGCCATAATGCCGGTATTCACTTCGTTGATCAGCAGTTGCTCTGCATTTGCATCTTTTTGCTCTACGATACCAACGACCTTACCTTCATTACGTACGATTCGGCCATAGCCTGTTGGGTTTGCAAGGTTTACCGTCAAAATAGCCAGGCCATTTTGTTGGCGAGCTTGCAACAACTTTTCAAGGGTCGATTGTTGAATAAGCGGTACATCGCCATAAAGGATGAGTACAGTGTCGTCATCGTTAATATTTGGGTTTGCCTGCGCAACAGCATGACCAGTACCAAGCTGCTCAGCTTGTAGTACCCAATTTAACGCTTGTTCCCCTAGGTTTGCTTGTAGCTTATCTGCACCATAGCCATAAACTAACTGAATACCACTCGCACCCAATGAGTTGGCGGTATCAATCACATGCTGCACCATGCTTTTATGAGCAATTGGGTGAAGCACCTTAGGTAGATCTGAGCGCATGCGGGTTCCTTTGCCTGCAGCTAAGATAACAACATTTAACGACATAAAATTTTCCTTTAACTTTCCCTTGGGATTTTAAAGACTCAACCAAAGCGACAATTTTAATTCATTAGCGTATCAAATGCGATGCACAGTTAATTACAACTTATCGTGACTGGAACAACGCTCGTTCAATAGCAGATTGGGCTCATGTTTGCTTTCACAAATTAAAGGTATGCCATTGAGAATAATAGTGGAGATAAGAATTACTGGTTTGGCTTACTCACAAGAAAATCAGCATACAGTTAGGTTATATAGCTATTAGTGAGCTGACTCTCAGTGCACTGAATTTGAATTCAAGCCAATTAAACAAAGATGCGATGTGACGGGATATACAAGTAACTGTTGGTAATGAAAATACAGGTAATAACTGAAAAACAGGCATAAAAAAGGCATAAAAAAGGCGATGCTTTTACAAGCACCGCCTAGTATTACGCAAATAATCAAATTATCTGGCGATATTCTTTTTGATGGTTTCAACAACACGTAATTGAGCTAAAGATTTAGCTAATTCGATTGTTGCCGCTTCGTAATCGAAGTCAGCACCGGCATTTGCAATTGCTTGCTCAGCACGTTGCTTAGCTTCAAGCGCAGCTTTTTCATCAATATCATCAGCGCGCATTGCTACATCTGCAAGCACAGAGATAGAAGCTGGCTGTACCTCGAGGATTCCCCCTGAAAGGTACATCACATCTTCACTGCCATCTTGCTTGATAATGCGCGCCATGCCAGGTTTGATTTTTGTTAGTAATGGAGCATGGTTAGGCATGATACCTAACTCACCTTCAACGCCGCTCACTTCAAAGAAGCTCACTTCGCCGTGGTACATGCTGTTTTCCGCACTAACAATATCAAGTTTGACTGTCATGGCTGCCATCAAGTTCTCCTTAAAGAACTAAGCTTTACGGCCTAGTTATTTATTTTTTGTTAGCCTTTTCGACTACTTCGTCGATAGAACCAACCATGTAGAACGCTTGCTCTGGTAGGTGATCGAATTCACCTTCCAAGATGCCCTTGAAGCCACGGATAGTGTCTTTAAGAGAAACGTACTTACCTGGAGAACCTGTAAAGACTTCTGCTACGAAGAAAGGTTGAGATAGGTATTTCTCAATCTTACGTGCACGGAATACAGTTGTCTTATCTTCATCAGATAATTCGTCCATACCCAGAATAGCAATAATGTCTTTCAGCTCTTTGTAACGCTGTAATACTGTTTGTACACCACTTGCAACGTCATAGTGCTCTTGACCAACTACTTGTGGATCTAGCTGACGAGAAGTCGAATCCAGTGGGTCAACCGCAGGGTAAATACCTAGCGATGCAATATTACGTGAAAGTACAACTGTCGCGTCTAAGTGAGCGAAGGTTGTAGCTGGTGACGGATCCGTTAAGTCATCCGCAGGTACGTATACAGCTTGTACAGAAGTAATCGAACCAGTCTTAGTTGAAGTAATACGTTCCTGTAGAACACCCATTTCTTCAGCTAGAGTTGGCTGATAACCTACCGCAGAAGGCATACGACCTAGAAGTGCTGATACCTCGGTACCTGCAAGTGTGTAACGGTAGATGTTGTCAACGAACAATAGTACGTCACGACCTTCGTCACGGAACTTCTCAGCCATAGTCAGACCAGTCAACGCTACGCGTAGACGGTTTCCTGGAGGCTCGTTCATCTGACCGTATACCATGGCTACTTTATCAAGTACGCCTGAATCTTCCATCTCGTAGTAGAAGTCGTTACCCTCACGAGTACGCTCACCTACACCAGCGAATACAGAAAGACCCGAGTGTGCCTTAGCGATGTTGTTAATCAGTTCCATCATGTTAACTGTCTTACCAACACCCGCACCACCGAACAGACCAACTTTACCACCCTTAGCGAATGGACATACAAGGTCGATTACCTTGATACCAGTCTCTAGAAGTTCAGTTGTGTTCGATTGATCTTCGTATGAAGGAGCTTCACGGTGAATTTCGTAACGCTCTTCTTCACCAATTTCACCTGCTTCATCGATAGGTTGACCTAAAACGTTCATGATACGGCCAAGGGTTTTTTCCCCAACCGGAACTGAAATAGGTGCACCTGAGTTTTCAACCTCAAGACCACGACGCAGACCATCAGAAGAACCCATAGCGATGGTACGAACTACACCACCACCTAGCTGCTGCTGAACTTCCAGCACCAAGCCATTACAGGCGCCTTCACCTGTGATCTTCAGAGCGTCATATACCTGAGGTACAGAATCTTGTGGAAACTCTACGTCCACAACCGCGCCAATTACTTGGACAACAGTACCTGTGCTCATGATTAATCCTCTAAACTTAAATTCGTTACCTAACCTAAACCGCTGCAGCGCCTGATACAATTTCCGACAGTTCTTGCGTAATCGCAGCCTGACGGGCCTTGTTATAGACTAATTGCAAATCGTCGATTAGTTCGCCAGCGTTATCGGTTGCTGCTTTCATCGCTACCATACGGGCAGCTTGCTCTGAAGCAACGTTTTCAACAACGCCTTGATAAACTTGAGACTCAACATAACGAGTTAATAATGTTTCCAAAATTGCTTTTGGATCCGGCTCGTAAATGTAATCCCAAGGATACTTAGCTACTTCTTCTTCCGATTTAGGCAAAGGTAGCAGCTGTTCGATCACAGGAGTCTGAGTCATCGTGTTTACAAACTTGTTGTATACGATGAATAGACGATCCAGTTTGCCTTCGTTGTAAGCTTGTAGCATCACGTGAACTGTACCAATTAGGTCAGCTAGCTTAGGCTCGTCACCTAAACCTGATGCATGGGCAGCGATATCACCGCCGAAGCTATTGAAGAACTGTACAGAACGGGCACCAATTGGGCAGAACTCAATTTCAGCACCTTGGTCTTTCCACTTCTTCATGTCTGCAACAACTTGCTTAAACAAGTTGATGTTCAAACCACCACAAAGGCCACGGTCGGTTGCCACAACAATGTAACCAACCCGCTTAGCATCTCGAACTTCCAAATATGGATGTTTAAATTCAAGAGTACCTTGCGCGACGTGACCGATCACCTTACGCATATTTTCTGCATATGGACGGCTAGCTTCCATGCGGTCTTGTGCTTTACGCATTTTACTCGCAGCTACCATTTCCATAGCGGAAGTGATCTTCTGAGTGTTTTTCACACTCGCGATCTTGGTTTTAATCTCTTTTGCGCCGGCCATCTCTACTCTCCAATCTGGGACCGAAGGTGTCTTATGACACCCCGATAATTATTACCAGGTTTGGGTTTCAATGAACTTGTCCATGCCTGCTTTTAACTCACCTTCGATATCAGCGTTGTAATCGCCAGTAGCGTTGATGTTGTTCATAAGCTCAGCATGTTCGCTGTTCATGTATGCAAGCAGAGCGGCTTCAAAGCGACCGATTTCATTGATAGCAACAGCTTTTAGGTAGCCTTTTTCAGCTGCGAAAATAGACACAGCCTGTGCAGCTACGCTCATAGGAGCATATTGCTTTTGCTTCATTAATTCGGTTACTCGCTCACCATGCTCAAGTTGAGCACGAGTTGCATCATCTAAGTCAGATGCAAATTGTGAGAACGCTGCAAGCTCACGATACTGTGCAAGTGCGGTACGGATACCACCAGACAGTTTCTTGATGATCTTAGTCTGCGCTGCACCACCTACACGAGATACCGAAATACCTGGGTTAACCGCTGGACGTAGGCCAGAGTTAAATAGGTCGGTCTCTAGGAAGATCTGACCGTCGGTAATCGAAATTACGTTGGTAGGTACGAACGCTGATACGTCACCAGCTTGGGTTTCAATAATAGGTAGTGCGGTTAAAGAACCAGTCTTACCTTTTACTTCACCGTTAGTGAACTTCTCTACATACTCTTCGTTTACGCGTGATGCACGCTCTAGTAGACGAGAGTGTAGATAGAATACGTCACCTGGGTATGCTTCACGTCCTGGTGGACGCTTCAATAGTAGTGAGATCTGACGGTAAGCAACTGCTTGCTTAGATAGATCATCATATACGATTAAAGAATCTTCACCGCGGTCACGGAAGTATTCACCCATAGAACAACCAGAGTATGGTGCTAGGTATTGTAGTGCTGCAGCTTCAGAAGCTGATGCAACCACTACGATAGTGTTAGCTAGCGCGCCATGTTCTTCTAGCTTGCGTACTACGTTTGCAATAGTTGATGCTTTTTGACCAACTGCTACGTAAACACACTTAATGCCAGAATCTTTCTGGTTGATAATTGCATCGATAGCCATCGCTGTTTTACCAGTCTGACGGTCACCAATGATAAGCTCACGCTGACCACGACCGATTGGGATCATAGCGTCAACGGCTTTATAACCAGTTTGAATTGGTTGTGATACAGATTTACGTTCAATAACACCTGGAGCAATTACTTCAACAGGAGAGAAACCATCGTTATCGATTGGTCCTTTACCGTCAATTGGCTCACCAAGAGTGTTAACAACGCGGCCTAATAGACCATTACCTACTGGTACTTCAAGAATACGACCAGTGGTTTTTACTTTTGCGCCTTCTGCTAGATCAGCATAAGGGCCCATCACTACGGCACCGACACTATCACGTTCTAAGTTCAACGCGATTGCAAAACGGCCACCTGGCAATTCGATCATCTCACCTTGCATTACATCGGCAAGGCCGTTAATGCGAATGATGCCGTCACTTACTGCAACGATAGTACCTTCGTTGCGAGCTTCACTAACGACGTCGAACTGCTCGATCCGCTGCTTAATCAGATCGCTGATTTCAGTGGAATTCAGTTGCATGCTCAAACTCCCAATTACGACTGTAGCGTTTCAGACAGACGCGATAATTTACCGCTTACCGAGCCATCAATGACTAGGTCGCCTGATTTAATAATCACACCGCCTAATAGCGATGCGTCAATGCTACAGTTCAGCTTAACTTTGCGTGCGAGACGTTTCTCTAAAGAAACACTAATTTGCTGTTTTTGCTCATCGCTTAGCTCAGAAGCTGAAGTAACTTGTGCTTCAACTTCTTTCGCCCACTCATTGCGGTACTCAACGAACAATTCTGATACTGAAGGTAGTATCGCTAAACGATTATTCTCAGCCATAACCTTAATTAGGTTCTGCCCTTGCTCGTTTACTTGCTCGCCACATACTTTAATAAATAGTGATGCGATTTCGGCGCTCGCTAGAGTGCCATTTAACAGTGGTTGCATTGATTCGTTTTCACTTACCAATGCAGCAAAAGCTAACATTTCTGTCCAGCTGTCCACTGCTTGATTTTCAACAGCAAAATCAAAAGCTGCCTTTGCGTAAGGGCGAGCGATGGTGCTTAATTCAGCCATAACTCAAATCCCCTATCAAATTTCAGCAACAAGTTTATCAACAATGTCGCTGTGCGCTTCTGGATCAATCGAACGCTCAAGAATCTTCTCTGCGCCAACTACGGCTAGAGTAGCAACTTGCTTACGCAAGTCATCTTTCACGCGATTACGTTCGCTTTCAATTTCTGCTTGACCCTGAGCGATAATTTTAGCGCGCTCAGCATCTGCTTCTGCTTTTGCTTCTTCAACGATTTGAGCTTTACGCTTGTTAGCTTGCTCAATAATTTCGTTAGCTGTTGCTTTAGCTTCTTTAAGTTGCTCTGTAGCTTTCGCTTGAGCCAACTCTAGATCTTTTGCAGCACGGCCGGCATCAGCCAGACCATCAGCAATTTTCTTTTGGCGCTCTTCGATAGCATTAATCAGCGGCGGCCATACAAACTTCATGCAGAACCACACGAAGAGTGTAAAAGAGATCGCTTGGCCTAGCAGGGTAGCGTTAATACTCATAACGACAACTCCTTATAGGGTGCTAAATTAACCAGCTAGTTGAGCTACGAATGGGTTCGCGAATACGAAGAATAATGCAACACCAACTGCAATCATAGAGATCGCATCAAGTAGACCAGCTACGATGAACATTTTAGTTTGTAGAGCTGGAGCAAGTTCTGGCTGACGAGCAGAAGCTTCTAAGAACTTACCACCTAAGATAGCGAAGCCAATACCAGTACCTAGCGCTGCTAAGCCAATCATGATTGCAACAGCGATTGCTGTAAAGCTAATTACAGTTTCCATTTTATCTCCGAAATAACTAATTTAATTAAATTAATGTTCTTCATGTGCCATGCTTAAATAAACAATTGTCAGCATCATGAAGATAAACGCCTGAAGTACAATTACCAAAATATGGAAAATCGCCCAAGGCACTGATAATGCGAACTGTGCCCACCAAGGCATTAACGCAATCAGAATAAAGATCAACTCACCTGCATACAGGTTACCAAACAGACGAAGCGCTAGAGAGATAGGCTTCGCAACCAAGGTTACTGTTTCCAGAATTAAGTTAACTGGAATAAGTGCCCAATGGTTGAATGGATTTAAGGTCATTTCTTTAGTGAAACCACCTACACCCTTAACCTTGATACTGTAAAAAATAATCAACGCAAACACGCTCAAAGACATGCCTAGAGTCACGTTTAAGTCGGTAGTTGGTACAATTTTAAGGTAAGGAACACCAAGTAGTCTGTTTGCAGCTTCAGGTACGAAGTCAATTGGGACTAGATCCATTAAGTTCATCAGGAATACCCAGATGAAAATAGTTAGAGCTAGTGGTGCGATTAGTGCGTTACGACCGCTAAATGAGTCTTTAACGATTCTATCTACACCTTCCACACACATTTCAACGAAACATTGAAATTTGCCTGGAACACCAGTTGTTGCCTTCTTGCCAGCTTTGCGGAATAACCACAAAAATAGCATACCTAAGCCAACTGAAAACAAAAGTGAGTCAACGTGCCAAGTCCAAAAACCAGCATCTTGACATGCATAGTTAAAAGCAACTCCGCTTTCGTCGAAGCACATTTTAGCATTGGTCAAGTGATGCTGGATGTATCCGGTAGCAGTTAATGCTTCACCAGTTGTCGCCATGATTAATCTCACTTAATTTTGCTTGACGTATAAAGGGGCTGTCCAAGGCACTACCAAGCTCAAAGCGTAAGTGAAAAATAACGGCAGAAACTCTGCGTTAAACACTCCGAACGCTAGCGCAAATAATGCGATAGTTAACAGCAACTTTACCGCTTCCCCAAAAAAGAACGATAGTACGACCTTTCTTGATGCACTTGCTCCCGCGTGGGAAAATGCTAGGGTTGCGAATACAAAATTAGGGAGTACTGCAATAAGTCCACCAGCCAGTGCTGATAGACCAAACAATGCTCCCCACATTACGAAAAATAAAATTGAAGTTACTATCGCTGCTACTGCCTGCAATCCAACCAGCTTATAGGCTGAAAGCCGACCACGCTGCGCTAAAACATTACTCAATTTAATTCTCCGCATTCATGCTTTTATGTGAGCTTGCTACACAGTGAATTTTGTTCGCTGAGAGCTAACATCCAAAAAGCCTGCAAAGTATACCTTCTCGGGGTTTGTTTGCAACTTAGTTCATGTCAAAACAGCGATTTTCAAGGTGATTTAAGTCTAAATTAATAAAAACTGAAATCTCTACCTCGTCACAAACTTACCGTATAGCAATTTTTAGCGGGGATATTTAGTGGATTTTGCTAAGAATACCGTCTAATTCAGCAAGATTCTGGTAATTAATTACGATTTTACCTTTACCTTTACTGCCATGATTTATTGCCACTTTCGCACCTAACTTTTCAATTAACTGCTGTTCTAAGCGGACAACATCGTGATCTTTGACGGCTTTTTCGGGAGTTTTAGCAGGATTTAATGCTTTATTGACTAGTCGTTCAGTTTCTCGAACAGTCATTTCTTTTGATGCAACCAATCTAGCCAGCTCAGTTTGCATATCACCTTCAATGGCAAGCAACGCACGAGCGTGGCCCATTTCTATATCACCATGTTCAAGTAAACGCTTAACAGGCTCGTTAAGGCTATTAAGGCGCAGCAGATTTGAGACGGTTACCCGCGACTTACCAACCGCTTGTGCAACTTGTTGATGTGTAAGCTCAAATTCGTCTTTCAAACGTGCTAATGCAATGGCTTCTTCCATTGCATTTAAGTCTTCACGTTGGATATTTTCAATTAACGCAATTGCGACAGCGGCTTCGTCAGCCACTTGCTTAACGATACAAGGGACAGCCTCTAGTCCAGCTAGTTGCGATGC
Organism: Shewanella sp. WXL01; assembly: GCF_012263345.1. Taxonomy (NCBI): domain Bacteria; kingdom Pseudomonadati; phylum Pseudomonadota; class Gammaproteobacteria; order Alteromonadales; family Shewanellaceae; genus Shewanella; species Shewanella sp. WXL01. The sequence goes on along the minus strand of NZ_JAAIKQ010000007.1, from coordinate 67,923 downwards.
GCGCCAGCGACGCTCACCTGCAATAATTTCATATTGGGTATCAGATACTTTACGCACCACAATTGGCTGAATTATGCCTTGTGAGCGAATAGACTCGGCAAGCTCTTCAAGTGCTTCTGGAGACATATCTTTACGCGGTTGGTATTTGCCTGGTTGCAGTAAATCAATGGCAAGTTCAACAAGGTCGTGACCTTCTTGGTTAGCACTAGCAGCCTCTATGGCTACATCGGCTTTTTTAGTCGCTGCATTGCTGTTACTCAGTAAGGCATCCAAGCCTTTACCCAAACCACGTTTTTTTGAATTCATTCTCTGTTCCTAGGCTTCTTTTGCTTGAGCATCTTGCTGCTCAGCACGGCGAATAATTTCTCCTGCTAAGGCTAAATAAGCCTTAGCACCAGCACTGCTCTTATCGTAATACATGGCAGGAGCACCAAAACTTGGCGCTTCAGCTAGACGAATATTTCTTGGAATAACAGTGCGATAAACCTTCTCACCAAAATGTTGTTTTAATTGATCTGACACATCATTAGATAGACGATTTCGCGGGTCGTACATGGTACGTAAAATACCTTCTATGGTTAAGTCTTTATTAACCATGGCGCTTAATTTGCTGATGGTATCAATAAGTGCAGTTAAGCCTTCAAGGGCGTAGTACTCACATTGCATTGGCACTAATACTGAGTCAGCCGCGCTCATGGCATTAACCGTTAGCATATTCAACGATGGTGGGCAGTCAATAAAGATAAAGTCATATTCATCTTTGACGCTTTCCAGAGCATTACGCAGGCGAATTTCGCGGGCAAAAAACTCCATTAACTTGATCTCTGCCGCGGTAACATCACCGTTACCCGCAATCAGATCGTATTTACCGACCGTATCTTTGATCACCACTTCTGCAAATGGTTTTTCATCGACCAGTAATTCATAAGCTGTATTTTCAACATCGTATTTGTCGACGCCGCTGCCCATTGTGGCATTACCTTGCGGATCAAGATCAATCAACAACACCTTGCGCTTAGTTGCTGCAAGCGACGCAGCCAAGTTTACACAAGTCGTTGTTTTTCCTACGCCACCTTTTTGGTTGGCTACGGCAATAATTTTTCCCACAATGTCGTCCTGTTATAAATTATTGATGTCCGGTAATAATTTCTTACTGGGTAATTTTCAGTAAGTGGCGCTGTTCGTCCAAAGTTGGCACTTTAAGCACAATGGTTTCAGCCACAGTAAAACCAGCAGGAATATTTTGCATCTCCTGTTCAGACAATTGCCCTTTTAGCGCATAAAAGCAACCATCTTGTGCGGGTAAGTGATGACACCAAGTTAGCATATCTTCAACTGAAGCAAAGGCGCGGCTAAGCACTCCATCAAACTTTTGCTCAGGCTGATAAGCTTCGACTCGAGATTCTACTGAGCTGATATTGTCAATTTTCAGCTCAAACTTCACTTGCTTTTGAAAGCGAATACGCTTGCCCAAGCTATCGAGCAACACAAACTCTTTATCTGGATTCAAAATCGCTAGCGGAATACCTGGCAATCCTGGCCCTGTGCCAACATCGATAAAGTGCTTACCGTCAAGGTAAGGTGAAACCGCTAAACTGTCCATCACGTGACGGACCAACATCTGCTTTGGGTCACGCACAGATGTTAAGTTATAAGCTTTGTTCCACTTATTTAGCATTTCGACAAAACCAACCAATTGTGATTGTTGCTGCTCAGTGGCAGAAATATTCATTTCGGACAAATAGCCACGCAGTTGCTCTAATAACACGAAAGCCTCGATATTGGATTAATGGTTCTTGATGCTGTGGGCACAGTGACAGCGCTTAGCAGCAATGAAATTATCAGTATTATGATGCGGTAAATGAACGAAAGGAAGTCTTTCAACTTCCTTTACGATTTTAGTTGGTAAAAATGCGTGATTTAAGCCGTTTTTCTGAGCAAACCACGCTTTTTAAGATGTACAAGCAAAATCGAAATTGCAGCAGGGGTGATCCCCGAAATACGCGATGCCTGACCAACCGTTTCTGGCTTATGGTTATTAAGCTTAGCGATCACCTCATTGGATAACCCCGGCACTTCTTGATAATCCAGATCTAACGGCAATAATGAGCTTTCATGACGAATAGCTTTATCGATCTCATCTTGCTGACGTTGAATATAACCCGAGTATTTCACCTGAATTTGCACCTGCTCAGCAGCGCGGGCGTCTTCAAGTCCAGGGCCAAAGCCATCAAGTGACATTAGCTTGTCGTAGTCCATTTCTGGGCGACGCAACAATTCTTCAAATGACGCTTCACGTGAAATCGGCGTGTTAAGTTCAGGGTTTAACACATCGATCAGCGGTGAATTTGGATGCACCCACTGACTGCGAAGGCGTTGTAATTCTTGCTCAATAGCCTCTTTCTTTTCGCTGTATTTTGCCCAACGCTCATCATCAACTAAGCCAAGCTCACGGCCTTTTTCAGTCAAACGTAAATCAGCATTGTCTTCACGCAATAATAAGCGATATTCTGCGCGGCTAGTGAACATACGATAAGGCTCTTTTGTGCCTAATGTTGATAAATCATCAACCAGTACACCAAGATAAGCTTCATCACGGCGTGGACACCATGTGTCTTTGCCCTGCACTTTCAATGACGCGTTCATACCTGCAAGCAAACCTTGCGCACCCGCTTCTTCATAACCGGTTGTGCCATTGATTTGCCCTGCAAAGAATAGACCTTCAATCACTTTGGTCTCGAGTGAGTTTTTCAAATCACGTGGATCAAAATAATCATACTCAATGGCATAGCCAGGACGAATGATCTCGGCGTTTTCTAAGCCCTTGATCGAACGAACTAAATTCAATTGCACATCAAATGGTAAGCTGGTTGAAATACCATTTGGGTAGATTTCATTGGTGGTTAAGCCTTCTGGCTCAATAAAGATCTGGTGTGAGTTTTTGTCAGCAAAACGCATGATCTTATCTTCAATTGACGGGCAGTAGCGCGGGCCAACACCTTCAATCACCCCTGAATACATAGGGCTGCGATCAAGTCCACCACGAATAATGTCGTGAGTTTGCTCATTGGTATGAGTGATATGACAAGATATCTGTTCTGGATGCTGCTCGACATCGCCGATAAATGACATTACAGGTAATGGGTCATCACCTTTTTGCTCAGTCATTTTAGAAAAGTCTAGAGTATTGGCATCAAGTCGTGGTGGTGTGCCAGTTTTTAAACGACCAACACGAATAGGCAAGTCACGCAGACGTTGAGCTAGCGCAATTGATGGCGGATCACCTGCTCTACCACCACTGTAGTTTTCTAAACCAATATGAATTTGGCCACCAAGGAAAGTACCGGCAGTTAACACCACACTTGGCGCTTCAAATGCTAATCCCATTTGAGTGACAACACCCACTACACGGTTATTTTCTACAACAAGATCATCTACACCCTGTTGAAATATGCGTAAGTTAGCTTGGCTTTGTAAAATCTGCTGAATTTTTTGGCGGTATAAGGCGCGGTCAGCCTGAGCACGAGTCGCACGTACTGCCGGGCCTTTGCTTGAATTAAGCGTTCTAAATTGAATACCTGCAAAGTCAGTTGCAATTGCCATTGCTCCGCCAAGTGCATCAATTTCTTTTACAAGATGTCCTTTACCTATGCCACCAATGGCTGGGTTACAAGACATTTGTCCTAAAGTATCGATGTTGTGTGTGAGCAATAAGGTTTTTGATCCCATTCTTGCTGCTGCGAGTGCGGCTTCCGTTCCGGCATGACCACCACCGACAACTATGACATCAAACCGTTCATGAAAATGCATTACCTGACCTTCAATAAATAAATGAAATTTTGATCCGAGATTCAATTTGAGCAGATCATTTTATCATTGACTGTCCACAAGGTGGAAGATCATTTTTTCATAGTGGATCAGTGAGGCAAGGACTAATAGATCTTAAGATCTTTTTAAAAAGATCTTTATTATTTCTTACTATTAAGATCGTGTTTTTCTGTGGGTAACGCTTAAAGTTCTGTATTTATAATTACTTACGCGATTTTGAACTTGTGATCTATTGACGATCAAACTCAATATAACTTGGGGATAGATCGCTACTTTATCCACAAGGTGGATCCAATGGTAGATCCGAGTGTGAACAGTACAAAGTTATGATCGGTGAAAATAATAGTTTATCCACATATTTATCATTTTAGATCATAATTTGTGGATAAAAGATATGGAAATGTGGATAGAAGATCCTATTATCCAATAATAGGATCTTCTTTTCTCAGAATTGCTTATTGTGGAATGGTTTGTTGCCATTGAGAAAGCCAGGCTAGTGCGGCTTCTTCAGGTACTGGGGATTGTTGGACGTCAATTTGGATCTTATCCACAAACTCGCTAGATCCTGCCTGTGTAAATAATTCTGCGAGCTTTTTGGGGCCTGCACAAAAAGTGTCGTAGCTTGAGTCGCCAATGGCACAAACGGCGAATTTTACTGCACTAAGATCGGGTTGAAATAGCATGATCTGTTTATGAAATGGTTGGATATTATCTGGTAATTCGCCTGCGCCATGAGTTGAGCAAACCAAAATCCATAGTGGATATGTGCTGACTGTGTCTAATTGTGGATCGGTAAAAACGTCAGCTTGATGGCCAAGCTGAGCAAGCTGCTCTGCCATATCATCTGCAACATACTCAGTGCCGCCGAGTGTTGTTCCTACTAGTAATGCGATTTTGCTCATTCGATGTTCCTACTATTTACTTAAGCTTTCAAGGTAACTATTGCCCAAACTGTGGGCTGCTGGGATTAAACTCGTGAGATTGATAGTGGCACTAGTTTATTGCTTTTCCCAGTGTTGGAACACTATTTAGAGATAGTTAGCTACTGTTCAGTAGGTATTAGTGAGCGGGCGGGAGTTGCAGGCTGTTGAGGACAATAACAGCCTGCAATTGCTTATATTACTTGAATGAATATTCTTGGTAATCGCCTGTTTTAAAAATAGATTTACTGATGAACTTAGCTTGCTTGAAGTTGATGCTGTTAAGATCAATCTTGCGAACATCCATATTGTCATAAGTTCTGAAATAGTAATCTTTGTTGTTGATGTCTACCACGTTTGCAAATGAAGTGAACTGAGGTAGATCTGATGCAAAGCGCCAGTACAGTGCCCCTTGTGGAATGTCGACTGAGTTAATCATATTCCAAGCGCGGTTTACTGCGTCAAAGTCAGACTTAACAAGTTGCAAATCTTGGGTTTGATGTAAAGCGGTTAGCTTTTGGAATCGACCAATAGGTGACATATCAAACGCTGCAAATGTTTCTTCTGAGAACTGAGTCTTACCGCCATCAACTAGCATTGCCGCGAGACTTTGCTGGGTTTGATAGCTTGGATCATTCGTCATCACCCCAAGTTTATTTTCAAAGATGGTAGGGTAGCCAGAGCCGTCTTGGTACTCAACAACGATCGCACGTTTACCGTCATTAAAAGCAAAGTGAGTTGCTAGGTGTAAGCCATCAACTACGTCGTACGCGGCAATGCTGACTTTATGTTGCTTTAGCAGTGCTTCTGCTTCATCAACATTTTTAGCATTGGATAATACAAAGCCAACAAGATCGCCCGATTTAAGCTGTTCTTGTCCTTCTGGTGCAAACTGGCTTTCACCTAACACTAGTGCCTCACCGTTAAGTCCATGTTCATTTAAACCTGATGAAAACAGTTCGTTCTGATGCATAATACCGACAAAACCATACTTACTTGTGCCATAACTAAATTGGTGCTGTTGCGGCACTAATGCAACTTGTGCATTTAGCTCGCCAGGCCATTCCATGGTTCTGCCAACAAAAGTATTGCCGTTAGCGTTAAAGTTAAAGTTTGAGCAAGCTTGAGCGATGTCGCTTATTGCAAACATACTTGTCGCGGCTAATGCTGCAATCGCGAGTGATTTTTTGCTAATGATTGAGTTGTTCATAATAACCTCGATTTTGAGTTGCTAACTTTGCTGTCGAGAGGGATTATGGAATATAAATTTCATTTCAATAACTCGTATAAAAAGGGTTTTATCCTGCTATAAATACCAATGGCAGAAGTTAATAGCTGAAGGCTAAATACTGATAGTTAAAAGTTAAGGGTATTCATGATGAAGTTCTCGCTCGATCAACTCACCGCTTTTGTCACGACTGTGGAGCAGGGCAGTTTTAAGCAAGCGGCATTATTACTAGGCAAACACGCCACGACGATTAGTCAGCAAGTCGCAACACTAGAGGTCGATATTGATATTCAGCTATTTGAGCGCCACGTTCGTAAACTTGCACCAACTCAAGCAGGCCTTGAATTTTATCAGTTTGCACGGCCTGTACTGATTGAAGCAGGCGTGCTTGAGTCCAAAATCGATACCATGCACGCAAAGTTGCCCAGTGAGCTGCGCATTGCACTAGATAGCACCATCCACGATCGCCAATTATTGCGATGTATTAAGCAAGTTACGCAACAATATCCGCATTTAGCTATCGAGCTTCATAGCGGCGAGCCAGAGCAAATAATCGAACTTGTTACCAGCAATCAAGTTGATCTGGGGGTCATAACCACTTTATTTAAGCCATTTGAAGGGATCATCAGTCAGCCATTATTTAACTTTGAGCTGATTTTTATTGGTTCGCCAAGTTGGGTTGGTAGTGATGAAGTTAAAGTGCAGGAACAGTTAAAGTCGTGCCCGCAATTGGTTTATCGTTACGTGGCGCAAAACAGCAACTTGCATGGACATATTCTGAGTTATCACTATCACAGCGTGGCTAATTTAGCCGACTTAATTGAGATGGTGAGCTTAGGAATGGGTTGGGCGATTGTGCCGAGATTTCAAGTAGAAACCTATCTGGAACAAGGCGATGTTACCGAGTTCGTGGTGTCGGGAGGTAAGTCTGTGAGTTGGTATAGTGAGCTTATTTATGCTTCTGATAAGCAGCTTAACCCAGCTATGCAGCGTTTTATTGAGTTGGCTTTGACCTTGAGTGATAGGTAGCATTTGTAAATTATTTTTTTAATTATCCCGATCAAGATCGCCTTTTAGTACAAAACTACTCTACTTAGTCAACAATCCCTCTATGATCTAGATCAAATTCGCGTTGCATGAGCAGCGCATTCCTTTTTATTGCTGAAAAGCAAATCCTACCGAGTTAATTATGTCTATAAAGTTGTCGCCAATAGCGATAGTTATGTGCGTTGCTTTTGCAACGAATGTTGCTGCAAATGAACAGCAAAATGGTATCGATGTTTCAGGTACGCTGCGGGTTAATTATGCTTATATTGATTATGACCAGGCCTCGCGAGATAAGCTTGGTGATTTTACCTTTGATATGGCTGCAGTTAAATTTGATGGCAAGCTAGACAACTGGGGACTGGCCTCTGAATATCGTTTTTATGATGGTTGGCAAACTCTGCGTTATGGCTATGGCTTTGTTGATGTTAACTCAAATTGGCAATTACAACTTGGTGTGACGCAAACACCTTTTGGTAACCCAGGATTCATCTCTAATAGCTTTTGGTTTGGCGTGCCTTACTACCTAGGTTTTGAAGATGACTATGATCTAGGTATAAAAGGCGTTTATAACAATGGTGCTTGGGGTACCCAAATTGCCTTTTTCAAAAATGGTGAAGCTAGTGCTACTAGCAATGAGCGTTATTCGCCTGATTTATACTCTGGTATTGTGGGTGATATTGAATACCATAATGAAGAGACCAATCAAGTAAACCTTCGCCAAACGTATGAACTGACTTATGAAGCAGGTAAAGCACTTATAGGTGGCTCATTAGAAGTAGGGCAGATTTACAATAGCCTTACTGGGAATACTGGTAGCCGCTATGCTGCAGCTGTGCATATGGATGCAAGTTATCAAGATTGGGCTTTGCAATTACAAGTTATGCAATACCACTATGATGCGGCAGATGCCGTTGATGATAACAAAATTGCTGTTGCTGCTTATCAGTGGCAATACGAAATAGCCTCAAAAGCGCAGGCATATAGTATCAACCTCGCCCGTACGGTTAATTTCGATTGGGGTAATATTAAATTTTACAATGATTTTGGTCTAGTAACCCCTGACGTAGCAGATGATAGCTATGACAATAGCTACCAAAATGTCACAGGAGCTGCAGTTACAGCTGGGCCGACATATACCATGGTGGATTTTATTCTTGGCAAGAACATGTATGCGTCAACAAGGGATAATGGCCATGTTGGATTGCCTGAAAATAGCACCAGTTGGGATAAAAGAGTTAACATCAATTTTGGTTATTACTTTTAATTTTGGCTTTTAATTTTTGTTTTAAGTTAAGCTTACCCAATCCAAATATTTACATGAATAAGGCTCCTGTTTAGGAGCCTTATTTGGTTTATCTATCAGTGTTAGCAGGGTGAGATCATGAACATCTATCGTGCGTTTTCTTATGGGATTAATGAGCTGTGAGTAAGCAAGCCTCTTTAGCAGGGATGCTAAAGCGGAGCCCTTAAAGTGGCATTAGGGGATGATTTTACGGCGTATTGCGCAATCAAAATTCATTCATCCTGAATGAACTTTGATAATTAATCACTCATGCTCTTACCCTGCCAGTGTTAGGTTCTATCTAGCTCTTGTCGATAATGCACCTTGCATGAAACTGCAGATGCTCTTCAATAAAGCTCGCAATGAAGTAATAGCTATGATCGTAGCCAGGTTGCATACGCAGGGTTAATGGATAATCCACCAGCTTGGCAGCACCAACTAAGGCTTCTGGTTTTAGCTGTTCGACTAAAAAGTTATCTTGCTCACCTTGATCGACTAATGCGGGAATATGATCCTGCACTGGGCTTGCTTTCACTAATTCACTACTGTCGTATTGCCTCCACTGCTGTTGATCATTGCCAAGGTAGCCTGCAAATGCCTTTTGTCCCCAAGGGCAATTCATTGGTTGGCTAATAGGGCTAAATGCTGACACGCTGGCATAACGCTGCGGGTTTTTAAGGGCTATCATTAATGCGCCGTGTCCCCCCATAGAATGGCCGCTAATTGCACGCTGAGTCGTCACCGGAAAATGTTGCTCAATGAGTTTAGGCAGCTCATTAACTACGTAGTCGTACATTTGATAGTGCTGAGCAAATGGGGTTTGCGTTGCGTTGACGTAAAAGCCTGCGCCTAAACCAAAGTCATACGCGCCATCAGCGTCATCTGCCACATCATCACCGCGCGGACTCGTATCTGGCGCTACAATTGCTAAACCTAGCTCGGCTGCAACCCGCAATGCACCCGCTTTTTGCATAAAGTTTTCATCGGTGCAGGTTAAGCCAGACAGCCAATAAACCACAGGTACATTTTGCTTTTCTGCTTGTGGTGGCAGGTATACAGCAAAGCGCATATCGCAATGATTGCTTGATGATGCATGGCTAAACTGTTTGTGCCAGCCGCCGAATACTTTCGCTGCGCTTACTTGGGTTAAACTCATTTTCTGTCCCTTATCATGGCTGTAACCAGAAGTGTTCGCTGAGTAATTTATACTGTAGCGAACCAAGGCTTATCTAAGTTATTTATCTAGGCTACTTATCGAAGTGGATGACACTGCGAATACTTTCACCTTTATGCATTAGCTCAAATGCTTCATTAATTTCATTAAGCCCCATAGTGTGAGTAATGAACTGGTTAAGTTCGAATTCACCATTTAAGTATTGCTCAACAATGCCTGGTAGCTCACTACGACCTTTCACACCGCCAAATGCGCTGCCTTTCCATACTCGGCCAGTAACCAGTTGGAATGGACGGGTTGAAATCTCTTGCCCTGCTCCTGCAACACCAATAATCACTGACTCGCCCCAACCTTTATGACAACATTCTAACGCGCTACGCATAACGTTAACGTTACCGATACACTCGAATGAGTAATCTACGCCGCCATCTGTCATTTCTACAATGACTTCTTGTATAGGCTTATCAAAGTTGTTTGGGTTAATGCAGTCGGTAGCACCTAGTTGCTTGGCCAGTTCGAATTTAGACTCATTCAAGTCGATACCAATAATGCGTGACGCACCCGCCATTGTGGCACCGATAATCGCTGATAAACCAATACCGCCCAATCCAAAGATAGCAACAGTATCACCTTGCTCTACTTTAGCGGTATTGAGCACAGCGCCCATGCCAGTTGTTACGCCACAACCAAGTAAGCAGACTTCTTCCAAAGGGGCTGCTTTGTTAACTTTTGCCAGTGAAATCTCTGGTAGTACAGTGTATTCAGAGAAGGTAGAGCAACCCATATAATGAAAAATAGGTTCACCGTCTTTGTAGAAGCGAGTGGTGCCATCTGGCATTAACCCTTTACCTTGGGTTTCACGCACCGCACTACATAAATTGGTTTTGCCAGACTTACAGAACTTACACTCACCACACTCAGCTGTGTATAACGGAATCACATGGTCGCCAACTTCTACGCTGGTGACGCCTTCGCCAACCATCTCAACAATGCCGCCACCTTCGTGACCAAGGATTGCTGGAAACACACCTTCAGGATCATCGCCTGATAAGGTAAATGCATCGGTATGACATACGCCTGAAGCAATTACTTTGACAAGGACTTCGCCTGCTTTTGGCAGCATGACGTCAACTTCTTCAACTTTGAGTGGTTGTCCCGCTGCCCAGGCTACGGCGGCTTTTGATTTGATAAATTGTGCAGACATATTCAGGTATTCCTAAGGATTATGTTGGTACTAACTAAGGCTCTACAGAGTGTAGAAGATAAAATTATTGTAATTGTTATTTTATGATTGATAATCAGCCTTAATTGCAAATCACTTTTACGAGAGAGTAATAATGAGTCCATGGGAAGGTGTAATGGAGTTTGTTGCAGTTGCCAAAACAGCGAGCTTTACCGCAGCAAGTAAACGCTTAGGTATCTCTACTGCTCAAGTTAGTCGTCAGGTGAGCCAATTAGAGAACCGCTTGCAAACCAAACTGTTTTATCGCACCACGCGCAAGGTGTCGTTAACTGAAGAGGGCGCAGTCTATTTTCGTCATTGTGAGCAGGTACTTGATGGTTTAGCCGAGGCTGAAAGAGCCATATCAAGTTTGCAGCAAGAGCCACGAGGGCTGATTAGGATTACTGCACCAGTTACTTATGGCGAGCGTTTTGTGATGCCAGCTATCATTGATTTTATGCAGCAATATCCGCAAGTAGAGGTGGTTTGTGAGCTAACTAACAGACAGCTTGATTTAGTCGCCGGTGGTTACGATTTAGCGATTAGGTTAGGGTATTTAGTTGATTCATCTATGATGGCAAAACGCTTAGCTAGCCGAACCCAGTACGTTTGCGCAGCGCCTAGCTATATTACTGAATTTGGCCAGCCAACATCATTAGCGCAGCTAGCTGATCACAATTGCTTAGTCGGCACCCATTCGCATTGGTCTTTTACTGACAAGACTCAGACTTACTCTATAAAAGTTGCGGGCAACCTACGCTGTAACAGTGGTTTTAGTTTGTTTGATGCTGCATTGAAGGGGATTGGTTTGGTTCAGCTGCCTGACTACTACGTTAGTCAGGCACTTAAACAAGGCAAGTTAGTATCGATACTCGATGAATTTCAGCCAGAGCAAGAAGGGATTTGGGCGCTCTATCCACAAAACCGGCATCTATCGACCAAGGTGCGTTTATTAATGGCGCATTTAACCGAAGCGCTATAGTGCTGTGGCTGCTGACTATCTAGGTAAACATCTTGCTCAGCAATCTTGGTACTTGCGCTTTGGGTGTTTGGGTTATTTTTATCACTTGTTCAAAGTTCAGCGGTTTAGTTACTGATGATTGTTGTTTAGCAATGCTAGCCAATTGATGTTGCCATAGGTGCGCTGTCATGGTGGCATCAGCTAACGCGCGGTGATAAACGCCATCTGTGGGTAATTGGTGATAGTCCACCAGTGTACCTAGCTTATGATTAGGCGCATCTTGATGAATTCGCCTTGAAAGCAGTAAAGAACAAGCACATTGCCCAGAATAGCTATGACCAATTCTGGCAAATTCAGCATCGAGAAACTTAATATCAAAGCTTGCGTTGTGAGCCACAAGATTAAAGTCACCCATAAACTCGGCAAACTCGCTCATTACAGTCTCGCAACTTGGCGCCGTGCTTAGCATTTGATTGCTGATCCCGGTGTAATTTTCAATAAAACTATTAATGCGTCGCCCTGGATTCATTAATGCTTGAAATGAGTCGGCTATTTCACCGTTAATCAGTTTAACTGCACCGATTTCAATAGCGCGGTCGCCTTTATCCGGTGATAAACCTGTGGTTTCAAAGTCGAGTACGACAACATTGTTTGCTGCAGTCATGGGTTACCTTGTATTTGGTTATGTAGCTTATTTGGCGGTTTGGCTGAACTTCTCAAGTAGGAAATCAATCAGTACCCGAACGCGTTTAGCTTTTTGGGTATTTTGATGGAAGTAAACGTAAATTCCCGAATAGGTCGGCCAGTATGGTTCCAATACTGGTATAAGTGAGCCATTGGCAAGTTGAGCTGCGACAATGGGCTCAACGATGCGGCCAATTCCTAAACCATTTAATGATGCATCTATCATTAAGTCTGTGTCGTTAACCACCATGGAGTTGGGAAATTCCACCGTGATCGTTTGTCCGTGATTATCTAGCTGCAGCGGCGCAAGCTGATTGGAGCTGATAAAGCGGTAGCGGATTTGTTTGTGTTGCTGCAAGTCTTCAAATGACTGTGGTATACCATTTTGCTGTTGATACTCAGGCGACACAAACAGCGCTTCGCGCATTGGTGCAGTCAGTGGCCTTGCTATCATGCCAGGCTCAACTTTATCACCAAATCGCAGACCTAAATCAAAACCTTCTTCTAGGATATTGATGGTGGCATCTGAAACTGAAATTTCGAGTTCAATGTCCCCATAACGCTGGCAAAACTCATGATAGATAGGCTTTAACCAGTGTTGGTAGACAAATCGCGGTGTGGTAATACGCAGCTTACCTGAAGGTGCTTTGCTGAGATCACTGACACTTTCGACTGCCACGGCGAGTTCATGCATAGTCGCAAAAGTGCTTTGGTGCAGGCGTTTACCTGCCTCTGTCAGCTCTATACGGCGCGTGGTTCTAACAAACAAGGGCAAGCCTAATTGCTGCTCTAGCGCCTTTAAGGCATTACTGACAGATGGCGGCGCTATCTCTAACTTCTTAGCAGCCTTAGTAATACTGCCTTCAGTGGCAATGGCATTAAAGATATTAAGTTGGCTGTAGGTGGTTCCTGAAAGCATAGTTATCTCACTATTATTAGCTAAATCATAATAATCATTTAGTTAATATCTGTCTAAAAATTATTAATTATTCGCTCTACACTAGCTACAAGTTTTAAGGCACTCGGCTAGCAATACGGTGTCAGTCAATATTTTTGGAGATGGTTATGAGCAAAGTATTAGTAATTTCTGGTCACCCTGAATTAGCAACATCAAACACTAACACTGTGATCCTAAAGCAGCTAGAACAAGGCGTAGATAACATTGAGGTGCGCTACTTAGATAAGCTTTATGGTAGTGATTACAAAATTGATGTAGCTGCTGAGCAGGCGGCTTTGCAAAGCGCTGATGTTGTTGTGCTGCAATTCCCATTTTATTGGTACTCAATGCCTGCACTTTTGAAGAAATGGTTGGATGATGTGTTTAGCTATAACTTTGCTTATGGCTCAAAAGGCGACAAGTTAAAAGGTAAGCATTTGGTCTTATCTTTTACAGTGGGTGGCCCAGAAGAGTCATATACTGACACAGGCTATAACCATTTTACCATTGAGCAGTTGATGAAGCCGCTACATCAAACCGCCATGCTGGCACAAATGCACTATGTTGAGCCGATTTATTCTCATGGCATGGTATATATCCCACATGTTTATAACGAGTTGGATGAGGTGCAGGGGCGAGCTTTAGTTCACGCTGATCGCTTGATGACTCAGCTACAGCAATTAACCAAGCAAGATGCATAAGCGGAGGCCTAGATGACAGTACCCAAACCTTTAATTGAATCCTTTGTTGCCCAGTGGTTTAAGCGTTTTGATGTGCTACCTGATGACAGTGCCTGGTTTAAACAGTTTTTGGCCGATGATTTACGTTTAGCTATGCCTGAAGGGGAATTTGTTGGCCCTGATGGATTTGATGCTTGGTATCAAATTGCCCGCAGTAATTTCAAACCCAACTGTTTACATCTGGTTAAGCAAATTGATGTTAAGTTAGGCGAGAATGAAGGGGAGCATAAGGTAAGTTTGATAATTCACCTTGAAGCGCAGACCTATGAAACATCGCAATTTAAAGGTGAGGTACTCGAGCTTGATGTGGCTGAGTATTGGCGTTTAACCCTAGATGATAAAGGGCAAATTAAACTCCATGATTATCAGGTCATGCCTTTGTAGAACAGTTGGGGTTTTACAATCAAAAAACGCAGCCAGTTAGTTGCGTTTTTTGATATGTACGGATAGTTGCGAATATAAAGTTAGTACTTACTCACTTTATGTATTCGAGCTCTATATCTTGGGATCAATAAGTACTATTTGCCAATACAGAACGAGCTGAAAATCTTACCTAATAGGTCATCAGAGGTGAACTTACCAGTAATTTCAGATAACGCTAACTGGCACATGCGTAGCTCTTCAGCAAGCAGTTCACCAGCCTGGAATACCTCAAGTTGTTCTTTACCCAGTTGCAAATGGCTTGAGGCTAAATCTAGTGCTTCTAAGTGGCGACGACGGGCAATAAAGCCACCTTCAAGGTTACTTTGATAACCCATTAACGACTTCAAATGTTGCTTAAGGGCATCGACACCTAAGCCAGTTTTGGCTGAGATGCGATAAACCTCATTACCTTTTTCTGTGGTGTGCTCTAACGCTTCGCCTGTTAAGTCAGCTTTATTGCGCACTACAGTCACGCCTAGATTCTTTGGTAAGCGGTCAATAAAATCTGGCCAAATATCGTGTGGGTCAATCGCCTCTGTGGTGGTGCCATCAACCATAAATAACACTTGGTCGGCGGTGGCTATTTCATCCCATGCACGCTCAATACCGATTTGCTCGACAGTGTCTGAAGTGTCGCGCAGCCCCGCAGTATCAATAATATGCAGCGGCATACCATCAAGGTGAATATGTTCACGTAGCACGTCGCGTGTGGTGCCAGCTATTTCAGTCACAATGGCTGACTCTTTACCTGCCAAAGCATTAAGTAGACTTGATTTACCGGCATTTGGGCGACCAGCAATCACCACTTTCATGCCTTCGCGAATGATTGAGCCTTGCTTAGCGCTTTGTTGCACATGGGCAAGTTTGTCGATAATCGCATACAGAGCATTAGCTATTTTACCGTCTGATAAGAAGTCGACTTCTTCATCAGGGAAATCAATCGCTGCTTCAACATACAGGCGCAGATTAGTGACCTTATCTACCAGTTCGTGTACTTCATTTGAAAACTCACCCTGCAGCGAGTTTAATGCGCTTTTGGCAGCTTGTTCGCTGGTGGCATCAATTAAGTCAGCAATGGCTTCTGCTTGGGCTAAGTCGAGCTTGTCGTTCATAAAGGCTTGCTCACTAAACTCACCAGGTTTAGCTATGCGTACACCATCGACTTCAAGCACACGCTTGATCAGCATATCAAGCACTATTTGCCCACCGTGACCTTGTAGCTCAAGTACATCTTCACCAGTAAATGAGTTTGGTCCTTTAAAAAATAGCGCGATACCCTGATCGATAACCTTGCCATCAGCAGCATTAAAGTTGCAGTAGTCAGCGTAGCGCGTTTTAGGAATATGGCCTAAAACAGTATCTGCGACCTTGCTAGCAAGGTCGCCTGAAACACGAATAATACCTACACCACCACGTCCAGGGGCGGTAGCTTGTGCCACGATAGTGTCTGTTTTCACTGGAATACCTGTTAATTTTTACAAAGGAAAAGGCGGCTAAACAGCCGCCTTTAAATCATTTACTGGGTCGAGCTAAGGCTTATTTTAAGCCTTTTTTCTCCAGCTGGGCATAAATAATCTTCTGCTGGATGATGGCAACGATGTTACCGACTAACCAGTAAAGTACTAGACCTGATGGGAACCATAGGAAGAATACTGTGAAGATAACTGGCATCCACTGCATCATTTTCACTTGCATTGGATCCATGGTTGGTGCCATTGGCTGCATCTTTTGCATTAACCACATAGACGCACCCATTAGTAGTGGAAGTACGTAGTATGGGTCTTGAACCGATAAGTCATCAATCCAAAGCATAAATGGTGCATGACGTAGCTCGTAGCTCTCTAGCAGTACCCAGTAAAGGGCAATGAAGATAGGCATTTGGAACAAGATAGGTAAGCAGCCGCCCATAGGGTTAACTTGCTCTTTCTTGTACAGCTCCATCATTGCTTGACCCATTTTCTGACGGTCTTCACCGTAACGCTCTTTTAGGTCAGCAAGTTTCGGCTGTAGGTTACGCATCTTCGCCATAGAAGTGTATTGCGACTTAGTTAGTGGGTATAGGAAACCACGAACTGTTAGCGTAATTAAGATAATTGCCATACCCCAGTTAACTACCAGTGATTGATAGAACATCAATAACCAGTGGATAGGGATTGCAAGCCACCATAGGAAACCATAATCAACTACTAGGTTAAGAGACTCTGAGATAGCAGAAAGGGCTTCTTGATCTTTAGGGCCAACATAGAACTGTGAGCTAATTTTTTGGTTAGCACCAGGTGCAATGTCATACATAGCGCCGCGGAAACCAATATTAGCCAAGCCACCAGCGCTAACGCTTGAGAAAATGGTGTTAGCATCGTTTGCTGGTGGAACCCATGCTGATACAAAGTAGTGTTGTAGCATAGCAGCCCAACCACCGAGAGTTGGTTGGTTTAGGTTACTTTTCGCCATGTCTTCGAAGTCATACTTCTCGTAGCGGGTATTTTGGGTTGAGTAAGCCGCGCCGCGATAAGTTGGCATCATCATGCTGCTTTCTGAAGGACGGATGGTTTGTTTAATTTGACCATACATCTGCATTTGCAGCGGGCTAGCAGTGGTGTTGTTTACTTCGAAATCAACGCTTACATCATATTGGCCACGGGTAAAGGTGAAGCTTTTAACATACTTAACGCCATTTTCAGCAACGAAAGTCATTGGTACAGTTAAGCTATCTTGACCATCAGCAAGGGTGAATGACTCCGCTGATACTGCGTAATGCGGACGACCATTTGCAGCACTATCAATACCATTACGACCAATTAGGCCGCTTTGAGCGATGTAAGTGAAGTCATTGTTTTGTTCAAGTAGAACAAATGGATCTTCTTGGTCGATTTCACGCTTATGCTCAAGTAGCGCAGCGTAAACAATATCACCACCAACAGGGTTG
The DNA here is from genome assembly GCF_012263345.1 of Shewanella sp. WXL01. Taxonomy (NCBI): domain Bacteria; kingdom Pseudomonadati; phylum Pseudomonadota; class Gammaproteobacteria; order Alteromonadales; family Shewanellaceae; genus Shewanella; species Shewanella sp. WXL01. The sequence continues at coordinate 50,551 of NZ_JAAIKQ010000007.1, read as the reverse complement.
ATTTTAATATCAAGCGTGTCTGTTTTTACTGAAATGAAATCAGCGTCAAGCGGTAATTGAGCTGGAACGCCAACACTGTCAGCTTGTGGAACATCACTACTATGATTTGCAGCTGAGGTTGTTTGAGCAGCACTTTGTGGTGCTGGTTGTGGGGCTTGATCGGCATTCCATTGTTGCCACAGCAATAAGCTGACGAACAATAGGCCAATAAGCAAAATATTGCGTTGAGATTCCATAGTTTATTTATTACACCTGTCTTTTTTTGGTGGGACGGGATCACTACCGCCGGGATGTAAAGGGTGACATTTTAATATGCGTTTGGCTGCAAACCAACAACCTTTTACGGTTCCATGCAGATTAATTGCTTCAATTGCGAACTGTGAACAACTTGGATGAAAGCGGCAGCGATGCCCCAGCATAGGGCTGATAAAGAGTTGATAGCCTCTAATTGCCTTGGTGGCTAACCATTGTAACGGCGACTGAGTTTGCGCCATAGCTTCTCTATCAATCGGTGAAGTTGTGCATTATCCATATCTACCACGCCATTTCGCACAAGGACGACTATGTCGAGATTGGGAATATCATGCTGATTTAAGCGAAAACTAGTTCGAATGATTCGCTTGATACGATTACGATCACTGGCGTTTTTTACAAAACGTTTAGCAACAGTTAAACCGATACGTGGATTTTGCTCTGAATTAGGAATTGCGAGCAGGGTAATTTCAGCAGAAGATGCTTTGATGGGGTTGGTAAATACGGGTTTGAATTGTGCGGGAGTTAAGAGTCTTAACTCCCGCCCAAAGGTATAGCTAGTCACCTAGTTAACTACTTATTAAGCAGATAAACGAGCGCGACCTTTTGCACGACGACGTGCAAGAACCTTACGGCCGCCAACAGTGGCCATACGAGCGCGGAAGCCGTGAGAACGCTTGCGCTTCAGGTTGCTAGGTTGAAAAGTACGTTTACTCATGATGGCAATCCGTCTTTGTTAGTTAGTAAACCTTTAACTCAAATAGAGCAAAGGGCAAAAAAGAGGCCGAATTGTAATCACTTTAACTACCAGCGTCAACAGCCAAAGCAGTATTATGGCTAAATTCTACCTATTCTTATTGGGATCTTATCTGTTGTTGCCACCACAGGGTGTGGATAAGTCTGTTAACTAACACTACATCTTGTGGATCATAAGCGGCTAACACAGATCAGAGCGGCGCTATTATAGATCAAAGCTGATCGGTTAATAAAGCCGAAGCAGCGTCAAATTATCGCGAATTGGATCGAAAATGATCTTTAATGATCCTAGATATCCACATACAATGGATCGCTCTGGGGATAATTCTTCTATAAAGGATAGCGATCATTCAGATCTCGCTATAGAATAGCCCTCCTTTAATCAAACATTTGGGGATAAATAAGTGGCGGTTTCACTTTGGCAACAATGTATCGGCAGATTGCAAGATGAGCTCAGTGCGCAGCAATTTAGTATGTGGATCCGACCGTTACAAGCTGAAATGGATGGCGATACGCTTGTGTTATATGCCCCAAACCGTTTCGTATTAGATTGGGTTCGCGACAAATACATTAATAGCATTAATCAGTTTTTTACTGAGCAAATGGGCGGTGATGCGCCTAAGTTGCGCTTTGATATTGGTAGTCGTCCATCAGCCCCTGTGTCGCGACCAGCTGCCCCACAAGCACCAAGTAAGCCTGCTGCTAGCCCAAGTGCCAGCAGTGGACCACGCTTCAATACCAATGCTGAACCACTAGCGGATGCCAATCATCGCAGTAATATTAATCCTACTTATCAGTTTGATAACTTTGTTGAAGGTAAATCGAACCAACTCGGTAAGGCTGCAGCGCTGCAAGTAGCAGAAAACCCAGGCGGTGCATATAACCCACTATTTTTATATGGCGGCACAGGTTTAGGTAAAACCCACCTTTTACATGCAGTGGGTAATGGCATTATTAAGAACAACCCTAATGCGAAAGTGGTGTACATGCATTCTGAGCGCTTTGTTCAGGACATGGTTAAAGCACTACAAAATAATGCCATTGAAGACTTTAAACGTTACTACCGCAGTGTTGATGCACTCTTTATTGATGATATTCAGTTTTTTGCTAACAAAGACAGATCCCAAGAAGAATTCTTCCATACCTTTAATGCGTTATTAGAAGGTAATCATCAGATCATCTTAACTTCAGACCGTTATCCAAAAGAGATCGACGGCGTTGAAGATCGTCTTAAATCGCGATTTGGTTGGGGTTTAACCGTGGCGATTGAGCCACCTGAGTTAGAAACCCGTGTTGCCATCTTAATGCGTAAAGCCCAAGAGAGCGGCATAAACTTACCTGATGAAGTGGCCTTCTTTATTGCTAAGCGTTTACGCTCTAATGTTCGTGAGCTAGAAGGCGCATTAAACCGCGTTATTGCTAACGCGAATTTCACTGGCCGCCCAATCACAATTGATTTTGTGCGAGAAGCACTAAGAGACCTCTTGGCACTGCAAGAAAAATTGGTCACTATAGACAATATTCAGAAAACAGTGGCTGAATACTACAAAATCAAGATGGCTGACATGTTATCTAAACGCCGCTCACGCAGTGTGGCACGTCCACGACAAGTGGCGATGGCATTGTCTAAAGAATTAACTAACCAAAGTCTGCCAGAAATTGGTGATGCCTTTGGTGGTCGCGACCATACCACTGTGTTGCACGCTTGCCGCAAGATTGCGCAGCTGCGTGAAGAAAGTCATGATATTAAAGAAGATTATGCTAACTTGATTCGTACACTGTCTTCTTAATTCAGGGAACGTGGAATAGATGAAATTTTCAATTGATAGGGATGCCCTATTAAAGCCTTTACAGCTAGTATGCGGCGCGGTTGAGCGTCGTCATAACCTACCTATTTTATCCAACCTATTGGTTGAGGTGAGTGAACACTCACTGAAACTAACCGGTACAGACCTTGAGGTCGAGCTGGTTGGTCATGCACCTATTCAAGGTGACATTCAAATAGGTAGAACCACAGTTCCTGCCAAAAAGCTGCTGGATATTGTTAAGTCACTTCCAGAGTCTGAAATCAAAGTTGAGCAGCAAGATAACCGCTGGTTATTGCGCTCAGGTCGCAGCCGCTTCTCGTTAGCGACATTGCCCGCTGAAGAGTATCCGAATGTTGAGGCCTTTCAGGCTGAGATTGAATTTAGCATCAAGCAAGGTGTGCTTAAGTCGATCATCGATTCAACGCAGTTCTCAATGGCTAACCAGGACGTACGTTACTACCTCAATGGTTTGTTATTTGAAACCGAAGGCAATGTACTTAAAGCCATTGCCACCGATGGTCACCGTTTGGCATTAAGCCATCGAATGGTTGAAGCCACTTTGCCAGAGAAGCAAGTGATTGTGCCGCGTAAAGGTGTGATTGAAATGGCGCGTTTGCTTGATACTGAAGACGCCGACATTACCATTGCCATTGGTGACAGTGCGATTCGTGCTACCACGGCTGCAGCGGTATTTACCAGTAAATTAGTTGATGGCCGTTTCCCTGATTATCGCCGCGTACTACCAAAAGGCGGTGATAAAATTGTGGTTGCTAGCCGCAATCAATTTAAACAAGCATTGACCCGCGCTTCTATTTTATCGAATGAGAAGTTCCGCGGTGTGCGTATTCAGCTTGAGCCTGGTTTATTGAAGATAACTGCAAATAACCCAGAGCAAGAAGAAGCCGAAGAAATCATTGATGTTGACTATCAAGGTAGTGAGTTAGAGATTGGCTTTAACGTTAGCTACCTGCTTGATGTGCTTAACAACCTTGCCAGCGATGATGTGCGCATTACCTTAATTGACGGCAACTCAAGTGCCTTAATTGAAAACCACAAAGAAGAAGATTCTATGTATGTGGTGATGCCGATGCGATTATAAATCTATAGATTAAATTGTGGTAATCTCTAAAGGTGCATAACTTGATGCACCTTTTTTGTTTGTCTATCCGCGTTTGTAGGAATTCATGAGTTTAACTCGCCTTAATATCAATTCGTTTAGAAATATCTTGTCAGCTCAGATGCAATTGGCTGACGGGCTTAATTTGATCTATGGCGAGAATGGCAGCGGCAAAACCAGCGTATTAGAAGCGATTTTCTTCTTAGGCATGGGGCGTTCATTTCGCAGCCATTTGTCACAAAGGGTCATTAATAACGAGCAAGATAATCTCACTTTGTTTGCTATGCTTGAGCGCGGAACTCGGCAAACAAAGTTAGGTTTACGTCGTAGCCGCAGTGGTGATATTGATGTCAAAATCAATGGCGAGAACATTAAGCGCTTGTCGACGCTAGCCGAAGCCTTACCCATTCAAGTTATCACGCCAGAGAGTTTTTCTTTGCTTTTTGAAGGCCCAAAATCAAGGCGGCAGTTTATTGATTGGGGCGCATTTCATTGTGATCCTAATTTTCATTTGGCTTGGGCCAATACAAGGCGAATTTTAAAGCAGCGTAATCAACTCCTTAAGAGCGAAACACCCTATGCAAATATCCAATTTTGGGATACAGAATTGGTGCGCTATGCTGAGGTGGTTACTGAGATACGAAATCGATATGTAGACTCGTTAAATGCGCTACTAAAGGGTATAATCGAAGAGTTTTTACCTCAGGTAGATTTAAAGGTTTCATTCACCCGAGGATGGGATAGCAAAACGGAGTATTTGCAACATCTTGAGAACCAATATCCACGCGATTTAGCCTCTGGTTTTACTGGAAGCGGCCCCCATAAAGCAGACTTGCGTTTACGGGTGGGAAGCTTGCCGGCTCAAGATGCCTTGTCCCGAGGACAGTTAAAATTATTAGTCTGTGCACTGCGTATTGCACAGGGAAAGTTGCTGAAACAACAACTCAATAAAAACAGCATTTATTTGGTGGACGACTTACCGTCTGAGTTGGATGCAAAGCATAGGCAGCTATTGCTGAAACAGTTAACGGAAACCGGAGCACAGATTTTTGTGACCGCCATTGACCCTGCAGCAATAGTCGATTCGTTATCTAGCCCACCCGACAGGATGTTTCATGTGGAACACGGCAAGATAGCGGTTATTGAATAACAACGAGAGAGAAATATGTCAGAGAATAGTTACGATTCTTCCAGCATTAAGGTACTAAAAGGCCTTGATGCGGTACGTAAAAGACCTGGTATGTATATCGGTGATACCGATGACGGCACCGGCTTACACCACATGGTATTTGAAGTGGTCGATAACTCTATCGACGAAGCACTAGCAGGTCACTGTAACGAAATCACCATCACTATTCATGCTGATGGCTCTGTTTCTGTACAAGATGATGGTCGTGGTATTCCAGTTGAAATTCACCCTGAAGAAGGGGTGTCAGCAGCAGAAGTTATTATGACGGTACTGCATGCTGGTGGTAAGTTCGACGACAACTCGTACAAGGTTTCTGGTGGTCTTCACGGTGTAGGTGTTTCGGTAGTAAACGCGCTATCTGAAAAACTACAAATGACGATTCGCCGTGATGGCAAAGTTTACGAGCAGTTTTATGATATGGGTGTACCGCAGGAGCCAATTAAGCCTGTTGGTGACACGGATAAAACCGGTACCAGCATTCGTTTCTGGCCGAGCAAAGAGACTTTCTCTGACACATTATTCCACTTCGACATTCTGGCTAAGCGCGTTCGTGAGTTATCTTTCCTTAACTCAGGTGTTGGTATTCGTTTAGTCGATGAGCGCGAAGAAGAGCGCAATGAGTTCTTCCGTTATGAAGGTGGTATCAGTGCTTTCGTTGATTACTTAAATAACAACAAAACTCCAGTAAACAAAGATATCTTCCACTTCCAACATGAGCGTGAAGACGGTATCACTGTTGAAGTTGCTATGCAGTGGAACGATGGTTACCAAGAAAATATCTTCTGTTTCACCAACAATATCCCACAGCGCGATGGTGGTACTCACTTAGCAGGCTTTCGTGGTGCACTGACTCGTAACCTAAACAACTATATGGAGCGAGAAGGTTACAATAAGAAGGGCAAGACTAGTGCTAGTGGTGATGATGCTCGTGAAGGTCTTACTGCCGTTATTTCGGTTAAAGTACCTGATCCAAAATTCAGCTCACAAACCAAAGACAAGCTAGTTTCTAGTGAAGTAAAAGGTGCTGTTGAGCAAACCATGGGTGAGAAGCTAAACGATTACCTATTGGAAAACCCTACTGACGCTAAGTTAGTGGTTCAAAAAATTGTTGATGCAGCTAAGGCGCGTGAAGCGGCGCGTAAAGCCCGTGAAATGACCCGCCGTAAAGGCGCATTAGACCTAGGTGGTTTGCCAGGGAAACTAGCTGACTGCCAAGAGAAAGACCCTGGTCTTTCAGAAATTTACATAGTGGAGGGTGACTCTGCGGGCGGTAGTGCTAAGCAGGGTCGTAACCGTAAGAACCAAGCTATTCTGCCACTGAAAGGTAAAATTCTAAACGTAGAGAAAGCACGTTTCGATAAGATGTTGTCGTCTCAAGAAGTGGCAACGCTTATTACCGCACTTGGTTGTGGTATTGGTCGTGATGAGTACGACCCAGAGAAAACTCGCTACCACAACATCATCATCATGACCGATGCTGACGTCGACGGCTCGCACATTCGTACCTTGCTGTTGACCTTCTTCTTCCGTCAAATGCCTGAGCTAATTGAGCGCGGTTTTGTTTATATTGCACAGCCACCGCTATTTAAAGTGAAGAAAGGTAAGCAAGAGCAGTATCTGAAAGATGAAGCTGCACTCACTGAATACCTAACTACACAAGCTTTAGATAACACTCATATCTATCCAAGCCAAGGTGCGCCTGGTATGTCAGGTGAGCCACTAGAGCGTTTGGTTAATCAGTACCGTGAAGTGGAAGCGATTATTAGCCGTTTAGAAAAGCGCTACCCAACTAACCTGACTGATCGCATGCTATATCACACTGGTGTGACTGCTGAAATGTTAGCTGATGAAGCGGCAATGAAAGCATGGGCAGAAGCCTTTGTTGCTGACTTAACTGAACGTGAAACTGATGGTGTGCTGTACTCGGTAGAGGTTACACATGATCCTGAGCGTAATGTTTATGCACCTAGCCTGACCATTCGTAAGCATGGTATCGACACCAGTTACCTATTTGGTTATGACTTCTTTACCTCTGCTGATTATGAGCACATTGCCAAACTTGGCGCAGCGATTAATGGTCTGGTTGAAGAGGGCGGTTATGTACAACGTGGTGAGCGTGTTAAAGAAGTCACCAGCTTTGTTGAAGCACTAGAGTGGACGATGAATGAAGCAAACCGTGGTTTATACATCCAGCGCTATAAAGGACTGGGTGAGATGAACCCAGAGCAGCTTTGGGAAACCACAATGGACCCTGAAACTCGCCGCATGTTACGAGTAACGGTTGAAGATGCCGTAGCGGCAGATCAACTATTTACTACACTAATGGGTGATCAGGTTGAGCCTCGTCGTGACTTTATTGAAACCAACGCACTAAACGTTGCGAACCTAGACGTTTAATGCATCTGCGCAACTAGTGATTATTAGTGGGTGAATGACATAAAAATTTAAGTTATTCACCCACAAAGTAAAAGGTTATTAAATTCAAAAATTTAATGATATTTACTAACGAGATCTAGTTAACAAAAGGCACCTTCGGGTGCCTTTTTTGTTTTTGCTCAATCTATAAACTACTGCGAGTCGCCTGTTTCAGTAGTAAAATAGATAGGATGGTTCGCTGTTTTATAAGGTCGTAGTAACGTGGTCGTTGGCTTATTTAAAAAAGTATTTAATATCCGGGATAAACAGCAGCAAGCAAAGTTTACCGGGACCTCTGCGGCTGCCAAAAGACAGGCTAAAATAGCGCAATCTAGACCAAGCAATGTGCAGATGCGCAAGTCACCTGCTTCACAATCAACATCCTCACCTCAATTAGCCCAAACACCTATTGCCAAAGCCCCGCAGCAAAAAGCTGCCGAAGTTGATTTATCTGCATTGTTTTATGGTTTGCTGTTCTCACAGCAACCTGAGTCTGCTGGTGGCACGGCTAATAATCTAGAGCGTAAGGTGATGGGAGAAATAGAGGCAGCGCTTAGCTCAGTTAAGTGCATTGCCGATACCACGCTTAAACTGCCGAGTAAAATTATAGAGCTTGATAAAAAACTTGCCAATGAAGACATCGATACTAAGGAAGTACTAGCGTTAATCGAGCAAGATCCACTATTAAGTGTCGAAGTGCTTAAGCTGTGTAACTCACCGGCATTTAGACGCAGTAATAGTGACATTACTAACTTGCAGCAAGCATTAGTACAACTTGGTAGGGTACAGTTACGCCGCTTTGTTACTGCGAGTTTATCGCGCGAGATGATCGACATTAAGCCTATTTATTTTCGCCGTTTTGGTGCTGAAATTTGGCGTCACTCGATGCAGGTGGCATTTCTCGCTAGTGAACTTGCCGAGGAAGACAACGAGTCGGCGTTTTTGCTTGGTTTACTGCATGATGTAGGCAAAATTGCCATCTTCAAATTACTTATCGATGCCTTTCATCAAGCCGAACCCGGTGAACAACCAAGGTCTTTATTATTTAGTCAGGTGATGACCACTAAGTCGTTAACCCTGAGTGCTTTGTTAGCAAGAGAGTGGCAGCTACCTATCTCATTTGCTAAGAACCTGGTATTACTTGCCAATACCAATAATGTGCCGCAGCAGGGGCTCGCTAGAGTAATTTGGCAAGCAAATATCATTAGTGAGTGTTCTATGCTGCGTCAAGCAAACAAGCTGTCTGACGAGGTGCTAGAGGGACTTATGCAAAGCGTGGGCTTAGATATTGATGCATTTGGGCTACTACATCAAAAACTAATCGAGTTTTAATAACTAACCTGAGCTCTGGATAATAAATCGGTTTCTAACGGCTATTTTTGCCCATTTCTTCGTTGAAGCTACTTGCAATAGGCTAGCTATTGACGCGTAGCTTCGCCTTGAACTACACAAAAACTATCTCGCTAGAAACATAATGGAAGGTATAAATCTGGCCTAGAGAGTTATTGGCACTTCCTTATCCAGAGTTCAGGTTCACTAACATTCTGATTAATAATAAAAAAGCCGCTTGATAGCGGCTTTTTTGTTTGCTTTCAGTTAATTGCTTACTGAAGTAGCGAGATATCTGCAGTATGCAGGAATTGCTCACGCAACTTGCTCAGTAGTGCTAAACGGTTTTGTTTAAGCGCTTCATCGTCAGCCATTACCATTACATCTTTAAAGAAGTTATCTACTGCATCGCGCAGACCCGCTAGCAGTGCTAATGACTCTTGGTACTTAGCATCAGCAAATAATGGTGCTAACTGAGGTTGTAGCTCAGCCAGATTGGCTGCCAGTGCTTTTTCAGCGTCTTCAACGAGTAGTTCATTGTTGATTTCAGCGGCTATACTACCTTCAACTTTAGCAAGAATGTTAGACACACGTTTGTTAGCTGCAGCAAGTGCTAGTGCTTGCTCTAGCGTTCTAAAGTGAGCTACAGCCTTAATGCGGCTTTCAAAATCAGCTGGTGAAGTAGGGCGACGTGCAAGTACGGCTAAGATAACGTCAACGCTAACACCTTGATCTTGATACCAAGCGCGGAAGCGGCCCATAAAGAACTCAAGCGCTTGTTCAGCGACATCCGCATTACTTAGGTTATCACCGTGAAGTGCTTGTGCTTTAGCAATTAGGTCAACCAGATCTAACGGTAAGTTGTTCTCTAAACAGATACGTAAAATACCGATTGCTGCCCGGCGTAGGGCGAATGGGTCAGCAGCGCCTTTCGGAGCCTGGCCAATACCGAAAATACCCACTAGTGTATCTAGCTTTTCAGCCAGCGCTACGCACATTGAAATTGGCGCAGTTGGTACTGTGTCGCCAGAGAATTTAGGCTTGTATTGCTCTGCTAACGCAACCGCTACCGCTTCAGCTTCTCCATCTAAACGAGCATAGTGCATGCCCATGGTGCCTTGTAGATCGGTAAACTCCATTACCATGTTGGTCATCAAGTCAGACTTAGACAATAAACCTGCACGTTTAGCTTGCTCTGCATCTGCTTTTATTTCAGTTGCGATGTAAGCTGCCAGTTCAGAAATGCGCTCAACACGGTCTTTAATCGTACCAAGTTGCTTTTGGAACACCACGGTTTCTAAGCTGGTTAAACGCGACTCTAAGGTGTGCTTTTTGTCAGTGTCGAAGAAGAATTCAGCATCGGCTAGGCGAGGGCGAACAACCTTCTCGTTACCGGCAATAATTTGCTGAGGATCTTTTGACTCAATGTTAGTCACAAAGATGAAGTTAGGCAGCAGTTTGCCGTTAGCATTAAATACTGGGAAGTACTTTTGGTCACCTTTCATGGTGTAAACCAGTGCTTCTGCTGGCACATCTAGGAACTTGTCTTCGAAGTTTGCTGTTAGTACAACAGGCCACTCAACCAAAGAAGCGACTTCCTCTAGTAACTCATCTTCAAGCTCAGCAACGCCGCCAATTTGTTTGGCCGCAGCTTCTGCATCAGCTTTGATAAGGGTCTTACGGCGCTCATAATCGGCAATCACTTTACCTTGCTGTTCAAGCTCGGTGAGGTAGTTGTCTGCATGGCTTAGTTCAAAGGTGTCTACGCCCATGAAGCGGTGGCCGCGAATAGTACGCGCCGACTTAATACCTAGAATTTCGCCTTCAATCAGTTCATCACCAAGTAACATAGTAATGGTGTGAACCGGGCGGATAAATTGTGTCTTGTTAGCACCCCAGCGCATTGGCTTAGGAATAGGTAGCTTGTCTAAGGCTTTTTGTGCCATGTCAGCCACTAGCGTTTTCGTCTCTGCACCAACAACTTGTGCCTTGTGTAGTAACCATTCGCCTTTATCTGTTGTTAGACGCTCAGCCTGGTCAACGCTAATACCGTTACCGCGAGCCCAGCCCATAGCAGCTTTGGTTGGGTTACCATCTGCATCAAATGCTTGTGCAATAGCAGGACCACGTTTTTCAACTACCTTGTCCGCTTGCGCTACAGCGAGTTGTTCGATGTAAAGCGCTAGGCGGCGCGGCGCCGCATACCAGCTAGCTTTTTCAAAGCTTAGCTCGGCTTTTTTTAATTCATCGCTAAAGTTAGCCACTAAAGATTCAGCAAGCTTACGTAGTGCTTTTGGTGGCAGTTCTTCTGTACCCACTTCAATGAGTAAGTTTTCAAATTTCATTTAGTTATACCTCTACTTACTCTATTTACACATTGGGAAGCCAAGCGCTTCACGGGCTGCATAGTAGGCTTCAGCAACGCCTTTTGCCATGGTACGAACGCGGAGAATATAGCGTTGGCGCTCGGTTACCGAAATTGCATGGCGCGCATCAAGAAGGTTGAATGCGTGAGACGCTTTCATTACTTGTTCGTATGCTGGCAGTGGTAGTGGCTTTTCTAAACCAAGTAGGTGTTGGCAAGCTTGTTCACAATCTTCAAATTGTTTAAATAGTACTTCAACATTGGCGTGTTCAAAGTTGTAGGTCGATTGCTCCACTTCGTTTTGGTGGAAGATATCGCCGTACATCACTTTGCCCATTGGGCCGTCAGTCCATACAAGGTCGTAAACACTGTCTACTTCTTGGATGTACATCGCAAGACGCTCTAGACCATAAGTGATTTCACCTGTTACAGGACTACATTCAAGGCCACCTACTTGCTGGAAGTAAGTAAACTGAGATACTTCCATACCATTTAGCCATACTTCCCAACCAAGACCCCAAGCACCTAGTGTTGGTGACTCCCAGTTATCTTCTACAAAACGCACATCGTGTACATTCATGTCGATGCCTAGAGCTTCAAGTGAACCTAGGTATAACTCTTGGATGTTGTCTGGTGATGGCTTTAATACCACTTGGAACTGGTAGTAGTGTTGCAGACGGTTAGGATTGTCACCATAGCGGCCATCGGTAGGGCGACGAGAAGGCTGTACATAAGCACTGCTCATCGGCTCTGGGCCTAATGAACGTAAAAATGTCATCGGGTGGAATGTACCCGCACCGACTTCCATATCTAATGGTTGTACGATTGCGCAACCTTGCTGCGCCCAGTATTCCTGTAGGGTCATAATAAAGCCCTGGAATGTTTTTACGTCGTGTTTCGTCGTCATGTCCGCTTATCTACTGGTTAAGGCTAATATAGGAAAATGTTGTTGATTATACCTTGTAGATCCGCGCTTATGTAGGTTATTTTTTAGCGTACATAGCAAAATTACTAATGAGCACAGATTATGGATATTAAGCGCTGCAAGTGGTGTGGTGATGACCCTGTTTACCAGCAATACCATGATGAGGTTTGGGGGCGACCTGTATATGACTCGCAGGAGTTATTCGCCAAGTTGTGCCTTGATGGTCAGCAAGCGGGTTTATCCTGGATTACCATTTTAAAAAAGCAGGCTAATTATGAGCGCTTGTTTGCTAACTTTGATGCCAAGGTAATTGCTACTTATGATGAAAACAAAGTAGAGCAATTATTGCTAGACCCGGGTATCGTGCGTAACAGGCTTAAGGTTAATTCGATTATTCGCAATGCTAAGGCTTTGCTTAAGTTTGAAGCCGAAGGCAATGATTTTAGTGAATTCTTATGGGACTTTGTTGGTGGACAACCTAAGGTTAATCATTTCGCTTCTATGGCTGAGTTACCTGCGCAAACGCCTGAGTCTGAAGCAATGTCAAAGGCGCTTAAAAAGCTCGGGTTTAATTTTGTAGGCCCAACAATTTGCTATGCGTTTATGCAGGCCGTTGGCATGGTCAATGATCATACTCAAGATTGCTTCCTTTACGGCAAAGATTTAAATCCTAAATGATAGTTATACTCGATCACCATTTAGTGTGTAGTAAAATAGAAAAGGGTGTTCCACGTGGAACACCCTTTTTCCTTTTTATCGCGTGACTCTAGGCTCTAATTTAAAACCTAGAATCTAAAGGTTATTAGCTTTGGCAAGTTGGCTTACTTTTCAAAGAAGAATCGTTCGCGCTCGCGCTTATCGCCATTTAGTTCATTCATCGTTTCAGAGTCATAAAGCTTGCCGTTCACCATGGTGTAGGTCACTTTATCTGTCACACGAATATCTTCTAGTGGGTTACCGTCAATCACGATTAGGTCCGCTAGCTTGCCTTGTTCGATTGAACCAAGTTGATGATCCATACCGAAGGTTTTCGCTGGGTTGATGGTGGCTGTTTTAAGCACTTCCATATTGCTCATACCGCCCTGGGCAAACATCCACATCTCCCAATGTGCTGCTAAGCCTTCACGCTGACCATGAGCACCAATATTGGCAATAATACCTTCATCTTTTAGCTCATTAGCAACTCGTACAACGTTGAAGTGGTTATAGTGACCATCTGGCGCGGTAGTACGACGCATAGAGCGTGCATTGAGCATGTCGCTTGGAACGTATTTACTTAGACGAGGGTGAGCCCATACGTCTGTTTTGTCGTACCAGTAGTGTTCACCCGAAATACCGCCGTACGCTACAACTAGGGTTGGTGTGTAAGCAACTTCGGTTTGGCGCCACATTTGCTTGATGTCGCTATAAATAGCGCCAACAGGTAGCGAATGTTCTAGCGTAGTATGACCGTCTGCAATCATTGTTAGGTTGTGCTGAAGCAGACTGCCGCCTTCTGGCACTACCATCATTTCAAGCTCGCGTGCAGCTTGAATGACTTGTTGGCGTTGATTACGACGTGGTTGGTTATAACTCTTAACACTAAATGCGCCCACTTTTTTGAGGCGTTCCAGATGGAACTTAGCATCATCAAGTGAATCTACGTGTGAGGTATAGCCTGGAGCGTTTGCACCGTACAAGATGGTACCTGTAGAGAAGATGCGTGGCCCTGCAATATTGCCGGCTTTTTGCTGCTCAGAAGCAGCGAAGATTTCAGTCGTATCGTTTGATGGGTCATGGATCGATGTAACACCTAGTGATAAGCCCGAATAGAGCATCCAGTTTTGCTGCGGGATGATTTCATCGTCTGCTTGACCGCCGTGAGCGTGAGCATCGAATAGACCTGGCATAATTGACTTGCCTGAAATATTGATAACTTGGGCATCGCTTGGTACTTCAGTATTTGCGTCACCGACAACTGCAATCTTATTGTCTTTGACTATCACTACACCATTTTCGATGACTTTGTCGTTGTCCATGGTTATGACATTGCCACCAATAAAAGCAACTGTTCCACGTGGAACATCTGCGTCAGCTTTAAAGCCAATATCAGTTATCTTAGGTTCAACTTTGGTTTCAGTTTTTACATACTCAGTATCAATATCGGCTTGATAAAGCTCAGGGCCAAGTGTCCAGTACAGCGCGTCACTGTCGCCATTCCAACTAATGCTTTCACCTGCACGCACACTTAACTGAGTAACAGGTAGGTTGTTGGCTTTAGGGCCAATATTGATGGTCTCACCATGTTTCGCGAATGGCGTTACATACACACGGAAGCGTTCAGCAAATGCCAGGTGTTTACCATCTGGCGATACTCTGAACTCAGTTGCGTGCTTGCTGGTGTAGTGAGTACGCATTTCATGACCATTAAGGCCTATCGAAGATAGTTCTGGTGTTTCACCATGATCCATAAAGTAGACGCGCTCATTGCTGGCACCAAACTGAGGTTGGTAACCATAAGGCGTGATGAACTCATTGCGTTTACCTTTTACATCAACCTTATATAAACCAGGCTCTTGTGACCAGGTTCGAGGAGTAACATATCCGCCGCGTGCTTTGCGATAGACGATCGTCTTGCCATCAGGAGAGAAGGTCGCTTCTACGTATTTACCCGGCTCTTGGGTTAGCTTTTTACTTTTGCCACCGCGTGCACTAACAACACGAACGCTACCCTGGTCTTGGTCATTCCAGGTGGTGAATACGATTTTCTTACCGTCACGTGACCACTGTGGGAATAGTTCATTAACGTTGTCGCTGAGACGGGTTAAGCGCTTTTGCTTACCGTCTTTAATATCGCGGATCCACAGTTTACCCAGCGCTTCAAATACTACTTTTTCACCGTTAGGAGATACCTGCGCCATACGCAGCATCTTAACGTCAAACTCATCTTGGTCGAGGTTTTGGGTGAAACGAACCGATGGTTGCACATCTAACTGAGTCTTCACCGAGAATGGAATATCAGTTACCGTTTTATCTTCAACGTTTAAGCGATTGATTTTACCCCCAGCCCAAAATACGATATCTTCGTTATCTTGAGTCCAGGACATAGTCGGGTAAACCCCGTGAATAGCCCAGGTTTCTTGCATGTCACGGTCTAACTTATCGTAGAGCTTCGTTTGTTCACCTGACTTTAAGTCAAGCAGGTATAAGGTTGATTGGAAACCGTCACGTTTAATGTAAGCAAGCTTCTCACCATCAGGACTTGGCGTTGGGCGAATCGCGCCACCTGTGCCTTGAACCAATACTTTGATGTCACCAGTTTGTGTATCGTAACGTTTGATCTTGTAGATACCTTTAACCGAGTCCTTTGAGTAGTGGAAGGTTTTACCAGGTGTCGCATCTTGGCTAAAGTAAATGTACCGACCGTCTGGAGAGTAGGCTGGTTCACCCAAGTCTTTCTGATCATTAGGGCGCTCGGTTAACTTAACGCCTTCACCACCAGCAACATGATACATCCACACTTCGCCAGCACCGAGTGAGCGGCTAGCGGTAAAGTGCTTACGCGCAACAAGATATTGCGAATCAGGGCTCCATGCAGGGCTGTTTAATAGTCTAAAGGTTTCTTTAGTTACTGCTCTTTGATTGTTGCCATCGGCATCCATTACCCAAATGTTGTCGCCACCGTCCTCGTCAGATGTAAAGGCGATGTACTTACCATCAGGGCTGTATACGGGTTGCATTTGCCAGGCTATGCCTGTGACCAATGGCTTGGCTTCACCACCTGAAATTGGCATCTGGTAAATATCGCCTAGTAGGTCGAATACGATATTTTTGCCATCTGGTGAAACGCTTACGTTCATCCAGGTGCCTTCGGTGACATTGATATCAATCTTGCTTAAAGGTGCTTGTGCCGGGGCGTTAACTTGCCAGCCAGTCTTTTCTTCCTCGGCTGTAACATTGGCAGCTAAACCAAGTGACAGCGCCACAGCTGTATATATAGGGGTTAGTTTTCGAGTAAACATGCTGTTTCCATTATTGTTGGTTGTATTGGAATTCGCGGTGTGAGCCATTGCAGCTCATGTGGATCAGCTTGAAGTTATCTCACAAACCTTGGTTAAACGGTAGCCTTTTTCTGTTTCTTTTTATGACAGTAGATAGATGGGACTCGTATGTTTGAATTGACAGATTTGACCAGAGGAATATCGGTTAGCTGGTGATAAAAAAGCCCAGCATATAGTGCTGAGCTGTAGAGTTAGTTATAACAGTTCATGATGAGTGTGAGCTTATAGGATGCTGACGGTATCGTTAATGCTAATCTCACCAGCATTGACTACCTTAGCAGTAACACCGCCACGCCATTCGGGTGTTAAGGCAGCCTCCAAGCCAGCTACGGCTTGTTCCATTTTAGCGCAAGGGTCAGTCTCGCCAGTAATTTCAAGCTGTAACTGGGCGCCGATATGGACTGTTTTACCTACATCGGCAGCACTAAATTGGTAGCCATCAACTAATAGATTGGCACGACGTGTAAGCCAATTGAGGTCTTGTGCTATTTCACTGCAGGCTTGCTGCCATTGAGCTGAAGATAAAAGGGTAACTTGGCGTTTGCCTGGGCGACCAAATATATCATTGGCGACTCCACTCTCAAGCGTGACTTTTACAGAGTCAAGCTCGTGCATTGGCCCACGCTTTTTATCTTTGTATGCAATCCCTGTCAGTGTTGGCATGTTAAAGTCCTTTTTTCAAAAGATAGCGATAAGGTGTCTCGCTAGTTTCGCTTGATACCAGTGTATGATCCATAAATTCACAAAAGCTAGGAATGTCGCGGGTGGTTGCTGGGTCATCGGCAATGATCAATAGGGTTTCACCTTCAGCCATTTTTCTCACGGTTTTACGGATCATCATTACCGGTTCGGGGCAACGTAAACCCAAGGCGTCGAGTTGATGGTTAGCTTGCTCAAATGTGTCAGACATGCGAATACTTCTTGTGAACTAAATAGGGTTAATTTTACGCCTGCCTTTATTGGATGCCAAGTTCAGTATTAGCTAATGTGATATTGATTGATTTTTGGCGTTAGCAGTAATTTTGAATCGAAAATAAATTTTCATGAAACATGTTCCACGTGGAACATTAGTCAAAGCAGAAAAATTAAAAAACAAATAAAAAAGGGCTCATAGAGCCCTTTTTATAAAATGTAAATTGAGATTTACTTTTTAGCTGGTCAATTCCAAGCTTCGCCGAGTGAGTAGCTTAGTTGTCGACGCGCTCAAATACAGTTGCAATACCTTGACCTAAACCAATACACATAGTTGCAAGACCTAGCTTAGCACCTTTGTCTTCCATCAAGTTGATTAGCGTTGTCGAGATACGTGTACCAGAACAGCCTAGTGGGTGACCAAGTGCAATTGCACCACCGTTAAGGTTAACTTTCTCGTCAACCACATCCATTAGTCCAAGGTCTTTCACACATGGTAATGACTGTGCTGCGAATGCTTCGTTAAGCTCAATCACATCCATATCTTCAATGGTTAAGCCTGCGCGAGCTAGTGCTTTTTGTGTTGCTGGAACTGGACCATAACCCATAATAGCAGCATCACAACCAGCAACAGCCATAGAGCGGATACGAGCACGAATTGGCAGGCCAAGCTCGCGTGCTTTTTCTTCTTCCATAACTAACATAGCGGATGCGCCGTCAGATAGAGCAGAAGACGTACCTGCAGTTACTGTACCGTTTGCTGGGTCAAATACCGGGCGCAAACCAGATAGCGACTCCATTGAAGTTTCTGGGCGAATAACCTCATCGTGCTCAACTTTGATAAGCGCACCGTTTTCGTCGTGACCTTCAACTGCGACGATTTCTTTGGCGAAGCGACCTTCAACTGTGGCTGCGTGAGCGCGTTGATGAGAGCGTACTGCAAACTCATCCTGTTGCTCGCGGCTAATGCCGTGCAGCTTACCTAGCATTTCTGCAGTTAAGCCCATCATGCCTGAAGCTTTAGCTACATTGTTTGCAAGACCTGGGTGGAAGTCGACACCGTGGTTCATAGGTACGTGACCCATATGCTCAACACCACCAACAATGAAGGTGTCACCTTGGCCAGTCATAATTGCGCGCGTTGCTTGGTGCAATGCGTCCATCGATGAGCCACAAAGGCGGTTAACTGTTACTGCACCCGCTGTTTTAGGGATGCCAGCTAGTAGTGCAGCGTTACGAGCAATGTTAAAGCCTTGCTCTAGGGTTTGTTGTACACAACCCCAAATAACATCTTCAATGCCATTTGGGTCTAGTTGTGGGTTACGCGAAAGCAGGGCTTTCATTAGCTCGGCAGACAAGGTTTCTGCGCGAACATTTCTAAATACTCCAGCCTTAGAGCGGCCCATTGGAGTACGAATACAATCTACGATTACAGCGTGTTTCATGATGATAATCCTTTAGGCTAAATTAGGCTGAGTAGTAGCTACCGTTGCTTGCGGCTAAGTCGCGCATCGCTGGTGTTACTTGGTAAAGACCACCTAGGTGGGCGTACTTGTCCGCGAGTGCCACAAAGTTTGCCACGCCCATAGTATCTAGGTAACGGAATACACCACCACGGAATGGTGGGAAGCCAATACCATAAACTAAGCCCATGTCTCCTTCAGCTGGTGAAGCAACGATGCCTTCTTCTAAACAGCGAACCGTTTCAATCACCATAGGGATCATGCAGCGAGCGATGATTTCATCTGCATCGAAGTCTTTTGTCGCGCCATACTGGTTTGCCAATAGCTCGTAGCTAGTTGGGTCGATGTCTTTTTTCGGCTTGCCACGACGGTCAACAGAGTACTGGTAAAAACCAATCTTGTTCTTCTGACCAAAGCGTTCATTTTCGAACATAATGTCGATAGCATCTTTACCGTTTTTGCCCATGCGATCTGGGAAACCTTCAGCCATTACCGCTTGTGCGTGATGGCCAGTATCTAGACCAACAACATCAAGTAGGTAAGCTGGGCCCATTGGCCAGCCAAATTGTTTTTCCATCACTTTGTCGATTTTGGCAAAGTCTGCGCCATCTGCTAGTAAGCCACTGAAACCGGCGAAGTAAGGGAACAATACGCGGTTAACAAAGAAGCCTGGGCAATCGTTTACCACAATTGGGGTTTTACCCATCTTACTTGCGTAAGCAACAACAGAGGCGATGGTTTCTTCAGAGGTGTTTTTACCGCGGATAACTTCAACTAATGGCATTTTATGCACTGGGTTAAAGAAGTGCATACCACAGAAACGCTCAGGTTTATTAAGGCTCTTAGCAAGTAGATTGATAGAAATTGTTGAGGTGTTTGAGGTGATAATTGCATCTTCAGCAACTTGTTGCTCAACTTCAGCAAGTACAGTCGCTTTAACTTTTGGATGCTCAACAACGGCTTCTACTACTACGTCAGCATCTTTAACAGGTGCATAGTCTAGTGCAGGTGTGATGTTGTTGAGTACCTTAGCCATTTTAGCTGGGGTCGAGCGGCCGCGTTTAACTTGCGCTTCAAGTAGCTTGGCAGCTTCACCTAAACCTAAATCTAGAGCTGGTTGGGCGATGTCTTTCATTACAATTGGCGTGCCTTTGCTTGCACTTTGGTAAGCGATACCGCCGCCCATAATGCCTGCTCCCAGTACAGCCGCGCTGTTAACATCTTTGGCTGTTTTAGCTGCTTTCTTAGCTTTACCTTTTACTACTTGGTCATTTAAGAAGATACCAATTAGTGCTGTAGCCACTTCAGTTTTCGCAAGCTTTAGGAAGGCACGGTTTTCAATTTTTAGCGCTTCTGCTCGAGAATGTGTCGCTGCTTGCTCAATCACCTCTACTGCAGCCATAGGTGCTGGGTAGTGCTTACCCGCAACTTTAAATACCATGCCTTTTGCCGTGGTGAACGACATCATGGCTTCAAGCTTAGGCAGGTTTAGTGGGCTAAGTTTGCGCTGACGACGCGCTTGCCAGTCAAGCTTGCCTGCTAAGGCATCTTTTAGCATTTGAATAGCGCTTGCTTCAAGCGCTTCAGGGGCAACGACTGCGTCGATTGCACCAACTGCTAATGCAGCTTGTGGCTTTTGTGGTTTACCGGTTGTGATCCACTCAAGTGCGTTGTCTGCGCCAATAACGCGTGGTAGACGCACTGTGCCACCAAAGCCCGGGATAAGACCAAGTTTAGTTTCTGGTAGTCCAATGCTTGCTGTCGTGTCTGCAACACGAAAATCTGTCGCAAGGATGGTTTCGCAACCACCGCCTAAAGCAAAACCGTTTACTGCTGAAACTGTTGGGAAAGGCAGGTCTTCTAGTTTATCGAATACTGCACTTGCTTGTTCAACCCAGGTCAGTAGGGTTGCTTCATCCTGTTGAAACAATCCTAAGAATTCGGTGATGTCTGCACCCACGATAAAGGTGCTTTTTGCTGATGTCAGTACTAATGCTTTAACGTCTGACTGTTGCATGAGGCTGTCTAATGCAGCGTCAAGTGAGGCGAGAGTTTCCCTGTCGAACTTGTTAACCGAGCCCGGTGCATCAAAGCACAGCTTGGCAATATTATCTTCGAGTAACTCAACCTGAATGGTAGGGCTTTGGTAGATCATTGCTTGCTTCCTTATTGCTTAAAGCGACTTCCACATCTATTTTGCCGTGTAGTTATCAAGCTTGTTTTACAGCTAAGATAGGTCATCTGTTGACCAGTTGTTCCACAGTGTGCTTCTAAACGAGAAAAATTACAACACCCAATTTAAACGATCGTTTAATAATTTTGTAAAGCTAAGTTTATTTGCGGTTTGTGATAGACTTTGCATGGGATTAACACCAAAGGGCATTAGACCCTAAAGGATTAAAAATGGATCAATTAGCTCACCTTTATCATGACCATATTAGCGAGCTTAACCGCCGCGTTGCTGATGTTTGCCAGCGAGAAAATATAGCCGGACTGATTATTCACTCAGGGCAGTATCATCGTCAGTTTTTGGATGATATGGATTATCCATTTAAAGTTAACCCACATTTTAAGGCTTGGTTGCCGCTGTTGGACAATCCAAACAGTTGGCTGGTAGTTAACGGCCAAGACAAGCCAACACTTATTTACTATCGTCCAGAAGATTTTTGGCACAAGGTGAATGATGTGCCGCAAACCTTTTGGACTAAGCATTTCGATATCAAGCTGCTGACCAAAGCTGACCGCGTAGCTGAGTTATTGCCTAAGCAAATCACTGACTGGGCATATATTGGTGAGCATTTGGATGTAGCTGATGTGCTTGGGTTTAGCTCACGTAACCCTGACGCAGTACTTAACTATTTGCACTACCACCGCGCTGACAAAACGCAGTATGAGCTTGAGTGTTTACGCCGAGCAAACCAGATTGCGGTAAAAGGCCATTTGGCGGCGAAGCAGGCGTTTTATAATGGTGCTAGCGAGTTTGAAATTCAGCAGCAGTATTTATCTGAAATTGGTCAGGGTGAGAATGAAGTGCCTTACGGCAACATTATCGCCTTGAACCACAACGCCGCGATTTTGCACTACACCGCACTTGAGCACCAAAGCCCTGATTCGCGTTATTCATTTTTGATTGATGCCGGTGCTAATTACCATGGTTATGCGGCTGACATTACTCGCACATACGCCTTTGGCAAGAGCCGTTTTTACGAGCTGATTGTTGCCATGGATAAATTACAGCTTGAGATTATCGACATGATGAAGCCTGGGGTTAAGTATGTCGATTTACATGTTGAGACGCACGTTAAACTGGCGCAATTGCTCAATGAGTTTGGCATTACCACAGGTAGCGTAGAAAGCGCGTTGGACTTAGGGATCACCAAAGCGATTTTCCCGCACGGGTTAGGTCACATGCTTGGCTTGCAAGTGCATGACATGGGCGGTTTTGCCCATGATGAACGTGGTACTCACATCGCCGCGCCAGAAGAACACCCATTCTTACGCTGCACTCGCATGTTAGCGGCAAATCAGGTGCTCACCATTGAGCCAGGCTTGTATGTGATTGATAGCCTGCTAAACAAGTTATCTGATGCTGCTAAGGCAAGTATTAACTGGCATTTAATTGATGAGCTTAGACCTTACGGCGGCATCCGTATTGAAGATAACGTTATCGTCCATCATGACCGTAATGAGAACATGACTAGAGAGCAAGGTTTAGTTGACTGAAGAGTTTTTAATTCCCGCCGAGGAAGTTGAATTTGAAGAAGAGATAAAGCACAGCCGCTTTATCTCTTTTGTGTTTCATTGTGATAGCGAACAAAAGCTGAAGTTAGTACTTACTCGCGTTAAACAGCATTACCCTGGGGCAAGTCATTACTGTTATGCGTTTGTCGCTGACGACCCGAGTAACCTGGTTGCTATCGGTTCGTCCGATGATGGCGAGCCAGCTGGCAGCGCTGGTAGGCCTATGCTTGCCTGCTTGCAAGGGGCTAACATTGGTGAAATTGGCGCAGTTGTGGTGCGCTATTTTGGCGGCACTAAACTAGGTGTTGGCGGTTTGGTACGTGCGTATAGTTCAGGTATCAAGAAGGTCATTCCTGAGTTAAAAACTCAGCTTAAAACCCGCCGTTATCCAGTTAAGTTAACTTGTGATTATGCCCAGCTTAATGATGTCGAGTACGTTATCACTCAATGTGAAGGCGTGATTATTGATAAGCAGTTTGCCGAGTCGGTGACGGTTGAGTTTGAGTTAGCCAAAGCCTGGCAACAAAAGTTTAATGCACTTTTAGCGACGCAAACCCAAGGGGCGTTACAAGTTAAGTTTACAGCTTGATGTGTAAGTGCCAAAATGTGAGTTCTTTATAAAAATGTAAGCTCGCCGTAATTGAGCTTCTTGTTTTCCAAGGCATTTTGGATTTTGAACCAGCATGCAATATAAAACCATTATCCGTATCACTGGCCTGTTAATGGGCTTGTTTTCTATGACTATGCTACCACCAGCATTAGTGGCAGTGATATACAAAGACGGTGGTGGTACCGCATTTATTCAAGCATTTAGCGTCAGCTTGTTCCTTGGTTTCTTACTTTGGTATCCCAACCGCAAACAAAAAGGTGACCTACGTACTCGTGAGGGATTCCTTATTGTGGTGTTGTTCTGGACGGTACTGGGCTCAATTGGTTCCTTACCTTTTATTTTTTCAACTGAGCCAAATTTAAGTTGGACCGATAGCTTTTTCGAGTCATTTTCGGCGCTAACCACAACCGGTGCTACTGTGATTACCGGGCTTGACCATCTCCCTAAAGCGATTTTGTTTTACCGCCACCTACTGCAGTGGATGGGCGGCATGGGTATCATTGTACTTGCGGTCGCAATTTTGCCGCTGTTAGGTATTGGTGGTATGCAGCTTTATAAAGCTGAGGTACCCGGGCCGGTAAAAGACAGCAAGATGACCCCAAGGATTGCCGAAACAGCCAAGGCGCTGTGGTATATCTATTTAATGCTAACAGTGGCTTGTGCTAGTGCTTTTTACTTTGCTGGCATGGATGTGTTTGATGCCATCTGTCATTCATTTTCTACCATTGCCATCGGCGGCTTTTCGACCCATGACGCAAGCTTAGGCTATTTTGAAAGCCCGCTTATCAACGTGATTTGTGCGGTGTTCTTATTAATTGCTGCGGTGAATTTTAGTCTGCACTTTGCAGCGTTTTCTCGTCGCGGTATTAACTTTAAAGTGTACTTTAAAGACGCTGAGTTTAAGGCCTTGATTGCGGTGCAACTGGTGCTTACCGCGATTTGTTTTGCCACACTTTATAATGCCGGTATTTATGACAGTGCTGAACAAACACTGGATTATGCTTTCTTCCAAGTGGTGTCTATCTCAACCACCGCAGGTTTTGGTACCGAGAGCTTCTCGTCATGGCCGCTTTACCTGCCGGTACTACTGATTTTTTCAAGCTTCATTGGTGGCTGCGCCGGTTCAACTGGTGGCGGTATGAAGGTGATCAGGCTTATTTTACTGTTCTTGCAAGGCTCGCGTGAATTGAAGCGTTTGGTGCACCCTAAAGCCTTGTACTCGATTAAGATTGGCTCTACTGCGCTGCCAGATAGAATTATTGATGCGGTTTGGGGCTTCTTTTCGGCTTATGCTCTGGTATTTGTGGTGTGCATGGTGATTTTAATGGCGATGGATATGGATCCAACCACAGCCTTTAGTGCAACTGCCGCGAGTCTTAACAACCTAGGCCCTGGCTTGGGTGAGGTGGCTGACAATTATGCTTCAATTACCGATGGCGCTAAATGGGTATTGATTGTTGCTATGCTATTTGGTCGTTTAGAAGTATTCACCTTGCTGGTTTTATTCACGCCAACTTTCTGGAAAAACTAGCAAGTATTCAAGCGAGCCCCAAAACTAAAAAAGCAGCTTCGAGCTGCTTTTTTTATGGGTACTAGCTGAGGGGGCTGGTGCTGACTCGTGTTGGCTATTCTGAGTTAAGCACAGTAACGCTTGTGCAGAATGGATATCACCTCAGTTACCTGCTGATTTTTGAGCTGATAGTAAACCACTTGCGAGCTTTTGCGGGTACTCACCAAGTCTTGCTGTCTTAATACTGCTAAATGTTGTGACAATGCCGATTGGCTTAGCGGTACCGTTTCGTTTAATTCTGTCACGCTCAGTTCATTATCTAACAGCAAACATAAGATCATTAACCGGTAAGGGTTCGCAATGGCTTTTAGCCACTTCGCTGCTGTTTCTGCGTTGGTCAACATAGACTCGACATCGATTTCGCCTTGCACAGTCAGCTTCTCCAAGTAATTTAGCAATGTATTTATAATACGTTTGGGCTATTCATATCTCAATTATTAACAATAAATATATGAGCTAGCATAGGTTCTGTTGATCTTTCGAGGTTGATTTTGCAGCTGCTTGTTGGAAATTTATACAAGGCAGTGGTTTTGCGGTGTGGTAGTTCACATAAAAAGCCACTAACGTAGTAGAAATGACAACAAGCGCTGCCTGTAAGGTTCGGCTAAAAACGCTTTTCTCTTTGTTGTGAGTAACTTGTTTAGTGGACTAAACTGCATCGCTCACGCCGCGATTAAAGCGTTTTTTCCTCGAACAAAATCTTACCTGCAAAGATTAACAGAACCTAATTTTGTGATCCTTAATGACGCATTGGTGGGTGTTTTTTGTCACACTGGCAACAGATTTAAGCTTAGGTGATAGCAATGGCAAACATTTTAGTTATTTATTACTCACGTGGTGGGCATACCGCGCAGATCAGTCGCGCAATCGCGCAGCAGATTACCGCCAACGAGCATCAGTGTGATGTGATTAATTTAGTCGAACATAAAGGTGAAATTAATTGGCAGCAATATGATGCGATAGCACTAGGCGCATGTGTTTTGTATGGCTCATACCATAAGTCTGTATTTGAGTTTTGCCGTCGCCACCATGAGCAATTAGCGAGTTTGCCAAATAGCTTCTTCTGCGTGAATGTGGTTGCCCGCAAACCAGAAAAGCGTATTCCTGAGAACAATAAATACCTGCAAAAATTTATTGAACTGTCAGATTGGAAACCACAGGATGTGAAGATCATTGCTGGTAAAGTTGATTACCCATCGTGGACCTGGTACGACAGCTTAGCCATTAAGCTGATCATGAAAATGACCGATGGCCCAACTGATAGTAAAGCAGTGATTGATTACACTGATTGGGACGATGTGAAGCTATACGCTGATCATATTTGTCAGCTGACAAAGGCATAATTTCAGGAATTGTCGAGTCAACAAGGGCGCTAATCAGCGCCCTTGGTGTTTTTGGGTATGATAAAAGTGATTGCTTGTATCTAAAAGAAGAAAGCGCTTGGTTGGAATAGCTTTTCAACATCAGTAATGTATTTCTTGTGAACCAAGAATAGGATCACGTGGTCACCTTGTTCAATCACGGTTTTATCGTGACCCATTAGCACTTCATCATTACGCACAATCGCGCCGATAGTTGTCCCAGGTGGCAGCTTGATATCGCTAATGCGCTTGCCAACCACTTTTGAGGTGTTTTCATCACCGTGGGCAATTGCCTCAATGGCTTCGGCTACACCGCGGCGCAAAGAGTATACATTGCAGATATCACCCTGACGGATGTGAGTCAGTAGGGCTGAGATGGTTGCTTGTTGCGGTGACACCGCAATATCAATATTGGCTTCTTGCACAATATCGACATAGGCTTCGCGCTGGATTAGCACCATGACTTTTTTGGCGCCCATACGCTTAGCTAGCAGCGCCGACATAATGTTGGCTTCATCGTCATTGGTTACAGCGATAAATACATCGGTTTGGCTAATGCCTTCTTCAATAAGCAGCTCTTGATCTGAGGCATCACCATTGAACACTGTGGTTTTGGTGAGCTTTTCGCTGAGCATGTCAGCACGCTCTTTTTTATGCTCGATCAACTTAACTGAATGTTGTCTTTGCAGCTGCTCAGCAAGACCAAAACCGATATTACCGCCACCGGCAATCATGATATTGCGGTACGAGTTATCTAGCTTTTGCATTTCGCTCATTACCGCGCGAATGTGGCGGCTGTCAGCCAGGAAGAACACCTCATCATCTGCCTCGATAATGGTGGTGCCGCGAGGCATGATGTGTTTACCTTGGCGGTAAATTGCTGCAACCCGGGTATCAATATTCGGCATGTGTTCGCGCAGAGTTGCTAATGCATTACCAACCAGCGGGCCACCATAATAAGCTTTTACTGCTACCAAGCTTAGTTTACCGTCGGCAAACTCAAGTACTTGCAGTGCGCCAGGGTAGTCAACCAAGCGTTTAATGTAAGTGGTGACTAACTGTTCTGGGGCGATCAGCTCATCGATAATAAAGCCGCCACGAGGTTTGGCATCGCCTTGTTTTACTTCACTGTCGATAAACAGTTTGTCTTGCATTTGCAGGTAAGGCTCAGAGCGGATACGGGCAATCTTAGTTGGTGTGCCATAGAGGCTGTAGGCAATTTGGCAGGCTGCCATATTACACTCATCGCTGTTGGTTACCGCGATCAACATATCGGCATCTTCGGCGCCAGCTTGCTTGAGTACATTGGGGTGGGCACCGTGGCCAGCGACAACACGCAAATCAAACTTATCTTGTAGGATGTTAAGAGTTGCGCGGTCGCTATCTACCAAGGTGATATCGTTGTTCTCCCCCACTAGGTTTTCGGCGAGTGTGCCACCAACTTGTCCTGCACCTAAGATAATAATTTTCATTGCGTATCCATCACCTTATTGGCTTTTATTGTTTTGCGCTCTTGGTAAGCTTGGCGTAATAAAAGCCATCCATATTATTTTGCCCAGGCAAGATCTGCCAACCGATATCATCACTACTGTCTTGCTGAGCGATGGGCTCAAGTTTGGCATCAGGAGTGCGGGCAAGGAAGTCAGTTACTTGATCACGGTTTTCCTGCGGCAGGATAGAACAGGTGGCATAGAGCAGGGTGCCACCTGGTTTTAGCCACTGCCAGCAGTGATCAAAAATTTGTTTTTGCAGCTTGGCTAGCTCTTCAATGTCGTTACTTTTACGCAGCCATTTAATGTCTGGGTGACGACGGATAACACCGGTTGCTGAACAAGGCGCGTCTAGCAAAATGCGGTCAAACTTACCGCCTGTCCACCAGCTATCAATATTGGCCGCATCGCCATGAATGACATTGGCGTTAAGCTTGAGTCTATCTAGATTCTGCTGCACTCGCTCAAGGCGTTTGGCGTCAAAATCTACTGCTGTGAGCTCAATACTCGGCTCAAGCTCAAGCAGATGACAGCTTTTACCGCCAGGAGCTGCACATGCATCAAGAATGATTTCATTTGCTTGTGGCGCGAGTAGGGTAGCGGCCCATTGGGCCGCACCATCTTGTACTGATGCTGCACCATTTTCAAACTCAGGTAGCTGAGTTACGTCAGTTGGACTTGCTAGTAAGATGGCATCATCGCTAGTACCGCTACTTGCTTCAATTTGCTGCTCAGCCAGTTTGGCTAAGTAGCTGTCACGACTTTGTTGCTGTTGATTGTTTCGCAGCCACATTGGCGGGCGTTGATGGCTTTGCTCAATAACCTGCTGCCATTGCTGTGGGTATGCTTGCTGCAAGCGTTTAACTAACCAGGCGGGTGTGTTGAACTTGAGGGTGTCAGACGCTTCGCTTAAAGGCGCTTTTTGGCGCTCAATATTGCGCAGCACGCCATTAACCACTTTCACTAGGCCGTTAAACTTTAATTGCCGGCAGGCTTCTGCTGTTTCACCAACAGCAGCGTGGGCAGGAATGCGGGTGAAATACAGCTGATAGCAACCCACCAGTAATAGTTGGTGAATAATGCGCTGCTTACCTTTGAACTGTTTACTTAGGCAATCGCTAACGCATTTATCTAATTGAGGTAGTTGGCGCATAACTCCATAGCAGATTTCCGCAAGTAGGCCTTTATCTTTGCCGTTGGCTAGGTGCTTTTGTTGCTCTGGTAGGGCAACTGATAACGAGATGCCTCGTTCAAGCACATCAAAAATCGCTTTAGCGGCTAATGCGCGAACGTTCATTATTGAGCTGCCTCGATGCTGAGTTGAGTGCCTGCTGCAAACCAGTCAGCGCGTGAGTTAAGCACATCGGCTGCACTTAGCGGTTTTTTGTTTGGTAACTGCAAGGTCTCAATAACGAGTGCATTTTTACCTGTGGCAACCACTATGCCTGATTTGTCTGCGCGAATTATGGTGCCTGGCTTTGCTGCTGATTCTAGCTGCTCAACTTTAGCTTGCCATACTTTAATCGTCTGCTCGTTGTGGCTAAAGTGACTTGCTGGCCAAGGGTTAAAGGCGCGAACTTCTTGCCAAAGTTGAGTGGCTGTTTTGCTCCAATCTAGCTTGGCTTCTTCTTTCGACAGTTTTTCTGCGTAATTAGCTTGCGACTCGTCTTGTTTCTCGGCGCTCAGTGTACCAGCACTTAATCCTGCAAGAGCTTCAACAAGGGCTTGTGGGCCTTGCTCAGCAAGCTTTTCATATAAGGTTGCCGAAGTGTCGCTGTCTTCAATTGGCAGGTGAGTTTTTAGTAGCATATCGCCCGTATCTAGGCCGATATCCATTTGCATAATGGTGACGCCAGTCGCTTTATCGCCCGCCCATAACGCGCGCTGAATTGGCGCTGCGCCGCGCCAGCGAGGCAAAATTGAACCGTGGACATTGATGCAACCTAAACGCGGTGTATCGAGTACTACTTGAGGCAAGATAAGGCCATAAGCCACTACGACCATGATGTCTGCATTAATAGCCGCAAGCTCGGCTTGCGCCTCTGCATTACGCAAAGACTTAGGTTGATAAACCGCAATATCATGTTCAACTGCCAACGACTTAACTGGGCTTGCCGTAAGTTTCTTACCTCGTCCGGCTGGTCTATCAGGTTGGGTATAAACTCCAACAACCTGATGTTCAGAGTCTAGAAGGGCTTGTAAATGTCTCGCGGCAAAGTCTGGAGTGCCGGCAAAAATGATTTTTAGCGGTTTCAATGTGTGTCCTATGCGTTTTTAGCTGCTAGTCGAGCTTCTTTTTCAAGTTTGGTTTTGATGCGCTGGCGCTTTAATGGCGACAGGTAGTCAACAAACAGTTTGCCTTGAAGGTGATCCATTTCGTGTTGAATACAAATCGCAAAAAGATCATCTGCTTCAATAGTATACTCGTCACCATTGCGGTCTTGAGCCTTAAGGGTTACCTTTTCGGCGCGCTCCACTTTGGCGTAGATGCCTGGCACTGAAAGGCAACCTTCCTCATTGGTAAAATCACCGCTACTGGCAACGATTTCTGGATTGATAATCACATTTGGGCGCTCAACATCGTCTTGTAGATCCATCACAATCAGTTGTTGATGGAAGTCCACCTGAGTGCCCGCAAGGCCAATGCCTTTTTCTTCGTACATGGTTTCAAGCATGCTGTCGATTTGGGTTTGTAATGCTGGGCCGAAATCTGTCACAGGCTTAGCAATGGTTCGTAATCTTTCGTCTGGAAAGCGTAATACTTTTAGTAATGGCATATTTAAACTCTTAACAAGTCTGTCAAATTTCAGCCAGTTAGCTATACTGGCAGATGCAAATAGGGTAATTTTAATCCTAACGGACTATCAATAACAGCAAAAAGCGCTTTTTAGGCTTAATAACATGGACCTCTGCATGAGACGTTTACTATTTCTCGCATTTTTGGCATTAAATATTACTCAAGTTAATGCTGACACGCTGACATTAAAAGCGGGTCATCCTGATACTTATGTTGTCAAAAAAGGCGACACCCTATGGGATATTTCTGGCTACTTTCTTAACGACCCTTGGCGCTGGCCAAAGTTGTGGGGCGTTAATCCACAAATTGCCAACCCTCACCTAATTTACCCAGGCGATCGTCTAACGTTAGTCTTTATTGATGGCGAGCCGCGTCTTGTTGTTAAAAAACACGTGAAAAAGAATGTTGAAGGGCGTATTTCTCCAAAAGGCGGTGCAATTCCCGCGGTGGATTTATCGCTTATTCATCAATATTTGAATCAAAATCGTGTTGTTGAGCAGCAGTGGCTCGATGGTCTACCTATGGTGCTAAGTGGTGAGAATCCTTCTCGTCATCACCTTATGGATAATATCGTTTATATCAATGCCAATATGCCAAAAGGTCAGAAAGTGTTGATTTATGAGCCAGCGCGTGAGTTTACTGAGGCAGAATCAGGCGAACCCCTAGGACGTGAGATTATTGTCTCTGCGAGTGGCCGTGTGGTTGAGTCCGGTGATGTTTCAAAAGTTCAGTTGCTGAGTAACTTGCGCGAAACTAAAGTTGGCTTCAAAGTGGCACGCGTAGAGGATGAAGCGCTTTTACCTGCCTACTTTATGCCGCAAGCGGCTGAAACTGAAGGTGCGCGTGTGTTGGCGACAGTTGGTAGTGTACGAGAAGCTGGCAAGCTAGATGTAGTTTATTTAGATAAAGGAAGCGTTGACGGCGTTCGCCCTGGTCATGTGTTCTCTATGTACCGTGACGGTGAAGAAATCATTATCGACAATGATGGTATGCCTGTTCGCGTGGTTGATCGTTCATCGTATGAAAAAGTGCTGGCTCACTTCTCTGAAGATAGCGTGACCAAAATGCCTGATATTTTCCATGGTAACTTAATGGTGTTTAAAGTGTTCGACCGCACCGCAATGGGCTTGATTATGTATAATCAACGTCCTGTGCGTGTAGGCGATAAGTTAATGGAGCCTGTTGAGATTAAACTAAAGGCGGACTAGATATCTGACAAACTGGTCGACTGGCTGGTTGTTTACGCAGTTTCTGGGCTAGGACCCGCTCGGATTAAGCAATTATTAACTCACATGGATGTTGAGGAGCTAAGGCAAAGGTTGGAGTTTGAAAAGCAAACACTGCCTTTACCTAGTTCCAGCATTGAAAAACTCCATATTGATCATCAGCGCGTTGAGCAGGCGTTAGAGTGGCAAGCCGCGGCTGATGATCACTATATTCTCTCCCGATCAGACCCTCTTTATCCTGCTTTACTGGCAGAAATCCCTGATCCTCCACCCATACTATTTGTTAAAGGTGATGTTCATAGTTTAGTTATTCCAAGTGTGGCAATAGTCGGCAGTCGAAATGCATCACCAGCAGGGCTTGAGATTGCAAGAACACTGGCAGCTGAGTTGGCTAATCAGGGCTTTGCGGTAACCAGTGGTTTGGCGCTAGGTATTGACGCTGCCGCTCATCAAGGCGCGATTAATCCAAGCGGGAAAACCATCGCCGTGTTAGGCACAGGTATCGACACCATATATCCCAAGCGTCATCGTAATTTATATCAGCAAGTACGAGAGTCTGGCTGCTTGGTTAGCGAGTTCTGGCCTGATGTCGGCCCATTTGCCGGTAACTTCCCTAAGCGTAATCGCATTGTCAGTGGTCTATCTTTGGGGGTGATAGTTGTCGAGGCTGCGCTGCGAAGTGGCTCGCTTATAACTGCCAGGCTTGCCATGGAGCAAAACCGGGAAGTGTTTGCTGTACCAGGCTCGGTATTAAGTGGTCATTACGAAGGTTGTCACCAGCTTATTCAAAATGGGGCAAAACTTGTCGAAAAATCGGCCGATATAATAGAAGAGTTGCTGAGTTTATCGCATTTCCACCTTGAACAATTACAACAACGTCACCATATAGAGCCCATGAGTAATTGTAATTTGCCATTTCCTCCCCTGTTAGCTAGTGTAGGATATGAGACAACGACATTAGACCAAGTCGTTGAGCATAGTGGGCAACCATTAGATCTGGTGTTAGTACAAATGCTTGAGCTTGAATTACAAGGGTGGGTTACAGCGGTAGCCGGTGGTTACGTCAGATTAAAGAGGAGCTAGCCATGTTTGATATCCTCATGTACTTATTTGAAAACTATGTTCATAGTGAAGTCGAGCTTTTGGTTGACGAAGATGAACTAACCAAAGAGTTAACCAAAGCAGGTTTTCATCAGGTAGATATTTTAAAAGCACTTGCCTGGCTTGAGCATCTCGCAAACTTGCAAGAAGGCGATCAGCCTTACCTTTGCAACCATGACCAACAGTCTTTCCGGATTTATACCAAAGATGAAATGGTCAAGTTAGATGTCGCTTGCCGTGGCTTTTTATTATTTTTAGAGCAAATCAAGGTGCTTAACGTCGAGTTACGTGAAATGGTTATTGACCGTGTTATGGAGCTAGATGAGCCTAATTTGGTATTAGAAGATCTCAAATGGGTGGTATTGATGGTATTATTCAATGTGCCCGGTAATGAGTCTGCGTATGAGCAAATGGAAGATCTCATCTTCGAGCAACCTGACGGTAGGTTGCATTCGTAGCGGTATAAATTGAAGGAGGCTTAGCCTCCTTTTTTGATCGCCATAAGAGGTTGACTGTC
The DNA here is from genome assembly GCF_012263345.1 of Shewanella sp. WXL01. Taxonomy (NCBI): domain Bacteria; kingdom Pseudomonadati; phylum Pseudomonadota; class Gammaproteobacteria; order Alteromonadales; family Shewanellaceae; genus Shewanella; species Shewanella sp. WXL01. The sequence goes on along the minus strand of NZ_JAAIKQ010000007.1, from coordinate 17,567 downwards.
GATGTCGAAAATTGATTCACAACTGTTTACTGTTCACGAGCATGCACTTGAGAAAGAGTTTGAGCTGTGTCCTGAGTGTGGCTGTGAGCTGTCGGTTAAGCACAGTAAACACGGAAGCTTTGTTGGCTGTAATAACTACCCAACTTGTGACTACACTCGGCCTTTAGTGCATCATGAAGCGATAGAGTCGCAGGTAATAGCGGGCTCTCAATGCCCTGAGTGTGGTAGTGAATTAGCTGTAAAATCAGGCCGCTTTGGTATTTTTATTGGCTGTACTAATTACCCAGAATGCCACCATATCGAAAAGCATGACCAACAAGAGCAACAGGCTGAAATCACTTGCCCTCATTGCAGAACGGGTCACATGGAGTCGCGTACCAGCCGTTACGGCAAAACCTTTTATTCCTGCAGTGCTTATCCTAAGTGCAAATTTATTGTAAATTACCCGCCAGTGGCGCAAAGTTGCCCAGACTGTGGCTTTGGCATTTTAGTCGAGCGTAAAACGGCGAGTGGTCATCGCTTAGAGTGCCCACAGAAAAGTTGTAAATATAAGCTCGCGCTTTAGCATGTGACTCAGCAAGATTTAAGCTTGCTTTGTTAGGCTTTGCCGCTACCAGATACTCAACATAAAAGTGTCAGGAGTCAGAATATGACACAGAGTAGCGTAGCCGCATGATTTATTGATTATCGACCATGCTCTAAGGGTAAATGAACTTTGAGGGTGTAAAACGTCGTAAAATCATCCCCTAAGGCTAAGTTAGGAGCTCCACTTTAGCATCTTTGCCAAAGAAGCTTGCTTCCTCAAAGCTCATTTATGCCCATAAAAAGCGCGATACATGTTTATGAACTCGCCCTGTAACTCAGGGCGTCTTACATAGCTCAAGCATATTTAAGGAACTACTATGCAACAATTACCACCTTCAGCGGTCAGCGATGTGATTGCCAGCGGAGGAGTGATTGCTTATCCAACCGAGGCAGTTTATGGCCTTGGCTGCGACCCAGATAATCCACAAGCGATAGAAAAAGTCCTGCAAGTCAAGCAGCGATCCTGGAAAAAGGGGCTGATTTTAGTGGCGGCAGACTTATCGCAATTACAAGGTTATGTTGATTTAACCCAGTTAAGTGATGATCAACTGAGTTTTGCCAAGCAAAAATGGCCGGGGCCATTTACCTTTGTGATGCCTGTCGGTGACAAAACTCAAGCCTTGTTAAAAGGCGAGTTCGACTCGATTGCGGTGCGCGTATCTGCTCATCCTGTGGTGCGCGAGATCTGTAACACCATTGGTAAACCTTTAGTTTCCACCAGTGCTAATCTGGCAGGTGAAGACCCAGCTATGTCGCATCAGCAAGTGCTAGATATATTTAGCGGCAAGATAGATGCTGTGGTGCAAGGTGAGCTGGGTGAACAAAGACAGCCTTCAACTATTATTGATGCCAGAACTGGCGATGTACTTCGAAAGGGAAATTGATTTATGGCAAATGACGCAAACTCGTCTTCGCAAAAGCCAAGTGTGACAGAAGTTAAGGCTTACCTTATTGGCTTGCAGCAGGCGATATGTAAACGCCTTGAAGCGCTAGATGGTAAAGCCGAGTTTAAAGCCGACACCTGGGAGCGAGCAGAAGGTGGCGGTGGTGAAAGTAGAGTATTAACTGGCGGCAAAGTGTTTGAGCAAGCAGGGGTTAACTTTTCCCATGTAACAGGTGCGGCAATGCCAGTATCTGCAACAGCGCATCGCCCTGAGCTAGCAGGGCGCAGCTTTGAAGCCATGGGCGTATCCTTAGTCATCCACCCAAATAATCCATATATTCCAACCACCCACGCCAATGTGCGCTTTTTTATTGCTGAAAAAGAAGGGGCTGATCCGGTTTGGTGGTTTGGCGGCGGCTTTGACCTAACCCCTTATTATCCATTTGAAGAAGATGTTGTCAGCTGGCACCAGAGCGCATTTGATCTGTGTAAACCCTTCGGTGATGAGGTTTATCCTAAATACAAGAAATGGTGTGACGATTACTTCTTCTTACCTCATCGAGGTGAGACGCGCGGCGTGGGCGGTTTGTTCTTTGATGATCTCAACGAGCACGGATTTGAAAAAAGTTTCGAGTTTATGCGCGCAGTGGGCAATGGCTTTATCGAAGCCTACCAGCCGATAGTTGAGCGCAACAAAGAGCTGGACTACCAAGATGAGCAGCGTCAATTCCAACTGTATCGCCGTGGTCGCTATGTCGAGTTTAACCTGGTGTATGACCGAGGTACCTTGTTTGGCTTGCAAACCGGTGGCCGCACCGAGTCGATATTAATGTCGATGCCGCCTCTGGTGCGCTGGGAGTATGGTTTTACTCCAGAAGAGGGCTCTGAAGAAGCGGAGCTGTACGAGCGCTACCTTAAACCACAAGACTGGCTTGGCTTAGAAGCAAGCTAGTTTAGTATTTCGTTACTGATTACGCATGTGATCAGCTAACGTCGAAATAGCCTGAATAATCACCTGTTGATGTTCAGGCTTTTTAATATGTATTTCGATGGCCGCCCGCATGCAAATCAGCCACTGATCACGCATATTTTCGTCAATGGCAAACGGCATGTGTCTTGCTCTTAAAGCAGGATGACCATATTTTTGCTGATATAAGTTAGGGCCGCCCAGCCAGCCGCTTAAAAACTCATATAGCTTTTGCTCCGACTCAGCGATAGGTGCGCGGTGAATTGCCAGTAGCTCAGCTGTTTCCTTTCTTTGCTGCATTTGTTGGTAAAACTCATGCGCGATAGCCTTGATTACCTTATCGCCGCCAATTACATCATAGGCGTTCGATTGCTCAGGGTGGCGCTCGGTAGAGTTGTTGTTAATGTGTTTTTTAAGCCAGGACAGCATGGTGATATTCACTGTGGTTATTGTCTTAGCCCATATGGTAACAAACCTTAACTTGGCCAACACTGCGAATCGGTTAACGATTTGAAACTAAATTGTTGTTAGTTGTGGCTATATTTTCAGCGGTAATTTGTTTAGATTAACTGAAAATAATAAGGAGAGCGCTAATGGCCAAATTCGCCACAACTGCGATAGCTATCGCGGTTAGCTTTGTGATTGCAGGTTGCCAGTCTGAGCAACAGGATGCCAAAGTTACCATCAACAAAAATCCCTACCCGAGTACTTATAAACCACTTGCCAGTGATAGCTTGCTGATCACTAATGCAACCGTACTAACAGGTACAGGCAAACGACTTGAAACTGCTGATGTATTGCTACTTGATGGCAAAGTGAAAGCTGTTGGTGTTGATCTCGATGCCCAAGGTGCAAAGACAATTGATGCCAAGGGTAAGTGGGTTACGCCAGGCATTATTGATGTGCATTCGCACCTAGGGGTTTATCCAAGCCCAGGCGCCGAGTCACACAGTGACGGCAACGAAATGACCTCGCCAGTTACTGCTGAAGTGTGGGCTGAGCATAGCGTGTGGCCGCAAGACCCTGGCTTTAACCAAGCGCGTGCTGGTGGTGTGACGACACTGCAAATCTTACCCGGTTCTGCCAACTTAATTGGTGGCCGTGGTGTGACCTTAAAGAATATGCCAGCTGAAACCATGCAGGCGATGAAGTTTCCTGATGCGCCTTATGGTTTGAAAATGGCCTGTGGTGAGAACCCTAAGAAGCTTTACGGTAAGCGCACTCAGGCACCGATGACACGTATGGGGAACATGGCGGGTTATCGTCAGGCCTTTATTGAAGCAACAGAGTATAAGCGTGCGTGGGATAAATATGAGGCTGATTACGCTAGAGGGTTAAACCCAACAGCACCAGAGCGCGACTTAACCTTAGACACCTTAAAAGGGGTGTTAGATGGCGAGATTATGATCCACAACCACTGCTATAAAGCAGAAGAAATGGCGATGATGATCGATCTAGGTAAAGAGTTTGGCTATCACTCAGGCACCTTCCATCATGCTATTGAAGCCTACAAAATTGCCGATTTACTGGGCGAAAACGGCAACTGCGCCGCGATGTGGCCTGATTGGTGGGGCTTCAAGATGGAGGCTTACGATACGGTACTTGAAAACGTAGCCATTGTTGATGCAGCGAAAAACTCTTGCGCCATTGTTCATTCAGATTCAGCAACTACCATTCAGCGCCTAAACCAAGAAACGGCCAAGATCATGGCAAGTGCCAATGCCAATGGTTTTAACTACACACCGGAATATGTGATTAGTTGGATCACCTCTAATGCTGCTAAATCCCTAGGTATTGCAGACAAAGTGGGCTCACTTGAGGCTGGTAAAAATGCTGATGTGGTGATTTGGAATCAAAACCCGTTTAGCGTTTATGCTCAAGCAGAGCAGGTATTTATTGATGGTGCTAAGGTTTACGACCGCTTTGATGAAGCCTATCAAGCTAAAAGTGATTTCATGCTAGGTCAGCAATAAGGAGCAAGGCAATGACTAAGATTAATCAATCATTACTTGCGCTGGCAATTGCTGCAAGTACCTCAAGTGTTGCACTGGCTGAAAGTGTGGCTATCACTAATGTGCAGTTACACACTGCATCGGCACAAGGTGTGTTGGAAGATGCCACAGTGGTGTTTGTTGACGGCAAGATCAGCGCAATTAACCCAGCCGCGGTTTCGGCAGAGACCATTATTGATGGTAAAGGCAAGGTGCTAACACCAGGCTTTATTAGTACGATGAACACAGTTGGCCTAGTGGAAGTTGGTCAAGAAAAGGATTCGCGAGACACTGGCGATGAGCGCGCTGGCATGACGTTTGACCCAAGCCTGGCTTACAACCCAAAAAGCACCACTATCGCTTTTGCCCGCAAAGGCGGTTTAACCACTAGCGTAGTCTCAGCTGATGGCGGCGAAGATATTTTTGTTGGGCAGACTTTTGTCGCAAAAATGAGCGGCGACTGGGATAGCGTTATTTCAACTCATGGCGCGCTGTTTGTAACCCTAGGTGCTGAACATGATGGCTCGCGCGCTGTGGGTATGCAAACGCTTAGCACTAAGCTGGAAGAAACCCAAAAAGCGCTATCGTCTGCAAACAAAGGTGAAGCCGAAGAAGATACCGAGTTAGACAAAGAAGCCGTTATTTTTAACGCTGTGCTTGCAAGCGAAAAAGCACTCGTTGTACAAGTCGACCGCGCCAGCGACATCATGCAATTGCTCAAGCTTAAGAAGCAATACGGCATTGATCTAGTGCTAGTTGGCGCCGCTGATGCTGTAAGTGTTGCTGAGCATATTGCCAAGGCAGATGTACCTGTGCTGATTGATGCCATGCGTAACCTACCAGAGAGTTTTGACTCGCTGCATAACTCGCTTGATAACGCCGCTAAGCTGACACAAGCAGGGGTAAAAGTGGTATTGACCACAGGCGGGGCGCACTCGGTTTACGGTTTGCGTTATGCGGCAGGTAATGCAGTGGCAAATGGCATGGATTACCAAGCTGCACTGAAATCGGTCACCATAAATGCTGCACAAGTGTTCGATATTGAGGCCGGTGAGGTTGCTGTAGGCAAACGCGCGGATTTAGTGTTGTGGAGTGGCGATCCTTTTGAGTACTCTACTCAAGTTGAAGCCATGTGGATTGGCGGCGAAGCGCAGTCGATGCAAAGCCGTTTAGACAAATTGCGTGATCGCTACCTGACACAGTCAGACATGCCGCGAGCCTATTCTAAATAGCAGCAAGTAACACAAGCTAAAGTGACGTAAACCAAGTGACATAAACCAAAGCGACACAAGTAAACAGGAACATGCATGACCGCAAAATATGCCGTATTTGGTAACCCTATCGCGCAAAGTAAATCGCCTTTTATTCATGGTGATTTTGCCAAGCAAACTGGGCAAGATATTAGTTATCAAGCAATTTTTGCCGAGGTTGATGCTTTTCCTGACGCTTTAGCTGAGTTTTGGCAGCAAGGTGGTGTAGGCGCTAACGTGACCGCACCTTTTAAGCAGCAAGCCTTTGAGCTTAGTGACGAGCTTAGCGAATTAGCTAAGCTCTCAGGTGCGGTCAACACACTGATTAGGTTAGATGACGGCCGAGTGCGCGGCGACAATACTGATGGAGTAGGTTTAGTAACCGATCTTGAGGCGCACTTTGGTGAGCTTAACGGTCGCTCTGTCCTATTAGTTGGTGCTGGTGGTGCGGCGCGAGGCTGCATTAAGCCCTTGTTAGATGCTGGTGCACAGATCGTTATTTGCAATCGCACCCACGCAAAGGCGCAGTCGTTAGCTGAGTTATTTGCCGACTATGGTGAGGTTAAGGCTGTGGCTATCGATGATTTAGCTGATAGCGCTAGTTATGATTTAGTCATCAACTCCACCTCAGCCGGGCTTGCAGGTGGGTTAATCGCGCTGCCAGACTCGATTATCGGTAAGCAAACCCATTGTTATGATATGACCTATAGCGCAGAGCAAACCGTGTTTAACCAATGGGCACAGCAAGCTGGTGCTAAAAAGGTGGCTGATGGACTAGGAATGCTGGTTGGTCAAGCCGCGCAAAGCTTTTACCTGTGGCGCGCGGTAAAGCCCGATGTCAGCGTGACTATGGCGAAACTTCGTGAGCTGCTAAGTCGTGGTTAAGCCGTTAGCTATTAATAATCAGCAGATAAGAGCAATATGAACCAAGCAATTCAGTTCGATAATGAGCTAACCATCATTGATAACTCAGTGCGCTTTAATGCCCAGCAACAAGGGCAAGTGTTGGTGTGTGTGGTGAGCTTTGCTGATCTTCAAGCGTTAAATCAACAGCTTAATTATGCCAATGAGGTTGTATCGTCAGAGAATGCGCTGCAAGTGTTTGAGTCATTAAGGTTCGATATTGAAGAACTCGCCGAACAGCAAATTCTTGATGAGCAAGTGAATGGACAAGGCGAGGTACATATCAGCGCATAGTGAGCTAGGGCTTCGTTATTAAAAAAGTCACCGATTCCGGTGACTTTTTGCATTTAGGACATATCGTAACTAGTTGTTTAGGGAGCGTGTTGTTTAGGGCTCTTGTATAGTGCTTTGTTGTTTAGTGCTCTATTGTTTAGTGCTTTGGCAACTAGTCGTTTGCCAGCTCTTCTAGATATTCATTTTTTAGACGCACATAGTTATCGGCTGATTGAGGTAAAAATGCCAGTTCAGCTTCGGTCAGTGGGCGCGCTTGTTTACATGGATTACCGACATATAAATAGCCACTTTTTAGCGTCTTATTTGGCGGGACTACGCTGCCTGCGGCGACGATGACGTCATCCTCTACCGTTACGCCGTCAATAATAACAGCGCCCATACCAATCAATACTCGGTTGCCAATCTTGCAGCCGTGAAGCATAGCTTTGTGGCCTATGGTGACATCATCACCAATAATCAGCGGAAAGCCCTCTGGGTTTGATGGCGACTTGCGGGTGACGTGCAATACTGTGCCGTCTTGTACGTTACTGCGCTCGCCAATGCGAATGATGTTGACGTCACCGCGCGCGGCAACTAATGGCCAAATGCTGGCATCTTTGGCGAGATGAATATCACCAACGAGAACGCTGGCTTCATCAACGTAAACACTGGGATCGATTGTTGGAGTAATACCCTTGTAGGCACGAACTGACTGTGACATTTGATTTCCTTATAAGCGCACGAGCTATACTTGGTTGCAGAATATAACATGATTGGCCGATTAATGAGCTTATCCTTTAGTTTGTGGTGTGGGATCTGTTTCTTGTCATGTTTATTGATTAAACTAGCCGCAATTAGCGCAAGCACATTTTTAACTAGGTTAAGTGGTTTATGAAGATAGTTATCGCCGGTACAGGTTATGTCGGCTTATCAAACGCGATTATTTTGTCGCAACATAGTGAAGTTGTTGCCTTGGATATCAATCCAAAGCGCGTTGAGCAGCTAAATAATCGTATTTCGCCAATTGTTGATAAAGAAGCGGAAGACTTCCTCAATACCAAAACACTAAATCTAACAGCGACCTTAGATAAGCAGCAGGCGTTCGCCGGTGCTGATTACGTTATCGTAGCCACGCCAACTGACTATGATCCTGAAACCAACTACTTCAATACAAAGTCGGTTGAGTCTGTGATTGAAGATGTGATTGCGATTAACCCGCAAGCGACTATCGTGATTAAATCGACTGTGCCTGTTGGTTACACAAAGTCACTCAAGCAGAAGTTGGGTCATGACAACATTATTTTCTCGCCAGAGTTCTTGCGCGAAGGGCGTGCAGTACACGATAACTTGTTCCCATCACGTATTGTGATTGGTGAACGTTCAAAACGTGCTGAAGTTTTTGCTAATTTGCTAGTGGAAGGTGCAATCAAAAAAGATGTGCCAGTGCTATTTACTGATGATACGGAAGCAGAAGCCATTAAGCTGTTTTCTAATACTTATCTGGCCATGCGCGTAGCTTACTTTAATGAATTAGATACCTACGCCGAAACTCATGGTTTGTCATCAAGACAAATAATCGAAGGTGTTGGTTTAGACCCACGCATTGGCTCGCACTATAACAATCCATCATTTGGTTATGGTGGTTACTGCCTGCCTAAAGATACCAAGCAACTTTTGGCTAACTACCAGGATGTGCCAAACAACATTATCGGCGCAATTGTGGATGCCAATACCACTCGAAAAGACTTTATTGCTAACGCGATTCTAAAGCGTAACCCTGAGACGGTTGGTCTATATCGATTAATCATGAAGTCAGGTTCTGATAACTTCCGTGCATCGTCTATTCTCGGCATTATGAAGCGCATTAAAGCCAAGGGCATTAACGTGGTGATCTATGAGCCGGTTATGGAAGAAGATAGCTACTTTAATTCGCCGCTTATTCGTGATGTCGATGAGTTTAAGAAGATGTCTGATGTGATTGTGTCTAATCGTATGATGGAAGAGCTGCTGGATGTTGAAGATAAAGTCTATACCCGAGATTTGTTCGGCTCAGACTAGTCTTGTTAATTCCTGAATGCAGGAATCAAGATTCCACCTCATAACAAAACGCACCCGATTAGTGGGTGCGTTTTTTTAGCTTCAACCACCTTTTTAGGTTGGCAATTATAATTCAATTAGGTTTGCCTGAAACTTCTAGTTTTTCCAGATTTGGCAGCTCTCATATTTCGCCCACGTTACAATGAAATTTAAAGCTCGTCGTGAACACTTCCTTGTGGACTCGAAGAAAACATCCTTGTTTTCAACGGCTTTAAATGTCATCGCAACTACATGCTTTAACTTTAGCTGTTTAGACTTTGTTCCCTTCTAGGAAGTTAACAAAAACCTCCTGCTTCTTCAGAAGGTGGTTTTTTTACTTATGATGGTGTTCGAAGTTATCAGCTTAATCAGCTGACTTACTTGGAATAGCCAAATACAAACCCACTAGAATACAGCCAATACCCGCCAGCTTGGTGGCACTGACGGTTTCACCTAACCAGGGAAAGCTGACCGCAGCGAGATAAACAATCACATAGCTCAAGCTTAGTAGCGGATAAGCCTTAGATAACGGCAGATGTTTGAGCGCCATAATCCAGCACACCATAGACAACGCATAGCAAATAAGCCCAGCGCCGACAGCGAGAGCGCTAGCTATTGCGAGGTCAAACAGCGGCATAAACTGCAGCGGTGATAGTAAGGCTTCAATTTGCGGCCATAATTGGCGCAAGTTAGCCATTCCCCACTTCATTGCCAGTTGTGCGGTTGAGATCAATGCAACACTGGTTAGTGCTAAGGCGATGCCTTTAGATTGGGTCACTTTATTAATGGCTGTCGTTACCATGTTAAGCCTCCGCTTAGCAGGGCGACACCAAACATAATCGCGACAACACCAGTCCACTGCTTTGCTGAGATAGTTTCGTTAAAGCAGTATTTTGACATCAATAGCATGACTACAAAGTTGATGCTCAATAGCGGATAGGCGGTGGATACTTCCCAGTCACTCAATACTGCTAGCCAGGTTAATGCCCCCAAACCTAAAAATACGATGCTGAGTAAAATAGGTTTATTAAATAGCTTCTGCATTGTGGTGAGTTCGGGGTGCGCTTCAAAATAACTTGAAGCGCGCTTTTGCCAGTATTGACTGAGCGAGCTTGCAATCACTGAGCTGAAAAACAGGGCTAGGGTCAACACTGTTAGTTAGCCACCGCATCTGCTTGCTCGTAAAAATACACCTGGTATTTACCGCGAACGACCTTTTGGTCTGGCGCGTTAATATTGGCAGGCACGTCCACTTCGCGGAATAAAATCATCACAGCTTCATCTTGAGTTTGGTGCTCGATAAAGCCATTGAGATTGTCCAGAGGTACAAAGCGATGGCTTGAATCAGGATAGTTCAGACCATAAGTTAACTCACCTTTTGAACCCGTTAGGTAAACATCGTGACGCTTAAAGTACCAGCTAAATGCCGACATGGTGCTTGGGTGATCGCCAACCAGTACCGTATTTTCTGTGATTAGCGGGCTAACCTGCTTTAAAAAACGTGCTGGCATTTTGCCATCAATACTAATGTTAGGAATGATGGCCCACACTAGTAAGAATAAGCTCAATGGCATTAGCATGTAGCTTGATACTTTCGCCTCTAGCGTTTTCACCTTGGTCGCAACGATAGCCAACGCAGCCCAGGCGCCAAATACCAAAGTGAGTAGCCAAGGGCGATACGCTTCATCTTCGGTGAGTGGCAGTTTGCCAATATAGAACAGCACAAGCACAGTGACTGACACTAGAATAAAAAAGCCAGCATTGATGTAAGAGCCGATATTAAAGCCTTTAGATTTATTCTTGATAGCATTCATTACCCCTTGCGCTAGAATAATCGCAATTGGCGCCATGCAAGGCAGGATATAAGTTGCTAGCTTGCCTTTGGCAATAGAGAAGAATAAAAACGGCAATACTGCCCATAAAATGGCGTAACGAATTAATCGCGAGTCCCACTGACCAGACATATGTTTAAGTGCCGCTGGTGCAATAAATAGCCAAGGGATAGTGCCAAGCATTAAAAACGGAATGTAGTACCAAAATGGCGCAGCGTGCTGGGCGTTGTCAGCGCTAAAGCGTTGGATATGCTCAACCCAAAAGAAGTAGTGCCAGTAGTCAGGCTCTGCTGCATGTACTGCTAGCGCCCAAGGCAAGGTCACCACTAGTGCAACTAGCATAACCCACCAACCCCACTTTAAGATTTCGAGCAATTGCTTTTGCCAAATCATAAATGGCACTACCACAATTACTGGTAAGGCGAGGGCGAGAAAGCCTTTGGTCATTAACGCAAACGAACAAAACAGTCCGGCTAAGCCATAGTTACGCCATCTTGCTGATGTGTTGGGTGAGTCTGCCGCAAAGAAGAAAGCGGTAAAGGCGGCGGTAAGCCATAGGTTAAGCATGCCGTCGAGCACACTGTACGAGCCTAAGTTGTTAACCAGGAACAGGCTTAAAAATACCGCTACAGTTACCCAGGCTTGTTGGCGATTAGCAAAGCGCGCGACGAGCAAAAATAGACACAAGGCTGCGCCAAAGGTGCTAAAGGCTGAAGCAAAACGCACTGAGAAGTTATTTTCACCAAAAATGACCTGTGAAATCGCATTCATCCAGTGGCCCATAATTGGCTTTTCAAAATAGCGTAGGTCGTTGAAGGTAGGTACAATCCAGTTATTGTTTTGTACCATTTCGCGGGCGATTTCGGCGTAACGCAGTTCATCTGGTGACCAAAGATCACGTAACCCTAGCGGTAAGATATATAGCGCGATAAAAAAAAGCGGCACAAGTACCGCTAGATTAATTTTAGATTTAGTCATTCTTCTTCCAATTAAGAACTTGCAGTTTTCTCTACCATAGAACGCTGGTGGCTAAGCCAGCCTTCACGTCCCTCAAGTGCTACATTGACAATAGTGTCTTGAGGTAAGTTTTGTTGGTCATAATCATCTAATAATTCGACTAAGGGTACAAACTCAATCTTGTTTGCCTTAGCTTTTATCAACAAATCTTCAAACATCTGCGCGCAAACAATCCCTTCCACTTCGGCGTGAATGGTGTACACGTTGAGTTGATTTGGTTTGATCAGCTTGATGATTTCATCATTGTAATTGTCTGCTGTGACATTCCCTTGACCAATCAATTCATCATAAGTTGGCAAGGTAACCGGAATTTGAGGCGCTAGGCCTTCTCCCGGGCTGAATATCGACTCGCCGCGGCAATCACTGTTGTAGTTAAAAGCAAACTTTTGCTTTTCAACTAAGGTTTGCTCGGTGCAGCGCCAGCCAGCGACTGCGCTGGTTGTTGGTGCTTCACCAGTGATTTGACTCAGCAAGTCATGACCTTTTTTGATTTCACTGTGCAGCTCGTTAGCTGACATAGTGTCGGTCTTCATTTGCCACTTGTGATGATCCCAGGCGTGCAAGCCCATTTCATGGCCTGCAAGCTGAGTATCTTTAATGATGTGTTTAAGCTTTTTACCAATGACAGGCCCTGGCCAAATAGTGCCGCGGATAAGAATATCCCAACCATAGAGGCTAGCGGCTTTTGAGCGTAGCATTTTCTTTAAGAACGCCGGGCGTAGCAGGCGCCAAATATGGCGCCCCATGTTGTCTGGGCCAACGGTAAAGTAGAACGAGGCCTTTACATCATGTTTGGCAAATAACTCAAGCAGCTTGGGCACGCCTAAGCGCGTGCCACGAAAGGTGTCAACGTCGATCCTAAGACCGACTTTGGTCACTGAGTCTTGGCTCATTTTCTTTCGTCAATTGCTGATTTCAAGAAGAAGTCTAAGGTGTCTTCAATGGTTTGGTCCATCATGATCTTAGGCTCCCAGTTCAGCAGTTTCTTCGCATTAGCAATGCTTGGACGACGGTGCTGAACATCTTGGTAACCATCACCGTAGAAGGTGTGGCTTTCAACTAGGTTGTAGCCAGCAAACGGTGGGAATTGATCGCGTAACGGGTGCTTGTCGAACTTCTCAACTAGCGTTTCAGCCATTACCTTGATGCTCGCCTCGTTGTCAGGCTTACCAATGTTGATGATTTGGCTGTCACAAAGGTTGTCTTTGTTCTCAATGATGCGAAATAGCGCTTCAATTGCTTCTGAGATATCGGTGAAACAACGTTTTTGCTCACCACCGTCAATCAGCTTGATTGGCGTACCTTCAACTAGGTTTAAGATCAGCTGAGTAATCGCACGGCTAGAACCAACACGCGCTGAGTTTAAGCTATCTAGGCGAGGACCCATCCAGTTAAATGGACGGAATAGGGTGAACTTTAGGTTGTCTTTTTTACCGTAAGCCCAAATTACCCGGTCAAGCAGCTGCTTAGAGGTTGAGTAAATCCAACGCTGGCGGTTAATTGGACCAGTAATTAGCGGTGAAGTATCTTCGTCAAACTGCTCGTCAGTACACATACCGTAAACTTCAGAGGTCGATGGGAAGATGATGCGCTTGTTGTATTTCACACAGGCACGAACGATTTTTAAATTCTCTTCAAAATCTAGCTCGAATACTTTTAGTGGGTTACGGGTGTATTCGATTGGTGTAGCAATCGCAACCAGCGGTAATACGATGTCACACTTCTTAATGTGGTATTCAATCCACTCGTTGTGAATGGTGATGTCGCCTTCAACAAAGTGAAAATCAGGGTGCTCAAGGTGTTGCTCAATTTGGTTTGAGCTCATGTCCATGGCATAGATTTCGTACTTGCCATCGTCAAGTAAACGCTTAGTTAGGTGGTTACCAATAAAGCCATTGGCACCCATAATAAGTACTTTTTGGCGACGAGTCGCAGCAATGACTGCACTGGCTTGTGGGCCAAAACGCATACCTTCTACTAGGTGCATTTCTGCTGCTAGTTGATCACCACTTAGGAATAAGCCATTTTCAGTCTGACCTGAGTTAACTTGCAGGGCACCTTGTGCACAGGCAATTGTTAGCGGCTTGGTCGCAACGATTGTACCTGGGGTTACGTCGTAGTTTTTATCAATCGCCTTAGCGCTCCAGATAATGACTTTACGCTCACCTAGGAAAGAGAAAGCACCTGGGAATGGCTCAGTTACCGCGCGAACTAGGTTAAATACAGTGCGCGCATCGTTGGTCCACTTAATTTCACCGTCAGCAGGGGTGCGGCGACCGAAGTAGGTTGCTTGGCTTGCATCTTGTGGCGTCAGTGTGTGAGTGCCAGCAACGATAGCAGGTAGCGCGTTCGCAAGTAGCTCTGAAGCTGCTTTAGTCATAGCGCCGTGCAGCGTTGCTGCTGTGTCTTCGTCGCTAATGGCGATTTTTTGCTGAGCAACAATATCACCGGCATCAGGCTTAGCTGTCATAGTGTGTAACGTCACACCAGTTTCTGTTTCACCATTTACCAGTACCCAGTTGATTGGCGCGCGGCCACGGTAGTTAGGTAGTAGTGAACCGTGTAGGTTGAAGCCGCCTTTAGGGGCAATGTCTAAGATCTCTTGGCTTAGCATGTGGCGATAGTAGAAAGAGAACAATGCATCTGGCTGCATCTTCTTAATCTTTTCAACCCAAAGTGGGTGGTTTACATCTTCAGGTGCGAATACTGGGATACCTTTGCTTGCAGCTAGCTTAGCAACAGACTCAAAGAATACATTTTCGTTAGCATCGTCAACATGGGTGAATACTGCTGCGATTTCTACGCCAGCCTCAAGCATGCTCTTGATGGCAGCGCAACCAATGTTGTGATAAGCAAATACGACTGCTTTCATGGGATTTCCTTACAAAGTTAAATTTTAAATAGCTGCTACTGCTTACTTTCATCGAGCTCACGTGCTTTCTTGGTGGCTTCGCCTACCAAGATGTCTTGCACGTAGTAGCGAGGTCTAGCTCTTACGTCGGAATAAATTCGGCCAATATATTCGCCTAGCAACCCAAGTCCAACAAATTGGGCGCCAATAAAGATAAATAGTACCGAGAATAGTGGGAATACACCGTCAACGCCCCATTCGGCGCCGTAAATTAGGCGAAGCCCCATTAATACCACTGCTAGCATCAAACCCAGTGCGGCAATACCGCCACCAACTAGGCTTAGCATACGTAATGGTGCTGTGGTCATACTGGTGAGCAAATCAAACATCAAATTGATCAGGCTCATAAAGCTGTATTTTGAGTCACCGGCAGCACGTTCGGCGTGCATTACGTCTATCTCAACCGTGTTGCGAGCAAAGCCGTTAGCAAGAATTGGGATAAAAGTACTGCGCTCATGACACTCAAGCATGGCATTAACTACATGGCGACGGTATGCACGCAACATACAACCATAGTCATTCATCTCAACACCGGTTGAGCGCTTAACTAGCTTGTTGATCAGTTTAGACGGGTAACGACGTAAACGACTATCTTGGCGGTTCTTACGCACGGTACCAACAGAGTCATAGCCTTCTTCGGCTTTTGCTACCAGGTTAGGGATTTCTTCTGGCGGATTTTGCAGGTCAGCATCTAGGGTGACAATTAAGTCGCCACGTACATGCTCAAAGCCGGCCATAATAGCGCTGTGTTGACCATAGTTGCGGTTAAGAATTACGCCGACAACGTGACTGTCTTTCTCAGATGCTGCCGCTTCAATTAGCTCAGCACTTTTATCACGGCTACCATCGTCAATTAGAATAAGTTCATAATCTTTATCCATCGAGTCTGCAGCGGCTACTGTGCGCTTGATTAGCTCTGGCAAGCTGGCTTCTTCGTTGTATACGGGAATGACAATCGAAACGAAGTCGATACTTTGGTTGTGTTTCATGTTTATTGTCCAACAATGTCTTTAATAGCGGCAATTACCCGATCGATATCGGTTAACTCCATTGACGGGAATAATGGCAGTGAGCAAATCTGCTGACTATTGCGCTCGGTATTGCTTAGGTTTGGATTGATTTCACCAAATAAGCTAGCGTAATTTTCGCGGTAGTATTTTTGGGTGTGGATGGCTTTAAAGTGAATACCCGCGCCAATACCACGTACTTTTAACGCAGCAATGAGATCGTCTCGGTTAATCCCGGTTTGACTCGGGTCAACACGAACGATCATTAGGTGCCAGCAATGTTTGTGGTCATATTCAGGGATAGCTAATGGTGTAAAGCCATCTAATTGAGCGAGCTGCTGGCGGTAGTAGGTGACTAGCTCTGTACGTTTAGCTGTGATTTGTTCAATGCGCTCAAGCTGGCCAAGGGCCAATACAGCGCAAATATCTGGCATATTGTATTTAAAGCCTGGCTCAATCACTTCTGCCTGAGGTGCACGACCTTGAGTCTCACGATCAAAAGCGTCAACGCCAAGGCCATGGAATTTCAAGCGGCGAACTCTTTCGGCAAGCTTGGCATCATGAGTGGTTAAAATGCCGCCTTCTGCTGTAGTGACGTTTTTAATTGCATGCAAAGAGAATAAGCAAGTTCCCGTTTTGCCGATTGGTCGACCTTGGTATTCGGTACCTAGCGCGTGCGCAGCGTCTTCAACAATAGCAATACCATGTTTGTCGCCAAGGGCATATAAAGCATCTAAGTCTAAGCTGGCACCAGAGTAGTGTACTGGCACAATGGCTTTGGTCTTGTCGGTAATTAGTGGCTCAATTAGCTCAGCTGTTGTCATTAAGGTATCTTGGTCAACGTCAACAAATACTGGCTTAGCGCCTAACAGGGTAATTAGGTTTACTGTTGATACCCAAGTAAGAGACGGAGTAATTACTTCATCACCTGGGCCTACCCCTAGAGCAAGCAGAACAAGGTGCATGCCGGCAGATGCGCTACTTAAGCTGACCACGTGAGAGGTTTGGGTATATTGTTGAACTTGGTTTTCTAGCTCAGCACTTTTAGGGCCTGTGGTGATCCAGCCTGAGCGCAGCACATCTGTGACAGCTTGAATATCATTATCATCAATGGCTGGTCGACATAAAGGGAGAAATGCCTGACTCATGTTATATCCTTAAACCTGTACCTAGCTGCACATTCCAAAACTCAGGTACATGCTTCTGGATCACATGTCTCTGTATTAGATATAGCAAGCTGGATGAAAGCGATAAGCGCTCGATAGTCGGATTGCTTATCTAGCAAAGCGGCGATTATATCGTTTTATGGCTCGCAATGTAGTGCTTGGCCTTAATTTAAGCTGAAAAATGTACAGTTTTTTTAATCAGCAGCCAAAGTTAGCTATTTTAGCTATATAAAGTTAACGTCTACCTACGACTTTATTACCTATCGTTAGTTCATTAACGGTCGTTTTCACCATACTTTGATGTGACGTTGAAACATAATGCAGGCTCGTAATAGCTAGTTCCTTTATCAAGATGTATTAAAAATCTACGTTTTAGCCCGCAAAAACAGCGATTAGTTCATTAAGTATTCGCTTAAACTGTAAATCATAAAAAACTTCAAAAAAGCCCTTGCGCAAAAATCTAAGCTCCCTATAATGCGCTCCCACTGACACGGCGCAGCGGCCAACACCAAGTGTAGGTGGCAAGCTCGACAGTGTGATTTGAAGGTATTTAAGCCACTCAAATCAAGGCGAAAAGAAAGTTTGAAAAAACACTTGACGCCAACGCGGGAAAGCGTAGAATACGCAGCCCTGACCCGATGAGCCAAGCGCGAACGGGATGCTCTTTAACAATATGACAAGTATATCTGTGTGGACATTCACAGAG
>NZ_JAAIKQ010000006.1:0-218503 GCF_012263345.1 Shewanella sp. WXL01 | reverse complement strand
TAGACACAAGGGATTTAAAATCCCTCGCTGAATAAGCGTGCCAGTTCAAGTCTGGCCTCGGGTACCATTATATGGTGTAAAAAAGCCTCAACGAAAGTTGAGGATTTTTTGCGTCTAGACCGGTAGTAAAGCTCTGAGATTTAAAATCCCTCGCGCTCTTGTTGAAAAGAAGGCGTGCCACTTTGGTTTAAAAAGAGTAGTCTGGCCTCGGGTACCATTTTTAACTCTGTTAAGAGTGGTGTATCAAAGCCTCAACGAAAGTTGGGGCTTTTTTGGGATTTAGCCTGATTGCTCTGAGATCAACAAGCCCTCACATGTTTTCAAAATAGTACGTGCAGTGACTAACCATTATCGCTATCAATCAATTCGATTAATAGTTGTCCCAGTGTCTCTATGCCTTGTTGCATTTGCTCATCCCAAGGCAGGGCAAAGGTAATTCTGAAATAATTGTCATAGCGTTCATCAAATGAAAACATTGCTCCGGGGGCTATGGATATGCCGTTTGCTATGGTTCTGTCCCATAAAGTCTTACTTGAGATATGCTCGGGTAATTTAAACCATAGGCATGGCCCACCAGTTATTTCGCTGCACTGCAGACCATTTGGTGCGAGGCGGTTGAGGGTTGGGGATAAGATGTCGAGGCTGCGGTTAAGGTTGACCTGCATTTGCGCGCGTAGCCTATCGCAATGTTTATGGTACTGCTTGTTGTCAAACAAAGTATTGAGCATCTGCTGCAAAGCGATACTTGGCTCTTCACAGATGGTTTGTTTGGTTAACTGGCATTCCTGAAAAACGTTGATGGCGACGAGGTAACCTAGGCTGAAACTTGGGCTTAAGGTGTCATAAAAATCCCCTATGCTTATCACCTTGTAGCTTGGGTAAGATTTCGCTAGTAATGCCAATGATATCGGTCTCTGGCTACCAAAATATAACTCACCTCTGTCGTACTCTATTAAAGTCACCTGTCGCGCTTTTGCCCAAGCTAGTAGCGCTAGCTTATCCTGTGTGCTAAGCACACGGCCATTGGGGTCGGCAAAGTTAGGATTTACCAGATAAACGTTAAAAGCCTGCTTGTCGTGCACAGCACTTAGCAGGGCAATTTCATCTTGATATTTGGCTTGCATTGGCACTTCTATTACTTCTGCATTGACTGCTTTGAGTGTCGCTTGCAAATAGTATGAAATGGGCGATTCTACTGCTATTGGCTGGCTAAGTGCATTTGTCGACATTAAGGCAACCAGTAAACTATCTTTTCTGCCATGGGTGATCAAAATATCGTTACTGGATAGTCCACTTTGCTTATGCCTTGGTAGTGTTTGATTAGATAGCATTTGGCTTGGCTGTAAATGGTGCGATGCAAACGACAAGTGTTTCGCTAGGTTTGCTCTAAGGGCTGGTAAGCCCTCTACTGGATCATCCATCAGCATTTTATAGGGGCGCGTTGCTAGCGCTTTGCGGTGCAATTTATTTAAAAGTAATTCGTTGTCCAGTACCGAGCTGGGCGCAGTGCACGAAAGTGGTAGTAGATTAGGGTCATTCAGTGAGTATTGTACCGCCATATCAAGTGCCTGGCCTGCCTTTACTCGGTTAATCGACTGACCATGGTCGATAAGCGGCTTTGACGCCACTTTAGCGACAAAATACCCTTGCTTGGGCTTGGCGATGACATTGCCTAAGCGCTCTAATTCTTGATACGCCTGAACCACGGTTGAAACTCCTAGCTGGTATTGCTTTGCTGCTTGTCTTACTGAGGGGAGTTTGTCGTGCAGCGCTCCTGAATCGATCTGCTCGCAAATAGTTTGAACTAGTTTGCGGTACTTAAAACTTGTCATGGCATTAATCTGTATTGGTTTATTTTTGTTGAAACTGTATCTGTTTTGTTTTTAAGCTGTCAATTATGCTGAGTTGTAGATGAATGCTGGCCGGTGACATCAATAAACAAAAAAGTTAATAACAGGAAAAGATGAGGTAGCACGTGATTTAGCTCAAGAACTAGCTCAAGAACTTGCTAGATGCAGATAGTAACTGCTTACTTTTAGCTTACAAGCTGGTGGAGTTAAGTTGTATATAGTTGCTGAGCGTGGTCGAGAGTAGCTAACTAATGCCTAGGGCCTGTTGATCTTTGCTGATTAGAATTTGTTCGAATTAAAAGCACTTTAATCGCGACGCGAGCGATGACGTCTAGTCACCTAAACAAATTCGCTCGCAACAAAGAGTAAAGTGCTTTTAAACGAACCTTTCAGGCAGCGCTTGTTGTCATTTCTACTGCGTTAACGACTTATCATGTGGAACAACCACACATCAAAGTCGTTGCCTTGTATAAATTTTCAATAAGCAGCTGCAAAAATAATCTTGAAAGATCAACAGGCCCTAGTAACAGCCTCATTAAATCCTTGTTGAATCTTCACACATGGAGCAAGCAATGAAAATAATTACTGAAACTCCAAGGTTGATAATTAGGGAATTTAACCTTGATGATGCCCAAGCAGTATATGACTTTAATGAGCCAGTTGAGGTAAACCGATATACGGGCGATGCCGGCATGTGTACCAGTCTCGCGGATGCGAGAAATATCATTACTGATATTTGGCTTAAAGAGTATGCAGAGCATGGCTTTGCCCGCTGGGCGGTGGTGTACAAAGAGACCAATCAAGTCATTGGCTTTTGTGGCTTCAAGCAAGAGACGCGCTTTGACGGTGTTGATATTGGCTATCGGCTTCACCCAGATTATTGGGGCAAAGGCATTGCCACTGAGGCGAATCAGGCTTGTATTGATTATGCCAAAGCGCATATGCCGCTTGATGAAGTCTTTGGCGATGTGATACCTGAAAACCTAGGTTCGGTTAATGTGCTAAAGAAGTTAGGGCTTACTTACCTTACCAATTACTATGAAGATGGACTCAAGGTCGATAGATATCGTATTTCACTGAACGATATTTAATAGATTATCGCCGCGGTAAATTATAAATTGACTGCCACAGGTAGCTATTTTTAAGCATGTAAAAAGGCTACCTAGGTAGCCTTTTTTGTTTATTTAACCTTAATTATTGATACTCGCCTATGAGCTTCAAGAGCGCTGGAAGGTGTTGTTTATCCAGCTTGGCAATTTCAGCTTGCTCAGCCAGAACTTGATGCAAAATCTCCTGACTCGTTAAGGGATTTGCTAACACAACCCTAAATACCGTAGTGACTTGCCTATGATACTTAGCGGGCTTAATGCGAGTACGCGATACAAACGATTTACCTTGTTCGCGCTGGTGCTTTTGAATAAAGCGAGTGAGTAGGTCAAGCTTATGATTAATTTGCTCAACCATTTGTGTATCACCGCGCTCGATAGCGAGTGCCAATTTTGGTTGGATGCTAGCTGGCACGTAACGATAAGTGAGCAAGCATAGCTCTGGTTTAGTTACTAATTCAAAATCAGGATTAGTCTCAATAAGCTCGGCAAAATAACGCGCTTTCTCGAGACTGTTATCGATTAAAATCTCGTAACCGTCACGACCAATAATTTGCAGGCAAGCGTGTACTAGCATCGCCATGCCTGGGCGTGAGCCTTCAAGTGTTTGGCTACCAAGATCTTTAGAGCCAACACGAAGAATATACTCGGCATGATGCACAATAGATTGCGCTAGTTCTGGGTCTTTAAATAGCACCATACCTGCGCCCATTGGCACGTACATTTGCTTGTGGGCATCAATGGTGACTGAATCAGCAAGTTCAATACCCGCAAGTAAGTGTCGATATTTATTTGATAGTAGACTCGCGCCGCCCCAAGCTGCATCAACATGAAAGTGGCAATCAATTTCTTGTGCAAGCTGTGCAAGTTGGGCTAGTGGGTCGACATTGCCTGTTTCTGTGGTACCAGCAACACCCACAATCGCCATAACGCGAGTATTGTTGGCCTTTAGCTCAGCGGCTTTTTGGCGCATTAATTCAACATCGACCTTGTTGTTGGCGTCAGTTGGAATACTAATGATGCTTTCGCGGCCAATACCAAGTAAATCAGCGGCTTTTCCAAGAGAATAGTGACCGCGCTCTGACACTAAAATCGCCACATCATCATAGCCATAATGCTTAAGTGCGCGATGTAAACCTTGTTGGTTAATTCCTTTAAAATCACCATCTGCTTTAAACAGGCGGTTGCGGGCTATCCACAACGCACTGATGTTAGCCACTGTGCCGCCCGAGCACATTGCACCAAGTGAATGATCGGCGCTATGCATCAGCTTATTATAAAAGCCTTGGTCATTTTGGTAAACCAAATGATGCATCATACCCAGTACTTGACGTTCAAGCGGGGTAAAGGCTTTTGAGGTTTCGATTTTTACCAGATTCTGGTTCAGACCGACCATCATCTTAGATAATGGCAGTACAAAATAAGGTAGCGCTGAAGTCATGTGACCGATAAAGCTTGGCGCTGCGGTATGAACCGAATGAGCCACCAAGTTTTGCATGATCTCATCGGTATAGTCGGAGACATACTTTGGCTTGCTTGGGATCTGGTGGGCAAGAAAATCTTGCTCAATGAGGCCAAGTGGCTTTTCTAGTGCAGCAATACTGTCACCTAGGAAGCCGGCTAAGTCTTCTGAAAGCTTTTTCTCAATAATACTGAGTGTTGAAGTTTCATCCTCAGGCACGGTAAAAATCCGTAGCAGGCTATCTTCAGAAGCTTGTGCTTGGCGTGAGTGTTTCAAGGTCATTGATTTGTTTTTGCCATAATTATTATATTTACGCCGTCGCTGTGTGCGTTCAATGACTAGCGCGGCGATCAAGCCTGCCACTTTACTTTAAGGACTCGCTAGCATCAAGTTTTTACCATGTGATGACAGGTATCACTCGCGCTAACACTTTTTACTGCCAAATCACGCACAATTGAGTTCGAGTTAACGAGATGAATTCTAGCCTTAATCATCAGTTTTGCTAGTTGTTGAAGGGTGGGGCGTTTTAATAAAAATTAAGGGCACTCATGAGTGCCCTTAAGGTTTTAGCGTCTTTGGTTGACTAGGATGCGCAGTTTAAGTGATGAAGGCTTTGCTTACACATTTAACTTCAGCGTAGCTGCGATGTTTGCTGAGGTTGTCACTAAGTTATGCTTAGCTTGGGCTAGCACTGTTTCTAATGGTGCAAGTTGATTCACTACCGCGAAAATAGCTTTAGCACCCTGGCTTTTTATCGCCTCGGCGTTATCGCCCAAACAGCCTGCGATGGCAATTGTCGGCACGTTTAGTTGATTAGCGACTTCGAGTACGCCCATTGGCGTTTTGCCATATACGGTTTGTCCATCCAGCCTACCTTCACCCGTGATAACTAAGTCAGCGCCTTTACAGTAGCTTGCTAAGTTAACGGTTTGGGTAACGATTTTAACCCCAGGGCTTAAGGTGCCGTTTAGGTAACTCATCACCCCGTAACCCATACCGCCTGCCGCGCCGCTACCCGCAAGGCTTGCGACATCCTGTTGCTGATTTAGGTGCGCAGCTGTAACACGAGCAAAGTTAGCAAGTGCGGCATCTAGTTGCTCTACCATCAACTCAGTTGCGCCTTTTTGTGGGCCAAAGACTGCAGATGCACCGCGCTCGCCACATAATGGATTATCGACGTCACAGGCAACTAAAAACTGGCAATTATCTATGCCTGGGTGCAAGTTGCTGGTATCAATCGAGGAGATGTTTCTAAGCACTAAACCGCCTTGAGCGACGACTTGATCATTGGCATCGAAAAACTTTGCACCTAGCGCTTGCAGCATCCCCACGCCAGCATCGTTAGTGGCACTGCCACCTAACCCAAGAATGATTTTGGTCACGCCATTGTCAAGCGCATGTTTGATCAGTTCCCCTGTGCCAAAGCTGGTGGTCACCAGAGGATTTCTTAGCTCAGGCTGTACGTGATGCAACCCTGATGCAGCCGCCATTTCGATAACAGCGGTTTTTTCATCATTTACGCCAGCTTCATCGCAGATTAAGCCATAGAAAGCTTCGACGTTATCGCCTAATGGACCACTTACATTCACCTTAATGATTGAACCTTGGGTAGCATCAACCATGGCTTGTACTGTTCCTTCACCACCGTCAGCCATGGGTACTTTGATGTATTGCGCGTCGGGCAACTCTTGCTTAAAGCCTTGCTCGATGGCCTCTGCCACCTCTAATGCAGTTAGGCTTTCTTTGAAAGAGTCTGGGGCAATAACAATTTTCATGATTGATGCAACTCCGAATTAAAGTAGAACTAGGCTTAAAATGTAAACCAGTGTCATTGCACTTAAGCCTTGCACCAGTGTTGCCATGGTTTGTGCGCGATACGCTTGCTGAACGCTCATGCGGCTAAATTGAGTGACCACCCAGAAGAAGCTGTCGTTAGCATGAGAAACCGTCATCGCACCGGCACCAATCGCCATTACCGTCAATACGCGGCCCATGTCACTTGCTAGGCCAATATCGCCTAATAATGGTGCAACGAGTGCAGAGGTTGCTACAAGTGCAACCGT
Source organism: Shewanella sp. WXL01 (assembly GCF_012263345.1). NCBI lineage: Bacteria > Pseudomonadati > Pseudomonadota > Gammaproteobacteria > Alteromonadales > Shewanellaceae > Shewanella > Shewanella sp. WXL01. The sequence goes on along the minus strand of NZ_JAAIKQ010000006.1, from coordinate 212,022 downwards.
TGACGAACCTTGTGCTGATTTAAGCGCAGCTGCCACGATAAATGGCATAAAGATACCAATACCCAGCGCTGACAGGCTCTCGCCAAGGTAGTGGCCAATTTCAGTCGCTTTTAGAATGGCGCCAAATGCTCCGCCAGCACCAGTAATTAGCAAGATAGGTGCCGCAACAACTAGGCCTTGGCTAATACGCTCACCAAACTCTTTGATTTTGTCGTCTGACTTTAACAGGCTAATTGATAGGAACAGGCCGATCATCAAGGCGTTCACTGGCTGACCAAGGAAACTAAATATCTCGAATAAGCTACCATCACCAAAAGGTGCAGAAGGGAACTTAGCAATCGATGCTAGGCAAATGAGTAAAATTGGTACAAAGATAGGCGCAAAGGCTTTGAGCGCTGATGGCAGTTCACCATAGCTGTCTTTTAGCTTTTGGTAGTCTTCTTGTACTTGTAGCTCTTCACTGCCTTCACCATCTGGTTGTTCATTTTTAAAGCGGTTAGCCCAAAGCATACCAGCAAAGGCTGCCGTGGCAGCAACAAACACACCAACAGCAATAACAGTACCAAGCTGCGACTCAAGTCCTAGGTTACCTGCTGCGGCAATAGGGCCCGGCGTTGGCGGCACAAATGTGTGGGTAGCATATAAACCTGTGGCTAGTGCGACACTCATTGACACGCTAGATACACGCATACGGTTTGCCATAGATTGCTTAAGCGAGTTTAAGATGACAAAACCCGAGTCACAAAATACAGGGATTGACACGATATAACCAATGATTGACATGGTTAGCGTTGGAAAGCGCTTGCCAAGCAGTTTGATGACTACATCGGCCATGGTAATCGCGGCGCCACTTTTCTCTAATATGGTACCTATGATTGTACCGAGTACTATGACTAAACCAATGTAGCCAAGGATACCACCAAAGCCAGAAGTGATAGTTTTGGCGATGTCGGCGCTTGGTAAGCCATAGGCGAAAGCGGCAAGGAAAGAGGCGAGGATAAGGGTTAAAAACGGATGAAGCTTGAATTTTGCAGTTGCGATTACGATGAAGGCAATCACTGCAATCAGGATCAATAGCATGCTCATGGGCGGTCTCGTATTATTATTTGGTCTTTTGTTAGTGCAATCTTTTTAGTAGTTGCAACAAACTACACGGCTCCTGCCAACGCAGTTTGCTGGTAACGGTATTATCGACTAATTCCAAGATGTGAACTTTGTGCGAGTGAATAATTTTGTCGTTGGGTGAAGAGCATCTTTTGTGCATATGCACATGACAAGGTGCGCGACTTCACACTTAGGGCTTTACCCCCCTATTTAGGTGAGTTTTAAGCTGCAATTATTTGAGAATTAAAAAGAGAAGTTAGTGCGAGATCAAACTACCCAGATACAGGCTGAGTAAACCGTCAAAACTATTAATGTCTGTGTTGGTTAGCGTTGAAATTTTATCGAGTCGATAGCGCAGGGTATTACGGTGAATATATAAACTTTCGGCGCAGCTTTTTAAGTCATCTAGGTTATTAATATAAGCGTGGAAGGTTTTTACCAATTGCCCGTCTTTATCGTTTGTTTGCAGTTTTTGAAATGGACCAGACAAAGCTTCGCCGCGCCAATGATGTTTTAGCCCAGATAGCAGTACCTGCAAGCTGTAATCTTCAAACAAGTACTTGGTCATTTGTGGGTGCAGTTTTTTACCAAGTTGCAAGGTTTCCCTCGCGGTGCGATAAGACTTAGCAATCGATAGTTCATCGTCAAAGTAATGGCCAAGGGCGATATTGAGTTTTAGCTGCATGTTACTAGGAATACGCTTTAGCAGTTTATCGATACGTACACTTTCAAGCTCCGGGTTCCAGCTTTCACCGTCAAGAAATGCCGGTTTTAAAATCACCAGTTGGCTTAGTGAGGTCATGGCAATCAAGTTACCGCGATTGGGGTTTTGCAGTAAATAGACAATCTGTTTTAAAGCGCGGTTATCTTGCAGGTGTTTCGAATCCACTGATTCAACTTCGATAATAGCTGCAACTCTTGGCATTGAAAGATCTACACCTAATTGAATCGCCCATTGTCTGAGCGACGGAACGTCATGCTCTTTGGCCTTAATAAGCTGCAGAATAAATTCTTCTTGCTGGCGGTGCTGCCATTGAGTATTCGCTTGATGGTTTGCTTGCTCAAATATCACCTCGGCAGTCATTCTTAGCATCTCGCCGTAGTGGCGGGTGTTAGCTGGTTCGCCCGTTATGCCGATGACGCCAATAATTCGCCCGCGATAGTGCAGAGGCAGGTTTACGCCGGGTTTGACACCTTGCAAGCTATGACTGCTACCTGTGGTAATTTCTACATTGCGGTTTTGGCTAATTGCCAGCAAAGCGCCTTCATGAGTCTCACCTAACCGTTGTTTATCCCCTGAGCCAATAATGACGCCGCTTGCATTCATCACATTGATATTAAATTCAATGATATGTCGAGTACGCTCTACAATAGCGTTGGCTGTGATAGCGTCAATTTCAAACATAGTGTCGACTTTAAATAGGGCTTAGAGATTGCCTATCTTAATCGAAATCAGCATCGAGCGATAAGGGTATGTTGACTTGTCTGATTTACTTTGAAGTAAGTATACGTTTCAGCAAGGTTTGTAAGCTAAAGGAAGAGTGTGGGCGAATGTATATCTAAAGGTAAGCAAAAAATAAAGGGCAAATTCCATCTGCCCAAATTCATCACAAGATAATTCACCTGTTAATAATATGTTAAACAAGTGTTTAATTCAAGTAAAAAGCCGGCTTAAGTGCCGGCTTTGTGATCTAGACAGTATGAAAACTAAGAGTGAGCTAGAGCTGGTAACTCATGCTCAACATTACCATGTGAGCGTTGTAATCATGTTTATTGCTGCCTAAGGTCAACACATTGTCTATACGACTTGGGTTGATGCTATTGGCTGGGTCATTATCTAAGTAGTCTTCCATAATGTAGTCAAAGCGTAAGCCGAGTTTATCAGTCGCCTGATATGTGGCATAAGCATTGATGTTATGGATTTCAGCAAAGTAATTGCCATAGTCACCAGTGATCCCTTGCGTTACCTGGGTATTACTGTCAGAGCGCGAGTAGGTGTAGTCGATACCTAGGCGTAACTTGCTGTCCATTAGGTTGTCGTACATTAAGCCTACGCCACCAACATTGACCTTATCTTCAACATCTGAGGTCCAGTTAGCTGTGATGCCATTTGAGCTGCCAGCTTGAGCCGAATCAATCGTTTGGTAGCTATAGAAAGCGTTAACTGACACGTCTTTATTGATGGCATAGTGCGCGTTGATGTCGTAACTGGTGTCTTTCGACTCAGTTAAGCCCACTTCAGTGTTGTGGTAGTCATCATTGGCATAGCGTACACCGAAATCAATGTTGAGTGATTCGATTGGACTATGGTTAAAGCGTGCCTCAACTTGAGTACGCTTGCGGTCGGCTAGGTAGTATTTTCTTAGCAGCTCATTTTGCTCAGAAGAAGACCATTTTGACGCTTGATACTCAGAACCGTCACGTTGACCATAATCCGCTTTTAACCACATATCCCACTTTTCAAAGGTGTTAACGCGGATACGAGCCCAAACATTGTTTTCGTCAGTTTTCTCACGGTCTTGGTAGTTGCGCTCGTCACGTTTAAAGTCATAGCCACCGTCAAGCTTGATATCGCGAGTGATTCGATAGTTGGCTGCCAGTTTAAATCTATGATTAGTGTAATCGTAAGATGGATTATACGCAGTCACACCTGTGACATTATCAACACTGACCTGAGTCCAAGGACGAATTTGGCTGTTGTTGGCGCGATCGTTGTAGTCGTAGCTTGCGGTGACACGCAGGTCACGGTTGACTCTGTGGTTGCCTTTAAGGTTTAAGCCTACTAGATCAACCGTGGCGTCGAGTGACTCAGTTGGTAGCTCATAGCCATAACCAATAGTACTGAACTCTTGGTCTTGGCTCATTTTACCCATCATAATGCGACCGTTAAGTACGGTAGCATCAAGCTTATACATACCCGCTAGGGAAATGGTATGGGCTTCGTTATCTGGATCTAATGACAATACGCCGTGAGTTTGTGCACCAAAGGTTGGGCTAAATGCGCTTTCAAATATGACTTCATTGTAGCGGTTTTTAAACACTGAACCATTGTAGTTTAAACTCGCGAACCAGTTATCACCGCCCATCTTAACGCCTGCATCAAGCGTATCAGTGGTGTAATCGACAGGCTCAGCAATCATCATAGAACGGTCGTGAATGCTACCTGAAGCTTGTTTTGTCCCGGTTTTTTCTTCGCGCTGGAAGTCAACGAAGGTCGTTAAATTAGACTCAGTTTGATATTCAAAACCAAGGCCAGCACGTTGACGTTCTTGTTTTAGCTCTATGGTTTGTAGGCTATTTTCAAGCTCAGTCATACCACCAGTTGTACCAGCGTGTACCCAATTGTCAGGCAAAGTAAGGTTATTACCTCCAATACCTGAATAAGGCGAAGTTGCTGTATTTGACTTATAGTGTGCGATGCTACGGTAGTTAAAATTGATGTTGTAAGTACCAGCCTTACCGACATTCAACTCCATACGACCATTGTCTTTACCTAGGTTGTCAGCTTTTAAGTCCGCTTTATAACCGGTTTCGCCTGTATAGCGAATATCTGCATCGACTTTGCCTGCATATTCTTCGCTACTTCCAAATGCGTTGGCAGACTTTAAGTCGCTTTCACTATTGTAACCAACGCCTGCACCTACGCTGCCAGTGTAACCTGTTTCAACGGTGCAACCTTTACACTTCCATTTGTCGAATTTCACTTTGTCAGTGTTGGCGTTAGCGATGTCATAGCCGCCTGCCATGGCTGCAAAGCTAGTGTTGGCAAGTAGGGCTAGGGTAATTAGATTTAGTTTTGTTTTCATAAACTTGTCTCCTAGCGCTGCAGTAACTTGCCAGACGGGTGGTTAGAGCCATGAACCTGGTTGTGACAGTTCAGACAGCTTCTTCCGCCAGTGTAGGCATTGTCGTTAACGTTTGAGCCTTGGCCAGTATTACCAAAGTATGGGTTGCGAGCGTGACCACTAGTGTGACATTGCTGACACAATTGAGGTGCACGGGTTTTCACCATACCTTCATTGACACTGCCGTGAGGATTATGACAAGTCACACAGTTTTCAGTCACAGGCGCGTGTTCCCAAAGTTTTGGACCACGTTTTTCCGCGTGACATGAGTAGCAGGTTTCGTTGATGCTTGGTTTAACAAGATCTGAATCGCTTAGGCTACCGTGTGGGTTGTGACAGTCGCTACAAGTCATTTGGTTCCACTTAAGTGGGTGACTTGAGCGTTTGTTCATATCAGCTTTTGCCTTAGTGTGACAGCTAGTACAAACTTGGTTTTCAGTCTTTTTATCCAAAATTGGATCAGCCGGTGTATGAACGCTGTGACAAGAGGCACATGCTACATCAGCATTATCATGATGACTGCTATCCCAGTTCATACGTTTGTCATCGGTGTGACAGCTCATACAAACACTGTTTTGCTTTTCAGCACTTAAGGTTGAATCTTTACCAAAGGTAATCATTGGTTCACGACCGCCACGGTTGTGGCTGCCTTGTGGGCCATGACAAGCTTCACACTGCAAACCTGCCATTGGACTTTTTGAAGACTCAATTTGACCGTGAACGCCTTTAAATAGGTCCATGACCTTTTCTGAGCGCTTGTGGCACATTAAACAAGAGTCAGCACCCTTTGAAGAATACTTACCTTCAGCAAATTTTGCATCTAGGGTTGCTTCAACCTCTTCCGGGGTCATTTTTTCATCCCACTTTGCTGCGCTGGCATTGAAACTTGCACTTGAAGCAAGTACGGCAACGGCGAGCAGGGCAGGGAAAACGCGTGTCAATTTATGTTTCATTTTCATAATTGTTTACCTAATTTGTCCGTGTAATTTAGGTAACTTTTGTAAGGAGAAGCATGGCTTCTCCTTAGTTACTACAAAGTTACGGCAAATTAAAATTGAATCGCGGTGTGATTCTCGATAGTAGGCTTATGACAACCTAAGCAGAACTCAAGTTGTGCTGCGTCATTAGCTTCTTGGTAGCCAGTATTAACTAGGCCGCCTTGGCTTTCTGCGTGAGCTTTAATCTCATCGAAGCCGTGACAAGAAGCACAGGTAGCTGTGATAGGCGTAGTGTACTGGCCTGCCGCTGTAGCTAGGGCGCCTTTTACCTTGAATGCGTCTAGGTTAAAGTCATTGTGACATTGAGCACAATCTTGAATGATTGCTTGTTCGCCGTGAACGCTATGAAGCTTCATTTCAATCGCGCCTTGGTTGCCACCAGATGCGTAAGTACCATCTGGCGTGTGGCATGATGCACAACCGTCAATACCGACAGTCATTACACCATCAACTTCACGGCCCAATTGCTCAGTCATGATAAAGCCTGCATGATAACCTTTATGTAGCTCGAAGGTTTCGCCATGACAGCCCTGACAGGTGTCGAAGTTAACTGAGTCAATATGACGGAAGCTTGGCTCTGCACCAGAATATGTACCGTGAGTTAGCTCAGCTTTCATGCTGCTGGTGGCAACACCTTCACCACAGTCAACGGCTTCGCCGCCTTCGTTACACATTTCAAGCCCAATAAAGCTAAAGGCGGTATCAGTATCGCCTGCGCCAAACGGTAGAGAATCGATAACGTAAGTTAGCTTACCATCAACAATCGTGACGTCAGCTTGCAGTTCACCAGATTTGACTAAATCTTTAGTGACTTTTTTGTAGCCTGTAACAGGGCTTGGGTTATAGCCCATGATAGGGAAGTTAGGACCAACGTTAGTGATAGTTTCTACGCGTTGTAGTTTGCTCACTAGGTTTGTCACATCAAGTGCTTGACCATTGGCATCTTGAATTGTTACCGACAGTGTTGCTGACATATCGTTGTCGTCAGCCTTATTAGCAACCAGTGTTGCGCTCATGCCGTACTGGTCAATAAAGTCTTTGGCATCAACAAACTTCTGGGTGTGAATTTCTTCAGTCCAGCTCGCGTTATGACATGCAACACAGTTAGAGTTGTCTTGTTGCTGTGAGTGACCTTTACCTGCCGCGAAGTCGATACCAGTATGACAACTTGTACAAGTTTCCATAGTTGGCATTTGCGTCCAGTTTTGCCATTCAGTTAGATTTTCGTCTTCAACGTGACATGCTTGGCAATTGTCTTGGATAAGGCTTTGTGCATGCGTACCGTTATATTCATTGCCATACTTGTCAGTAAAGGTTTTATTTGGGTTATGAATATTGTGGATTAAATGATTCCACTGGCTTTCCGTGCTTAGTGAGCTGCTATGGCAAGTTGCACAAGTTTCTTGTGTGTAGTAACTGCTATGGCGACGAGTTAGGGGCTCACTTTCAGTGTGACATGCAGTACATGTTTCGTGAGATACAATGTTCTTGGTGTATTTAGCGTCGTAACCTTGGCCGTCAAAATCTTCAACAATTTCACGGCGAGGTACAGACGTTTTACCGTCAGCTAAGGTTGAGTCTTTACCGCCAGCGTACACATTATAACGCTGGGTTAACTCGGCGTTGAAACCATCTGGTTCTACAGTAAAGGTATAGCTGCCATCTTTATGGTCTGTGTAGTTGTCGCTACCAGATGCACGTGCAGTACGTGTCCAGTATGCAGCGTTACCTGGCCCAGATGCGTGCGCTGGTGTCAGCTGAGCAACAACAATGCCTAAATCAACAAGGCCGATAACAGGCTTGTCTTCTTCATTGGTTGCAAACACTTCAATGGTAGGAATGCCATCTTGATAAGTGACTTTAGTGACATCAAGGTTAAGTACGTTGATGGCTTCGGCAGGTTCGCCGCCAGGCTTACCGTTTTCCCCGTCGTTACCATCACTACCACAACCGGCTAAGGTCATTGACGCTGCTGCGATTAACATCGCGATTTTTGTATATTGTGTCTTCATCATATTTTCCCTGCAAAAGGTAAAACATTGAGCTTACTGGCAGTATTTTCTGCAACGAGTACCGTAATCAGCGGTTATTTTGTAAAATTCAGTTAAGCTAATGCTGGAACAGATTCCTATTACTAAGACTACTGAATATCGTCAGATAAATCTTTAATCACTCATATAATGTGTGAAGCAGATCTGTCTAATTCTTTTTAGGTAGTTTTTACGCTAAATCTTTCTTATCTAACGAACTATAAAATACAGAGCCGCAATGAAGCGGCTCTGTATTATTTAGTCATTAAGACTTAGTGACCCCCCCAGTTTGAGTGGGCATTTAATATGTTGGTATCACTGTGACATGTAGAACAAGACTCTTGAACATTAAGAGCATCATACTCTGCTTTAGGAATGCCAAGTTGGTCCAATGTTCCAACTACGCCACCATTAGACTCAATATGGCTAATCGTACTTGAACTTAAACCATATGGTGGTACGTGACAGCTTACACAAGCGGCAGTTTGAGGTGATACAACAAGCAAGCCGTCGTCATCTTTACCAAATGCTACTGGTGCAGCGTCAGCGCTAATACTTCTGATAGAGAAGCCATCTTCACCATGACAAGCTTGACACTCCGTCTTCTTGAAGAACAACTCTCCACTTGAATCGTAAACATAGTGCTTAGAGTGAACTTTAGTCGCTAGATTGGACGCGTCATTACCTGACGTTGCACGGGTGCCGTTGTGACATGTTGCACAGCCATCAATGTCATTAGTGTAACGATGGGTGATTTGCGTTGTATGACACTGTTGACAATCAGCCATCTCAGCATGTTGCATTCTTGGAGACGCATCAACCGTAGTACCGTCTAGATTGAAATAGTAAGTATCGGATGTAACATAAGGAGCATCTTGGTTTAAGACGTCATACTTATGGGTACCATCACCTGGAGTCGGGGTGCCATTGTCGTCACCTGGCTCATAAGTACACTCAGTAACTTCACCACGATGCGAACATACATGAACTTGGCTACTTAACGTAATTGTAGAGCCAGCGTTAATTAGTGTTGCAATGTTGAATTCTGCTGCGCTAATTGTAGCAGTTATTGAGCCATCAGCTTGTTCAACGAACTTGTCGAAACCGACTTTTTGGTAGTTGACTAAGAAGTCATCAGTTAACACACCATTAATTAAAATTGCGCTGTTAAAGCCGCTATATTTATATGGACGAGAGTCGATTTCCTTAATAGAAACCACATTCTCGCCATTCATCACAGTGAAGTTAGCTTTGATATCTGATTTGTCTTCAGCCACCACCATAGAGTTGAACACAACTTTGATTTGGGTTGCTAGATTATTACTATTTTTGACATAGTGAGCATCCTCTGCACCACGAGCAAAGTCGCTGTGACATTCAAGACAATTGTCGCCTTGTTTATGTGACTTAGGAACACCAGCTGCTTCTGCCGCAGGGCTAGGTGAGTGACAGCTCCAACATGCTGTAGTATCCATGTCCGCTTTCCAGCTATCACTAAGATTTAGCTCTTCATTCGGGTTATGACATGTTTGACAGTTAGATGTCATTTGAGGGTAAACACCAGCATCGCTGTAGTTCGACACATTGTGAATATTGTGTGCCATCGCTTTGATAGAACCATCGAAGATATATGCATCGCCTAGAGGATTACCATCAGCATCTTTGTCTTGTTTGGTATAGCGGTTGTAATCAGTATGACAGAACGAGCATGCTTCTTCGGTCGTATGCTTGCTTCCATGGAATGCAAGTGCGCCATTTTGTCCATCTCTGTGACAGGTTTGACAATCTGAGTTAGCTAAAATTTGCAATGGCTTTTCTTCTACGGAGTCTGTAGCTGGAATCCAGTAGAAAAAGCTGTTGTCAACTAATGTTTGTTCTGCAACATTAGTTGTTTTAATTGACATGTAGACACCATTCGTCGTGTCTGCCATGTACTCATACTTGTCAAGGGTATCAATTGCCTTGTCAACTGTAATGGTATAAGTGCCATCTTTGTTATCTACAAAGCAATCAGTACATTCACTCGTGCTACCATTAAAGTAGCTAGAGCCAGTAAAATAACCATCACCCTTGTCTTTATTGTAATAGCTCAACCAAATTTGGCGCTCAACACTAGGGTTTACGATTTCGTCTTCACCTAGCTCGGTAGCGTTGCCGACACGACCAAAAGAAATAGCTGCAACATCTTGTTGGGTTAATCCAAATAGTGCTGCGCCGTTTGCATCGGCTAATCTAAATGTGATGCTTAAATAGCTATTCTCATCAACACTTGCATTAGTAATTGTGCTTTTTATATACGTTGCATTCTCAACAGGAGAGCCTACTGGACCATCTTTCCCATCTTCTCCATCTTTACCGTCACTACCACAGCCCGTTAGTGCTACAGTCAAAAGACCTGCACTAAACAAGGCTTTTGTTGCTTTGTTTAATGTTAAATGTTTCATCATATTTTCCCTGCAATTTTTTAGTCATCACTCTAAAAAATAAAGTGTGCGGCTTAACACCGAACTTAATCTTATAAAACCTGTTGCATTAGATCAGTGAATGTAATCAATAGTTGTGACTAAGGTCGAACTATTCCTTTAGTAGTAGTTGCTTGTACGGTTATTTTGCTCAATTTTAGTACAGTTTTGACAATGTAAACAGTATGTAAGACTAAAGTGTAACGGTAAGAATTACGGGGTAAGTTGCTGATAAATAAAATTTTTAACATTCCCTCCGCTAAATTAGCTAAAAGTTTATTAGCTTGTGTTGTATTTTTGTGATCTTGATCGCTAGGTCAGAGATAAAATCAAAGAGATTTTGGGGTAAAAAACGTTTTTTTGAGGTGGCTTTATAGCCTTTTGGGTTGGAATGTCTTGCGGTATAGTCCGCTCAATATAATCTAGGTGCTAAGCCATATTAGGTAGCTTGAATACGTTTGGTTGAATTTTATAGCGATAAGAAAATACTGGTAGGTTAAAAATACAGGGTGATGTTGTGGCTATTAGCTCATTTGATATTCACTTGACTGGGAATTTGTAATAAATCTGATGATTGGGCTTGATTCAGTTAAAAGTGTAGTGGATAATCCACCGCGTTCAAGCAATTATGGCTTGAAATCTGTGGTGACCCTAGGGTCCCCTCGCAACGATAACTTGTGAACTCGGCCAGGCCCGGAAGGGAGCAACCGCAGCAGGCGACTCGTGTGCCGGGGTGTGGCTCTAGGGGAACCTCCAAACTTCCCCAAGTGTCTCTCATTTAGCTATCTTTCTTGTCTTGAGCGCCAAGCCCTCGGTTACTCTTGTTCCTCAAGTTCTTGCTGTCGCTGCAACTCTTTTTGCAAGTTAGCTTTTAAGAAAGCACGTGATTTTTCAAGCGCGCTGTATATCTCGCGGCGCATCTCTTGTAGCTCGTTGTAGTCCTCAAAAAAGTAAGTATCGACCAGATGGCGAATATAACGCACGGGTAGCTGATTGAGGGTGACACAGCATAAGTCTGCTAGATAGTCTTCAGGTAGTTCGTCAATCAAGCCTTCGTCACGCAGTACATCCATTAATAGCACTTCATAGTAGTTACGTATATCGAGTTGCATAATTGCTCCGCTTTATTCCTGTTGGCGATTATTGTTGCCGCCAATTCCTAAGGTAAACCTATTCATTTTGGCGTGGCGTTTTTCTTGCTGCCTATAGGTTATTTTTAGCACATCTTATTCGCAGCAGGTAGTGTTTATCGCAGATAAAAGCTGGTAATGGCGCTCGGCAAGTTGCTGCCTATTACGGCTATAGCCACCACCTATGACTGCAGCAATCGGAATTTGCTGTGACTGCGCTAATTGCGTAATAAGTTGATCGCGCAGCATCAGTCCTTGGGTAGAGATTGCCGCATAGCCGAGGTCATCATCTTGATGAATGTCGACACCAGCATCGTAAATGATTAACTGAGGCTGGTGCATGGCGATGAGTAGCGGCAGCGATTGGCTGAGTATTGCCAAGTACTCGCTGTCATTACAGCCATTTTCTAGCTCGATGTCATGATCTGATATTTGTTTTCGAGCAGGGAAGTTTTTCGCGCAGTGGATAGAGCAGGTAATTAACTCGGGTACAGACTGGCACAAGGTGGCTGTGCCGTCGCCTTGGTGCACATCACAGTCAATAATTAGCACTTTATCAAGCTTATAGTGGTTGATTGCGTGGTGAGCTGCGATGACTAAATCATTGAAAATACAAAAACCACTGCCAAAGTCATAATGGGCGTGATGATAACCACCAGTAAGGTTTACGGCGACGTTATGTTCCAAGGCAAGCTCTACACAGAGTTTAGTGCCGTTAACGGCATGACGTGAGCGCCTGACCAATTGCTCACTCCATGGAAAACCAATGCGGCGCATAGCTTTTTGTGTAAGTGTGCCATTGATAAAACTATCGACATAATCAGGGCAATGAACTTGTTTTAATTCATTGATGTCAATGGCATCAGGAGTGACACAACGCGTTTGTTCCAATATGCCATGCTCTGTACCAAGCTCATATAGATCACGGTATTTGTTGATGGGGAATCTGTGATTGTCAGGTAACGCCAGCTCAGAATAGCTGGCGTGATAGACGTAAGGAAAAGCCATTAAAGCTGTTTGATTGCCCAGCTCATAAACTCTTTGCGAGTTTCTTCATCAGCTTGTAACCACCAGTACTGTAGCATTTGCTCAGCTTGAGAGCCCGTTTGAGCTGGGGCAACTTCTTTAGCTGGTGCAACCGTTGCTGTGGTCACCACTGTGGCTGCAGCAACGGGTGTTACAGCTTTTGGCGCAGGTTTCATTGCGGCTTGTGCTTTAGCTGCAGATGATGACGTTGCTTGTACTGAAAGCTCATCGAAGTTGTCATTCTTGCCACCGTTGAAAAGGTTGGCGACGAATGAGTCTTCTTTTAGATCTGTTAGCTGCACTGAATAGTTCACATTGCCTTTATCTGAGCGTTTGATGATCACCTGCGGCTTTTTAACATAGCTCTTTGGGTTTTTGGCGTAATCACCACTTGGTGTACGAAGCTGATATTCGTAATCACCATCAACCTCTAATGTCACGATAAAAGGGGCAGACTTATAAAAAGTTTGCGCGTCACTAAAGTCGTCTTCAACCATGTCATGGTAGCGAATAGCTATTTTATGCGTGCCTTGGGTGAGCTCAAGATCAGACTTATGGGTAAACATATTGGTGTTGATTTCCTTGCCATCTAATGCAAGGTATTCAAACGCCATTGGGATTGAAAGATTGGCTGCTAGCGCAGTGGATGAAGCTAATAAGGTGATCGCTGCTGCACTTGTGGTCATGAATGACTTCATTGTCGCTCCTTAGCGGTTGTATCGATTGTTCGGCCGTTCGAAATATTGGATCCTTTCCTCAATATAACTAATGGCCTGTCTGCACTTTCCTAGTCGCTTGTGCATTTGTAAAATTTCATTTTGTAACTTGAGTTTGTCAGTCGGATGACATTGTTCAAGCTTTAGTTCCAACTGCGCAATCTTTAGTTCAATCTTTTTAGCCCAATTGAGATGTTTATTCAATTCTTGATAAATTTGATGACTGTTTTGCATCACACTGTTGGCAATCCAATCAAAACCTGAATTGTCATGTTGTTGGTTGCGCCTTTTTGCATAGCGAGCACGGTTACTGGCTCGTCGTTGCTGCTCGGCTTTAATGTTGATGTTGGTAGAGCCTAGCGCGCGCTTTAACGCAGTAAACTTATCTTGAATGTTCTGGCAGCGTTGTTCGAGAGTCGAAAAGCCAATTCGCAGCGATAAATATTTCTCTAGTTGATTAATATCTTTTTTTATTTGCCCAATGCAAGGGGCGAGCTTAGCGCCTTTTTGAATAAACAGGCTTTGGTTAAAGCGCTCAATATCTTGTAGGTACTTGCTATGGTTTGGTGCAAGGTTACCGTCGTGTATCAGGGCTTCTTGCTCTAATTGCCTAAGCTGCTGTTTGAGCTTATCGATAAGCTGCGTAGTATTTAGTTTATGGCTACTCATGCCCACGCGCTCCAACTCATGCCCATGCGCTCCAACTAAGGTGCCCGGCAATGGCGACAACCATAATAATGAAAATAGGTTTTACGAATGGGATACCAAAGCGGATTGCGCTTTTAGCACCAATCGCTGCGCCAGCCATCATGCTAAGTCCCATCCAAAAGCCCAATACCCAATACACTTGGTCAAGTAGTGCAAATACAACTAGTGCCGTTACATTACTAATAGATGTCATTGCTCTAGCAAGGCCGCAGCTGTGTAATAAGGGGAGTTTATGCAGCTTTATTGAGCTCACGGTCCAAAATGCGCCAATTCCAGGCCCTGCAAAACCATCATAACCGCCTAGCATGATCCCCTGCACGCTTTGCTTGGTGTGATTAGAAGTTTGGTTCGGCGCTGAGGTGATGTTTTGCCCCAGAGCCTGCGGACTAATAAGGGTGTAGATGGCGATGACTATAATAAGTAGCGGTAACAGTTTTTCTAAGCTTGCGGCATCGACCATAAATACCAGCAAGCTTCCTAGGATGGCGCCAATAAAGGTGGTAATGGCTGTGGTGCGCCAAAACTTAGGGGTAAAAAGCTGCTGCTTATAATAAGTATACGCTGAGGTAATAGAGCCAAAACAGGCGGCAAGTTTGTTGGTACCCAAAGCAAGATGTGGCGGTACGCCAACAGATAGTAAGGCTGGAATGGACAATAGGCCACCACCACCAACAATAGCGTCGATAAAGCCAGCAACAATGCCGATTAGTGCAAGCAAGCCCCAATGACTGGGCTCTAACAATAAATCCAAAGAAAAACCTATTCGATGACGCGTCTAAAAGGAGGTAAGGCATCAAGTAGTGATTTGCCATACCGTTTGGTGACTAAGCGGCGGTCCAAAATAGTCACACGGCCATAGTCTTGCTCTTTACGCAGTAATCTACCACAACTCTGAATTAATTTTCTGGAAGCATCCGGAATAGTTAGCTGTAAAAACGGATTGCCGCCTTTGATTTTTACGTATTCAGCATGGGCTTGCTCCACTGGAGAGGTTGGCACAGCAAATGGCAACTTAGTCACAATAAGGTTAGTTAAATAGTCGCCAGGTAAGTCGAGACCTTCCGAGAAGCTGCCGGTACCGAATATCAGGCTCGGCTCACCATCATCACAGCGCTGCTTATGTTGCTCAAGGATTTTCTGCCTCGACATAGTGCCTTGAACCAACATAGGCAAGCCTTTGAGCTTAGGCTCAATTAAGTCAGCCACCTTTTCCATTTGCCAGTATGAGGCAAACAGCACCAAGGTAGCCATTTCACCTTCTAATAAAGCTAAGATTTGTGATGCTAGCTCTTCGGTGTAGCCTTCAGCCGTGGGCTCATTGTCCATTTCAGGAATAAATAAGGTGGCGTTATTTTGGTAGTCAAATGGCGATTGCAGCGCCACAAAACGGCTACCATCATTGAGTGATAACCCCACTTGATGGGCAAAATGGTTAAAGTTATTCAAAGCTCGCAAGGTTGCACTGCAAAGCACCACGCCAGCGGCTTTTTGCCAAAGCATAGACTCAAGCATGTAGCCTACTTCAATTGGCGATGCGCTAAATAAATAGTCGCTTTGCTTGCCTGTCATGCTCTCAACCCAGCGTGCCATGGGAGCTGATTTACTGTTATCTTCTTTGGCCAGCATGCGCCACAATTTGTTGAGGTTTTCTAGACGCTGTAAGATAAAGCCGGTTTCAGCAAGGCTGGCTTCGGCTAAGTGCTTTGCTAGCTCGCCATCTTTTATCGCTTCAGTCAGAATTGAGATAATTTTGCTAAATTGTTTAACGGCTTTGCCCGATACCTGGTTTAAGTCTTCCGCTAGCATCATTAAGGTTGCTGGCAATTTACCGTGTTCAAAACGCCAGCGCCCCTCTGGATTATTAAAGGCGTGATTTTGGGTATCGCAAAAGTGGGCGACTTTATCGAGTAGTACCACTAGCTCAGCATTAAGGTCGATCATTTGTTGCACTGGGTTAATGATCAAATTAGTTTTTAGCTGGCTTTGCAGTTTACTGCAGGTTTTGGTGGATTTTTCTATCCAGTCGCTAGCGCCGCGCAAGGTTGCCTGAGCACTAGAGAAGTCGCGGGCAACGATGGGCAAGTGATGCGCCTCGTCGATGACATAAAACATGTCTTCAGGATCGGGCAGAATGATGCCGCCACCGAGCTCAAGATCAGCAAATAACAAGCTGTGGTTAGCGATGAGTACGTCCCAGGTTTCAACATCTTCACGGGCTTTATGAAAAGGGCAGTGGTGATGTGAGGCAACTTGTCTGTGGCAGCTGTGTTTGTCACAACATATCTGCTGCCATAAAAAATCTTCAATGGGTTGCTTTAGTGTGTCTATTTCACCGTTCCAGCTTCCCGCTTTAAAGTCATCTCTAAGCTTTTTGAGCTTATCAATTTGGCTTTGATCGGGTTTGCTTTGCCACATAGCAAGCTGTGAGTCGTCGGCGCCAATCATGGCATCTAGCTTAGCTAGGCATACATATCGCTGACGGCCTTTAACTAGGCCGAACTTAAAATCTAAACCAGATTGTTGCAGAAAAAACGGTAAGTCTTTGTGCAGTAACTGTTCTTGCAGCGCGACTGTTGCGGTTGCAATACACACCTTCTTTTTGCTGGCGAGCGCTAGTGGAATACTGCCGAGGATATATGAAAGCGATTTACCAATACCTGTACCAGCTTCGACAACAATGATCTTGCGATGCTTGTCATAGTCACCCGCTAATGTTTTGGAGATCTCAGCCACCATATAGTTCTGCTCTCGGCGGGAGCGGAAATTTGGCAGTGCACTGGCTATTTGTTTGTAAATATCCCGAACCTGGGTTTTTACTTTATCCGTTAACATTAGTGTTGTGTTATTTCGCTTAGCTAAATTATGCTGTACATAATAACAGTGAAATGGCTTGCTAAGAAGCAGTATCTTTTAAGGAAACTTGTGTCCCCAGTATCATCATTAGCATCAGAAACTATCCAAGGGATTGTGCTAACTCGCCATGCGGTGACTGAGCAAGGGCAGTTAGTGCTGCATTACTATCTGCAAACCGACAATGGGCCTGTGCGCGTGTCTCTGTTCGATCAAGAAGTGGTGAGCTTTTGTGAGCGCAAGAATATAGATGCACTTATTAAAGCAGGTGCTAAGTTTCGCTATCAAGAAGTCGGGCTTAAAAATTTTAGTCATCAGGTTGTTTGTGCCATCTATTGTAAGTCTGCTCAGCAGCACAGAATGTTAATAAAGCTAGCTAACGACCTTGGGGTGAGTCTATTTGAAGCTGATATCAAGCCTGAAAACCGTTTTTTGTTTGAGCGTTTTATTGCATTAGAAGCACAGTTTAAAGGGCATTATCAAAACGAAAATGAGTTTATTGCAACGCATGCCAGAACCCCCAATCAACTAGGCTCAGCCGCGAATCAGCTCAAAATGGTGTCGCTCGATCTTGAGTGCAGCATGCAAGGTGAGCTGTACTCTGTTGGTTTGTACGGCCAAAGTGAAGCAGGGCAGATCAATTTGGTGATTATGGTTGGTAACCCTGATTTGGAGGTGGACAATATTAAGGTTGATGCACAATCACTTGAAATAGTCTGGGTTGAAGATGAGTATTCATTGCTTCAAGCGCTTATTCAGTGGTTTGCTGATTTTGACCCAGACATCATTATTGGTTGGGCAGTTGTGGTGTTTGATTTGGCCTTATTGTCAAAGCGTTGTGCGCTATATCAGTTGCCGCTGCGAATTGGGCGCAATCAAACCTTAATGTCATGGAAGGTGGAAGATAAATATCGACCTGAAACACTTAATCTACCCGGGCGGGTGGTGCTCGATGGTATTGATTGGCTAAAAGCCGCATTTTATCAGTTTGACAGTTTCTCGCTTGAGTTTGTGTCCCAAGCCTTGCTTGAGGAGGGGAAAGATATTGATCATGTTGATAACCGTGGTCATGAAATCATACGTTTGTTTCATCAAGATAAGCAAGCGTTAGCTAGGTATAACATTACTGATTGCAGGCTAGTTTGGGATATTTTTGTTAAAACTGAATTGCTTGAGTTTGCCCTTGAGCGAGCAAAGTTGACTGGGCTTGAGTTTGGCCGAGTTGGGGCATCGGTCGCCGCATTTAATAACCTTTATTTGCCACATTTACATCGCGCAGGTTATGTCGCGCCAGCGTTTCCTGCTAGTCAAGGTTTGGAAAGCCCTGGTGGCTATGTAATGGACTCGATACCTGGCTATTATAACAACGTACTGGTCTTGGACTTTAAAAGTCTATATCCCTCAATTATTCGCACGTTTCTCATTGACCCAAAAGGTTTGATTGAAGCTCAGGCGTTTACTGAGGTGGAGTTAAGCGATGTATCAAAAGCCATCCCCGGTTTTTTAAACGCAAGCTTTAATCGTAAACAGCCGATTTTGCCAGACTTAATCGCCAATTTGGCAGCTAAACGTGAAACAGCTAAGCACGATAATAATGCCCCTTTGTCGCAAGCAATCAAAATTATCATGAACTCTTTATATGGCGTGCTGGGCTCGACAGGTTGTGTGTTTCATGACGCTAAGCTTGCCAGTTCAATTACTATGCGCGGCCATCAAATAATGAAGCTTACCAAACAATGGATTGAAGAATTAGGCTACAAGGTCATATATGGTGATACAGACTCTACTTTTGTGTGGGTCGAGCAGCAGCTAACGGATGAGCAAGTTAAACAAGTCGGGCGCACCTTAGCAGAGCAGATGACAAACAAGTGGCGACAATGGTGTCAGGAGCAGTATCAGTTAGACAGCTTTTTGGAGCTAGAGTTCGAGTCGCACTTTCAGCAGTTCATCATGCCAACTTTAAGGGGCTCAGACGAAGGCAGCAAGAAGCGTTATGTGGGGGCTAAGCAAGTGGCGGGCGATTTGGATATCGTATTTAAAGGTATGGAGCAGGTGAGGAGTGACTGGAGCCCGTTAGCAAAAAAAGTGCAGCTCGCTTTATATACACGCTTTTTTAAACAGCAAGATGTTATCGAGTATTTACGGCAAGTTGTTGCTCAGGTGCGTGCAGGGGAGTTTAGTGAAGACTTAATATTTAAAAAGCGCCTGCGCCGAAATGCAGAGGATTATACGGCGAAATCGTCACCCCATGTAAAAGCAGCGTTAATTTTGGCTGAAGAAAAAAAAGACGTGAAATATTCTCGTAAAGGAAGAATGATAAAGTATGTGATGACCCTACATGGAGCATATCCAGTGCAATTAGATCCAGAAAACGTCGATGCTGAATATTATATAGAGCGGCAGATTAAGCCTATAGCTGAGCCGATACTCGCTCTATTGGAGCAAAATTTTGAAGATCTTCTTAGTAATCAAATGATGTTAATTTAATGTAAATATTAAACCGTATGGTGACAGTTTGTTACAAACTGGTTCCTTGCGTGTCAATGTTTCTTGTGCAGGTGTGTCACTTTAGTTTAAGAAGCCTAGCGATGAGCGACTATTTTTGAATGGTCGCTTTTTTTTTTGCTAGGCTTCAATGCATCAAAAATATATGCGGAATAACTTAATCACTTATTTCAGCATGTGAAACTAAAGAAGGTAAGTACAAATGAAGAAGACGTTAGTTGCCTCAGCATTAGCTGCAGTGATGATTGCACCAACAGCATCTGCAATTGAAGTATACAAAGATGAAAAGAACGCAGTTTCTATCGGTGGTTACATTGATGGCCGTATCTATAATGGTAACGGTGAAACGACAATGGCAAATGGCGCTTCTCGCATCAACTTCGGTTTTGATCGTCAAATGGGTAACGGCTGGGAAGCTAACGCAAAGTTTGAGTGGAGTGTCAATCCATTTGGCAACAGTTCACTAAACTATAGCAATGACGGAAAGCTACATGCACAGTCTGGCGACTTCCTTGCAAATCGTCTTGGTTATATTGAAGTAAAACATGACACATACGGTCACCTTGCTTGGGGTAAACTGTGGGGTGCTTGGTATGATGTTGTAGGCGCGACCAACCTTGTCCATACCTGGGATGGTGATGCCTCTGGTACATATACCTTTAATAAGGGCGATGGTTCAGTGAATGGTACTGGCCGTGGTGATAATACTATTCAATATCGCAATTCTTTTGGCGACTTTAGCTTTGCAGTGCAAACTCAGTTGAATCAACAAGAGATTAATATTGAAGAGCAACAAGACGCAGTTCCACTTGCTGCAGCTATAACGTCACTTAAAACACTTGAATACTCGAATACTTACGGTTTAGCTGTAACTTATACTGCAACCGATATGCTTACGCTAACAGCAGGTTTCAACACGGGTGAGTTTGACGCGACTACCAATAACGGTGAAGCGTTTACTGAAACTGATAAAATTTACGGTGGTGGTGTTCAGTGGGGACAGTGGGAAGCAAAGGGTTTTTACTTCGCTGCTAACTACAACAAGCAAGAGTTCCACGATACTGATGGTGCAAACCGTATTATCCCTGAAGCTCAAGGTCTAGAAACAATGTTATCTTACCGCTTCGACAATGACATCCGTCTACTTGTTTCGCACAACGTACTTGAGGCGGGCGATGCTTATGAAGCATTATACAACGGTGACAAGTTTAAGCGTCAATTTACAGCTGTTGGTGCTCACTACATCTGGGATGAGAATACTATCGTATACCTAGAGGGTCGTTTCGATAACTCGGATTTCTCGGGCTCTCAAGAAGAAATTAACAAAAAATCTGATCACGATGGTATAGGTTTAGGTATCCGTTACTTCTTGTAATTGATGAGCTAACCCAACGGTACTGTGTATCGGTTGTTATTAAGGGCCGCTAACAAAAGTTAGCGGCTTTTTTGTTTTTTAAACATCTCAACCATCTTCTTAAGTAAATGGTTATCAATCGATTAGGCTTTTTGTAAAGTCTGGGAGCTTTAATAATTTGCAATGGTTCTAGTTAGTTAAACTTGCCTCCACCCACTAATTAGCGGTAGCTAATTTACCTTATCCAGAGATCGATTAGATGGGTAACTTCATATGAGTTATTAGACCAAATTCGGCCTTGTTTATCTTGAATCGCTTAAAAAGTAACATTTTCTATGAAACTAGTTTTAAAAAAATGTTAACAGAGCTGTGAGCATTTAATTATGCATGCTTGATTGAGCATCGTTATGATTTAGTTTGACTTTTTTGTCTTTTAGGGAAGGGTTTATACAGCTCCATGTTTAGTTTTGTGTACAGTTTTTAAACGTTTGACTCTACTGTAGTAAACTGTTTTTGTTTCAGATGTTGCGAACTTGTTTCATATGTGATTCTATTGTGTCCGAGACGTGATGGTGTTGATAGCGGCGCCAAATCGTTAGACCAGCCCTTAAGGGATGGCTAATAAAAAACAAAATGTCCAGGGAGATAGACAATGCATAAGAATATCTTAGCTAATTCGGTGCGTTTAGCGCTAATTAGCGGTGCAGCAGCTGCTGCTTTCACTGCACCAACTATGGCTGTTGCAGCCGAAGACTCAGTAGAGCGTATTGAAGTAACTGGTTCGCGCATCAAGCGTACCGATATGGAAACCTCAAGCCCTGTTTCTGTGATTGATGCGGGCCAAATAGCTGCGATGGGTATTACCCGTCTTGACGACGTTTTACGTCAAATGACAGCGTCTTCTGGTGCTGCATTAGGTACTAACGTGAATAACGGTAGTGGTGGTAAAGCGACTGTTAACATTCGTGGTTTAGGTGCAGCGCGTACGTTAGTTTTGGTTAACGGTCGTCGTATGGTTAACTCTGGTATCGGCGCTGATTCTAGTGTCGATTTGAACAACGTACCACTAGGCTTCATTAAACGAATTGAAGTATTGAAAGATGGCGGTTCAGCTGTTTATGGTTCGGACGCAGTTGCTGGTGTTGTGAACATTATCCTTAAAGATGACTATGAAGGTTTAGAGTTTAATGCTCAAACAGGTCAAACCTTTGAGAGTGATGGTAAAGAAACGACTATCTCTTTAACCATGGGTACTAACTTCGATAAAGGTAATATCTCAGCTTACATGGGATATACGGATAAAGAAGAAATTCGTCAAGCGGATCGTGAGTTTTCTAACTGTCCGATCTTTGAATTCTTAGATCTAGATGGTGACGGCAAACTTGATCGATTCTGTGGTGGTTCGTCTGGTACAGTCGGTGGACGAGGTAATTTAGGACAGTACCTTCCTGGTGGACAAACTCTAGGTCCTGTGCAACCTGGCCAGCCAACTTACAAACCTTACAGCTTCTTTGAAGATTCATATAACTATTCTGAGTTAAGTTACTTAGAAACGCCTCGTAAACAGTTCCAAATGAATGTTAACGGTACTTATGAACTAAGCGATAACGTTACTACATTTATTGAAGCTATGTACACAAAACGTACATCTAGTCAGCAAATGGCTCCAACTCGCCCGAATAATTTAGGTACAGCTGCAGCAGATTACTACTATAACCCTACTAACCCTGATGGTTGGTTCGCTGATCAAGGTTATTTTAATGACGTTAATGGTGATGGTGTTTGGAATGCTGACGACGCTCAAGATGTAACTATCGCTACTCGTCGTATGACAGATATCGGTCCACGTATTTTCTCGCAAAACACTGACACTTATCGTGCTGTGTTTGGTTTCAATGGTAACTTCGAAGTAGGCGAGCGTGTATTTGACTGGGAAGTATTCTACCAGTATGGCCGTAACGATGGTCGTTCGTACACTGAAAATCAAGTTAACAGAGAAAGATTTGCAGAAACTATTGATAAAGATGTTTGTGTAATGGGTGGCAACGGTGTTGATGAAGTACCTTGTGCTAACTGGTTTGGTACAGGTTGGATGACTCCAGAGCAACAAGCTGCCGCTAATAACTATGTTACTTATACCGAAGTAGATACTGGTTTCAATACTCAAGAAATCTACGGTGCAAATATCGCTGGTGAGCTGTTTGACATGCCTGCAGGTGGGTTTGGTGTTGCTGCTGGTATAGAACACCGCGCTGAAGAAGGGTTCTACAACCCTGATGTGTTATCTCAGTATGGTGCAGGTGGCGGTAACGCTACACTACCAACTAAAGGTGATTTCAGTGTAGACGAAGCTTATTTAGAGCTTTCTATCCCTGTTCTTGCTGACTTACCAGGTGTTGAACGTTTAGATTTAAGTGCAGCGATTCGTTACTTTGATTATTCAACCTTCGGTTCTGATTCAACTTGGAACGTTGGTGCTACTTGGTCAATTATTGAAGGCTTGATGGTTCGTGGTAAATACACTAACCAAGCATTCCGCGCCCCTTCGATTAACGACTTAAACCAAGGTGCTAGTGATTCATTTGACGGCTACACCGACGTTTGTAACAACTACCAAAACAACCCAAATGCAACTATCAAAGCTAACTGTGAAGCTGACCTAGCAGGTACTGGTTTTACGGAGCAGGATGATGGTCAAGTACGTGCTATCGTTGGTGGTAACGTAAACTTGAAACCTGAGAAAGCAGATATTTACACTGTTGGTTTTGTTTACGATGCAAGTGCACTTGTTGATGGACTATCTTTAACAGTAGATTACTACAATATTGAAATTGAAGATGCAATTGGAACAATTGGTGCAACCTACAAGCTTGAGCAGTGTTACAGCGCTGTGGGCGGCGGTGTTGGTTCAGACGCGCCATTCTGTAAAGATTTCATTCGTGATGCTGGTGGCCAGGTTGATGGCATGCTTCGTCTTAAAGAGAATGCTAACGTAGAAGTTACTTCTGGTGTAGATGCTAACGTAGCATACGCTTTTGAAGCTGCTAGCGTAGATTGGAGAATCGACTGGGAAACTACTTGGGTTAAAGAAAACTCTACTACTGATAGCGCTGGTGAATATACTGATTATGTCGGTTTCGCGACGTCGAATGGTGGTTCTATTCCTGAGTGGAAGTCTAATCTTGGTCTAAACGTATCAGGTGACAATTGGGCAGCGAACTACCAGATTCGTTATATCCATAGTCTAGAAGATAATTCTTTGAATGGTCTAACTCCTGAAGAGCGTGCTGCTGAGATTAATGCTTACGCTAACCCAGACAATCTATTCTTGGATGCAGTTTGGTATCATGACGCGTCAGTATCTTATGATGTTTTAGAGAATGTTAAGCTACAATTGGGTGTGAATAACCTGTTCGATACTCAACCTGAGTACTATGTTAGCTACAACGACTCTAATACAGACATTTATACTTATGACTTAGCAGGTCGTCGTTGGTATTTACAAGCAAACATTCAGTTTTAATTGATAAGATGTAAATTTTTAAAAAGGCAGTTGATACTGCCTTTTTTTTTGCCTGCTTATTTATAAGTTTCTGCTAGTTGTGCCAATAGTTCTAATTTTTCTAGCGAAAATGCACAATGAAATGTGTTTATAGTCTCACGTAATTTTATATAGGCGTAGCCGCAGAGGCGAGGGGATAAGCGTTGTCGTAACAAACTATGAAGGTTAGTAATTATGGAAGTAAACTCATTATTTGCCGTGCCTGTTGCTAGATGTCAAAAAGAGAAACCCACGGAATTAAATGATGCTCTTTACAGTTATTTTAAATCGATTCAGGAGCAAGGAGATAAGTATAGGAATGTGATTGGCACACCTACGATACAAAGGAACATATTTGAGAGTGAAATGAACTTGTTTTCACATAAAAATGAAGCAGTTCAAGAGCTTCGGCAATACATGTTAGGGTCAATATATCAATTCATAAAAAACATCAAGAGAAGTGACGATCGTTCTGACTACCGCCAAATTATGAATCATACTTGGTTTCACATAACTAGAGATCGTGGATATATTGGCCCCCACAATCACCCTATGGCAGCTTGGTCAGCGGTTTACTATGTGCGTACAGGTAACCCAGACCCTCGTTATAATGATTCAGGGGCTATACGGTTTTTTAACCCTAATCAAGCACTATCTATGTATCGAGACCCATCCAATTCCAATCTTGTACAGCCATACTCGTCAGGATTACGAACTTTGCAACCAAAAGAAGGAGAGTTAGTTATTTTTCCCTCATACCTTTCCCATGAAGTTGCGCCTTATTATGGCGATTCAGAGCGAGTATGTGTAGCTACCAACTGTTGGGTACAAAATTAAAAGCTCAATCACACGTAGGTTTAGTTTATAAAATGGGCGGTATAGTTTAAATTTTGATTCAAAGGCTCATTAGTTAATTTTCAGCAGTTCAAATTGTTGACACAGGTCAACAATTTGTGAAATGATGCGAGCGGGTCTATGCCCTAGCTGGCATAGAAAAGGGAAGAAAAACTAACAATCACAAGAGAAAGATAAACTTAGCTGAATTTAACATTTATTAACATGGTAGGTGTTAATGTTACAGCCTTAGTTAAACTTTATAATTCACATCAAATTGGTTGGGAACTATGTCCAAGGTAAGCAATAGAACAAAAATCGCTACTGCACTTGTTGGCGCGCTGGCACTTGCTGGCAGCAACTTTGCAGTTGCTAACTCTCTTGCCGACGTGCAAAAAGCTGATAGCAAGATCCATGCATCTACAGCTGCGTCGCAGAAGAAAGTAGATAAATATTTTGACCAAGCTCAAGATATGTTATTTGAGTACGGCAGTGTTGCTGATGAACGCGAATCACTAAAATCTTATAACGATTATGTCGCGGGATTAGTGGCTGACCAAGAAGCTACAATGAAGCTTATCCAAGACGACATCGATGGCGTTGATAAACTGCGTCAAGGCGTTGTACCACTAATGTTTAAAATGGTTGATGCGCTAGAGCAGTTTATTGCACTAGACCTTCCATTTAACTTAGAAACTCGTCAAGAGCGTGTTCAGCGTCTAAAAGACATCCTAAACACTGCAGAAGTAACACTTGCTGAAAAATACCGTCTAATTCTAGATGCTTACAACATCGAGCGTGAATACGGTACCAAGCTAAATGCACAAACTGGTCAGGTTAATATCGATGGTAAAGAAATCTTAGTTGACTTCTTAAACTTCGGTCGTGTCGCACTATACGCACAAAGCCAAGATCAAAAATCTGCATGGATGTACAACGCAGAAACTAAAGGTTGGGACAAGTTAGAAGCTACTTACCTTCGTAACTTAAGCAAAGCAATTAAGCAGGCTCGCGGTCAAGGCGCACCTGATATGTTCGCTCTACCTATCCCAGCTGCGGAGGCTGCACAGTAATGAAAAAGTTTATCTCTACAGCAATCGTTGCTGCTACTATTTCACTAACCTCAGGTATGGTTAGTGCGGCAGATGCACCTAAGACAATTGATCAGCTATTGCAGCAAGTTCAAAAAGACCGTGCAGATGCAAACAAAACCAATAAAAAGCGTGAAGCTGAGTTCTTAAACGAACGTGGTGACAAAGCGGCTTTACTAAAGCGTGAAAAAGCGGCTTTAGCTGCTGAAGTTCAACGTGGTAAAGATCTTGCGCAAGCGTTTACTGACAACGAGCGTAAAATTGCTCAACTAGAAGAAGACCGTAAAATTGCTCAAGGTGACTTGGGTGAAATGTTCGGTGTTGTTAAAGGTGAAGCTGGTGATTTCGCTGGTAAGCTTGTTGGTTCAAATGTAACTGCACAATTCCCAGGTCGTGATACTTTTATCGCCGAGCTAGGTGCACGTAAAGAGCTTCCTAAGATTCACGAACTAGAAAAATTCTGGGAAGACCAGCTTTTCGAAATGGTTCAATCGGGTAAAGTTGTTAAATTCAACGCTGACGTAACTGGTCTTGACGGTGGTGTTCGCAATACCGAAGTGACTCGTGTTGGTGCTTACAACCTACTTGCTGACGGTCAATACGTTGTATATAACGCTGACCTAGGTCTAATCCAAGAGCTTTCTCAACAGCCTGGTGCAGAACAAGTTTCGAGCGTTAAGTCTTTCAACAATGCGACTTCTGGTTACGAAAAACTATTCGTTGACCCGGCTCGCGGTGTTCTGCTAAGCGTATTCACTCAAAAAGCGACGATTGAAGAGCGTATCGAAGCGGGTGGTACTATTGGTTACATCATTATCGGTCTTCTTATCTTCGGTGCACTTATTGCTATTGAGCGTCTAATCAAACTATACGTAGTTGGTGCTCAAGTTAGCCGTCAACGTAAAGATATCGAAAATCCAGGTAACAACCCACTTGGTCGTATCTTACAGACTTACCAAGATAACAAAGACGTTGATGTTGAAACGCTTGAGTTAAAACTTGACGAAGCTATCTTGAAAGAAACACCTGCGCTTGAAGCTCGTATTTCTATTATCAAGGTTCTAGCGGCTATCGCGCCAATGATGGGTCTACTAGGTACAGTTACCGGTATGATCGCAACCTTCCAAACAATTCAGTTGTTCGGTACGGGTGACCCACGTCTAATGGCGGGTGGTATTTCTATGGCTCTTATGACTACCGTACAAGGTCTTGTTGCTGCACTACCATTGATGCTTATGCATGCAATCGTAATCGCTCGTAGTAAGTCTGTTGTTCAAGTTCTAGAAGAGCAAAGTGCCGGCTTGGTTGCTGAGCACGCTGAGAAGAGGAACGCGTAATGATGCTATACCTGATGGACATCTGGGATTCCGTCAGGGGCTTCATGGCCACCGGAGGCGACGTCCTCTGGTTGGTTGCGGCAGTGCTATTCCTAATGTGGGTACTAATGCTTGAGCGTTTTTGGTATGTAAACTTTACAGCACCATCAATTCACAAAAACATTATCGAAACATGGAATAACAGAGAGGACTCAACCTCTTGGTATGCGCACCGTATCCGTGAAGCTTGGGTATCCCAAGCGAAGCAAGATATGAATGCTCGTATGCTGATCATCAAAACACTAGTAGCGACCTGTCCTATGATTGGTCTACTAGGTACCGTAACCGGGATGATTCAAGTATTCGACGTGATGGCAGTACATGGTACGAGTAACGCTCGTATGATGGCAGCTGGTATTTCAATGGCGACAATGCCGACTATGGCAGGAATGGTCGCTGCTCTATCGGGTGTTTTCTTTAGCACACGTTTAGACGCAAAAATGAAAATCAGTATTGAAAAGCTAAAAGATAGCTTGCCTCACCACTAGAGAGAGTATTTAAAATGTCACGTAAAAAGCACTCAAGTGTAGAAGAAGAAGCACAAGTAGATATGACACCGATGCTTGACATCGTATTCATCATGTTGATCTTCTTCATTGTAACAACGTCGTTTATCAAGCCATCTGGCCTTGACTATAAGAAGCCTGAGGCTTCTACAGCGACAACTCAAAAATCTGCAAACATCTTTATCGGTGTAAGCAATACTGGTGTCATCAAGATGGAAAACCGTCAGGTTGATATCGAGCGTGTGACTGCAAACGTTGAGCGTATGCTTGCCGAGTCACCTGAAGCATCAGTATTAATTGAAGCAGACAAAGAAGCCGAACATGGCCTTGTTATCAAGGTTATGGATAACGTGAAGAAAGCGGGTATCGACAAGATCTCGGTTTCTGCGGGGAAAGACTAATATGTTGAGAGCAATAGTATCACTCATTATAGGTGCTGCTGTTACTTTCGGCCTGTTTGTCTTCATGGCCTTCTTGGTCGGTGGCGGCGCTAAGCGCGCCGACACCTCTACTGATACTCCTGTAATTGAGATCAGTATGGAACAGCAGGATACGAAAGTGCAGGATAAGCCTAGGGTAAAACCTAAGCCACCTACACCACCTGAGCAGCCACCTTTG
This sequence comes from Shewanella sp. WXL01, assembly GCF_012263345.1. Lineage (NCBI taxonomy): Bacteria > Pseudomonadati > Pseudomonadota > Gammaproteobacteria > Alteromonadales > Shewanellaceae > Shewanella > Shewanella sp. WXL01. The sequence goes on along the minus strand of NZ_JAAIKQ010000006.1, from coordinate 183,328 downwards.
CCGGACACACCTCCGCCAGAAAGTTCGTCAGACATCGATACTAGTATGTCTTTCAACATGGGCAGCGTTGCTTCAGGCGGTGTGAACACCGGATTCAAACTGGGTAACATGATGACTCGTGATGGCGACGCTACACCTATCGTCCGTATTGAGCCACAATATCCGATTGCTGCAGCTCGTGATGGTAAAGAAGGTTGGGTACAGCTTTCATTCACCATTAACGAAGTCGGCGGCGTTGAAGATGTAAAAGTTATCAAAGCTGAGCCAAAGCGCTTATTCAACCGTGAAGCGATTCGCGCTTTGAAAAAGTGGAAATACAAGCCTAAGATTGTTGATGGCAAACCGCTAAAACAACCTGGCATGACAGTTCAACTAGACTTCACACTGAGTCAGGGATAAGGAGGCGACAATGCAAAAAGTTACTAAATTAGCTAGCGTATTAATGCTTTCTTTATGTGGCTCTATGGTCGCAACTACAGCTACTGCGGCTGAGAAGTGTCCGATTGATAAGCGTCAGTCTAAAGCTGTTGGGGCTAGTGCTGCTAAGAAAGTTCAAAAGTCTTTTGAAGCCTACACTGAAGGAAATGTTGACGAAGCGATTGCGATCCTTCTAGAGGCAAACCCAAAGAATGATTTTGACAAAGCGTATATTGCTCGAATGTTGGGCAACTTTTACGCTGAAAAAGGTCAAATGAAAACTGCGGTTAAGTACCTTAAGACTGCTGTTGAAGCTGATGTTCTTGGCGGTACTGACCATGGTGCAACGTTACGTCTGTACGCTGATTTGCTGCTGCAAGAGAAGCGCTTTAAAGAGGCAATTCCTTATTATTACAAGTGGATGGAATTCACATGTAAAGAGGAAGCACAAATTTACCGTCGTATTGGTATTGCGCACAGCGAGCTAAAAGAATGGGACAAAGTGCTTAAAGTTGCTGATAAAGGTATCGAGCTGAGTGACAAACCTGACAAAGGTTTATATCAGATGAAACTGACTGCTTACTTTAACCAGAAGAACTATAAGCAAGCAGTAAAGATCCTTGAAACTATGGTGCCGTTATTCCAAGACGATAAACGTCTTTGGGTTCAGTTAGCTCAGTTCTACTTGATGACAGAAGATTACGACCGCTCACTAGCGACGTATGACCTTGCATACAAGAATGGCTTCTTAGAGACTGCTGGCAACATTACTCGTTTGTCGCAGCTTCTTGCTCAAAAAGGTTCACCTTATCAAGGTGCTAAAATCTTCGAAAAGCACATGAAGTCAGGTCTTATCGAGAAGAATAAAAAGAACTACACCATCTTAGCTGGTTTCTATCATTCTGCTAAAGAATTGAAGCAGGCGGCAAGTTACTACGGTATCGCGGCTGAGTACGATAATGATGGCGAGTTATTGCTTAAGCAGGGGCGTATTTTAGTTCTTGATCAGAAGCAAAAACAAGCTATCCCCGTTCTCAAGAAAGCACTTGATGCTGGTCTTGATAACCCTGGTGAAGCTCAGTTTGAGTTAGCGTTAGCTCACTTAACGTTGAAGCAATATAAGTCTGCTTATCAACGTGCGGTACTAGCAGCTAAAGATAACAAGACTAAACGTTCAGCTAACAGCTATATTTCTTACATCAAAGAAAAAGCACGTATCCATAACGTTACTTTGTAACATTAGATACTACGCGATAGCATTAAAAAAGCCCCAGATTTGGGGCTTTTTTGTGTTTGTAGAGGGAAGAATTCGTATCAGGTTCTTTATAGGGTCAAATCGCGACTAAAATTGTTTTATCTATATCTTGTATGTTTTCTTCGCTGTAAAAACATCATACGAGTTGGTTTAGTTTATGGCGTTTGTTCTGCATTCGCCGTGACTCTTTCCCTCAAAGCAACTTATTTAGCTTTGTCCTAAACAGCAATGAGTGGCAGCTGTTTTTTATGTTATTGAACTCTTATCATTTTATGGTGCTGATCATCATGCGTGTTGTCCAATGCGCTTGATAGCTGCTCTACATCAACAAACAGCTTTTCAATATTTAAATTTTTGTTTGGTTGACACACGCCTGCAGCAACCTTGTAGTCGATCGTAAATTTGTGGTCTTTAGCGTGATTTGCTAAGAACTGATTAATCTGCTCATCAATTCTCTGTAGAACTACTTTAGTGCCCTCATCATCAACATTAAACAATCCTAGCGCGAAATGGTTGGTATCTAACCTGGCGATGAGGTCTGTCGCTCTGAGCAATGCTTCTTCAACTTGGTTAGTAAATAATTCTAACAAATGAGGTTGCTTAACAGTTTCATGTATGTGCGGGCACAGATACAATAACGCCAAGCTTTGTTTTTCGCGTAAATGACGATGCCATTCGCGGTTAAACACTTCCATAAAATAGTTTTGATTGTATACCCCAGTTTCTGGGTCACGAAAGCTAGAGTTTCTGAATGAATAGATCATGGACGCACTCCGCAATAAGTCTATTCAAATTATAGATTCAAATTTAAGTACTTGCTGAAAAAGGAATAATAATATGAAAAGGTCATCGATAGCGTTGGCTGTAGCGTCGCTTATCGCTCTTCAAGGGTGTTCGAAAGAAGAATCGACAAGTGTTAACGCGCAGCAACCTATTAAGCAGGTCGCAACTGAAACAGCTCAAGAGGTGACTCAGTCGCAAGTTTACCTCGATATGGTTGATCAGTATTTTAAAGATGTTTTAGCGCTTGAGCCTATTTATGCAACGTTTGTCGGGGTTAATGATTATAACGATCAGTTTGGTGGCAGCTTAACCGAAGCTTACCTAAAGCAGCGTCATGATTTAAACAGTCGTTACCTTTCACAAGCGAAAAAGATCGACGCCACACAGCTAAGTGCAGATTTAAAATTAAGTCATAGCATGTTTATGTATGACCGAGATTTAGAGCTAAAGAGCGAAGCTTACCCTGCCTATTACTTACCTATTAACCAATTCTATAGCACTGTATTTACTATGGTTCAGCTTGGTTCTGGTGAGAGTGCTCAGCCATTCAATACGGTCGAAGATTATCGTAATTGGTTATCGCGCTTAAAAGGCTTTATTGGTTGGATTGAGTTAGCGCAGCAGCGTATGCAGCAAGGTATTGACAATAAAGTTGTCTTGCCACGTACCCTTGTCGAGCGAATTGTACCGCAGCTTGATGCCCAGCTGGTTGCTAAAGCAGAAGATAGTCTTTTCTTTGCGCCAATTGAAAAGTTGCCGGAGTCATTTTCAGAGCAAGAGCGCGTCGAACTTACCAAAGCATATGCCGAGCTTATCGAACAATCTTTGCTTCCTAGCTTGACTCAACTGCGCAATTTCGTAAAAGACACCTATTTACCTAACGCTCGTGGCACCGATGGTTGGTCTGGGTTACCTAACGGTAAAGCTTGGTATCAAATGCTCGCTAACCAGCACACCACAACCGAGTTACCGGTTGATGAAATCCACCAAATTGGTTTAAGCGAGGTTGCACGCATCTTGTCAGAAATGGATAAAGTCCGCGAGCAAGTGGGCTTTGAAGGTGACTTAACTGCATTTTTCGCTTCTCTGTCATCAGAGCCGGAGTATTTCTTTACTGAAAAGCAAGATCTTGTCGATGGTTACATGGCGCTAAAAGATGAGATCAATGCCGTGTTGCCTAAGTACTTTAACGTGATGCCTAAAGCTGACTATGTGGTTAAGCCAGTTGAAAGCTTCAGAGAAAAGTCGGCAGCTGGTGCGTCTTACCAATCTCCCGCAGTCGATGGCTCACGTCCAGGTGTATTCTACATCAATACCTACAACCTAAAAGCGCAGCCTAAATGGGGAATGATGACTTTGTCACTGCATGAAGCGGCTCCTGGTCACCACTTCCAAATTGCCATTAAGCAAGAGTTAGAGGGCGTACCTGAGTTCCAACGTTTCAAGGGGTACACCGCCTTTGAAGAAGGTTGGGCGCTGTATGCTGAATACCTTGGTATTGAAATGGGTTTATTCACTGACCCATATCAGTACTTCGGCAAGCTTTCTGATGAAATGCTACGTGCAATGCGCCTGGTTGTTGATACAGGCTTACACGCAAAGGGCTGGAGCCGTGAGCAGGCGATTCAATATATGAAGGATAACTCACCGATGGCTGAGTCTGATATCAAGGCCGAGGTCGAGCGCTATATGGCTATCCCTGGGCAAGCACTATCATACAAGGTTGGGCAATTAACCATCTTGAAGCTTCGTGAGCAAGCAGAGCAACAGTTAGGAGATAAGTTCGACCTGAAGGGCTTCCATGACCAAATCCTGACCACAGGTTCTTTGCCAATGGCGGTCATGGAGCAAAAGGTTGCTGATTGGATCAAGGCTGAGCAAGCTAAATAAAGTAAATTTAAGCACTGGCACTTGTCATTAAGTTGTCATGATGTCAGTGTTTATTGTTGATTAGTAGAAAATAGCAAAAACAAACTGGTCAAAAAGGTTGGCCGATAAACGACTGAGTGATAAATAACAGGAGCTCGACATGGTACAAGCCACTGCTAGACATTTACTGGTAGATTCAGAAGCACAATGTGAGGCACTGAAAACTGAAATCGCCAACGGCGCGGATTTTGCGGATGTAGCTAAAGCCCACTCATCTTGCCCATCTGGTGCGCAAGGTGGTGACCTAGGCTCGTTTGGCCCCGGTATGATGGTTAAAGAGTTTGACGAGGTTGTGTTTAGTGCGCCGCTGAATGTGGTTCAAGGGCCAGTTAAAACTCAGTTTGGCTATCACTTACTAGAAGTGACTAGCCGCGGTTAGCTGTTACCTTCTATTGAGAAGGCGACTTTAGGTCGCCTTTTTTATTGCCTAATTTCATGAGTTTTACACCATTCCAGGAGGAGGCTAAATGGAAATAGCCCTATATACCGACAGGTTAAAAATACGCAATTTGCAAGCAAGTGATTGGCTCTTTGTACTCGCAATTCAAACTAACCCTAGTGTTAACCAATACATAAGGGATGTTGAAGATGAACAAACGATTAGGCGTAAGTTTGAGCAGCGCCTAGAGCTACCAGAGTTTGACAGTGGTGAATGGTTCTCCTTGGCAATTGAGCGTATCGACACCCGCGAGCTTGTCGGCATTACAGGCTTTTGCTGTGATTGCCCGCAAAGTCAGCGTGCTGAAGTCGGTTATGTTATTGCACCTGAGTTTCAAGGTCTTGGTTTCGCTAGCGAAAGTCTCGAAGCTGTGATTGATTGGGGGGCACACCAATTTAGCATTCGTAAGTTTGTCGCTCATTGTGCAGCAGCTAACCTTGAATCACAACGGGTACTACAAAAGTCAGGTTTTATGCAAGAAGGATTACTCAAGCAACATACTGTGATCAATGGTAAAGCACATGATGATGTGTGTTTTGGTTTACTTTCAAAGCAACGTGTTTAAGAAGCTTCAAACAACTCGGTAGACGAAGTATCAAGCGAGTTAACCCCGTGCCTAACAAATGCTAACACAATGTAAATCTTGGCAGCAGCGCTAGGATGTTGGCGATATTTATCACATAATGCAAAACATAAGTGAAAACTATTCTCGTTTCGATGCCAAAGTTTGATCCAAGTTTAGTTTTTTCAATGTACCCACATATAGAATATGTCAGTCAAAAAAGAAGTTAAGGTGAAAGCTTGATGAAACTCAGTGAACTCAATCCTGGAGATCGCGCCACAATTGCTGAAATAGGGCAATTGTCACTTCCGCAAACGGTGAAACGTAAACTTTTATCTATGGGCATTACACCAAATACCCAGTTTTCTTTAATTCGTCGTGCACCTATGGGCTCAGGGCTAGAGCTAGACTTGCGTGGAAGCAAATTATGTATGCGCCGTGATCTTGCTGATATCATCGAGGTTGAAGTTATCAATGACTAAACAATTCCACTGCGTCACAATCGGTAACCCAAATGCGGGTAAATCTACGCTATTTAATGCGCTAACAGGCTCTAATCAAAAAGTCGGTAACTGGTCAGGTGTAACGGTAGAAAAGAAAACCGGTCAGTTTACGCTTAATGACACCGAAGTACATCTAACTGATCTTCCTGGTATTTATGATTTGCTGCCAGCGGGTAGCACTTGTGATTGCTCGCTAGATGAGCAAATTGCGCAGCAGTATATTGCTGAGCAACGTATCGATGGCATTATCAATTTAGTTGACGCAACCAATATTGAGCGTCACTTGTATTTAACCGTGCAGCTGCGTGAGCTGGGTATTCCGCTGGTTGTGGTACTGAACAAAATCGACGCTGCTAAAAAGCTAGGTATTACGGTTGATGTTGAAGCGATGGCAAGCAAATTGGGTTGCCCAGTTATTGCTGTTTGCGCCCGCGATGAGAGCGACATTAAGCGCGTTCAAGTTCAGGTCGCCCAATTGTTTAACGGTGAAGTTAGCGAAGAGCCTTTATTGCTGGACTATTTACCGTCAATTGAGCGCAGTGTTACTGCGTTAAAAGAATATTCGTTAGCAAATCAGTTAGGTGAACTCAGCCGTGGCCGCGCACTGGCAATGCTGGGTAATGGCCACGGTTGTGGTAGTTGCTCAAATACTGCGATGAAAGAAGTGGTAAGTCGCTGCACCACAGATTGTGAGCAAGAAGGTGACAATATCGAAGTCATGGTTGCCACAACCCGTTTTGATTTTGTGCAGCAGGTGTATCAAGGTGCGGTAGATGCGAAAGAGCATGTTTCTGCCAGTGACAGACTGGATAGCATAGTGCTTCACCCGGTTCTCGGAGTGCCAATCTTCTTATTCGTTATGTACCTCATGTTTATGTTCAGCATCAATGTGGGTAGCTCGTTTATTGATTTCTTTGATATTACGGCGGGCGCATTATTTGTTGATCATCTTGGCGCTGCGATGACATCCCTTGGTAGCCCTGATTGGCTGGTTACTATTGTTGCAGGCGGTGTCGGTCAAGGTATCCAAACCGTGGCAACCTTTATTCCAGTTATTGCCGCTTTGTTCTTGGCATTGTCAGTACTTGAAGCCTCAGGCTATATGTCGCGCGCAGCTTTCGTGGTTGACGGCCTAATGCGCCGCATTGGCCTACCGGGTAAAGCATTTGTACCTATGATTGTCGGCTTTGGTTGCTCAGTGCCTGCGATTATGGCGACGCGTACTTTAGGAAGTGAGCGCGAGCGCATTGTAACCGGCATGATGGCACCATTTATGTCATGTGGTGCACGCTTACCTGTATATGCATTATTTGCTGCCGCGTTTTTCCCTGAATCAGGTCAAAATCTGGTGTTCTTGCTATACATCATAGGTATTTTAGCGGCAATTGGCACAGGGTTGATGCTGCGCAACACCTTGCTACCAGGCTCAAGCAGTGCGGTAGTGATGGAGTTGCCAAGCTACGAAAAGCCTAAATTTAAAACGGTAATGGGCAACACGGGTAAGAAAACCAAGAGCTTTATTTTTGGCGCAGGTAAAACCATTGTTATTGTTGTGACCCTACTTAACTTTATCAATTCAATCGGCACAGATGGCAGTTTTGGCCATGAAGACAGTAAAGAGTCGGTGCTGAGCGTAGCGAGTCAACAAGTGACGCCATTATTCGCTCCTATGGGGGTTGAGCAAGACAACTGGCCAGCGACAGTCGGTATTATTACTGGCATATTCGCCAAAGAGGCTGTGGTAGGCACCCTAAATAGCTTATACAGTGACCCAGCTGACGCCGAAGAAGAGCTTGCACCGCTAGGTGAATCATTCAGTGAAGCGCTAGCTACTATCCCTGAGAACCTATTCGGTATTGCACCAGAAGATCCATTGTCATTAGATGTTGGCGATATAGAAACCATTGACTCAGCTGCCGATGAGCTTGAGGTTGATGCGTCTACTTTCAGTGCTCTAAAAGCCGGTTTTACCACTACTATTGCCGCATTCGCGTACTTGTTATTTGTACTGCTATACACTCCTTGCGTAGCCGCTATGGGCGCATTAGTTGGTGAGTTTGGTATGAAATGGGCACGTTTTGCCGCGCTATGGACATTCGGTTTAGCTTATGGCAGTGCTACCGTGGTTTATCAAGTCGGTACCTTTGCAGCGCATCCAATGCAATCAAGTTTATGGGTTGGCGGGTTTGTAATTGCACTAGTGGTATTTTACCAGTGGTTGAAAAAGCAAGGTCGCAAGGCACAGCAGATTATTCCGGGTGTTAGAGTGGTTACCGAGTAATCTTCAGCGATTTTAGTGAGTGAATGAGCCCGGCAAATGCCGGGTTTATTTTTATTTGCTCAAAAAAGCTGCGTCCTTGCGCAAAATAATGTATAGGGTAGTTGTAAGTGAGTATGATCTATAGGATCATCTGTCTTTCGTAAATATTACTATTGAGTGCCAAAGAGGAAATCCATGAGCCATATGGACACTGAAGTACGCCCAAGCAACTTCATTCGAAATATCATCGACGAAGACCTAAACAGTGGTAAGCACACTAGCGTGCACACTCGTTTTCCGCCAGAGCCAAACGGTTACTTGCACATAGGTCATGCTAAGTCGATTTGTCTAAACTTTGGCATCGCAAAGGATTATCAGGGCCAGTGTAACTTACGTTTTGATGATACCAACCCAGAGAAAGAAGACATTGATTACGTTAACTCAATTCAAGAAGACGTGAAGTGGCTTGGTTTTAACTGGACGGGTGATATTTGCTATTCATCAAACTATTTTGATCAACTGCACCAATATGCGGTTGAGCTGATTAACAAAGGCTTGGCGTATGTTTGCTTCCTAAATGCAGAGCAAACCCGTGAATACCGTGGCACACTAACCGAGCCTGGCAAGCCAAGCCCATACCGTGACACTAGTGTTGAAGAAAACCTAAGCCTGTTTGAAAAAATGCGCTTAGGTGAATTCAAAGAAGGTGAGTGCGCCCTTAGAGCTAAGATTGATATGGCATCGCCATTTATGTGCATGCGCGATCCGGTGATTTATCGTATTCGCTTTGCACATCACCATCAAACTGGCGACAAGTGGTGCATTTATCCAATGTACGACTTTACTCACTGTATTTCGGATGCGATTGAAAACATCACTCACTCGCTATGTACGCTTGAGTTTCAGGATAACCGCCGCTTATACGACTGGGTGTTAGATCACCTTGATGATTTCCAAGCGCCTAACCGTACCCGTCAGTACGAATTCTCGCGCTTGAATCTCGAATACACACTAATGTCAAAGCGCAAGCTAAACGACCTCGTTGAGCGCGACATCGTTAGCGGTTGGGATGACCCGCGTATGCCGACGATTGCCGGTTTGCGTCGCCGTGGTTACACACCAGCTTCGATTCGTGAGTTCTGCCAGCGCATTGGTATCACAAAACAAGAGAACATGGTTGAAGTGGCCATGCTTGAAGCTTGTATTCGTGAAGACTTAAATGAAAATGCACCGCGCGCTATGGCCGTGCTTAATCCAATTAAACTTGTGATTGAGAACTATCCAAGTGAGCAACCTGAAATTATCAACGCGCCTGCACACCCAAATAAGGAAGAGATGGGCAAGCGTGAGTTAGCATTTGGTAAGGAAATATACATCGATGCGGATGATTTCAGAGAAGAAGCTAACAAGAAATATAAGCGCCTAGTATTAGGCAAAGAGGTTCGCCTACGTAATGCTTATGTGATTAAGGCTGAGCGCTTTGAAACCGACGGTGAAGGTAACGTTACTACGGTTTATTGTAGCTATGACAATGAAACCTTAGGTAAGAACCCTGCTGATGGTCGCAAGGTTAAAGGTGTGATCCACTGGGTTGATGCAAGCACTGCTAAACCTGCTGAGTTCCGCATCTACAATCGTCTATTTAGCCAGGCTAATCCAGCTGAGTTTGATACAGTAGATGAGGCGCTAAACCCTGAGTCATTAGTGGTTAAACAAGGTGTTGTTGAAGCAAGCCTTGTTAATGCACCCGCTGAAAAAGCCTACCAGTTTGAGCGTGAAGGATACTTCTGCGCTGATAACAAAGACTCTAGCGCTGATAGCCTAGTATTTAACATGACGGTTGCGCTGCGCGAGTCATTTTAATCTAGCCTTAACTGTTCTTTGATGCCCAAAAGCCTGCTATTGCTAGCAGGCTTTTTTGTGTCTTAGGTTTGGCTATTTCTTTTATGCACCAAACATAAAACAATAAGTTAGAAGGTGTAGTCTAATTTTACCCAAGCTGTGCGCCCAGGTTCGTTGACTTTAAATAAAGGTTCACTGCCCGGAATGTCGTTACCGGCACCTGAGCGGCTAATATGCTCTGAATAGGTGATGTCAAAGATATTTTCAATACCAAAGCTAATTAACACAGCATCGCCATGTTTCCACGAGCCATTGAGCGCGAGCGTACCAAAACCACTCGACTCAGACAAATCTTGCCCAGAAATATTACCTTGACCAATCGACACGCGATCTTGCGCTGCTACTAAACGCCAGAACAAACCTGCAGTCCAGTTATCGTTTTCATAGTTAATCGAAATACGACCTTCAAGTGGTGAAACCTGACCTAAGGCGACATCTTGAGTGTCGTTATGACCATGACTATAGCTGACTGTGGTTTGCGTGGACCAGTTATCGTTAAACGGGTAGTTCAAGGCTGCCTCGCCACCCCAAATGGTGGCATCTACATTGTAAGCGACAGTTTTGTCAAAGTTAGCATCTATCAAGATGTAGTCTCGTACCTTGCCAAAGTAAACTGAGGCAGAAAACTCGATGTCATTTTGGTAAATCCACCCTAAGTCGATTTGCGAAGTTTTCTCTGCTTTTAAATCAAACGCTTTTTGAGATAAATCTGCGCTAGATGCTTTCATTATCTCCCAATAGTCGGGCATTCGCTGCGAGTGTCCACCGCCGATGTAGTACTGGCTATTGTTGCGGTTGTATTCGTAACGAGCAAAGCCGCTGATTAAGGTGTCATCTCGCTTGCCTTTTTCGGCAACAAATAATTCTGTTTGCCACTGATCCACTCGTAAACCACTCATCAACTTACTTGATGATTTTTCGGTAGCATCAAGCTTAAAATCTGAATCAATAAATACACCTAGGTTGTTGTATTGCAGGTTATCGTTAAAAGGTTTATTGAGTAAGTCATCTAAGCCATGGTCCACAGTTGGGTAAATTGAGCGGCCTTTATGTTTACTAAACATATAGTCAGTGCCCAAGGTTGCATTCCAGTCGTCAGTTATACTCATATCAAGCCATAGATGACCGCCGGCTGTCGCGCGCCGCACATTGACGCCAGAATTTTTGCCCTGGTCAAACTGATCCATTATGTGGTCGTTTTCATTGGCGTAAACTTGAAACTCAATATTAGTGATTAGGTCGCCATCTAATACAAATTGACTAAGTAAGGTGAGATTTTCATTGTTTATTTCGCGGGCTTTGTTAGCTCGGTCGGCATATTCTGCGCTGCCGTCGGATGTACCATAGGCAATCTCTAACAGAGTATCTTCATCTGGGGTCCACCCAAGCGCTAAATTGAAGTTACTGCGATCGTAACTGGATTGAACCTTATTACCGTCCCCATCACTGTAATGATCGCTTTGTGATTTGTTGGCATCAAAGTCGATATAGTGATTCTCATCACCGCCAGATAGTTCAACTAAATAGTCTTGTCTACCGAAGCTACCACCAGTGGCGCTGGCTCTGCCAGTTACGTCACTTTCGGTGAATTGCTGACGCTCCTTTTCAAACAGCACGGTGCCCGCTGATCCAACAGGGCCGTATTTTACGGTTTGTGGCCCTTTGATCACGCTAATATTGTCGTAAGATTCAGGGGAAATATAGGCGGTAGGTGGGTCCATACGTCCGCCGCAGGTGCCATAAACATGCTGACCATCATCTACAATACTAACCCGTGAACCCCCGAGTCCTCGAAGGCTTGGGTCACCACCTGCGCCGCCTTTACGCCCAACGCTAAAGCCCGGAATTGTTTTTAAATAGCCTGAGCCGTCATAAGCGGGTAAGGGCAGGCGGGGTTTCTTGGGATCTGTGTTGACCTTGCTTGGCTCGCGCATGACTTCACCAGTCACCACGATATAGTCATCGCATGCCTGAGTATCACACTGTTTTTGTTCAGCGGCAGTTGCGTAGATTGCAGTTAGGTTTGTTAGTGCGACTGTGACAAATGTCGCAATCAAAGTTTTGTTTAGGTTCATCCTGAGCGTCCTACTTCTTTATTCTGACGCCTTTTTCTCAAACTTCCTTAATACCGCCAAGCTATTAACATCATAGTGCGACAATGTGTCACATGCGCGCGTGATTTTCGTCACGATAAACCATACATATAACAAAGGTCTCGCAGTTAGCATATAAAAAAGCGAGCCTATAGCTCGCTTTTAGTTTGGTTGTTAAATGGCTTGTTCTGTATGAGTGCTTTAAATTAGCTCTTAAAGTTGTTGGGGTTAGTATCACTTAATTATCGAGCTGCTCAGCGTTTCACTGTTCAACGTTCCACTATTCTACGCTTAATAGGTCAACGTTCTATTGTTCAACGGCAAAGGTTTGGCGCTTAAAGTTACTGCATCATAGGACCAAAACCTAAACTCCACAGAATAACGCTAGATGCCATTAGTGCTACAAGTAGCACTAAACCTGCAGTTACTACTGAGCTTGCGTAAATAAAGCCTTTTTCTTCAGGTATGTTCATAATAATCGGTACCCCTGCGTAAAGCAGATACACTGAGTAGGCGAGCCCCGCTAAGCCAACTAGCATGATAAACCAAAGCACTGGGTATAAAGCTGCAAAACCAACCATAAATAATGGTGTAGCCGTATAGGACGCGAGCTCTAATGCTTGGGTGAAAGTTGGGTTGGCATCAAAGGTTTTGCCCATCCAAAATGCGAGATATGCCAATGCCATCACGCCACCGATGAGGCCAAAATACATACCTACTGACATGAACATAGCGCTTTGACTGGTTAAGTAGAGAGGATCGCCCGCACCCGGATTCCAACCTATATGTGCAGTTGCTATGTATGAGCACACAGCAGGGATGAGAGCAATAAGTAACACATGGCTTAAACTGCTGCGCAGTGCTTCATGGTTACGTTCAATTGTTTGCCACTCTTGTTTTGGATGAGTGTATAGCCCCATTAAGTGATTCAAAATCATTATAATTATCCTTGTTTAGCAAAATATGACTAGCTCGCCAAACAACGACGAACTGACTGCAGCATGTCAATCGCCTTAATCAGTCCCACAGGTACTTATTAAAAATGGGTGGTGATTGCAGTTTGTCAGTGACTGGTTGTAAGTCATTTTAAATCTGCGCTCTTAATTGTTGAGCTACCTAACCCCAGTTTAAGTACTTACTCTATAACGCTAGAGTTTATCCACTTAAGGTGATTGTGCACCCTTTTATCATTGCTATTTGGCATTCTTGCCTAGCAAATAACCCCAAAGTTAAAAAGGTGTTAAGTTATTTATTGAACAAATATGTCTGTTCGTCAAGTGTAATCCCTGATTAAACCTACTTAATGATGGTGATAGCAGTTACAATATCCGCAGTATTTTTAATATTCTGTAGTTATGAAAGAACTGTTATCGCCTATTAATCAATTCCTTGGCTGTGAAACTCCAGATAGTTGGATCAGGCTCGCGGCATCTCGAGATAAGTTAAATGATTTGCTAATAGACCATTGCAACTGCGAGTTGAAAGCCGCCCAGACTGCGATATTTTTAACCCGTAAATATGCTGTCGATAAACAGAGTGGCGAGCGCTTGCTTGCATGGTCACAGCCTTATGTTGACTTTGTTTATAACAAGCAGGCAGATATCGCATCATTTATTGCCAATAGTGGTAAAAAGAATGAGCTCGCAGGTCAGCTAACGAGTAATGGTCAACTCGCTATAGCTGATGATCTAATCGATAAAATGGTGCGCTTGGTGAAAGAGGAGTTTCATCACTTTGAGCAGGTGCTGGAAATAATGCACAAACGGGGTATTCTCTACGAGAACCGCCGTGCAGGTCGTTATGCCAAAGGCTTAATGAAACATGTTCGCACTTTTGAGCCTCATGCATTAGTCGATAAACTCATTATCGGTGCGTTTATTGAAGCACGTTCGTGTGAACGTTTTGCTAAGTTAGCACCGTTTTTGGATGACGAGTTAGCGCGCTTTTACACTTCACTGCTGCGTTCAGAAGCCAGACATTACCAGGATTATTTAACGCTTGCTCAAGCTGTCTCGCCTGAGAATATTGATGAGCGGGTGGCGTATTTCAAAGATGTTGAGTCGCAACTGATCCTTAGCCCTGACGAGGCGTTTTGTTTTCACAGTGGCGTGCCTATTGCTGCATAAAAATCAAGCTGGCATTAAAGGGAGGTTTTGCAGCTTCGCGCCAGCTTCATCAACAACAAGTACGCTGCCTTGATCGTACCAATCTCCCACTACAATGCGGCAATTGCCATCGGCTTGAGTATGGATATTAGGGCGATGAGTATGGCCGTGGATCATCTGCACGCTATCAGTGTTAGCAAATAAGGCGTCGACCGCGCTTTGTTCCACATCCATGATTTGATAGCTTTTGCGCTGATTATCTTTAACGCTTTTTCCACGAATATTCGCTGCGATATTAAGACGCTTCTGTTTCGGTAAGCAAGCATATAACCACCTAAACAGACCAATACTACGAAACTTGCGAAATCTCTGGTATGCCTTGTCTAAGGTGCATAGGCTGTCACCGTGAAGTACTACCGTAGGTTTACCGTAAAGGCTGATTTTGTGCACTTCGGGCAAGATTTGCATGTCAGCAAGTTTGCAATATTGTTTGCCGAGCATGAAGTCACGGTTACCGTGAATGAAGTAAACAGGTGTTTTTTTGGCTGCAGCAGCGATATGGCGCGCAATATCGAGTGCAAAGGGCGGGGCGATATCATCTCCAACCCAAACTTCGAACAAGTCTCCTATGATGTATAGCGAATCTACATCATCAAGTCCTGATTGTAGGAAGTGAATAAAGGCGTTGGAGATGTCGTGGCGATCTTCACTTAAATGAAGATCGCCTATAAAAACTGTACTCACAGATTATTCTGCAACAGTGACACTTTCGATAATAACAGCTTCTAATGGTACATCCTGGTGCATACCATAGTTACCCGTGCTAACACCTTTAATCTTCTCAACAATGTCCATACCAGCGCTTACTTTACCAAATACACAGTAGCCCCAACCTTGAGTTGACTCATTCTTGAAGTCAAGGAAGGTGTTGTTGCTAACGTTGATGAAGAATTGTGCTGTCGCAGAATGTGGGTCTGAGGTACGCGCCATTGCGATAGTACCAATTTCGTTAGACAGACCATTGTTTGCTTCGTTTTTGATGGTTGCGTTAGTGGTTTTCTGAGTCATGTCAGATGTGAAACCACCACCTTGGATCATGAAACCATCGATAACACGGTGGAAGATAGTGCCGTCAAAGAAACCGTCGTTAACGTACTTCATGAAGTTTTCAACAGTGATAGGGGCTTTTTCAGCGTTAAGCTCTAACGTAATATCGCCGTGGTTGGTGTGTAGTGTGATCATGGTCATTACCTTGCGTTGATCTAAAATCGTGGCGGGATTTTAACTTATCTAAATTGCTTCATAAAGTGTTGTATTCAAAACACCTAAGGTCATGCTAGACTCAGCGACTGTTTATATACCTTTATTAATAGTTCCAAAGAGAAGTATCAATGTTGAAGATTTACAATAGCGTTACCCGCGAAAAGCAAGAGTTTAAACCTATTAATCCCGGCAAAGTCGGCATGTATGTTTGCGGTGTAACCATTTACGATTTGTGTCACATTGGCCACGGTCGTACCTTTGTATCTTTCGACATGATTGTCCGTTACCTGCGGTACATAGGCTATGACGTTAACTTCCAACGTAACATTACCGATGTTGATGATAAGATCATTAAGCGTGCTGCTGAAAACAACGAATCTTGCGAAGCATTAACTGAACGCCTAATTGGTGAAATGCATGCGGATTTTGATGCTCTAAATATGGTGCGTCCTAGCTTCGAGCCACGCGCAACTTTACATATTGCAGAAATTATCGAGCTGGTTGAGCGACTTATTGAACGTGAGCACGCTTATGTGGCTGATAATGGTGACGTATTGTTCAGCGTTACCTCTTATGCTGACTACGGTAAGCTTTCAGGTCAAAACCTTGAACAACTGCAAGCGGGTGCGCGTGTCGACGTTGAAGAATCAAAACGCAACCCAATGGACTTTGTACTGTGGAAAATGTCTAAACCGGGTGAGCCAACGTGGGAATCACCATGGGGCCCAGGCCGTCCTGGCTGGCACATTGAATGTTCAGCGATGAACAGCAAGCATTTAGGTAATCATTTTGATATTCATGGCGGTGGCTCTGACTTACAGTTCCCACACCATGAGAATGAAATCGCGCAATCTTGCTGTGCCCACGACACCCAGTACGTTAACTACTGGATGCACACCGGCATGGTGATGGTTGACCGTGAAAAGATGTCAAAGTCTTTAGGTAACTTCTTTACCATTCGCGACGTGCTACAGCACTATGATGCTGAGACTGTGCGTTACTTCCTGCTGTCAGGCCATTATCGTAGTCAGCTGAACTACTCTGAAGATAACTTGAAGCAGTCACGCGCGGCACTTGAGCGTATCTATACTGCGCTTAAAGATCTCGACTTAACCGTTGAGGCAGCTGATGCCACTGAATTTGTCGCTAAATTTAAAGACGCGATGAATGATGACTTCAACACGCCTGAAGCGTACTCAGTGCTGTTTGATATGGTGCGTGAGATTAACCGACTTAAAGGTACTGACATGGCCGCTGCTTCGGCGCTTGGTGTTAGCTTAAAAGCGCTTTGTGACGTGCTAGGTATCGCAAGTCAAGATGTCGATGCTTTCTTTAAAGGTGAAGGTAGCGATGATGAAGTAGCGGAGATTGAAGCGTTAATTGTTGAACGTAACCGCGCTCGTGCTGAAAAAGATTGGGCGGCAGCGGATGTAGCACGTGATCGTTTAAATGAGCTAGGTGTTATTTTAGAAGATGGCGCAAACGGTACTACTTGGCGTAAAAAGTAATTAACTTAAACGCGCAAGCAAGCTGATTAACAAACGGCAACCAAAGTGGTTGCCGTTTTTGTTTCAACCCCTAAACCACCAACTTCAGTAGGAGGTTACCATCGAATAGGCTTTGCCTGTAATTTCTAATGTTCGTCAGATCAGGTAACTTTCTTAAATTTGCTCACGTTGCATTGAAATTTAAAGCACGTCGTGAACACTTCCTTGTGGACTCGATGAAAACATCCATGTTTTCAACGGCTTTAAATGTCATTGCAACTACATGCTTTAACTTTGGCTGTTTAGGCTAGGCTTCCTTCTAGAGAGTTAACACAAAGCCTAGTTGGCTAATACTTTATTCTGTTCAAACAAAATGCATAAAAAAGCCTACAACTAGGTAGGCTCCATCATTCTGGAATACGAGTCGCTAGGCGCTTAGTCGTGGTATTCTTCAGCTGCGTACAGCGTATTCTCTAATAAGCTTGCGATTGTCATAGGACCAACGCCGCCGGGTACAGGTGTAATATGGGCTGCACGCTCAGCTGCTGCTTGGTATTCGACATCACCAACTAGGCTGCCATCTTCTAGACGATTGATCCCCACGTCAATGACGATAGCACCTGGTTTTATCCACTCTCCTGGAATAAACCCTGGTTTACCTACTGCAACTACGACCAAGTCAGCTTGACGAACTTTAGACTCTAAGTCTTTGGTGAAGCGGTGACAGGTGGTAGTTGTGCAGCCAGCCAGTAGTAGCTCAAGCGTCATTGGGCGACCAACAATGTTTGATGCGCCAACAATAGTTGCATCTAGACCGTAGGTATCGATACCGGTAGAGCGAATAAGTGTCATGATACCTTTTGGCGTGCATGAGCGAAGGACAGGAATACGCTGGGCAAGGCGGCCAACATTGTATGGGTGGAAGCCGTCTACATCTTTATCTGGGCGAATACGTTCAATGACTTTTGAGTCTTCAATATGCTCAGGCAGTGGCAGTTGCACCAAAATACCGTCGATACTAGGGTCTTCATTACACTTATCAATTAGGGCTAGTAACTCTTCTTCGGTAGTGGTGGTTTCAAGGTCAAATGACTTTGATTCAAAACCGACCTCTTCACATGCGCGGCGTTTGCTACCTACGTAGACTTGAGATGCAGGGTCGCTTCCCACTAAGATTACCGCTAAGCCTGGTACACGTTGACCATTTTGTTTGCGCTCGGCGACTTGTTGTTTAAGATTGCTGCGAATTGATTGGGCGATTGCCTTGCCATCAATAATGTGAGCTGTCATAACAGTAGGAGTTCCTTTACATGCGAGCCTAGAAGAAGGTTTAGGCCGTGAGTGATTTTTTCGGGCGCTATTCTAACAGGCAAGGCGATTAGTGTCATTGCTCAAGCTTAACGCTATATAGAAATATTCTATTCATAAATGGGTGATAATCTGACAGAACCGCTGTTAAAATCGTCATATAACTAATATCATCAAAAAAACCGTTGACGAGGACAAAGTGACTCGCTAATATGCGCCCCGTTCTCAAGCAACACGGTTAATTTAGAATTATTGTTTGAAACACTCTCGGTGATTAGCGCAGCCCGGTAGCGCATCTGCTTTGGGAGCAGAGGGTCAGAGGTTCGAATCCTCTATCACCGACCAAATTTAAATTATTGGCTATCATAAGATAGCGAGTAATAGTGAGCAGGTAAGCTCACATAGCCAGACAGGAACAGCATTGACGCTGTGCCATGCGCCCGTAGCTCAGTTGGATAGAGCATCCGCCTTCTAAGCGGATGGTCGCAGGTTCGAATCCTGCCGGGCGTACCATTTTTGTGGTGACTGTAGCTCAGTTGGTAGAGTCCCGGATTGTGATTCCGGTTGTCGCGGGTTCAATCCCCGTCAGTCACCCCACTCATTCCCCTCAAGATTTTGAGGAAGTTGATTGCGAAAAAAACGCCAATCAATAGAAAAGCGACCTTAGGTCGCTTTTTTTATGCCTGAAATCCCACTATTGATGCTCGACTCTATTAAAAACGGTGGCTATAATGTCGCGTCTTGATAAATAACCATTAGAGTTGCTAGTTCCATTAAGCGTCTTTATTCTTTCTCGCTATGTTGGACACCCTAGTCAAAATCAATGATCAAGAAACGAATAATTAAATAGTTGAACCAATCGACTATTAGAAAGGACGTTAGACATATTTCGAGGTAAAACAATGCAAGTTTCTGTTGAAACAACTCAAGGCCTAGAGCGTCGCCTTACTATTTCTGTTCCTGCGGAACAAATTGAGAAATTAGTAAAAGACAGTTTATCACGTGAAGCTAAGCGTGCTCGTCTTCCGGGTTTCCGTCCTGGTAAAGTACCTGTATCTGTAATCAACAAGCGTTACGGTGCTGCTATCCGTCAAGATGTGACTGGTGAAGTAATGCAACGCAACTTTGTTGAAGCAATCATGGCTGAGAAATTAAACCCAGCAGGTGCGCCAACTTTTGCTCCAGGTAAAGTAGAAGGTGAAAACTTTGAGTTTGTCGCTACTTTCGAAATCTACCCAGAAGTAGAACTAACTGGTCTAGACGCAATTGAAGTTGAGCAACCTCAAGCTGAAGTAAACGATGCTGACGTTGACAACATGATCGAAACGCTACGTAAGCAACACGCGACTTATGAAGTTGCTGAGCGCGAAGCTGCTGAAGGTGACAAAGTTAAAGTTAACTTCGTAGGTAGCGTAGACGGTGAAGAGTTTGAAGGCGGCAAAGCTGAAGACTTCGAACTACAACTAGGTAGCAACCGTATGATCCCTGGTTTCGAAACTGGTATCCAAGGTCACAAAGCTGGTGAAGAGTTCGAAATCGAAGTTAACTTCCCAGAAGACTACCACGCTGAAAACCTAAAAGGTAAAGCTGCTAAGTTCGTTATCACATTAAACGAAGTTCAAGCTGCTAACCTACCAGAAGTTAACGATGAGTTTGCTTCACTATTTGGTATCGCTGAAGGCGGTTTAGACGCGCTTAAAGCTGAAATCCGTAAGAACATGACTCGTGAACTTGAACAAGCGTTAAAAGCTAACGTAAAAGAGCAAGTTATCACAGGTCTTTTAGCTGCTAACGAAATCGAAATCCCTAAAGCACTAATTGACGGTGAAGTGAACGTACTTCGTCAACAAGCAATGCAGCGTTTCGGTGGCCAAACTGAAAACATGCCTGAGTTACCAGCTGACTTATTCACTGAGCAAGCAGAGCGTCGCGTTAAAGTAGGCTTGCTACTTGGCGAAGTTATCAAAGCTAACAAGCTAGAAGCTGAAGATGAGCGTGTACAAACACTAATCACTTCTATGGCTTCAGCTTACGAAGATCCAAGCGAAGTTGTTGAGTACTACAACGGCAATAAAGAACTAATGCAAAACATGCGTAATGTTGCATTAGAAGAGCAAGCTGTTGAAGAGCTACTAAAATCTGCAAAAGTTACAACTAAAGACGTTGAATTTGAAGATTTTATGAACAAGGCGCAAGCTCAGCAGTAAGCATAGCTTGACTTAAATGGCACTTAGCCATTTATAATGGCTCGTATGAGGCTCCTCATGCGGGCCATTTTTATTTTAGGGAATTGAATAATGCATAAAGCGCCAGAATCAGTTTTAAATGCTCTTGTACCTATGGTGGTTGAACAAACAGCTAAAGGTGAGCGTTCTTACGATATCTATTCTCGCCTGTTAAAAGAACGTGTCATTTTCTTAGTTGGTCAAGTGGAAGAGCACATGGCTAATTTAATCGTGGCGCAGCTATTGTTCTTAGAGTCAGAAAGCCCAGATAAAGATATTTACCTATACATCAACTCACCTGGTGGTTCAGTTACTGCTGGTATGGCAATTTATGACACTATGAAGTTCATTAAGCCAAATGTGAGCACGGTATGTATTGGTCAAGCAGCAAGTATGGGTGCATTCCTACTAGCTGGCGGTGAAAAGGGCAAGCGTCATTGTTTACCTAATTCACGAGTGATGATCCATCAGCCACTTGGTGGCTTCCAAGGTCAAGCGTCTGATATTCAAATCCACGCACAAGAAATCCTTGGTATTAAGAATAAATTGAATCAAATGTTAGCTGATCATACAGGGCAGCCGCTTGAAGTTGTTGAACGTGATACTGATCGTGACAACTTTATGAGCGCTGAACAAGCCGTTGAGTACGGTTTGGTTGACTCAGTGTTAACAACGCGTGGCTAAACATTGCTGATCTTTAGGCTACATTAGGTTATTGTGTAGCAATTCAATTTGTAGCCTATGCTTTGTAGTAAGACACAAAAGTCAAAGCATAAGATGTAGCGCAGGCTGCCAACAGAGGTAAAATAATGGGCGATAACAAAAATAACGGTGACAGCGGTAAGCTGCTGTACTGCTCTTTTTGCGGAAAAAGTCAGCACGAAGTAAGAAAACTGATTGCTGGCCCATCGGTATATGTATGTGATGAATGTGTCGAGTTATGTAACGACATTATTCGAGAAGAAATCAAAGAGATTTCGCCAAAACAAGACGACAATAAATTGCCAACGCCTCACGAGCTTCGTGAGCACCTTGATGATTATGTCATTGGTCAAGATAAAGCCAAAAAAGTGCTTTCGGTTGCGGTTTACAACCATTATAAACGGTTACGTAACGGTACCCCTAAAGATGGCATCGAATTAGGTAAGAGTAACATCTTGCTTATTGGCCCTACAGGTAGTGGTAAAACGCTACTTGCTGAGACATTAGCGCGCTCATTAAATGTGCCGTTCACCATGGCTGACGCGACTACGCTAACTGAAGCCGGTTACGTTGGTGAAGACGTTGAGAACATCATCCAAAAACTACTGCAGAAGTGTGATTACGACGTAGAGAAGGCTGAGCGCGGTATCGTTTACATTGATGAAATCGATAAAATTAGCCGTAAGTCTGACAACCCATCGATTACTCGTGATGTTTCAGGTGAGGGCGTGCAGCAAGCTCTACTTAAATTAATTGAGGGCACTGTAGCATCTGTGCCGCCTCAAGGTGGTCGTAAGCATCCTCAGCAAGAGTTCTTGCAAGTCGATACTTCGAAAATCCTATTCATCTGTGGCGGTGCATTTGCTGGCCTAGAGAAGGTGATTGAGCAGCGTGCTCATGTTGGTACTGGTATCGGTTTTGGCGCTGAAGTCAAAGGTGAAGATGACAAAGAAACGATTTCACAAACGCTAGGTAAAGTTGAACCAGGTGATTTAGTTAAGTTTGGTCTTATTCCTGAATTTATCGGCCGCCTACCTGTAGTTGCTACACTTACTGAGTTAGATGAAGCTGCACTGGTGCAAATTCTGTCTCAGCCTAAAAACGCACTAACTAAGCAGTATGCTGCTTTGTTTGAGATGGAAGAGGTTGAGTTAGAGTTCCGCGAAGATGCGCTTAAAGCGATTGCTAATAAGGCGATGGTACGTAAAACAGGTGCCCGTGGTTTGCGCTCAATTGTAGAAAGCATTTTGCTTGATACCATGTACGACCTACCGTCAGTTGAAGGTGTTGTTAAAGCGGTTGTTGATGAGTCAGTTGTTAAAGGTGAGTCAGATCCAATCTTGATTTACGAAAACAACGATCAACAAGCGGCATCAGGCGATTAATTAATCATCTGTTAGCACTGCAAAAATTAAATAAGGAGTCCAATGGGCTCCTTTTTTCGTATTGACCATTGAAACTTTCAACACTGCCCCAATATACTCAGGTACAAGCCTTTTTATATGTCTTTTCATCAAACGGAATCGAGCCATGACACAAGAGCGTGAAGCGCAGATCGAACTCCCCGTATTACCACTGAGAGACGTAGTGGTCTATCCCCATATGGTAATTCCACTTTTCGTCGGAAGGGAAAAATCAATCCGTTGTTTAGAATCAGCAATGGAGCAAGACAAACAAATTCTTCTCGTCGCCCAGCGCGATGCAGATCTTGACGAGCCGACTAAAGACGACATTTTCGAAATCGGCACCGTTGCCTCAATCTTACAATTGCTCAAACTGCCTGATGGCACTGTAAAGGTGTTAGTCGAAGGTGGTCAGCGCGCTAAGATCGGCCAGTATACCCAAGATGAAGACTTCTTCGTCGCTAAGGCCGAATACTTAACTTCAACGCCACTTACTGACAAGGAAGAAGAAGTCCTTGTTCGCAGCGCAATTGGGCAGTTTGAAGGTTACATCAAGTTAAACAAGAAGATCCCACCTGAAGTGCTAACTTCGCTAACGGGTATCGAAGAAGCTGCGCGCCTAGCCGACACTATGGCCGCGCACATGCCGCTAAAGCTTGAAGACAAACAGTCTGTGCTTGAGATGGTCAACGTTGGCGAGCGCCTTGAGTATTTGATGGCGATGATGGAAGCGGAAATCGACTTACTGCAAGTTGAAAAACGCATTCGTAGCCGCGTTAAAAAGCAAATGGAAAAGAGCCAGCGCGAGTACTATTTGAATGAGCAAATGAAGGCTATTCAAAAAGAGCTTGGCGACATTGACGAAAGCCATGATGAATTTGAAGTACTGGCCAAAAAGATTGAAGACGCAGGCATGCCGGCAGATGCCAAAGAAAAAGCCAGTGCTGAACTAAATAAACTAAAAATGATGTCACCGATGTCGGCAGAAGCTACCGTTGTGCGTAGTTATGTAGACTGGATGACTTCAGTACCTTGGAAGCAGCGCTCTAAAATCAAGCGTGATTTATCGAAAGCGCAAGATGTGCTTGATACTGACCACCATGGGTTAGAGAGAGTTAAAGAGCGCATTCTTGAATACCTAGCGGTACAAAGCCGAGTTAAGCAGCTCAAAGGGCCAATTCTTTGTTTAGTGGGACCACCAGGTGTGGGTAAAACCTCGCTGGGTCAGTCTATTGCAAAAGCAACTGGCCGTAAGTATGTGCGCGTAGCTTTAGGTGGCGTGCGTGATGAAGCGGAAATCCGTGGTCATCGCCGTACTTATATTGGCTCTATGCCAGGCAAGGTTATCCAAAAAATGTCGAAAGTGGGCGTTAAAAACCCATTATTCCTATTGGATGAAATCGACAAAATGAGCTCAGATATGCGCGGCGACCCATCGTCGGCATTACTTGAGGTGTTAGATCCTGAGCAAAATTCAGCGTTTAACGATCATTATCTCGAAGTTGATTATGACTTGTCAGATGTGATGTTCGTCGCTACGTCTAACTCAATGGATATTCCAGGGCCACTGCTAGACCGTATGGAGGTCATTCGTCTATCGGGTTATACCGAAGATGAGAAACTTAATATTGCTAAGCAACACTTATTGCCTAAGCAGGTTGAGCGCAATGGTCTAAAAGCCAAAGAAATTAGTGTGGATGACGGTGCTATCTTAGGCATTATCCGCTACTACACTCGCGAAGCGGGCGTACGTTCATTAGAGCGTGAGTTGTCTAAGATTTGCCGTAAAGTGGTTAAACAGATTCTGCTTGATAAATCGGTTAAGTCTGTTGAAGTCAACGCCGACAACCTTAAGTCATTCCTTGGCGTGCAGCGCCATGATTTTGGTAAAGCAGACTCAAATAACCAGATTGGTCAGGTTACTGGCCTTGCCTGGACACAAGTCGGTGGCGACTTACTAACGATTGAAGCTACATCAGTTGCCGGTAAAGGCAAGCTTGCTTATACAGGTTCGCTTGGTGATGTTATGCAAGAGTCGATTCAAGCAGCGATGACAGTGGTTCGCGCCCGCGCAGATCAACTTGGTATTAACAGCGACTTCTATGAAAAGCGTGATATTCACGTGCATGTACCAGAAGGCGCAACACCAAAAGATGGTCCATCAGCAGGCGCGGCTATGTGCACTGCGTTAGTGTCTAGCTTAACGGGTAATCCAGTGCGTAGTGACGTTGCCATGACAGGTGAAATCACTCTGCGCGGTGAAGTACTACCAATTGGCGGCTTAAAAGAGAAACTGTTAGCAGCGCATCGCGGCGGCATTAAACATGTGCTTATTCCTAAAGAGAACGAGCGAGACCTGGAAGAAATTCCAGCAAGTGTGATTGCCGACTTGCAAATCCATGCGGTACGCTGGGTTGATGAAGTGCTCAAATTAGCCTTAGAAAGACCTGTAGAAGGTTTTGAAGTGGTTAAAAAGTAGCTAAATAGTGAAAAAAAGTGCTCTATATCCGAAAAAAACTGCAAAAAAGGGCTTAACAAACCGCAATCCTGTGGTAGCCTAGGTTTTGTGGAGAGTCAGTCACACCAAGCCCTTTGGCGTGATTGACTTCGAGCTGTATCCAATTTTATTTGGTTTCATATTTGGCTAGGACAGATACCTAGCTTTTTTAAAAAGCCTCCGCCGACCGCTCTAAACACGGAAATGGTTACGGCGCTACAATAACATTCAAGGGGAAGACATGAACAAATCTGAACTAATCGAGAAAATCGCTACTGGTGCTGACATTTCTAAAGCTGCAGCTGGCCGTGCATTAGATTCTTTTATCGCTGCTGTGACTGAAGGTCTTAAAGAAGGCGAAAAAATTTCTCTAGTTGGTTTCGGTACTTTTGAAGTTCGTCAACGTGCAGAGCGCACTGGACGTAACCCACAAACTGGTAAAGAAATTAAGATTGCTGCTGCGAACATTCCTGCGTTCAAAGCTGGTAAAGCGCTAAAAGACGCTGTTAACTAAGAATTAGTTAGCGTTGCCTTTGTAAGGCACTCGTAAGATAAGCACTGCAATAGCAGTGCTTTTTACGGCAAGCAATACCATTTGAGGTATTGGGAGTGACAGTAAAGCCAAAGCTTTTTGAAACTCTAAAGTAATTACAAAAAAAGGCGCATCCAAACTGTGATGCGTCTTTTTATTTTTATCCATCGCAACTAGCGAGAATTCTGATGTTAGAAAAAATTCGTGAAGGCTCACAAGGTATTATCGCTAAGTCGATCTTAGTCCTTGTTATCCTTTCATTTGCATTTGCTGGTGTGAGTAGCTATTTAGGCTCAAACACGGGTACTCCAGCGGCTATCGTCAATGGTGACGAAATTACCAATGAACAATTAGAGCAATCTCTGCAAAATGAAGTAGGTCGCTTACAACAACAATTTGGTGAAATGTTTGATGCCCTAAGTGCTGATGAAAGTTACATGGCCGGGATCAGAAAAGACGTTCTAGAACGTTTAGTTGCCGAGAAATTAGTTGACCAAGCCGCTGCCGAGCTTGGTTTACGCGTATCTGATGAACAGATTAAACAAGCGATTGTTAACGAGCCTGCATTCCACACCGATGGTCAGTTCGATAACGAGCGCTATTTAGCAGTACTGCGTCAACTTGGTTACCAAACTGCTGCATTTAGAAACATGATGCGCGTTGACATGACACGTCGTCAGCTAGTGATGGCATTAGTGGGTAGTGAGTTTGTTCTACCAGGTGAAGCTAACGAGCTTGCTGAGCTTCAAGGTCAAACTCGTGATATTCGCTACCTAACGGTTGATGCTACGCCGTTTGTTGCCGAGGCGAATGTATCTGATGAAGAAGCCAATGAATACTATGAAGCAAACCTAGTTCGCTTTAGCAGCCCAGAAATGGTGAGCCTTGAGTACGTTGAGTTAAACGCTGCAGATATGGCTAACACTGAAGCGGTTAGCGATGAAGAAGCACGTACTTTCTATGATGAGAACCAGCAGCAATATCGCACTGCTGAGAAGCGTCTAGCTGCGCATATTCTTATCAACGACTCTGGTGATGAAGATGCAGATAGAGCACGCGGTGAAGCTGCATTAGCTAAACTTGCTGCTGGCGAGAGCTTTGAAGCTGTAGCTAAGTCAGACTCTGATGATCAGTTCAGCGCTGAGCAAGGTGGCGAGCTAGATTGGTTCGAGCCTGGTGTAATGGAAGGTGAGTTCGATACTGCACTGTTTGCCCTTGAAAAAGGCGCAACTTCAGATCTTGTTAAAACCAGCTTTGGTTACCACATCGTTAAGTTTGTTGATGTACAAGAAGGCGGTGTACAAAGCTTTGAAGATGCGAAAGCTGAGATTTTAGCTGAGCTGCAAGAAAAGAAAGCACTAGATGTGTTCTTTGGTCTGCAGTCACAACTTGCTGACACTAGCTATGAAATTCCTGATACGTTAGCTGAAACGTCAGAAGCGGTGAATGTACCTGTTAAGACTACCGAGCTATTTAGCCGTAACAATGTACCTGCACCGTTTAACACTGCAGATTTCATCCGCGCAGCGTTTTCAGAGCAAGTGATCAGTGATGGCATGAACAGTGACGTTGTTGAGCTAGGTCCAAACCATGTAGTCGTTGTACGCTTAAAAGAGCACAAAGCTGCAGGCACTATGGATTTCGCCGAAGTGAAAGATGGTATTGTTGCACGTCTTAAGCAAGACAAAGCCAACCAGGTTGCTAAAGTTAAAGCGACTGAGTTTATGGTTGCCCTTAAAGATGGTGGCAGCGTTGACGTTGAGCTTACGACAGTGACTGCATTACCTCGTTTCACTCAAGAAACTGACCCAGCGATTGTAGATAAAGCATTTAAGATGCCTAAACCTGCTGACGGCGGCGTATCAATTGATACTGCAGAGCTAGCACAAGGTTATGCGGTAGTGTTGGTTGATGCAGTTAATGCAGCTACTGGCATCACTGACGAGCTTGTTGCTGGCCTTAAGCAACGTTTAGAGTCACAGTATAGCCAAGCCGATTACTTATCTGTGATTGGTGCTCTGAAAGCTAAGGCGACAGTCGAATACCCAGTTGCCGAGTAGTTGCTAAAGTAACTAAGCACTAGTTAAGAAATAGCTAAAACTGAATAGCTCAAGCCAAGGGGTTGTTTAAGCCCTTAGAACAAAGAGATTCAGTTAAAAATAAACCCTCATTGCTCCTTATACTTGAGCATTGAGGGTTTTTTATTGGAGTCAATTTGTTATTTGACTGAAGCAAAACGTTAACTAGAGCTTTTTAATTATGAACAACACAGAGTGATAGAAATTCCTCTTAAAGATCTAGTTAAGTAAAACTCTGGGTTGCCTCAATGAGCTGTGAACGCAGCCACTTTTGCGCAGGGTCATGGTGATGCTTTTTAAGCCAGATCAAATAGTTGGTGATGGGCTTGCACGAAAATGGCGGCGGTAATAGTTGCAAGTTTAGTTGCGACTGGAACTGCCTTGCTAAAAACTCTGGTATTGCGGTGATCAACTCAGTTTGGCTGCACAGTAACATATTACTGAATAGCGAGCGCCCATGATAAGCCACCTTACGTTGGCTTAAGTCGATATTGGTAAAGTGATGTAGGCTGCGTAAATGCTGGCGGGTGCGCTCCAGTACAGCATGAGACTCACTATTAAATTGTTGGTGACTAATGCTTTGTTGCACACGCGGGTGGTCTTGGCTGCAAACAATCACAAAATCACTATCAAATAACCGACAGCTTTCTACTGCAGAACTACTGGGTGGCATGATATCAATCATGGCATCAAAACGCTGAGAGTTCAGGCCATCTAATAGTGCTTCATCTGTATCTGGCTGGTCAAAAATCTCAATATTGTGGGGTTTTAGCTCACTAAATTTATTGAGTAGCAACCAGTGCATATGCTCTGGCGCGGTAATGACAAACTTATGCTGCCCCTGGTTTGGGTCAAACTCACTCATGTTATGCAGAGTATCGTCTAATTGTGCCAGTGGCAGTTTAATTTGCTCATAAAGGCTTTGGGCAAATCGCGTTGGTGCAATGCCGCGACCTTGACGGATGAACAACTCTTGTCCAAGGTCCTGTTTAAGTTTTGCAATACTTGTACTGATTGTTGATTGATTAGTGTTGAGCTGCTCTGCAGCGCGGCTGAAGCTGCCACTAGACATCACCGCGCTAAATACGCCAAGTTGGTTGAGTGTCGGTTTTTGTGTCATCTCTTGTCCCACCTTTCATCTACGCTGGCTTTGCCTTCCGTGCACCACATAATTCGCAAGGGCTAGTCACTACAAGCCAAGCGACTAAGTCATTCTGCGCTGCAAAGTGTTATCGTAAATTCGATACTTAATTATCGTAAAGCCTAGTTTTTTACGATGTTAATGGCGATTAATCTATTAATCAACAAATGATGTCACCCGTTGGGAGCAAATTATGATTAGTCAATTTAAACCATTAAGCCTAGGTCTTGCGGTATCAGTAGCCTTATTTACTTCAGGTTATGCACTTGCAACACCTACTACTCAGGCGCAATCTACTGTTGGGCAAGAGCTGCAAACCAGCGCGGCGGCTCAATATCAAAATATTCAGCTTGAGCAACGTTACACGTCTTCAACCTTGTTTGAGCACGAATCAAACCTATTTTGGGGTGAAGGTAAGCGCATTAAGGTTTTATCAACGACTGGTGAAACCTTAGCTTACACCCAGGAATCAGACCATGTGCATCCGGCTTTGACTAAACACGGTCGCAAGATGGCGCAAGCCATCATCAAAGTTGACCATAATGTTTACCTTGGCTACGGCTTTGGTCTCGATACACCAGTAATGATTGAAGGCGATGATGGCATCATCATCGTTGATCCGGGTGAGTCTGTACAAATGGCTGAAGTGGTTAAGCAGCAATTCAGACAGATCACCAACAAACCAGTAAAAGCGATTATTTATTCGCACAACCATATCGACCATATTTCAGGTGTTCGTGCTTGGGCGACAGATGAGCAAGTCGCATCAGGTGAAATCAAAATCATTGCACAAGAAGGCTTAACAGCGGCAGTGGCTAACTGGTCATCAAACCTTGGTACTTTGTTTGGTCATCGCACGTCTTACACTGGTGCTAAGCATGTAGAAGAGGGTGAACACGGCACGGTCAATGACGGCTTAGGTCCGCGCTTTATGCAAGGCGATATCTCGTTCATTGAGCCAAACGTGACTCTGAAAGACCGTCTCGACATTACGATTGCCGGTGTGCCAATGCAGATTGTTAACGTACCGTCTGAAACTAAAGATGAAGTCGTCGTTTATCTGCCAGAGCAAAAAATTCTTCATGCAGCAGAAGTATTGCAAGGTGAGAATTTCCCTAACTTGCACACCATTCGAGGCACCAAATTCCGCGACCCATCGATGTGGTTTAAAGGTATTGATGTGATGCGTCAGTTCGACACTGAAGTGATGATTAACTCTCATGGTCGTCCGGTTGAAGGTAAAGCGGCAGTAGATAATGTACTCACGGCATACCGTGATGCGATTCAATTTACTCATGACCAAACAATCCGCTACATGAATAAAGGGATGACACCTGATGAGTTAGTTGAAGTAGTGAAATTGCCTAAGCATCTAGCTAGTCACCCTTGGTTAGGTGAGCACTATGGTACAGTCGCACACGCTGTTAGACAGATCTATGTAGGTTACAACGGATTCTTCGAAGGCGACCCTTGGCAACTAGAGCCGATGGCGTATGAGCAGCGAGCAAAAGCTTTTGTTGAAATCATGGGCGGTCGTGACAACATTCTTAAAACCGCAAAAGCTGCAATTGAAGCTGATAATTTCACTTTTGCTGCAGAAATCTTGTCTTACCCAATTACGGTAAACAAACAAGACATGCAGGCTCGCGAGTTAAAAGCTGACGCATATAAAGCTTGGGCTGCTGCGCAGGTGAATATTAACTGGCGTAACTGGGCGCTTAATGCTGCAGCTGAGCTAGAAGGTACACGTGATTTCTCTAACATGATTAGCTTTGCATCAGTCGATGTATTAACTGCGCTGCCTAGCAAGCAGATTTTCGACATGATGACATCAACGTTAGTGGCAGAGAAAACCCTTGATGTAAATATGGCGATGAGCTATCAGTTTAGCGACACCAAAGAGGCGTTTACGCTGGAAATTCGTAACGGCATTGTGCAGTTACACGAGCAGGCGTTAGACTGCGCTGACGTTAAGATTGAAACAAGTCGAGCTGTACTTAATCAAATCTTGATGGCCGGTCCGAATGCGCAGAAGGTGATTGCTGAGAAAATGGTTGCTGACGAGTTTGGCTTTGCGCAAGGTGAAATGAAAGACTTCGGTCGATTCATGAGCTACTTTGACACGCCAATGACGCCAGAGCAATTAATGCTAATCGTGCGCTAATACAGGTCGATGAGTAATACTTCAAAGGGGCATTTTGCCCCTTTGATAGTTTCTCTAAATTACAGAATTGCTGTTTGAAGAGGTCAGGCTAATGAGAAAATATCTTAAAACAATAACCACTTCAGCATTGAGCGCAGGCATCATGCTATTTGCGTCAGCTAGTGTGAGCTTAAGTGCTATTGCTTGCGGCGTGCATCAGCAAACTGGTTTTTCATTAAGTAGTGAACCAGGCTCGCTTACTGTGCTTGCTAATATCGTTAAAGCTCGAAAAAATGGAACGCTAGTTGAAACAGGAATGCCAGTCGAAACCGAGATGCTCAACAAAGGTAAGCTTGATGCCAATGCATTAAATCTTGCTGATAGTGGAATAAGCGTGCGCTTATTTGAGCCAATTCAAGGCCGTTATCTAGATGTTAGTATCCGCAGTGGTGAGCTTACTTATCGCTTGAGTCAGCACCAGCATCAGTTAAGCAGTGACGATGCTGTGGCAAAGGCAAGTCAATTGTCATCACGTTGGTCGAGTCGCGCTCAGTTGCAGTCACAGGCTAAAGTCACCGTGATCACTGAGTTAAGCGTATTGCAAGCAATTGCTTCGCGCCAGCTTAGTTGGCAGCAAGTTGATGAGCTAGGTTTGATGACCATCAATGGTGAGCAAGATGCTCAGGAGAAGTATCAGGCTTTATTGGCAAAATCATCGATTTAACCATTAGGGTGGTTCACATTCCTCATTTGCTATTGGCACTTTGACAATAATACTCCGTCACCAGCACTTTGTTATTCACTGTCTACTGCTTGCTTTGCGCCACTCCTGTTCGAACGATAACTACGCATCTAACAGTGCCAATTACACTAAGTTTAATGTTAGATTAGCTGCATGAAATCAGTTTCAAGGATATGCAGTGGCCTCACTCGAAACCCAATTTGAACCCGCTTTAGCCTATATTGACGATAACCTAGATAAGCCAGTTGATATTAGGTTACTCTCGCGCCTAGCTAACATTCCTAAGTGCCATTTTAATATCTTGTTTTACGCTTTATTTCACACCCAGGTTGAAGATTATATTGCGCTGTTAAGGCTATTGGATGTAGCGCAGAAACTCGCCTTCGAGCCAAGTTTAACCAATGCTCAAATTGCTAGTGAGGCAGGTTATCAAGATGAAAAGTGTTTTGAACAAGCCTTTGTTAAAGCGATAGGTCAAAGCGTTAGCGATTTTCGAGCAAAGCCTGATTGGGCAAGTTTTTTTGCGCGTCAACAACCCTTAGAAACGCTTAAAAATGGTCATCAAGCATATGACTACAGTGCTGAGATAAATGTGGTTGAGATAGAAGCACTTGCAGTGGTTGCTATTCGCCATCAAGGCCCGTCAGAGTTTGTTGCTCAAACCGTTAATGCCATGGTTGCCTGGCGTAAACAACATCAGGTTTTGCTGCCACTGAGTCGTACATTCAATTTTTGCTATCAAATGCCGTTAGTTCATAGCGACGCTTATCAAGTGGATATTGCCGCGAGTGTCACTGCCGAACAAAGTGAATGTTTACGGCGCGAACCGCAGTTTTCATCAATGGCAGATTATGACTTAGCCTCGCTAGTTGAGCACAATATTGATATCACTGCGCCGTTTTTCAAAAGCAGTATTCCAGCAACAAGAGCTTTAGCAATTGATCATGTTTGGGATGACTCTCAGCCGCAATTGTTGCACGCCAAGATTGCTTGTTTGTATAAAGAGGTGTCTAAGCACGGCCAACTGGCAAACTTGCCCTTATTAATTGAGAGGCAGCGAATTGAGAAACAGCTTGCTCCGGCAGAGCCGAGTCAGTCTGTTGCTCAGCAGCTAGTTCGCATTATGTTGCCAATTGTCTAGGGCGCTTTTTTCTAGGGAATTTTTGTTTATGGAGAGATAGGGCGCATCATCTCGGCACATAACCATGCCATATAGGTTGCCCAGGCGTAGCCGAATACCGAAAACAAAATAGCCACTGGTGCCAACGAGCGGTGAAATGCAAGCGCGACCACTGGCGATGAAGCTGCGCCGCCAATACAACATTGACTGCTAAGCGCCATGTAGGCGATCGGTGCGCGCATTATTAGCCCTGCAATGACCACAAATGCGATATGAATACTTAGCCAGATAAAACCCAGCAAAAAGTAGATAGGGAAGTCATCTATCATGGCGAGATCCATCTGCAATCCCATATTGGCAATGAGAAAGTACAGCATAATACTAGCAACTTTAGATGCGCCGGCGTGTTCCAGGTTACGTAGCCTAGTTGTCGATAGCAGCAGCGATAGGGTCGTAACACTAATCACCACCCAGAAAAACTCAGACGTCAAACTGAATTTACTCAAGTGTGGGTAATGGTTGGCAATAAAAGGTGCCAGTTTATCTGCGAGAAAATGACTAACGCCAGTCACGCCAAAAGCTACCGCGAAGATATAGATGTAGTGATTAAGCTCAGGAATCACACTGGCTTTAGGCGCTTGCAGTTCAGTTTTATTGATCAGTCGTTGTAGGCTTTGGGAGTCCAGTTTGAGCTGATGGTCAAGGCGATTACTGTGCTTAGACAAGGTAAGTAGGATTGACATCCAAATAGCTGAGAACAACACATTCACCGAAATCATAATAGCAAAAATGCCGTCATCAACTTGATAAACCTGCTTCATTGCCAGTTGGTTTGCAGTGCCCCCTACCCAGTTACCTGCAAGGGTTGCCATGCCTTTCCAGGCAGCGCCTGCACCTTGCCACTGCAAGTGCTCTGGCGCGATATGAGACATTATCCATAGGGTTAATGGGCCACCAATAATGACCCCAAAACTACCAATTAGAAACAAGGCAACAATCTTAGGCCCAAGCAGTAAGATAGCTTTTAAATCAACGCTAATAATTAACAAGGTCAAGCAGGCTGGCATTAAATAGTTGGATGACACTTGATTGAGTGAGCTGTTTGAGCTGTCGACTACTTCGAAGGTATTTAGCAGTGAAGGTAGGACATAACACACCACCATCACAGGAAAGATTTTAAAGAACTTGACTAGGTATGGATGAGTGGACTTACTGGCGTAAAAAACTGCGCCAATTAAGGCTGCGAGTAAGCCAACAATAATAGGGTCTTGTGTAATCACGATATATCGTTTGTTTCGTTAATGGCTTCTTGCTGGCAAAAGCGGATAAATTGTTCAAGCAATTCAGATTTTGCCTCGTCGTCACGAGTAATCGACCAGTATTTACGCTTAAAGTCCCAATTATTGACTTTTAGCTCAACTAACTCACCGCGTTTAATCTCTTCTTTCACTGCGATGTAAGGTAGCACGCTGACGCCAATACCTGTGCCGATAGCACGTTTTATCGCGCCCATGGTGTTCATTGACAGCTCTTGGTTAATGGTAATTTTTGCGCTGCGAAGCAGTTGAATATTACGCAGTCTTGATACTGAAATCGTTTCGTCCATCACCCACAGTTCTTGCGAAAGCAGCTCTGGCGTGATGTTTTCTGACACAAGCGGACTATCGCAGCTGGTGACAATACACAGTCTATCTTCAATCCAGTGCTCATGAGCCAAGTTTTTAAGTCCAGGTTTGGCATCGACAAAGCCCAAATCAAGCTCTCTTTCGGAAACCATTTTCTCCACATCAATGCTGTGATGTATGTGTAGCTTAATATCAACCGATGGGTGACGCTTTTTGAACTGAGGGATCTTGCGCGATAGCACATAGTTGCCTGCGGTTTTACTACACCCCACTTTTATGCTGCCACTGATGGTTTGCCCCTTTGCAAACATTTGCTCAATTTGCGAGCCTTTGGATAACATCTCATTGGCGTAGGGCAGCATAACTGCACCATTGTCATTTATCGTTAGGCCATTACTGTTACGCTCAAACAACCGACAGCCAAGAAACCCTTCAAGCTCTTTTAATGCCATGCTTACCGCAGGTACCGAAAGATGCAAGCTTTTGGCTGCTTTTGATATTTGGCCGTGCTGGTGAATAGCTTTAAATATTGAAAGTTGTTTCAGTGTCAGTTTCATGGGCTGTATGGCTAACTTTATGAGTTGTTAATATTTTAGCGCTAAGGTGCAGTCAAACTGTAATTGGATGTGGATTTTTGTAATCCAGGTCATTAAACGTAAATAAACTAAGGCTTTGGTACTATTCGTGACAGAAAGTAGTGACAAAAAGTAGTAACAGAAAGACTTGCCGCCTAGCAGCAAGTCTTTAAGCACTACAATGGCTGAGGCTATAGACTTAGGTTTAAAAGTCGTAACGTACGCCAACAGTGAAGGTTTTGTCGTCTTTTAGCTCAATCATATTGCCTGTGTTGGTATCACGATATTCACCGTCATATTGAGCATAGTGACCAAATATCATGGTCGATTTCGCAATACGGTAGTCTGCACCAATCACCAATGAGTTAATGTCTACGTCGGTTGCATTGTTATATTGGGTACTAGTCGTTGCGGTATTGTTTTTGAAGTACTTACCAAAACCTGCTTCATCTTTACCGATTTCAGCTTTAAGGTTAACGCCATTAAGGTTGTAAACTGCGCTAAAGAAGTAAGAGTTACCTTCTTTAGTTTCAACGGTTTGACTTTTAGTATTTTGGAACAAACCACCGAGCTTTAGCTGACCAATTTTGTACTGGGCAACACCACGGTATGCGTCCACGCCGCCAATTGTGTTATAAGCTGCAGCGAAGTAGTACGGTTGCTTTTTAAGCTTTTTGTCACCGCCAACCAAGCTCACAGCATATTGCTTTTCATTTACATCAGTACGAGCGCCGTTGTCATCATATTCTGCGTAGTTATCATCCATCAAGTAGGTGGCATTAATGGTAATAAGATCAGCAATTTTTGGTGAGTAATAGGTAATGCCGTCTGCTTTGCGGTCTTGACCTGCGATCATACGGTTGTAAGCAGCGTTGGTTAAAGCAAATGCTTCAGCAGTGCCTTTTGATGTTTTCATCACAGTGTCGTTGCGACCAATTAAGACCGTACCTGCATCAGATTTTAATCCAACATAGGTGTTACGCGGTTTAAATACCTTGCTGTCACCTTCTAAGTGCGCGCTATTTACTTGAAATTCCATGCGATATAGCACTTCTAAACCATCGGAGATTTTTTCGCTGCCTTTGACACCAAGACGCGAGAAGTTGTTTTCTAACACAGTCCCCGACTTACCATTTTGTGTAGTAAAGCCATTGTCTGAATTGGTGACCGCAATTTCCATGCGGCCATAAATTTGTGGTGAGTCTGCCATTGCTGCACCTGAAAAAGCACTTAACGCTCCAATTACTGCAATCGCTACTCGATTAATTGATTTGTTCATACTCATCTCCACTTTGAAAAATTGGATTACCCCTTAATGAGGATCCTTTTGTTTTAAGTCTTGTGTTTTGCATCAACGGCTAGAGAAATGGTTTCCCTTAGCGCTTTTGGGCTTGTCACTGGTGACAGGAAGCTCGATGCGTTTGTTGGGGTAAATGTTAGAGATGTATGGAAAAAATATTTTGAACATGTGTCACACGAAAACGGATATCGTACCGTTTTAAGGATATTTTAAGACTGTTTCATAAAAGCTGAACCACAAGGCGAATGTGATTTACACCCAAGTTTTGATACTCCTTTGTGAGTAACCTTTCCGCCATCGAAGAACAATAAAACTAATTTTATTTTGATGAGCAAAGGAACACACAATATGAGAAAAGCATACTTAGTGTCAGCAATTGCCGCCGTACTGTTATCAGGTGGTGCAATGGCGAAAGACGTTAACCTAGCTAAATTCCACAGCGATATGGGCGACTGCCAATCGTGTCACGTTGAAGGCAAGCTAAAAGATATTAAAAAGACAATTACTGACAGCCAAACTCACGAAAACGCGCAGTGCCGTGATTGTCATGGCGGTTATAGCGAGCTTGCGAATGACAAACTGCATTTTGACCCGCACACATCTCACCTTGGCGAAATCAACTGTACTTCTTGTCATACAGCTCACGCTAAGCCTGAGTTGACCTGTAACAACTGCCATAACTTCGAAATGGAAATGCCATTTGCTAATAGCAAAGCGAAGAAAAAGTGGGACGGTGACTGGAACCAAGAACAAATTCGTAAAGCAATTGAGCGCGGCCCTGTTGAAACCGTTGATGTGATTGTTGTTGGTGGTGGTTCAGCTGGTTTTAATGCTGCAATCAGTGCCAAAGAGGCTGGCGCCAACGTAGTGCTATTTGAAAAGGCACCTTACACAGGTGGTAACTCAATGCTAGCTGCTGGTGGTATCAACGCAGTAGGTACACCACAACAGAAGAAGAAAGGCATTGAAGATAAGGTTGAATGGTACGCTGAAGATGCAATGAAAGGTGGTCGTTACCAAAATGACCCTAAACTTGTGCAAATTCTTGCTGAAGAATCAGCTGAGGCTGTGGCTTGGTTAGAGTCTTTAGGCGCCAACATGGATGACTTGAAACGTTCAGGTGGTGCACGTGTTGAGCGTACTCACCGTCCATCTGGCGGCGCATCTGTAGGCCCACACATTATCGATACTTTGCGTAAAGCGGCAGACAAACGTGATATCCCTGTACGCGTTAACTCTCGCGTTGAGAAAATTGTGTTAAACGACGATAAGTCTATTGCGGGTGTTGTTGTTCACGGTCGCCACTCTGGCTACAACATGGTAGCTGCTGACTCTGTAGTACTTGCGACAGGCGGCTACGGTATGAATAAGCAAATGGTTGCTTACTACCGCCCAACAATGAAAGACATGACAAGTTCTAACAACGTAACTGCAACCGGTGACGGTGTGTTACTTGCCAAAGAAATTGGCGCGTCGATGACTGATATTGACTGGGTACAAGCCCACCCAACTATTGGTAAAGACAGTCGTATTCTTATCTCTGAAACCGTACGTGGTGTAGGCGCAATCATGGTGAACACTGATGGTCAGCGCTTTATCAGTGAGCTAACCACCCGTGACCGTGCATCTGACGCTATCTTGAAGCAAAAAGATCAATATGCTTGGTTAGTGTTTGATGAGCAGCTAGTTAAGAAGAAAAAGATGGTACGTGGTTATGAGCACTTAGGCATGCTAAGCAAAGCCAACACTATCGAAGAGCTAGCTAAAATCACTAACATGAAAGACTTACCGAAAACCGCTGCTGCATACAACAAGTATCAAGCTGCGGGTAAAGATGAAGCTTTTGGTCGTGAAGACATGCCGCTGAACTTAAGTAAGCCTCCGTACTACGCAGTGAAAGTGGCTCCTGGTATTCACCACACTATGGGCGGTGTCGCAGTTGATACTGACGCTAACGTATTAAACCTACAAAGCTGGAAAATGGACGGTTTATACGCTGCAGGTGAGGTAACGGGTGGTTTACACGGTTACAACCGCTTAGGTGGCAACGCCATTGCAGATACGGTGGTATTTGGCCGTAAAGCCGGTGAAAACGCCGCTAAGTTCGCACTAGAGAAGAAGTAAGCTCGGAAACGAGTGTAAAGGTTTAACGATAGGGCTGGCACTGTTTATCTATCCCCTATACAAATGGTGTCAGCCAAATCGTTATACAAAATGAGTTACAGTCTCAAACTAAAACCTACAATGGATTGTAGTGTCACATCGTTTTTAACCTGGCAACAGGTTTTGGTTAAGTTGAGTCTTCATCTACTTAGCTTAACCTGCTCCCAAAAGGGCCAGCCTCATCAGCTGGCGCTTTTTCCTCAAGAGTTTCACCCATACATATATTCCTGCAAAGCCAGAACTCATCATTCTGGCTTTTTACAGTATTGATAACTTATTAACGTTGGTAGATACTGCTAATTATTTTATATCAATAACTTATGTTTATAACTAGGGGTGTTTGATGGGCGTGGAATCAAGTGATTTATCTGCTCTTGTTGAGGCTGTAGAGAGTTTATCTAAATGGATGACATACATAACCATTTTTCTTTGTTGGACGTATTTTTCGGTTGTTTTTGCCATGCTGAAGAAATCGTTCTTTGGTAAAGACTGTGTTCCTGCGGAGCTTGAGGATGCAGATGTATTGGTTGAGCAGGCTGAATATGAAAAGCTGTTTCGAAATTGCCGTAGACTTTTAAAAAAACGGCCTAATAATGCTGAGGCACATTGGTATATAGGCTTATGTTATTACCATAAATCTAGATATGAGAAAGCAAAAGAGTATTTTTTAAAGACAATAAAGCTAAATCCACATTGGCAACAAAGTGTCGATGTTTATCTAGACTATATTGAATCTGCAAAAAATGAGATGGCTGAGTCCAAAGAATCGTTAGAAAAGTTTATTATTTAGATGTGTTTTACTTAACAGAAGTCATTTAGTTGAGCCTATGCGCTTCTCTGACCAACAAGCAATAAAAAACCAAGTGCAAGCACTTGGTTTTTGTATTCATAACACTCAACTTTACAGCGAAATTACGTCGAAATCCACTTCTGGGTTAACGTCAGCTTCGTAATCAACACCTTCTACACCAAAGCCGAATAAGCGTAGGAACTCTTCTTTGTACTCTACGTAATCGGTTAACTCACTTAGGTTCTCAGTGTTAACTTGTGGCCATAGGTCGCGGCAATGTTGCTGAATATTATCGCGTAGCTCCCAGTCATCAAGGCGTAGGCGGTTGCTATCATCAACCTCTGCCGCTTGACCGTCACCGCGGTATAAGCGCTCATTGAACATGCGATAGATTTGCTCCATACAACCTTCGTGTAGGCCTTCTTCACGCATCTTCTTAAATACCATCGCAATGTACAATGGCATAACAGGAATAGCCGAGCTTGCTTGAGTCACAACACTCTTAAGCACTGCTACATTGGCACTGCCGCCAGTTTTGCTTAGCTTATCATTTAACGCATTTGCGGCGCGGTCTAAGTCCATTTTGGCTTTGCCTAGTGCGCCGTGCCAGTAGATAGGCCAAGTGATCTCTGTGCCGATGTAGCTGTAAGCAACGGTTTTACAGTTGTCGGTTAATACGCCAGCATCGCTTAGGGCTGACATCCATAATTCCCAATCCTGGCCGCCCATTACGGTAACGGTATCGGCAATTTCTTGCTCCGTTGCAGGCTCAACAGAGGTTTCGATAATTGTATCTTTGTTGGTGTCTACCGCTGTTGCTGTGTACTTATCACCAATTGGTTTTAGTGATGAGCGGATCACTTCACCTGAGTCAGGCATTTTACGCACTGGCGATGCTAGTGAGTACACCACCATATCAACTTGACCTAGGTCTTGCTTGATTAGCTCAATAACCTTGTCTTTGGCTTCATGGCTGAATGCATCACAGTTGATGCTTTTAGAATATAGGCCGTCAGCTTTTGCAAACTTGTCGAAGTAAGCTGAGTTATACCAACCAGCTGTGCCTGGCTTTTTCTCTGTGCCAGGTTTTTCAAAGAACACACCGATAGTGGCTGCATCGCTGCCGTATGCCGCAGCAATACGAGAAGAAAGACCATAGCCACTAGATGAGCCGATAACCAGTACTTTCTTAGGGCCGTTAGCGATTTTGCCTTTCGCTTTGGTGGTTTCAATTTGTTGTTTAACGTTGGCTTCACAGCCTAATGGATGCGTTGTGGTACAAATAAAGCCACGAATGCGAGGTTTAATAATCATAGTTTTTAGTGTTCCCGTTAAAATTGGCTCTAGGTTAAGCAATTAGTGACATAAATGGCACTAATTTTTGATTTTTCAAGCCGTTTCCATGAGTGGTTGGAGCAGTTTATCGGCTTTGTAAGCGCTGGGTCTGCTCAAAAATAAGCTTTTGGGTGTACTCATGCTGCGGATTGGTAAAAAGCTGCTCTGTTGGCGCTTTCTCGACTAGCTCGCCATTTTTTAGCACCATCACTTTATCGCTAATATGGCGAATAATACTGAGGTTATGCGATACGAAAATGTATGACAGACCGAGGTCTTTTTGCAGCTTAAGTAGTAGATTAATAATTTGTGAGCGCACCGATAAATCCAGCGCGGTTAAAGCTTCATCGGCAATGATGATTTTAGGGTTGAGCATCAATGCTCTTGCTACTGCTACGCGCTGCTTTTGTCCTTCGGAAATCATGTGCGGGTAGAAGTCGGCATGCTCTGGTAGCAACCCTACTTTACGCAGGGTTTCGATAACCTGCTTGCGGCGCTCAGCCACATTGAGCTCAGTATTAAACCTCAGTGGCTCATCAAGTAAGTCACCAATCGTCAGTTTAGGATTGAGCGATGTGTTTGGGTCTTGGAAGATCATCCGAATTAAGCGGCAGCGCTGCTTGAGATCGCGTGAGCCTAATGACTCATCTTCAAATACAATTTCACCACTGG
Organism: Shewanella sp. WXL01; assembly: GCF_012263345.1. NCBI lineage: Bacteria > Pseudomonadati > Pseudomonadota > Gammaproteobacteria > Alteromonadales > Shewanellaceae > Shewanella > Shewanella sp. WXL01. Next base: position 141,979 of record NZ_JAAIKQ010000006.1, on the reverse strand, counting down.
TGCGCTGCTCGGCGCCAACTAAAATGCGTGCCAGCGTGCTTTTACCTGAGCCTACTTCACCGACAATTGCCAAGGTTTCACCGCGACCAAGCTCAAAAGAGATTGGCTCAAGTGCCTGATAGTGCTGACGTTTAAACCACTTAAACCCGGTACAAAACTGTTTGCTAAGGTTAGTGACTTTAAGTAAGGGGCTGGTCATATTCATCACGCTCGTTGTTTAACGGATAGTGGCAGGCAAAGTAGCGATCTTTTTGATGGCTTAAGTAAGGTTGCTGCACACACTTGCGCTGGGCTTCAGGGCAGCGAGGTCCTAATCGGCATCCTGCGGGTAAATGATGCAACGATGCAGATGAACCCGGCAAGCTAGGAAGCAGAGCTTTATGGCGCATTTTACCAGTATGCTCAGGTAAATTCTTAAGTAGCGCATAGGTGTATGGATGGTATGGCTGCTCAACGATGGCTTGTGTTGGACCTGATTCCATTACCTGACCACTATAGAGCACGGTCAGTTTGTCGCACCATTTGGTCAGCGTTTCCAGCTCATGGCTGATCAATAAAATTGACACATCTTGCAGTTGGTTTAGCTGTGACAGTAAGCGATAAATCTGCGCCTGCATACTGACTTCCATGGAATTGGTCGGCTCGTCGGCAATCAGCAGTTTAGGGCGGTTAGCAACTGCCATGGCAATCATTACCTTTTGGCATTCGCCGTCCGATAACTCCCAGGGGAAGCGGTTCATCAACTTCTTAGTGTGTTTAATCCCTACCTTATGCAGCCATTTTTCAGCAGTTTGTTGCACATCCTTGCTGCGTTTCCAAAAGGGCAGAGCCTTATTGGGTTTGATTGCCTCTAGTAACTGACTGCCAACACTGCGAATTGGGTCTAGGCTGGCAACAGGGTCTTGAAATATCATAGCGATTTCGCTGCCCATTAGCATACGGCGCTCTTTTGAGCTCATATCCATGAGATTGTTGCCATTCCACATCATGCGATCAGCTTTAATGCGCCAGTTAGGGCTGAGCACCCCAAGGATCGCTTTAGCGAGAAGGGTGCGCCCTGAGCCAGATTCGCCCACAAGTCCATGTACCTCGCCATTGTTTAAGGTTAGGCTGACTTTTTCGAGCACTTTTACCACACCTTCGTCGGTATCTAGCTCAATGGTTAAGTTGCGAATATCCAGTAGTGGCATAACTAGTTTCTTTTAGGTGCCAGCGCCGAGCGAAGCCCGTCACCAACCAGGTTAATGGATAATACGGTAATTAAAATCGCAGCCCCTGGAATGGTAATCGTCCAAGGAGCCAGTAACAGGTTATCTAATCCTTGTGCCATCATTGCTCCCCATTCAGGGCTTGGTGCTTGAGCGCCGAGGCTTAAAAAGCCCAACGCGGCAACATCCAAAATCGCCGCTGAGATTGCCATTGTGACTTGAATAATTAGTACGTCCCAAACGTTGGGCATAATCACATACCAAAATATTTCAAAAGTATTGGCACCATCTAACCTTGCTGCGGTGACGTACTCTTTTTGTAGTTCATCATGAACCGCCTGATGAATTGCGCGGATAAACTGCGGCACGAGTGCGATTCCCACAGCCCAAAACACATTGGTTAACCCTGGTCCCATTACAGCAACGACCAGTATCGCCATCAGAAGTGATGGAATAGACAATAGTGCATCAAACAGGTGGCCTAAAATACTCGACTTAAGCCCGGTCATCATGCCTGAAATAGCACCAATAATGGAGCCTATAGTGAGTGATACCAATACTATGAGTAACGACATACCAAAGGTTAGCTGCACACCGTGTAATACGCGGCTAAAAATATCGCGACCTAAATCATCCGTTCCAAAAAAGAACTCTACTGAGCCTGTTTGGTCCCACGATGGCGGCATCAAAATAGCATGTGAGTGCTGCGCTTCAGGAGAGTATGGCGCAATGAATGGCGCAAGTATGGTTAGTAGAACAAGAAACCCAACAATCCATAAGCCAACCAGTGCAAATGGGTTGTCAACGAAGGCTTGCCAAATGCGCCCGAGTGGCGTCATCTTGCGCTCTTCATGGAGTTGACTAATTAGACGCATACAACTCCTTTCGACTTACAGGGTTAATCGCCGCATGGATAAACTCAATCAAAATGCTCATAGCAATAATCAGTAGCGATACCGACAAAATGCCTGCCTGAATGACAGTATAATCACGCTGATAAATACCAGAAATGAGCCAGTTGCCAACCCCAGGCCAAGAGAAAATCATCTCAACAATAATGCCGTAACTGGCAAAGGTGCCTAGCATGAGACCAATACTCTTGAGTACCGGAATGAGCGCATTGGGCAGCGCATGGCGAATAAGAATGCGTGATGTTCGTAAGCCTCGAGCCTCGGCTGCGCGAATGTAGGGTTGCTCCATCACGGTTTTCAGCGCCTGACGGGTGATACGCGTTACCATAGTGAAGGGCAGTACCGCTAAGGTGATAGCGGGCAAAATGAGATGCATCACTGCATCTTTAAATGCCGCCATTGCATAGTTGCTATCTAGCAATAAGGTGTCGATAAGCATGATGCCGGTGACTGGCGGAATATCGTAAAGCAAGTTGATTTGCCCTGACGTTGGCAGCCAATTAAGGTTAACGCCAAACCAGAGTAGCAGGGTTAAACCTAACCAAAACACCGGCACTGAGTAGCCGGTTAAAGTAAGGGTTAAAATCAATCTTTGCAGTAATTTGTTTTTGGTCAGTGCGGCGAACATACCCAGCGGTACGCCAAACACCATGGCAATGAGGCCGGCAACAAAAGCAAGCTCAAACGAAGCGGGTAGCACGCTAATTAGCTCAGCTGCTACATCTTGTTGTGAGTTAACCGACACTCCAAGGTTGCCAGAAAGTCGCTGGGAAATGTAAGCGATAAATTGGTTTAAACTGCCGCTTTCTAGTTGGTAGTCATGGGTTATTTGCTCAAGCTGCACGGCATTAGGTGCAGTGATACCGCTTAATGCAGTTGGCTTTTCGACAGGAAACAAGCCAGTAGCTACAAACAACACGCCGAGCAATACTAGCGAAGTCGCGAAAAACAAATTGATGCGTCTAAACAAATAACGCCACATTACTGCTGTTCCTCTACAATGTCCTGTGAGGCATTGGCAAACGAAATGCCGCCATAAGGTCTTATCTGTAAATTAGTGATGCTTTTGTTGTGTAGCACCATTTTTTGCGCGTGAGCAATAGGAACAATCGGTACTCTATCTGCAATAATCGCTTCGGCTGACTGAAAGTAAACTTTTCGGTCTGGCTGCTTGGTTAGGCTGCTTGCCAGTGATAGCAGGTGATCAAAGCCATTGTCACACCAGCGTGAATAGTTGTTATTAGAGCGCAGGGCGCTGCAGCTCAGTACTGGGCTAAAGAAGTTATCTGGGTCGTTATTGTCAGCGTTCCAGCCAATCAGCACAGAATCATAGTTAGCCTCGCTGAGTTTTTGGGTAAATACACTCCAGTCATAGCTGATGATGTTAGTGCTCACGCCAATTTGCGCCAGATCTTCTTGCATTAACTCTGCCATCTTAACTGCATTGGGGTTATAGGCTCGCGCCACAGGCATGGCCCAAATATCGATATTAAGTTGCTTAACGTTGGCTTCATCTAATAAGGCTTTGGCTTTTTGCGGGTTGTACTCATTAGGCTCATATATTTTTGAGTAAGCCCAAGAGGCGGGTGGCAGTAAGCCGGTCGCTTCAACTGCGGTGTTGTTATATACCAAATCGAGGATTTTTTGTTTATCAATAGCATGGGATAATGCTTGTCTCACGCGCAAATCATCAAACGGCGGCTTTTGGGTGTTAAATGCCCAAAACGCTACATTAAGCCCTGGCGAGCTATCAACACGAATATCTTGTTGCTGCTTTAACACAGCAAGCTCAGCAGGTTTGGGCAGTGCTGATACGTTACAATCGCCAGTGATTAGCTTGGTTAGTCTCGCTGTGCTATTTGTGGTGATGTCATACACCAGTTGCTCAGCGGCGACCTTTTCACCCCAAAAACTCACATGGGGCTTAAAGCGAATATGATCGTTCTTAACGTATTGATGTAATTTATACGGTCCTGTGCCAATGGCGAAAAAATCGAGCTCTTCGGCGCGCTGATTATCCAGTAGGTATTGACCATATTCAGCGGACAGAATCACCGCAAAATCTGTGGCAAGGTTAAACAAAAAGCTGGCATCGCTACGATTTAAATGAAACACCACCTCAAAGTCGTTCACTTTTTCAATGCGGCTGACTAAGCCAGATAAATTAATACTTTGAAAATAAGGGTAGCCAGTGCGGCTCACATCATGAAAAGGGTGGTTGTAGTTGATAACACGCTCAAATGAGAATAGGACATCATCGGCATTGAAGTAACGGCTAGGTGAGAAATGATTGTTGTCATGAAAGGTGACATTTTCTCTTAACCAGAAGCGGTAACTGAGGCCGTCATCTGACACTTGCCAGCGCGTAGCTAGCTCGCTCTCAAACTCTTTAGTTGTTGCGCTGTAGCCAATTAAACGGTTATAAATTTGATGTGAAGTGGCATCAATCGTTGTACCTGAGGTCACTAACTGGGGGTTAAAGCTCTCTGGGTTACCTTCACTGCAATAAACAATACCCGTAGGAAGTTGTGGTTCACTACAGCCAGATGTCAGCATCAGGCCGGCAGATGAAATAAAAAACAACCAAGGTTTGAATAGCTTTAGCATGCGCGTGCGTTTTGTATACGTTAAGGCAGTTATTCTAACAGTGTAAACAACATAGGGGCAATTGCCCCCATATTAATTTGCTTATTGCTGTTAAAAGCTGCAGTTGTGTAATGTTATAGATAGTGACAGTTATGCTTTATCTAGCAAGTTGTATTTTTTCAAAATCCCGCGCAGCTGGTGGTAACTTAGCCCCAGTAACTCGGCAGTTTTCTTTTGATTAAATTGTCCTTCAGCTAAGGCCTGTTGCAGTAAGTCTATTTCTTGCTGCTCTGTGTGCTCTTTAAAGTTCAGCGGGAAGCTGACTGCTGGCGCTTGTTGTTTTTCGTTTGGCTCTTGAGTTGTTGCAGCCGGTTCGTTGGTTTCTGTTACTGCAACTGGAGCTTGCGCTTGGCGCTCGATGGTTTTGACGCGTTTTTTAGGTCGATATGGTGAGGCAAAAGGGTCGAGGACGATGTTTTGGATCTCTTGCCCTTCTGAGCCTTCACGGTAAACGCTGCGTTCAACGACGTTTTTAAGCTCACGAATATTGCCAGGCCAGGAGTGGATCATTAGCTGCTCAGTGGCGAGCGGGCTAAATCCGCCAAAAAAGTCTAATCCAAGTTGACGTGCCATATTGATTGCGAAGTATTCGGCAAGCTCCATAATATCTTCGGTGCGATTACGCAGCGGCGGCAAGGTGATCACATCAAAAGCTAGGCGGTCGAGTAAGTCTGCACGAAACTCACCATTTTCAGCTAGTGACGGCAAGTCTTCGTTGGCCGCGCATATAAGGCGCACGTCGGTTTGCACTGTTTTGCTGCCGCCAACACGTTCAAACTCTCCGTACTCGATTACCCGAAGTAGCTTTTCTTGGATCAAACCAGACGTGTTTGCTAATTCATCTAAAAATAACGTGCCGCCATCAGCGCGCTCAAAGCGGCCTTCGTGCTTACCTTTAGCACCAGTAAACGCACCTGATTCATGACCAAATAGCTCACTTTCAAGTAAGTTTTCGCTTAATGATGAACAGTTCAGCTTGATAAAACTTTGATCCCATCTTGCTGATAAATAATGTAGTCTTTCTGCTATTAGCTCTTTACCCGTACCACGTTCACCAATAATTAGAACGGGTTTAGACAGAGGGGCAATCTTTGACACATGCTCTAGTACTTCTAATAGAGCATTGGACTGGCCGATGAGGTTATCTTGTTGAAATTGTTTACTCACTGGGTGTTAGTCTTTTACGCTAATAAGTGGTGAAAATCATAATAGATGGCTAACCGTACAATTGAAAGAAAAACTTTAAATATCACCTAACATGTTGATTTTAATTGGATACTAAAACTTGGCACGGTTAATGAATTAAGTTTTACGACATCAACATAACCTGAGGAACTTATTATGGGAATCTTTTCTCGCTTTGCAGATATCGTAAATTCAAATATCAGCGCTTTACTCGATAAGGCTGAAGATCCAGAAAAAATGGTTCGCCTTATCATCCAAGAAATGGAAGACACCTTAGTTGAAGTGCGTTCAACTTCAGCAAAAGTGTTAGCTGAAAAGAAAGAACTACTGCGCCGCATTGGTAAAGTGCAACAGCAGGTTCAAGACTGGCAATCAAAAGCTGAACTAGCACTATCGAAAGACCGTGAAGATTTAGCAAAAGCGGCACTAATGGAAAAGCAAAAAACCGTAACCTTGCTTGAAACATTAGAAATGGAGCTACAAGTAGTTGAAGAGCATATCACGCGTCTAAAAGACGAAGTTGCACAACTACAAGAGAAGCTAAATGATGCGCGAGCTCGTCAAAAGACCATCATTATGCGTAATCAAACTGCGACTTCGCGCCTTGAAGTAAAAAAGCAGCTTGATTCAAGCAAAATTGATGATGCGATGCTTAAGTTTGAGCAATATGAGCGCCGCGTTGAAGGTTTAGAAGCGCAAGTTGAGTCTTACGATGTAGGTAAGAAGAACACCTTAGCCGATGAGTTTGCTGCATTAGAAGCTGAAGACTCTATCAATGACGAGTTGGCAGCACTTAAAGCCAAGGTGAAATCTAAAAAATCAACTAAAACTGAAGCTTAATTTTTTCGAGGTGAGTTATGGATCTGGATCTACTTATTGCCCCAATTATCATTTTTCTAGTAGTTGTGGCGCCAATTTGGTTGATTCTTCATTATCGCAGTAAGCGACAAGTGAGCCAGGGACTCACAGAGGAAGAATTTGCACAGTTAAACGAGCTAATTGACCAAGCAGATAAAATGGGTCAACGCATTGAGACATTAGAAGCGATTCTAGATTCTGAGTCTCCAGAGTGGAGGGCAAAACATGAGCACAACTAATGGTAGAACACTCTACCGTAACCCGACATCAGGGAAGATTGCCGGTGTTTGCGCAGGTATTGCTGACTACTTCAACTTTGAAACCTGGTTAGTGCGCGTATTAGCTGTTTCTATCTTCTTGTTAGGTGGCTCGGGCTTTGTATTTATCATTTATATTGCATTGTGGATGATACTTGATACCAAACCCTCTGAGGCGCAGCCAAAGCAAGCTTCAGATATCGAGTTAAAAAAGAAGGTATGGCAAGCTGGTGAACCAGCAAAGAAAGCGCTGTTTGATGTTAATCGTAATTTCAGACAGTTGGAGATCCGCCTGCAAAGATTGGAGCGTCATGTCACCTCAGACAACTTTGATCTAAAACGGCAAATCGACAATCTATAGTCATTCTAATGGGCGGTTTATCCGCCCTTTGTTTTTATAGGTATCTTAATGAGTCTGCTTGACCGCTCGCTAAATAAACTGACTGCTCAAACTCAATCTCTTATCAATCGCACCACAGACCGCCATGTGCGCCTTGCGGTGACAGGCCTTTCTGGCGCAGGAAAAACTGCATTTATTACTGGCCTTGTCAATCAAATGCTTAATAGCTGTGGCCCCTCACAAAATAAGCTACCGCTTTGGCAAGTCAGTCGTGAGTCACGACTGCTTGGGGTTAAGAAAACCCTGCAACCCGATTTAGGTATCGCCAGCTTTGATTATCATGGCGCGCTAACAAGTCTGCAGTTAGATAACCCGACATGGCCGGCATCGACCCGCAATATTACTGAGCTGCGTTTAGCTATTCGCTATCGCCCAGAGCAAGGGGTATTAGCCAAGCTCACCGATACCGCGACTTTGTATGTTGACATTATTGATTATCCGGGTGAATGGTTGCTTGATTTACCTATGATGCAACTAAGCTTTAGTCAGTGGTGTTTAACTCAGGCTAGCCGCACTGAGCTGCTTAAGCAAAGCGAGTATTATGAAGCCTTTACCCAGCAGGCAAGTCAATTACCACTTAATGAGCAGGCTGATGAACAAGTGTTGAAGCAGCTTGCCGAGTTGTATCAAACTTTGCTGGTGGATCTGGTGCGAAACAAAGGCTTTTATAATGCGCAGCCAGGAAGAATGCTATTACCGGGAGAGTTTGAAAACACACCATTACTCGCCTTTGTTCCATTGTTAGCGTTAAGCGATAGCGAGCATCAAAAGGCTAATGAATACGCTAGCGACAGCTATTACCAAGTGCTTAAACAGCGATATCAGGAATATGTATCACAGGTGGTGAAACCGTTTTATCAAGATTATTTTTCAAAGTTTGATCGGCAAGTGGTATTGGTCAATTGCTTGAGCGCGTTAAACAAAGGTCGTGGTCAATTTGATGACATGGGGCAGGCGCTTAACCACATTTTACAAAGTTTCCAGTTTGGTCAATCGAGCCTATTGCGGCGTTTGTTTTCACCCAAAATTGATAAGTTACTTTTTTGTGCCAGTCAGGTGGATAGAGTGACGCGCGATCAGCAAGGTAATCTGCTCAAGCTTCTCAATGACATGCTAAAACAAAGCCATCATCTGGCGACATTTGAGGGTTGCGATGTCGAAACCATGGCGATTAGCGCCATTAAGGCCACTAAACATGGCATGGTGAAAACCGCAAATGGTCAACAAGAAGTGGTGAATGGATTCACTAGAGATAACCAAAGTTTGACAGTGTATCCGGGCGAGGTGCCAAGTCGGTTACCTAAGACTGACTTTTGGCAACAGCAAGGTTTCAACTTTACTGAGTTTAACCCGCAGCCAGCTAGCAGCGACGGTCACTTTGATCACATTCGTCTTGATCATTTACTTGAGTACCTGCTCGGCGACAAGTTGTTATAGGTGTAGCGATGATTAAAAAACAACAAGTATTTGAGTCCAATGACCAGGTCATTTTAGATGAGGCTGAAACTAAAGCTAAAGCCTCTTCAAATTCGGCCACAGAGAGCAAAAGTCATTTGATGTCCGATGAAGCTGCTGACACTAATCACAGCTTAAAGCCGCAACAAGCATTTACTGGCGATGAGTTTGTCAGTGAGCAGCAACTTATTGAAACATTAGATAAGCACATTCCTCCTGAAATGGTGACGCCAGTAAAGGGCGTATCTAAACTAACTAAATTAACCTTATTGAGCTTACTCAGTTTAGTCGTGGTGCAAACGGTATTGGCGCTTGTTACTGCAGCTTCACAAAGCCCTTGGTTGTTTGGCTTTTATGCTTTTGTACTCGCAATTGTCTCAGCCTGGGCGGGAAGGGGAGCCTTGATTGAGTATCGCAAGCTAAAACAGCTACGTGAAATCGACCAACATCAACAAGTTGCGCAGCGTTTATCGCAAAGCGTACAAACTGGCGAAGCAGATAAGTTTATTAATAATTTACTTAAGCAATATGGCCAGTCTGTGGCAGTAAGCAAATATGCCTCAAGCATTTCTGCGGAGCATAATGATGCGGAAAAACTCGCGTTATTTGAATCAGTAGTAGTTGAAGAACGAGATGCCAAAGCATCTAAAGTGGTGAGCCGCTTTGCTGCAGAAGCCGCTGTATTGTTAGCTGCAAGCCCGCTTGCAGCGCTAGATATGGCAATTATTTTGTGGCGCAACCAGAAAATGATCAGTCAAATCGCGCAAATCTATGGCATAGAGTTAGGCTACTGGAGCCGTATTAAGCTTATTCGCGCCATTGTGACGAACATTATTTACGCGGGTGCCAGCGAAGTTGTCACCGATTTGGGCACGCAAATGATGTCAATGGAAGTCACTGGTAAGTTATCTACGCGAGTAGCGCAGGGCATAGGTGGCGGCTTGCTTACCGCGCGTTTAGGCTATCAAGCAATGGGCTTGTGTAGACCGGTAGCGTTTAGCGAAAACAAAAGACCCAAGCTGCGTAAGGTTTATCAGCAATTGCTTTCTGAACTTAAAGCTTTTACCAAAGAGAGTTTATCTGCCACGAGCTCTGTGGATAACAAGCAGCCTGATAGCGATAAGCTGGCGCGCTAGCTTAGCTTTCCATATATGGCTGCTTTAATAATTTGCAACTCAAGATGATAACTTAAGCCAGTTAGACTAGGCCCCTTTTGTGGGGTAAAGCAAAGCAACCTTATTTGGAAGGTAGGTTCTTTATCTTTTTTGGTTTGGCGTGCGGTAATTTGCACTTTCAAAAATGTCGTCTAACTTTAGTTGCTGCTGGCTTGTATTAGTGTTTGCTTAATATAACGCTTTTCAGTTCAGCTCACTCACTTTGGCTCAAAATTATCGAGCTATAAAAATTGCACCGCTCAGGGATAAGGATTACAGAGCAGTGTTAACTAAAGGATATTAGGAGACATAATGAAATCACTTTTGATCACTAGTGCGCTGGCTTTAGCTTTAAGCTGCGCGATGACTTATACGGCCAGCGTTCAAGCAGGCTCAGAGAAACAAGCAACTCAATCTACGCAGCTCAAAAAATCAGCTCAAGCAGCAGTGCCTGCCAATGCCAGCAAAGAGATGAAGTCTGCAGTTAACGATGCAAAGCTTGCATCAGTGAATATCAATAAGGCTAGTGTCGCCCAGTTGCAAACGCTAAAAGGGATTGGGGAAGCGAAAGCCAAAGCGATTGTTGAGTATCGTAAAGCTCACGGTAAGTTTAAGAGTAAGCAAGAACTCACGCAGGTGAAAGGTATAGGTGAGAAACTCATCGCTCAAAATGCCCAGCGCATCAGTTTGTAGCTTGCATATGCGTTAAGCTAAGCAAACTATATTTGCCAACAAGTAAAAAACCGAAGCATATCGCTTCGGTTTTTTTATGTTTTGTACATTTAATTTAGCGCTAAATGCAGCGGGAGAATATGCGTTACTGAGCGCTTAGCGCCTCACCGTTAACCGCTTTTGAGTCATCTGCCATCAAGTACAAGTAAGTACGCATAATGTCTTCTGGTGTTTTTAGTGCCATCGGATCTTCAGCTGGGTAAGCTTTAGCGCGCATTTCGGTGCGGGTTGCGCCTGGGTTGATGCTGTTAACGCGAACCGAGGTTTCATCACATTCATCAGCAAGTACTTGCATCATGCCTTCTGTGGCAAATTTAGAGAAACTATATGGCCCCCAAAATGCACGGCCTTTACGGCCAACACCACTTGAGGTGAAGATAATTGATGCATTTGGCGCTTTACGTAGTACTGGCAGTAATGCTTTGGTCATAATGGCAGGCGCTGTGACATTGACCTTCATAATATCTTCTAGTGACTTAGCATCTAGATGCTCAAATGGCCCAAGCGCACCTAGCAGTGAGGCGTTATGCAATACGCCGTCTAAATGGCCGAATTGCTCCTCAATTGTTTCAGCCATATCTTTATAATTTTGCTCAGTTGCGCCTTTTAAATCGAGCGGAATAATTGCCGGTTGTGGTGAGCCTTGAGCGATGATTTGGTCGTAGACAGTTTCAAGCTTTTTCACTGTTTTACCTAGCAAGATAACCGTTGCACCATATTTGGCATAACTCAGCGCAGCGGCTTTACCAATACCGTCGCCAGCGCCAGTTACTAGGATCGTTTTATTAATTAACAAATCTTTTGTTGCTTGAAATTCCAACATCTTCAAATCATTCCTAAGGGCTCAAAAGCCCATCAAATCTATATTTACAATCGCGATAAACAACTGTTTAAAACAAATGACTGATAAAAAAGCACAGCAAGCCGGTTCTTATGTAACAAACTTGTAGCTAAGTCGCTAATTTTGCGTTAACTTGAGTGCTAATAAGGATAAAAATATGTCCTTTTGGTCATAGAGTTGCACTATTGTGACCAATTTTTTGGGGAAACAAAACAATTACAACAAGATTTGGGGAAAAAAGATGAAAAGACTCATGTTGGGTGTTGCAATAACATCTGCTCTTGGACTCACAGCCTGCTCAGAAGACAGTTTCAACAAAGCAAGAAATAATACTGAAACCTTAGTGCCTTCTTCTCACATGGTGTTCGATCCTGCCAATAGTGAACTACCCGTTCCAAATGACCTACTTTTTAACGGCACCACTGATGGCACGATTAACATGCCAGGTGAAGATGGTACCGATTACCTTGACCCTTTACTCGCAATTGGCGCGCTTGACGGTTGGTCGACAACTTCACCAATCTCTATTGAATTGGACTTAGCCGACAATAACGGTACGCCATTAACACTGAGCAAAGCCTCTGTTGAACAGCCAGGTGCGGTGCGTATGTTTGAAGCAACCGTTGGTGGTCCATTGTCAACAGACCCTGAGTGTACCGGCGCTCTGAGTGTGTCAGCTTGTAAAGTCGGCGCCGAGCTGCAGTTTGGCGTTGATTTTGTGACGCAAGCTGTGGGTGACACCATTGCCGTTATTCCACTAAAAGCGCTTAAACCAAATCAATCTTATATCTATGCGACGACGCGCTTAATTGAAGATTCGCTTGGCCGCGCAATTGAGCCATCAACGACCTATAACCTGTTGAAGCTTGATATCGATACTAAGCCCCTTGAAACGCCAGATCAGTTGTTCTTACAAGGTCTAGTAAACAGTTACGAAAAGGGCATGGCTGCAGCGCATGGTGTTGATGCAGCATCTATTACTTACGCTGGTTTATTTACCACGCAAGCAGTGGCAGATGTGTATGAAACCACTAAGTTGCTAATGGCTGGCGATCCACGTTATACACCTTCATTTGTTCAACCTCCGATGCCGATGGACAACGGCTTTGGTGGCGTGGTTACCGTGGCGCAAGCTGCAGGTTTATCACCAACTGATGGTCTAGCATATGTATTGTCTGATCTTGCTGATGTGTATACAGCGAAAATCAATCTACCAATTTATGGTGATTGTTCATCGACTGACTGTGTTATCCCGATTGTAGATGGTGCGCCAACTGCACCAAATGGTCGTTGGATGGCGCGTGGTGATAGCCCAATTGCCGTTTTGTCAGCGCTTGAAGCAGGCACATTGTCACAGTCAAACTTCATCCAGCAAGCGTCGGGTTATGGTATCGACCCAAGTGAGGCACTTACCAACCCAGCAGTGTTAGTCGGTTATGAATGGCAATTAGATGACGGTAATCCAGTCGATGCAACTAAGCATCTGACTAAATTCAACCCAGTAGCTAAAGTGACTCACTACGAAGAAGTGAACGTACTTATCTCTATGCCAAATGCAGCGAAGGTTGAGGCGTTCAATACAGCTAATAGCCTGCAATTTACTGCACCTACAAACGGCTGGCCTGCAACCATCGCAATGCACGGTTTAGGCGGCGGTAAAGAAATGTCTCTAGCCTATGCGGGTATGTATGCAGCAGCAGGTATAGCGACAATTGCTATTGATATGCCGCTTCATGGCGAGCGCTCTTATGATGCTAATGGCGACGGCATTTATGAAATGTCTGCAACGTCACCAGAGTTTGCTGCAAGTATTGGTAAAGAAGCTGAGTTTGCTAATGGTAACCCACTAGTATTCGTCAATATCGCAAGTACGCTGACTGTACGTGATAACTTCCGCCAAGCAACAATGGATCACTTAGGCCTACGTTTATTATTAACAGGTCTGTATCAGCAACTAGCGCAAGCCGGTGCGCCGCAGATGTTTGATATCGGTAAAGTTAGCCTGCAAGGTCTTAGCTTAGGTGCAATTGTTGGCTCGACAACTTCTACCTATGCAAGTACTGGTCTAGTTGACCCTGCGACGGGTACTGCACTGCCAAATGCATACGCAGTTAATGCGGCATCATTAGTTGCTCCTTCTGGTGGCCTTGCAGGTACGTTCGTCGGTTCAGAGACCTTCGGTCCTATCCTTTATCAAACCGTTTTAGGCACTGCAGAGTTCCAAGCTTTGGTTGATGAAGCGAATACTGCCGGTTATCAACCAGGCACACCTGAGTACGAAGCCTTGGTTAACGCAGTGTATGCTGGCTTTATCCCATCATTTGCACTTGCAGTGCAAACTGCGGTAGATGGTGCAGATCCAATTAACCATGCAACTCAGTTAGCGGCAACTAACCTTCCTGTTCACTTAATTGAAGTAGTGGGTGATGCAACTAACCTACCAGATCAAGTTCTACCTAATCGCGTAGAAGGCTTCCCGCTATCTGGTACTGAGCCATTAATTTCAGGCTTAGGCTTAGGTTGTGCTGATAGCACTGCTGCAGGTTCAAGCGCAGTACGCTTTGCAAAAGGTCACCATAGTTCACTGGTTAGCCCAAGTGAAATCCCTGGTGTCACAGATGGCAAAGCTGAAGCAGCTACCATCGAAATGCAGCAGCAAGTTTCACGCTTCGCGCAAACTGCTGGCTTAGGTTCAGCGACGGTTGTGGTAAGCGATACTAGCGTGCTTCAAAGTTGTGGCGGTTAATGCGTAGAACACAATAATCAAAAGCCCAGCTATGCTGGGCTTTTTCGTGTCTAGGGTACTATTTTGTTGCAAAACGTATCCATTATTTATGTCCCTAGTGATAGCTGCTAGTATGTCGGCTGGTTCAGATATTAGAAATGATTATTAGTTAACGGAGTCAAGTTTGGAATTTTTATCAGAGTACGGCATGTTTCTCGCGAAAGCCGTGACTGTAGTGGTAGCTATATTAGCGGTAGTCATTGTGACTTTAGCATCAAGTATTAAGCAAAAGTCTGATAAGGGCGAATTGAAGCTCACTGATGTATCAGAGCAGCTTGAAGAGTTAACTGATGGCTTGAAAGAAGAGTTATTAACTAAGAAGCAATTCAAGGCGTACCAAAAACAGCGTAAGGAAGAGCAAAAAGCGCAAGATAAGCAGGAAGAAGCACGCAAGAAACTGTTTGTGGTCGATTTTAAAGGCAGTATTGATGCTCACGAAGTGGCATCGTTGCGTGAAGAAGTTACGGCTATTTTGACCATTGCCGACAAAGACGACGAAGTTCTGGTTAATGTAGAAAGTGGTGGTGGCATGGTGCACGGCTATGGTCTTGCTTCAAGTCAGCTTGACCGTTTGCGTAGTGCTGATATTCCACTGTCGATTTGTATTGATAAAGTAGCAGCATCTGGCGGCTATATGATGGCTTGTGTGGCTAACAAGGTTTATTCAGCGCCGTTTGCCATTGTTGGTTCTATTGGTGTGGTTGCTCAGTTGCCCAACTTTAACCGCTTATTGAAAAAGCATGATATTGACTATGAGCAGCACACAGCGGGTGATTTTAAACGCACCTTAACGGTATTTGGTGAGAATACAGATGAAGGTCGCGGCAAATTCCAGCAAGAGCTTGAAGAAACCCACGTGCTGTTTAAAGAGTTTGTGGGTAAATACCGCCCTGATATGGACATTGCCAAAGTGGCTACTGGTGAGCATTGGTATGGTCAGCAAGCAATTGAGCTTGGCCTTGTGGATGAAATTGCAACCAGTGACGACTTATTGCTTAAATTTGCAAAAACACATCAAGTGCTGCGCATCAAATATCAAACTAAAAAGAAGCTGGCAGATAAGATTGCTCATGGAGCATCGTTAAGTATCAATGCCATTTTCAATCGACTCGCAGAGCGTAATAACACGCTTTAAGTCTGAATGTGCTGTTTACCTACTTTAGGCTGAGCTTGCTCAGCCTAGTTTCAAGGAACTATTCATGCCTGTACCCGCCGGATATCAAGCGAATAAAATGCTTGGCGATCAATGTTATCCCGCATTTGAGCTTCGAAATCTGATGCAGTTTATTCAAACCGAGCTTGGTGAGAGTGCTGTACTTGATGTATATCAGCAAATTGGTTTAGGCGTTGCTGAGCTTAACAGTGTGCATTTTGTCTATGTATGGCAAGTTGAGTATGCCCTTGAAGCACTGAGAACCTTGAGTAAAGATACTGATATTGGCGCTAGGCTTGGTGCAGCCAATACTGTTGAAAGTTTAGATGTACTGTTGCCACATTTGCGCGGGTTTACCCGTTTAAACGAGTGCCTTGGTTTTGCACTCAAGCACCCAGAGCTTGTGGGCAGTTTTAGCGACTATGTTGTTAGAGTCGAGCAAGGTAAGCTTTGGTGTCGCTGGTTAAACACGGGCAAGGCGGATACCGAGACATTTGCGTTTCAGTTTCAGCACTCTGTGTGCTCGTTGCTTTCACTGGCGCGCCAGCTTGTTGATGTGCCCATCGAGTTGACCGATATTCATTTAGCCCAGCAAGAATTAGAGCATCACTTTCTTAAGGATTATACAGGGGCGAGGGTGCAGCATGGTTGTGAGTTTTTTGAGTGGGCTGTCGCGCTGAACACCCTAGATACGCCGCTTAATTATGACTTTAATGCTTCGCCGGATAAATCAGCAGCTTCGCTTGAGCCATCACTTATCGACGAGGTGCTCTATTTAATTAAGGGCAATATTAGTGCGATACCTGCGCTAGGTGAAGCAGCGACTGAGTTGCACATGAGCGATCGAAGTTTAAGGCGCAAGCTAGCTCAAGCTGGTAGCAGTTACCAGAAGTTAGTTGACCTAGCCAGAAGCCAGCAAGCGATAAAACTCATTCTTGAAGATAAACTCACGGTAGAGCAAATCGCTGAACTGCTTGGCTATAGTGACCCTAGCCATTTTCGTCAAAGCTTCAAACACTGGCTCGGATTACCGCCTGGGCACTTCTTGAGACTAAACTCGTAAACACACCTTTGTTATCTGAAAACATAGCGCTTAATGGTAGCAGCACAGCGCTTTATGTCAGCAGCAAGACGCTGTTAGTGCCATGCTACTACAAATCACTAACCATCAACGCAGCTGCCCAGTGACGGCGACAAACTGTCTATCCAACGCTCAATTAAGTCAACGCCTTCTGTATGCACGATTTCACGTCCTAGGGGCGGCATTTTATCTTTAGGTTCAGACAACACCTGGCGGTTATGAACAATAGAGCGCTTACCATTGCCGGGTACTATGTCATAAGCTAGCCCATCTGGGCCGCCATCCCAGCCTGGAGGTTGTTTGCAAATGCCATATTCAAAGCTTGTATGATCAACATCAAAGCCCAGTCGCAAGCCTGAGATGCTGGCAAACCCTGTTGGGTTGTGACAGTGGGCGCAGTTAACATCTAGGTAGCCTTTTGCGCGACTACTTAGCGAGGCTGACTCATCATCTAGTCCGTAAGCTTGCGCGACTTGCGCTATGTCAGGAAGCATCTCGAGCAGGCCAGTTTGTTGCCAGTGTAGTAACTGGTTTTCCTGATTGCTCCCAAGACTCATATTGAGCAAATGTGCTTTTAAGCCAATAGGGATGATTTTACTTTGCTCGCCCAGAGAAGATTGATGACAAATCTTACATTCAGCTTTACTGGGAATATGGTAGTCAAAACTAAGTTGTTGGCCTTGATGGTTCATGGTGTGGCTGACATTTGCGCCAGCGACAGTTAGATTGGCCTGAGTTTGTTCTTGATTCCATTGATATGCCAGTGCTTGCCAACCTGAATCGCGATGAATAAGCAGCCTGGTTTCGATTTTGACCTCATTGTCTGCACCTAGTTTTTGGGTGTCGAAAGGGAGGGCGAAGGTCTTAACGAGTACTGTGCCTTGGGGCATCTCAAATACTGAGTTAGGCGAATATTGCATGCTTTGCCCGTCTGGTACTAAGATAAAGCGATATTTGCTGGCGTAATTGGAAAATAGCTCAGTAGTGAGCTTGTAGGCGAGCCCAGGTGCGTTAGGTGCCTTGGTCACTTCAATGGGGCTTGCAAATAATCCATAGCCTGCAAGACTGTCGCAGTCTTCTTGCATCAGCGCTTGCCAGTTAACGCTAGTCGCATTCACATCACACAGGCTGTTATTGCCACTACCTGTGTCGCCGCTATTGTCACCCGCGCTGTTGTCTGGCGGTGAGACGGCGCTTGGCGTGTCAGCAGTACCATCGCCTCCTCCGCCACACCCTGTGAGTACAATTGAGAGGGTGAATAAAGCGACTAGGTAAAGGGTAAAACGAGTTAGCTGAAGGTTTTGCATATATTGATCCCTAAGGCATCAAGCTGAGGAAATGGGTTAGGTTGTTGAATTACCGCAATTAGATAAAAGCAGCCGCCAAGTTTGTTGGGATAAACAAGGCGGCTGCGAACACTTATGTCAGCTCAAGTGTGATTTATTTTATTGCGGTGAGCATGACGCCGCTGGTAGGCGTTTAATCCACTCAGCAATGAGCGCTACGCCTTCTTCATGAGATAGGCTGCGGCCAATCTCTGGCATGCGATCACCCGGGTCATTGCTTGCCATACGGAAGTGTAAAATCGACTCCTCTGGGCTGCCCGGCACGATATCAAACCCTAAACTGCCGCCGCCGTATGCAACTGGTGACTTACAGGTACCGTGAGAGAAACCTGCATCTTCGTCATAAGCTCTAAAGTATTCAAGCTTAAGACCTGTGTTGGATGCATTACCCTCTGGGCGGTGACAGTGAGCACAGTTGATATCTAGGTAACCTTTAGCTGTGTTCATTAACTCTGCATCTGACATAGAGGCGTAATCAAGCATAGTGTCATCGAGGAACTCAGGTACTTTATCTACTGTATCTAGCGCAGGTACACCGTCTAAAATCCCATGAGCTTGCCATTTACTCAGCTGATTCATGCTGCCATCGCTATAGGCATATGTGCGATTTAAATGACGCGCTTTTGGCCCTAGCGGCATAAACACAGCATTGCTGTCTTCATTGGCTTTGAACTGATGACACTGCTTACATTGGTTCATGCTAGGAACCACGTAATCAAAGTCAAAAGTTTCGCCTTTGTGCGTGAGTGTTTTACCTTGAATCGCACCGGCTTTTGCCAGCATGGCATCTGACTTTTCAGCATTCCAAACATAAGGCAATGCGCTCCAGCCTGTTTCACGGCGGATAAGCAAGCGAGTTTCAATTAAATCTTCGTTAGCAAAACCGCGATTATTGGTATTCGCAGGTAACGCAAATGTTTTACTAATGACGGTACCAACTGGGAAGTCAAATGCCTCGTTTGCGTCAAAGCTCGCTTTTTGGCCATTAGGTACGTATACAAAACGATACTTAGATGCATGATCGGTAAATAGCGGACTATTCAAATCATACGGTAGGCCACCTGAGTTTGGCGCGGCAGTTGGATTGCTCGTATCGGCAAACAGGTTGTAGTCTGACAATTTCGGGCAGTTTGCACCAGTCAGTGCTGACCAATTAACTTCGCTACTGGTAGTTTCACAAAGGCTTAGGTCGCCATCGCCCTCTAGGCCACCTTCACCTTCACCAATGGTGCCGCCACCGCCAATAAGTACGCCACCATCACAGCCTTCGGTATCATCATCAACGCCGCAACCAAAGATCTCCTCTCCGAAGGTAACGGTATGAACAGGAAGGCTAACTTGCGAGCAGTTCATGATTTCTGCTTGCTTTGCCTCATACAAGGTATCAGGCACGTTCATGTCAGTATTACTGTTGGCAAACAGGCGACCATAACTTACATCACCATTGTTTTGCGCACAGACATTCTCGCTACCATCTTGCGCAAATGGCATTTCTTGTAGGCCAAGGTAAGCGGCAGTGCCGTTATTGGAAAGCATTTCTCCTAGACCGTCATATAAGATGCCTGGCATGCTGCCGTGGGTAAACAGGTAAGCTTTAATCACATCTTCAATCAAATAGCCTTTTGGCTTGCTGCCATAGTTTTCGATTTTATTGTCATGGATAAAGATATTGCGCGGTGTTGGGCGCCAGCCATCTTCAATGGCTTGACCTGGTTGGCCATAGTTACCGACAAAGGTGCTAATGTCAGGCTCAGCAATAAAGAAACTTGAAACGGTTAGACCAACCGTGTCGTGGTTAGTTATTTCGTTGTTGAAGATCTCAACATCATCAGTCGATAGTACAATTACGCCTGTTCCCGGTGGCACAATGTGTACCCCTGCAGGGTTTGACGACGCGTTAGCAAAGTTCAAGGTGTTGTTATCGTAAACCTTGTTATTAAATATCCGGACGCTTGAGCCGTATCTATGGTTGTTAATCGGTAGATCAAAAATCAAGATACCGCCGGTATTGCCCATGGCTTCGTTGTCGTAAACATCGGCGTACTTTGAGTTCTCAATTTCAATGCCGGCGACGTTTTCTTTGGCGATATTACGTCTAACGACTATGTACTCAGATTGACCCACATAGATACCGGCATCAGCACTACCACGTACATAGGTGTCTTCAATAAGGATATTTTGACATTCAACTGGGTAGAGACCATACGCGCCATTGTCTTGATCAAGCTCACCTTCCCAAATTGTAGCTAGGCGGCGCAGAATAATGCCATTGGTATTTTTAAGCTTGATACCGTTGTTTTTCGCTTCGTTTACCGATAAGTCTTGAATGATGATATTAACTGCGTTTTGCACAAAGATACCATCACCAGAGTTTGCCTCGGAGAAGTCTAAAATCGTCTCATCCTGACCATAACCCATAATGGTAATGTTTTTCGCAAAGGTACCATCACCGTCGACATCACCGTCAAACAGTAAGGTTGACTCAATCTTGAAGTTACCTTTTGGCAGTACGATAACATCGCCTGACTGGGCGTTAATCAATGCTTCTTGAATACTGATGGTGAGGTTGTCGCCAGGGTCAACCATAATTGCACCTTCAGGGAAAGTTGGACCCGATACTGGTGGCTGAACCACAGGGGTGTCCACTTTGGTCGTATCGTCATCATCTGAGCCACAACCTGTCAGCCCCACACTGACAGCCGTGGCAACCATGGTAGGTATTAGCCAGGCTAATTTATTGTTGAACATAGCATCTCCTGCTTTTTTATTATCTGCTATTTGTTTTTGCTTTAGTTTTTATTTGTAGAGAGACAATGTTAAAGCTGCAGGCACAGGTAAATGCCATTTAACACTTAAGTAACAACATGCCTTGGGAATGTGATTTAGATCAATGTGAAAAGTGGCCACACTTTTTGTAAGGGTTGTGTGTCAGGAGGTAAATGTCAGGCGAATATGTGAGGGGGAGCTTGCAAGATCGTAGAGGGCTCGAGGGGGGAAACATGGGTGACGTGCCGCGTTTGTCAAACTTCTGATAGTCAAACAAAAAGCCGACCTGTGCAGGTCGGCTTCGAAGATTATCACTACATTCTTATCGCAACTAACGTATTGCTACGAACTTGTCGCGACTAGCCAAAAGGCTGAGTTGCCCGCGCTATTGCGCCATTAGATTAAGCTTTGTAACTTAAATGCTGGTGGAAGCGCACAGTTAAGTCGATGTGCTCTTTGTCGAAATCAAATTCGCCAATAAATTTGCGCAGAGCATCTTCAACCTGATTCATAAAGCGGCCATAACCTTCATCAATCACGTCATCCTTACCCGCTACAATCACAAAACGTAACGCTTCAACGAGCTGGCTACCGTCCCAATGACAAACCGGGTCAGGGTTGTTGTCAGCTGGATCAAAACCAATCATTTGCAATTCGTCAGTGCTAGTTAGTTCATCGTATTTACTGTTACGAACTAACGGGAATTTATCATTGGCTATCACAGCCACACGATTAAGCTGTTTTGACTTGGCTGCTTCTACAAATTTATCGCTCACTAGCTGATAGCTTTCGTTATAGTCAGTGACGTTATCGGTGACGAATTGACGCTTGATTTTACGGTCAACTGGTAGGGTAATCATCACATAGTTGAGACTGCTAACACTTTCAGGTAGCTGGCATTCTCTGCGTTGATAACGACTGTTGAGCTTTCTAAGCTTGTAAGCGTACGTTTCTTTACGTCCTTTATTTTTGGCGAAGAAATCATAAGAGATATGTTGGTGATCTCGGATTTTAGTCGCAAGCTGCACAGTTGGTAGCTCTGCCATCAGTGCTTTAGTAAATTGCTGGATTTTCGCGTGGAAGCGCGCAGCATTGTTACGTAAGTCTTCACCCGTTGATAAAAACACAACTTTGAGCTTTTTAGCGCGATGATTTGGCGTGGTATATAAACGGTTTGCCTCATGGTGCGCCGGGTTGTAAAACAACCTGAGCTGCTCAGGGGTTGAGAAGTAGTATGAGTCAGTATGAAAACGCACTACTGGCAATTTATCGCTTGCCACAACGTGGACATTGTAGAGCTCAAATTCTTCGGCTTTGCTAAATACTAGGTTGCTGAATTCACGGTAACAGTCATCAATACTTTTATAGTGACTCAAAAATTCATCGGTAAGTGGGAAGCCAACGGTAATGTACTGATTCTTTCGCGCCGTGGTCGGTAAATAGACTTTCTTTTGACGACTGACTGACATGTTATTTCCTTTTAGTCGTGAGACCCTTGTACGTGAGGGTTAGCCGAAACATTGTGTAGCAATATAAAAGCTAAGCGTATGTTACTGGATTAACCTTAAAATAATATGACTTTTGTAAAGATATTGACAACTTGATGACAAAATTGAAACTTGAATCACGGCCAAAATATAAGGCAAGTGACTCAAGCAAAGTAGGGGGAATTGCATACAACCTGAGCTTATTTAGCCTCAAGTACCTGCTCGATATAGGGCTGCATCCATTGGGTGATTTGCGGTTGAGCGCTGGCATTGGGGTGGATGCCATCGCGCTGCATTAAATCTTTGTTAGGTGCTATTTCTTGCATAAAAAATGGTGCCAGTGTTAGGTCATAATCATCAGCTAATTGATGATAAACCTGATTAAACATTTTAGCGTAACGCGGCCCATAGTTTGGCGGCACCATGATTTCGGTAAGTAATACCTCAGCACCTGCGTTAATTGAGGTATCAATGATTTTTGTAAGATTTGATTTCAGTTGTTTAGGGTTGAAGCCGCGCAGGCCATCATTTCCTCCAAGCTCAACGACCACAAGGTCAACTTGGCTAGAGTCAAGCAGGCTAGGCAGTCTGCGCAATCCGCCTGCCGTTGTTTCGCCACTCACCGAGCCATTTATGACTTGATGTTGAGGTAGGTTTTGCTGTAACAAATATACCCAACCCTGATCTTCATCGATGCCGTATCCAGCACTTAAGCTATCACCTAAGATTAAAATCGTGGCAGCATGGGTTGGAGCTATCAGGCTTAAGATGACAGCCATAGCCAGCGCTAAACGCTTAATAGATAAAACAAAGAAGGATTGTATGTCGACTAACAGTGAGTTAATTGCAAGTGCCATTCGCGTTACTAACCTCAAAAAATCTGTAGAAACCCAAGAGGGAGAGCTTACTATCCTCAAGGGCATTAATATGGATGTCAAGCAAGGCGAGAGTGTGGCGATTCTCGGCCCTTCTGGTTCTGGCAAGTCAACTTTACTTGGGTTGCTTGCCGCCCTAGACACACCCACTGAAGGCGAGATTATGCTTGATGGTGTTGGGCTTTCTAACCTTAATGAAGAGCAAAAAGCCGCATTGCGTAAGCAAAAAGTCAGTTTCATTTTTCAATCTTTCATGCTGGTCGATACCTTAACCGCGCTGGAAAACGTGATGCTGCCGGCAGAGCTTGCAGGCGTTAACGATGCCAAAACTAAAGCTGAGCAAATGCTAGAGCGCGTTGGCTTAGGGCACAGATTAACCCATTTACCGAAACAGCTCTCAGGTGGCGAGCAACAAAGGGTGGCAATTGCCCGCGCGTTTATTTGCGAGCCTAAGGTGTTATTTGCCGATGAACCAACAGGTAACCTTGATAGCGCTAATGGCGATAAAATTGCCGATATGCTGTTTGCATTAAACCAGGAGTCTGACACCACTTTGGTACTGGTTACCCATGATCTACATCTTGCCAAGCGTTGTGCTCGTCAGCTAACCATGGATAGCGGCGTGCTGACTGAAACAACCGAGTCTCAAGCAGCAAACGAGCAAGATACGACAGGGCAAGCTGTTGCAGCGGAGGCGGTGTAATGGCGTGGCAATTAGCATGGCGATTATTTAAACGTGAGCTAGCACAAGGGCAGTTAGTGTTGATTGTGCTGGCGATTACACTGGCGGTATTGTCTGTAAGCGGGCTCGCTCGCGTTAGTGAGCGTTTGCAGGTGGCAATTAATGGCGAAGCGGCGAACTTTATCGCTGCTGACCGCATTATTAATTCTCCAATTGAAATTGACCCGAGCATTTTAACTAAAGCGACTGAGCTTGGTCTTGAGCATGTGACGAATATGGAGTTTAACTCCATGGTTTATGCCGGCGATAACTTTCAGTTAGTGACGATTAAAGCGGTAGGAGATAAATACCCGCTTAAAGGCGCGATTGAACTTACTCAAGGTGAGACGCAAGCTTTACCCGGTCAGCTAGAAGCCTGGTATGAGAACCGCCTTGGAGGCCTGTTAGGTTACCCACAACAAATTGAGCTGGGTGAAGTCAACTTTGCTATGAGCGAAGAGATCAGCCGTTTGCCTGACGGTGGATTTAACCCATTTGCGTCTTCTCCTGTGCTGCTTATTCGCCTAGCCGACGTGGCTGCGACCGGTATTATTCAACCTGGTAGCCGCGTAACTTATCGCTATCAGTTTAGTGGTGATGCCGAGGTGCTTGCAGAGTTTGAAACAGCCGTTAAGCCGATGCTAAATAACTCACAGCGCTGGGTCGATGTACAAAGTGGTGACTCACCTATCGCGAGCGCCGTTAAACGCGCTGAGCGCTTCTTATTACTGGCCAGTTTGTTGGGTATTGCACTTGCCTGCGCCGCCATTGGTATTGCGGCGCAGCGTTATTGTCAGCGCCATTATGATGTGGTTGCCATGCTGAAAACCTTTGGTGCATCGGGCAAGCAAATCAGGCAGATTTTTGCCATGCACTTATTGTTGGTGACAGCCCTTGGTGTGGTGTTAGGTCTAATTGGTGGCTTCATTCTTGATAGTGTCATTAATGGGTTCTTGCCTACAGAAATTGCCGCTTACTCGCCGCCTTATCTGCGCCCTGTGTTACTCGGCGTGACAACCGGCCTAATTAGCGCCTTTATGTTCTCTGCTTATCCGTTACTAAGGCTGTTATCCATTCCGCCACTACGGGTGTTGCAAAATCAGCTTGAGGGTATTCAGGCGGGCATGTGGCTGCATCTGTTACTTAGCTTGTCGGCAATGGCGCTACTTGGGTATTTATACTCGCAAAGTTGGCCACTCACTATGACGGTAGTTTCAGCTGTGTTGCTGCTAGGCGCATTGTTGAGTGTATTGGGCTTTGCACTCATTAGGCTTGGGCATGGTGTGGGCATGCGAACCACAAACCCATTGCAGCTAGCTTTGGCAGGGCTTAGACGCCGCGCACGGCAAAATGCTGTGCAGCTGGTTGGCTTTAGCAGTGCATTGGTATTGCTACTGACAATTCTTGCGCTGCGTCAGGACTTACTTAATGAGTGGCAAAAGCAGCTGCCAGAAAACGCGCCTAACTATTTTTTGGTTAATATTGCACCGGAAGATACTCAGCCGCTAAACCAGTTTTTAGACTCGCATCAAATATTGGCCACCGATATTTATCCAGTGATCCGCGGACGCTTAACCCATATCAATGGTGAAGAGCTTATTTCGCGCGAGCAAGAGAAAAACGGTGTTGAAGGACGTGTGGGGATCTCACGTGAGCTTAATCTTACCTATAGAGAAACCTTACCGCCGAATAATGACATTGTTGAGGGTAAGTGGAATCAAGCTGATGATGAAGTGTCAGTCGAGTCAGAAGTTGCAGAACGTTTAGGCTTGAAGCTAGGTGATACTTTGACCTACAGCTTAGAAAATCAAAAAGTTGAAGTTAAAGTAGCAAGTTTCCGTCAAGTGCAGTGGGAAACCTTGCAGCCAAATTTCTTTATGATTTTCCGCCCTAAAGCCTTGCAGGATTTTTCATATACTTCGATGGCGAGCTTTCATTTAGACGACGCAAAGTTAGCAGCGCAGGGCAGTCAGTTGACTGCTAACCAGGTTGTACTGCAGCTTATTCAGCAATTCCCAACTATTTCTGTGATTGATGTTGGTGCTATGGTTGAGCAGTTACGGCAGATTATTGATCAGGTATCGTTGTCATTGTCTTTGGTATTGGCATTAGTATTACTGGCAAGTGCCTTGGTACTGATTGCGCAAACTGAAGCTGGCATGGCAACACGTCAACGTGAGCTTGCTGTGCTGCGCACCTTTGGCGGCTCTGGCTGGCTGCTGCGCACCGCAACCGGGTTTGAGTTTGCGCTGCTAGGCGCAATTGCAGGCCTTTTGGCTGTGATTGTTGCTGAGTTTGCCTTGTACATGCTGAAAACTCAGGTGTTTGAGCTAGTGGTTTATATGCACTGGCCTTGGTGGGGGATTTCTCCACTTGCTGGCGCAATCGTTGTTGCAACACTCGGTATGTGGCGTTGTCGCCAACTGCTTAATCAGTCTTGCGCGGATCTGCTAAAAGCGGGTTAACGATTGAATCTAAAATTCAAATTAAAAAAGAGGCCGATTGGCCTCTTTTTTGGTTTTGCAGGTTTAATTAGTCAACGATACGCAGTAGCTCGTTAATGCCAACTTTACCGCGCGTTTTGGCATCAACTTTTTTAACGATGATTGCTGCATACAAGCTGTATGTGCCACAAGCTGAAGGTAGGTTACCAGATACAACCACAGAGCCAGCAGGGACGCGGCCGTAGTGGATTTCACCGGTTTCACGGTCAAAGATTCTAGTGCTTTGACCAATGTATACGCCCATTGAGATAACGCTTCCTTCTTCAACCACAACGCCTTCAACGATTTCACTGCGCGCGCCGATGAAACAGTTGTCTTCAATAATAGTTGGACCAGCTTGTAGTGGCTCTAATACGCCGCCAATGCCTACGCCGCCAGACAGGTGAACGTTTTTACCAATTTGCGCACATGAGCCAACGGTTGCCCAAGTATCGACCATAGTGCCTTCATCAACAAATGCACCCAGGTTTACGTAAGATGGCATTAATACGGTGTTCTTACCGATGAATGAGCCTTTACGCACGGTTGCTGGTGGGACTACGCGGATTGCTTCTTGCTTGAATCGCGCTTCATCATAATCAGCAAACTTTTGCGCGACTTTGTCGAAGTATTTAGTGTCGCCGCCGTCTACAACTTCATTGTCGAAAATACGGAACGATAATAATACTGCTTTCTTTAGCCACTGGTGCACATGCCACTCGCCGTCAATCTTCTCGGCTACGCGCGCTTCACCTTTATCCAGCATGTCGATCGCTTTTTCTACGTCAGCGCGAACACTTGGGTCTACTGTGGCTGGGGTGATATCTTGGCGTGCTTCAAAAGCCGCTTCAATTCGTTGGCGTAATGCCTCCATTGGATACTCCTAATTAGATTGCTTTAAGGCTAATTGCATCGCATGAGCCAGCTGTTGTTGCTGCGCTTCATTCAATGCTTGGCCATCAAGGGTTTGTAAAATAAAAAAGTCTTCAGCACGTTCACCAATAGTAGTGATCTTGGCTGAAATTAACCTTACTTGGCAGCGGAAAAAGGTTTCGCCGACTTTAGCCAGTAGTCCAGGTGAGTCAAGAGCTTGCAGCTCCATCATACTTGTACCACGGTTGGTGTCGTCTAAGAAACTGACATGGGTTGCTACATTAAAAGGTTTCATGATCCGCGATAACTTACGGAACTTAGGCAATTTTGGATTTTCATTGGCTAAGGCTTTGCTTAGTGCTTTTTTGATACTCTGAATACGAGATAACTGAGTAACCGCTTCGCCGTCTTGCTCTAAGATCACGAAAGTGTCGAGGGCATAGTCGTCTTTCGAGGTCATGATATTGGCATCATGCACATTGATGTTTTTGTTGTCCAGCACTGTCATCACAGTGGCGAACAGTTTCGGCTTATCTTTACTATAAATGAACAGTTCGGTGCCGCCGCGAGTGGTGTGCTTTGAGATTAACACCAGTGGCTCATCCGATTTATGTTTAAGTATTGCCTCTGAGTGCCAGGCAATTTGGTTAGGCTGGTGGCGCAAAAAGTACTTAGATTTAAAGCGTTGCCACAGTGTGTCTAGCTCTTTCTCACGCACGCCGCGGCGTAGTAACTCTTTTTTAGCCTTTGCTTGCGCTTCTTCAACGCGCTCAGCTGCATCAATAGGGACTTCTTTACCGCGCGCCAGCACCCTTTGAGTTGAGAAATATAGCTCTCTAAGCAGTGAGCCTTTCCAGTTATTCCAGGCTTTGTTGTTGGTGGCGCAAATATCTGCCACGGTTAAGCAATACAGGTAGCTTAAATGCACTGCATCGCGTACTTTATCGGCGAAGTCTGATACCACATCTGGGTCTGATATATCGCGGCGCTGCGCGGTGACCGACATCACTAAATGCTGCTCAACTAACCAAGCAACCAGGCGACCATCATGGTCATTCAGTCCGTGCAACTTACAAAATTCCAGCGCGTCAGTTGCGCCAAGCTTACTGTGATCGCCGCCGCGACCTTTGGCAATATCGTGGAAAATCGCAGCGAGTACCAGTAGGCCTTTTTTCGGCAGTTGATTAATCAGCACCGCGCCCAGCGGGAATTCATCTTTTTGATCGCTTTGTGAAAACCGCTCAATGTTGAGTAGTAGCCTGTGAGTGTGTTCATCAACCGTGTAGGCATGGAACAAGTCAAACTGCATCTGGCCTTCAATTTTGCGCCATGCGGGCAAATAGGACGATAAAATGCCGTGTTTGTGCATTAAGGATAACGCCGCGATGCCGCGAGGGTGTTTTAGAATATCCATAAACACCTTGCGACATTCTGCATCATCTTGCAGTGGGCCTTGCAGTTGCCTGCGGGCATTTCGTAGTTCACGCAACGTTGGTGCGTAGATTTCTTGGATGTTGGAGTTTTTAGCGACGTTCAAAAATAACGTTAGGATTGATGAGGTTTGTTTTTTAAATAGTCCAAGTTCTAACAATTCTATGTAGCGGCCACGGCGTTGAAATTGGCTATTAATCGGTTGTACTTGCAGCGCTTGAATATGCCCAAGAGTGGCGCGCTTAAACAACTGTAATAGCATTTGGTTAAGCTCCATCACTCGGCGAACGGTGCGATAGTACTTCTTCATTAGCTGCTCTACCGCCAGCTGAGTTTTATCTTCATAACCGAGAAAATCTGCTACTTGCCGTTGTAGGTCGAACAGTAAGCGGTTTTCGTCGCGGTTGGCGATGGAGTGCAGTGCAAAGCGGATCTGCCAAAGAAAATCGCGACATTCGATAAGCTCATTAAGCTCAGCTTGTTCTAAAAAGTAGTTCTCAACTAATTCGTGCAAGTTTGCCGCGTTGAAGTGACGAATGGTCACCCAAGCAATGGTTTGAATATCGCGCAGTCCGCCAGGGCAGTTCTTTAAATTGGGCTCAAGATCGAAGGCATTGGCTTTTGCGTGGCGCTCGACTTGCTCTTGCTTTTTCTGCAAGTAAAAGTCGGCGGATGACCAAAAATCTTTTTGTCTGACTTGCTGATAAAGGCGGTCAAACTCTGCTTCATTACCGCTAATTAGCCTAGCTTCAATTAAGTTGGTAGCAACAGTAATGTCAGCAAGCCCTTGTTCGATAGACTGCTCAACATTTCTTACGCTGTGGCCTATTTCAAGCCCGGTATCCCACAAGTGAGTAATAAATTCGCCAATCGCGGCTTGGGCTTTGGGCGAAACATTCGTGGTTTCGGTTAGAATCAATAAATCGACATCGGAGCGAGGGTGTAGTTCTTGTCTGCCATAGCCGCCAACCGCTACTAGAGATATTGGTAGCGCGTCTAGTCCATAGTGTAGCCATGCTTGAGTCAGTAGTTCGTCGACAGCAATAGCGCGTTGTTTAATGAGTTCAGCAATGGGCACTTGTTGCTGGAATTGGGATTCAAGATGCGCGGTGATTTGTTGAAGTTGTTGTTTTGCTTCCAGCGCTTGATTCATCGGCTTTGTGACTTCCATAAAAAGTGCGCCAAAAGGCGCACAAATTAAACCATAGTCGTTGAAGCCTAAGTGATTACTTAGTGATTAATATGCCTAGGTAAGCTTTCGTCGCTACGTAAGGTTAATACTTCAACGCCAGTTTCTGTGACCAATAGGGTATGTTCCCACTGAGCAGAATTTTTACCATCTTTTGTGTATGCCGTCCAATTATCATCGGCATCAACATAACAGTGCTTTTTACCAGCGTTAATCATTGGCTCGATGGTAAAGCACATACCTGGGCGTAATACGCGCTTGTCTGGTTTACCAAACTTTTCTTTGTAGTGCATCACTTGAGGCTCTTCGTGGAAACCTGCGCCGATACCATGGCCACAAAAATCCGTCACAATGCTGTATTTGTTTGGACGATTTTTGTTTTTAAGCTTGATGAACTTTTCGATAGTTTCACCAATGTCGGCAACCTTAGTACCAGGGCGAACAATCTTAATCGCTTCGTAAAGTGCTTCTTGAGTAATAGTGCACAGATGCTTGTCAGCAGGAGATACGTCACCAATGTAGAACATACGTGAGGTATCACCGTGGTAGCCATCAACTATCACGGTAATGTCGATGTTAATGATGTCGCCATCTTTGAGCTTGCGCGCACTTGGGATGCCGTGACAAATCACTTCATTAATTGAAGTACAAATTGACTTAGGAAAACCATGGTAATTAAGTGGGGCAGAAATCGCGCCGTGCTCTTCTGTGTATTTAGCGCAAATGTCATTTAACTCATCGGTGGTCACGCCAGCTTTTACGTGCGGCGCAATCATTTCTAATACTTCAGCCGCAAGCTTTCCAGCAGCGCGCATTTTTTCAATTTCTTCAGCGGTCTTAATGACAATACTCATGAATTTCTCTTTGTTTTTTGGCTAGTCACGCACTAGCAAATTAACGGATATCTGACGGCTATTTTACACTATAAAATTTGTGTTTAAAGGCTGATTATGGTATAAAGCGCGCCGTTATGTTTAATTAGTTGGTTAAGCCCTTTGTTTGACTTTCGGCTTAAAGTGCATAGTTGGGGTGTTCATCCCTTATATGTCGCTTAAATAGTTTGTCTTAAAGGCGTAAAATTTGCCGGCTATTATACATAGCAATTAACTTAAATACTAAATCACACACGTATCGACACATTTTTCGGGGTGCCTTTTTAGTCGAAGGTCGAAACAATGGGATGCGTGGAGGTCTAACCCCTTTTAAAAGGTAAAAATCATGACTACTGTTTCAATGCGCGATATGCTACAAGCTGGTGTTCACTTCGGTCACCAAACTCGTTACTGGAATCCAAAAATGAAGCCATTCATCTTTGGTGCTCGTAACGGTGTTCACATCATCAACCTTGAGCATACTGTGCCAATGTTCAATGAAGCACTTGCTTTCATCAGCAACGTAGCTTCTAAGAAAGGCAAAATCCTTTTCGTAGGTACTAAGCGTGCCGCTGGCGAAGCAATCAAAGAAGCTGCTGTTTCTTGTGATCAGTTCTACGTTGACCACCGCTGGTTAGGCGGTATGTTGACTAACTGGAAAACTGTTCGTCAATCTATCAAGCGTCTTAAAGAGCTAGAAAGCCAGTCTGTAGACGGTACTTTCGACAAGCTAACTAAGAAAGAAGCACTAATGCGTTCTCGTGAGCTTGATAAGCTAGAGAAATCTTTAGGTGGTATCAAAAACATGGGCGGTTTACCAGATGCGTTATTCGTAATCGGTGCTGACCACGAGCATATCGCTATTAAAGAAGCTAACAACCTAGGTATCCCAGTTGTTGCAGTTGTTGATACTAACTCTGCACCAGACGGTGTTAACTACATCGTTCCTGGTAACGACGACGCGATGCGCGCTATCCGTTTATACACTAGCTCTGTTGCTGCTGCTGCTAACTCTGGCCGTGGTCAAGATCTAGCTGTACAAGCTGAGCAAGACGGTTTCGTTGAAGCTGTTTAATAAGGCGTGATATTTATCGCCCTTATTAGCCAATAAATAGTTGGTGAGCAGGGGGCCTTGTAGGCCCCTGTTTTATAGATGCAATATTAGTCGAATTTAATTAGAGGATTTAACAATGGCAATTACTGCTGCCCAAGTTAAAGAACTTCGTGACCGCACTGGCGCTGGCATGATGGATTGTAAAAAAGCACTTACTGAAACTAACGGTGATATCGATCTAGCGATTGATAACATGCGTAAGAGTGGTGCTGCTAAGGCTGCTAAGAAAGCAGGTAACATTGCTGCTGAAGGTACTATCCTTATCAAAGCTGGCGAAGGTTTCTCTGCATTACTAGAAGTTAACTGTCAGACTGACTTCGTTGCTAAAGACAGCAACTTCCTAGGTTTCGCTAACGAAGTACTAGACGCTGCTGTAGCATCTAAAGCTTCTATCGAAGAGCTAAAAGCTAAGTTCGAGGAAACTCGTGTTGCGCTAGTTGCTAAAATCGGTGAAAACATCAATGTTCGTCGCGTTGAGTACATCGACGGTGCAACTCAAGCTTCTTACCGTCATGGCGACCGTATCGGTGTTGTTGTTTCTGGTGATGCTGACGCAGAAACACTAAAACACGTTGCTATGCACGTAGCTGCTTCTAAGCCTGAGTATGTTGACCCATCTGACGTTCCTGCTGATGTTGTTGAGAAAGAAAAGACTCTTCAAGTTGAAATCGCAATGAACGAAGGTAAGCCTCAAGAAATCGCTGAGAAGATGGTTACTGGTCGTATGAAGAAGTTTACTGGTGAGATCTCTCTTACTGGTCAAGCGTTCATCATGGAACCAAAGAAAACTGTTGGCGACTTCCTAAAAGAGAAGAACGCTTCTGTAGCTAACTTCATTCGTTTAGAAGTTGGTGAAGGTATCGAGAAGAAAGAAGAAGATTTCGCAGCTGAAGTTGCCGCGCAAATCGAAGCATCTAAAAACGCTTAATCGCGAATTTCTAAATACCCTAAAGCCGCAGCATCCGCTGCGGTTTTGTTATGATCAGGAAAAACATTATGAGCACCAATCCAAAACCAGCATTTAGACGTATCCTGCTTAAATTAAGCGGCGAAGCATTAATGGGCGAAGAAGGCTTCGGCATTGACCCTAAAGTACTTGATCGCATGGCTCAAGAAGTGAAAGAGCTTGTTGAACTCGGTATTCAAGTTGGTGTGGTAATTGGTGGTGGCAACCTATTCCGTGGTGAAGGCTTAGCTAACGCGGGTATGAACCGTGTTGTTGGTGACCACATGGGTATGTTAGCCACAGTAATGAATGGCCTAGCAATGCGTGATGCGCTGCACCGAGCCTATGTTAATGCTCGCCTGATGTCGGCAATCCCACTAAAAGGTGTATGTGACGACTACAACTGGGCTGAAGCAATCAGTTTATTAAAATCTGGCCGCGTTGTAATTTTTGCAGCGGGTACAGGTAACCCATTCTGCACTACAGACTCTGCTGCATGTTTGCGCGGTATTGAGATTGAAGCTGAAGTGGTACTAAAGGGCACTAAAGTCGATGGTGTTTACTCAGCCGACCCAATGAAAGACCCTGATGCAGTTAAGCATGACCAGTTGAGCTACTCAGATGTGTTGGAATCCGAATTAAAAGTGATGGACCTAGCCGCATTTACGCTGGCTCGCGACCATCAAATGCCGCTACTTGTGTTTAACATGAATAAGCCTGGTGCGCTGCGCCGCGTGATCATGGGTGAGCAAGAAGGCACGATTATTAGCGATAAGAAACAAGAAGGCTAATAGCTAGCGCTTTTTTGATACTAAGTTATCGTAATTGGCATTAAGTAATTGAGCTCAAATCGGGCTTATGTCATCCTTAACTTAATGCCAAGCACTCTAAAGAAAGAGACGAAAAGGATATTATTGTGATTGATGAAATTATGTTAGATGCGCAAGAGCGCATGGGCAAATGTGTTGATTCAACTAAGAATCAAATGGCAAAAGTTCGCACAGGTCGTGCACACCCAAGCCTACTAGACTCTATTCAAGTATCTTGCTACGGCTCTATGTCGCCACTTAAGCAAGTTGCTAACATCAATATTGAAGATGCACGCACCTTAACCGTGTCTGTATTTGATCCATCTATGGTTCAAGCAGTAGAAAAAGCAATCATGAGTTCAGACTTAGGTTTGAACCCAATGACTGCGGGTAACATCATGCGCATCCCACTACCAGCACTAACTGAAGAGCGTCGTAAAGACTTCATCAAAGTGGTACGTGCTGAAGCTGAAAATGGCCGTGTTGCTGTACGTAATGTGCGCCGCGACGCTATTAGCGAAGTGAAAAAGCTTGAGAAAGCGAAGGAGTGTACTGAAGATGACGTTCGTCGCAGCGAAGATGAAATTCAAAAGTATACTGACGCAAATATCAAAACAATTGAAGAAGTTTTGACCGCTAAAGAAAAAGAGTTGATGGAAGTCTAAGCGCTTAAATTCTAAAACTAGAGTTAACACGCCGTGTAAGGGTATACTACACGGCGTTTGTTTATTTTAAGGTCGTAATTAATGTCATCACCCTCCGAGTTTGACCAAGCTCCTCGCGAGTCGCTGGAAAATTCTACGGCGCTACCTTGTGAGCTTTCAGATGTGGTCAAACAGTCACTGCCAAAGCATGTTGCGATTATTATGGACGGCAATGGCCGTTGGGCGCAGTTGCAAGGCAAGGCCCGTGTAAGTGGTCATAAAGCTGGGGTGAAAGCCGTAAGAAGAGCGGTAAGCACAGCTAGTCAGTTGGGAATTGAGTCGCTAACCTTATTTGCTTTTTCAAGTGAAAATTGGCGCAGACCAGATAAAGAAGTCAGTTTATTGATGGAATTATTTATGACTGTGCTGCAGCGTGAATTGAAACTGTTAAATAAAAACGGCGTCAGGCTGAATATTATTGGCGATATTAGTCGGTTTTCAGAGCGACTGCAAAAGCAAATTACCACCGCGCAAGCTAAAACCAAAGACAACACAGGCTTGGTGCTTAATGTCGCGGCAAATTATGGCGGCCGTTGGGATATTGCCCAAGCTGCACAAGCTTTAGCTGCCAAAGTTGCTAGCGGCGAAATGAGCGCTGAAGATGTCACCGAAGGTGCCTTAAACAAGCAAATGAGTATGCAAGGTCAAAGCGAGGTGGATTTAATGATCCGTACTGGCGGCGATTATCGCATCAGTAACTTTATTCTATGGCAGGCTGCCTACGCTGAATTAATTTTCACTGAGACCTTGTGGCCTGATTTCGACGAAGATGTGTTCAAGCAAGCGTTAATTACTTTTGCCAGCCGCCAGCGCCGTTTTGGCTTAACGGGCTGCCAAATTGAACAAATTCGCGCACTTTAATAATAAAAATAAAAACCTTAAAGAGGATTAGCTTTTGCTAAAACAACGAATCATCACCGCACTATGCTTAATTCCTGTTGTGATGGGAGGCATTTTTCTGCTGCCTGCTAACTACTTTGCCTGGGCGCTTGTGCCTATTTTTTTGATAGCGGCAAAAGAGTGGGGTAGGCTCATTGATAGTAAGTGCAACATTACCCAATGGACTTTCACGTTTACCATTGCAGCTATTCTCGTTGCATTAAACATTATTGTACCTGTCGACTCACTGTGGTTTAACAGTAGGCTACATCCTATTTATGAAGCGATTATCGCAACTGGTGTCCTTTGGTGGGGGGCAAGTACCTTGCTGGTCTTTACTTACCCAAATAGCGGCAAATTATGGCAAAAAAGCTCACTATTTAAATCCATGTTTGGTCAACTGACCCTTATTCCATGTTTTACCGCATTAATTGCACTTAAGTCCGTTAACGATCAAGTAGATCCATACTTTGGCGGTAGCCTAGTGTTTCTAGTCATGCTTGTCGTATGGGCAACTGACACCGGCGCGTACTTCGCAGGTAAGAGTTTTGGTAAGCATAAACTTATGCCGAATGTTAGCCCTGCTAAAACCATTGAAGGCTTATTAGGTGGTTTGTTAACCACCATGGTTGTGGTGGCTGGTGTGATGTATTTATCTCCAGAGCAAGAGCTGGGTTTAGTGATTGCCGTGACGCTAGTGACAGCCGTCGCTTCTGCATTTGGTGACTTGTCTGAAAGCATGTTCAAACGTAGCGCCAATATTAAAGACTCAGGAAACATTTTACCCGGCCATGGCGGCATTTTAGACCGTATTGATAGCCTTACTGCAGCACTGCCAGTATTCGCCTTTATCTATGTCGCTATGTGGATGTCATAATCATGCAAAATATGGTGATTTTAGGGGCAACGGGCTCAATTGGCACCAGCACCCTTGATGTGATTGCAAGAAACCCGCAGCAATTTAACGCTTATGCGTTAGTGGCCAATGCCAGTGTGGACAAAATGCTTACGCTGATCGCGACTCATCAACCAGTTGTGGCACACATGGTTGATGAAAATGCTGCAGCAGAGCTTAAAGCGCGTCTGCCGCAATCATTCACAACACAAATTACCACAGGTGAGAATGCATTAATTTCGCTAGTGACCTCGACTGAAGTTGATACCGTGATGGCCGCCATTGTTGGTGCTGCCGGTTTAGTGCCGACTTTTGCTGCAGTAAAAGCAGGTAAACGCGTGCTACTGGCAAACAAAGAAGCCTTGGTTATGTCTGGTCAGCTATTTATGGATGCAGCTAAACAATCTGGGGCAACAATTTTACCTGTTGATAGTGAGCACAACGCCATATTTCAGTCTATGCCACAGTCGGTGCAAGATAATCTAGGCCATTGTGACTTAACTCAAGCTGGTATCAGTCATATTTTACTGACAGGTTCTGGCGGGCCATTTTTAACATCTGACATCGCTACGCTTGCATCAATGACACCAGAGCAAGCCTGCAATCACCCTAATTGGTCAATGGGCCCGAAAATCTCGGTTGACTCTGCCACTATGATGAACAAAGGCTTGGAGTATATTGAAGCTAAATGGTTGTTTAATACTCAATCTGAACAGCTGAAAGTGGTTATCCACCCACAAAGCGTTATTCATTCAATGGTGCAATATACTGATGGCTCAGTGATAGCAGAGCTGGGGAACCCTGATATGCGCACTCCCATTGCCCATTGTATGAGCTATCCAGCACGCATTGAGGCCGGGGTTGAGCCGCTCGATTTCTTCAAGTTGGGTCAGCTCAATTTTTGTGAACCAGATTTTGAGCGTTTCCCATGCTTAAAGCTGGCTATTGATGCCTGCGCTCAAGGGCAAGAAGCCACCACAGTGCTTAACGCTGCTAATGAAGTTGCTGTAGCTGCATTTCTCGATAATCAGATTGCGTTTACCGATATTGCTAAAGTAAATCGTGCTAGCTTAGAGCAGGTTAGCGCGCAAAAGCTAGATACCATTGAAGCCATTCTTGAACTCGACGCTAAAGCTCGGCACGTTGCAGAGCAAGTGATCGCTTGCTTAACTTAAGGAACTTACTCTACTCGCATGTTTGATTTTTTATGGAATTTAGCATCTTTTATTGTCGCCCTAGGTGTGTTGGTGACAGTGCATGAGTATGGACATTTTTGGGTCGCGAGACGCTGTGGCGTAAAGGTCGAACGCTTTTCAGTTGGTTTCGGTAAAGCAATCTGGCGCAAAGTGGGTAAAGATGGCACTGAGTATGTCGTCGCACTTATACCGCTTGGTGGCTACGTTAAGATGCTTGATGAGCGTGTCGAGGATGTCCCTGAGTCATTAAAGCACCAAGCTTTTAATCGCAAGAGCGTGTGGCAGCGTTTTGCTATTGTCGCAGCAGGCCCTTTAGCTAATTTCATTTTTGCTTTTTTTGCGCTCTACCTTAAATTTTTAATTGGCGTACCGTCACTGTTACCTGTTATAGATTCTACCCGTGATGGCTCGCCCGCTAGTGTGATACAGGTAGATGGTTTACAACGTATTCTCAGCGTCGATGGTAAACAAGTTCGCACCTGGGAAGATGTTAACTTCGCCTTAGTTGGCAAAATTGGCGCCAATGAGGTGTCAATTGGTATTGGAGAGATAGATAGCCCGGCAAATTATCAAGGTAAGCAATATCAGCTTGATATTAGCCAGTGGCGTTTCGATCCAGACAAGCAATCGCCAATTGGTGCCATTGGTTTGGGGATATTTCGCCCTGATATTGAACCTATTATCGCAAATGTTGCCAAAGACAGTGCAGCACAAGTGGCAGGCTTAAAGGTCGCCGACAGAATCGTTGCGATTAATGGTCAACCATACGTTAATTGGCCGAGCTTTGTTGAGGTAGTACAAGGCGCCCTTGATACTAAGGTTAGCCTTGATATTATTCGCAATGGCGAGCAATTATCGCTTGATGTTTACCCGCAAACCAAACAAGATGCTTCTGGTAAACCTGTGGGAATGATAGGTATTAGCCCAACAGCGGGGCAATGGCCTGAAGCTATGCAATTTGATTTGCAATATGGCGCACTTACTTCGGTTACTGAAGCGTTCAAAGCAACATGGGAATTAACCTCGTTAACTTTTTCTACCATTGCCAAGTTGTTTACTGGTGATGTGTCGGTTAAGAGTTTAAGTGGGCCAATTTCGATAGCCCAAGGTGCGGGTGCAAGTGCCAATGTTGGTCTCGCATACTTTTTAGGCTTTGTCGCACTAATTAGTGTCAATTTGGGCATTATTAATTTATTGCCATTGCCGGTTTTGGACGGCGGCCATTTAATGTTTTTCACCTTTGAAGCAATTTCAGGTAAACCTGTGCCAGAAAAGGTGCAGGAAGTAGGATTCAGGATTGGGGCAGTATTACTGCTGATGTTAATGAGCTTATCGCTCTTTAACGATTTTGCCCGACTCTGAGCAAGGACAGACAAATAATTAGAAGAGCTCTATGAGATTTAATAAACTTTTTGCCTCGATGTTATTCGTCGGAGCCACATTTTCAGGGAACGCGTTAGCGCAGCCTTTCGAGCCATTTGAAGTCAAGGATATTCAGGTTGAAGGCTTGCAGCGTGTTGCACTTGGTGCTGCACTGCTTAATATCCCGATTAAAGTGGGTGATACTGTCGATCAGGTAAGATTGCAACAAGCAATTAAAACCTTGTACAGCTCAACTAACTTCGAGCAGATCAGTGTAAGCCATGAAGATGGCGTGCTATATGTTCAAGTACAAGAGCGCGCAACGATTAGCTCGATTACCTTTGAAGGTAACAAAGACATTAAAGACGAGCAGTTGCAAGAAAGTCTTGACGGCTCGGGCGTGAAAGTTGGCGAGTCGTTAGACAGAACCATGCTGTCTGGCATTGAAAAGGGTCTGCAAGACTTCTATTACGGTGTGGGTAAATACGGCGCTAAGGTTGAAGCGCAAATTATCAACTTGCCTCGTAACCGTGTTGAGCTTCGATTTAACTTCACAGAAGGTTTAGCAGCTGAAATCCGCCAGATTAACGTGGTAGGTAATACGGTATTCTCAGACTCAGAGCTTATCAGCATGCTTGAGCTAAAAGATTATGTCGCTTGGTGGGATATTTTCGGTGAGCGTCGTTATCAAAAGCAAAAGCTGCAAGCTGACCTAGAAACCATTACCACGCATTATCAAAACGAAGGTTATATTCGCTTTCAGGTGACGTCGACTCAGGTCGCGATGACACCAGACCGTAAAGGCCTTTACATCACAATCAACGTTGATGAAGGCGAGAAATTCACCGTTAAGGACGTCAACTTAACTGGTGAGTTAATGGGTCGCGAAGAGCTGCTTAAAGCAATCTTACCGATTAAGAGCGGTACTACATACAACGGTGGTGAAGTTACTTTTGCTGAAGAAATGTACAGCAAATACTTAGGCCGCTTTGGTTATGCTTATCCAGAAGTTAAAACCTTCCCAGAAATCGATGATGAAAATAAAGAAGTTACCCTAAACATTAATATCGATCCGGGTAAGCGCGTATACGTGCGCTCAATTAACTTTACCGGTAACCAGGTCACTAAAGATGAAGTGATGCGTCGTCAGCTTCGTCAAATGGAAGGTGCTTGGTTAAACTCACAGCAAGTTGAATTGTCAAAAGCTAACCTTAACCGTCTAGGTTATTTTGAAACGGTAGATACTGAAACCATTCAAGTGCCAGGTAGTGATGACCTGGTTGATATTGAAGTGAGCGTAAAAGAGCAGCCATCAGGCTCATTTAACGCTGGTGTGGGTTATGGTACTGAATCCGGACTGAGCCTGCAATTTGGTGTTCAACAAAGTAACTTCTTAGGTACAGGTAACCAGGCTGGTGTCAGTATTAACACCAACAAGTACTCTAAGAGTGCGAACGTGTCGTTCACTGACCCATACTTTACCAAAGATGGCGTCAGCCTTGGTGGTAGTATCTACTGGAATGAGTTTGACGCAGAAGAAGCTAACCTTGAGCGCTATAAGAATAAGTCTTACGGTGTGGCATTAAACTCAGGCTTCCCAATTAATGAATACAACCGTATTAACGGTGGTATTGGCTTCCGTCACAATACGATTTCTGAGATTTCATCGTACGAGCAGGCGGTACGCTTCTATAACATCTACCGCAGCACTGACGATCCGAACCAGGATTTAAGCTTCAACAACTTTGAGCTATCTCTGGGGTGGTCCCGCAGTAGTCTAAACCGTGGTACTTTCCCAAGTGCAGGTTCCTCGCAGCGCTTGACCGGTAAGATGACGGTACCAGGCTCTGATCTTCAGTACTTTAAAGCAGATTTCGATACTAATTTCTACTTCCCACTGAGCCGCAGCCATAAATGGGTGTTCTTAACCCGTGCTCGTCTGGGTTACGGTAATGGTTATGGCAAGTTTAATGAGAACGATCAAATCCTGCCTTTCTGGGAAAACTACTACTCAGGTGGTAGCAGCTCGCTACGTGGCTTTAGATCTAACTCAGTTGGTCCGCGATCTTTCTACTTATTCCGCGGCAGTGAGCCATGCTCGCCAGATCCATCTGGTAACGGTTGTAGCATCCCGGGTGAGCCAAATCGCGTGACAGTCACTAGCGGTAACTCGATTGGTGGTAATGCAATTGCGACCTTAAGCGCTGAGTTTATTGTACCAACGCCGTTTTTGGATGAAGCATACTCAAACTCAGTACGTACCAGTTTCTTCGTTGATGCCGGTAACGTATGGGATACTGAATTTGACTATGACAGCTATCGCTT
Organism: Shewanella sp. WXL01; assembly: GCF_012263345.1. Classification (NCBI taxonomy): domain Bacteria; kingdom Pseudomonadati; phylum Pseudomonadota; class Gammaproteobacteria; order Alteromonadales; family Shewanellaceae; genus Shewanella; species Shewanella sp. WXL01. The sequence goes on along the minus strand of NZ_JAAIKQ010000006.1, from coordinate 101,040 downwards.
CTTACCAGCCGAGCAGTTTGATCTGCTAGCGGACTATAGTGACCCAACCCGTATTCGTGCCTCTTGGGGTATGAGTGTTCAGTGGCTTTCACCTATGGGACCTATGGTGTTTAGCTTAGCTTGGCCAATTAAGAAACAAGTTGATGATGAAACTGAGATCTTCTCGTTTAATATTGGCAAAACATTCTAAAATCAATACACTCAGCACCTTGAGCTGAAAAATAACAATTTAAAGGAGTTTATTTTGAACAAGATGGTAAATCGCGCTTTAGTTACACTGGCATTCCTTGCAGCACCTATGATGGCTCACGCAGAGAAAATTGCAGTAGTCGATATGGGTGCCGTTTTTGAGCAGTTGCCACAGCGCGAGCAAATCTCAAAGCAACTAAAATCGGAATTTGGTGACCGTGTTGCTGAAGTGCAACAGATGCAAGAGAAGATGCGCACGTTAGCTGAAAAAGGTCAGCGTGACGGCGCGCTTATGTCAGAAGCTCAAAAGACTGAATTACAACGTGAACTAGAAGGCCTTCAAGCTGACCTACAACTAAAAGGTAAGGCACTTGATGAAGACATGCGTCGTCGCCAAGGTGAAGAGCAAAACAAGTTGCTGATCAAGGTTCAAACTGCAATTAACACGATTGCTGAACAAGAAAAGTTCGACATTGTTTTACAACGTGGTGCAGTGGTATTTGTTAAGCCTGAAGCAGACATTAGCAACAAGGTTGCTGAAGCACTAAGCAAAGGCCAATAAGATTTATGCAAGCAGTAACGTTACAACAACTTGCTGAGCATTTAGGCGCAACGGTTAAAGGTGACGAGTCGATTGTTATCTCAGCTGTTGCAACCTTGGCTGATGCGGTAGAAGGGCAAATCACCTTTCTTGCCAACAGTAAGTATCGCTCTCAGTTAGAAGCAACCAAAGCAAGTGCTGTTTTACTCACAGAGGCTGATGCACAAGGCTTTGCTGGCAATGCCATTATTGCAAAAGACCCTTATGTCGCGTTTGCAAAGGTGACTCAGCTACTTGATACCACACCTGATGAAGAATCGGGTATTCACCCAAGTGCAGTGATCCATGCTACAGCTCAGGTTGGCGCAGGCGCTGCAATTGCGGCTAACGTCGTCGTTGGTGCCAATGTCATTATCGGCGAGAACGTACAACTTGGCGCCGGCACTGTGATTGGTAATGATTCAATCATAGGTTCAAACACTAGATTGTGGGCAAACGTTACTGTCTACCATGATGTGCATATGGGGCAGGATTGCCTAGTTCAGTCAGGGACTGTGATAGGTTCGGATGGCTTTGGCTATGCCAACGAGCAAGGGCAATGGATTAAAATTCCGCAAATTGGTGGTGTACGTATTGGCGACAGAGTTGAAATTGGTGCTTGTGCCAGTATCGACCGTGGTGCTTTGTCTCATACTGAAATTCACGATGGCGTGATTTTAGACAATCAGGTACAAATCGCTCATAACGTGGTGATTGGCCAAAATACCGCAATTGCAGGCGCAACAGTTGTTGCTGGTAGTACTACTATTGGTAAGTACTGTGTGATTGGTGGTGGGTGCTGTATTTCAGGACACTTGACCATTACTGACGGTGTACACGTCACTGGTAGCACCAATATTACTCACGCTGTGCGTGAGAAAGGAGTGTATTCCTCAGCCACAGTCGCCACCGATAATAAGCTATGGCGTCGCAACACAGTAAGGCTACGCCAGTTAGATGACTTATTTACTCGAGTTAAAACCATCGAGAAGTCGTTAAAAGATTAAAGCAAGTATTAAGCTTGCTTGTTTAGCACGAAGCAGCGCGAGAGCTAAACAACAAACTTTGTAAGATGTAGAGCGAATTGCTCCCAAAGGATTTAGTGTGTCAAATGAACTAAACACCATGGATATCCAAGAGATTTTAAAGTATCTGCCTCATAGATATCCATTCTTATTGATCGATCGGGTGTTAGATTACCAAGTCGGTGACAGCCTACATGCGATTAAGAATGTCACTATCAACGAGCCTTTTTTCCAAGGTCACTTTCCAGTGCAGCCTGTCATGCCTGGCGTGTTGATTTTAGAAGCAATGGCACAAGCTACTGGTCTATTGGCATTCAAGACGATGAGTACTGAACCATCGGCAAATGTACTATATTATTTTGCAGGTATCGACAAAGCGCGCTTTAAGCAAGTTGTTGGTCCTGGTGATCAAATCCACTTTAAAGTGAAAATGATCAAGGAACGCCGCGGGATTGGCGTTTTTGAAGGTGAAGCATACGTAGATGACGAACTAGTTTGTTCTGCTGAAATCATGTGTGCACGCAGAGAGATTGAAAAGTGATAGATAAACTCGCGTTTGTACATCCTGATGCCAAAATTGGCAACAATGTCACCATCGGCCCTTGGAGCTACATTGGCGCAGGCGTTGAAATCGGTGACGATACTTGGATCAGCTCACACGTTGTGGTGAAAGGTCCAAGTGTTATCGGCAAAGGAAACCGCATTTTCCAATTCGCCTCAGTAGGTGAAGATTGCCAAGACTTAAAGTACGCTGGTGAGCCAACAACACTCATCATGGGCGACAACAATATTGTGCGTGAGTCAGTCACAATTCACCGCGGTACAGTGCAAGACAACAGCGAGACTCGCATCGGTTCTAACAACCTGTTTATGGCGTATGTACATATTGCCCATGACTGTGTAGTTGGTGATAACGTCATTATGGCAAACAACGCCTCTATCGCAGGTCATGTTCACGTTGGTAACTCAGTTATTCTTGGTGGTATGACTGGTGTGCATCAGTTTGTTCATATTGGTGATCATGCGTTTACTGCTGGCTCGTCGACTATTTTCCAAGACGTGCCTCCGTTTGTGATGGCGTCTGGCAGCCCGGCTATACCACGCGGCTTAAATGCTGAAGGTCTTAAACGTCGCGGTTTTGCTAAAGAAACTCAGCACGCTATTCGCCGCGCCTACAAAGCACTTTACCGTAAGAATCTTACTGTTGAAGAAGCTATTGCAGAAATGCAAGTTGATGCTGAGCACGACGAGCATATTCAAAAGATGATCGACTTCGTACAAGGCTCTTCCCGTGGCATTATTCGTTAAAGGCTTTTAATGAGCACCAACAACGCAAAAGTATTTGCCCTAGTCGCCGGAGAAATCTCCGGCGATATTTTAGGTGCTGGATTAATCAAAGCGCTGAAACAAACCTACCCAGATGCCAAGTTTATTGGTATTGGTGGTCCACGTATGCAAGCTGAGGGATTTGAGAGTTTATTCTCAATGGAAGAGCTAGCAGTGATGGGGATTGTTGAGGTGCTCTCTCGCTTGCCTCGGCTGATAAAAGTACGTGCTAGCCTTATTGAGCAAATTGTCACTGCCAAACCAGATTGTTTTATCGGAATTGACGCGCCAGATTTTAATATTGGTTTAGAGCTTAAGCTTAAAAACCGAGGAATTAAAACGGTTCACTATGTCAGTCCGTCAGTGTGGGCATGGCGTCCAAAGCGCATTTTCAAAATAGCCAAGGCAACCAATATGGTACTGTCGCTACTGCCTTTTGAGAAAGCGTTTTACGATAAACATCAAGTGCCTTGTACTTTTGTTGGTCACACACTTGCTGATGATATCCCTCTTGAAAGTGACAAGCTTGCCGCTCGTGAGCAGCTTGGACTTGATAATCAAGCTGAGTATTTAGCTGTATTGCCAGGCTCACGCGGTGGTGAGTTAAAACAGCTGGCTGAGCCATTTGTTAAAGCCGCAGCGTTAGTTAAACAGCAATATCCTGACGTAAAAATTGTCACGCCACTGGTTAATGAAGCGCGTAAAAACCAGTACCTGGAAGCATTAAAGCAATATGCCCCAGATTTGGAGATTGAGCTTATTGATGGTCAGTCTCGAGAAGTGATGGCCGCTGCTGATTACATTTTGCTAGCATCAGGCACAGCGACGCTTGAAGCCATGCTGGTTAAGCGCCCGATGGTGGTGGCATATCGCGTTAGCCCAATTACTTACAATATTGCTAAGCGCATGATGCTTATTAGTAATTACTCGCTGCCAAATCTGCTTGCTGGCGAGACTATTGTTCCTGAGCTCATTCAAGATAACTGCACACCAGATAACATAGCTGAAGCCGTCATTAAGCAAATGAATAGTGACTTTACGCCATTGCATGAAAAATTTGTTGAACTGCATGAGCAGCTAAGACAAGACGCCAGTGCCAAGGCCGCTAAGGCTGTAATTGAGCTTGTTGATTAGGGCGTGTTGATCTTTCAAGATTATTTTTGCAGCTACTTGTTGGAGATTTATACAAGGCAGCGACTTTGATGTGTGGTTGTTCCACATGATAAGTCGTTAACGCAGTAGAAATGACAACAAGTGCTGCCTGAAAGGTTCGTTTAAAAGCACTTTACTCTTTGTTGTGAGCGAATTTGTTTAGGTGACTAGACGTCATCGCTCACGCCGCGATTAAAGTGCTTTTAATTCGAACAAATTCTAATCAGCAAAGTTCAACACGCCCTAGTAGCGATTACCATCGCGGCGCAGCACGGCTGCACAACAAAAGCGTTGCAACGTAAAATGCACAGTAAAACCAAAGAGTAACCATATACCATGCAATTCCCTGCCGTTATTAAAGGGCTTACCCCTGAGCAAGCCGAGCTTTTGTCTAGCGGATTAGTTGCTGGCGTTGATGAAGTTGGTCGTGGGCCGTTAGTAGGCGATGTGGTTACTGCAGCTGTTATTCTTGACCCGAGCCAGCCGATTGCTGGGCTAAATGACTCGAAAAAATTGAGTGAGAAAAAACGTCAGGCACTTTATAACGAGATTTGCGATAAAGCGCTTGCGATAAGTGTGGGTCGCTGCTCGCCGCATGAGATTGACGAGTTGAACATTCTTCATGCCACTATGCTGGCGATGCAGCGCGCAGTTGCAGGACTCAGTGTTAAACCTGAGAAAGTCTTGGTCGATGGAAACCGCAGTCCGGATTTCGGTATTGCATCTCACGCCGTGGTAAAAGGCGATGGTTTGGTCGCAGCGATTAGTGCTGCATCGATTATTGCTAAAGTCACCCGTGATGAAGAAATGAAAGCCCTTGATGCACGTTACCCGCAATATGGCTTTGCTAATCACAAAGGCTACCCAACCAAAGCGCACTTTGAAGCATTGGAGCAATACGGCGTGCTCGATGAGCATAGAAAAAGCTTTAGACCCGTTGCAGAGCGGCTTGAGAAATAAACACTCGCATTGCCATAAAGTTGGCTTTTTACCCCAATTGTTTGCCTTGGTGATAGCGCACAATAAAGCCACAAATAGCTGTGGCTTTGTTGGTTATTACCTAAGTAGTTTGATAACCTAACTCATCTATCTGAACTCATTATCTTTAGTTCAGATTTCACCAAGCTTAATAAAAACAACGAATCCAAAAATATTGCCATGACAGATCCTCGTTTCGTTCATTTACGTGTTCACAGTGACTTTTCCATGTCAGACGGTGTCGCCAAGGTTAAACCCATTTTGGCCGCCGCTGAAGAGCAACAGATGGCAGCGATTGCGTTAACTGACCAGAATAACTTATGCGGATTAGTGAAGTTTTATGACGGTTGCCACGGCAAAGGCATTAAACCCATTATTGGCGCTGATTTTTGGATGCAGGTGCCAGGCTTTGATAATGATTTTTGTGCATTGACTGTCATTGCCATGAATGATGCTGGCTATTTAAGCCTTAAATTGCTGATCAGTGAGGCCTACTCAAGAGGGCAAATTGACGGTAAAACCGTTATTGATCAAGACTGGCTGAGCAAATACAACGACGGCATTTTACTGCTATCTGGTGGCAAAGACGGCGACATTGGTAAGGCCCTAATTAAAGGCAATATGACTCAGGCTCATGAGCTGGTTGAGTTCTATCAGCAGCATTTCGCTGACCGTTATTATCTTGAGCTTATTCGTACTGGTCGAGCAGATGAAGAGCGTTATATTCAAATGGCAGTGGAGCTGGCCTCTGAAGTGGGCTTGCCTGTTGTTGCGACCAACCAAGTGGTATTTTTAAAAGCAGAAGATTTCGATTCTCACGAAATCCGTGTTGCGATTCATGATGGCTTTACGCTAGCCGACCCCCGTCGCCCTAAAAAATACAGTGAACAACAATATCTACGCACATCTGATGAAATGTGCGCCTTATTTGACGATATTCCATCAGCCTTAAGCAATACTGTCGAAATTGCCAAGCGTTGCAACGCGACGGTTAAATTACACGAGTACTTCCTACCTGATTTTCCAACCGGTGATCTCTCGATTGATGATTATCTGGTTGAAGTGTCGCGCACAGGCCTGCAAGAACGCTTAGAGTTTTTGTTCCCTGATGAGCAAGAACGAGCTGAAAAACGTCCTGAATATGATGAGCGTTTGGAAATTGAGCTAAAAGTAATTAACGATATGGGCTTCCCTGGTTACTTCCTTATCGTAATGGAGTTCATTCAATGGAGTAAGGATAACGATATTCCCGTAGGACCAGGGCGTGGTTCGGGTGCGGGCTCTTTGGTTGCTTACGCACTTAAGATTACTGACCTTGACCCACTCGAATTTGACTTACTGTTTGAGCGATTCTTGAACCCTGAACGTGTATCTATGCCCGACTTTGACGTCGACTTTTGTATGGATAGACGTGATGAAGTTATTGACCACGTAGCTGAGCTATATGGCCGTGATGCGGTATCGCAAATTATCACCTTTGGTACCATGGCTGCAAAAGCGGTTGTGCGTGACGTGGGCAGGGTGCTTGGGCATCCTTATGGTTTTGTTGATCGCTTAACTAAAATGATCCCAGCAGAGCCTGGGATGACACTTGCTAAAGCCTTTGAGGTTGAACCATCACTGCCTGAAGCTTATGACGCAGATGAAGATGTGCGCGAGCTTATCGACATGTGTCGCCGCCTCGAAGGTGTGACACGTAATGCGGGTAAACACGCAGGTGGCGTGGTTATTTCACCGACCACCATTACCGATTTTGCGCCGCTTTATTGCGACAGCGAAGGGTTAAATCCAGTTACTCAGTTTGATAAAAACGACGTAGAAACAGCGGGACTGGTTAAGTTTGACTTCTTAGGGTTACGTACACTTACCATTATCGACTGGGCGCTGCAGATGATTAACCCGCGCCTAGCGCGTGAAGGGAAAGAGCCGGTCCGCATTGAGGCGATTCCACTGGACGATCTCAAATCATTCAGACTGCTGCAACGTTATGAAACTACAGCGGTGTTCCAGCTGGAATCTCGCGGTATGAAAGATCTGATTAAACGCCTGCAGCCAGATTGCTTTGAAGACATGATCGCACTGGTAGCGCTGTTCCGCCCAGGGCCACTGCAGTCGGGCATGGTAGATAACTTTATTGAACGTAAACACGGCCGTGAAGAAGTATCGTATCCCGATCAGCAATATCAGCATGAATGTCTAAAAGAGCTGTTGTCGCCAACTTACGGCATTATCTTGTATCAAGAGCAGGTGATGCAGATCGCTCAGGTTATGGCAGGCTACACCCTAGGTGGCGCAGATATGTTGCGTCGCGCTATGGGTAAGAAAAAGCCAGAAGAAATGGCTAAGCAGCGCGGTACCTTTAAAGAGGGCGCTATCAATAACAATATTGATGGCGAACTGTCGATGAAAATCTTCGACCTGGTAGAGAAATTCGCAGGTTATGGTTTTAACAAATCGCACTCAGCTGCTTACGCACTAGTTTCATACCAAACCTTGTGGTTGAAAACCCACTTCCCAGCTGAATTTATGGCGGCGGTAATGTCTGCCGATATGGATAATACAGACAAGATTGTTACCCTAGTTGATGAATGTGAGCGTATGGGCTTACCGCTTATTCCACCTGATGTGAACAAAGGCTTATTCAAGTTTACCGTTGATGATGAGCAAAACATTGTTTATGGCATCGGCGCGATTAAAGGTGTGGGTGAAGGCCCGGTTGACTCTATCCTTGAAGCACGCAAAGACGGTCCATTTAAAGACTTATTTGATTTTTGTGCCCGCATTGATCTTAAAAAGCTTAACAAGCGCGTGATTGAAAAGCTGATCGCCGCCGGCGCCCTTGACAGTTTAGGTCCGCACCGCGCAGCAATGCATGCAACTCTGCCTGAGGCGATAAGCGCCGCAGCGCAACACGCAAAAGCTGAGTCTATTGGGCAAAGTGATATGTTTGGCCTACTGAACGACACGCCAGAGGATTCTAAGCAGCAGTTTGTTGAGTGTACGCCTTGGCCTGACAAAGTTTGGTTAGAGGGTGAGCGAGAAACACTAGGCTTGTATTTAACCGGCCATCCAATTAATCAGTATCTTAAAGAGTTAAGGCAGTACACTTCAGGGCGCCTTAAAGATGCGCACCCGACAGGTCGCGGTAAAACCATTAAGATTGCTGGTCTGGTTGTGGGTACACGTGTGATGGTGACTAAACGTGGCTCAAAAATGGGGCTAGTGACGCTTGATGATAAAAGTGCTCGCCTCGAAGTGATGTTATTCACCGAAGCGTTTGAGAAGTTCGGTCATCTGCTAGAAAAAGATAAAATCTTGATCTGTGAGGGTGAAGTCGCCGTTGATGACTTCTCTGGTGGCAATCGCATGAACGCGCGCAATATTATCGAGATTGGCGAAGCCCGCAGTCACTTTGCAAAAGCCGTTGAAATCAACCTGCAAGCAGAGCAGGTCACCCCAAAGTGGTTAACTGATTTTGAACAAACCCTCACGCCTTGGCGTGGCGGCGCCGTGCCGGTAGTGATCACTTACTCTCAAAATAGTGCTCAGGGGCAATTGCAGTTAGGCGAGCAATGGCGAGTTAACCCAACTGACGAGTTAATGCTAGATTTAGAAACTCTGGTAGGCTCCGCGAACGTTAAAATTTCCTTTAACTAGGCTAGCTTGTAGCGAAATGACCATGACGACAGGCAAGGAAACGGCAACCAAAGGTGAGGCTCTAGTTACTCAGTTAGTCAGTGAGATAGCACAGCTTTGTCAACAAACAGGGCTTCTTGATAATGCAGGTGAGTCGTCATGCTCTGGGCAAACAAGCAGCCCTGAGCAAGAGTGTAGCGCAGGTCTAGGTAATAAGTTAGTACTGGCTTACAGTGGCGGTCTGGACTCACAAGTACTTTGCTATGTACTTGCTAAGTTTATGTTTATCTACCCAGTGCCAATCAAATTGGTTCATGTGCACCACGGTCTAAGCCCAAATGCTGATACCTGGGCGGCGCATTGTTTAGCAAAGGCGCAGCACTATCAGCTCGATATTGCAATTGAGCAAGTCACAATTACTAAAGCGCCAAGGCAAAGCCTAGAAGCATTAGCACGCAGTGCCCGTTACCAAGCTATCAATAAACACCTCAATGTAGGTGATGTATTACTCACCGCCCACCATCAAGATGATCAACTTGAAACCCTGCTGCTTGCGTTAAAACGCGGTCAGGGGCCAAAAGGCTTGGCGGCCATGGGGAAGTTGCAGCCGCTTGCTATATCGGCAGGCAACGAAGCTGTTGAGGCTTTGCAAGCTCCAGATACTGCGCGAGCGTGTATATGGCATGCAAGACCAATGTTAGATGTGAGCCGGGATGATATTGAGCAAATCGCGCAAACATTTGCCATCACTCATATTGAAGATGAGAGTAACAGTGATGATAAGTTCGACCGTAACTTTCTGCGCAACCAAGTTATCCCACTTTTAAAAGCGCGCTGGCCTAGTATTGCTGTGACCGCATCACGTAGTGCAAGCTTGTGTGCTGAGCAGCAGCAGATGATCGAGAATGAAGCTAAGCTGCGACTAAACCACATGCTGAGCAACCAGAGTGGCAACGATCAGCAAAGCCTCGAAGACACATTATTTGGAAATCAAGGTTTATCACTTGAATTGCTGTTTGCGAAAACACCCCAATGGCAGGCCGCTATTTTAAGGCAATTTATCCAAGCTAAGCAGTTAAACACAGGTGCTGAATTGCCAAGCAAGCTGGTGCTATCGCAAGTGTTAACTCAGTTAGCGCAGGCTAAGCAAGATGCCAATATTGAAATTCAATGTGGTAACGCAGTAATCAAACGATTTAATCATTGCGCATACTTGGTGAGTAATGATGTGCTCAACTGGCAAGCTCAGGGTGAGCAGGCTAATGCAATCGCAGGGCATTTATCATCTCTGTGCGATCCCGCAACTGTGTCTGGCGTAACCTACGCCTCAGATAATGTCGCAGTGAATGCCACAAATGAAGTCGCTGGCGAATCTCACTATCAACTTAGTATTGCCACAGCAGGTACGCGCTTAAGGTTACCCAAGAACGGCGAAAATGTAGAAGTGAGCTTCGGCGCCGCCAGTGGTAAGCTCAAGTGTCAGCCAGCGTTTGTTCATAGTTATCGTAATAAACCCCGTGAGCTTAAAAAACTATGGCAAGAGTGCCAAGTGCCACCATGGAGGCGCAATCAACTGCCAATAGTGTTTTATGGTAACGATTTAGTGGCGGTAATGGGCTTGTGGGTCGATAAACGCTTTTGCGCTTTAGATGAAGAGTTGGGGATTGTGATTGAGCTACTTGATAAGTAACCCAATCGGTATTATCGCGGACATCCATCAATAGCTATCACTATTAGAGTGACAAGCGAGTTGTTTGCTGGCTAGTGACTAAATACCTTGTAAGTATTACGACCGGCTGCTTTTGCACTGTACATAGCGCGATCAGCGCGATCAAATAACATATCTGCACTCACCTTATGTTGCGCCTGGGCAATACCTAGACTGCATTTCACATCATAGCGACACATTTGTGTATCTTCAGCCGCAGCATCTATGATGCGCTGGCATATAATCTGCGCGGCGCTGATATCACCTTGGGTAATAATCACAAACTCATCGCCACCGAGACGAAACGCCTGATCGGTACTTCGAGTGGCGTTTTGTAATAAATCTGCAAAGTTGCGCAGCATACAATCGCCAATTTGGTGCCCATAGTTGTCGTTTAGTTGTTTAAATCTGTCTAGGTCTGCCACAATTAATGTCATGTCATCCAGTTTGCGTTCACTTCTGGCAATCGCATGCTTGATTGCTTGCTGATAGTAATGGCGGTTGCCCAGTTTAGTTAAGTCATCAAACATAGCCTGATTAGACATGGCTTGGTATTTAATGGCATTGTTGAGAGGCTGGATCATTAACTGCTCAATTTGTTTGAGCTTTTTAACGTCAGCTGCACTCAGTTTTTGCGTAAGCTGATAGATAAATTGGTACTTTGTCTGATGCTCTTCAACTGAGCGCTGAAATTCAATACCACGGCGACGACCCCAGGCAAATTGATGCTGGTTGATATTTAGCTGAACCCCAGACAGCGGCAAATGCTGTCCGACAATGTTGCCGAAGCAGGAAAATACCGTCCTAGGATCAAGGCTGGCATGTAGCATTTGCATAATTTGTACTTGGTCAATTTCTGGGGTTAATTGCTCATAAACGTCGCCGCGATACCATTGGTCGTCGGGGTAAAGTTCAGTTACTGAGGCAAAATCCATAATCATGCTCCGAAAAACACATGGGGTTTGATACAAACTTGCACATCTTGTGCCACAAAGGTTTTTTCTATATTTATTAGTAGTTTGTTATTTGTGCGTATTTTTGATAATAATCTTACTGTGACCAATGGCGAATTTTTGACGGAGGTAGACTGACATGGAACATGGCTTGCTCGTTCATATTTTAGCCATGCTGGTGATCGCCATTATTGCTATCGCCTTACTTCGTCGTATTGGTTTACCGCCTATTCTTGCTTATTTACTGACAGGCGTTGTCAGTGGCCCAGCCGGGTTCCATTGGTTTACCCAGCATCAAATGCACTCTGTGGCTGAGTTAGGTGTGGTGCTATTGATGTTTACCCTTGGCCTTGAATTCTCTGTACCTAAGTTGTGGTCAATGCGCCGCACTGTATTTGGTTTAGGTAGCATGCAGATGACCATTACTGCGCTAATTGCTGGCGGTATGGCGTTGCTAGTCGGGCAGGGCATGGTTGCCGCCATTGTGATTGGCTCTGTTATCGCGCTGTCATCAACCGCGATTGTATTGAAACTGCTCAACGAGCAAGGATGGCTGCGTCGCCGCCACGGTGAGCTGTCTATTAGTGTATTGCTATTTCAAGACCTAGCGGTTATCCCATTACTTATTCTATTGCCACTGCTCGCAACCGATGGCTCTCAGGTTAGCTTTAGAGAACTCGCCTGGGGCCTATTTACCGGTATTTTGGCATTTATCGCCTTGATGTCTTTTGGTAAGTGGGTATTGCCTCGCATATTCGATGAAGTTGCGCGTTCCCGTACTAATGAGCTTTTTGTGTTATCAACCTTGGTGGTTGCGTTAGTTACTGGTGCTTTTACTCAATGGCTGGGCTTGTCGATGGCGTTGGGCGCCTTTATCGCAGGCATGCTACTTGGTGAGAGTCAATACCGCCGTCAGTTAGAGGCGGACATCAGACCGTTTCGCGATCTGCTGATGGGCTTATTCTTTATCTCCATCGGCATGTTGCTGGACTTTGGCTTGGTAATCCAATACTGGTGGCAAATTTTATTGACTTTAGTTGTAGTGTTATTTACTAAAGTTGCCGTGGTATTTGGCTTGCTACGTCTTGCGGGGGAGAACGCCAAAGTTGCCTTAAGTTCAGCGTTAAGCCTTGGCCAAGTCGGTGAGTTTAGCTTTGTTGTGTTAGCACTTGCGGTGAACTACCAATTACTGGCCGCTGAAGTCAGCACTATTTTGGTTGCGGTGGCAGTGCTGTCTATGTCTATCGCCCCTTGGCTAGTGCGCCACAGCATTGATATTGCCGAGCGCTTTGTTGGCCATATCGCGAAGCAAAATCAGCAGTTAGAGCAAGCTGACTTTCCAGTTATTGAACAGCAAAGTGACTTGGTTATCATCCTTGGTTATGGCCGCGTCGGTCAGACAATCTCGCGCTTTCTGAAAACTGAAGATGTGCCTTACTTAGTGCTTGATCTCGACCCTAAGCGGGTGAGTGAAGCCAAAGCCGCTGGCGAGCCAGTCTATTTTGGCGATGCTTGTCGTATGAGTATTCTAAAGCAAGCTGGGATCCGTAAAGCCAATTTGGTGGTGGTGACGTTTGGTGAACCAAGGCAAGCTGAAGAGGCGCTATCACTTTGCCGCAAGCTCGCACCAGAAACGAAGATACTGGTGCGCACCAAAGATGATGAGTACTTAGGTGAGTTAAAAGAGGCTGGGGCGACTCAGGTTATTCCCGAATCGCTTGAAGGCAGCCTGATGTTGGTATCGCAAGTGTTGTATAAATGCGGCGTGCCGCTACCTCGTATTATCAAGCGTTTGGAGTCTGAGCGGCGCAATCACTACCAGTATTTACATGGATTTTTTACTGGCGCTGAGACAGATTTCACTTTAGACACCATGCACGCGGTGCCATTACCTTCGGGGGCAACTGTTGTCGGGCGTGAGCTATCGAGTATTCCTTGGCGTAGCCTCGGGGTTGAGCTACGTGCTATTCGCCGTCGCGGCGAGGAAGTGAACTCACCGACAAAAGATTGGGTATTGGCCAAAAATGATATTTTGATGCTGGTGGGTAAACCTCGCAGTATTGAGAAAGCGGAAGAGTATCTATTACAGAATTAGTGCAGTTCAGATATGGTGCTTGCAATTAATTATTTTGGCGACAGCTAGCTTTAGATGTTGTTGATTTTGATGTTGTCATTGATTAACTAGTTTACTTGGAGTTGTTTTAATCGGCAGCCTCTATGATTTCATTGTTAACGCCCATTATTTCATAAATAAAAATCATTATCATTTGCATCTGTTTCGTTATTGAGGTAATTTACTGGCATTAACTTAGATTTACATGCCTAGGGCGTGTTGATCTTTCAAGATTATTTTTGCAGCTGCTTGTTGGATATTTATACAAGGCAACGACTTTGATGTGTGGTTATTCCACATGATAAGTCGTTAACACAGTAGAAATGACAACAAGCGCTGCCGGAACGGTTCGTTTAAAAGCACTTTACTCTTTGTTGTGAGCGAGTTTGTTTAGGTGACTAGACGTCATCGCTCACGCCGCGATTAAAGTGCTTTTAATTCGAACAAATTCTAATCAGCAAAGATCAACACGCCCTAGTTAAATAGCCGAGGTCGATATGCAAATTTCAATTGTATTGTTAGCTAGTCTAATTTGTTTTGCTGCGGTGTGGGTGATGAAAGAGCGTGAGTCAGTACTTACAGCACCGGTAAGATTACTCCTCGCTTCAAGTTTAAGTATTGTTGCGCTATCTATGTTGAGTTTTGTTTACGGAGCACAAACTGCGGTAATGGCGTTTATCCTGGTCGGCGCAGTGATGTGGATGGCGGTGTCGATGGCAAGGTTATCTAAGTTCCAGTTTAAGAGTTAAGTCGTTTCAGCAATTCACTCATTGCCGTTATCAACTAATGGACAGTTATAAAAACTGTCCATTTTTTATGTATTTTTCTCATGAATTTATTGATTTAATTATCTATCGATTGTAGCTCACAAAATCATTGAGAAGGCGGATATTAGTTATAGCTATTGCACGCCATCTTCCATAAAATGGATAGTTAACTTTTTCAGACGCGCTTAAATTTTTTGTGTTTGTGAGTGTCGATGACCGTCGATTTCGCAGGCAAGGTAAATGCGTCATTTGTGTTGGTGTTTAGATGTCGGCAAAACTGTTCAACCTTCCTATCAAATTGTCACATGAGTTGGTGGCAAAGCTTTTCAGTGCGACTCAAATTCAAAAAGCGCAAAATTATCTTATTCAAGGTCGTGTGCTTGAAGTTACTGCGAGTAAAGGCAATCACAATATTGAAGCCTATGTGCAAGGCTCTGCCGATGAAGCCTATCGTCAAGAAATCACCCTTGTGAATGTTAACCACAAGGTGGTGATGCGCTCACACTGTACTTGTCCTGTGCGCACCAACTGTAAGCATGTCGCAGCCGCGATGCTGGCGTTAATCGATAAAAAGCCAGTTGAAGAGCAAAGATTAAACCAGTGGCTGAAGCAGCTTGATGAGCTTAACAGTGATCAGCAACAAGATGCTGAGTTTGAGCAAGAGCTAGACAGGGTTATTTATATATTCTCAAGTGATCCCCACGGTGTATTTGTCGAATTTAAGCGCTCGCGATTGAATAAAAAAGGCTTGTATAACAAGGGCAGTAAATTGCCTTTGTTAGAGTTAAAGCAGAAGCTTCCTAGCTGGGTTGATAGTGAAGACAAGCAAATCATCCATTTACTATTAGGTGGTAGCAGTGGCTCTAAGGTTTATCTTGAAGGTGAGTTTGCTTACCTTGCTTTAGGTAAAATTCTTGCTCAGGGCGTCGGGTTTTGGGAAGAAAACCGCACGCCAATAAGCTGGAGCCCGGCCATCGCGCCAGAGTTTGTTTGGTGTGAGTTAGATAAAAAGCAAACGCAAATGCAAATGAGCATGCCAGGTTTGGAAAACTGGGAATTTGTAGCCACAGAGCCGGCAATGTTTGTTGAGCTTGATTACCTAAAAATGGGGCATATTCAAACCGAGTTGACCGTAGACAAGCTCAAGTTATTGCAGCATATGCCGCCCGTGCCTGTCGCTCAGCTAGAAAGCATCAGTCATACAATGCTGCGCCACTTTTCGCCTAAAACAGTGCCTGTGCCAAGCGATATTGAGTTTTACGAGATTGATGAGCCGTTGCAAGCTGTAGCGACTTTTACCATGGCTAAGTTAAGCAACGATGACACAGTGCAACCTGTGCTGGCATTAAGCTTTAAATACGGTGGTGTGAGTGTTGCTGCAAGTTTGCACTCAGAGCGTATTTCTCTAGTTAAAAAAGGTAATGTTCAATACCAAATTCATCGCAATGTTACCGAAGAGCAAGCGCTCATTCAGCAGTTTTTAGAGCACTCGCTCACCGTTATCGATAAAAAGCTGTACCCATCAAATCAGCAAGGGTTGCTGTTCACTGCGGGTTATATTCCAGAGTGGATTTTTGCTTGGTCAGAGTTATCTCATCAAGGTGTTGACTGGCTAGAGTCAATCGGTGTTGAAGTGGTCTTTGATGATGCTTTTGACCTAAATATTATTGATGCCAAGCTTGATGTCGATTTAGTTGATGAAGATGAGTCGGGTTGGTTCTCGCTGTCACTTAATGCTGATATCGAAGGGCAAAACGTGCCGCTGCTCACGCTTGTTGCGCGCTGGCTACAGCAAAACGGTGAGCCTGACGATGAGCAAGCCCTGTTGTTGCCAGGCCCAAATGGTCAGTTCATTAAGGTCAAAGCCAAAGCGATTAAACCTTTGGTTTCTATCATTCAAGAGCTGTTTACACGCCACAATCAAGAAGTGCTTGAGGTGCCACGTAATCGTGCCCATTTGCTTAATGAATTATCAGAAAGCGAAGTGAGATTGCTTAATGGTGAACGGGTACGAAAATTAGCCACCAAGCTAAAGTCGTTTAACGGCGTGCAAGATGTGCCATTGCCACAAGGCTTGAATGCCGAGCTGCGCGATTACCAAAAGCAAGGCTACAACTGGTTATGCTTTTTAAGAGAGTATCAACTTGGCGGCATTTTGGCTGACGACATGGGGTTAGGTAAAACTTTACAAACATTGGCGTTTTTGCTGCGTGACAAGCAAGCCGCTCACGAGACATCACCAAGTCTCATTGTATGTCCTACGAGCCTTGTGGGTAACTGGTTAAAAGAAGCGAGCAAGTTTACCCCATCGCTCAAGGTTGCTGTTATTCATGGCGCTAAGCGTCAGCAGTATTTAGAAAACCTTGAATCATTTGATGTCATTGTCACAACCTATCCGCTAATTCTGCGCGACTATGAGTCGTACGAACATATTGTATTTGAGCACATTGTACTGGATGAAGCCCAGTTGATTAAAAACGATCAAGCCAAAGTGACTCAGGTGATCAAAACCCTTCGCGGTCAGTTTAGGTTGTGTTTATCAGGCACGCCGCTTGAAAACCATTTAGGCGAACTAAAGTCGTTGATGGACTTTTGCCTGCCAGGGCTGCTTGGTCAGCAAACCTTCTTCCAGAAGCACTTTAGAGGCCCGATTGAAAAGCAAGGTGATGTTGAGCAAAGCAAATTACTCACTCAGCGTGTCGCGCCATTTATGTTGCGCCGTACTAAAAAAGAAGTGATGGCAGAGCTGCCACAAAAAACCGAAATTGTGCAGTCGCTAACCCTTGAGAAAGATCAGCGTAACCTTTATGAGTCTATTCGTTTAGTGATGGAGAAAAAGCTGCGCGAGCTGTTTGCTAAACAAGGCGTGTCTAGCAGTCAGATTGAGTTCTTAGATGCACTACTTAAGTTGCGTCAGGCGTGCTGCGACCCTAGGCTGGTTAAGCTTGAACAAGCTCAATTAGTGCAAGATAACGCCAAGCTTACTTGGCTTAAACAAAACCTACCCGAGATGGTAGAAGAAGGGCGTAAAATCCTCATCTTTAGTCAGTTCACCTCTATGCTGCATTACATTGAGCAGGAGATGGAAGCGCTCAATATTCCATATAGTAAGCTTACTGGGCAAACGCGGGACAGACAGCCGCAAATTGACGCGTTTCAAGATGGCGATATTCCAGTGTTCTTGATTAGCTTAAAAGCGGGTGGCACAGGGCTTAACCTTACTGCCGCAGATACGGTTATTCACTTCGACCCATGGTGGAACCCCGCTGCTGAGCGTCAGGCGACAGACCGTGCTCATCGCATAGGGCAACAAAACCCTGTATTTGTGTACAAGCTTATTGCTCAAGGTACAGTGGAAGAGAAGATTCAGGAGATGCAGGTGCATAAGCAAGGGCTAGCAGACAGAATTTTATCTGATACCGCTAAAGGCCCGTGGCAAGGCAGTGCTGAGGATCTTCTATCTCTGCTAAGTTAACAGCATAGTGAATTGTGCCAATCATGTTTGATAAACGCCGACGTTAATGTCGGCGTTTTTATGGAAATCTGCTAATCGTCAGAATTAATTTGTTGGCAACGACAAGTTCCACCCTTGGTGCTATATACAGTGAGACCATTGCGGTTTAAAACTGCTTAACCTGAGTTCAAACAACGTTTGAACCGAGCGTTAATTCGATGAGGAAAGGGAAAGCCATGCCATACGTCAATGTGCAGATCACCAAAGGTGCAAGTCGCGAACAAAAAGCTGAGATAGTTAAAGATATTACTGACTCTTTGCAACGGGTATTAGGTAAAAAGCCGCAGCATACTCATATTGTCATTCAGGAAATTGAACCTCAAGACTGGGGCTTTGCCGGTATGCTCACAGATGATTGGCTTAAACAACAAGAATGACCAGATAAAGTGCTTTGGTTATTTGTAGTGACAAAAACTCATGCGTTGACGGTTAATTAATCTTGTCAATATTTGGTGGTGTTAGTAAAACCTATTCAATTAGAAATGGCGTTTGACGATACCGCACCTCAGTAACGACATAAGTTGCTGGCAATTATATTACGGTTGGCCGTTAAGCTCTTAGCTACACAGTTTCTAGCGTGACACAATTAAAAGCTTACTAGTGCTCAACCGTAAATTTGCCACCACTTGGCTCGCTTACCTTTAGAGCGATAACGAGACCTGGAGTTTGGGGGAGTCTCAGAACTTGGAGCTTGACCTTGCTGCTTTGCTAACCAATTGTCTATAGCCTCGAAACTTGAGATGTTGCCATGCTGCCAGAACATCTGAGTTAGCTCAGCTTGTAACTTCTTGTTTAGTAACTGTTCCTCCTCTGAGTTAGCTTTTGCTACATGTGCTAGATATTCAGTTAACGCCGCAAAATCCGTTAAAGTTGGGCCGACCGCAGGCATGCTTGCAACATAATCATATTGTGACCGGCAGTCCTGAGTGAACATTTGCTCATCGAACTTGAACAAAGCAATGGCCGTTTTTCTCTTATTCACGAACTCGACTTGTGAGTCGTCAACTTCAGCAGAGCAACAATGCGCGTCGCTCGCGAGTGCATCAATAAAGATTGATGAGTAGTCAGAAATCAACACGTCAATGTCATTCAAAATGGCATAAATATCTTGCCAGTGTGATATGTCAATAATGTGATCGTGGTGACCAAAATCAGCGGCAAGATGTTGCTCATTAGGGTGTAATCTCAATAGCATAAGCTGATTGTTTTGTTTAAGAGCCAGGTTGAGTTGGTTAAAGTCTATCGCGGCAAGATAGGGGTTGGAACCATTGCCATCTAGTAAGCTGTCTCGCCATGATGGTGCATACAGTACCAACTGAGGTTGCTTAACAGCACTTGCTGCTGTGCCCGCATCAATGATGCTTTTTAACGTTTCTGGCATTTGCTGTTTGTTTTTAAGGTGAGAATAGCGCTGGAAAAAGTCTGTACGGGGATTGCCACAGCGTAGAAAGTTATCAGCATTTATTTCAAATGCACTAGAGAATAGAGCTTCAACCAAGGGGCTTGGTGCTAACATCAAATCAGGTCTAGTATGTTGCTGATGGTATAACCCATTAGCAATCAGATGCTGTTGCCAATTACGCGGCCTAAATACTTGGTTTAACGGGCCATTGTTAATATCGTGCTCGATGCGCTTTAGTGGAGAGCCATGCCATAGGTTGATTTTAACTGCACCATTGGCAAGGTATTGATTCACATCGCCAATATAACTGTTATATACATAGTATTTAGCAGTAACCGAGTGGAAGACGCCCAATAGCGACCAACGGTAGTAGGCGGTCAGACCTTGCTGGTTAAGTTCACGTATCAGCTGTTTGTCGCCAGAAATCCAAATAGCTTTGATATTTTTTTGCTGCAGCCAGTGCAAATAAAGGTACTTGCTGTTATCAGCAAACTTGTTTTTATAACAACCGCAGACAGCCTTGTGTTGACGTGGAATTATCCAGGTTAAAGCTTGGCAAACCGTCACAATAGTCCACTTAAGCGATGCCTTCGATAATGTCATCATCGTTTTTATGCTGCTTTGGATGTGCTGCATGAACCTCATCGTTCGTCCCTTTTGACTAGTGTTCAATAGTTTATTGTTGCTCAAGCTCTTTCGTTTAAGCATTCCCTGTCTAATAACTTCCAGTTTAGGCGCTTAGGGCTTGAGCCGGATTAAAAGTTGCTAGTGACGCCTTAATTTCTGTAGTGGAGATTGCTTGAGTTCGGCGCAAATACATGACCTGACAGATATCGCTTAAGTCATCAAACTTGCCTAGCCAGTCATCTCCAATGGCAAAAATATCGGCGTTTAAACGTATAATGTCGCCGCGCTTTTGTTGCCAGTCTTGCTCTGGAATTACCATGTCCACGTATTTGCAGCTTTCAACTATTTCTCGGCGTTCTTGGTAGCTAAAGTAAGCCGCTTTGTTCTTCATCGCATTAAACTCGTCAGTTGATACGCCAACGATTAATTTGTCGCCAAGTTTGCTTAAGCGCTTGAATAAGCGAATATGGCCAATGTGGAATAAATCAAAGGTGCCGTAGGTAATAATAGTTTTCATAGCCTTGTCCTCAAACGGTTAAATGCAACTGATTTGTCTTTCTTGCCCTAAGAACGGGTTGCCAACAGCTTTTGCAGGTATCCCCATTGGGATAAATTGGCATATTCAAGCTCGATTAAATCTACTTCTTCTTTAGGTGGTTTGTTTAAAAACAACTGTACGGGACCAAAAACGCCGTATCGTTTGTTTGGTTTTTGCGGCGCTGAACTATCAAAGCTTGCGTCTTTGTCTGTTAATTCGGGAGCGGCGCCAAACAGTTGCAGTTTGCCGCTTAGTACGTGTTGCAGCTTAGGAAGGTGGCGCACGAGAGGGTTTTTGCAGTTAAGCTCAAACATTTTGATACTGCCACTTTGGTTGTCTTGAGCCTTGTAGCTAATCCAAATATTGCGCTGACCCTTCATTATGCCCTGAAAAATGCTTATCACCATGACCGGTAAGCTTAAAAGCAGCAGCATTAATGAACATAGCTTTTGTCCTGCGCTGACCCTTTGACTTGGGTTAAGCCCAGTTTGCTCACCATTGATATGTGCAGCTGTTGGTTTTTGGTGGGCAAGATGTTGACCTTGTAGAGTAGGTGAGTTAACCGCTGCGATAATATTGTCATCATGAATGGTGACAACTTGACCAGAGATTGCATTGATAAGGGTGTTTTCAACTACGATCATATTATCTAAATTTAGGCCGTCACCTATGCTGGTGTTGTCCATCACTATGCTGTCTTTAATGCTCGATTCACCAACATAAGTGTGTTGTCCTAGGCTGACATAACCGCTGATTTTTGCGTTGGCATCGATATGACTAAAAGCACCAACACTGCCATTGAAATGCTGCGGTGAAGTTAAATGCACTTGATGTTCAAGCCATTGGTTTTTATTTGGGTTTACCTGCCTACCTGATAAGGTAAATTTTAGAGGATGCGTCAAAATATAACGATTGGCGGCGATGATACTGGCGAAGTTATCTAGGTAGAAACACTCACCATGTAATATCTGGCTAACACTGGCTTTTTCTACAGTTGACCCACAAGTCGCTGCTGCTTGATGGTTAGCTGTCAACGGCCAGTCCAGCATTGAAAGATGTTCTTTCGCTGCAGGCAGCATCAAGATGCCGGGGTTTGCGCCATTAAGCTTGGCGCTAATAAAGGTGCTCGGCATGTGCTGACACAACTCTATATATTCTGAAATAGAGGCGGCGATAATCATGTCGCCGCGGATCAATAAATTCTTGGTGTTAGTATCAAGCTTGAGTTTATTCAATACGGACGCGACTGACTCTTGGGGTTTACTCAGCACATAGTCAATCTCAATGCCCCAGCGGCTGCCGTCTTGTAAGTGGTCTTTTAGTTTGCTGATGTCATTAGCGGCTACCAGTGTCGCGCGCGAAAACCCTGCTTGTTTCAAATTATCTAGGGTGTACTCAACAACCGCTTTATTTGCCACTTTCATAAGTGCTGGGCAAAAGTAATCGTTTAGCGGAGCAAGTTCATTGCCGTTGCGATTTGCAAATATGATGGCTTGCATTATGCGACCTCCTAGTGAGTATGAGTCAGCCTACGTTATTGAATTGTCTTAAGCTCTACTTGAGTTAGTATGCTCCACGGGCGAATAAAACTGCCGGTATGGTTTTCAATAACAACTTAAAATCCTGTGTAAATGACTGTTTATAAAGGTAATCAACATCTAGTTCTACTTGACGGTCAAAAGGGATATCTGAGCGTCCAGAAACCTGCCAGATACAAGTGATGCCAGGTTTAGTTAGCAATCTGCGATGATCTGAAGGCTGATATTGGCTTACCTCACTAGGTAGTGCAGGTCTTGGGCCAACTAGTGACATTTCGCCAATAAATACGTTCCAAAGCTGCGGAAGCTCATCAATAGAGGCTTTGCGAATAAAACGTCCAACACGGGTTACTCTTGGATCGCTTTTCATTTTAAAGATCACGCCACCACGCATTTCATTTTGCTGTTGCAATTTGGCAAGCCTTGCTTCTGCATCAATAAACATCGAGCGAAACTTCCACATGGTAAAAGGCTGGTTGTTAAGCCCTGCACGAGTCTGGGTAAATAAAATCGCGCCCGGTGATTCAATACGAATTAACAGTGCTGTGATTAATAGCAGTGGGCTTAATAACAGCATCAAAATAGCGGAGGCGACGATGTCAAAGCTGCGTTTTGCGACTTTGGCTGCTAGTAGTTTTAAGTAATAACGCTGTTTACGACGTGAAGCATATTTCAATTTGTGGTGACTAAAGTGACCAATTGGGTTGGTTTCAATAGCGTTGCCAACTTTTTCATCATCCGATTGCGGCGTACTCGTTGTACTAAGTGCTTTACTTACTGCTTCTAAACCTGTTTTCAGTTTAAATTTTGTTTCGATAACTCGCAGAACAAACAAAGGGTTACCAATAAGATAGCGACGCCACATGCGCACAGGCTCCTGCATCAAGCGCCACGTCCATTCCATACCAATTTGACGAATTGCAACGGGGGCACGGCTAACTCGCTCTGCATAAAAGTCGAATAACCCACCCACGCCCATGGCAACAGGTACTTGCAGTCTATGTTGGTATTTAGCAATCCAGTTATCTTGAGCTGGTGCACCCATGGCAACTAAAAGAATCTTCGCGCCGGATTGATTTATCGTAGCGATAACCTCATCGACTTTCGCTTCATCAAAATACCCATCCTGAGTGCCAGCGATCTTCAGCCCTGGGTGGGCAGCAACAAGCTTGTTTGCGGCTTGCTGGGCAACGCCTGGCTTAGCACCAAGTAAGAAGAGTGGCAGTTGTTGCTTGGCTGCTTTTTGGCATAGCAGCGGTAGCATATCTGTGCCGTTAACATTGTCCTTGACGGTAAACCCTAATAACTTACTCGCTAAGCGAATACCGCTGCCATCAGCAAAAACCTTGTTGGCTTGAGCTAGCGTTTGGCGGTATACATCATCTTTGTATGCAGTATTCAAACAGTCAGTGTTTACGAAACAAAATTGCTGACATTGGTTAGGGGTCGAACTCAGCCCTTCAAATATGTTGGGTTGCGTATCCTTAGCTGTGTTGACCACGCTGTTGATGGCTTGCGTCATCGTCAGGTTGTCGATGCAAACCTTAAATATCTCGAACTTATTTTCAACCGGCTTTGGGCCCGTTTGGGGTTCAGTCATGACTTGTGGTTCAATGCTGAGCTTTGATTTGGTTGAAGCTAGGGCGTAGCCGATGATGCATCGACCAAGAGTGACTAAGTAGTTGCCAATACTGTGATTTAGGTGAGGATCGTCAGTAAACTTGTCGTAACAAATGCCCATTTGTTGATGCATTTTCTCAAATGACATTAAACCAGGGCGCACTGTATAAGGCGTTGCTTCAATCACTGCATATTGAGCTCTACTACCAACATAACCCATGTCACCAGTCAGGACATTGTACAGATGCAAAATACCTGAGAATCTGCCACGTGTGAACTGATACTGGTTGAACATATTCATGTGACCGTGAAATTGGATTTGTTCGAATACCTGCTCTCCTCGAGCGAGTAAGTAAAGTGCTTTGACTATCAATAGTGGGCTAAGCACGATTAAAAGCATCATCGCGCTGATGATTTCAAATACCCGAATGCTGAAGGCTATTTGATTAATATGAGTACGCATAATGACCTCTGCTTAGCTGTAGTTGTACTTTGATACAGTAGATAAGCTAAGAATGTGCCATGTTTATTAATACGCTGTTTTTATTAATTTTGTTTTGATTTTTAAGCTTTCTGATAGTTGAAGGTATTGAAGTGTTTTTGAATTTGCGAATAGTTTTGATAGGCATCTTGCAAGCTGCGAATTTAGATACGCCTATGCAAAAAATTATTAGCGACAAGCAAGAACCTTGCTTTACCAATATATGAAAGCAAGCTGAACGATAGAAAGCACTGTTAACTTAAAATCTAGGGTAAGTTAGTTTACAGTGCTTGTATCAGTGAGGATTGAAAGAACCATAGTCGTAATCATTCAAGTAATGTGCTTCGTTATCGGTTTAGTTATTGACTTAACTATCTGCTTTACCGAGCGAATTGGTTACTTTTGTACCGGCTTCGCGGTTGATACGATACTTTTGCAAGCTACCAATCATACGTTGTCCTAGTTGCTCACAATACTGGTAGCAAAATTGAGGTAACAACCATTGTAAGTATGCTGCCGACAATGTCGTGAAGGTACGGCTAGTTTCATCAACGATGATTCTTGGTGAGGTCGCAAGTGCGCGTGTAACTAAAGTTGCAGCCATTTTGCCATCGTTAATACGAATGGCTTGTCTTGCAAGATACCTTAGTTGGTATGCTCTAGCTGTTTGCTCATGCTTCGCTAGCACTTTAGGTGCGTATATCCTTGCCCTTGCAACCATTTGCTCCCAAGACTTTAACTGCTTTAATAAGTTGGCAGACAAACCACCATGGTTTAAGCGATAAAAGGTTAGTGGCTCAGGTAAGCCTTCCATTTTCCACTTAGTTGTAGTGATCAATCTAAACCAGCACTCAATATCTTCAGATTGTCTGAAGTCTTCATCAAAGTAACAGCTATATGCTTGCTTGCCATGATGTGCAAAACGAATGTCATTTAATGCACTGCGACGCAAAACTGGTGCGGAGCCATTACCCACAGGGTTGCGACATAGTAAGTGCGCACCATCAATATCGGTTAGCTTTGGCATTTGGTAAAAATCCATCGGTTCACCGTCAAAAGTAATAAACGCGCTGCGAGAGAAGCTAAGGCCAAGTTTTGGGTTGTCATCTAAATGCTTGGCGTGCTTTTCAAGCTTAGTTGGATGCCATAGATCATCACTGTCGATAAAGGCGACATAACGACCGATGGCATGGCGAATACCTGTGTTGCGCGCCGCAGCTAAGCCGCGGTTGACAGGATGATTAATGATACGAATTCTCGGATCAGAGAATGACTCACAAATGCTCAGGCTATTGTCGGTTGCACAGTCATTTACGATTAGTAGCTCAAAGTCTGTAAGCGTTTGTTCTAATACTGAAATAATCGCTTGTTTTACGAATTTTTCTACATTGTAGACTGGCATTACCACTGAAATTTTTGCACTCATAATGATTCTCCTATCGAAAGGTGAGCGTTAGTACGAAAAACCTTGTTGTAGCTGAAATAGAACACTGCTGGCATCAATGTTAAACAGCACAGCATGACAGCTTGCGCTACCGCGAGCGTGGATATTTGTGCTCCTACTATGATGGCTGCGGCTAGCGTCGCTGTTAAAAATAAGTTGATTTTGAGGTTGAGCTTGCCCAGGTTGTTTGCCAATAACAACTGGCTTGCCGCTTCTGCTAATGGTCTTGTAAGCCCGCTCAAGCATAAAAAGGTAAACAGGCTCAAGGCATCTGTAGCTAACCATTTGTCACCGTAAATAAAGGGCACGTACCAAGGAGCTAGTGCCGTTTGACTAATAATAATGACGCTGGTGACAGCCATGATGGCAAAGCTGCTATTGATGAATTTTCTGCGCTGACAGTCTTGCGTATTCTCGGACTTTAATGCCTGAAGTTTGCTTTTGCTGTGTGAGCAGATATAGCTGTAAAATGCGGTGCCAAAACTGTTAACTAGGCCTAGGCTTATTCCTAGACTAATGTTGTAAACAAAGAAGTAGACACCTAGCGCTTCTAACCCCAAAAAGTAGCCAATTAGCAAGTAGTCAATATGCTGTCTTAAGGCGATGACGACATCGCTTAATACCACGGGGACACCAGTTCTAAGCAACATAGTGCACTGTGACTTCGCAGTATTGAACTTGGCTGATAAATAGCCAGTCTGGCACTCGCGTTTTGCACTGCCGTGCGAGGGCAGTGGATTTTGATAACGATGAACGGCTATCCATACAAAAATGACCAACACTTTGGGGATGATAACTGCCCAAATTCCCATGCCTGCTATGGCCAGTAGTGCGGTTAATACGCCATCGGCTATTGTTTGCCAAAGGTTGGCACGACCAACTATGCGCATCTTGTTGTTGCGAAGGTTTAGAGTGGCGTAATTCATCCCTAAGGGCAGCAATAGAAAACTTGCTGACATGACGATCATGGGCCAAAGCAGTGACGGCATTTGGTAATAGTAAACAAGCCCAAAGCCAACGATGACCATCAATAGCAACGCAAAAACGCAAACGATGATGTTGACCCAATTGGCACTACTTAAATGTTTAGCAAAATCTTCATCGTTCATGCGGATTAAGGTGACCGAGGTAATGCGTCTGGTAAGCGTACAGATGAGCTCAAAGCTGGTGACGATAATGGCAACCTGACCAAAGATTTCTGGCGTAAAAATTCGCGCCAGTAAAATGCTAGAAACAACCCGAACTAGTCGGCCACTAAATTGTGCGCTGCCTAACCAAAGCATACTTTTGCCAAGTGCAGAAAAGCCCGCGATAGCCTGGCTATACGCACGTTGACTGGTTTGACGGCAAGTTTGCCATTTTGAGGCTAAAAACATAACAATTCCTTACATTCTCGATTAGTCTTGTTAGCATCTGTGGTTTACGATGACCGGCATAAAAGCTACGTTGTTAACGGCTTAAGCTATATGAATCTGCTGATGACTTAAACTGTACGATTTTGCTAATAGCTTAGTGACATGTTATTGAGTTATCATGTTTCGTGCCAATATTGACGCTGACCATTCAAGGTATTGTATTTAAAAGGTTTTCATATTTTTTTTAATGATTTAAGCTGTTTGGTTTCATGCCGCAAGTAGCCAGAAATATTGAGTGTTGCAAACAAATTGCAAATTGTTCGCAAATTGCAAATTGCATGGACTGTGAAGGACTGAGGTTGTTAAGCGCTTTCGAAGATCAAAGCGAGCAAGGTGTTAGGGGTAACATTTGAGATCTGTAAATTTAACTTTTGTGACGACGATCGTGTTGACCTTAGCATTGGTAGCACTGCTCACGGTCGGTTGTAGTGAAGAGCCAATAATTAAGCGCTCTCCGATAAGTGACGACCCTAGTTTGCTGGCAAATGCTAAGCCCATTACGTGTACATACGAGGTTCTTGAGAAACTTGAACAAGGTTTAAGTAGTCAAGACGGTCATGGTCATGGCCCAGACATTGGTAGCGACGAGTGGTTTGGCGTAATTGAGTTTAAGCTTGATATTCAGTCAAACGCTTCATTACCTGAGCGCGGCACAGACAAGTGGTGTGACTATATGCATCAACAAATGCTTGCTAAGCAAGTGCATATGGCTGAATAGCAGAAAGATTAAAAGTCGGATAAACGAGCTAGTATACAAAAGGGCAATCATCATGATTGCCCTTTTGCCTTTTGCAACTAGCCTTAATGGTCAATTGCTATTAGCGCCTTAGAACATCCAGCTAGTTGGGTTGTCAATTGGCTGATTTGCATCAAGTGCTTTAAGCCCTTTGATACAGCGAACGACTAACCAAATCGCGGTAAACAGTAAAATGAACCAGCCGATAATCAAAATGGCGGTGAGTGTGCCGATGAAAATGTACAAAAAGCCAATCCAGAATGTACGAATTAAGAACTGATAGTGGCTTTCAAGATAGCCCTTTGCCTCGCCCTTATTAATGTACGCGATAACAACACCTATAATGCTCGTTACACCAAACACTAAGCTAACCAAATATAAGATATATGCAATTTTGGTGGTGTTTTTAAGTTGTTCTTGGCCGCTTCCTGCCTCTATTTCACTCATTGTATCTCCTACAAGTTTTTACTTTGCGCAGCCATGGTTGCGCAATAATTATTGTTTTACTTTAAAATCTCTGCCGCCAAATTTATCCCTGCTAGATGAAACTTAGGCAAGCAATCAATAACTTAGCAGTGAACAAACCTTCAAGCAATGCGAAAAAGTGACCATTTGATGAAGTTTTGGCAGCTTAATTTACCGTATGGTATTTAGGCCTTGGTTTTACGGCGAAGCACTATGTTAATGAAGTAAAGGGATTTTTTGTAAAGTGTTAGCTGACGCATAGGTTGATAATAAGTATGAGTGTCGTTGGAGTGATATTGCCGGTGCAATTAAGCCTATCTATTAAATCATGGTTGATACTTATATGAACAAGAGCCAATGCTCTTTAGAGCAACATAAGGGATAAAACTGACAACGTTGATTGGTAGGGTGATAAACGTGAAAATCCATATGCTAAAAATACGCGATGCTGATGATACAGTTGAGAAAATGATAATATTAAGATAGACCTGAACCAAATCCAGAAGACAGTGAGTTTGTTAAAAGCGAGTGTTGGAGTCATGAACAGTAAAATCAATGAGTTATTTTTCGAAGACGGTGAAGCATTCATGTTTGTGAATGACGTAGATGATATGTTTGATTTAAGCGATTATATGTGTGGTTTTCATCGCATTTCGATTTCTATGTCTAATGAGAATTTAAATGGTAAAAAAGTGCTAAAGGTTTGTTTTGGGGACTTAGTTGATCCTGTAAAGCTCAAATCTGCTCTTGACAGTTACTTTGAGGAAATGAATATTCAATCCTAAGTTAGCCAGTTACCATTGTTTGTTCATTGTCTGACTCCGTATGAAAAGCCATACCAAGTACCAGTAACCCTGGCCAGAAAAGGTAAGCAAGGATCTCCAGGTTTTCACCAAAGGTATACAAAGTTAGTAGCATCAAAATAGCTAACCCAACCTTGGCTATTTGGCTGTTGAAGATGCGCAGCAATAATGCGCAAAAGGTTAGCATCATCGGCACGAATAGTGCGATTGCACCAACAATGCCTTTAACGAACAATAAACCATACCAGGTGTGGTGGGAGCCAATTGGCATGTATTCGACCATATGGGGACCGCGATGCACTATGCCGTGACCAAAAAAGATAGCTTCGTTCCACCAGCGTTCAATTGCGATATCTGCAAGTGCTTCACGTACGCGGCTTGAGTCAGCCCTTGCAGACTTAAAAGCCGTTATGGTGCCTGTGATTGCTTCAATAATTTTGTCGCCAATAGCACCAGCTGCCAACAGCACTGGGCTTATTAGAAAGTACATGACAGGCGAGCGAACCCAGTGCAAGCAGCTAAAATAACCAAACAAGGTGATGTAACACACAATACCAAGCCTAGAGCCGCTCATTAACACCATCAATAAACTGCCTGCGATACCCCACATGCGCCAGTTGTAGCTTTTCTCTTGCAGTGCAAAGATAAAGTACAAATTGCCAAGCATGCCAAGTGCTGGTGCCCACGGGGTAAAGAGTCGCCAGCGTGGTAAGCCACTGCCAGGGTCGATTTCATACAAGCTGACTGAAAAGAACTCTGGGCCAGGGCCTCCAATGATACTCAGTGGTGAGACATACAGCGTCTTTGGTAAGCCAACTAGCCAGGCAAGAATGAATACTGGCAACAGCATGACAGTATATTTACACACCTTACATGCGGCGCGATAGATGATCTCTACGCGGATATTGAGGCAACTTAGTGCTGGGAATATTGCCAAAAGCGCCCAACCTTTAGCCCAACCTATACTGGACTTGATTAACTTGGCAATCCCTAACCCTTGCTCAAGATGGCCAATCACCAATGCCAGTAACATAAAGCACATACCAACAAACCATAGGTAGTGCAGGCCAGTTAGCGCTTTAAGAGGTTGGCGATACATCTTAGCGCTGACCATTTTTATAAACAGCAACCACGCGAGAATTGGTGCTATGGCGTAAAGCGCTCCAAGTAGCCAGAACACATGGCTGAAGACTATTGCGCCATAGACGGCTTTTTCGTCAACATTTTGCGGAGTAAGGGTTTGCGTATCCATAAAATGCACAGTCCTGTGATTGACATTAATGAGGCGCCAAGTGCTGCCACAACCAATAAAATCATAGTTAGATTATTTGGCTTTGCAGGCAATGTTGGTGGCGAAAGCAACTGTAACATAGGGTAAGCAGTAAACACGTCCGCTTTGCTAACATCCATTTTGGCGATCGCTGAAGTTAAAATTGCAGTGGCAAGTTGGTGCTCGCGGTGCAAATCTTCAAGCTTAGCTGCATCGTCATTGCTGTATTCAAGACGTTGCTCCCACTCAAGGATCTCACGATCTAGTTTGTCAAGCTCTTGCTCTAGGCCTTCTCGCTCGGCATTGATTGCAATTAAGGTTTCAAATAACTCTGCACGACCATCAATATCATCAATGGTGAGTATATCAACCAGTTGTGCGCTGCTAGTCCCTTGTGAAGATATTGCCAGTAGTGCGTTAACTTGATCATTTAGTGCCTGATATAGTTCAGCTTTCTCTGCGGCCAAGGTTGTCATTTGCGGATGGTTACTACCATAATGCGCTGACATTTCATGACGCTGTGTCTGGATTAAGTTATAACTTGCGACCATTTGACCAATCAGTTTGTCGTTGTGTAGTTTCAATAGCTTAGCCGCAAGCTTTGCATCAGTATTTAGCCTTGTTGCCAATGCACTTTCTTTTGCTTTTAAACCATTTAGTTTAGCGACTTGCGTTACGCGGCTGTGACGTAAACGCTCGATAGTGATTGCTAACTCCTTAAACTGGTCTAGTGACACTAATCCCTTGTCTGATTGAAAGTCCAAAATCGCTTTTTGAGTTAAGTCGACTTTGTTTGAAAAGCCACTTAAACCGCGGCGAATGCCGCTTTCACGCATGGCAACTTCATCAGCACGTAAATCATCCAACATAGCTTGTAAACTACGGTATAGTGCCCACGCTTTTGCTTGAGCGGTCGCTGGATCTTTGGCTGAAATACTAAACTCCATCAATCCTGTTTGGGTCGGTAGTTTAAGCTTTGGTTTCTCAATTTTTCCTGTGCCAAGCCCTGCAAGTTGGCCTGCACGAATAAGCAGTAGTTCACTATTAGCAATCGCTTTATAGTTCTCCCTAGGGTCGATGGCAGAGCTTAAATAAGGTGAGCTTGATGAAGTTGTTGCCTGGCCTAAACTTTCAAGATTAACCAG
Source organism: Shewanella sp. WXL01 (assembly GCF_012263345.1). NCBI lineage: Bacteria > Pseudomonadati > Pseudomonadota > Gammaproteobacteria > Alteromonadales > Shewanellaceae > Shewanella > Shewanella sp. WXL01. The sequence goes on along the minus strand of NZ_JAAIKQ010000006.1, from coordinate 69,615 downwards.
AGCGCCAGCGCCATTGCCAGGTAAAATCACTGTCCACTTACTGACATATTTCGTTGGCGCCATAATTATCAGCATGCCAGCTACTACCCAGATAACAAGCAACGCAGCGGCAGCTGTTTGAAAATACAGGCGTTTACGGGAGGCATGAGTTAGCTTACTACCTTCAACAACAGCCTGTTTTAGCCATAAAAGATAGGCTAGCTCTGTGATGCTTTGGGTATCTGTTTTCTGTGCTTGCTGCTCATTTAAGTCGAATAACTGCGCATTATTTGATGCATCACTAGTTGTCGTATCATGAGTTGTTGCATCTTGAACTGGCGCATCATTTTGTTTGTTAGTTTTACTCATCTACGCCTCCTTATAACCAGCCTAGCAGGCTTGAAGGGATCACAACATCTGTGATGCTTCTAAATATCTCGCGGCCATTGGTTATTCTAGAGTCATAGCAAGCAAGACCATCGCCCGGTAGTAATACAGGATTAAAATTGGGTTGCCATGCGTTACGAATTAGGTCGTCTATTGAGCGTTCAACAACATCTAGCTCGTCTGAAAGTGGGTTTTTAGTCACCAAAATCACGTATCGAGACGCATTAGTCGATTGAGCGCCGCCAACACAGTTCGCCGCGATAGCACCATTCAATAAACGGGTACCATAAGGAAAGCGAGTGGCTTCACGGTCAACTGCTGACTGGCTGTTTGAACTTGCTGGCTGAGTCAGATTAGAAATAAACACTCTAATACCAGGTGGCGTGATTTGTGATGGTCTAACTAGCTTGTCGTCAAAGCGATAAGTGCTAGGCACGTGAATTCTATCGCCGCTCACCAACATGAATTCCTGTGTTTGCTCTCCCGATAAAATACCGCTTAGGTCGAGTAAAAATACCTTATCATCACGTGTTACCGTCACTCTAGACAAGTCTGCATCAGGGCGCACACCGCCAGATGATTTTAGCGCTGCTGCAATCGAGCGGTTACTGGCTAAATCACCACTATAGTTACTACCATCATCGATATTTTCAACGGGAAGTTTTTTGTTGATCATGTGCTGACCAGGCTCAAACAGTGCGCCTGAGCTGATGATATTAATCGGCGCCCAGCTGATAGGTAAAATGCTTATACGAATTGCATGGGCGCGCATCATGTCTTCATTAATCAAGGTTTGTTTAATTGCTTGATTCAGTTCAGCAATAGATAAGTCTTTCGCCTTAATTGCTGGCAGGTAGGGTAGATAGATAAAGCCATCGGCATCTACTTCAACAGCTTGACTAAAGTCTTCACCATTTAAGATTTTGATATCGATTTTATCACCTGCTGATAAGGTCAAGGTTTGATTTGTTTGTGCGTTTGTCGTTACCACAGTGACGGGTAAATCGGTTGTTTTTGCAGACTCGAACGGCGCGATTAGTTTATCTGTTTGCGCACTTTGAGTCCGTAGGTACGGGGTGTGTTGACCAAAATAGTGGCAGTTGCTTGAGTGCGCTGTGTCTGCTTGTGAATTCGCGACAGTCATATGAGTCGCGCTTTGATTGTCTGCTTCACAAATATTATTTTGGGTTGGCGCCATTGGCGTTACGCAAGCTGTTAATCCCATACAAACGAAGATGGTCAATGTTGGCTTAAATAGCGATTTGGTTAGTGGGTTAAATAAGCTCATGTGCCATCTCCGTTTGTTGGTTTTAGTTGAAAATCTACATCTGCTAACTAACTTGCTTGTTTGGTAGTCTTGCTAAATCTCAGGTCGATCAAAGCTTGGGACTCGTCTTGATAAATATCCATGATGTGATGTAAACGAGTGAGTTCAAGTAGCGCCATTACACTTGGGTTAGGGTTAAGCAGTACAATTTCCCCACAGTATTTTTTGACTTGATTACGAGCCGAGATAAGAATCGATAAACCACTCGAATCAATGTATTGCAGCTCACTCATATCGATGGCTAGTCGGGTATTACCACGGTCGATATAATCGATAATTGCCGCACGATAAGTTGGTGTTTGAGCCATTACCATTGTTTCTGGAAGACGAACAAGGCTGGCACGCATGTTAGGTTTTGCTTCAAATTTCATCATAATGGCCTCGCTTAGTGGATTAGATATCAGTGTACTCGTACTTGGATAAAGCGAAAGCCGTGCCAACTTTTATTTTTGTTTTACATCAATGGTTTAGGTGTTATTGTTGTGAGGTGGTAAGTGTTGAAGGTTTGCTGTTGTTGCAAATCGAAAGTCGAACAGTTGCAGATTGCAAATTGGCATTAGTGAACAGCGGGAAGCGTTCTTTTTATGAAGTGGGGACTCAAAATTAACTAGTTGTGAGTTGACGAGCAGTCAGAAAGGTTGAGCAAAAAATGGCATGAAAGGGAGCGCTCCTGCCCAACAAAGAATTTTGGACAGGAGAGGTGCGCGAATGAATGGCTTAGATATGCTAGCGTAGACTTTGGCTTAATCTTCATAGGTTCTTTTAGCGCAGCAGGCACATTCTTAAATGAGTGCCGAGCACCGAGGGCTCGTAGGTGACCTGATCCATCCAATTGAGCATGATCCATAGGCCGCGGCCACCTTCATCATTAGGGTTAGGGTAATCATTGACCTCAGGTAGAGGTTGGTAATCATCTTGATTAAGAAGATCGATCATCACTTTGTCCTGGCTGCAATGTGCCATCAAAATGATATTTTCTAGCTTATCTCCACCATGCATTAATGCATTGTTGAGTCCTTCCATCGTACAGGTGATCAACTTAAAGCGTTGCCCCTCTTTGACGCCATTGAGGCACATGAATTGTTCAAGCTCTTTTAAATGGTAGCTATTGTCTAGTAGCTTTGCCGAAAGACTTAATTGTAAGGTATTCATAATCTTATCCTCTCTGTATGCCTAATACGGTTAACTAGCGTTCTGTAGCTTTTTTAACGGTTGTTCTTTTGTCGTAATTTGCTTTGCAGGTATTTGCTGCAACCTTGTTGTTTTAGATAAACCTTTAGGTTGCTGCAATGCTTGATTTTCTGCGTTTGACTCAGTTCTATGTGGATGCAGCTTAGGCTCAGAGCCAGCAGATTTTGCTAGGGGACTAAGCAGCAGCACGGAAATATCATCTTGCTGCTCACCTTGTTGCCAGAGCTTCCAGTAATATCGAAGTTGCGACAACAGTTGCTCTGGTGCTTCGGCTGCCGCAGCCTGGCATAGCTTAATTAATCTTTGTAAGCCAAACATGCCGTGGCGTTGATGCTGTACTTCGTAAGCTCCGTCTGAAAATATCATTAGCTTATCCTGCACATTGATTTGTCCGGTCCAGTTGCGGTATTCGGTGCTGTCACAAATGCCAATAGGTAAATGAGATGGCATGTTAATTTCTTCGGTTCCATGAGGCGTGATTAGCATAGGTCGAGGATGGCCTGCATTGCTTAGCTGCAGCTCACCGGTAAGGGTGTTGAGCTTGCCAATCAGCACTGTGGCAAAGGTGCCTTGTTCGGCTGGGTCCACAAAACGTTGGTTTAGGTGGCGCATTAGCTCTGCTGGCGTTTTCTGCCAATCAACTTGATTTGGACTTAGTTGTTGGGTCAGAGTAAAACTTAGCATTGCAGGCCCTGCGCCATGACCTGTGATATCAACAATAAAAAAGCCAAGGTGCTGCTCATCGATAGCAATGCACTGCATCATGTCTCCGGCAAGTTCATTTGCTGCCATAAAGCAGTGATGAGCTTGCCAATTATTATGTTTGAAACTGTGCTCAGGTAGCAGTGATTGTTGCAGCTGTGCTGCTTGCTGAAGTTCTAACTGTTTACTCTGTAACTGAGTTTGATTGAGGTTGAGTGTGTGTTGTAACTGACGTTGCTGCAGTTGCAAGCTGCGCTGCGACACGATTATCCTCAATGCGGCAATGACGCGTATTTGCAACACCTTAGGTGCGAAAGGTTTACTTAAGTAGTCATCTGCGCCAGACGACATTGCAAACACAAGATCGTCGTCCTGACTATTGCCTGTCAGTAATAGAACATAAGGCTGCTGCTTTTGCTGCTTCAATGCAACGCATAGGTCGATACCAGTGAGTTTTGGCATACGCCAATCGCTTACGACCAGATCAAACTTAGCTTGCTGACAAAGTGATAGAGCTTGTTCGCCGTCTGCACAGCTTTGAATATGAATATCACCATGTTCAAACTCGATGGCGTTGATTACCGAGTGAATAAACATGCGCTCACTGTTGCTGTCTTCAACAATCAGGATATGAAACGAGTTATCGAGTGTCATGGCAGCACCTACTTGGCAGTTTAACGTTGGCTAATTGCAAAATGCGAGAGCAAAAAAGCCGCGAATATTAGGATGCAGCAAGGAGTATGCCGTGTTGGCTTAATATATAAATATCAATTTGTTAGCGACAGGTGAGCTTTTAGGGGATGAGTAACGAACATTGCAATCTGATTTTAATTGCAAAATGCAAAGACCTAGCTCATAGTTTTAGTTGGCGCATGTTTCATGCTGTATTTGCGAGTTGTTTTAATTTTAATACTCGAAACCAAGTACTGAGTAACAAAGACCTTTTGCTAAATGCACTTTGGGTCTCACAATAAATAATGAGTTGCTGTGAGTGTATTTAATCATGGTAGCAGTAAAGGAGAATGGATTTGTCCTTTAGATTAAAAACCATAGTTGGAATTGCCATTATTGAGGGGATATTACTGTTAATGTTGGTGTATACCAGCATCGACTACCTTGAGCAGTCCAATCAGGATGAGCTACAAAAACGCGCCAGTCATATCGCGAATATATTCTCACTCGCGGTAAAAGATGCCGTGCAAAATGATGACCAAACGCGTTTGACGGTGCTATCTGAAACGCTTAGTCACCAGAGCGAAATTAATCATATCAATATCTACCACAATGACGTTTTGCTTGTTGGTATGGGTAAGGGCATGGCCGCTCCAATCTGGGGGCAAGCGACCCATACTATCGACACCTCATCTAGTGCGCTGTTAAACATTACTAATCCGATTGTGTTTGATGGGCAAGCTATCGCGACAATTGAAGTGGGGTTCGATCGCAGTGAGTTCGACTCATTTTTAGCCAAAGCATCGCGGCAGTTTTTGTCTATAGCCGGCCTCGAAATGATACTCGTAGCGTTGTTTTCTTGGCTGTTGGGTATGTATCTCACCAAAAACCTTACTTTGTTAAAGCAGGCATCTAAGCGAATTTTAAATGGTGAATCTGGGGTGCAAATTCCGGTGGTTGGCACTGATGAATTAGCACAAACAGCCAAGGCATTTAACCAGATGGTAGAAAATATAGATGCCCGCAACCAAGCGTTAGAATCTGCTAATGTGCGCCTGAATACCATACTAGCATCAGCGATTGATGGCTTTGTGATCATTGATGTTAGCGGCATTATCACCGATGCAAACCCTGCCGTTGCGCAGATGTTTGGCTATCAACATGATGAATTAATTGGTGAGAATGTTGCTATTTTAACGCCGATGGCGGGCAGACATTTACATGATGGTTTTATTAAACGCTTTTTGGATACTGGCGAAAAGCGTGTTGTTGATACGCGCCGAGAGCTAGTTGCTGAAGCCAAATCTGGGCAAGAATTTCCAATTGAATTATCGGTTTCTCGCATGGAAATAGACGGCGAGACCTTCTTCCTTGGCTTTGTAAAAGACTTATCTGAGATTAAAACTAACGAGGCAGAAGCCGCGCGCTCTGAGTCGATTTTGCTGGCTACCCTTGAAGCTAGCCAGGATGCGCTTATCTCGATTGATATCACTGGGCGGGTGCAAGAGTTTAACCTTGCAGCAGTTGAGTTATTTGGCTACCGCCGCGAAGAAGCGCTTGGTGAGATGTTAGAAGATTTAATCATTCCATCCGGGTTTCGTGACCCTCACCGTAAGGGGATGGAGCACCATCGCCGCACTGGTGAAGGCCCGGTGCTTAATAAGCGAATTGAAGTGCCAGCGGTGAATAAAAGTGGTAAGGAGTTTCCAGTTGAGCTTAGGGTTATTCCAATTCAACTGGGTGATGAGCTTTTGTTTACCGCATTTTTGCGCAATATTTCTGAGCAAAAATCTCGAGAAGAAGAGCTTAAACAAGCCAAAGAGCAAGCCGAAGCGGGCAGTAAAGCTAAGTCTCGCTTTTTAGCCACCATGAGTCATGAAATCCGCTCGCCGCTTAATGCTGTGCTGGGCAGTGTTGAGCTGCTGCTTGACTCGCCGTTGCGTTCTGAGCAACGAATATACACCAATACAGCCAAAGAAGCCGGTGATGCGCTACTCAATACAATTAACGATATTCTCGACTTTTCTAAAATTGAGGCTGGGCAAATGGTGCTTGAGTCTCACGAATTTGAGCCCGATAAGCTGGTGGCACAGGTGCTGCAAATTTTGGCGACTAAAGCGGCTGATAAAGGCGTACATTTAGCCAGCTTTATTAATCGCAATGTGCCGCAATCTTTGGTAGGCGATCCGCAGCGACTTAGGCAGGTGATCCATAACCTTGTGGACAATGCGATTAAGTTCTCGACTTCGGGCTGCATCACAGTCGAAGTGTGGATCCCCAATAACCACCAAGCGAGAGTGGAGCTGTGTTGCCGCGTGACCGATCAGGGTATTGGGATCAGTGGCGATGCTCAGCAAAAGCTGTTTCAGGAATTCTCGCAAGTCCATGATACCCACAGTACAAGCTACAAGGGTACGGGGTTAGGACTGGCTATTTGCGCTGAGCTAGTGCGCATGATGGGTGGTGATATAGAAGTCAGCAGTGAACCTGGCAAGGGCAGTAGCTTTAACTTGTACGTTACCCTAGATGAAAGTAGCGACAGCCAAACTCATCATGTGCATTTGCCTGAGCACAGTCGCGTGCTGTTAGTTCATCCAGACCCAACCCTTTGTAAGATGGTCAAGAAACAGTACATTCAGTATGGTGTAAGTACTATTTATGTTACTGATATTAAAGATGTATTTAAAATATCAAAAGTTAAAGGGCGTTTTGACCTATTACTTCTTGATGATTCAAATCTGACTGAAATGGATGATAAATCTATTCAAATGCTAACCAATGACTATGTCTTTGATAGCGGTTTACTTGCTGTGTTGAGTGATGGTGTCAATCCAGAGTTATCTTCAGTTTTAGCTCAAATGGGCATTGAGCAAGTGGTGAATAAACCACTCAGTCGCTCTATGTTGCTCAGTTTAATCAGCGGCGCGACTTCGCAAACCAGTATTACCACTGAAGCCAAGTCGGAGCTAAGTCTACCTCAGGGCTTGACCATATTGCTAGCAGAAGATAGCCCAGCAAATCAGATGGTTGCAGGCGCCATGTTAGATAAATACGGCGCAGATATTGAGTATGCTAATAATGGTGCAATAGCGTTGGAAATGGCGCTTAGTAAAGATTACGACCTTATTTTAATGGATATTCGTATGCCAGAAATGGACGGTCTTGAAGCTACTCGGCGTATTCTTGCACAAAAGCCGCAGCAACTTATTTTGGCTATGACGGCCAACGTTTTTAAAGAAGAAATTGAAGCTTGCATGGCTGTAGGGATGAAAGACTTCATTGGTAAACCCGTCACTCGTCATGACTTGATTTCCAGCGTGGCTCGCTGGGCTAATGTAAAGCCAGTGCAAGCGGCGATGACGACCGCAATGTCTCTTGATATCAATGCTGCTAATGAGCAATCTGATGAGAACGTAGAGCAAAAAGAATCTACTTCATTGCTAACGGGTAATGCATCAGATGCTTTTCAAACTACAGAAAGCATGGGGGAGACAGTTAGCTCTGAGGGGGACTTACCCAACTCAGAAGGCTCTTCAGTTGATGCTGAAAGCTCGCAAGTAGCTGAAAGTGACCAGAACGAAATAACTCATGAGCCAAATCATGAACTTATAGACGAAGCGATTATTTATGATCTAGAGCAAGCAATAGGTGTCTCGAGCCTCGCGAAAATGCTCGGTGTGTTTATGGATGAGACACAAATGCGTGCAAACACCTTAAGTGAGTTTGCCAGTGTTAGCTTGAATGATGAAGATTTTGAGCAAATTGAAACGCAGGCCCACACTATTAAATCAAGCGCAGGTAGTTTTGGAGCCAAAGCCTTATCGGCATCAGCGAAAGTACTTGAGCAGCAAGCCAGAGATAAACAGGTAAGCAAGGATGCCATTGATGAATGTGTGCATCTCGCAACAATGAGTATTAAAGCGCTTAAGCTCCGACTCAACGAATAAGCTGCGTGTAAGTGAAAAAGAATAACAGGCTAAGGACAGAGTAAATGGCAGAATTTAGCGTAATTTTAGTTGAAGACAGTATGTCATTAGGGGCGCTATACAGTGAGTTTTTGTGCAGTGAAGGTGGTGATGTCAAGCTAGTCCAGCTAGGTGAAGAGGCGCTTAAAGAAATTAATCGCCAACCACCGGACTTACTGGTGTTAGACATTAAACTGCCAGATATGTCAGGAATGGATATTCTTGCCCAAGTGCAGCAAACCCATCCCGATATCACAGTGATTATGATCACCGCCCATGGCTCGATAGATATAGCCGTTGATGCCATGCGAGCTGGCGCTTTTGACTTTTTGGTTAAACCGTTTGATGGCAAGCGATTGTCAATTACCGTGCGCAATGCACTGAAACAAAGACGCTTGTTGAAGCTAGTTGGCGATTATGAAAAAAGCTTACCTAAAGCTAACTATCAAGGCTTTATAGGTGAGTCTCTTGCGATGCAAACTGTATATAAAACAATTGACTGTGTTGCTGATAGTAAGGCGTCAGTGTTCATTGTCGGCGAAAGTGGTACAGGTAAGGAAGTATGCGCAGAAGCGATTCATAAAGCAGGTAAACGCGCAGAAAAACCTTTTATCGCGCTAAATTGTGCCTCCATTCCTAAAGACTTAATCGAAAGTCAAATATTCGGTCATACCAAAGGTGCATTTACTGGCGCGGTTAATCAGCGTGATGGCGCAGCAACCCAGGCCGATGGTGGCACCTTGTTCCTTGATGAAATTTGCGAAATGGAGCTTGAGCTTCAAAGTAAATTATTGCGTTTTATTCAAACCGGCGTGTTTCGTCGTGTGGGTGGAACTAAAGATGAAAAAGTAGACGTACGCTTTATTAGTGCTACTAACAAAGATCCTTGGCAGCAGGTGCAACAAGGCGAGTTTAGGGAAGATTTATATTATCGCTTGCATGTTATCCCAGTAGAACTGCCACCGCTAAAAGAGCGCGGAAAAGACGTGCTGTTGATTGCTAAAAAATTGCTGCGCCAATATGCGACGGAAGAGGGCAAGTCGTTTAAAGGATTCAGTAAACAGGTGCAAATGGCGCTGAGTCAGTACCCATGGCCTGGCAATGTCAGGCAACTACAAAATGTGATCAGGCAGATTGTGGTGTTAAATGATGCTCCTGAGGTCGAATTTGAAATGCTGCCACAGCAGGTCAAAACTCAACTAAGTCAAACGGCTAAACCTGTTTCGAATGCAAGTGAGACAGTGCAAGTTAGTACGCAGCTGGCACATACTAACCCTGTCGAGCCGTTTGCTGACCAAGCTCAGCTAGAGGTTGGAAGTGAGTATCAAAATACGCCTGAGCAAGCAATGCCAAATCAACAAGTTTCATCCATTACTAATGAGCAGATTGAGGCATTGTGGAAAACTGAGAAACGTACGATTGAGCATGCCATTGCCATGTGCGATGGCAATATTCCAAAAGCAGCAGCGTTATTAGATATTAGCCCATCAACGATTTATCGTAAAAAGCAGTCATGGGATGAAATGGAAGCTGCTGAGTCTTAATTCGATTCGTCGTAAATAATCAAAACGCCGCTTGAATATCATCAAGCGGCGTTTTTCATTTATTGAGTATATGAGCAGAATGAAAGCTAGGCTTCAGTGTTAATAGCCTGAGTCGTGTCATAGTAGGTTTGCATCGCTGCCATCTGCATATTCTTATTCATCACGTTAACCGTCGCGTTACGGGCGCCGTCATTATTTGATAAATAGTATGCAGTGGACGCTGACATGTGTTGATTCGAGCCTGTGGCAATATTGGCGAGGTCTGCATATATCTGGTACTGCTTTATGCCTTTCTTGAATGCCAGATAGTCTTCAATTTTCTCACCTTCATTCGGTAAGGTAGGCTCAAGAGGAGTGATAAACTCTTCATGTTTTTCGTCTACTTCCCTCGCTTGCTCGGCGGCAAGCTTTTCTTGTGCTTGCTTACTGATGGCTACTGAGGTTGAAGGTTGCGGTAGTTCGCGATTTTTAACTTGCTGCTGAGCGCGGGTCGCCTGGTAGCCACTTTCATTAGCTGAGCGAGTTGCATTGGTTTGGTTGACCTTTTTAACCGACTGCACCTGTTGCTGATTATTATCAGTTTGGTATTGGGTCAGGTAAGCCTGAGCCGCAGAAACCTGTGCTTGACTATTTAATGTTGAAAGTGCCATATGCGCTCCATCTAGACTAATCCACTTGTGCTTTTATTTTTGGATGCCCAAGCGGGTTAATTGATAGTCTTAGCCTAGCGAATAGCTAAAAATTGTTCATTTATTGGCGGGTGTTATTGAGCAAATACTACTCAGGATTAACAAGCAGGTTGCGACGCGGTACGTAATTGCAACCGGGTTAACCTTGATGATCTAACTTGTTAACAAATTTAGCCTTTGCTTAATAAGGTGTTTGTTTATGAGAATCTGGCTCATTCGCTAAGTTGAGCTAAAACCTGTTAAGGGAACTTTCGATTAGAGAGCTGTTTGACTTATAACATAGCTGATGGCAAAGCCTGCACAGAGCATAATTATTCCCGATACAAGCTGCATTATCTTTACCGCTTTGGCTGATGTTAATAGCTTTTGTGCGCTGGCTCCTAAGGCTGCGTAACAAAGGTTGGTACCACCAAAACCAGCAATAGATAGCAGCATTAAACCCAGAATATCCATATAGCCAAGTTGTGTTACTGGCACGAATGCAGGGAAAAAACTGACATAGAACACAATTGCTTTAGGGTTGCTCATGGCTATCGCGAGCCCAGTTAGCAGGTGAGTTGTCGGCTTATTTGCCTTTACAGAGCCAGTAGATGGTTTGTATTCATCTCGCTCATGATGACGCACAGTGCTTGTAACTTCATGCTGCATTTTTAATGAGGCATATATTAAACCTACGCCTAGATAAATCAGATAAGCTGCGCTGCAATATTGAATCACAACAAAGGCACTACCCAACATGCTTGCCAGTGCGCTAAGCCCCAGTACGGCGAGTAAAATAAATACCACATCAGCCAGCGCCACGCCCAGCGTCATTAACGCAGCCGCACCAAAGCCGTGACTCATTGCTCGAGATACAATGGCGAGTACGCAAGGGCCGGGAATGACAGCTAGCGTAATTATGGCGATAAATAAGTTTAGGTAGTGATGGGCTTGCATTGAAGTATAATACCAATCAGCATAAGTCTTTGAACATGCTTACTGGTTAAAATTGCTTATAACTTCGTTAGAATAACTAGCTCGCTGCAATTTCCGCCTTGTTCTAAGCAATTTTTCCTGCGTAATCTCTGCTCACTTATTTATCCTGATTGGTATAATACCACTCTTAACTGCTTAATTACTCTAATGAATTTTCACCTAAATTGTAGTAACCAGCTATCAACTATTGGCGAAGGCATATATAACTTATGTTTGAAATTATCTTGCTGACTCACTCAAGGGAGTTAATGCGCCCAAGCAATACCGGAAAATTAGTCGCAGAAGTGTATTGCGATTGCCAGGTCGTTGAGTGGCAGCGCAAAGTGCCTGATCAAGATTTATTGGCTCGCTTGCAAACTGGCAAGTATGCACTGGTATATAAGGATGATAGAGCTAGTTCAAGTGAAGATCATAGTGCAGAAAATGGTGCTGAGCCTAGTGAGGTTAGTCGCTCGATTCAGCCGATTACAGAATCTGTTGCTGCAAGTTCAGTATCATGGCAAGAATTTGCAGGCGTGGTGATTATTGACAGCACCTGGCAAGAAGCGAGAAAAATCTACAATAAAAGCGCTTATTTACATTCTTTAGCTCACGTATATATCGCAAGCGAAACTGAGTCGTTATATCAACTTAGGCGCAATCAGGTTGACGGTGGGTTGTGCACTGCTGAGTGCGCCGCGCACTTGCTGGCTATCGTTGGCCAGCAACAATCGTCAGATTACATACTGGCTAAACTTGCCAAGATGCAGCAAGCGCTCAATGCTTAGAAGCTAGCAGTTATTTTATATTCAGGATGAATTTACAGTGAATGTTCAGGAAAACATGAAAGCGTCAAAGCACTCTCAGTTAAAATGCTCTCAACTAAACAGCGCTCAGCTAAAGCAACATAAACCAGCATTAACCGCAGTGCAGACTGTGGGGAAATGGATGATGGTAGTGTGTCTTGGTTTGTATGGCGCCATAGGTGTTTTGATGCTTGTTAGTGCCATCGATGATTATTTGGCGCTAGGTAATATCAAGCTTGGGTTATTGTGTCTAATGGCGCTGTGTTATTGTCTTACGCCATGGGCAGGCATGATTGCTGTTGCTGTTCAACAAGCCCCTTCTAACGAACACAATAGTCTAGAAAACGCTGGTTTAAAAAACATGAGGCATTGCACTCATTTCTATATCAGCTGGTTGCTAGGTTTGTCCTGCCTTGGTTTTCTATTTTTGGTTGCTCGTCCGCAATGGCTATGGGGTGACTACCTAGGTGCACCAATTTCACTCGCCTTCGGCGTGGGGGATTTTAGTCAAGCACAAGGCTGGATGCTTGATGGGTACGCGTTGATTATCGTTTTATTGCTTGGTAGACGCTTTAAATTATCTGTTAATACTGCTGCTTAAAATAGATTAAGCCTACAGGCACAACGCGGTCAATTACTGCTAAAGCTCAAGTTCGTCTTGCCGTACACACTCTAGTATTTGCGTGCTGACACCTAGATGCTAATATTATTAGATATTAATGGATTAGTATTATCTTATGTTGATGTTATTAGAAAAGAGCAACAACCCTTATAAGGACATTATTCAAAGTGGCTTGTTCGTAGCCGCTATCACTTTGCTGATTTTGTTCGTATTTCAGCCCTTCGGGACTTTTGAGGCAGATATCTCCTATAAGTACTTGAAGCTATTTGGTTATGGCGCAGTAACGTTCTGCGCCATAGTGTTGGCTGGGCTGCTAGAACTGATGTTGCTTAACCCTCAAACGTTTACTCAACTGGAGAAGTACAAGCGCCATCGTTTCTGGATCGTGCCTTTATTGTACGTTACGTGCGCGGCAATATTTAATCACGGGTATTTTGCCGTTTCTGTGCTTGGTGCCTGGCATTGGCAAAATCAGCTATTGTTTTTTTTGTATGTTGGAGCGGTCGCGATTTTCCCAGTCGCGTTTTTGGTAGTCAACAACAGTAAGAATAAGGTCGGTAATCGTGAGCACAGTCACCTAGATTACAGCAGTCTTGATCACAGTAAGCATCAGCGAACTAATCAACAGCTTGACGCAGGCTCAATGAGTATTGACGATGTCCAGCCTGAGAACCTCGATGAGTCAACCCATCCCGTTTCTGATTTAGCTAAGCAGGCCCATAGTAAGTCTGTGTCAAGCGATCTAATCGCCCTCGTTGGCGATAATAAAGCCGAGCGACTAGAAATCAGTGCATCGCAACTTGTTTATATCAAAGCAGCTGAAAATTATTGTGAGGTAGTTTATTTACTGCAATATGACGAGAATCCCGAACTCCAGGTTAGTGAGAAAAAAGCCGCATCGCAACAAAGTGTATTACTGAGAACCTCGTTGACCAAACTACTCGAGCAAATTCCGGCAGATGTTAAAGTGATGCGCTGTCATCGCTCTTACGCAGTTAATGTTGAACAAGTGACTGCATATTCAGGTAACGCTGCAGGTTTATCATTGCAGACAGATGCATGTGATTTATCGGTTCCAGTCTCTCGGCGTTATGTTAATGACATTAAAGCGGCATTGTCAGTCAGCCCTTGAGTCTTGTCATATGTCCCTCAAACCTGCCAAATAGCCCTTTAGTTAAGTGTTTATCCCTTAGCTGTCGAACTCACTCTATATAAGTGACAACCTTTTCGTGTGTTCAATATATACGTTAAAAGGTTTTCGCTATGACAAGAAATACAAAAGCACTTCTGTTCATTTTGGTATTCGCACTGTGCCACTTTTTCATGAAGCAACTTTGGGGAGAAAATTGGTCTGAATATCTGCTGAATATTGATGGCCAAACAAACCTCTTACGTAAACCCATAATCCTTACCTTTATTTATGGGCCTATGTTGTTATGTGCTTACTGGATGTTTAAGCGTGCAGGTTGGCTTGAGATATTAGGCCTTAAACCTCGCGGGGTGCTAAATTATGGCCTGGCCGCTATCGTTTGTTGTTTGCCTATGTTTGCCGGATACTGGTACCTCAGCCACGAGATTAACTCGTCATTTGTCGATTTTATGATTGGCTCGGTGTATGCGGGCTTTTTTGAAGAAGTGATATTTCGCGCAGCGTTATTTGGTGTGCTATTTCGCTATTGTGGCCTCGGGTTTGTGCCAGCGGCATTGGTCAGCGCCAGCGTATTTGGTTTAGCGCATATTTATCAAGGTAACGATGCAATATCAGCATTATTGGCCTTCGCCATTACTGCTGTCGGAGGAACTTGGTTTGCGTGGCTATATTGTGAGTGTAATTATCGAATTTGGTTTCCGATGTGGATGCACCTCTTTATGAATGCAGCGTACAACTTCTTTGTAATGTCAGGTGGTGCGGTAGGGCAGTTAGATGCAAACCTGTATCGCGCAATTGCGATTATCATGAGCTTAATTTATGTTGGCTGGCTTATTCGCAAAGGCAAACCGCGTGAAATAACAACAAGAAATCTTTGGGTTAACAAAGCTTATTTACGCTGTGACGCTACCACCTCACCAAAACCTTCCAGTTGTCAGTCATCTCATTTACTTAAAATGTAAGAACAAATTAGCAGTGAGTCTGCCCGTTTCAGGGTTGGCATCAATGTCTGTTTGTGGGTCTACCAATGTTGAGTGCAGCAAATTGCCGGGATAGATGGCAATGCGGTTTTGCTTGTACTCGATTTGATCGTAGAGCTCAAAGCTGTGATTGCTGTTAGTGCAGTAGGCTGGGGTTGGCTCGCAATCATTGCGCTGGGCTTGCTGCGCATTTTCTTTGTCTAACTGGTTAAAGTAATGCTGCATATTCTGCTGGTCGATTCGCTCTAAACCTGTTGATTTATGACGGAAAAAACCTGTCGCGCCGTGTGAGCTGTCGTTTAGGTAATGCAAAATGGCAAAGTAATAAGGGCTTGGTGTGTCAAAGTGCGGCATACACTGGGCTGGAGCCAGCTGGTCTGCTGTTTTAGTCAGCAATGAAAACACCAGGTTTTGCGGTGTTAAGCGCAATGAGTGCGGAATTCGATAAACGTCATACACCATTTGGAACAGGTAGTTGATGACTTCAATACTGTAATCTTTGGGTAGCGGTGCTCGCAGCCCTGGGTAAAAAGTATGTGAGTCGGGTGCAAACGGAGCATCTGCGGCTATTTGTTGCAGCAAACTTAAGTCATGGCAAAAATCGTCAATGATGATCACAGGCGTGCGGCTGTGGCCAATCAGCTTTAGCATAGGTTTAAATGGTTTTACTTCAATAACCCTATTTTCGACAGCTTGCACGCTTGCTCCTTTTCCTTGTTTGATTTAGCACTTGTTAACTCACTGGTGCTGTTAATCTAGAGCCACTTTCGACGGGCAATAGTGTTTTACAAAATCAAAATGTGCCGGTAGCGCATCAACTTTGCGTTTTACATTGCCACGAATATTCTCTAAAAATGCGTTGAGCTCTTCATCTTCCATCATGTCGACGATTGGATGATAGCTATTTGGTGTTAAGCCCTGGCCTAACATCACTTGTACCCATGAGCTTACACCAAACAGATCGCTGTCTTGTTTGTATACCTTGCCCGAATCTTTGAACAGCTCAATACGATGGGCGAGGGATTGTGGTATTTCCATGTTCTTACAGTGACGCCAAAAGCGGCTGTCTTTACGCTCTGTCACCTTGTAATGCAAGATAATGAAGTCTCGAACATAGTCCATTTCCAGTAGGGTTTGTTGGTTAAACTCGTTGATATCCGACTCATTGATCCCAGTTGATGGGAATTGCTGCAATAAACGAATAATGCTGCGCTGAATAAGGTGAATGCTGGTGGACTCAAGTGGTTCTAAGAAACCACTTGAAAGACCAATGGCAACACAGTTTTTATTCCAGTGTTTTCTGCGAGTGCCGGTTTTGAATTTAATGACGCGAGGTTGGTTTAGCGGCTCACCCTCGATATTGCTCATCAGCAGCTCAGTAGCATCGGCATCACTTAAGAATTTGCTGCAATAAACGAGACCATTACCAGTACGAGTTTGCAACGGGATGCGCCATTGCCAACCAGATTGATGGGCAATTGAGCGAGTATAGGCAACTGGCTCACCCACTGAGCGAGTTTGCACCGCAATAGCGCTGTCGCAGGGTAGGTAGTGGCTCCAATCTTCAAAGCCGGTATTTAGGGTTTGCTCAATTAATAACGCCCTGAAGCCGGTGCAGTCGATGAACAAATCTCCTTCAACCATCTCACCGTTTTCAAGCGCTAACGCTTTTATATTGCCATTATCATGCTGCAAAACCTGCGCAATTTTGCCCTCGATGCGCTTTAGGCCTAAGCTCTCAGCCATCTTACGTAAAAACTGGGCGTATAAAGTGGCATCCATATGGTATGCATGGTTTTGGTCTTGATTGGGTAATACCGCAAAACGGCCATTACGTGCGGCTAAATGCTCGGTGCAGTAATCACCAATGGGTTTAGCGATACCCAGTTTTTGTCCTTTATTCCAAAAATGCGCAAAGCCACATGCCCAGCAGTCTTTACCTAAAAAACCAAATGAGTGCAGATAGTCTTTGCCTATGTCGCGCCAGTTTTCAAAATTAATCCCAAGTTTGAAGGTGGCATTGGTTGCTGCCATCACATCTTGCTCTTTTAATCCCAGTAATCGATGAAACAGGTGCAGTGTTGGAATTGTCGCTTCGCCCACGCCGACCGTGCCGATTTGGTCAGACTCAACCAGTACCACATCGAGGTTTTTACCCATTAATTTGGTGATTGCAGCAGCTGTCATCCAGCCAGCGGTGCCACCGCCAGCAATTACTACGCGTTTTACTTGTGCTGTCATAATGGGGTCCTTCTTTAGGTATCTTATTAGTATTATGGGTTTGTAATTGGGTTAACGTCTGAGCTTATTGCTAAGGTCTGCCCGCAGCTTACGGGCATTTAACTCATCTAGCGGTGTGGTCAACATGCCTTGAGCGCCTTGGGGAATATGTTGATTGTCGTCTAGCTCATCATTAAAGATGTAGTAGTCAAAAATCGCTTTCCATGCCTGACGCTGGGCTTTTGGCAATGAACGTAGGCTTAGCATAGCGTGCATGAGTGAATTGTTCGGCCTACCCATAAAGCCTGGCGTGTCGCGCCACCAGTGGGTGAGTAATACATTGAAGTCATCGACTCCAGTTACCTGATGCCACCACATGCTTGGGATAAACAACACATCACCCGGGTTAAGCTCTACTTGTTGAGCCTGTGCCTGGGCCAGCTTAAATTTTGGGAATTTGTCAAAGTCCGGCTGCTCTACATTAACCATACTGATTGGTTGACCACCTGGAGCAAACTCCATAGGGCCGATATACAAGTTAGCGATTTGCTCAGGCGGAAATAAGGTAAAGCGGCGGCGGCCAACCAGGTTACAAGCGAGATTTAGCGGAAAGTCAAAGTGCGCAGCAACATTGGTTTGATTGCCAAGCCAAAGGTTAGTTAGCGGTGAAAGCCCACCGAGTTGTAATGTGTTTTGTTCGGCAAATCCCGGAAAAAACTGCTGCACATCGGTAGAGCCCATATAAATGCCAGTACCAGTTGGCGCTTGCTGCTCTTGCTTTAAATGATCAAGTACTACAGCGAGCGGTGCTTGACCCGCTGAGTAGTTAAAGCCAGTTAACTCAGCGTTGTAAAACACTCTGCCTTGGTGCTCGCTAGCTATCTTATAGCCTATGATGGGCTTGTCCGCGTTAAAGCGTTGCAGATAAGCCATTGCACTGTCGCTGCTATCTAAGCCCGCTTGCACAATCGGGAAATGCTCACACAAGCCTTCAAATACCAATGGCTTGGTCGCATCGTGAATGATAGCCAATACTTGATTCATATCATCAGCGCCGAGCTTGATGTGTTCAACCGCCTGGTACGGGTGTGATGAGCTAGTATTTGCTTGCTTCATAGTGTTTTGGCTACTAGTTAAATGCACGGCCAACCTGGACATTTTTACGGTCGATTAGATTACGCATGTTTGAGTGCGACGCTAACACCATATATATGGCTTGCAGGTAGCCTTGTTGATGCAACTTGGTGATGGCATCGGCTGGCAGCTCTGCGAGGGTATCTTCATTAATGGTGTAAAAGCCGATCATTTGGTTTTGACTGCCATTATCTAAGGTAATGTCTAAGGTAAATGACTCAAGCAGCTCCAACTCGATAAGAGTTTGAATAAAGGCATTATTGTCTTGCAGACCATGGTGAATGGTTTCTAGCATGTCAGCGACTTGCTCAAGATAGTCGGTATTACCACCAAACTCATGGAATAGCGCCTCACCATCTTGGCCAACTCTTGGGTTTGCCATGTCGATGTGAATAACGCGCTGCTGTTGGGCAATCCCATCTTCTTGTAGGGTTTGTTGGCCAATTAAAAATGGTTGCCTGCGCACGGTAAGTGGCACATAGCTCGCATCCCAACCTTGTTCGGTTAAGAATAGGTTTTCTTGCTGCTGAAACCCAAATAAGGCCACAGGATAAAACTGACCATTAGTATCCTTGTTGAAGAAAATAGGGTAGTGGGCTTGCACAGAGCGAAACTCTATCGGGAAGGTTACGGAGAACCACACGTTATCACCTAGCTCGGCACTATGGCGGGTATCAATTTTTATGTTTTGGTGCTCGACACTGTTCAGTAACACATGTTGGCTCATAGTGGGCGTCCTTTCATTGCTGTTGTTCGTTGCAGTTGTTAATTGTTAATTGTTAATTGTTATCTGTTATATCTGCCGTTTCGCTTGCTGCCATATATTTATAGCTTCAGCGCTGTTTTAATTAGAGCGCTACTTATACCAATTAGCACAAGAATGTGATCATTCTTACTGGCTAAAATCGCTTATAACTTCGTTAGAAATTTTGTATTTAGAGCCACTAGCTAGCTGCAATTTCCGCCTTGTTCTAAGCGATTTTTTCTGCGTAATCTTTGAACACTTATTTATCCTAATTGGTATTAAACCTGTAGTCAGTCCTAAATTAATGGAAACGGGTGACTCGCGAGTTGTTGTAATAAGTCTCTATTGCTCGGTAAGGCTTTCGCGAGTTGCATTGTGCGTTGCTGGTTTTCATTAAATAATTGCTGCGCTTGACGCTTTAGCGATGGTTTAAGCTGGGCTGGCATCGCGGTGTAATTTGGACGCATGCCATAAAGTACATACTGGTAACTGGCTGCAGGAAATAAAGGGTTGCGGTGATTAATATCTGCGACACTTGGCACATGGTGTCGCCACAGTGCAAGCTTATGTCGTAGCTCGTCACTGCTACTTGTTTCGTGTCTATGATCTTGCCAGTAATCGCTTTGGCGCTCACTTAATACGTAATGCAGCTTTAAAAACTCAATGATTTGCTGCCAGTGCTGCTCAAATTGTTTATTTACTCGCGTAGAAATGGTGTCCATTACCTGTCGATTTGCCGGCAGCTGCTCAGCAACCTGACTGGCTAGCCACTCAACCAATGCTAACGCCGAGGCTTCAAGTGGCTCGATAAAACCCGATGCCATGCCAATGGCTACACAGTTTTTGTGCCAACAACTCGCGCGGTAACCTGGTGCGATACTGAGTTTGCGTGGGTTGATGTCTGAAGCTTTATCACCAATAGAAGGGGTTAAGTAGGTGATTAGCTGCTCAAGGGCTTGGTCATCACTTTGATGATCTGACGAATAAACATGACCTACGCCGCGACGCGTAGGCAAGCCAATGTCCCAAACCCAGCCATTATCTAATGCGGTAGAATGGGTGTTTGACGCAATCGGCGTGTCATCGTTATCGTAAGGAACTTGTACAGCCAGGGCGCAGTCGTTAAACAACACCTGTTTTTGGCAGATAAACGGCACGTTTAATACGCCGCCCAGCAGTAAGCTTTTTACGCCACTGCAGTCGATAAATAAATCGCCGTTAATCAAGCCTTTTCCACGACATTTCACCGACTCGATATCCCCAAGCTCGGCTAGATGAATGTCATCAACATGATCGCGAATATGGTTAACGCCAAGCTTACCCGTGCAGTGCTCACGCAGTAGCTCGCTGAATTTACCCGCATCCAGGTGATAGCCGTAATTGTTAATAAAGCCAAATTGTTTAGTCGAACCAAGCTTTGGCGCAAGTGACGCTTTAGCGATTGCTTCTTGGTTTGATACTGCAGCCGCGAAAGCTACTTGCTCATGATGCGGTAGCCAATAATTACTGATATCAAATTGTGGTTGCCCTGCAGGTAAGCTAAATGGATGCAGGTAACTCGCTGGAGATTGCAGAGGGGTGTGAGTTGTTTCTGTACACCAATTGATAAATTTTGAGCCTTGCTTAAAGCTGGCGTCACAATGCAGAAGAAATTGGGTTTCATTGATACCAATTTTCTCAAGCGTGCTGCGCATTGACGGCCAGGTACCTTCACCAACGCCAATAGTGGCGACATCGGGAGATTCAATTAAGGTGATATCAAGCTTAGGCGAGGGAGCAAGTTGACCTTTGTCTGCGTTATGATGAGCCGCAAGTAACCCCGCGGTGATCCACCCCGCAGCGCCACCACCAACAATGACTATCTTGCTAATTGGTTTTTGCATAGCTCATACCTAGGTTTTTTATTATTGTTTTTATTTCTGCATGAATGATTTCTAGCATTCAACAAATTGTAAGCGCTTGCAAGCCTTGGGTGTTAAATAATTGTTTCGGCTGAATCTTCAGTGAATTGCCTCAGTTTTGAGCTTTCGCTTCGCCACGGCCTGCATTGACAAAGTCATTTGTACAAAAAAGTGGTTAAACAAAATTGGCGACATCCTTATCGCCAAATTTTATGTTCCTTATAAAAAAGCGGGGTAACAGGGTTACCCCAAACGACCTAACTTTGAACAGGGCTAGCTTAACCTGTAAAACAACGATAAATGGTTAAGCTAGACCTTTGGTTTTCTAACAGAGTGTTAGAAGGTGTAACGTGCACCTAGGCTGTAACGAGCACCAGTTTGGGTGTAGTTAAGTACTTGAGTCTCGCTACGACCATGTTGACGTGTGCTTTCATCAGTAATATTCAGGCCTTCAAAGAACACTGTGAGTCCTTCAACAGCTGGAATATCGTAACCAACGCTAAAGTCAACCTGTGAGTAGGCTTCAGTGTAGGTTGGGTTGGCACCTGTACCATCGCCGATTTGATTCAAGAACTTGTCACGCCAGTTCCAAGCTAAACGAGCCGAAAATCCGTAATTCTCATAAATAGCAATTACGTTCGCGGTATCTGATATATTGGTGAGTACGTTTTGCTCGGGGTCACCCGCTCGACCTAGGTTGGTATTATCATAACTGTCACCAGCATCAACCAAGGTGTAGTTGGCTTGCATACCAAAGCCCGTATCACCAAAGAAGTGCTGCACCGCAAATTCCCAACCATCGATTACTGAGCTATCGCTGCTATTCGATGGGGTAGTGATAAGGAATGTCATGTCAGGGTCACCAGGGTTACCCGTGATTTCGATGTTGCCGTTATCTGGGTTAAGCGTCACGTTTGGATCGGTTGCGCCATAGTTATCATAAATCCACTGACGTTGCTCAATTGCAGTCGTTGCACCAGCGGCAATTGCTTCTTGTACGTACACACCGTTTGACGGGTCAGCAATGTTGTAAATGTTCGACTCAACTACGTTACTGTCAATAAAGTTAGTTACATCTTTGCGGAAGTAACCCACAGATACATAGCTTGCATCGTCATAGTACCACTCAGTTGACAAGTCATAGTTGGTAGATTCAAGCGGCAACAGACTTGGGTTACCCGCGGTACCACTACCACCACCACGGTTAGCTAGGGTACCGACTGTGGTGCCACCTTGAATTGAGGTGTAATCTGGGCGACCTATAGTTTGGCTATACGCTGCACGAACATATACGCTGTCGATGACTTCAATATTGAAATTGAAGTTAGGTAAGAAGTAATCGTAATCACCAGTTTGGGTCTGGAATACGCGGTTGTCAGCTGCATTGCTACTTAGCGCAATCTCGGTTTCAGCAATCCAAGTCGCTGTATCATAAGCAGTTACTGCTGATCTAGAGGTTACATCTGTTTTTTCATAACGCAAACCTAGGTGCACATCAAATGGCATGTCGCCGATTTCACCAATATAGTTGTACTGAATATAGGCTGATTGCGATTCTTCTTCAGTGTAACGGTCAGTGTCGCTGGCATAGTCAGTAGATGGGCAGAAGCCATTACCACAGTCACCGATAGCGGTAGAGCCATAAAGCTCAGCAGCGCGAGCACGTACAGCTTCAAAATCCCAGAAGAAGATAGTATCTAGCGGCACAGTCGATGCACTACCTTGATAGTCTGAGAAATTACCTTTTGAGCCATCAAACTTATCTTGTACTGTGTCAGCTGGGAACCATGCTGGGTCTAAGTCTCCCGCTTGGCCTACACCGCCCCAGTCATTACGTTGTACATTGACCGATTGTGAATGGTTGTTAACGTTTGTTAGAGCGATACCAAAATCAATGGTGCCAGCTTCTTCCAAGTCAAAGTTACCATTGATTTGTAGTTGGTCGATTTCAGAGCGGTTTTGCGAGTTACCAAATACTGAGCCTGTTACGCGCATGTCTTCAGGGGTAAGAGGTTTATCTGTACCGACAGCTAATACTGGGATGTCACCAGTAAAATCAGTCGCTGCACTGTTTCTAATAAACGCTGCAGTACTCATGTTTGCTGAGCTGCCATATGGGCTGTTAGGTGTTTGCTCTGCGTATGAGCTGTGATAATCAAGTTCAAGTGCTAAACGCTCTGATACATCCCATTCAACATTGAAACCTAATGAACCTGATTGATCGCGGGTACCAGAAATACCAGCTGCCATTGAAAGGTCAGCGCCACCATCTGGGTAAGTTTCAGAGTAAACAAGTGGTGATGAAACAGGGCCATCAGACCAGGTGCTTTCTTGGGTCGGCACAAAGTTAAACCAGGCTGAAACATCATGGTGACGAGTTTCAATATCGTTACGCATGTAGGTGTAATCAAGTGTGGTTCGAATTGATTCAGTTGGCTCATACTGTAGTACTAATTGACCATTAGTACGCTTACGCTCAACCTCTTCAAATCGGTAAATCGTAGTTTGTGGTACACCGTAAACATCGTCATCACCAGGGCGGTTAATTTGGTTGTCATCCTTTGGTACGCCACCCCATTCAGGGTTAGCACCCGGAGCGCCGCTCCAGTCTTGGTCAACACTGCCAGGGAACGAACGCCAACCTGTACCCACTTGTGCCTGTTGGTTGCCGCTTTCACGGGCTTGGTAACTGGCCGAAATTGAAATACCAAACTTGTCATCGGCAAATGTGTTGGAATACAAGCCAGATAGCTCTGGTGTCACTGAGCCTTTGTCTGTTGATGTGTCATCAACCGCTTTAGCACCAAACGTAGCTTTCATGCCCGGGTTATTTAGTGGTCTGTGCGTCAGAACATTAATCGTTGCACCTATGCCACCGGTAGGGTTTTGCGCTTTAGCGGTTTTTTCAACTTCAACTGCGCTAACTGCTTCAGAAGCAATGTTTGCAAAATCAAATGAGCGTGAACCTGTAGTGACCGGCATTTGACGGTTGTTTAATAAAACCAGGTTTTGGTCTGCACCGAAACCACGCACAGATACACGAGAACCTTCACCGTTACTGCGATCGATCGATACACCCGTGATACGTTGCAGTGATTCTGCAAGGTTAGTGTCTGGGAACTTACCTATGTCTTCTGCGTTAATCGCATCGACAATCCCACTTGAGCCGCGCTTTAAATCCATTGATTTAATCAAGCTGCCACGAATACCGCTGACCTGGATTACTTCTATGTTTTCGTTTTCGGAAGCGTCATCTGCTGCTTGTACTGGCGCTACTGAACCGAGACCAAGCACTAACGACAAACTTGTCGCGACCTTGGTTTTGGTAAATGCTCTTGTTTTCATCTAGGAAATCCCCATTGACTAGATTTTCTTTTGTAGGTTTTGTTTACGCCTCAAACGTAAACAAATTTGTAATTCTCCTTTAGCGCCTACGCGATCTGACTTAGCACATTAGTGTTAATAAAGTGTTGTTTTCAGACTCAATGTAAGCGCTTACATTTAAAACCTAGATTAAATTGTGACCGCAGTCAATAAAATTAAAACGATTTTATTACAAAAAATTAACTTCATGTGTATATTTTTGTAAAGAGTATTATATTAGCAATTGATTTATAAAGGCTTTTATCAAGCAAGGTTTGCTACTCGTTAAAATAATGGAAATGTAAGCGCTTTCTTTTTTGTGGGTAGGAAAAAGGATTTCGGTTAGTGGCTTTAGGGGGAGGTGTGCTTAATGCATTCTACGTCGCCATAAGTTTGAATCGATAGAGGGTTAAAGTTAAGTATATGAATAACTAGGTTTTTTACTGTTCGGCTTGTGAGGTTGATTTGAACATACCAGTCAGAAAAGTGATGCAATTAACAATGGTAAAAGAGTCGCCCGCGTAGCAGCGCGGGCGCTAAGCCATCTGAAAGGACATATGAAACGGAAAATGCAAACCTAAATGAAAAGAGCGCTCAGAATTTATCGCTTGGGCATAAGCTCAAGTAAGCACTTGTTTAGTTATGGCTAACGCAGGCTTAAGCTTGTTTCGCTGAACCTCTAACAAACAACTCTGGTTTAAAGCAGCTTTCAACATCGACTTCTTGATGGTTGTAAACCTGCTTTAGCACCCAGCGCGCAGCCATATGCCCCATATCATCAATGGGGTTACTTATGGTGCTGAGCGTTGGTGTGATGTAAGCCGGGAAGGGAATGTTGTCGTAGCCGATAAATGAGATATCGTCAGGTACTTTTAGTCCACGCTCAATGCACACCGCAATTGCACCCGACGCCATCTGATCACTGGCGCACACAACAGCTGTGATTGGCTTATTAAGCGACAACAAATGCGTCATAGCATCTGCACCGCCTTGTTCTCTAAAGTTACCCTCGTACCAAAGCTCAGGGTCAAACAGCAGGTTATGTTCTGCAATGGCCTTTTGATGGCCGCGTAGCCTGTCTCTGGCATCGAGTTTATACATAGGGCCTGAGATGTAGGCTATGTTTGTATGCCCTAGCGATAACATGTGGTCGGTTGCCATATAGCCGCCAAGCTCGTTATCCAGATAAACACAGCGCTCTTTAATCGCCTCAATATAGCGGTTAATTAGCACGATTGGCGTGGTGCCTCTGCTTAGTTTGATGAGGTAGTCATCTGACACGGCTTCAACATCGAGAATGAGCGCATCACAGCCGCGACTCATTAAGAAATCGATGCCTTCTTTTTCTTGTTGCTCGTCACTGTGACCCGCAGCAATGATTACGTGCTTGTTGGCGCTACGCAGTGAGGTTTCTATTTGGGTCATCATTGGCCCATAGAAGGGACCATCAAGTTGTGACACAACCACGCCAACGCTGTTGGAGCAATTAGAGGCCAACGACTGCGCAATGTTATTAGGTTTATAGCCCAGTGAGTCCATGGCATCGAGCACTTTTTGTCGAGTCTTTTCACTGACCTTAGTGTTGTTGTTCATCACTCGAGAAACGGTCGCTAATGAAACGCCCGCTAACACTGACACATCATATATTGTTGCCATAAATTACTCGATTCTATCCCTGTAACGTTACTACATACTCAGCTTAATCTGCCCCTGAGTATTAACTTTTGCTTTGATTGACTACATTCATATGCTTTTGGTTAATCACCGAGCTTCATTTATTGGCCTTTAGTGGCAAGTGATTGGTTTTGCAATGTAAGCTGCTCGTTAATCTCGCTTACCTTGCGGTCATTTAGGATGTACCAACGCATCACAATTGCCACCAAGATGGAGCCAAAAGCAGGGTATATCGTAAAGGAAATCAAGATCCCGTCAAGCGCAGTCGCTGTTTGTGGGCTGTCGGCAACATAACCATAGCCTGCCAATAACCAACCCGCTGCTGCACCGCCAATCGCCACACCTAATTTAATGAAGAAAATGATCGATGAATAAATCATCCCGGTGATCCGCACACCGGTTTTGTGTTGACCATAGTCAACGGTATCTGCCATTTTTGCCCACAGTAATGGCGTTGCCATATTAAAGCTAAAGCCCCATAAGATGAACAAACCAAAGGCAAGGTGAACTTGCTCTGGTGGGACAAAGTAACTCACGATACACAAGCTAGCCGCGATTACCTGCAAGCTGATATAAGCCTTTACTTTACACACCCGTTTCGCCAATGGCTCGGCGAGAACACAGCCTGCAATATTGCCAAGCATACCAAGGGTGATAAATAAGGTGACTGAGTCTGGCATGTTGAGGTAGTACTTAACATAGTAAATCGCCAGGCTAGTTCTCAGCACCATACCAGACATCAAGCAAATAGCCGCAATAGACAGTATGCGCCACTGGTCGTTTTTGAATAAAAAGCCAAAGTCTTGTTTAAAGTTAGAACGCTGATCAACTGGTGGATGCAGCCTTTCTTTGGTTCCCCAAAAACAGGCGATAAACATGGCTACGCCTAAGATACTCATGGCTGTAATCGTTAGCTGATAGCCTTTCGCTTCATCACCTTGTCCAAGGTACTCAACCAGTGGCAAGGTCATGCTCGACACCATTAGACCGCCCAGCATGGCAAACACAAAGCGGTAAGACTGCACTGATACTCGCTCTTTGGGGTCTGCAGTTAGCACGCCACCAAGGGCACAATAAGGAATATTGATGGCGGTATAGACCATCATCAGCGCGGTGTACGTGACAAAGGCGTATACCATTTTGCCATTTTCGGAAAGATCAGGTGTAGTGAATGCCAGTACACTAATGAAACCAAAGGGCAGGGCAAACCATAGTAAATAAGGGCGGAACTTGCCCCATTTAGTTTGGGTGCGGTCTGCTAATGAACCCATTAATGGATCGGTAATCGCATCTATTAGCCGTACTGATAAAAACATAGTGCCGACAAATGCCGGAGAAATGCCGAAAATATCGGTATAAAAGTAGGTTAAAAACAGCATTACGGTTTGGAACACAATATTGCTGGCAGTGTCACCTAAGCCGTAAGCTATTTTCTCTTTAACGCTGATCATCCTTGGCCTCTTATGATTGTTATTTGCGCAAGTGCTTTGCTTATCTTTGATGAGAAGCAAGCTGTATTTTTGTACTATCTACGAGCGTTAAGCAAGTTTCGGTATGCTAAGCCACTGTTTTTAATAGTGCGCTCTTGTGTTTCATAGTTTACATACACAATACCAAACCGCTTTAAATAGCCCTCGGCCCATTCAAAGTTGTCCATTAAACTCCAGGCAAAGTAGCCCACCACATTGACTCCTTGATTAATCGCGGCATCAACGGCATTAAGGTGCTGCTGGTAATAATCAATCCTGTCTTGGTCGTTTACCTGACCGTTTTCAAGCTTATCCGCCATGGCTGCACCATTTTCAGTGATGTACACCTCAGGCAACGGATAAAGCTCATTTAAAGAAGTCAGTAAATCAGTAAACGCTTGTGGGTAAATCTCCCAGCCGATATCGGTTTTAGGTTTATCTGGCATATCAATTTGCTGATATTGCATGTCATCACAAGCGGTATAGACGGCGCGGGTGTAGAAGTTAATGCCAAGGAAATCCAGCGGCTGTTTAATAATGTCAAAATCACCGGCTTCAATTGTTGGGGTATTATCACCGAGTGATGCAAAGCTATCTGGGTAGCAACCGTCAAATAAAGGTTTGATATACCATTGATTCATATATTCGTCGGCAAGCTTGGTTGCGTGAATATCCGCTTCACTTTCTGTCGCGGCGTAACACGGAGTGAAGTTGAGTACTATGCCGTTTTTGCTATTTGGACTATTGGTTTGTAACACTTTCATGGCTAAGCCGTGAGCTAGCAAAATATGGTGAGCAGCCTGACGACCATCTTTAACGCTGGCTTTGCCTGGTGCGTGAATACCTACCTCATAACCTAAATAAGCACTGCAAAATGGCTCATTAAATGTGGCGTAAGAATAAACTCGATCACCAAGAGCTTGGCTGATTTTGCCGGCGTAATCGGCAAAAAGGTAAGCGGTTTCACGATTAAGCCAGCCACCGTTATCTTCTATATGCTGTGGAAGATCCCAATGATATAAGGTGACAAATGGCTTAATGCCACGCTGGTTAAGCTCATCTAGCAGCTGAATATAAAAGTCGACACCTTGTTGATTGAGGCTACCATCTTGGTGGATCACTCGTGGCCATGAAATCGATAGGCGATAGGCGTCCACGCCAAGAGACTCAATTAAATCAATGTCTTGCTTCCATAGCTTGACGTGTTCACAGGCTTGTTTGCCGTCTGAACCATCACGAATTTTTCCTTTAGTGGCACAAAAAGTATCCCAAATACAAGGTAAGCGAGTGTCGGCTGCGCCCTCAATTTGAAACGAGGCGGTGGCGACACCAAAAGTAAAGGCTTTGCTCGCCATTGGCGATTCAGTCGGTACGGTAATCTTCATATTCATTAATCACTGACTATTAATTAGATTTTGTTTTATAAGGCTTTTATTTGCTAATGAATCCCGATTTTAGTTGTCCGATGTGCCAAATACTGTTTAAAAATCGTTGACATCGGTTATCGGTATGTTAAAAATGAAAGCGCTTACATTGAGAGTAGAGATTAATTTACAAAAGGTCAACATTTGTTTCTTTGCTTTAGTCGAGCGGCATGAAGTCGCTATTTAGCAAGAAACGGATGCGACCAAATAACCAAAAGGTAAAACTATGGCTGGTGCACCGTCGATGGAGCAAGCTGAGGCTTCGCAAGCATATCAATCACAAGGCGATTTTCGATTTCCGTTAGTGGTACTCACCTCGCTGTTTTTTATGTGGGGCTTCCTTACGTGTTTAAACGATATTCTTATCCCTTACTTAAAAAATCTATTTGACCTTAGTTACACCCAGGCGATGCTAGTACAGTTTTGTTTCTTTGGTGCCTACTTTATTGTGTCAATCCCGGCCGGGGCGCTAGTTGGTAAAATTGGTTATCAAAAAGGCATCATTACAGGCTTAATTATTGCCAGTATTGGTTGCTTTTTGTTTTACCCATCAGCCAGTTTGGCTTCATACAATATGTTCTTACTTGCGTTATTTGTGATGGCGTCAGGGATCACTATTTTACAAGTTTCGGCAAACCCGTATGTCAGTGCATTAGGGCCTGCTGAAACGGCCTCATCAAGGCTGACCATGACCCAAGCATTTAATTCTTTAGGGACGACGGTCGCGCCATTTTTTGGTAGCTGGCTAATTTTATCGACTATGCCTCACGGCGATGATGTAACTGACGCCGCAGTTGCTGCAGCCGCGCTTTCACCTGCAGAGCAAGCTAGTGCTGTGCAAATGCCCTATGTGATGCTAGCTGTTGCTTTGGTGATTCTGGCATTAGTGTTTTTATTCTTAAAATTACCGCTATTAGGTATTAAGGATAACGGGGAAGCTCAATCGCAAGCCACATCAGTATTTAGCGGCGGCGCGTGGAGCCAACGCCACTTGGTGTTAGGGGCTGTGGGCATTTTTGTATATGTCGGCGCTGAGGTTGGCATTGGTAGCTTTTTAATCAGCTTTTTAACTCAGGCAGACATTGGTGGTTATACCGAGGCAGAAGCCGCTAAGTACATCGCTTATTACTTTGGCGGCGCTATGGTTGGGCGCTTTATTGGTGCATTGGTCATGCAAAAAATTGCGGCAGGTAAAGTGCTGGCATTTAATGCTGTAAGCGCATGTGTGTTAGTGGCGATAGCGATTGCAAGCTCTGGGCATACCGCAATGTGGGCGCTAATTTTTGTGGGTTTATGTAACTCGATTATGTTCCCAACTATTTTCAGCCTAGCGCTGCAAAATTTGAAACAACACACCAGTCAAGGCTCGGGTATTTTGTGCCTCGCCATTGTCGGCGGGGCAATCGTCCCATTGCTTCAAGGGGTGATGGCCGATAACTTGGGCGTGCAAATGGCGTTTATTTTGCCTTTGGTATGTTATGCCTATATTGGCTTTTATGGCTTAAGCGGCAGTAAGCCACGTTTAAGCTAACGGTTACAGACTTAATTCGCTTAGCAGGAACAAGCGCTAATCAGCAAAGATCAACAGACTCTAATAACAAGGACATTTTTATGTTGAACAAATCATCAAAGCCGGCTTTTGTGCTCTCTGCTTTGGCAATGTCTCTGGCGTTAACTGCCTGTATGCAAAGCAGTGACGATGCTAAATCAAGCGGCGAAACGGTAACTACAACCGCTGCTGAGAATGCACTGAGTAGTCAAGTACACCTAACAAAGGCGATTGCAGATAACGCTGATGCAAGTTATCCAGAACACGACATCAACATTTGGCCAAAACTACCGGTACCAATAGCCGTTGATGCAGAGCTTGAAGCGAGAGTGGCTAATATTTTGTCGCAAATGACCTTAGAGCAAAAAGTCGCGCAGATGATGCAGCCAGAAATTCGTGATATTACGGTTGAAGATATGCGTAGATATGGTTTTGGCTCATATCTCAATGGTGGCGGTTCGTTCCCATTTTCAAATAAGCAGTCAACGCCACAAGATTGGATCCAATTAGCTGAAGACATGTATCAGGCTTCAATTGATGACTCGTTAGATGGTTCAAACATACCGACTATGTGGGGCACAGATGCGGTCCATGGTCATAACAATGTAATTGGCGCAACGTTATTCCCTCACAATATTGGCTTAGGCGCTGCCAATAACCCTGAGCTGATCAAACAAATTGCTGCGGTGACGGCTAAAGAAGTGATGGTGACGGGTATCGACTGGGTATTTGCGCCAACCGTAGCTGTTGTTCAGGACGATCGCTGGGGTCGTACCTACGAAGGTTATTCAGAGGACCCTCGCATTGTTCGAGAATATTCTCACGCCATAGTTGAAGGCTTGCAAGGAGCGGTTGATGGCGACTTTTTAACAGACAAGCATGTTATCTCAACCGTTAAGCACTTCCTTGGTGATGGCGGCACAATCAAAGGCATTGATCAGGGTAACAATATCGCCAGTGAGCAAACCTTGTTTGATGTGCATGCTCAGGGCTATGTTGGCGGTTTAGCTGCAGGTGCACAAACGGTTATGGCGTCGTTTAATAGCTGGCATGGGGTAAAAAATCATGGCAGCAAATATCTACTGACAGACGTATTAAAAGACAGATTCGGTTTTGATGGCCTAGTTGTGGGTGATTGGAATGGCCATGGGCAAATCCTAGGTTGTAGCAATGAGTCATGCCCAGAAGCAGCCAATGCGGGTTTGGATGTCTACATGGTGCCGACTTCTGCTTGGAAACCATTACTTGAAAACACCATTGCTCAGGTTAAAAGTGGTGAAATTAGTCAAGCGCGTATTGATGATGCAGTAAGTCGGATCTTGCGCGTTAAGTTGCGTGCTGGTTTGTTTGAAAAGCCAAGCCCAGCGAATCGTCCGCTATCAGGTAAAACGGAGCTGATTGGCCATGCTGAGCATCGCGAAGTGGCAAGACAAGCTGTGCAGCAGTCACTTGTGTTACTTAAAAACAATCAAAATATTCTACCGCTTGCGACAGACATTAATGTACTGGTAGCGGGCGATGCCGCCGATAATATTGGTAAGCAATCGGGTGGCTGGACCATCACTTGGCAGGGCACAGATAACCAAAATAGTGACTTCCCAGGCGCAACGTCTATCTACCAAGGCATTAAGCAAACGGTTGAAGCTGGCGGTGGTCAGGTTCAGCTAAGCGTTAATGGTGACTTCACCGCTAAGCCTGATGTAGCCATCGTGGTATTTGGTGAGGAGCCTTATGCAGAGGGTAATGGTGATATTGATAACCTTGAATATCAACGCGGTGACAAGCGTGATTTAGCCTTATTAAAGGCGCTCAAAGCACAAGGTATTCCTGTGGTGTCGGTGTTTATTAGTGGCCGTGCTATGTGGGTTAATCCTGAGCTAAATGCATCAAATGCCTTTGTAGCGGCTTGGCTTCCAGGCTCAGAAGGTCAGGGCGTGAGCGATGTGTTATTTGCTAAACCAACGGGCGAAGTGAATGTGCCATTTACTGGCAAGCTGTCATTCTCATGGCCAAATACGCCGCTGCAGTCTGTGGTCAACGTAGGTTTAGATGGTAAGACGTATAGTGATGAGAAACCGCTATTTGCATACGGCTATGGTCTTGAGTACGGCCAACAGCAAAACCTAGATACCTTGTCTGAAGATAATCTCGCTGACAGTAGCGAACTGCAATCACTTGCCTTATTTGAGCGCGCGGTAAAAGCGCCTTGGGTGTTAAACATTGGTGATGACAGTGGCCGCGCCGCAGTTGTCAGTAGTGAGCAATCTCAAGGTGTGGTGAGCATTAAGTCGATGGACAAAGAAGTGCAAGAAGATGCTCGCGTGGTGACTTACCAAGGTGGCAAGCAAGGCTTTGTGGCATTAATTAGTAACTTCCCACGTGATTTACGCGCTTATTCAAATGGTAATGCAAGTCTCACTGTGCAGCTAAAAGCAGATGAGAAGCTTACTCAGCCGTTAACCTTAGGTGTGAGTTGTAATCGTGATTGCCGCGGCGGTGTTGATATCAGCGAGCAGCTCAATAGTGCCTTAGGCAAGTGGCAAACTGTAAGTGTCGATCTTACTTGTTTTGCCGAGCAGGGGGTTAACTTTGCCACAGTTAACACGCCGTTCTATCTCGCTACAGAGCAAGCGGTAACGGTTAGCTTTAGCGACCTGCATCTGGTGCCAAATAGCGCAGAGTCGGCGGCTATCGTTTGTAACGATTAGGCTTGCAATGAATAGGTTTGTAGCGATTAGGCTTTTAATAACTAGGCTTGTAATGATTAGGCATGTAATGACTAGAGCTACAATGCGCTTAATCGTTTGATACCAATAAAAGTAGTGATTTGAGCACCACACTCACACTTGGTTGTATTGCTGCAATCAAGTGTGAGTAAGCTAAGTTTAACTTTCTGTATTAATTCGTTATTTCATTTATCCGCTACTGCCAACAATACTCGCTTAAGTCGATGGCAATTTGATGAGCAAATGACTGAATACGAATGCAGTGAGCGCTATTTGTCTTTTATGCCAGCGGTGCTTGGCTTACTATCAAGCTCAATCTGTTACAAGGTACTAACATTCTTGTACTAATTGGTGTTAGCCGATTAAGGATGTGAATCAGCAGCGAAGCTCAGTTGCTTTGATTGATATAAATAGGCGCAAATGGTTATAAATCTACTTGTGAACCAGTGGCATAATCTTACTTTGACGAAAACCTCATTATTAATGAAACGGTTGAGCAAGGACTGATTAAGTGCAACAACAAGATTTAAATGTGCCACTAGCTTGGTTATCAAGCGTTGAACAAATAGCAATCGCAGCAGGTGAAGCCATTATGGGCATGTATCAGCGCGGTGAAAGCGGCGACTTAGCGGTGCAAACCAAGGCTGATGAAAGCCCGGTAACCGAAGCTGATATTGCCAGTCATCAAGTGATTGTCGCTGGGCTATCTGAGTCGTTGTCTCAGTTACCCCGATTTCCAATCTTGAGTGAAGAGTCGACTGAGATTGATTGGCAAGAGCGTAAGCAATGGCAAACCTACTGGCTGATTGACCCGTTAGACGGCACTAAAGAATTTATAAAGCGAAACGGCGAATTTACGGTAAATATCGCGCTGATACACCAGGGAAACCCTGTTTTAGGTGTGGTTTATGCGCCCGTATTAGATAAATGCTACAGCGGCATTGTGGGTAAAGGCGCCTGGCTTAGCCAGCAAGGTGCTGACAAAGCCAGCGCAAATAGAACTGAACTTGCAATCGATAAGCGCAAGCTTAACAGCAAACCCATTGTGGTAGGCAGTCGCTCGCATATCAGCCCAGATGTCGCCAAATATGTAGACAAGCTGGGTGAGCATGAAATGCAAAGTGTAGGTAGCTCACTTAAGTTTTGCATGGTGGCTGAAGGCTTAGCAGATGTGTATCCGCGCCTAGGGCCAACTAGCGAGTGGGACACTGCTGCAGCCCAAGCCGTGCTTGAAGCCGCAGGTGGGCAGGTTTTGGTCCACAGTAATGGACAAGCTTTACAATATAATCAAAAACCGAGTGTGTTGAATCCATACTTTATTGCCGCATCGCCGGCATGGTTCGCACTTGGATACAGCTAAAATAACTAACCACTGTCGGGTAAACCAATAGCAGGTTGGATGTAGGAAGGTTAAAGGGAGAATCAAGCTATGATGCGCATGGGCGTCGACTTAGGTGGTACCAAAATTGAGTTAGTTGCGTTGGCCGACGATGGCTCAGAGCTATTTCGTAAACGTGTTCCTACCCCTAAAAACTACCCAGACACACTAGAAGCGATTACTGGGCTGGTTGCTGAAGCTGAAGCGGCAACCGATCAACGCGGAAGTGTTGGTGTGGGCATTCCTGGTGTGGTATCGCCAATGACTGGCTTGGTTAAAAACTCCAATTCTACCTGGATCAATGGTCATCCGCTGGATAAGGATTTATCTGAGCTGCTTGATCGTGAAGTGCGCGTTGCCAATGATGCAAATTGCTTTGCAGTATCTGAAGCAACCGACGGCGCTGCAGCCGGTAAAAAAGTCGTGTTTGGCGTGATTATCGGCACAGGTTGTGGCGGCGGCTTGTCAGTTGATGGCAAGGTACACGGCGGCGGCAACGGAATTGGTGGTGAGTGGGGACATAACCCGTTGCCATGGATGACAGCTGACGAGTTCAACTCCACTTCGTGTTTCTGCGGTAACAAAGATTGTATCGAAACCTTTATTTCGGGCACTGGTTGGGTGCGTGATTTTCGCCGTGCAGGTGGTGAAGCTGACAGTGGTATTCAAATTGCGCAGATGATGGCAGAGGGCGACCCGTTAGCGACGCAAGCATTTGTTCGCTATATCGATAGACTTGCTCGCTCACTTGCACACCTGATCAATATGCTTGACCCAGATGTCATCGTGCTAGGTGGCGGCGTATCTAACGTTGATGCCATATACACTGAGCTGCCTAAGGTATTGCCAAAGTATGTAGTCGGCCGCGAGTGTGAAACCTTAGTGGTGAAAAATCAGTTTGGCGCTTCATCTGGTGTACGCGGTGCAGCATGGCTATGGACTAAAGAAAACTAATCATTATCTCCCCAGATAAGATTGCAATTAAGCGCCTTAATGGCGCTTTTTTGCGTTTAGGACTTTGTAAGTTGGCCCTTGGAGTAATAGCTGATTGATTACTAACTTTCTGAGCATCAGTTGTATCTGTTGTGTCCGCAAAAACACCAACAACGCGTGAATAAATGCTTTAAGGACTATGCAACGGGACTATGTACTAAGAATGCTTATCAATACGTTTCTATACATGTGTGCAACACCTGATACAAAGTGTGTTTTGTGCGTAAAAAATCGGTAAAAGTTTGCTTAACTGTAATAAAATTGTATCAGTCAGTGGTGTTACCGATACATATATGGTCACTTGCCGTCGTTTACAATTCATTGGATGGTTTTGTTTATGCATAAGATTTCGGCTTTAGCTCAGTACGTTGGTTTTATTAATCGCGATGATTTGCAACGACTTATTTTCGAAGAATCCATTTTAGAACAGTCGGGTGTTAACTATAGGCGCAGTAGTGCGCGGCATAGTAAGCAAAGCATTGCTGCTGGAGCACTGTGCTTAGGGCTTTGTGCAATTGTGCCATTTAATGTGTTGGCCAATGAAGCGGTTATCGACAGCGAAAACATAGAGCGCATTCAAGTGACCGGCACCCGTATTAAACAGGTCGATATTGAAACCGCATCGCCGTTAACGGTGATTGACGCGCAGCAAATAGCCTTGTCAGGTGAAGCGAATATTGCTGATGTACTCAACAACACTAGCGTGAACAGCTTTGGCTCCTGGCGCGGCGTGACTGGCTATGCGTCAGGGGATTCAGCCTCAAGTAGCGTTAATATGCGTGGCTTGGGTGATGGAGCTACTTTAATTTTACTTGATGGCAGGCGCATGCCCGGCGCGACTTCAAGCTCTGGTGGTATTGCTGACACCTCGCAAATACCCTTGGCAATTGTTGAGCGTATTGAGATTTTACGTGATGGTGCTTCAGCCATATATGGCTCAGATGCGGTAGCTGGCGTCATCAACATTATTACCAAGAAGCAGTATGACGGCGTTGAGCTCAATATTTCCTCTGAGCTACCTCAAATTAATGGTGGCGATACTCATCAATTTTCCGTTAGCGGCGGCTATGTGGGGGATAATGGCAACATTAGTGTGAGCTATGAGCGTTATTCTAGTCAGGCAGTCTACGACAGAGATGTTTGGCGCTTAGATGACCCCAGTTATATGGATTACGACACCTATAATGGGGTGCCAAACGGTTATTATTATGACTACAACTTAGAAGATTATGTGGCAATAACTAACTCTGAGTTATGTCAGCAGCAGCCGCAAGGTATTGATGCATCAGATGGCAACAATCAAGGTTTATGCTTATACAATTATGGTGAAGTGTCGACGTTATATGGCGATTTCGACCGCAACAGTGTGCTAAGCCATTTTGACTACGAGCTAACTGAAGATGTGACTTTGAAAGGTCGACTATCGTTTGCTGATTTGGTCACCGAAGGTGCCACAGCGCCAACGCCCATTTATCCAGCCTATATTTATATGCCCTGGGATCATACCTACAACCCAGTTGGTGAAGAAGTTGAGTTACAACTGCGTTCAACACAACTAGGGAACCGTGATGAGCGGGTTGAGACGCAAACTATTGATGGCTTGCTTGGTCTGCAAGGCTACGCTGATATTGCTAGCGGCCTTGATTGGGAGCTTAACCTACAGCATTCAAAATCAACCACCAAGATGTATGGCTATAACCTGATTAACGATGCCAAATTGCAACAGGCGATATTGGCAACCGACGAAAACGGTGATGCCTTATACGATATCTTTAACGTCTCAGGGATGAGTTTTGATACTTGGCAAGCGCAAATGGCGCAAATGTATCAGCAGGCAGAGCATACTAGCGTGTATGACAGCGAGTTAACCAGCACTCAAGTTGATGGCTTAGTGTCGACATTAATGTTTGACGAAGGCGATTACACCATTGCAGCTGTTGCCGGTTTTGAGCATGAATGGATTGATTTCTATCAGGTAAATGATGCTGAGTCTTCTGCTGGGCTGATCTCTGGTGGTGCCGGCGGCGATAATGCCGATGCAGACCGTAAGCGTTTAGCTGGCTTTATGGAATTTAAATTTGGTCTGCCCGCTGATCTAGAGCTTTCTGCCGCGCTTAGATATGAGCGCTACAGCCAAAGCGGTCGGGTAATGAACACAGGGAGCGATCAAATTACCAATGAGTCGGCAACCTTTGATGATGTAGTCCCCAAACTTGGCGCATTATGGCGCGCTACCGATTCACTATTGCTTAGAGCGAGCTTTGGTGAATCATTTAGAGCGCCTAATATGATTGAGATGTTCTCGTCAGACTCGCTAAGTTTTGATTACGCCTATGATCCAGTGTGGTGTGCCAACAATGATGATCCTTACTATTGCTCTTATTTTGCGCAGCATGCTACCTGGTTTGGTGGCAACCCAGACTTGCAAGCAGAAAAAGGCCAAACTCTCACTTTAGGTGGTGTTTGGAATGTCACTGACGATTGGAGTCTAGAGTTGTCTTACTATGCGATTGAGTATGACAACAAAATCGAAGCAATTGATATCAATGACATCCTGTACTTTGAGCAAATTAATGGCGGCTCAGATTCGGTGCACAGGGATGAAAACGGTCAAATTAGTTACGTAGAAAGTACCGTGCGCAACATTGCTAGTATTGAAACCTCAGGCTTTGATATTGTCAGTGCCTACAACATGACCACTGGCGTTGGTGACTTTAACCTGACACTCGATATTGCTCATGTGATTGATTACAAATACCGTGCTGATGAAGCTTCACAGGCTGTCGATTATGCAGGTGACACTGATTACCCGCAGTGGCGGGGTAATTTTAGTTTAGCTTGGCAATACGATGTATTCTCAGCAGGCTGGTCAACCGTGTTTATAGGTAAGCAATCGGGTCAAGCATGGCGAGATGCAGGCTTTGAATCGATTATCGATACGCCAAATTACTTTAAACACAACCTGCAAGTGGGTTATATGCATCCATTTAACGGCAGCGTGACTTTAGGGGTTAACAATGTGTTTAATGCTGATGCGCCTAATTGGTATGACTTTGCCAGCTATCAGGATGTGAATACCGATCTTTATGATGTGATTGGCCGCAGCTTGTACCTAAAACTTAATCAAAGTTTTTAATGTCATCGTAATAGAAACCTAAAGCTAGAAACTGACAGCTAGAAACTAAAAGTTAGCAACCAAGGTAAACGACAGAAAATTCAACAAGCCGCTTGTTGCGTAAAGCAAACAGCGGCTTTTTGTTGTAACTTGCTGCCTTGTTAATTAGCTATATGCTCTGACTTTACCTAGTTAGGCTAAGCCCCCTGTTAACGGAGTTCACCATAGTGCAGTTACCTTTAACTTAGATGAGAACCGTGATGATGGTAGCGTTTAGATGCTGCATACGTTTTATGTCGTGATTTGGTTATTAGCTGATAAACTAGCGCCAGATAAATTGGGTGAAATGGAAATGCTAAATGTTCTGGGTAAAAAAAGTGTTGAGTCAGTTTGTGATGCCTATTCCTGTGTCCTTACTACTTATCACGGCGGGTGTATTATTGCTTGGTTATGGTTACACCCGAGCAAAGCAAAACTGGCCAGCAAGTTTAGGTAAGGCGTGCTGCGTGCTTGGTGTTGCCGTGCTGGCGCTATTTAGTCAGGCCAATGTGAGCAATGCTCTGGTAAAACCTTTAGAGCAAAGTTATCCCGCCAATACTAATCCCATAACCACTGAGTGTGTGGTGATGGTATTAGGCTCAGGTAATCAGGAGCAAGCTGGCTTAAGTGCGACTCAGCAACTTTCAACAACCTCACTAGCAAGGCTAACTGAAGGGCTAAAGCAGCTGCGCTTGGGCAAACAGGGAGAACAGGGTGACCAAAGTGGGCAGGTTCAGATTGGGTTTAGTCAAACTTGCCAGTTAATTGTAAGCGGCTGGGGCGGGCAGGGGGCTAGGCACTCACATGCGCAGATGATGAAACAAGCTGCGATAGAGCTAGGTGTGCCAGAGCAGCTAATAACCACCTTTGATACGCCAATGGATACTATTGAAGAGGCTTATTTTGCTTATCAGATGATTGGTGACAAACCATTTCGCCTAGTGACATCAGCGACCCATATGCCGCGCTCCATGACTATTTTTACAAGCCTTGGCTTATCGCCGCAAGCCGCGCCTGCTGACTATGCTATTGCGCATGGCCCTTGGTGGCGATTGAGTGCGCAAAATTTATTGAATAGCCAAAAAGCGATTCATGAATATGTGGGTAGAGCCTGGCTTGAAATCAAAGGCTTACAGCCAATCGATGGTGGTTCTAATCAATGAGCCCAAGTCGGTGACTAACATTACTTAAAGCCAAGTGCTCACTACTAATAATAACTGTGTATACAAGGAAAAGCTGTGTCAGAGCCTTTATCAACATCAACTGAATCAGACGCAATGAGTCAAACACTGCCAGATTCGGTTGCCATTAGACCTTTTTCAAAACGCAACGGCATCACTTTGTCTGTAGCAGGCGGTTTGAGCTTTGTTATCAGTATTATGCTATTCATCTTCGTCAAAGGTGCATTTGCCGTGGCATTGTTGCTATTTGCGCTAGGCATTGTTGGCACGGTTTTGGGCTTCACCAAGCTCAAAGAGCCTCCAGTAAGTGTATTGTTAGCAAAACAGGGCTTAGCGATATTTCATCGCCGCGGTGAAGTGGCGATTGATTGGAGTAATATTCAGCGCATTGACCAACTCAGGGTGAATCAAAATATGCAGATGGTGGACTTGCCTTATATTGGTTTAAAGCTGAAAAAGCTAAGCCCGATTATCGATACTATTTCACCTCGGCTTGCCACAGGTTTGCTCACTGAGCAGCGTCCACTTTTGATGACAGCGGCAACGCATGATGGCGATTTACAAAGCCTTGAGCATTACCTTAGCGCTGAATTTACGCCGCTGGCGATTGAGAATAAGGATTATCAAGGGGTACAGGCGATGTTCGGTCATAGGTGTTTAACCCTTAATGAAAACCTTGGTTATCACCTTTATATTCCAGTTGATATGCTTGACAGAAGCGAAGCAGAATTTGTCACTTTAGTTCGCAATTGGAAGCAAGCCGTTGAGCAATAACATATTGAAGTCAATCATAGGGAGAAGTTATGTCTGAGACCGAGTCAGAGATAGTACTAACTGGCGGTTGCCACTGCGGCGCGATTCGCTATCAAGTTAACGCTATGCCATTTGCTTCAGATTATTGCCATTGTGATATTTGCAAACAAACTACAGGCTCCGTGGTTGGCGCTTGGATGGACTTTAAAGTTGAGCAGTTAACTTGGCTTAAAGGTAAGGTCAAAGAATATGAATCTTCAGAATTTGTTCGCCGTGGTTTTTGCGAGCATTGCGGCTCAAGCCTAACCTTTCGTGATACTCGCCATGCTGACTACTTTACCTTGACGGTGACAAGTTTAGATGATGCCAGTAAAGTTCAGCCAACCTACCATATTTACACAGATGATCAGCTACCCTGGCTTAAGATTGACGATAACGCCAAGCGCTACCGTCAGGGGCAAACTAAAGAATAACAGGATACGCGATTAAGCGCTCACAGCTTGAGGTGCTTGAGCCTCTGCAGCTTGTTCAATTTGCTGCTCGGCTTGAGGTAAATGGCGTTGACCTAGGAATTGACCATCTTCAGCAATCTCAAGCTTTTCACTGCGAATGTCGCCTTCAAACAATCCTGAGTTGCTAATGGTGATTTTATGGCAGTGTGCTTCGCCGTTAACCTTGCCCGAAACCGTCACGTCCTTAGCGTAAATATTACCAGTTACCTTGCCGGTTGATTCAATAACGATATTGCCATCAGTGGTCAAATCGCCTTCCACACTACCCGCGATAAGAATGTCACCAGAAAAGCTAAGCTTGCCTTTAACCTGACAAGACTGCGCGATAAAA
Source organism: Shewanella sp. WXL01 (assembly GCF_012263345.1). Lineage (NCBI taxonomy): Bacteria > Pseudomonadati > Pseudomonadota > Gammaproteobacteria > Alteromonadales > Shewanellaceae > Shewanella > Shewanella sp. WXL01. The sequence goes on along the minus strand of NZ_JAAIKQ010000006.1, from coordinate 28,140 downwards.
CTTAGTGAGTTATTTGATTGTTTAGCTTGAAACATGGCTTAGCCTATTTGTTATTTTTGTGTACTTCACTTACTCAGAAGTTCAAATATATAGTCTAAGTCGCCAGTTTAAAAGCGATTGATTACAGCAATAAAACATTTTGCCTATTATCTGTTAACTCAATCGCGAATTTGGCTAGGTGAGTGTGAGGGCTAGTTTGGCGTAACCACCTGAATGGAGTTGTTTGGGCAAGGAGCAACGCAAGCACCACAACCAGTGCAGGCTTCTAAATCGATTTCCGGCTTAGGTACGGCGCCAACAGCCAGCTGAAAGCGAATCGCTCTAGGCTCGCAAGCATCTTTACAGCTTTGGCACCACACACCAGAGAAGGTGAGGCAATGATCCTGCACTTTAGCCAGGTAGCTCCAAGGCTGCTCAGCTGTTTTATCAAAAATGGGCTCTTCACATACATCAACGCATTTTTCACAAAAGGTACATTCGTCCTTTTTGAAATCAACTTCAACAAAGCCACCATCACCGCGGAACAAAATGCCAGTTTCACAAGCCTTGATGCATTTATCGCAGCGGGTGCATACATCGGTGAACTCGATGTCAGTTTTCGTCCACGGTGGTCTTAAAGCATTGGTTTTGTTGCGCCTAAATAGATTACGGCGAGCATGATTGATACTGTCACGCTTTGGGCTTTGACTCATTTATACCTCTAATAAACAGGCTAATGTGCTAAAAATGCGCTAATGCTCACATTGTAAAGCAGCAAGGCTTAACAACCTAGCCATGTCACTTGCTTCATCACAGCGTGCTTAATCATGCGGTACACTGTCAAACAAATCAGCCAGAATTAACTTATTGTTTTTGCAAGGCTTGTTTGACTAGAAAATTGCGTTGTATTTTTTAGTTTACGTTTTTACTGACCCGAGTGCTGCACAAAAAACTGTGAGGTAGTTAACAAAATTGCTCAGGTGTCACAGTATGAAGGCAAGGAAGTTTACGTAAAGTGAAGCAATATGAGTAAGAGCACACAATATGTGTCCCATCAAATTGATGCCAATGGATACATAGATTACTCCGAACAAGAACATGACATTTGGCAGCAATTGTACGCAAGGCAAATTACTAATTTGCCAGGGCGTGCGTGTAAGGCATACCTAGATGGTATTGATGCATTATGGATGTCGGTAGATCGCATTCCGCAATTACCTGAAATCGATAGCGTACTAAAACAAGCTACGGGGTGGGAAACCGCTGCGGTACCGGCGCTTATTTCGTTTGGTAAGTTTTTTGAGCTGCTAGCCAATAAGCGCTTTCCCGTTGCGACATTTATTCGCTCAAAAGAAGAGTTCGATTATCTGCAAGAGCCGGATATCTTTCACGAGATCTTCGGTCACTGCCCACTGCTAACCAATCCAGCGTTTGCTAATTTCTCCCACCTTTATGGTCAGCTAGGCTTAGCGGCTTCAAAAGAAGACCGCGTATTCTTGGCTAGACTGTACTGGTTTACCGTTGAATTTGGTTTGATGCAAAGCGCTGCAAACGAGCCATTAAACATTTATGGTGGCGGCATTTTAAGCTCACCGGGTGAAACCATGTATGCACTGGGTGATGAGCCAGAGCGCAAACCTTTTGAGTTACTGGATGTGCTGCGAACGCCTTATCGTATCGATATTATGCAACCTATTTACTATGTTATTGAGCATATCGATTATCTCGACGAGATTGGCAAAATGGACATTATGGCGCATGTGCAAAAGGCAAAGGCGCTTGGATTATTTGAGCCAAAGTTTGCGCCTAAAGCAATAGCACAAGCCAACTAAACCCGAATTAACGAGTTATCTATTAAATGTGTCTGTTGAATACTCAGCAGGCGCTAACCAACAACAAATTTTGCTGTACCCAATTAATCAGGAGTTGTAACCATGACCGCATTGACTGAAATGAAGTGTGAAGCTTGCCAGGCTGACGCGCCAAAAGTAACCGAAGCAGAATTAGCTGAGCTAATCCGAATGATCCCTGATTGGGGCGTAGAAGTACGTGAAGGCATCATGCAATTAGAGCGTGTTTACAAGTTTAAAAACTTTAAACTTGCCATGGAATTTACCAACAAGCTTGCAGATCTTTCAGAGGAAGAGTTCCATCATCCTGGCATCTTGACCGAGTGGGGCAAGGTAACTGTAACTTGGTGGTCACACTCTATAAAAGGCTTACATAAGAACGACTTCATTATGGCAGCCAAGACCGACCAGTTGCTTGATTAGTCACTAAAACACAATAATTCAGCATGTTACGTTAACGTAACATGCTAAATGTTTCTGGCTGTTACAAAATTGCTGTAAACTTCGCTTGCCAGCGTAAACTTTTAACATTAACGTATGCACGATTTCCAAAAGAAAATATTATAAACAAAGGAAATGGTTGATTATGCGTTTAGAAGTTAGCTGTATCGATCGCGTCGGCCTCGCGAAAGATATTTTAACCGTGCTCGAACATCACGGCATTAACCTGATAGCCATTGATGCCAGCAACCAAGGCTTTCTTTATCTGCAATTTGCAGAAGTCGATTTCGAAACCCTAAGAGAGCTCCTCCCGCAAATTCGTAAAGTTGAAAGCGTACACGATGTAAGAACTGTGTCGTTTATGCCATCTGAACAAGAACATTACGCGCTTAAAACCCTACTTAAAACCTTACCAGATTCAGTGTTTTCCCTAGACTCCAAAGGCAGGATCCGTATTGCCAATGAGTCGGCATTGTTGACGTTAGGTATGGGCGAGCATGAAGTGTTAGACGAGCCATTAAACCATTGGGTTCAAGGGTTTAACTTCTCTCGCTGGATGAGTGAAACGCCAGTTTTGGCGCAGGCTTGCCGTCTGCAAATTAACAATAATGAATATCTGGCTGAAATGCTGCCAATATACCTACCCGATGATGATGGCACTACCATTCTTGCGGGTGCGGTTGTGTCATTAAAATCTCCTGCTAGAGTCGGCAAACAGTTCAATGCATTGCAAAACCAAACCACTGGGTTTGACAATGTGCTGGCTAATAGCGACAAGATGAAAGAAGTGCTCAAGCAAGCGAAGCGTATGGCGCAGCTTGATGCGCCGCTACTTATCACAGGTGAGACGGGGACTGGTAAAGAGTTGATGGCGCGCGCAAGTCACGATGCCAGTATGCGCCGTGAGAAACCATTCATTGCGATTAACTGCGCCGCACTGCCAGACAGTGTCGCAGAAGAAGAGTTATTCGGCTTTGTGAATAACGGTGAAGTGGTTAAACGCGGGCTGTTTGAAGAAGCTAAAGGCGGCACGGTATTTCTTGATGAAATTGCTGAAATGTCGAAAGCTGCGCAGGTTAAGCTGCTACGTTTACTGCAAGATGGCACCTTTAGACGCATTGGTGGCGACGAAGAAGTGCGCGCCGATGTTCGCATTATCTGTTCAACGCAGAAAAATCTGGCAGAGTTATGTCAGGCTGGCGAGTTCCGTGAAGACTTGTACTACCGCATTCATGTACTTAGTTATCACATGCCATCGCTGCGTGAGCGCAAGGTGGACGTTATTCCGTTGACCGAAATGTTCCTTGAACATTACAGTCAGCAGTTATCTAGCCCACTTCGACGTATTTCAGCAAGTTGTCGCGATTACCTATTTAGCTACGCTTGGCCTGGTAACGTACGCCAGCTTAAAAACGCGATTTTTAGAGCAGTGTCCATGTGGGACGGCGCGACAGAACTCACCGTAGAGCAGTTGAAGCTGCCATCTTATGCCGAAGGTTTTGGCTATTTTGACGAAGAGTTTGAAGGCAGCTTAGATCAAGCTATGAAGGAATATGAAGCTAGCTTATTGCGCCGCTTGTATCCTGCGTACCCTAGTACGCGGCAACTGGCGAAAAAGCTTGGGGTTTCGCATACCGCCATCGCTAATAAACTGCGTGATTATAAAATCGCCAAGAAGAAATGATGTAACGAAAAGCTGCCAGCAGCAACGAGCCGGCAGCGTTTGATTTAACCGCCTATTGCCGATTATCTGCCACAATCAAGTTGGTGTAATAAATAGTTTACATTGTGGTTTGAATGCAGAATAAATGTGATTTAGTTCACATCATTTTAATCTCAGGCAATTTGCGGTATTTGTTATGCCAGCAGATGAACGTGCCCAGCAATGAATTCCAATGCAGCCTTTTGCTGCATAGCTTGGTGGCTTAGCTTGTTGAACCTGTGCACTAGCGCAGCTGTTAAGCACTTTAAAATTTGCCATCAAATATAAAAATTAGGAGCAACAATGAAACTTGCCACATATGACAATGGCCGCCGTGACGGTCAATTAATGCTAGTTAGTAAGGATTTAACCAAAGCGGTGGCAGTACCAGCAATTGCCCACACTATGCAGCAGTTGCTTGATGCATGGGACTTACTAAACCCACAGCTACAAGAGCTATATGAAGCACTTAACGCAGGCCAAATGGATAACGCGGTAGACTTTGAAGAGTCACGTTGCTTATCACCACTGCCACGCGCATACCAATGGGCTGACGGTAGTGCATACGTCAACCACGTTGAGCTAGTTCGTAAAGCGCGCGGCGCAGAAATGCCAGAGTCTTTCTGGACAGACCCACTAGTGTACCAAGGTGGCTCAGATTGCTTTATCGCGCCAAAAGCAGACATTCAAATGGCGAGCGAAGAATACGGCATCGACTTTGAGTCTGAAATCGCAGTGATCACTGACGATGTGGCAATGGGCGTAGACAGCAGCAATGCACAAAAGCACATTAAACTGCTCATGCTAGTTAACGATGTGTCTTTGCGTAACTTAATTCCTGGTGAGCTAGCCAAAGGCTTTGGCTTCTTCCAATCTAAGCCATCTAGTGCCTTCTCTCCAGTTGCCATCACACCTGATGAGCTAGGTGATAAGTGGCAAGACAGCAAAGTACACCTACCACTGGTTACTCACTTAAATGGTGAGTTGTTTGGTCGCCCAAATGCTGGTGTCGACATGACTTTCGACTTTAGTCAGCTTGTTGCTCACGTAGCAAAAACTCGCCCACTGGCTGCAGGTGCAATCATCGGCTCGGGTACAATTTCGAACTATGACCGCAGTGCTGGTTCAAGCTGCTTAGCTGAAAAGCGTATGTTAGAAATCATTGAAGATGGTAAAGCTAGCACACCATTTATGCGCTTTGGTGATACAGTTCGCATTGAAATGTTTGATGACAATGACAACTCAATATTTGGTTCAATCGACCAAAAAGTTGTTGAATACAAGGCTTAATTAGCACGCCGAGTTTGAATAAAAGCAACAGCGGTAACGTTGTTGCTTTTTTTATGAGGAGTATAAAATGAAACTCTATGGATACTGGCGCTCAAGCGCTGCTTATCGTGTACGTATTGCGCTTAATTTAAAGCAGTTAGATGCCGAACAGATTTCAGTTCACCTAGTGAAAAATGGCGGTGAACAACACAGTGAAGATTTCGTTAAGCTCAATCCACAACATTTAGTTCCAGCGTTAGTTGATAGCGATGAACATGGCGAGTTTTGCATTACCCAGTCGCTGGCGATTATCGAATATCTTGATGAGCGTTATGTGCAAGCTGGTTTGTTGCCACAAAAAGCAAAAGATAGAGCGGTAGTGCGCGCGATGGCGCAGCTTATTGCTTGTGAAGTCCACCCTCTAGATAACCTGCGCGTGTTGCAATATCTGGTGAATGAAATGGACGTAAACGAAGACAACAAAATGAAGTGGTATCACCATTGGATCCATATAGGTTTTGCAGCGCTTGAAGCGCAAATTGCCCAGTTTGGTGGCAAGTATAGTTTTGGCGATAGTGTCACTTTAGCTGATTTGTGTTTAGTGCCTCAGGTGTACAATGCAAGACGCTTTAATGTCGACTTAGCTGCATATCCAAATATCGTGCGAGTTGATGCCGCCTTAAATGAGCTGGAAGCATTTAAACTAGCCGCACCTGAAGCTCAGCATGACGCGACTTAAAGCAGTCAATTAATCGATGACACAAACCGAGCAATATCGTACGCAAATATGTCAATGGCTGCTTGCAGATGAATCGCGTCTGCAAGCACTTGAGATTTGCGAGAAGCTTTTTGCCCAGCTGGGTATTAAAGACTGGTGTATTGCAGCTGGTTTTGTACGTGATATGGTGTGGGACAAGCTGCACCAGTTACCTAACTCTGCGCTTAATGACATTGATGTGATTTATTACTGCCAGCAAGACATAAGCCCTGAGCGTGATCGTTGGCTTGAGCAAGCTCTAGCTCAATTATTAAACCAAGAGTTAGCCCAAGAATTAGTGCAGTCTCCAAGCAACACGTTAACTAAAACACTGCTTAGGGAGAGCACTTGTAATTTACCTTTCTCGGTCAAGAACCAAGCGCGCATGCATATTAGAAACGGTGATGCGCCTTACGCCAGCTGCACCGATGCCATGAGTTATTGGCCTGAGCTGCAAACTGGAGTTGGTGTAAAGCTTGAGCTCGCTTGTTCACTAGACGATTGCCAGCAGACACAAGCACATGTTTCTATCATCCACGCGTTTGATCTGGCGCGCTTATTTGATTTTTCGATCACTCATAACCCGAAGCGAAAGCGTGAGTTGTTTACGCAAAGGGTTAACACCAAAGGTTGGCTTGAGCGCTATTCAAAGCTCGCAATTTCCACATAGTTCTGTCGTAAAGGCTGACAAGTTTAAAGTCTATTTCGTCTCGCTTAACTGTGTTATCCCCAACGGTTTTTTATTCAATAACTTTAGATTTTTAGGCGTTTCCTCACTTGCTGCAGCGAGTGCACCTCACCATTTACAGTCAAAATTTGATGCGCTTAGGTCTAATCCTAAAGGTTGAATATAGATACTTTATTAACCAAAAGTGGTTGATTTTTAATCTTAAATGCTTGTGTAGAGGTGATCTAGATCAATAAAACGATTACCTCTTTGGTGATAGTGATAGATATTGATCTGTATCAATGTTGTTAAGGTTTTTGTCTGGCAGTGTAGCGCCAATTGTTAAGGGTGTTATCGAATTGTTTGTTTGTGCGTACAAGAAAAACGCACGGGTTTTAAGCAAATTCAAGGGGATGAATATGAAAACCAAATTAATGACAAAAACACTAGTTGCTGCAGGTCTATTAGCTGCGAGCTTTTCAGGTAGCGCGATTGCTCACCAGGCAGGTGACATCATTGTTCGTGCCGGTGCTGTGCAGGTCAGCCCAAATGATTCAAGTCAGCAAGTAGAAACGCCAGATTTAGGCAACCTAGGTGAGTTCTCAGTAGGTTCAAACACTCAGGTTGGTTTAAATTTCGGTTACATGCTGACTGATAACTTTGGTGTTGAATTACTTGCAGCAACGCCTTTTAGCCACGACATTTCAATTGCTGGAATGAAAGTTGCGGAAACCAAGCACCTACCACCAACCTTAGTTGGCCAATATTACTTCGGCAGTGCTGATTCAAAACTTCGTCCGTATGTGGGAGTCGGTGTTAACTTTACCAACTTCTTTGACACAAAAATCACCAATGATGTTGATGGTCGTTTGTCTAACCTAAGCTTAACTAATTCATGGGGATTAGCGGCGCAAGTGGGTGTTGATTACCAAGTGAGTGATAACTGGCTAGTGAATGGTTCAATCTGGTATGCACAGATCTCAACTGACGCTAATTTCCAATATGCACCTAATGGTGGCGCAACTTCAGTTCCTGTATCAATCGAAACAGACATTAACCCATGGGTTTACATGGTGAGCGTTGGTTATACTTTCTAATCAACTCTTTGGTATTGAACTAGCGTGAAAACCATAGCGTGAAAACGATAGTGTGAAAGTTAGTTCAACTCACCAATGAAACTAACACCATAAAAGCAAAAACCAGCTGTAATTTCAGCTGGTTTTTTGTGCTTATGGCACTAGGGCCTGTTGATCTTTGCTGATTAGAATTTGTTCGAATTAAAAGCACTTTAATCGCGACGTGAGCGATGACGTCTAGTCACCTACACAAACTCGCTCGCAACAAAGAGTAAAGTGCTTTTAAACGAACCTTTCAGGCAGCGCTTGTTGTCATTTCTACTGCGTTAACGACTTATCATGTGGAACAACCACATATCAAAGTCGTTGCCTTGTATAAATTTCCAACAAGCAGCTGCAAAAATAATCTTGAAAGATCAGCAGGCTCTAGTAACGATTACTTAAAGATATCATTGAGCTTTTCAGCTAGCCTCACGCCAGCTTGGCGTAAACGCAGTTTCACAGTGGGTGTGTGGTCATAAACATACTGGTAGCGTAAATCATCTTCGCCATCGCGGTTTTTTTCAAGCGTGTACGTTGCTTTACGCAGCGCTTTAGATTCATCCGCCCATTCGTAATAGTTTTTACCTTGCCATTGGTTACGTTCTTTTTCTGATATACGGCCGATAAAGCGCGTCATTTCAGTAAAGCTTAAGCCTTGTTGTTCAACTAGCTCAGTGTCCCAAACACTATGTAGGTTAGTGTTCTCGCCAAACCATTTTAGTTTGATTTTATTTCCGCCCCAGTCGTCAGCATAACCAACGTGTAAAGGTTGGTGTATATCGCCGACAAAATGTACGTAAAACGCTAACGCTTGCCACTTTTGCTCAATGGTTGAGTTAGGGTTACGTAGCGCTTTTTCAAACAGTTCCATTGCTGCGATAACATCGCCATGGGGATTGCGCTTAACGGTTTTCCAGGTTTCATGATCATCTATCGACACATAGTGCCAAGGCGCAGCGTGATCCCAGCTGCCACTGGAGCGAATTTCATCACCCCAAGTTGAGACTTCAGCCAGACTTGCACCATCGAGTAGGTCAGTGATCTTCTCATTTACTTCGTCGGTGAGATTCTGCTGGGCTATCTCACCAATGACTCTATGACCTAATTGACCCCAAGCCATAGCATCATGCATTGGCAAAACTAGCGTTAACCCAAAGCTAGTCGCAGCCAACAACTTGTGCAGTTTCATTATTCATCCTATTTAAAATAATTGGTTATTTTTTAGTTTTTATTTTACGGGCGTAAGATTGCAGTTTGACGAATTGAATTTCAATAATTTTTTGTTATCCAAGCTGTAACTTTTTCGTTACGAAAACAACGGGTTTTGGAGGTGATCCATCTGGTATAACCAGTTAGTGATTGAAAAATAAGCGTTAGATCACACTTATCTTGATTGAAAGATACATTGTTGAGCTTGTGTTTATTTCTTGTGAGTAGTTGAAATATTTGTGCAACAAAGTCAGTATACACTCGCTTTCGAGTTTGAGCTTATTAATTAGGGACTTGAGCCCATTACTACTTATAAATTGAGCCAAGCTTAAGCAATTTCCAATTAAAAATAATATTGAATTTGTAAAATTCAGGGGTCTAAAATGTTGAACAAAAAACTAAGTCGCATAGCACTTGCGACTTGCTTTGCCATGGGTGTTGCTCTACCAGCCATGGCAGCCGATACTGCGTCTTCTATTCGCGGTCAAATCACCGGTCCTCAAGGTAATGCTGTTACTGATGCAAAAATTACCATCATGCACGAGCCTACGGGTAAGGTAACTGAAGTTGAAGTAGGCGAAAATGGCCAGTTTCACGTACGTGGTTTACGTGTAGGCGGTCCTTACATTATCAAGGTCGATTCTGACAAATTTGCTGATGAAGTTGAGCAAGGCTTATTCTTAAACGTGGGTGAAACACTTAGTTTCAACCGTTCACTAAATACTACAGAAGCTGCAGATATTGAGCGTATCAACGTAGTTGGTAATGCTGCACTATACCGCAGTGGTAGTTCAAATAGTGATTTTGGCTCTAAAGATATTGAAAACTCTCCAGGTATCAGCCGTGACCTTAAAGATGTAGTACGTCAAAACCCGCTTGCCGTACTTGGTACGGACGGCGTGTCATTAAGTGTTGCTGGTCTAAACCCTCGCTATAACACTTTCGTTGTTGATGGTATTTCGCAAAACGATGATTTCGGCCTTAACTCGAACGGTTACCCAACTCAGCGTTCACCTATTTCAATTGATGCAGTTGAAAGTGTTGCGTTAAACGTAACGCCATATTCAGCGCGTATTGGTGGTTTTACCGGTGCACAGATCAACGCTGTAACCAAGTCTGGTACTAACGAACTATCTGGTACCGTATTTTGGGAAACAACTAACGACAGCATGGCTGGCGATGGTAAAGATCCTAAATCAGGCGAAAAACTAGAGAACGATTTCGAAGAAACGACTTTTGGTGGCACCATTGGCTTCCCATTAATTGAAGACACGTTATTCTTCTTCGGCTCTTACGAGAAATTTGACGCACCTAAATCTGCATTATTCGGCCCTAAAGGCTCAGGTTTTGGTAACGAGTCAAACGTAACTTCTGAAGACTTGCAAAAAGTTCGCGACATCGCGAGCAACGTATATGGGCTAGACACTATTGGTGACTATGACCTGTCTCCTCAAGAAGAAGATGAGAAAGTCCTAGCTAAGATTGACTGGAACATTACTGATGGTCACCGTGCAGCATTCACCTACCAAAAAACCGTTGGTAACCTAACCAACAATATTGCGGAAGACCCTTACGAACTTACGCTTGCAAGTACTTGGTACAATAAAGAAGAAATTCTAGAAGCCTATGCCGGTACACTGTACAGTGACTGGACTGACAGCTTTACTACTGAAATTAAAGTTGCTTACAAAGACACCACTACTAATTCAAATACCATTCAAGACCTAGGTATTGGTGAAGTGTCAGTAAGAACTGATAGCGGTGATATCGTATTCGGTACAGATAAATCTCGCCAAGCTAACCAGTTAAATAACCAAAACCTAGAGTTACGTTTTGTTGGTGATTACTACCTAGGCGATCATGAAATCGGCTTTGGTGCGCAATACAACAACGTTGAAGTATTTAACCTGTTCGCGCAAAACGTAATGGGCACTTGGGCGTTTGACTCTATTGAAGAGTTCGAAAACGGTGAGCCTGGTTCTTTCTATTACTCGAATGCACTATCTGGTAACACACAAGACGTTGCGGCTTCATTTAGCATGAACACCCTAGCGCTGTTTGTTGAAGATAACTGGTACATCACCGATGACCTGCAACTTAACTATGGTATGCGTTACGAAACCATTAGCATGCCTGATGCACCAACATTCAACCAAAATTTCTATGACCGCTATGGTTTTGCTAACAACGGCACATTTGACGGTAAAGATATTTGGTTACCACGTGTAGGTGTAACTTATCAGTTAACTGATGATGTGAAACTGCACGGTGGTGTAGGTCGCTACAGTGGCGGCAGCCCAACAGTTTGGATGTCAAACAGCTACTCAAACGACGGTACTCGTCTGCTAAGTTACAACGGCGGTTGGCAAGATTCTTGGGGAACACCTGATTTTGGTAACGTACCAAGCGAAGCACAAGACGGCTTAGTAGGTGGTGACGGTAATACTAACTCATTGGATCCTAACTTTGAGCTACCTTCAGACTGGCGCGCAAGTATCGGTTTTGACTCTACTTGGGACTTTGGTGCATTAGGTGAAGACTGGTTTGTTGGTGGTGAGTTCCTATACATCCAACGTGAAAACGATGTTGCATGGAAAGACTTAGCACGTCGTTACGTAAAGACAGACGACACTGGTCGTGTTATCTACGAGACTTGGGACCCATTAGCTAACGATGGTGCAGGTGGTAATACTGAGCGCTATGACCTAATGCTAACCAATGCTGAAGAAGATGGTAAGAGCACAACACTCGCCCTAACACTTGCTAAAGAGTGGGATATGGGGATGAGCATGCGTGCAACCTACACCTACAACTCGGTTGAAGAAGGTAACCAAGGTTCTTCGTCTACAGCAACCTCTAACTACCAATACACGCCTGTTCAGTATGACCGAAATGGCACGACTATGGGCACTGGTCAATACGAAACGCCACACCGTTTCACGTTGACTTTAGGTTACGAGACAGAGTTTGTTGAAGGTTATGCATCTAACTTCAATATGTTCTACGAAGCACGTGAAGGTCGTCCATTAACTTGGGTACTTGGCTCATATAGAGACTACGGCTTTGGTGACCAAAGCACATTTGGTAACTCTTCATACTACCTGCCATACATTCCAACAGGCGCGGATGATGCCAACGTTGAATATTCAGGTGGTCTAACTTACGAAGAGTTCAAGAAGGTACTTGATGAAGTTGGTTTAAGTCAGTACGCAGGTGGTATTGCACCTAAAGGTACGGATAACCAGCCTTGGATCCACACGTTAGACTTCCGCTTTAGTCAAGAGCTACCGGGCTTTACTAAAGAGCATAAGGGTATCTTCTACTTTGACGTTAAGAACGTACTTAACCTGCTTAATGACGACTGGGGTCGTGTGACTTATCAGTCTTACGGTAGTAAGAAGTTAGTTGACCATAACTATAACCCAGATACTGGTGTATACACTTACTCAGTACCTTACGGTCAAGATGGCTTAGAAACTGATAACTACAACACATACGACATTCAAAAATCAGTATGGCAGTTAAAAGTTGGTGTTAAGTACAAGTTCTAATTTGACTTAATAAGCTAAATTGCAAAACAAAACCGCACTACTTAGTGCGGTTTTTTTTATGCTTTGAAAAGTATTGGATTTCGCTGCTTAATTACACAGCAAGCTATCAACTCAAATAACTAAGCTAAATCACCAAAAGCTAACGCTTCTTCTTTGGTTTCCAGTGACGAGTATTGTAGATAAACTCTGGCAATCCAACGGTTAACCAAGCAACCAAACGCCAGCGTTTGGTCACGTAAAACTTGCGCTTACCCTTCTTTAAACCTGTGATGATTTGACCGGCGACCTTATCAATCGGTGGTAACCAGAATTTGTTGCCTTGCATAGCCGCTTTATCAAGTAGTCCTAACTGAATATCTGAAATTGTCACCGGTAGTTTTAAGCGCTGGGCATGCATGCTTAAACCTTCAAGGTAGCTTTGGGCAAACGCTTTAGATGCGTGATAAGCCACATTAGGGCCTCCACGCAAACCTGCAATTGAGTTGATTGCAGCAAGTTGTCCATAACCTTGCTCACACAAGAGTTTAAATACGCTGTTTGCCACTGCTGCAAAGCCCTTCACGTTAACATCAATAATGTCTTCATCAAGTTGCCAAGGCAGGGCTGGGTCGTAGCCATTGAGGCCAGTATTGATGATAACTAAATGCGCGCCATTGTGGGTTTGCCAAGCCGATTCAATTTGCTCAATCAATTGTTTTGGCTGCTCGATTGCCAATGGGTAAACCGTCACTGGTGTAGTTAAGCTTTCAGTTAATGGCTTAATTGATTCAGGGTTTTGCACAAACAGAACTAACTCAACATTTTGCTCAGAGAATTGTTTTGCAAGGGTTTGGCTAAGTTGCGAACTGGCGCCAATTATCATGGCGGTAGCTTGAGTCATAAGGGCGTTTATCTTCAATGGCTGACTTGATTTGGTCACTTATAATAGAAATTACCGATATTGATAACAAGTTCGAAAAAATTCAATGTTGGATGTATAGACTTCTAGATGTCCTTGTGTATGATGAGATTGACGCTCAATTTAGCAGGTGTTTGTTAAGTAACTGATTGTTAGTTGCTGTTTTAATTGTATTTGCTAATAAAGCAAAAATTTTTATGTGGTGTTATTCGGTAACTCACCACTTAAGTACTTGGTTTTTATTTATTTATCAAATTGTGATCTGCATTCACTAGTGCATCTTCAATTTAACGTATTCCCTTATAAGTGGGTTAAGGCTTTGGCTAAGAACAAAGGCTGAATTAAACGTTGCAACTAATAACAGTAATCACAATGAGCAGCTAAAAGTAACAATCTCAAATAATGACCAAAGATAGTCACTACAAACTAGGGCTTGTATATGCCAGTAAGAATTCCAGATAACCTGCCAGCAGCAGGAATTTTAGAATCAGAAAACATCTTCGTGATGTCAGAAAGCCGCGCCGCCAATCAAGACATCCGTCCCATGCGTGTGCTTATCTTAAACCTGATGCCCAACAAGATTGAAACCGAAACCCAGCTCCTTAGATTGCTAGGTAATACGCCTTTGCAAGTGGATGTCGATTTACTGCGTATTCACGATAAAGAATCTAAGCACACTTCAATCGACCATATGAATGCTTTTTATCGTGACTTTAATGACGTAAAACACAAAAACTACGATGGTCTGATTATCACTGGCGCGCCACTTGGGCAGATTGATTTTGAAGACGTTACCTATTGGGACCATATTCGCGAAATCATCGATTGGTCGCAGCAGCATGTTACCTCAGTGCTATTCTTATGCTGGGCCGCGCATGCAGGCTTGTTCCACCTTTATAACTTGCAGCGCAAGCTGTTAAGCACCAAGCGCTCTGGCGTATATTGTCACCAACGCACCGATACGCCGCACCCATTGTTACGCGGGTTTGATGAAGAGTTCTACGCGCCTCATTCACGCTTTTCTGAGATGGATATCAACGAGTTACAACAACATCCAGATCTTGAAGTGTTGGCGCATTCTGATGAAGCTGGGGCGTATTTAGTATTAAGTAAAACTAACCGTAACCTGTTTGTCATCGGTCACCCTGAATATCATCGTAATACTTTAAAAGATGAATATTTGCGTGACATTGACCAGGGCTTAGACCCAGAAATTCCACGCAATTATTTTAGAGATAACGACCCACAACAAAAGCCGGTCGCCCGCTGGCATAGCCACGGCAGCTTGCTCATTAGTAACTGGCTTAATTACTATGTTTACCAGTTAACCCCGTATGATTTGACCGACATGAGCGGCATCACTCCGTGGGAGTCTGAGGTTTAATCTGAAGTTTTGGCTTCAATCGAGACATTTAATAGCAGCCCTTAGCCATTGTGGTTAAGGGCTGTTTTAGTTTTCGTCATATTAGAGGTGTCATCCCAACTAACCTTCGGCCATTCCCTGCTTGTGCATCCCTGCTTGTTATCTGGGACCCTGGTCAAACAAAGTGTAAATTTTGACTGACAATCCCCGAATAAATTTCCACCTTGATCACAAAATTGGCTATTGCTTTACGTTCGCGTAAACGTCAAAGTGATGGTAGATTTTTGAAAAAGTATCCAAGAAATAGATTTCGGAGACGTTATGAGCGCACAACAGTCAGGCCAAGATATTGTAATTGTGGCGGCAACCCGCACACCAATGGGCGGTTTTCAAGGTGAACTATCACAAGTCACTTCACCAACGCTGGCGGCGACAGCCATTAAAGGCTTACTGGCGCAGTCGGGTGTATCGTCTGACGCGGTAGATGAAGTATTAATGGGTTGTGTATTGCCAGCTGGTCTTGGTCAAGCGCCGGCGCGTCAAGCTGCACTAGGTGCAGGCTTACCACTTACAGCAGGCGCGACAACGGTAAACAAGGTATGCGGCTCAGGCATGAAAACTGTCATGCTAGCGCACGATTCAATTAAAGCTGGTAGTAACGATGTGGTGGTTGCAGGTGGTATGGAAAGCATGAGCCAAGCGCCTTACTTACTTGATAAAGCCCGCGGCGGTATGCGTATGGGCCATGGCAAGGTAATGGACCACATGTTCCTTGACGGTTTAGAAGATGCCTACACTGGCGGCGCAATGGGCACCTTTGCTCAAAAAACGGCAGATGACTTTAACCTAACTCGCGAAGCGATGGACGAGTTCGCCCTAAGCTCACTTGAAAAAGCTAACGCTGCGATTAACTCTGGTGCATTTGATGCCGAGATTACCCCTGTTACATTTAGCACTCGTCGCGGCGACGTCACAGTTACCACCGATGAGCAGCCAGGCAATGCGCGCCCAGAAAAAATTCCAACGCTGCGCCCTGCATTTGCTAAAGACGGCACCATTACCGCTGCAAACTCAAGCTCAATTTCAGATGGTGCCGCAGCGCTAATGCTAATGAAGCGCGAAACTGCTGCCAACTTAGGTTTAGATGTGCTCGCGACCATTAAAGGCCACACAACACACTCACAAGAGCCTGCCATGTTCACCACAGCGCCAGTGGGAGCGGTAAACAAGCTATTTGGTTTAACTAACTGGACTAAAGATGACGTTGATTTATTTGAAATCAACGAAGCGTTTGCCATGGTCACCATGCTAGCCATTTCTGAACTTGGCTTAGATGCAGGCAAGGTTAACGTTAATGGCGGCGCATGTGCATTAGGCCACCCAATTGGTTGCTCTGGTGCTCGTGTGCTGGTTACGCTAATTCACGCACTTAAAGCACGCGGTCTAAAACGCGGTGTGGCCACTTTATGTATTGGCGGTGGTGAAGCAACGGCAATGGCAATCGAGGTCGAATAGTTAAGCCTATTCGACAACAGATTTCGAAGTATAAAACTCAACAAGACGGCATTGCTAGCGCGAATAACAATCTTAAAAATGGCCTAGCAAAGCAATCCTCACGGATGGAAGGGAATAACATGACCACACAAGTAAAACACTATATTGCAGGTGAGTTCACCACAGGTACAGGTAGCAAGGTTATTGAAGTCACTAACCCTGCTAACAACAGCGTGATTGCCAAGGTAAATGCGGCAACCGAAGCTGAAGTAGACCAAGCTATCGCCAGTGCTAAAGAAGCCTTTAAGACTTGGAAGGAAGTGCCGGTTTCTGAGCGTGCCCGCGTTATGCTGCGTTACCAGCACCTACTTAAAGAAAACCACGATGAAATTGCTACAATTCTTGCCAAAGAAACCGGTAAAACCTTTGAAGATGCCAAGGGCGACGTATGGCGCGGTATTGAAGTCGCTGAACACGCTTGTAATGTTGCATCGCTGCTTATGGGCGAAACCGTTGAGAACGTGGCGCGTAACATTGACACTTACTCTTACACTCAGCCTTTAGGTGTTTGTGCTGGTATCACACCATTTAACTTCCCAGCGATGATCCCGTTATGGATGTTTCCGTTAGCTATTGCTTGTGGTAACACTTTCATCCTTAAACCATCAGAGCAAGACCCAATGACGCCGCAACGTCTGGTTGAGCTGTTTGAAGAAGCGGGCGCGCCAAAAGGCGTGTTGCAGCTTATTCATGGTGATAAAACTGCGGTTGATAAACTGCTTAGCGATGAAGCGATTAAGGCGATTTCATTTGTCGGCTCTGTGGGTGTGGGTCAATACATCTACAAAACCGGTACTGACAACCTTAAACGTGTACAAGCTTTTGCCGGTGCTAAAAACCACTGTGTGATCATGCCTGATGCTAACAAGCAGCAAGTGATCAACAACATGGTCGGCGCATCGGTCGGTGCTGCTGGTCAGCGCTGCATGGCGATTTCAGTTGCGGTGTTTGTTGGTGAAGCGAAAGAGTGGATCCCAGAGATTAAAGAAGCGCTGGCTAAAGTTCGCCCTGGCCTTTGGGATGACAAAGATGCCGCTTATGGCCCTGTTATCAGCCCTGCAGCAAAGCAGCGCGTACTCAGCCTTATTGAGCAAGGTAAACAAGAAGGCGCAGACTGTGTGCTTGATGGCAGTGACTTTACTGTTGAAGGTTATGAATCTGGTAACTGGGTTGGCCCAACCATGTTCACTAACGTGACTACAGAGATGAGCATCTACAAAGAAGAAATCTTCGGCCCTGTGCTTTGTTGTATGGAAGCTGACTCATTAGATGAAGCGATTACCCTTGTAAACAACAGCCCTTATGGTAACGGTACTTCTATCTTTACTGCATCTGGCGGCGCAGCGCGTAAATACCAACATGAAATTGAAGTAGGTCAGGTAGGTATTAACGTGCCAATTCCTGTACCACTACCGTTTTTCTCATTCACAGGTTGGAAGGGCAGTTTCTATGGTGACCAACACGCTTATGGTAAACAAGCGGTACGCTTCTACACCGAGACTAAAACCATCACTTCACGCTGGTTTGATGAAGGCAGCGTAAGCGGTCCGAACATGAGTATTAACCTGAAATAGTCATCAAGCCTTGCTTGTACCTCGATTACCAAAAGAGGGATAAGCAAGGCTTTTTAATTACCTGTTTGAAAACTGAGCAGCAACGCGACAACTCGCGCTAAAAACTAATAACAACAATAGATTAATAACAACAAGCGCTTGCTATCAATATATGGCTTCGCTGCTGACTCAGAGAAATGACCGCAGAGTCATCACCTTATGAGGAAATTTCCATGGATTTTAATTTAAACGAAGACCAACGCCAATTTGCCGATCTTGCCCGTCAATTTGCCCAAGAAGAGCTCGCGCCATACGCAGCTAAATGGGATGAAGAGCACCACTTTCCAAAAGACGTAATCCAAAAAGCGGGTGAGCTTGGCTTTTGCTCACTATATTCGCCTGAATCTGAAGGCGGCATGGGTTTATCACGTCTTGATTCATCAATTATCTTTGAAGAGTTATCACAAGGCTGCACCGCAACTACAGCCATGTTAACCATTCACAATATGGCGACCTGGATGGTGACGACCTGGGGCAGCGAAACACTGCGCCAGCAATGGTCTGAGCCACTTACAACCGGTCAGCAACTTGCGTCTTACTGTTTAACGGAGCCTGGGGCTGGTAGTGATGCTGCGTCGCTGCAAACCAAAGCTGTGCGCGAAGGTGATGAGTATGTAATTAACGGCTCTAAAATGTTTATTTCAGGCGCGGGCGACACTGAGCTATTAGTGGTGATGTGCCGCACGGGTGAGCCTGGCCCTAAAGGTATTTCAGCCATTGCCATACCAGCAAACCTTGACGGCATAATCTATGGTAAAGCCGAAGATAAAATGGGCTGGAATGCACAGCCAACACGCTTAATTACGTTTGAAAATGTGCGCGTACCAGTTGCCAACTTACTGGGTGAAGAAGGCCAGGGCTTTACCTTTGCAATGAAAGGTTTAGACGGCGGGCGTATTAACATCGCCACTTGCTCAGTTGGTACTGCCCAAGCTGCCCTTGAGCGCGCAACGCAATACATGAACGAGCGTAAGCAATTTGGTAAGCCAATTGCGGCGTTCCAGGCGCTGCAGTTCAAGCTTGCTGATATGGCAACTGAGCTAGTTGCTGCTCGTCAAATGGTGCGTTTAGCAGCGTTTAAATTAGATACTAAAGATCCTGAAGCAACCGCATACTGCGCTATGGCAAAACGTTTTGCTACCGACATTGGCTTCCAGGTGTGTGATAACGCGCTGCAGCTGCATGGCGGCTATGGTTACATTCGCGAATACCCGCTTGAACGTCACTTCCGTGATGTGCGTGTACATCAAATTCTTGAGGGGACAAATGAGATCATGCGTCTGATTATTGCCCGTCGCATTTTAGATGAAAACGCACACCCAATTCTGTAATTGGCAGGCAACAGTTTTAAAGGACGTTTTATGACACAGCAAAACAACTCAACGGCAATCATCAAGCAGGTAGAAGGCAACACAGCCATTTTTACGCTTAACAACCCGCCAGCGAATACCTGGACTGCAGATAGCCTGCAACTGCTTAAATCTATGGTGCTTGAGCTAAACCAAGATAAAAACATTTATGCATTAGTTATCACTGGCTTTGGTGAAAAGTTTTTCTCAGCTGGCGCTGATTTAAACCTGTTTGCAGATGGCGATAAGGGTAATGCGGCGACCATGGCAAAACACTTTGGTGAAGCATTTGAAACCTTAAGTGCATTTCGCGGAGTATCGATTGCAGCCATCAATGGCTACGCTATGGGCGGCGGTTTAGAAGTCGCGCTCGCCTGTGATATCCGTATTGCAGAGCAACAAGCCCAGATGGCACTGCCTGAAGCAACCGTTGGCCTATTGCCTTGTGCTGGTGGTACCCAAAACCTAACAGCGCTTGTTGGCGAAGGTTGGGCAAAACGGATGATTTTATGTGGTGAGCGCCTTGATGCTGCTAAAGCTGAAAAAATTGGTCTAGTAGAAGAGGTGGTAGAGCAAGGCCAAGCACTTGAAGCTTCAACAAAATTAGCTGCTAAAGTTGCTCGTCAATCGCCATCAAGCGTGACAGTATGTAAAACGCTAATTCAGGCTGGCCGCACTATGCCACGCACACAAGCCTTACCGCTAGAGCGTGAGCTATTTGTTGGTCTGTTTGATACCGAAGATCAAGCTGAAGGTGTTAATGCCTTTTTAGAGAAACGCAAACCAGATTGGAAGAATGCATAATGACTCAAGATGTGATTTTTCAAACCTTAGGCACCTTATCAGGGCAGTCTATTGGTGTTGTTACCCTCAATATTGAAAAAGCCCTCAACGCGCTAAACCTTGATATGGTGCGTGCGATGACAACCCAGCTTCAAGCCTGGCAAACTGATGACTCAATTGCGTTTGTTGTGCTCGATGGTAGTGGCGACAAAGCGTTTTGTGCTGGCGGTGATGTGCGTGCTATTTATCAAGCATCGGTGGCAAACCCTGGTGAAATGACCACTCAAGCCAGTGAGTTCTTCACCGAGGAATATCAGCTTGACTACCTACTGCATCAGTTTGGTAAGCCTGTGATGGTGTGGGGCGATGGCATTGTGATGGGCGGCGGCCTTGGCCTGATGGCTGGTGGCAGTCACCGAGTGCTGACGGAGCGCAGCCGTATTGCCATGCCAGAAGTCACTATCGGCTTGTATCCAGATGTTGGCGGCAGCTATTTCTTAAACCGTATGCCGGGCAAGCTTGGGCTGTTTTTGGGGTTAACTGCTTACAATATGAATGCCGCTGATGCTGCTTTTGTTGGGCTAGGTAACCACTTTGTTGGTAGCAGCGACAAAGAGCCACTATTTGATGCGCTAGCCGATGTGAACTGGACTAGCGACACTAATCAAAACCATGAGTTATTGACGCAACTGCTTGATAGTTGGCAAGACAAAACTCAGGCGCAAATGGGCAACTCTAATCTTGAGCTGTACCAAAGCCAAATCGACATGTTAATGGATGGCGAAATCGAAGATGTGCATCATCAGCTATCTAGCCTAGAGACAGAGCTTGAATGGCTAAGCCGCGCACAAAAAACGGCCATGGCAGGTAGCCCGCTAAGCTGGTTCTTAATCTTTGCTCAGGCAAATTTAGGCACCAACAAAACCCTAGCAGAATGCTTTAAGTGGGAGCTTGGTATCAGCGTAAATTGCTGTATGCACGGCGATTTTTGTGAAGGTGTGCGCGCACTACTGATTGATAAAGACCGTAACCCACAGTGGAAGTTTGCTCACGCCGCTGATGTTACGCCTGAGGCGGTAACTCAGCTATTAACCTCGCCGTGGAGTGATAGCGAGCATCCGTTAAACGCGCTGTAATAAGCGGTATGGAACGCGGAATAGTATTAAAGCAATAATAAAAATATAAGAAGATCAACAAGACTCGCTGCTTACCTATCTCCATCAGAATAGCTGGTTAAGTTATTGGGGGAGAGTACAAAAACAGCAAGTAACACCACAACAAAGGAATTGGATATGGCAACAGTAGCATTTATTGGATTAGGCAATATGGGCGGCCCAATGGCAGCCAACCTAGTTAAAGCTGGTATGACGGTCACGGTATTTGACCTAGTACCACAAGCTGTTGAGGCATTAACAAGCCAAGGTGCGCTGAGTGCCAAAACTGCTTGCGGCGCGGCAGCTGGCGCTGACTATGTGATTACTATGCTGCCAGCTAGTAAACATGTTCAAGGCTTATATTTAGGCAGCGGTGAACAGCAAGGTTTACTCGATGTAGTGAGTAAAGATGCGGTATTAATTGATTGCTCAACCATAGATGCAGGCACAGCTCAGTTAGTGGGGAAAGCTGCAGAAGAGAAAGGCATTGCATTTATGGATGCGCCAGTATCAGGCGGCACCGCAGGCGCAGCTGCTGGCACCTTAACCTTTATTTGTGGTGGCAGCGATGCCGCCTATAACAAGGCGCAAACTGTGCTAACTGTGATGGGCGCAAGTATTTTCCATGCTGGCGCAGTTGGCGCGGGACAAATTGCTAAGATTTGTAATAACATGCTGCTTTCTGTGCTGATGGTGGGTACCAGTGAGTCGCTGCAACTTGGCATCGACAACGGGTTAGACCCGAAAGTGCTGTCTGACATTATGAAGGTGAGCAGCGGCGGCAACTGGACGTTAGAGAAATATAACCCGTGTCCAGATGTGATGGAGTCAGTGCCATCATCAAATAGCTATCAAGGCGGCTTTATGGTCGACTTAATGGTGAAAGATTTAGGTTTGTCGCAACAAGCAGCATTAGCCTCAAATTCAAGCACGCCAATGGGCGCTTTAGCCCGCAGTTTATATGTAAACCATGCCCGCCAAGGCAATGGTAAGTTAGATTTTTCAAGTATTTTTGAGCAGTTTGCCAATCAAAAATCAAAATAACGAGTAAAGGAACCCATAATGGAGTTGAAAGATAAAGTTGTCGTCATTACCGGTGGTGCTGGTGGTCTAGGGTTGGCAATGGCTCATGATTTAGCTGAGCAAGGCGCTAAGCTAGCACTAATTGATGTTGACCAAGAAAAGCTTGAGCACGCCTGTGCAAACTTAGGTGCTAAGACCGAAGTGCAAGGCTATGCTCTAGACATTACCGATGAAGAAGACGTAATGGCAGGTTTTCAGTACATCCGTGAAGATATGGGACGTGTTGATGTATTGATTAACAACGCGGGCATTTTACGTGATGGCCTGATGGTTAAAGCGAAAGACGGCCAAGTGACTAACCGCATGTCTTTTGACCAGTTTCAGTCGGTTATCAATGTCAACCTAACTGGTACTTTCTTATGTGGCCGCGAAGCCGCTGCCGCTATGATTGAGGGCGGTAACGCTGGCGTTATCATTAACATTTCGAGCCTAGCTAAAGCTGGTAACATGGGGCAGTCTAACTACTCAGCTTCTAAAGCTGGTGTTGCTGCTATGTCAGTGGGTTGGGCAAAAGAACTTGCGCGTTACAATATTCGCTCAGCAGCGGTCGCGCCGGGTGTTATAGCAACCGAAATGACGGCAGCAATGAAGCCTGAAATGCTGGAACGCTTAGAAAAAATGGTGCCAGTAGGGCGCCTTGGTGAAGCACAAGAAATTGCATCAACGGTTCGCTTTATCATTGAGAACGATTACGTTAACGGCCGCGTGTTTGAAATCGACGGCGGTATTCGAATGTAAGTTGCCTTGCAACATATTAAAAGCCGAGCTTGTGTAGCTCGGCTTTTTTGTGTGGCAGCTAGATTAGAGCACTACATTAATTAACACCGATCACTGTATACTGTGTGGCCTCTACTTATACACGTTTATAAAAACAATAATATTGCGGTGAATTTAAGATGTCGAAACTCGAAGCCATTTACAAAAAGCTCATGCTACTCGTTGGTATTGCTGGCGTGCTGGTTATCTATGGTGGCTTTTTGTATCTGTTATTTTCAGGCAAGCCCACCAGTGCCATTCCCTGGTTTTTACTCATCTCACCCTGGATATGTGTGTATTTCGGCCTAACACGCGTTCAACAAATCGCGGTGATAGACTGGTTTGCGGCCAAGTTCCGTAAGAAGTAGTTTCACCCACCCAGAATTCAAACTATAAAGGTACAGATATGTCATTTTACCCAATTGGTGTTCAAGGTCAGCCATGGACAGACGAGCACAAAGCCCAGTGGTTAGCGCAAACTTCAGTCAAGCGTAGTTATCAGCAAGAAGTGCTTACCAAGCTAGAGGCAGTAAGCGATGAGTTTGAACGCGTTCAATATGGCGCGCTGTCATACAATGTTGAGCGATTCCCACTTGTTGCTTTTAAGTCTGCCAATTGGGATGACGCGAAGAAAACAGTCTTAGTTACTGGTGGTGTGCATGGCTACGAAACTAGCGGTGTGCAAGGGGCTATCGCATTTTTGCTTAATGAAGCTAACCGCTACCACAGCGACTTTAACTTTATCATCGCCCCATGTGTTAGCCCTTGGGGTTATGAAACCATTAACCGCTGGAACCCTAATGCGGTAGATCCAAATCGCTCATTTTATGAGATCAGCCCGGCAGAAGAGTCAGCAGCCTTAATGGCGCTACTACAAAAGCAAGTCAATAACACGGTTTTTGTGCACTTTGACTTGCATGAAACTACTGATACAGACGAGCTAGAGTTTCGCCCTGCATTAGCCGCGAGAGACGGCAAAGATTATGTTAAAGGCGTCATTCCAGATGGATTCTACTTGGTAGGCGATACCGATAACCCTAACCCCGCGTTTCAAAAGGCAATTAATGACTCGGTTGCAAAAGTCACTCACGTTGCACCTGATGATGACGGGCAATTAATTGGTGTCGATATTGAGCAATTTGGGGTTATTAACTACCCAACTAAAAAACTTGGGCTATGTGCTGGCATGACCAACAATCAATTCAACACCACTACTGAAGTATATCCAGATAGCCCTAAAGCAACACCGCAGCAATGTATTGATGCGCAAGTCGCCGCGATTATTGGCGGTTTAGATTATTTACTTGGCTTGTAGTTTGGGAGTCATTCGCAGTTAGAGTAATTTTGTCCAACGGGCTCGCGGTATAACCAAATCGTGAGCCTATAACATGCGTGTATAGTTCAGTTGTTTTTACATCAGTGTGACCAAGCAGCTCTTGCACTGTGCGTATATCTGCACCATTTTTTAGTAGCTCAGTAGCAAAGCTATGTCTAAAGGTATGCGCTTTTACTCTCTTAGGGATATTTGAAGCTAAAACTGCTTTTCTTAATTGTTTGCGAAAAGCGGTTTCATGAATATGGTGACGGCAAATATAACCGTCGTAAGGGTGATTGCAGCGAGTTGTAGATGGAAAGACATATTGCCATGAAAAATCCTTTGCAGCGTTGCCATACTTTTTCAATAATGAAGGCGGCAAAGATGCTAAACCATATCCCGCTTGTAAATCTTTTTGATGCTGCAGTTTAACACTATCAAATTGCGAGGCTAGCGCGTCGTGTAGAGATTGTGGGAGCAGCGTATACCTGTCTTTTCGGCCCTTACCGCGAAAAATAAATACGGTGCTATCAGCAAAGTTAATGTCTTTTATTCTTAGTCTGAGCGCTTCATTAATTCTCATGCCACAGCCATAAAGTAATGAAGCGATAAGCCAGTATTTCCCCGACATATTTCCCAGAATGGTTATTGCTTCAGAATGAGATAATACAGTAGGTATTTGCACTTCTCTGCTGGTAAACGAGTAGCGTAAGTTGGAAATATCGCGCTGGATGATATAGCGATATAGAAAGATCACCGCACATAAAGCCTGATTTTGTGTGGCGGCACTCACCTGACGATTTACTGCTAAATGATTCAAAAATCGCTCAATTTCTGGGTTGCCCATTTCCTGTGGGTGGCGTTTATCATTGAAAATGATGAATTGCTTTATCCAATGGAGATAAACTTTTTCTGTTTTGATGCTGTAGCGCCGAGTGCGCAACTCGGTTCTAACTGATTCTAAAAATGGGGATGGCATTTTTTACTCTCCAACTGCAGCTGTATATTTATACAGTTATAATTTAAAATCCAATATTTTCAAGAATCGCTTCTCGTTATGTAACCAACAAAATTCTCGGTTTACAGAATGGGGTGCAGTTAAGATGTTGATTTTACTTGGTTTGAATGCTTTTAGTTAAATACATAACGAGACCAGATAATTCTCGGTTAAGTAAATTCTCGGTTTCTCTTGGGCTAGCGGCTATTGCTGTTGGTTAGTGATACTGGTAAGTTACTGGAATTATTAATTAAAAAGCGTATAACAGTTTGAGTTTCGGCGAAATGTTAATGGATTAAATCGGAATTCCCGCTAATACGCTGTTATGTTTTCATTGGAGACTGGATGTAAATGCCTAATCATCGAAGTGCTATTTTACGTGCAGTTTTTTACCCATACATATGCTTATTAGCATTTTACCTTGTCGTATCTGCACTCGAAGACTCTTCAAACTTTACTTTGCAGCTTATCGTCAACCCATTCTTTATATACTTCTACGCTCTTGCGTCACTAGCTGGTTGGTGGCTAATTGGTTATCCAACTTTTAAATTTAGTGAGTCATTTTTTAATGGCAATAAAGTTGTTTATTTTGCAGTGTTGTTATTGATATTCTTAATTATTACAGGCTTAGGTAGTGCAAACATAGCAGCTTTTTATTGTGCAATAATGTTAGTTCAAATCCTGTTCTTTTTATTCTTCATGAGAGTAAAAAAAACATAACAAGCCAATTAAGTGCGGGACTGTTAAAGCTTGGCTCGGTTCCGCTCCGCTACACAAGTTTAGCCAAGCATTTACCAGCCCCTTATTGGGGCGTTATGTGTACAAAGTAGGAGTTCAAGAAATCTTATGTCTAACAGTATTCACATGACAATTAAACAAGTTGTTAAAGAATCTGGCTATGACTATGGAAGCGCTGAATTCTCTCAATATGTATTTGATCATAATATTGACCTAATAGCTCAAAAAAACGCACTTAAAAATGAAGCCCGTTTAAATAAACAACAAAGTAAATTTTTAAAAGCTAATGGTTTTAAAAAATAGCTTGGATATGTAATTTAATAGATGTACACATAACAAGCTGTTCAAGCGGGACTGCTAAAGTTTGGCTCGGTTTCGCTTCGCTACACATTTTAGCCAAACATTATCAGCCCCTTAACAGGGCGTTAGGCATTTAGGAGAATCATGCCAAGATTAGACACTCGTTTAGAAGCAGAGGGAGCTGAATTCTTAGTTTTAGGTCAGTTGCTTTTACATAAAATTGCGACATATAAAACATACACGAATATGCCAGGTTATGATTTAGTCGCAACAAATCCAGAATCTAATAAATCAGCAATGGTGCAGGTTAAAAGTCGTTGGCGCACTGGAGCCAATGGTTTTCCTATTAAAAATTTTGATTGTGACTTTGTTGTTGTAGTTCTGCTAAACCGTGGTTCTAAGTGCGGTAAAAAAGAAATATTACCACCTAAATATTATGTTTTTCCTGTTAGCGTAATTCAAAATGCCCCAAGAAGTGCTGATTGGGGTAAAGTAAATTTAAAAACAATTCCAGACCTTGCAAGTTATGAAGAGCGTTGGGATTTAGTCGCGGAGTTTTTGGGTGCAAAAAATGCCTAACAAACGCCTCAACAAAGGACGCAAAAAGCTTGGCTTGCGTCACTTCGTTCCTAATTTTAGCCAGGCCTTTTGCGCCTGTTAGGCGGGCGTTAGCATGCAGGTCAAAAATTGAGAGTAATTCTAATTTTAATGTTATTTTTTCTATCGGCTTGCTCTCCAAGCTGGGAAGAAGAACCTTATGCTGTTTATTATATTGATGGTGAAAAAGCCTTAGGCTATAGCGTTGGCGAAGGAGCTTATATTAGGCGTATTAGCGAGCCAATGAAAATAAGCTCTAACAGCAACTATATCTCTATTTATGCTTGCCCTTATTCAACTTGCGCTTTTTACTACATAGATAAAAATAAAGACCATCAGTTTGCCGAACCTAATGAGTTCATTTATGGTCCATTTACTGAGGCTAGTTTTACTAATCTCATTAAAAAATTAGGTTTACCAAAACTTAGCTCAGATTAATCTGCATGCTAACAAGCTGTTCAAGCGGGACTGCTAAAGTTTGGCTCGGTTTCGCTTCGCTACACATTTTAGCCAAACATTAATCAGCCCCTTAACAGGGCGTTATAAATACCTAAAGGATTGAGTATGGACGTTACATTTTTCGCAGAAAAAGAAGATTGTGATTTAAATAGTTTCGAAGAAGTCCCTGAAGGCTCAATTCTAGGTGGCGGGTGTTTTACCAAAGATCAAATTGGTGATTTACTTGGTTGCTTTGACTGTTCTGCATCCACTCTAAACGATAATCTATGGTTATTGCCTACGAGTTTTTCTGAACAACTAGTTACGATTGATGATGAGCAATTGAAAAATGCAGCAGTTCATTGGTCGGATGAACACTCATGGGTTAATACTAATGTTAACTCTATGGATTTAGCGGGTCATTTATTAGAATTGAAGTACGCATGCTTATCTCATTCAAATAAAAGAGTTTTCGCACTATTTGAGTAAGTATTTATAACAAGCGCATTAATGAATGGACGCATAAAGCTTGGCTGGCGCTCGTTCCTCGCTATATCTAGCCAAGCTTAATCCGCCCATTATGCGGGCGTTATATGCTATGAAGAAAATATTGCCTCACATTGAAATCGGCCTAGATCAGTACGGTGCTGTAAAAGTAA
>NZ_JAAIKQ010000005.1:0-247358 GCF_012263345.1 Shewanella sp. WXL01 | reverse complement strand
GAAATAAATAAAATTTATGCATTAAACAATTAAGTATGCATGATTCGCATATAACAAGCTGTTTAATCGGGCTTTTTATAGCCTGCTGAGTTCCGCTTCGCTACACTACACATTTTAGCAGGCTGATAAAAAGCCCCTTAACAGGGCGTTAAGTGCACACTAAAACATGGAGTCGTTATGGCATATATAGCATCATTTGCGGATGAAAGTGGAACACATAAAGGTTGCCCTTGTTACACCATTGGTATTTTAAATGTTCCCGAGGATTTTTTACCTGCATTTAATCAAGCTATTGAAGAAATATATAATGCTAGTGGTTTGCAAGGCGAAATCAAATGGGAAAAAGTGCGGAAAAGTTCTGGCCAAGTTAATCTCTGTACAAATATCTTAAAGTTTATACTTCAAAGCCCTTGTACATTTCATTCTATCGCAGTATCAAAAGCCCCATATAGAAAATGGCACTCGAATGAAGAAGCTGCTTTTTTTACAACATACGATTTTTTGCTACGCCAAAGTAGTCAAGGACTAAATTCAAAATTTAAAGTCTATATCGATCAAAAAAGTACTTCATACAGTAAATAAGACGAAGTGATGCAGATTATTACTAATCATATGCTTGCTAAATTGCCTACTTCATCGACGATTGAACATGTGTCGATGGAGAATTCGAAACTTCATTGGGGGTTACAAGCTGTAGATGTAATAACTGGAGCTATAAACACTGGCTATCATTTATTCTTTGACGAAAGTGCCCAAATTCAAAGTGCTAAGAAAGTCACCATTTCTAGAATGGCTAAAATTCTAGGGTGGGATAAGTTGCAATATGATACTTACCCAAATGATCATTTTAATATCTGGCATTTTCCTCCTGAAACACGTGCTATTCCAGGAACTAGAAATGTTGAACCTAATTTTATGGTAGGTGATATTAGTCGCGAAGAGTTCGAAGCTATATGCACTTAACAAGCTGTTTAACAAGGACAAAATACAGTTGGCTTTTGCTCCTTCGTCGCTTAATTTTAGCCAACTTTATTTTGCCCATTAACAGGGCGTTAACCATCTACTCGAATTCAGCAGTAACTATAAGGAATTAAAGTGAAACAAAACCCTTTCTCTTTTTACGATTTTTTAGGCTATATGCTCCCTGGAGCGGTGTTGTTATACATAGTGACATTCGTATTCGGTGTAGATGATATAGTCACTAGATTGAGTTTAGAAGGCACTAGTAACTCTACAGCAAGTCAATTGCTGAGTTTTATACCTGCGGTTATTTGTTCGTATTTATTCGGTCATGTGTTGGCTATTGGCTCATCTGCATTAATTGAAGCATTTACAAACTATTCTAATGGCTACCCGTCCGAGTTCCTTTTTGATGTCAAGCCTCAAGCATACCTATCAAGTGATTCATGTGGTGGGCAGCTTGGCCGTATAGTTTTGTGGATTCTTATCTTACCGATTTCCGTCTTTAAGTTTGTCTTGAAAGACGCTCTAAAAATCAAAATGTTTAATCAAGCTAAGTCACTACCAAAGCCGCTCCGAGAGGCTACTTTTAAAAAATGTACAGATATCCTAAGCGAGTATATCAAAGTGGACACTTCACAAATGAAGTTAGAGAACGGGATCGATGGGGATTATTTGAGGCTCCTTTATCACTTTATCTTTGAAAATTCGGAAAGGCATTCGGGAAAACTACAAAACTACGTAGCACTATACGGGCTAACGCGTAATGTCTCGTTTGTTTTTATTGTGCTGTTTTGGGGGGCAGTCTATTCATACTTTTTTGCAAGCCAACTTAATATTGGGCTAGTGCATATTGGTTCATTTGCTACGCTAGCCTATGTTTTCTATATCGGCTTTGTTAAGTTCTATCGTAGGTATAGCTTAGAAGCTGTAATGGCAGCGAGTGTGTTCAGTAAAAAAGATGGTTAACAATCATTTAAGAGGGATTCTCAACGCTTGGCATTTCAAATTTAGCGTTTATAGCACAATGATTTAGGTTTAGGTGTAGTCTCTGCTGGCTTTCTTGTTCAGCATGAGCACTTTGGAAAGGGTGACGTTGAAGCTGTTTTTCTATTAATTTCTGGTGAAAATACTGTCAGAATTAATTTTGAAGAACATGGTTCCAAAGCACTGGTTCCAGAGTACGCGAACCTCCAAGCATATGTTCAAAAGATCACATTTCTAGGGAAATTAAAGAGTATCTTTACAAAGGTGTAGTGTGCATATAACAAGCCGATAAAAAATAGACAAAAAATCAATTGGTTTGGGGCTGCATAGCCGCTAGAGTATAACCAATTAGTTTTTGCCCATTAACAGGGCATTACCTAAAAATTATAGGTCACCCCTAAGCTATAAGCTGCTCCGCTGTTTTGAACTTCAACTAAAGTTGTGCCCTCAACATTTGCTTGTTTCTTTGAGTAACTTTCAAATACAGCGGCGAGGTTCAAGGTGATTTGATCATTCACTTTATGGCCAACCCCCACACGGTAACGTTTATCAATACCGCCGAACTGATCAACTGCTTGGTCTGCACTAAAGCCAGCGTGCAATGTCCAATCAGCCAATTCATACTCAATGCTTGTAGCTAAGCGATGACTATCTTGGAACCCAGTTAGCAAACCAATCGGGTCAATATAATCATTGTAAGTTATCCCCTTACCATCCCATTGACTAAGACTGTAGGAATTGTGCCATTGCGCATGTTGACCCAGTTTTAGGCTCGCATATAGCGAGGTGATTGCTGGCAAACGAATATCAATATCCTCATTGCCAAGTTGGCTTTCAAAGCGATGCATAAAAGCCATTGAAAAATGGGCGTGTATATCCCATGTTGCACTAATTCCAGCGCCCCAACCTTGAGCCGTATCTTGTGATGTGGTGGTATTGCAATTCCCGAAGGAACAACTTGTTTGCTCAAGAGTATATGGAGCATGAATATATTCGAGCGTGCCAGCGATACTTAATGTACCCATTTTGTAAGCAATTGAGGGACTTGCTGATACCAAGATGGGTTGTACTCTTGTTTCACGGGGATGTACAAGGGGGATACTTGGCACCGTAATATCAGCAGCCGTGCGGCTATAAACAGATAAACCGAAGAACCAAGACTCATTGATTGGAGTTACAAAAAAGCCCATGGGAATGGGGTTGGCCACGCTATATTGGCTTTGATTGCCAAAAATATTGTAATCCGTTGTCACTTCATAATAAGTGACACTGGCCGTCAATGTAGGCGCTTCAATCGCAGTGATTGAGGATGGTGCTAACGCTAAGACGCTCGCATCTCCTGCATTTGCTCCATTAGCACTCGCTAAGGCGGAGTTTAACGTCGACGACTCCCAAAAGTTTAAACCTGTTGCGTTAGTTTGATGCGTAACAAATGCAATAAGCAACAGTAAGTAGCGCATAAATCTCTCGATGCATAAAAAGCTGATTATAACGATAACTCGTCTCAATAACATAGCTCAATAACATAGCTACCCATGGTTATTCTGGTTATTGTATATTCGATAGCTCAAAACTACGCTTGTTGAACTCGCTTTTTAGAAATAACATGGCCTTCCATAATTATTGACAGTTAACATAAGATCGAAACACCAATCCCAGCCCATTTAGCGCATTCAAGCCAATCATCAACCTATAACGGATAAATCAAAAAAATGAGAGAGTCTTTACGTGCCAAAATAGTCGAAGTTTGTGATAAGAAAATTGCTGCTAAGGGCGAGGGTGTAGGGGTATCGTTTTACGCATTTTTTAAAAACAAGAATGATGATCCTGAGGTGTTGATGGAAGCGGCAACCTGGTGGATTCAAACGCATCAGTTAGATCATTTCGAAAAAGCACTAAAAATCAAACGAATGGTGCAATCAATGGAGTAAGAAGGAGCTTAGAATGGACATCAACTGAGGAATTGTTGAAGTTCTGCCTTTTACAACAAGTGCTAAAAAGCATAGAAAGGTGCTGATAATAGTACTGCATCAATGATGCACAATTTAGGTTTTCGGATAAGCCATATACTCACTACAGGACATGGATTGCATGCTAGTTTTAAAAGCGTTTCACCTATCACTCGATACAATCAAATCGACCACTTTTACATATAGACCCATAGAAACTACCGCTATCAAAACTAACCTGTACAAAGCAGTACGTTTTGTTATTGCAGCAACTAGCTACTCAGCATTGGCGTTTAGTTTGAATGCAAAAGAGTTGCCTGCCAGTATCACCGCGAATTCCGCTGAAAGTGCTCTACCTAAACACATTACTCAGGTAAATGAAACGTATACAGTGGGCAATACCGAGAAGTTTACCCTTAGCTCTAATGTGGTTGCACGTAAGTACGATATTTTGGTCAAGCTACCTAAAGGTTACTTTGCACAAGATAATAGCAAGGTGAATTATCCGGTTTTATACCTAAATGATGCGCCGCATACTTTTAAGGTTGCCACTGGTGTAACGCACTTCCCGAGCATGGATAAGGCGATAATCGTGGCGATGGGCTTTGCCCATGGCGAGAACGGCCAATATAGTCGGGTGCGGGATTTAACCCCGCATCATGCCCCTAGTTGGGTAAAGTATAAAACTGGTGGTGCTGGCGAATACCTCAAACTGATAGAGCAAGAAGTGATACCGTTTATTGAGCAGCGTTATCGTGTTGATAGCAGTAAACGTATCTTAAGTGGTCATTCACTTGGTGGCTCGTTTGGCTCCTGGGTAATGCTGAGCAAGCCAGAATTATTTTCTAGCTACATTTTAACCAGCCCGTCCCATTGGTTTAAAGACGATCAAATTTTTGCTGATGAAGCCGCCTATGCTAAACAGCATAAGACATTAAGAGTGAATGTGTTTTACGCTACAGGCTCGCTAGAAACACCCGAAAACGGCATGAAGCACATGGTGACCGGGCAGCAAAAATACGTTGAGCGATTGCAATCACGCAATTATCAAGGGTTAAGAATCAAGTCTGAAGTGGTGGATGGGACTGATCACTACTCGACATTCCCAGTCGGTTTGTCTAAAGGCTTGATGTGGCTTTACAAGGATATCTGGCAGCTAGATTAACCGCTTAATCTAGCCGTGTGGCGAATTCTAGAAAGTGAGAAAGTGGGAAGGTGAAAGCATCGATAGCACAAAGCATCAAAGCGCGAATGTGATTGAACTTGCAGTGGCAAGAAAGGCTTTTAAATCGACGCCTTGAGGCAGCTGAATTCGCCCCTGCGCCAATAGTGCTGCCATGCCGTGCACCATCGACCATGCGCCCAACGCTTGTGCTTTAACTTGTGCTTTATCGTTACTTTGCAAGGCGAACGCATCGCGCAACAAATTGAATGGCTTGTTGAGATTGTGACGGTAGCTTGTTTGTTCATCCTCACTTTGGCTTTGCATTTCTATGTGTTCGGCCTGTCCGAGCATTAATCGGTAAAGCTGAGGATGTTTAGTGGCAAATTCCAAATAGCTAGCACCATATTCAAGCACCAGTGTTTTGGTGTTTTCTGGCAAGGTTTTATCAAGGTTTGCAGTGCTTGCTTGCATGGCCGCGGCCATATCAATAAAACCAACTTCAACAATACTACTGAGCAAGGCTTGCTTATTTTTAAAGTGAGCGTAAGGCGCCATGTGTGATACGCCAGCTTCTGCTGCAATTGCCCTTAGCGATAAACCCTCAACACCATCACGTTGTAGTATTTCGTTGGCGATACGAATTAATGAGGCTTTTAGGTCGCCGTGATGATATTGCTTGTCGCTCATGCTGATGTTGCTTGCCTGTGAGGTGGTTTAGATAAGTCTTTATACTATAAAGATATCAGTGGGATAACCACTACTTTGTGGTTATTACTTATTGGAGGTAACCTGTGCAATATTACCGACGAAGGATTACTGTAACAGCTCTATATTGAATATGTGGTCAGTTATTGTAGCGCCCATGGTTTAACTTATTGATTAAATCTTGATACACACCATTTTGCTTGATGATAGCCATACCACGGTCAAAATCAGCCGCGAACTGCTTGTTGTTGGGGTTGGCTTTGTTGAGAATAAGATGAAACTCGCGTGTCGATAAAATGCTATCGCTACGGGTGATCTTGTCCTTGTCTGCGCCCTTGACGTTATTACTTAAATAGAATTCGCCCACGCTTTTGAGTTGTGGCACGGCATCGATTCGCTCTGCTAATAATCGTTGAAATAAGATGTCGTAGTTGCCGGCGCGCTGCAGCTTAATTAAGCCCTTGTTTTGCGCGGACTCCAATATCTCATAATTAGTGTGTTCGGTGGCGCCAATGGTGAGGCCTGCAAGATCTGTCAAAGTTGTCCATTCAATTGGTGCTTTTTTTAATGAGTACAACACCATGTTATCACTAAGCAAAGGTGTCGAATAATGGAACAAAGTTTCGCGCTCAGGTGTTTTAACCCAGGCAATACTGCCATGCCACACGTCGTCGCCTAGACCTGTACCTGTTTGAGCATAATGATAAGAGCGTTTCCACGGGAAGTGGCCAATGTGTACCTTGATGCCAACCGCTTTATAGGCTTGTCTGACTACCTCTGCGGCAAACCATTTTGATAGATGCTTTCGGAGGTGTAGGGCGGCCACTCACCACTAGTAAGATTGACTTGCTGCGCCGCTGCGCTAAGGCTGACTAGCGTCAATAAACTCGCTAAAACGAGGTTACGAAAGGCTTTCGCATTCAATAACAATACATGCTCCATGTAGGTTTTAATGTTTGATACCTATTTCTTGGTGGTTCAACATTATGCTTAGGCGTTAATTATCCATATTAACTAGCAATTATTGGTTTTTGTTAGGCGCTAATTTGTTGTGGTTAAACTGTATTTTAATCGGTTAGCGTATGCAATTCTTAATGTGGATCACGAAAATTTAAACTAGCACTAAATTAGTACAACTCGAACAAATACCCACCCATTGTTAACAAATTAGATCACTGATTGTGACAGCAAATTTACGTACATCTCAATTATTAGTGTTAACTAATTAACGCCAAATTAACCAAAATTCATTTTTGCTTTGTTTTTTTGTGGATTAGCTCGTTGAACTTTGAGAATGAGACCATGATCCCATTGTGCTTTATCGAAAATGCTAGACTCGCAGCCATTATAAATGAGATTCATTCCTATTTGTTTCAATTGTTAATCGCTTCAAACTGCCGTTGAGTTTGGGCTAATTAAGACAAGTAGTAATGAATAAATCATCAAAATACATAAGTTTAGCAATAGCATTTAGGCCAACAGGCTAAGAGGCAGAAATATGATGAAGTACAGCAGTATTGCACTAGCAGTGATGCTTGCAACCCAGGCTCATGCCGCAGACGAGTTACAGCAGCAAAATCAGTCAGCCGCCCAGCAAAGCACTCAGGAATCAATTAACCATTTTCACGAAGTGATTGTGGTTTCAGGCGCGCGTATTGAGCAAAGTGTCGACAAGGTAGCAAGCTCAGTAGTGGTGCTGGATGAAGAAGCGATTGCTCGCAACATGAATACTGACTTTAGTACTTTATTTAGAAATGAAGCCTCAGTCGATGTAAAAGGCGGCGCAGGTAAGCCTAGCTCGGTAACCATTCGCGGTATTGGTGGCAACCGTGTGATGATGGTGAAAGACGGTGTGCGCGTAAACAACCAGTATGCATCGCCGCTTGGCCCTGGTGCTGAAGGTACAGGCCGTGGTTTAACTGAAGTTGACAGCCTAAAACAAGTAGAAGTGCTTAAGTCAGCCGCATCGACTATGTATGGCTCTGATGCACTTGGTGGTGTCATGGTGATGACCACTAAAGATGCCGCAGATTACCTAGGCAGTGATGATAGCTACTTTAGTGTTAACGGTGGTTACACAGGTATGAATGATGAATTCAGCGGTGGTTTTACCGGCGCTAATCGCATTGGTGATTTTGAAAACCTGGTGAGTTACCAGCGCCGCAGCGGTGAAGAGCAGCAAAACTACACCGAAACCTTACCTGACAGTGAGCTAGTAACCGATAGCCTATTACTAAAGAGTAAGTACCACTTTAACGATTATACTAACCTGCAGTTCACCATGGATTATCTAAACCAGCAGTTATACCGCTGGGAGAATAATGCCGATCCTGATGAGCCTTCATCAATTGATTATGACCGTTACACCAAGGCGCTAAATACTTCGCTTCGCCTGCGTTCAACAAAGGACCGTGGCATTCATGACAGTATGGATTTTGTTTTGTACTACGGCCGTACCGATCAATCTGAAAAGCGCGATTACTTTGAGGGTGAACGAGGTTCTGACCGTGAAAAAGTAGAATATCGTGACTATCAGTTCGACGAGTATCGTATCGGTTTAGCCAGCAGCTTTGGTAAGGCATTGTCGTTAACGGGTCATGAGCATCAAATTGTTTATGGTTTGGATGTCGAGCAGTCTGAAATGAGCCGCCCACGTGAGTATCTAACTAAAAACCGCCAGGGCGAGTGGGTACCGTCTGAAACCGATACCTTCTCGTTTGCTGATACTAAGAGTCTGCGTGTAGGTGCCTATTTTCAAGATGACATCACTTTTTTAGATGGCGACTTAAACGCGATTCTAGGCTTACGTTATGATTACTACCGCAATACGCCAGATGCTAAACAAGCAGAAGATGCTGGCCGTGACCCAGAAAAGTTCGCTGAAATGAGCGAAAGCTTCTGGTCGCCAAAGCTTGGTTTGGTTTATCACTTCTCTGACAGTGTAAACATGTTTGCCCAGTATGCGTATGGCTACAAGATGCCAACGCCAGATCAAAAATGGGGCGAGCTTGAAGTTAAAGATGGCAAGATGCCATTCCCTGTGTTGATTAAAGCCAATTACGACTTAGAGTCTGAAACCAGCCACACAATCGAAGTGGGCGTTCGTGGTAATCATGGTGATACCAAGTACGAGCTAACCACTTTTTACACTCAGGCCAATGACTATATCGATTGGGAGTTTTTAGGTTGTGGCGGCCCGTTTGGTTGTGTTATTCCACAAACGTTGGAGTATCAATACACTAACCGCGAGAAAGTGACCCTTTACGGTGCTGAAGCTTCATTTAGCCAGGCCATCACCGATGAGATCGAAATCTGGGGTAACGTGGCTTACACCCATGGCGAAGACCAAAACGGCGATTACCTGAACTCAGTTAGCCCGCTTAAGGGCAACCTAGGTGTGAACTACTTTACTTACTTTGGTGATACTGAAACTGACTTTGGCTTAAACGTGCGTTTTGCCGGCAAGATGGACAGAACCACTGATTTAGATATCTTCCCAATTCCGGGTTTTGAGAGCTTTAACGAGGTATACAACACTGCAGGTTACGCCGTAGTTGACCTAACAAGCAGCGTATTCCTAACCGATAACTGGACGCTACGTGGTGGTATTTATAACCTGTTCGACAAAGAATACATTGAGTATGCCGATGTGGCAGGGCAATCTAAGTTCTTAATGTCTAATTTGGGTGTTACTGAAGAAACCTACAGTCAGCCAGGCCGCTACTTTAGCGTTAAGGTGCAATATACGTTTTAAGGCTAAATAGGCTTTATTGCATTATTTTTATGTCGATTATAAAAATGCCGTCACCCTTTCAGGGAGACGGCATTTTTTTCGAGTAATTATTGTGATTTTAGATCTGACTGTTCGGTGTTGAGAATAAAAACATGATAGCTATCACGAGTTTGGTTATTACCTAAATTGAGGTAGGTATTTGTTGTTTTTAATCAAAGATTATTGTTCAGCTGGCTCTAAACTAGGCCAAATTTTCTCCTAGCCCCTTGCCCGAGAAGGAATAAAAATGACCTCTGCTACCCAATCTACAATTATCAATGGTGTTAACTTATCAACAGAAGTTGCTGGCGTGCCCCTTGCCAGCTACGTACTCAATGCTTCTGGTCCAAGATGCACCAGTGCAGAGGAGTTAAAAATCGTAGGTGAGTCACACTCCGCGGCGATTATGACCAAGTCATGTACCATTTTACCGCGCGAGGGTAACCCTGAACCGCGTTATCAAAACCTTAATTTAGGCTCTATTCAATCAATGGGTCTGCCAAACTTAGGTTACAAAGCTTACTTAGAGATGATCCCAACGCTTAAGCAACATGGCAAGCCGGTGATTGTCAGCGTGTCTGGCTTTAGTATTGAAGATAACATTGAGATGGTCAGCGCATTTCAGCAAAGTGATGTTGATTTAATTGAAGTTAATTTCTCATGCCCAAATATTCCGGGTAAAGCACAGGTTGCCTACGACTTTGAGCAAACTGAGCAAGCGCTAAAAGCGATTACCGCATTGGGTGACAAGCCAATTGGTATCAAGCTTGCGCCATATTTCGATATGTCGCACTTTATCGCTATGGCTGACATTCTTAAGCAGTATCCAGTGAAGTTTATCACTTGCATTAACTCTATTGGTAACACCTTAGTGATTGACCCAGAAACTGAGCAGCCAATTATTAAACCAAAAGGCGGCTTTGGTGGCTTATGTGGGGAGTATATTAAACCTGTTGGCTTGGCTAATGTTCGCGCCTTTAGAGAGCTACTGGGCGACGATGTACAAATTATGGGTGTGGGCGGCATTAATACTGGTGTTGATGCGTTTGAGTATTTACTAGCTGGCGCCGATGCAGTGCAAGTGGCAACTTGCTTTGAAAAGCAAGGCGCGGCGTGTTTTGAACGCATTGAAACTGAGCTGGCACAGTTTATGGCGAAAAAAGGTTATACCAGCCTCGAAGATGCCAAGGGTAAGCTCAAGCCTTTATAAACTCAAATGAAAAGCGCCTACGGGCTTCGGGGTTATTATTTGAGCGAGATTTGAAAGTGAACCCTGGTTCTCGCATTAATAGGTAGGTTTGCGGATTAGCTAATGATGCAATGACATTTAAAGCACGACATGAACACTTCCCCTCTTTGTCTAACAAGAGGGCTCGACGAAAACATTCGTGTTTTCAACGGCTTTAAGTGTCATTGCAACGATATGCTATAGCTTCATCTGGTTGAGCTAGGTTTAACGCGCTAACGTACCTTCTGCGAACAGTCCTAAGCCTCTATTGTTCTATGCAACTAACTAGTATTTGTCGAGTATTCGTCATCACCACAAGTCAGCATTTTCGATGATTTTTAGGTTTATCGAAAGCTCAAGCTAATTTGCTGATACACTTGAGTTAACTCACCTCACCGTTGTGATAACGCATAAAAAGGAACTTACATGCCAGTACCAAAAGTTATTTGCGAAACCGAGCGATTGCTTATTCGCCCTTTTAATCAGCATGATATCGAAAGCCTGTTTTTAATGAACAGTAATCAAGAGATGCTGACCTATATTCCTACCAAACCTTTTACTGAGCTAAAACAGGCGCAAACGCTATTTGATGATGTAATTTGTGCCGACTATCGCAAACATGGCTTTGGTCGCTGGGCAGTGCATCATAAAGCGGATAATAAGGTGATTGGCTTTTGTGGGCCCAAATATATTCCTGAGTTCGATAAAGTAGAGATAGGTTACCGCTACTTTCCTGAGTATTGGCGTAAAGGTATTGGCTTTGAAGCGGCAGATGCGGTTTTAGCAACCTGTAAACCGCTGCATAATCTAGATGAGATTATCGCGCTTATTTTACATGGCAATGAGGGCTCAGAAGCAGTGGCTCGTAAAGTCGGTATGAGTATTCTTAAGCAGGCTGAATATTTCGAGCATAAAGTGCATGTGTACCATAAAAATTTGTAGGCAGCACAAACAAAAAAACCAGCATCAAATGCTGGTTTTTAGTTTAGACAATATGCAACTTAATTAATCGTCGTTGTGGTCGCAAGTGTCGTTAGTGCAGTGGCCATAAAGGTACAAGCTGTGGTGAGTGAGCTTGATGTTGTGACGCATTGCAATTTCTTCTTGGCGCTGCTCGATAATGTCGTCTGAAAACTCGATTACCTTGTCGCAGTTTAAGCAAACTAAGTGATCGTGATGCTTTTGTGTCGACATTTCAAATACTGCTTTGCCGCTTTCAAAGTGATGACGGTTTAAAATACCAGCGTCATCAAATTGGTTTAAAACTCGGTACACTGTCGCCAGGCCAATTTCTTCGCCCATATCTAGCAACTTCTTGTATAGGTCTTCAGCACTGATGTGTTGGTTTTCTGGAGCTTGCATAAGCTCTAAGATTTTTACTCGAGGTAGGGTTACTTTTAATCCGGCTTTTTTCAGCGCTTGATTGCCATCAGTCATGTCAGATCTCTTGATTAGCGAACCCAGAGGTTCATCCGTGGATAATAAATTATTATATGTGCTTGGCTTAGAAACTTAAACCTCTTAACCGAGTTAATCAATTGCTTAGCGCATAAAATTTAACATCTTAATGGAATTTTTCAGTTAATTGCTGAAAATGTGACAGTAAACCTACATATACTAAGGGATTATTGCGGTTGAGTGCGGTCAATATATGATGGGTTTAAATAGAGTTTGAGGTTAGAGTTTTGCGCACGAACATCAAATAAACTTTTGATGATTTGTTTGTCGGGAGTTGTCACAAAAATAAGTTAACATTCAATGAGCTTTACTGAATTACTTACCGCAAACGTGAATACAAAAATAATAATTACGCCAACAAGGAGTCAAGATGTATCGCAGAATAGTCATATTAACTGGCGCGGGGATTTCTGCTGAATCAGGCATTCAAACCTTTCGAGATCAAGATGGTTTATGGGAACAGCACCATATTGAAGATGTTGCGACGCCAGAAGGTTATGCCCGTGATCGCGAACTAGTTGAGCGTTTTTATAATTTGCGCTGGCAAGACTTACACCGTGACGACATTACGCCCAACGCAGCACATGTCGCGTTAGCAAAACTAGAGCGTGAATTCGATGGTGAAGTGCTACTGGTAACGCAAAATGTCGATAATTTACATGAGTCGGCAGGTAGTAAACGATTACTGCACATGCATGGTGAATTGATGAAAGGCCGTTGCCCTCAGTCGCAGCAAACCTTTAATTTAAAAGAAATGTTTGGCCCTGAAAACGTGTGTACTTGTTGCATACCAGCCGAGCGCCTGCGGCCGCATATTGTGTGGTTTGGTGAAATGCCATTTGGTATGGACACCATTCATCATGCGTTAGATGAGTGTGATTTGTTTATCGCCATAGGCACATCTGGCACGGTTTATCCGGCTGCAGGTTTTGTTGATATTGCTAACCATCGCTGCGCACAAACCGTTGAAGTTAACTTAATGCCAGCTGACAGCCATAGCCAGTTCCAGTATCACTTTACTGGTAAGGCTGGTGAGATAGTGCCGCAATTGGTCGATAGTATTTTGGCTGGTGAAGTGGTTGGTGCAAAAGCGCTAGAGCCGTTAGAGATATAATGACAACGGAAATGCGGAGCATAGCGAGTTCGGAAAAGGTAGCAATCATCATGCGTGGCTTGCCCGGCAGCGGCAAGTCTTATTGGGCTGCGCGCTTTATTGAGTCCCAAGGCATAGAGCAAGCAGTGCGTATAAAGCAACACGGATATTTCTCGACTGACGATTACTTTTTACAAGACGGCGAGTATCGCTTTAACGCTAAACGATTGCCTGAGTATCATCAACGTAATCTTGCGCGTTTTATTAGTGCCTTATCGACTAGCGAACCCGTGGTGATTTGCGACAATACCAATGTTTGTCATTGGGAGTACCTAGCATATAAAACTGCGGCAGAGGGTTTTGGTTATCAAGTGCGTGTGGTGCTCGTTGGTGACCCTAAAAGCAGTCAACATCAAGCATTATGTGCTAAGCGAAATAGCCATAATGTCCCGTTCGCCAGCATTCGTAAAATGGGACAAATGTTTGAGTTAGATTGACTATATAACTGAGCGTGCTTGCGCACTGGGGCGCATACAAATTAATCCAAACTTTGAATTTAAAAAGGAGCGTAGATGTTATCTACGCTCCTTTTTTCACCCTTCGACAGTATTTACTGCCTGCTATGTTGGCATGCTTTGTATGAGTTTAGTGCTCAGTGCTCAGTTAAATCGATCTGGTAAACAGCAAAACCTAACTCGTCAGTGTCGTTAAGCTTGGTCATCTTGCGTTGCTGATATTGCTTAATGAACTGCTTGGCCTGTTCACTAGATTGAGTTTCAAAGCGAATGTCTAACTTAGTGTTGGTGCTAATGTTGGCGAAATCCCAGTTATTGTCTGCACCTGGGTCAACACTGCCGTTTTTCTCAGTCTCAGCACTGATGTATTGTGCTAAGGCCTCGCGATTGGTATCGGGCAGCTCAAGCACCACATGTTTACTACCTGTACCTGCAAACTTTTGCCCAAAGGCGCGGTAGTTATTTGAGGCAACAATAAACTCCTGTTTGGCAAATGCATCGCCCGAAAGTAGCTTGCCATTCTGCATATAGCTGAGGCTTTTAATGCGATTAGCGTTTGCATCGACGAGTTTGCAGTTACCATCAAAACGATTTGGCTGAGTCACATCAATTTGGTAGGTCAAACTGCCTTGCTCACCGTCTATTACGTCAAAGTTGTAGGTGCGGTGATCATTCCAGTTAATCAGACTCTGTGGTGCAGTCGAGCTAGGGTCAATTTGGTTGAATTGATTAGCACTACATTCCAGCCAGTCTTTTACCTGCGCGCCAGTGACTTTCACCGCGACCAAAGTGTTGGGGTAGAGGTATAAGTCGGCAGCATTCTTGTAGGTTAGTTTTCCTTTAGCGACTTGCACATAACTGTCTTTGTCAGCACTAGTGCTATGACGGCCGCCTGCTTTAAAAGGTGATGCGGCTGACAATACTGGCAGATGTTTAAGCTGTTGCGGCAGGTTTTGCTTAAGTTTCCAAATCTGCGCATTGGCAACAATTTGCACTGTTGGGTCATCCTGTACTAGCGACAAATAGCTATACATATCACTCGTTGCATGGCCAATAGGTTGGCTCACATAGTCAATGGTTTGCTGATGCTCTTTGGCAATAGCTTTATGAATGCTAGCATCTGCCGCGACAAGCTCAGGGCTGGCGGCTTTGCTGTCAAAAATGGGCAGGGCTTTGGCGCGTGAGTCAACGACTTTCCAGCTATCACCATCTTGCTCTAGTGTTAGGTCAATTAAACCCAAATTGTCACCCCAGCGACCGGGCATTACCGCTGCAACTCCGTTGATGGTGCCTTTGTCGAGATCTGCGCCTGGTAATCCTTCAAATGTTGCAGATGGGAACACCGAGTGACTGTGACCAAAAGTAATCGCATCAATGTCATCAACCAGTGTCAGAGCCCAGGTAGCATTTTCATCGTTAACATTGGTTGGCGCTTCAGGCGTGCCTACACCAGAGTGGGGGATAGCCACAATAATATCTGCACCTTCAGCTTTCATTTGTGGAATGAATTTTTCGGCGGATTCAACAATACCTAACACGTCGACTCTGCCGTCTAGGTTTTGTTTATCCCACAGCAATATTTGCGGTGGAACAAAGCCAATGTAACCTATGTTCAGTTGGTGTTGATTGCCATGTTCATCAGTAACGGTTTTTTGCTCAATTAAGTAAGGCTTAAACAGGTTATCGCCAGGCTTAAGGTTATCCCAGCAGTCTGACTTACACAGTACGTTAGCACTAATATATGGGAACTCTGCGCCGCTTAATGCTTGCTTTAGAAAATCCAGACCATAATTGAATTCATGATTACCTATGTTACCAACTGAGTAATTTAAGGTGTTCATCGCCTTGTAGGCAGGGTGTGTGTCGGTTAGGCGGTTGGAATGTTTAAAGCCATGGGCAATAAAGTCGCCCATTGGGCTGCCTTGCAGCAAATCGCCATTGTCGACCAGTACCACATTGTCTACATTGGAATGCTGTTTAATCAAACTCGCGGTACGGGCTAAACCTATACGCGGGTCGACTCTAGACTGGTAGTAGTCATAGTCCATGATATTGGTGTGCAAGTCGGAAGTTTCGAGGATCCGCAGGTTAATCTTGCCGGCCTGCTGTGCAACTTGTGCTTGTTTCTTAATCGGTGTTTGAAGATCTGTACTTGTTTGCTCGTGTTGAGCATTCTGACCGCACCCTGTGAATGCTATTGTAGAGCTAACAAGCAAAATCTTAGGTATGCGCGAGCTTAGCGCTTGAGATAGTTTTGTTTTCATTATGAACTTCGCAGTGCTCTATATGAGCTATTTTTTATAATTAGTCTTATTCGGTATTTATCACTGACTTTTAGCTCTTGGGGCGACCAAGACTTTACTTCCACAAGGTGTCCGCTTTGACTTATGTGTTGCGAGCATTTCAGGTGAAGGCTCTGTTAGTAAAACGTTCGTAAAAACAGTTTCTAAAAGCAGTTAGTTAAAACCAAATTGCGGCATGATTCTAACAGTTAGTGTTTGCAATAATGTGACTTTTGTTAGCGTTTAGGTGAAATTTTTGCTTTTAAAGACAAAAACGCCGCTAATCACTGATTAGCGGCGTTTTTCAACGTAAATGTGCTGTGTTACAACAAGCCACGACTACGCAACAGTGGTTCGATACCCGCTTCCTTTCCGCGGAACTTCTTGTAGAGCTCCATTGGGTCATCGCTACCACCTGACGACAAAATATACTTGCGGAATTTATTTGCGGTTTCTTCATCGAAAATGCCGTTTTCTT
The DNA here is from genome assembly GCF_012263345.1 of Shewanella sp. WXL01. Classification (NCBI taxonomy): domain Bacteria; kingdom Pseudomonadati; phylum Pseudomonadota; class Gammaproteobacteria; order Alteromonadales; family Shewanellaceae; genus Shewanella; species Shewanella sp. WXL01. Next base: position 230,766 of record NZ_JAAIKQ010000005.1, on the reverse strand, counting down.
TGAATGCTTCAAAAGCATCGGCACCCAAGATATCAGACCAAATGTAGCTGTAGTAACCTGCAGAATAACCGCCGGCAAAGATATGCGCGAAATAGGTGCTGCGATAGCGCGGTGCTATCTCTTTAATCAGCCCCATTTTAGCAATTGAGTCTGCCTCAAATTTAGCTGCATCGTGCACGGTGTTGTCTTTCAGTGTGTGCCAATCTAAATCAAGGTAAGTGGCTGCCATATATTCAACTGTGGCGAAGCCCTGGTTAAATTTGCTCGCCGCTTGAATCTTCTCAACTAGCTCTTGCGGGATAACTTCACCAGTTTCATAGTGCTTAGCAAACTGAGCTAACACCTCTGGTTGAGTCATCCAGTTCTCCATCACTTGTGACGGGAACTCAACGTAGTCGCGAGGTACGCTAGTACCTGATTGCGAGCGGTATTGCACATCTGACAATAAACCATGAACCGCATGACCAAACTCATGGAATAGGGTGCTAGCTTCATCAAAAGTTAGCAACGCCGGCTCACCTTCAGCAGGGCGAGGGTAGTTAAGTACGTTGACGATAATCGGTTTTGAATCCACGCCATTCATCTTGTATTGCTGACGATATGCATTCATCCAAGCGCCGCCGCGTTTTGAGTCGCGCACAAAGTAGTCACCTAAGAACACGCCCATTAGGCTGCCGTCTTTATCATATACTTCCCAGGTACGCACTTCTTCATGGTACTTAGGTAAATCAGTGCGCTCTTTTACTGTGATCCCAAATAGGCGGTTTGCCGTGTAGAACACACCTTTTAGGGTACTTTCAAGGGAGAAGTAAGGTTTGGTTTGTTGCTCGTTAAAGCTGTATTTGGCTACGCGGATTTTATCTGCGTAGTACCACCAGTCCCAAGCTTCAAGCTTAAAACCGCCGTTTTCAGCATCGATTAACTCTTGCATCACCGCAACTTCGTTCTTTGCTTGCTCAAGTGCAGCAGGCCAGATTTTATTCAATAGACCATAAACATTTTCAGGCGTTTTTGCGGTGCGCTCCTCTAGTACAAAGTGCGCGTGAGTTTCATAACCCATTAACTTGGCGCGCTCAGCACGAAGGGACGCAATTTTTGCTAGCACTTTCTTGCTGTCGTTGACGTTATCGTTATTAGCTCGCTCAATATAAGCGGTATAAATTTGCTTACGTAGTTCACGATTGTCTGCGTAGGTTAAAAATGGCGTGATAGAAGGGCGCTGAGTGGTAAAAATCCATTTACCGGCCTTGTCGCGCTTAGCCGCCGTTGCTGCAGCAGTGTCGATGACATCTTTTGGCAGGCCGGCAAGGTCAGCCTCATTATCAATCACTAGCTCATAGGCGTTAGTTTCAGCTAATAGGTTGTCGCCAAACTCGAGGCTGAGTTTGCCAATCTGCTCATTGAGGCTACGTAGCTTGTTTTTGTCTTGCTCGGACAGGTTCGCACCGCCGCGGGTAAAACGTTTGAATGTGTCCTCAAGCAGTTTAACCTGTGCAGTGTTAAGTTTACTGCGGTCAGTATTGTTATATACCGACTTAACACGTTGAAATAGTTTGTCATTTAGGTAAATGTCATCGTTTGATGCTGATAGTAAAGGTGACACTTCTTTAGAGATTTTTTGTAGTTCTTCGTTAGTGTGGGCACTGGTTAAGTTGTAAAACACTGATGCAACGCGTGTTACTAGGTTGCCTGAAAACTCCATTGCTTCAATGGTGTTGGCAAAAGTCGGCGTTTCTGGGTTGTTGGCAATGGCGGCTATTTCAACTTGTAACTCTGCAATACCGGCTTTAAATGCAGGTAGGTAGTGCTCGTTTTTTATTTTGTCGAAGTTTGGCATTTCAAAGAAGGTGCCGTACTCAGAAAAGAAAGGGTTGTTGGCGTGTTGTTGTTTGATTTGAGTTAGCTCTGTTTGCGCCAAAGATACAGTCGAAGGTGCCTGTGAGCCAGTGCTAGTGCAGGCACTAACTGCCAATGCTAGCGTAATACTCGCTACCAGAGGTTTAAGAGTAGATCGTTTCATATTGCTCCCTAATGCAATTGATTTGTTATTGTCGAATAAGGCCACAACTTAAAAAACATGTGACTCATCCTTTTCATTTTTTATTTGCCCTCACGTTATATTCGTCGTTACAACGTCAGGACTAATGAAATTTACTGCGCGGTCATTCTAACAACTTTGGTTCGTTTGTTAAGTTTGTGTGACTGGCCTTAATGGTGATTTAAGCTTGGCTGCTTAACAGCTTCGTTCAATGTAATCCTGATTATCGTAATAAATAACAGTGAGTTACTTTTAAACAGTGCTTAATTGAACCGTAGGAAGGAGCTTGATTGGTTCGATGTGGTTGTTTCGTAACAAAGAATTTTGCTAACACTGATATAAACTATTTAATAAAACTCGGCCCAAACTGTGGGAACGGTCAGCTTAGGCCGAGGGGAATGGTGATAACAATTTAAGCTAAGGGTGGGTTAAGGCTTAAATATCACTTTTACGCTGCTATCTAAGTCAGCTTCGTCTATGTAACCAATTGCGTTAGCATCGCTAGCAACAGCGGCTTTCATTGCTGCTGCATCAGATACCGTTGCTGGTGGGTTACCTTTGCCGGTAAATACTTGTTTAGACCAGTAGGCTTTTAACTGAGCATCCGATTTTCCTGTTACCGCTCCATGAAACTCAGAGCGAGTAGCATTACCTTCATCTAGCTCATAAACCACATAGCTAGAACCTTTTCCTAGAAATGCTTTTTTAGCATCGCCTTTAGATATGTCAGTTGTCCCAGTGTTTCCAATAACCACAACACCAGCGTGAGCTGAGGCAATGCAAGTTAGACTAAGAGCAAGAGTCGAGAATAGTTTTTTCATCTTAGTTCTCCTTTAGAACACAGCATCGAGCTTAATTGTGTAAACCGTCGTGCTATCATATTTAAAGCTGTTGCTGGTGTAGTCATACTGTTTGTTATTTACTAAGCCGCCGTGAGTACCGTCAAAGTCGTGTGCGTAAGTAACATCAAACTTGATAGCAAGGTTATCCAGCGCATCCCAACGAATACCTGCGCTGTAGGTTGTTCTTTGTTCATCAAATCCATATCCTAAAGCCGGATTAATTGCAGCTCGTTCGTCATCATCTGTTGTTTTCAAAAATGCAGCTGTCACGTAAGGACTGAATTGATTAATGCGGTAGCCAAGTGTGATGTAGCCCGCGTCGTTATCAGATAAAACACCTTCGATCTTCATTTGCGTCACTTCAGACACCATGAAGAAATTGCCATTGTCATATCCTAAACCTATGCCTTTAAAGGTGGCTTTTGAGTGGTCTATGTCAAACTGCCCTTGAGGTGTGCCGATGTAGCCATCAAAATCTGATTGTGCATACACACCGCGCACAGTCCAGGTCATATCGGTCCAAGTTGCATTAGCGCCGACAAAGTTTGTGAGATCGAGTTTTGCGATGCCATTGTCTACATCAGATTGTCCGCCAAACCCTTGCAAGGATATTGTTGAATCTTCAAATTCGATGTCATAGCTGATGTCACCACCGGTATAGGTCGACAGCGGTACACCACCGTAAACCTCTTCTGGTGGGCGAGCGAATGGTTGAGCATAGCCAACATCTAAGTAGTCAGAATACATAAACAGTGGCCTACGTAGTTTACCCGCGCGAGCTTGAATTCCATTATCAAAGCGGTGTGATAGGTAAGCCCATTCAGCTTCAATGTCCCAGTTGTTTTCGCCGCGCATCATTAATTGCATTACAGCTTGGGTGTTATCGCTAATATCAAAGGTGCCTTGAAAGCCGAATTTAGATTCTTCTTCAAAGTTTGCTGCGGTTGTGGCGCCTGCGTAGCCAGCACTGTTGTTAGCGCTTACATAGCCAAGGCTAATAAAACCGTTGAAATGGAACTTATCTTTTAAACTATCATTTTGCTGCTTTTGTAGTGACGCAACTTGTTGCTCGAGTTTAGCAACCCTTTCATCATTGTTTGGCTGGTTAGCCTGCGCTGCAATTGGCAGCATGGCGATTGAAATCGCAACCGGTAGTGTTTTCAAAGTAAAGTACATCTAGATACTCCTCTCATTACTTTGTCGCCCTTTAGGCTGTTGTTTATTGTTTTTATGTCTCATTATTTAGTGCTTAGTGTTACTCAGTGAACAGCGCTACTCGGTGTGTACTGTCAACTGATATCCTCTTGCTAATCTGCAGCATTGGCATTGCTATTCTCATCTAATTGCAACCTCATCTAAGTTGCTATTTTTACGAGCTATATTTTCCAAATTGCTTCGCCTTAGAGGATAAATTTTGATTTTAAAGTTGGTGTGTCCTCCTTACTCCAAACATTATTTGTGCTCTAAACATTAGTGTATATTTGTGTGTGCTCAGTGGTATGTACATGTGTATTTGTTGGGCAAATAAAAAAGCACTTTGGTGCTTGTGAGTTAATTAGCTATATAGTGCTTGGGATAGATTTATCGCAAGGCTAGTTTTAAGAATAAGGGAGTGAGAAGTCACTCCCTTACTTAGTTAAAGACCTGCTTAAAAGCTAAGGTTTTAAGATTATCTTCACGCTGCCGTCAACGTCGGCTTCGTCGATATAACCAATCGCGTTAGCATCGCTAGCAACAGCGGCTTTCATCGCTGCGGCATCAGATACCGTTGCTGGTGGGTTGCCTTTGCCGGTAAATACTTGCTTAGACCAGTACGCTTTCAACTGAGCATCAGACTTACCTGTTACGGCGCTATGAAACTCAGAGCGAGTGGCATTACCCTCATCTAGCTCATAAACCACGTAGCTAGAACCTTTTCCTAAAAATGCTTTTTTAGCATCACCCTTTGAAATGTCAGCCGCACCTGGATTGCCAATAACAACCACAGCAGCGTTGGCTGAAACCATGCCTGCTAGACTAAGGGCGACAATTGATAATAACTTTTTCATCTTGTTGCTCCTTAGAATACTGCGTCGACTTTAACGGTATAAAGCATTGAACTGTCGTGCATTTCTAATCCAGAAAGTGCGCGGTCAATATTACCGTCTAGGCCACCATGAGAGTCACCAAAATCTGTTAGGTAAGTAACGTCGAATTTAAGTGCTACGTTATCAATAGCATCCCAACGAAGACCTGCACTGTATGCTTTACGCTCACGGTCAAAGGCGAATGCTAGAGGTGGTAGCATTGCACGCTCATCGTTATCAGTGGTTTTGTAGTAGGCCGCTGTCACGTATGGTGTGAATGCATTAATACGGTAACCCAGGGTCAGATAACCAGACTCGTTATCGGCCAGTGGGCCTTCGATTTCAACTTGGGTCCACTCAGCTACTGCAAGTAGGTTACCGTTGTCATAACTACCGCCCAGACCGATGAATTTAGACGTGGTATCACTAACTGGAACCACATCGTCGCCTAGGTACAATACACCGTCAATTTTGGTTTGTCCGTATACGGCGCGAGCAGTCCAGGTTAAGTCAGTCCAAGAGATATTGGCACCTAAGATATTGTTTAGATCTACTTTGCGTAGGTCGTCTTCAACGTCAGATTGACCACCAAAACCTTGTAAGGTTAGTGTTGAGTCTTCAAATTCAACATCATAAGCAAGATCACCACCTGTGTAAGAAGAGAAAGGCACTGGGTCATACACTTCTTTTGGTGGGCGCGCGAATGGCTGCGCATAACCAACATCTAGGTAGTCCGAGTACATAAATAGCGGTACACGCAGCTTACCTGCACGGGCTTGAATGCCGCTATCAAAGCGGTGAGATAAATAAGCCCACTCGGCTTCGATATCCCAGTCGTTGGCACCACGGGTCATTAACTGCATCACAGCTTGTGTTTGATCTGAGATTTTAAAGGTACCTTGAAAACCTAGCTTGCTGTCTTCAGTAAAGTCAGCACCCGTTGATGAATTATTGTAGCCAGCATCATTGTCTGATGTGGTGTAAGCAACACTGATAAAGCCGTTAAAACTGAACTTGTCAGCTAGGCTTTCGCGTTGCTGCTTTTGTAGAGATTTAACTTGCTGCTCCAGTTGAGCGATTTTTTTATCAGTTGCGTCATCTGCAATAGCAATAGCACTAGCAGGCAGCAGGGCAACTGAAACCGCTAAAGGAAGCGCTTTCATAGCGAAGTTGTTCATGTCTATCCTCGTCATCATCATAGTTCGCCTTTTAGGCGTTTATTTTTGCTGGCTCTTACTCGGTAAGCACCAGCAAATATTTTTTAAAATCAGACCTTAAACTGGTCTGTTATTAATTGTAGACGCTCACTGACACTTTGGATGTCATAGCTGATTGACCCCATTTCGTCAGTGGTCGATTTGACTTTAGTTGCATTGCTTTCAATCTCAGCAACGTACTGTTCAATTAGTTTAGATGTGGTGTGCTGTTCTTCAGTGGCTGCAGCAATTTGCTCGTTAACCACGGTAATTGCGCTAACTTTGTCGGTGATGCTAGTCAGTGCATCGCCAGCACGCGAGGTGGTTTTAACCCCTTCATCAGCGGTTTCAATACCGCGCTGCATAGCGTCAACAGCTTGCTTAGAGGTCGTTTGTAGCTCTTGCAGTACCTGTTGAATTTCTGTCGTCGATGCTTGAGTTCGGGAGGCGAGGGTACGTACTTCGTCGGCAACTACCGCGAAGCCCCGACCTTGTTCACCCGCACGAGCCGCTTCAATTGCTGCGTTTAGTGCCAGTAAGTTAGTTTGGTCAGCAATGCCGCGAATAGTATCTAAAATGTCATTTACGTTACTGGTAAAGGCTTCAAGTTGATTCACAACCACTGCGGTAGTTTGTACTTCTTCAGCCAATTTGTTGATGGTAGTAACAGCATCAGAAACAACGATTTGGCCTTGCTGAGATTCTTGACTCGCATTTTCTGCTTCAGCTGCCGCATTGGCTGCATACTCAGAAATTTGACTCACGCTGACAAACATTTCACGCATAGCTTGCGATATTTGCTCAATTGCTGCGTTTTGTTCTTCTACTGTTTGTTCACTGTTTTGCGAGCTGTGAAGCAGAGTATTCGAAACAGTACTTAAGCTGTCAGTGGTTTGTTTAGTATCAGCAATTGAGTCCTGTAGTTTAGACACGAACTGGTTAAACCAATGCACAAGTGGCTTAATTTCGTCTTTACCGTCATAGTCGATGCGAGCGCGCAGGTCGCCTTCACCTTCTGAGATGTTACGCAGTGAATCGGTAACATTGTTGATGGTGCCGATAATTGAGCGGCTCACAATAACGCCTAAGGCAATCATCACTAGGGCTGTGATAACACTAATAACAACGAAAAAGCTGTTGGCGTCGCTAGATGCTGCTTTAGTTGCTTCAATGCTTTGCTCAAACTGCACGGCAAATTCATCTTTCATGGTCGAGAACTGACTGACCAGTGATTGATAACGATCAGCGTTAGCTGCAGCCTGATTTTTGATTTTATTGAAATCAACGTCGTCCTTTAAAAACTCCGCAACTAATTGATTTGCATTGACGTGATAGGTTTGTAAATCGCTTTTTAATCGCTCTGTTTGCTGTCTTTGCTGTGGGAACAAGCTGCTAAGAGACGATAAGTTATCCGAGATCTGGCCAACCATTTGTGCTGCGGTATCTAGTGATTCTTCTTCACCAGTGGTTACAGCAGATTGGATGAGTTGGTCTAGTTGAAGTAACAAGCCATCGTTAATAGTAGATAAGTTCAGCGCAGGGTAGAGTTTGTACTGAATAAGATCTAGACGCTCTTCGTTACTATTACTGGTTGATTTATTAATAACAGCAGCAATAACGAACGAGATAATTGCGGCAACTGTTAACAGTGCAACGCGATGCCTAATTTTTAGGTTTGTAAGCTTCATAAATGGCCTGCAAGAAGTTTTGTTGTTTGAGTTTTATTCGTTTTATTTGGTTATTTAAACGCTCATGTTATGTATCGGCATTCTCTGATGTAAGTTTAGTGTAAAAGTTGTATTAACACCGAAACAGAGTACGGCAAATTTACCACCAAGATTGCATCCGATAACTGCAACTATTCCTTGTCTGCTCATCACTGAACCCCCTTGTTTTACTTCTAAATTATGGCTGAGGTAAAGCGATTTCTTAAATTATATACCGTACACAAAAAGATAACGTGATTTATTTCATTTGTTGTAAAAGTTAACTATTTTGTGGTGCTGTTGTTTGGCTGTAAAACGCCCATTTTATAAGGGTTGTAGTACGGTTTTAGTTTGCTGATATTTTTGTGTTTTTATGCTTTTTTATATTTAATTGGTTGATATTTGGGCTATTTATTTTGGGGAAAGATAATCGTTATCATTTAATTGCAAGGTGGGGAGAACGTTTGATGTTAAATGAGAGTAAAAGCTCTAATTTTAAATGTTATGGATTGTTAGATGATATTTTAGGTGTGGATTGTCTGTCGTGTTGCGTTATTTCAGTGGCACCAAGTCAGGTTTATTGGTTATCTGATTAGAGATTTGATTGCCAATCAGTCAAACTTTTACCGTGTTTCGTATCGGGTTGGCTGGTTTATGTTTGGTTAAATATGTAAATTGCCTTGGACTGGGTTAACAGTGTTTGGAAAGGCGCAAATAAAATAAGTTGCGCTAAGGTCGACTTTGTATACATGGCACTATTTGTTAGTTCAGTAATACAGTTTGACAGCGGCGTTAGTATGGATATGGTCACCGGCATAACATGTTCAGTGACAGACTTTGCTTTCGAAATAAAGCGCGCTTGAAACCAACAAAAAGCCTCAAGCGCATGCAGAGAGTATGAGGTTAGTAACCTAAGGTTTGTGCGCCAGCTCTTCGAGGATCAGAAGCGCCAAACTTTCCATCTTCAGTGACGACAATCGATTGAGTGCTGCCAATTGAGTTACCAACCTTAACTTTATGCCCCTTAGACTCAAGCAGTTTAATGGTGTCTTGGTTCAATGAGCGTTCAACACGAAGATAATCAGGCAGCCATTGATGGTGAACCCTTGGCGCAGCCGTAGCTTCGGCAATATTTAGTCCATGATCGATAACGTTCATAATGATCTGTAAGGTAATATTGATAATGCGTGAACCGCCTGGGCTACCGGTAATGATATAAGGCTTACCGTCTTTCATTACGATAGTTGGGCTCATTGAGCTTAGCGGGCGCTTGTTACCTGCAACGGAGTTGGCTTCACCGCCAATGAGTCCATAGGCGTTGGGTGTACCAGGCTTAGCTGAAAAGTCATCCATTTCGTTATTAAGTAAAATACCAGTGCCCGCTGCCACTAATCCTGAACCATAACTAAAGTTCAGCGTGTAAGTGTTAGATACTGCGTTGCCCCACTTATCGACTACTGAATAGTGGGTGGTTTGGTTACTTTCATAAGGTGCAAGTTTGCCTGGCTTAATTTCTGCGCTTGGCGTGGTTTTATTAATGGTAAATTTGTCGGCTAATGATTTAGCGTAGCTTTTATTGGTGAGTTCAGAAACTGGTACTTTTACAAAATCTGGATCACCCAAAAACTCTGAACGGTCGGCATAGGCGTACTTCATTGATTCTGTCATCAAATGCAAGGTGTCAGCTGTGTTATGGCCAAGCTTATCGATAGGGAATTGCTCAAGCATATTGAGCATTTGAATAATGTGCGTTCCACCAGATGATGGTGGTGGCATTGAAACCACTTTATAGCCACGATATTCGCCAGATACCGGCTCACGCTCGACTACGCTGTAGTTTTTCATATCTTGTAAGGTCATTATGCCGCCAGCTTGCTGCACTGCAGCAACAATCTTTTCGGCTGTTTCTCCTTGGTAAAAACCTTTGTTGCCGTGCTTAGCGATTAAGCTTAATGAGTGCGCCAGATCTGGCTGTTTTAGCACGTCACCAATATCAAAGTTACTGCCATCTGGACGATAAAAAATTGCCTTAGAGCTTGGCCACTGACTAATACGACGCTTAAGCCCTGCAAGAGATGTTGCTAGATCTGAGGTCACGCTGATGCCGTTTTTAGCCAAGCTAATTGCTGGCGCTATGACTTGTTCGAGCTCCATGGTGCCGTATTTCTCTAACGCCAAAGACATGCCCATAACTGTGCCTGGTACGCCAATGGCTAAGCCATGCTCACGGCTTAGCTTTTTATCTGCATCGCCTTGTTCATTTAGAAACATATCGCGATGTGCTTTGTTGGGCGCAACTTCACGGTAATCGATAGCGACGGTTTTGTTCTCTTTCGCTAAATGCACCAACATAAAGCCGCCACCGCCTAGGTTGCCTGCTCGCGGCAAAGTCACAGCGAGGGCATAACCAACTGCAACAGCTGCATCTACTGCATTGCCGCCTTGTTTTAAAATGTCGACGCCAATTTGGGTGGCTAGCGCTTCTTGAGACGACACCATGCCGTGTTTGGCGTAAATGGGTTGCGCGGTGGCTTTAGAGCTATAAATAGACGCTTCGCGGGCTTGACTGGTTTGTGGCAGTACAGCTGAGCCAATTGAAAAGCTAATGACGGCTGCTGATAAGCACAGCGAGATTTTCGAAAAGTTGGGCACGGGTGTTCCTAATTGTCTTCCTTAATACCAAAACAATGTGCCATAGGCTTAATTAAATTGGTATCGTGTTGTTTAAAAAACTATTTACCGATAGTTTTATCTCGACTAGCCCGCTTAGTGATGGTCGGTAAAAAATGAGTCACTTAATATGATCTAATAAGCATGAGTCGTTAAAAATGAGCTAATGGAAAAGCTAAGCTTTTAGCATGAAGCACAGTAAATAGCATGACGCAGAGTAATCAGACCGTACCATGACACAAAGTAATCAAACTCAAGATGACACAGAGACAAAGCAGCCTAATAATGCTGAATTTAATAGCCTATTTTCCAAGCAGCTAGAGATACATCACTTCGCCTCGATTGCTGAAATTGGCCAGGTTAATTGGGATGCTCTAATGGCGAGTGATAACCCGTTTTGTTGCTACGCTTATTTGCATGCTTTAGAGGCCAGTGGCTGTGTGTCTGAGCGCTCGGGTTGGCAAGTGTTTCATCTAGGGATAAAACAAACTGAGAGCGATACCTTAATTGCGGTTATGCCGCTTTATATAAAGCAGCACTCTTGGGGCGAGTATGTATTTGATTGGGCATGGGCTGAGGCATATGAGCGGCACGAGGTTGAGTATTACCCAAAGCTTGTAAGCTCAATTCCGTTTACGCCAGCAACTGGCCCGAGGTTAGCTATATCTCAAGCATTGACTGAGCAGCAGATCTTAATGCTTCGCGCTAAAGTAGCTGAACATTTGCAGCAGCTGTGCAGTGAGCATTTTTCTTCCTGGCATCAGTTATTTGTGCCTAAAACTGATATTGGCAGTTTACAAAAGGGCATGTTTGCACGCTTAGGTACGCAATTTCATTGGCATAACCGTGGACTGGACAATGCTGATAGTATTCAAAAACAAAGCTTGAGCAATAGTGGTGAAAGCTCGCTAAAGGCAAATAGCTTAGCCTATTCGGATTTTAGTGATTTCACCCAAACCATGACATCGCGCAAGCGCAAAATGATTAATAAAGAAAGGCAAAAGGTTGTTGACGCAGGAATTCAATTTGAGTTTATCTCAGGCGAGCAGGTAACCGAGCAACAGTGGCAAACCTTTTACCTTTGTTATCAGCAAACCTATTTAAAGCGCTCAGGTCATCAAGGCTATCTAAACTTGGCGTTTTTCATAGAGCTTGGAAAGACCATGTCCAAGCAAATTCAGTTATTGGTAGCGACAGACAACACAGGCAATACCGTTGCGATGGCGTTGTATTTTACTTCTGCAACTCATCTATACGGTCGTTATTGGGGCGCACTAGTAGAAGTTGACGGGCTGCATTTTGAAGCTTGTTATTATCAAGGCATCGAGTATGCGATTAAAAATCAATTGGCGGTGTTTGAGGCTGGCGCCCAAGGAGAGCACAAGGTGGCGCGAGGTTTTGTGCCTGTGGCAACTCACTCATTGCATCATGTGGCGCACTCAGGTTTTGCTAACGCGATTGAAGATTATTGCCTGCAAGAGGCGGGTCATATGAAAGTTTATATGGCAGAGCTAGCTAAGCAATTACCATTTAAAACCAATTAGCCAGACTTTTGAGTCTGGCTAATTTGGGCGCAGAGCATTGACTCAAAGCTATAGAGAAAGCCCCATTCCTGCCTCAACAGCTAGAGTAATGGCAGTGATAGCCACTGCAGTAACAAAGCACACTTTAATCATTGAGTTAAAGGTACCCATAAAATAATTCACTTGTTTACGCATGACGCGTTTGCGCGTGTTATGGCGCATTGCTTTCGTTGCCATCATTATTCCTTAACCTGCTCTAGAGTCACCCTAAATTGTTAATGGGCGACTAAAATTACGCGTGAAGATTTGGGCGGAATATACGTAAAATCAAATGTCTAAAGTGTTATCTAGATAACACTTTTTTATGTTGGTTGACGTCAGGCCGGAAATAATTGCTGAATGTAAAATGTACGTTAACGGTTGGTTTTTGAACTGTGTGTGAACTGGATCGTTTTTGTTTGAGAATTGAGCTTTTTTCTGGCGGGATTGTTGCTTCCCATATTGTTTACCATTAGTACAATGCCTATTAGTTTTGTAAATAGTTTATTGCCAGAGTAGTTTTAAAAGCTGGCACTGGTTTCGAATTAGCCCCTTGATTGGTGGGGGCGCATTCGGACTAACGGGAGACTATTACGTGGTATTCCTTACCTGTATTCCACTCATAGTCAACTTTGAATGAGTATGTTACTCCCGATGCTGACAAGTCTACGTTCTTACCTAGTTTTATTGAGTCAACCAATTTAGATAAGACACTGCTATCTATACCAATTTTAAGAATATATCTGTAGGTATCGTTTGCTAAACTCTCTAAAGCACTTTGTTCTTTTTTGAGGTCGTTAACATTAAGTACTATTTTGAATCGAGTGGCTTCTTGAGACGTACCATATGCATATATTGCAATGTTGTTAGCCATAGGACTGCCTGTCAGCTCTTTGTAGCTAGACCAACATGCGTGAGTCTCTTGGCCGGATGGCCATTTGTCTTTTATATACGTATTAAAGGCGTACCCTGTTAGCTCGCACACATCAGTATCCTCTGCATGTGCTGTAGCTGTGATCATGAGTAGTAATAACAGTGTAGAAAGTGGTTGCTTAAGCATAAGATTAGTTTTCCAGTTTTGTCGTTAAGCTTGAAGCCTCTATTTAGGTTGTAAAGGCGTGTTTTTTAGTAGCAAGATACTGATAAGATTTTTAGGCAAGAGCCGAATCGTTACCCATGATGCGATGTCTTAAGAAAACATAGCCTCCTAAAGTGATTTCTTGGTGCTGCCTGAAAATTAATTAGTTTTGTGAGCTAATATTTCATTTATTTTGTTTTATAAAAGATCCTTTATCGCATGAGGTTTCGAGCCACTTAGCCGCGCTGGTAAACCCTGATAAAGATATGGTAAACGTATGTTTTTCTTCTCCTTGAGATGTTCGAATCTTCATCGTGTTGCCTGCTTTTGCATCAGCAAGAAAGTCTTCTGCGCTAAACCCTAGTGCTAAGGTATATGGGTAGAGTCCAGTTGTAGATGTTCGCACTCCCGATTTATCAGTTTTCCACTTTACATCGATATCCTTGCTCTTATTGAAAGCAGATCCTAATGTTTTATTTAGCACGTTATCCTCTCGCGCTGAGACTTCGAAGCGGTTACCCTCGCAGCTGACGGCCACACTTCCATGGTTCCCAACTTTGTGGAAAATAACCCAAGATACGGGACGTTCTTCAAAGGTGTCTATGATTTCATTGGCTACCCAAGATCCAAAAGTATTTATATAGATATTCTCGAAATTATTTTCGGCAGCTTGGGTGACGAATGTTGTTGCAGCTAAAGATACAACACTTAAAACTTTTTTCATTTGGTTAATCCATAGAAATTTAAAGAGCTGCAATGATAGCTCTATCTTGGTTGCACTTACTTATTTAGCGTTCACCGTCAAAGTGGTGGGATTGAACTTCTCCGTACATGTTTGCCATGCAAACAAGCTCTTTTACTCTTTGATTGGTATCAAAAAACAGTATGTGGTGCTCGTATCCACCGTTGTTTAGTTTGTATGTCCAACGGTCATCTACCTTGTCTTGTCCATACATGAATGATAATGCCCAGCAATTGTCCTCCACATTCTTCTGACCGTAGAACAGCCCTTTGTAGTGGTTAAGCTTATCTTTGTATATTTGGTTTTCTGGGTACATACAAGACAAGTATTCATAGCCTTGATAGTTGCCTGAGTGGTCTGAGGCTGGCAATGCCTTAACACGTGCTATCTCTTCTTCAATACGATTGATCATTCCGTTAATAGTTTCTACTAGCTGAGTATATTCAGCATTGGTTAGACCGTCATCTGCATCCCAATCATCCTTGTTCCATACGTCCTTAGTGCAAAAGTCTATTGAGTCATCAAAGAATGGTACTTCTAGAAGGTCTAATTTGGGGTGCTCACTTAACAACGCGCTAAGGTTAGCTTTAGGGCTGCGATTAGCCACACGGTTCACCTGTTCGATTGTTATAGGTGCTGTTGACTCTGTCACATGTTCTGGCTCATTGCTTGATGAGCATGATTTAAACACTAACACCATGATGATTAATCCCACTATGCCTTGGATTGTATCTTTTACTTTTTGCATATGTTTATCCTAATTATGTGCCCATAAGGAGCGTAGCGATGCTTTATTTGATGAATAGATACAATTCCTTTCGCATACTCATTCAGTTTTCTCAGTTCAATTTCTTGTGATCTGTTTGGGCTAGATTGTTTTCAACAACTTCGTTGCAGTCACCTCTACTCAGATACTCTTCCTGTGCCTAGTAAGGTCCGGTCTATCCGATGTTACCCGCATGCCTATTTGTTCATTACTTGCTCAGTTTTAATGAAAGTATTTAAATCAATTAGCGGCGATTAGAGTTGATTGCATTGACAGAGTGTTTAGATAGAGAAAATCATATGTGTTTCATTCACAAGAATATTTTGGGCGAGTATATTAGACGGCAGTTTTAAAGATGTTCCCCAGAGAACACTTGAGGGAAACAAGTGAGGTTATCGCATTGTAAGTCGCTTTGTGTTGTTATCTGGTTAAGGTGTGGTTGCGGGGTTGTGTTGGGCGTGTTGTTTTAATGAGCATTACCCCAAAGCCAGCCAGGCGCCAACACCTATCATCAAACTACCGGCAATGCGGTTCATTAGTTTGATGTTGCCATCTTTAGCTAGAAATAATTTAAGGGTTTTGCCGCCCGCAGCATAAGCCATCATGCTGGTAAATTCAGTCACCATGATAATGCTCAGTAAGACAACAAGCTGAGTGCTGATTTCTTTATTTACATCGATAAAGGGCGGCAGCAGGGAAATCATAAATGCCCAACCTTTGGGATTAGCTACAGCTGTAATGAAGCCTTGTGAGGCTAGGGCGAGTCTGTGGGTATTGATTTGCTGATTATCAACAATTGCCATTTTTCCTTTTGATTGCCACATGTTGACGCCAATGTACGCAAGATAGGCGCCACCAACCCATTTCAGCAGGTTAAATATCTCTGGGTAGTTAAGCATGATACTGGCAACGCCAAATACGGCGGCAATCGCTACACTTGCCACCCCAACCAGTTCGCCTAGCATCATCCACAGCGTGCGGCGCACACCAACACTCATGCCTAATGTCATCGCCAATGTCATACACATGCCTGGGGTAATCGACACAAAAAAGAAGGTAGGAATAAATACGGCAAGTACGGCTAATTCTGGCATGTTTTAGTTCAGTATGAGTTGAGTCTTAGGCAGCTGCGGATTCTAACCGTGATAAAAAACAAAAACCAGCACTAGGCTGGTTTTTGACGTAGATGGCCTTTGTAAAAAGCTGCTTGCTTAAAAGCCGCTTGGAAAGGCTAGTTATTAAAGCACACCGCGGCGCATTTGATCGCGCTCGATTGATTCAAATAGTGCCTGGAAGTTACCTTCACCGAAACCTAGGTTATTTTTACGCTGAATGATCTCAATAAAGATTGGACCAAATAGGTTTTGAGTAAAGATTTGTAATAGGTAACCGTTTTCGTCACCGTCACACAGAATTTGGTGATGCTTGATACGCTCACGATCTTCGGTCACTTGCGGTAGTTTTTCAAAGATAGTGTCGTAATACTCAGGAATAATATCCAAGGTGCGAATTGAGGTGTTTTCCATCGCATCGAGTGACGCAACAATGTCGCGGCTACGGAATGCTAGGTGCTGTACACCTGGGCCATTGTATTCGTTTAGGTACTCATCAATTTGGTTATTGTTGTTACCTTTACCTTCGTTAATTGGGATACAGAAGCTGCCATCTGGCGAACGCAGAGCATAAGAAACCAGTGCAGTTTGTACGCCGCTAATGTCAAAGTAACGTACTTCAGTGAAACCGAAGATATCCTTATAAAAGTTTGCCCACTTCTCCATAGTGCCTTTGTAGACATTGTTGGTTAGGTGGTCGACTTCCATAAAGCCCTTGTCTGGGATAACCATAGGGTTTTCTAGATCTTCAAAGTCAGTTTGGTAGATGTTGTTGTCTTCGCCAAACACGTCAATGAAGTAAATTAAGCTGTCGCCAATACCATAAATTGCTGGGTATGGCATATCTTTACTTGCATCGTCTGCAGGCTTAGCACCGCGCTCTACTGCAGATTTAAATGCAAATTCAGCATCTTCTACACGCCAGCCCATCGAGCAAATAGCAGGGCCGTGAGACTTAGCAAACTCTGATGAAAAACCTTCGCGACCACGGTTCAATAGAAAGTTGATGTCGTTTTGCTTGTAGTAAAAGATGTCTTTATCTTTTGATTTTTTCAGCATTGAAAAACCAAAGTCGATAAAAGTTTGGTGCATAAAATCAGTATCTGGGCTGGCAAACTCAGTAAATTCAATACCAAGTAAGCCAAGTGGGTTTTGTTCGCTAGCCATGATGTTTTCCTCTTGTTCTTGTCGCCCATCACCTTTAGTGATTTGGGTTAGGCTTTTATGTTTGTTCTTAGTCTTCTAACCAAGAGCGATTGTAGTCTTGACTCATGCATTGCTGTACATGGGTCGTAAGCTGTAATGGTGCAAAAGTGTCTACCATTACCGCGTATTCATAGGTTTCTTTTTTGCCGATTGACGCTTCGGTTTTGCCAGGTTGCGGCCCGTGAGGCACGCCTTTTTGATGTAGCGTCATAGACCCAGGTTCAATGCCGGTGCGACTCATAAAGTCACCATCGACGTAGTAGAGCACTTCGTCGCTGTCGATGTTATTGTGATAGTAAGGCGCTGGAATCGACTTCTCGTGGAAGTCATATAAGCGAGGTACAAAGTTACAAACCACGAAGTTATGGGCAGTAAACACGATGTGATCTGATGGTGGCAGGTGGATTTTGCCAACCTTAGGTGCATACTCTGTGATATTGAATGCCCATGGGTACACAAAGCCATCCCAACCTACAAGGTCAAATGGGTGCCATTCAAGGGTAGTGAGCTGGTATTTATCACCAAACTTACATACCAGTGGAAACTCACCTTTTTCAACGACTGCCTCAGCAAGCTCAGGCACGCGGAAATCGCGTTCGCAATAAGGGGCAGACTCAGTTAACTGGCCATAGTCATTTCTAAAGTGCTTAGGAATTTCCACCATAGATGCTGACTCAATAACAAATAAACGCACGTTATTGAAGTCGTTAAATTTAAGCTGGTAGATGGTGCCGCGTGGGATCACGAGATAGTCCCATTTTTTGACCGCAAGTTCGCCATATTCGCTGTAAAGTGTGCCTTCACCTTCGTGGACAAAAATCACTTCGTCGCAATAAGCGTTACGGTAAAACTCGTCTGTTGCTTTAGTGACTTTGGCGGTATACATGGCAACATCATTATTAAAGAAAATCTTGTTGCGAGCGCTGAAGAAGTTGCCTTGGGTGTCGGCTTTTTTCGAGTCTAATTTATAGTTTTGGATCAGTGCATCTTGCCACGCTTCACCGTGATTAACCGAGTAAGGTGCTACATCAATTGCCTTGGTTGGCATATTGTGGTGATACTTGTTGGAGTAAATATTGGAAAAGCCATGAGTTGAGAACAACTCTTCGCGGTACAGCTCGCCGTTGTCTTTTTCAAAGGCAATATGGCGCTTGTTGGGGATTTGGCCTTGTTTTACGTAAAATGGCATTAGCAGTTCCTTTTAATCCTTTCACTTAACCTTACAAACACATCGTTATTGGTTTTAGTTCAGTTTGTGGGTCGTAGTTTTGCCCGACAACTCTTGCTGGTTACCGTGCTAACTACAGCAGTTACTTCAGTTAAATTGTGATCTAGCTAACAATCTAGTTGCTCGCTTGAACAAAAAAAAGAATAATAAGTCGTGCAACTCAATCTAAAAATTAGATGGTTAACTTTGCTTTACAACTTTGTCAAAGTGCTTTGACAGCGGAGGACGTATGAGAATAGATGTTGATGCCTTTAACGTACTGCAAGTACTTGTTGAAGAGGGCAGTTTTGCCAAGGCATCTGAGCGTTTGCATAAGGCGCAGTCTGCGGTGAGTTATCAGGTTAAAAAGCTTGAACAACACCTTGGTGTCACTCTGTTCAATCGCGACAAGTATCGAGCTGAGTTAACCCCTGAAGGTAAGGTGATACTGGCAGAAGGGCAAAGATTGCTGCAGCACCTTGCCAATATTGAGCATTTAGCTACACGTTTTAGTGATGGTTGGGAGCCTAAGCTTGAATTGGTGATCGATGGTGCCTTGCCAATGGAGCCAATTATGACGGCGCTTAAACGTATGAGCGAGTATCAAATACCCACTAAAATTCAGCTGAATATGGAGTTTTTAGGCGGTGTACAACACAGATTTGAGCGAGATAAAGCAGACTTAATGCTGGTAAAAGATTATCGCACTGGCCCTAACTATCAACCGACGGCACTGCCAGCTATTACTAGTTTACTGGTGGTGGCAAATGAACATCCGTTATCTCATCAGACCGATATTAGTCTTAGTGATTTACAGCAGCATGTTGAGTTAACCATTGAAGATTCATCGCCAATTAAGCGCGACAAAGACGAGATGCAATTTGGTGGCGATAAGGTGTTCTACCTTTCTGGCTTTATTATGAAGAAGAATGCCTTACTTAAGGGCTTAGGTTTTGGTTGGATGCCAGATTTTTTGATTGCAGATGAGTTAGCAAGTGAACAACTCAAACTGGTCGATTTTAGAGGTGGTAATCGTTTTAAATTTACCCCGCAGTTAGTGTCGACTCATGAGCGACCGCTCGGGCGTGCGGGCAAGCTGTTTACTTCATTAATTATTGAAGAATTCGCTTTATATCAGCACTAGCGAGAATGACGGATTATAAG
This sequence comes from Shewanella sp. WXL01, assembly GCF_012263345.1. Lineage (NCBI taxonomy): Bacteria > Pseudomonadati > Pseudomonadota > Gammaproteobacteria > Alteromonadales > Shewanellaceae > Shewanella > Shewanella sp. WXL01. Next base: position 211,411 of record NZ_JAAIKQ010000005.1, on the reverse strand, counting down.
GTTAGCCACAGCTCAGTTTGTCAGTTATGGTAGTGCAAGTAATTCAGACTCAAGGAGTGAAAAATGTCTAAAACCTGTCATGAAGTCGATTATGAAATCATTGGCAACAGCATGCAGCTGGTGGAAGTTGAGCTAGACCCACGCGAGGTAGTTATCGCCGAGGCTGGCGCCATGAGCTACATGGAGCAAGATATAAATTTTGAAGCCAAGATGGGAGATGGCTCTGAAATGGAATCGGGCTTTTTCGGTAAGTTAATGGGCGCAGGCAAGCGTATGTTAACCGGCGAAAGCTTGTTTATGACGCACTTTAGTAACCAAGGTGGGCAAAAGCGTAAAGTGGCGTTTGCTGCGCCAAACCCAGGTACGATTCTCGCTATTGATTTAGCTGAGCATGGCAATGAGCTTATTTGTCAAAAAGATGCATTTTTAGCCGCAGCTTTGGGCACACAGGTGTCGATGACGTTTAGTCGTAAACTTGGAGCAGGCTTTTTTGGCGGCGAAGGCTTTATTTTACAAAAGTTAAGCGGTGATGGCATGGCGTTTGTTCACGCAGGTGGCACCTTAATTAAAAAAGAACTCAACGGCGAAACCTTAAGAGTCGATACCGGTTGTCTTGTAGGGTTCACGCCGGGCATAGATTATGACATTGAACGCGCAGGCTCACTTAAGTCGATGTTTTTAGGTGGTGAAGGGCTATTCTTAGCGACACTAAGCGGTCACGGCACGGTATGGTTACAAAGCTTGCCATTCTCGCGTATGGCGGATCGTATTATTGCCCACGCGCCAAGCCTGCACGCCGATAAAGGCTAAGTCAGCCACACTAAGATAGACCAAAGTGCTAAAAGAAACACTAAAGGGTTAAGCAGTTGCTTAGCCCTTTTTTGTGCTTTCAAGAACGGAGTTGAGCTGCCGAATATGTGAAGCTTTTATCATTAGTAGGTTTATGGGAATCAAATGATGCTATTGATGAAAGGTAGATTGGTACAGTATCGCTTGGATTTGAGGATTACTCTTGCTCTAACTGCGCTTACTCTGGCTGGTTGCACTTCAAATTTTGTTAACGAAATTGATGCTTACCCTAGCGACAACAGTGAATATTTGGCAATTAAAACAGGCATAGCACAGTCAGATATTGAGCAATACTGTCATCAGGCGCCTGCTTTAAGTTGCACTCTGGATGTGACAGGCAATATTCAGGCGCGTGTGCAGCTTAACTACCGCTTTGCTAATTGGGGCTCAGGTGGTTATGAACAAGTGATAATCTCAGGTTCAGTTATTCCGCAAGTAAAAATGGTCAAATCAAAGCTTGTGAGCGCAAAGCACAGCGGTAAGGCTGAGCCTACCTTGGCTCCTGAATTAACCTTAAAGTTGGGTTTTGGCGTCGCAGTTGAACAAGTGTTGGCTGGCGATACTGATTTACTTAGCTTAACCCATGAGAAAGCTGCCTATGGGTTATCTGGGGGAAGAGGCTATCGCGATAAAACGGTAACAGGTAAAGTGAATGGAGAGTTTGTGCATGTCACCTTGCCACGTAAAACTGCTACCTATGCCGTTCGCACCGACGAGTCTGTGACATTCGCCGACCCTGAGCAAGTGATAACCTTATTACAAGCAACCAATAAACTGCAGTTGAACAGTTTAAGTGCAAGCCATGGCCGCTACGAGTTTGACATTCCTTTATCTGATGATGCAAAGCAAGTGTTACTCAAGCTAGCTAACTTTCAGCATGTTATAAATAACAATTAAGCTCTATACATTATCTTAAATTGGAGAGTTGACTTGTTTTATACTGTTGCCGATTTAAAGTTCGACAAACATAAAAGGTCATTATGTTAAACCGCTCTGAAGATCTAACTATTTTAATCGCTGTTGCTGAGCATGGCGGCTTTAGCGCTGCAGCGAATGCACTCGATATTCAAGTCGCTAAAGTCTCGCGCAGTGTCAGTCGAATCGAGTCCAATCTCGGGGTGAGCTTAATTAATCGCACTACGCGTAAAATCGAGCTGACAGAAGAGGGCAAGCAGTTTATTCATTCAGTGCGTCAAGCGCTAAATCAGGTTGATCTGGCAGAGCAAGCTGTGATCAACCTTGGACACAAGCCTGCAGGCAAATTAAGAGTTGATGCCGCTACGCCATTTGTGCTGCATCAGTTAGTGCCTTTAGTCGCCGAGTTTAGACAAGCTTACCCTGATATTGAGCTGCAACTGACGTCAAATGAAGGCTATGTTGATTTAATTGAGAACCGCACCGATCTTGCTATTCGTATTGGTCGCCTGCATGACTCGAGTATGCATGCCAGTAGCCTTGGTAAAAGCAAGTTGCATTTGGTTGCATCGCCTTATTATCTTGAAAAGTATGGCAACCTTAATGACGTGGCGGAGCTAAGTCAGCATCAGCTTATTGGCTTTAGCGATATTAAGCAGCTAAATATATGGCCTTTACCGGGCTTTGAATCGGCTGTACAAGCAGGGCAAATGCAGCTTAGTTGCAGCAATGGTGAAACCATGCGTCAGCTTGTTTTGGCAGGCAATGGCATTGCTTGTCTGTCTAACTTTATGGTGGCGAACGATATTGCCTCAGGCAAGTTAGTATCTGTGTTGGCAGATAAGTTGATTGCCAACAGTGATAGAGAAAATGTCAGCGCGGTTTATTATCGCTCTTCAGCGGTATCGAGCCGTATTTCAGCATTTATTGAATTCATCAAACCAAGATTGGCGCTGTAACCCTTGCCTCATCATCGGTATTTGTTGTGAGCCTTGCAACAACTCTGTCTATTTTTGTTATTTTCACAAAAGTTATTTGTGACTTTTGTGGTTTTTGCGTTTTGAATATCCCGGTAAACTCAGTCTCATTCAATTGATCGCTAGTTAGATTTTGAATCTAAATTAGAGCAAATAAAGAGACAGATCCTATGCCTGCAAAACTGCTACAACCAATTAAACTGGGTAACTTTTCGCTAGCTAACCGCATTGTAATGCCACCTATGACACGCTCTAGGGCGACTCAACCTGGCGACTGCGCCAATGAGATGATGGCAACCTATTATGCGCAACGTGCCAGTGCTGGACTCATTGTAGGCGAGGGCACGCAAATTTCCCCTATCGCTAAAGGGTACGCCTGGACGCCGGGTATTTACACACCTGCGCAAGTTCAAGGCTGGCGTAAAGTCACCGATGCTGTGCACCAGCAAGGCGGTGTGATGTTTGCCCAGTTATGGCATGTTGGTCGGGTGACCCATCCAGACAATATTGGCGGTGAGCAGCCTATTTCGGCATCTGCTATCAAAGCAGAAAACGTTAAAGTGTTTATCGATAATGGTACAAATGAGCCGGGTTTTGTTGATGTGGTTGAGCCTCGCGCAATGACCAAACAAGACATTGAAGCTGTTCTCGCTGAGTTTAAGCAAGCGGCGCTAAATGCCATAGAGGCTGGCTTTGATGGCGTTGAGCTACACGGTGCTAACGGTTATCTGGTCAATCAATTTGTGGATTCACAGTCAAATGCTCGTACTGACGAGTATGGCGGCAGCTTAGCGAATCGTTTGCGCTTTTTAGATGAAGTTGTTGATGCTTTAGTACAAGCCGTAGGTAAAGAAAAAATCGGCGTTCGACTTGCGCCTTTGACCACGCTTAATGGCACTGTTGACGATAACCCTGAGCAAACTTATGTTGCGGCGGCAAAAGTGCTGAATAAGCATGGTATTGCCTATATGCATATTGCTGAAGCGGATTGGGATGATGCGCCAGTAATGTCGCTTGAGTTTAAACAGCAGTTACGCGATGCATTTAACGGGGTCATTATTTACGCTGGTAAATATGATGCTAAGCGAGCTAGCGCTGCCATTGAGTCTGGCGTGGCGGATATGATTGCCTTTGGCAGACCATTTGTTGCCAACCCTGATCTAGTGTCGAGAATTGAGCACGCACAGCCTTGGGCTAGCCATGATGCTAACACCTTATTTGGCGGTGGTGAGAAAGGCTTAAGCGACTACCCAAGATTTTCTGATACAGACGTATATAAATTAAAGTCTTAAAAATTAGTTAAAGAACGATATAGAGAAGAAAGAGGTTTATTTATGCTGTTCTCTTCATTTCAACTTGGTCCTGTGACACTTGATAATCGCGTAGCAATGGCACCAATGACGCGCTCGCGCACCAGCCAACCTGGTGATGTGCCAAATGACATGATGGCAACCTATTATGCTCAGCGTGCAAATGCAGGTTTGATCATTACCGAAGGCGCGCCAGTGTCAGATGTGGCCCGCGGCTATTCAATGACGCCTGGTATATATACTCAAGCGCATATCGATGGCTGGAAGAAAGTCACTGACGCTGTGCACGCGCAAGGCGGTAAAATTTACATACAGCTGTGGCATGTTGGTCGCCGCAGCCATGAGGTTATTGCAGGTGAAACACCTTTATCCGCATCTGCAGTAAAAGTACCCGATCAAGTTTTTGGTCCGCTAGCTGAAGGTGGTTTTGGCATGATTGAAACCAGCCAACCGCGGGCGATGACTAAGCAAGATATCGAGCAAACCATTGCTGATTTTGTTCAGGCTGCGAAGAACAGTATTGAGGCAGGTTTTGATGGCGTTGAAATTCATGGCGCTCACGGCTACTTGTTCGATCAGTTTATGCGTAAAGCCAGCAATCAGCGCACTGATGAATATGGCGGTTGTGCACAAAATCGCTTGCGCTTTTTGATTGAGACCCTTGATGCCGTGGGAGAGGTCATTGGTCGTGATCGCGTTGCTGTGCGTTTATCACCACATGTAATGGAAGGTGACGGCACGGTTGATGATGAAATCGAGCAGTTGGTGATTGAGCTAGCTAAGCACTTTGCCGCAACCCCGTTAGCTTATTTACATTTATCTGAGAATATTTCTAACTATTTGCCAGTACCGGATGAGTTTAGGAAGACGCTAAGAGATGAGTATAAAGGCACGATTATGGTTGCAGGTAAGCTAACTAAAGAGTCGGCACAGCAGTTATTGGCGTCAGGTTTAGTTGACTTATGCGCGTTCGGTACGCCTTATGTGACTAACCCAGATTTGGTGGCGCGCTTTAAGCAAGATTGGCCATTAGCAGAATTTGATGCAGATGCCCGATTGAGTTTGTATGGTGGCAGTGAACAGGGCTACATAGATTACCCCAACTATTCGGTGTAGTTAGCCCTATTTTCAAACATAAAATGAAAGCCCTGATCTGAGAGCAGGGCTTTCGCTTATGGCTCGTTTATAATCGCCCCGTCAACTTTGGGGTAAATAAACGTTGTTCGCGCAAGTCGCCGTAAAATCGTCCATGATGGCTCCGCTTTAGCATCCCTGCTAAAGAGGCTTGCTTCTCCAAAGTTAATTTCCCCTCAAAATATACGCACTAATGTGGTTGGCTAATCAGTTTCGATACAACTTACCTCGAATGCAGGTTACTTAGCCTGATGTTGGTTAAGTACCCATTCGGTGAGCAACCTTACACCATAACCTGTACCACCAACCGCTACTTCACCCTCAGCCGATGATGCTAATGCGTTACCAGCCATGTCGATGTGTAGCCATGGGGTCTCACCTACAAATTGTTGTAAGAAGGTCGCGGCGGTAGTACCACTTGGGCCGCCTTTACCTGTATTGCGTAGATCGGCAATTGGGCTTTCAAGCATTTCTTTATAGCCTAGTGGTAGGTGCCAAACTGGTTCATTCACGGCTTCACCGGCGGCTTTAAACTCAGAGACTAGCTTGTCGCTGTCACTGAAAATACCGCCCCACTTAGTACCTAGCGCGCGATATTTACCGCCAGTCAATGTGGCAATATCGACCATCACACTAGGCTGAAAGTGCTCGCGTGCATACCACATACTATCGGCTAGCACTAAGCGGCCTTCAGCATCGGTATGGGTAATTTCAACACTCAATCCCTCAGCGGTAGTGAGCACATCACCTGGGATAAACGATTTTTCAGATACCATGTTCTCTGCGATACCCATTACGGCAACCACGTTTACTTTCGCTTCCATCGCCGCCAGTGCTTTAATGGTGCCAAGAGCCGCTGCAGCGCCAGCCATGTCTGACTTCATGCGCACGATATGCTCGCCAGTTTTAATTTGAATACCGCCAGAGTCGAAGGTCACCCCTTTACCCGCGATGGCAATTGGTGCGTCATTACTGCCTTTATAGTGAGCAACGATTAAACGTGAGCCATCAACACTGCCGCGACCGACAGCTTCCAAGGCGTTCATACCAAGCTTTTTGATCTGCTTTGGCTCAAGCACTTTGATTTTTACATCCAGCTTTTTGAGTTTTTTAGCTTCAGCGACAAAGTCCTTAGGGGTCAGTTCAGTCGGCACTTCGTTAGTTAAATCACGTGCTAAAAATACCCCTGACTGAATGTGCTCAAGTGTGCTGTAGGCAGACTGGGTTTGCTTTACATCTGCAACATCAAAGGTGTAAGTCTTAGTTTGATGCTTTTCTTGCTTGTACTTATCAAATTTGTATGAACGTAACTTGATACCATGGGCGATATAAGATGCTTGAGTTACATCTAAATGCTCAGCAGCTACTGACACATCGGCAATGGTTTTGGCACCTAGTTTGCCTGCGATATTACCACCTAGTTTGGTCAGCTCTGCTTTGCTCAGTGGCTTGTCGCCTAAACCTACGACTAACACGCGGTCAAAACTCAGTTGGTTTGGCGCCATGACTTCTACAAATGAATTAAAGCTGGCGTCGAATTTGTTGGCATTTAATGCGCGGCTAAGCTGGCCATTAGTTTTCGAGTCAAAATCTTTAAAGCCTGTAGTGTTGCCTTCGCTTTTAAATACCACCAAGGTATCGGATTTAGCGTTAACTTGGTTGGTGAATTGAAAAGTTTCAGCTGAAACTGAGTGAGAAAAGCTAAGGGTAAGTAGCGCGGCAGATAACATAGTTAGCTTGGCTTTCATTGAACGGTCCTGTCCTTATTGATTTGATTTATTAATTGGAGTTTGTTGGTTGCATCAGTGCGCAGAATATAACGATTCCTCAATGGCAATGTAAATCAATTGCTGAAACTTTACGAAGACGTTAAGTGTAAATTCATATTTCGTAGCCGTTTGCGAGTTAAGTTGAACAGAGGTAGTAACGGGTATTACTTAATCATGAGGAAATAGCCTAAGCTTAAATAACCAAAATATAACAATGTTCGAGGTGTGTATGCCCCGTGGTTTTGCTGTTATTTTGTTACTTACATTATTAGTTATAAAGCCTATCGCACTGGCGGCGGAGGAGATGAAGCTGTCGATGTTAGATTGGCCGCCATTTACTAGCGTCTCTTTGCCGGATAAAGGCATATCAGCATTGGTAGTTAAGCAAGCGTTGTACACCATAGATATCGAACCAGAGTTCCATCACCTGCCGTGGAATCGCGCGATGCGCTTAGTGAACAGCGGCAAACAAGTGGGCTATTTCCCTGAGTATCAATACCAAAGTGAGCAATTGATATTTTCTGACCCCATTGGGCAAAGTCCAATTATGCTATTGTTTATTAAAGGTAAGCCTATTTCATGGCAAACTCAGCATGACCTAACTCAATACACACTTGGCGTGAATACTGGTTACATTAATACTAAGGTAATTGACGATAATATTGCTTCAGGTAAGCAGCGGGTGGAGTTAACATCAACTGAATATCAGTCAATTCAGGTGTTGCTGGCGGGTAGGGTAGATGCAATTGTCATTGATAAGCATGTATTTGAATACCTCAAGTCAGACCCTTATGTGAAACAGCACATTGACAAGTTGCAGCTTGACGACAAAATACTGGAGAACAAGCACTTACACATTGCTTTTGATAATTCGGCATTTGGTAGATTATGGCGTGATAAGGTTAATCAGGGGTTGGCAAACATTGATGTGCAAGCCATTGTTGATGAACAATTGCTACGTTTGAAAGCTAATTAGTTTTTATTGAAGGAGTGATGTGAGTTTTGAGAGTTGTTGATCACTAAGGCCTGGCGCATTAAGCCAGGCCTTATTTGTTTAGCTTTGCCTATTACAGTCACAAAGCGAGTCGAGCGTTAGATACGGTGGATTACCTGATCTTTATTGATAATCGTTTGTCCTATTGGTGCTAGGCTCAGTAGTGCCAATTTGAAATGCTGCACCGCGAACGGAATACCGATAATGGTAATAGCACAAGCCAGTGCGGACGCTAAATGACCCAGTGCTAACCAGATCCCGAAGAACACTAGCCAGATAATATTACCTAGAAGCCCCATGGTGCCAGTACCTAAATCTTCTTCGCCACGTAAGGTTTTGCGGTTAACGCTTTCTTGACCAAATGGCCAAAATGCCATTTCACCGATAACAAAACATGCTCGGCCAAAAGGGATACCAATAATACTGATAAAACAAAGCACACCCACTAGCCACCACGCTAGGCCCATAATAAAGCCGCCCATTACAAACCATGCGATATTAAAAATAAGCCTTAAAATACTCATATTGCTCCTTGTCGAATAAAAGTAGAGTAAAAACCAATCACTAGACTGGATGCTAGGACTAGGTACTAACGTAAATGCGATAAGTGTGCCAACAGTGGCAATAAATCATCCTTTTGTAGCAAGGTGTTGATATTATTGCGTTTATTGGTCTGTCTAAGAGTTTGAAGCCTAGCCGTTATATTGCAACAATAAATTGATCTGCGATTTCACACTAACTTTTAGTTAAAATGGCTAGGGTCTGTTGATCTTTGCTGATTAGAATTTGTTCGAATTAAAAGCACTTTAATCGCGACGCGAGCGATGACGTCTAGTCACCTAAACCTATTGATTTTAACAACAGGGCTCGCAACAAACTAAGCTCTTTGCTAAGGGCGTAGGTGCTTTTAAACGAACCTTTCAGGCAGCGCTTGTTGTCATTTCTACTGCGTTAACGACTTATCATGTGGAGCAACCACACATCAAAGTCGTTGCCTTGTATAAATTTCCAACAAGCAGCTGCAAAAATAATCTTGAAAGATCAACAGGCCCTAGTGCTGAGTGTGGCTCAGCCTTCGATTAATTTTCGGCATTCATTTGTGGTCTCATTTATGTTTTCTCCAAGCCCAGTACACACTATGCTGTTTCAGCAGCGCACCATTTATATCAAACGTGATGATTTACTGGATGAAGCATTTAGCGGCAATAAAGCCCGCAAGTTTGATTACTTTTTCTATCATCAATTCCCTGAGGTCACCCATGTGATTGGCAGCGGCAGTGCGCAGGCCAATTCCTTGTATTCGCTATCTGAGTTGGCAAAACGTAAGGGTTGGCAGTTAGACTTTTTTGTCGACCATATTCCTAGTTACGTGAAACAAAACCCTCGCGGTAACTATCTAGCTGCGCTTAATAATGGCGCTCGGGTGATAAGCGTGAGTGACCATGTTCAATACGCGCATATTAAAGCCGATAACCTAGATGATAAGGTGGCAGTGATAGCGGCAGACTATCAAAGCCGCTTGGGGCAAGAACAGGTGCTGCATGTACCTGAAGGTGGGCGTTGTGAGTATGCTCAATCTGGTGTTGCTAAGCTTGGCGCAGAAATTGTGAGTTGGGCGAATGACAATTCAATTCAACAGTTAGATATTTTTCTGCCTGCCGGTACTGGCACCACAGCCCTGTACCTACAGCAATATTTTGTGCAGCAACATATTGCCGATAATTTTAAGGTGTTTACTTGCGCCACTGTTGGCAGCGCAGATTATTTGAAGCAGCAGTTTATGCAATTAACTGACAACTCAAGCGAGCTCCCAACTATCTTGTCCAATGGCAAAAAATATCATTTTGGTAAGCTCTATCGCGAGTGTTATGACATCTGGCGTGAGGTTAATGAAGGCGGTATTGAGTTTGAGCTGCTATATGACCCAATCGGTTTCTTGGTGCTCAAGCACTACTTAAGTCACTGTCAAATTGAACAGGGCAAGTCCAGCATAGGCAATCGTCCTATCATGTATATTCATCAAGGTGGCTTAAAAGGTAATGAAACCATGCTGCCGAGGTATCAGCGCAAATACCCGGATTGACCAAAGGCATATTAAGAATTGTCGATGTACAAAATTGATGAGCTGCTTCAGCGAGAAAGTTTGAATCGAACTAGCTTAGCAATGGGTTTGGAGATAATGCTTAAGACTTGGGTGTGATAGTTAAGAAAAATTTTGATTACATTTGCTCTGTTTTAATAAACGGCGGTAAATGAGAGGAATGTACCGTGAAATGCGTTTATCGTTAACAGAGCAATTTGGAATCGTTTGGCTAGCTTCGAAATGGATTACTAGCTTTAACGTTTGTATTTTTGTTTCGTTGTTTATGAGTCGGTGTTAGCGAGTTTGTAGTCAATAGTGAATTGAAACTACTTATTTGTGCTAATCAACCATTTCATAAATCTAAGCGCTTCAGTTCGCTTGGTAAATGTTTGTTTTGTTTTGCCTTTACGATCTGTAAATGCAATTGAGTTTTTGTTTGATGAAATAGAGTCAACTGGAAAGTCTACTACGATTTCATGTCCGTTTAGATTGTATGACATAGGCCACACTCCTTATTTTATTCCTTCACCCTTAGGTGAGTAAATTTGACAATAAATATCCTTAGCAATAACTGCTGCAGAAAATGAATGATTTAATCTAAGTTAGCGTACAGTGGCTTTGTCGAGCAACCCATTTTGCTTTAAGTTAACGAAGCTTAATCAAGCCCCAGGCTTAATATCGCTCCAATTTACTCATCGCTATGACGCTTTAGTCGGCTTAACGCTTCAGCTATTGTTATTTACCGTAAACCTCATTGGTTGACTAGTAAAACTGCATAGCAGTGGCGTAAAAGTATGCAATTTGTGAGCTAAAGCAAACTTCGTTTTGCCTTAGTTCTTGCCATACCAACTCGCAACAAATGCCGGTCGCTTAATGCCACCAGTTTTGGGGCAAGCGTTAACTTAAACGTATGCTAGTTAATCACAGCTTTGTGACAATCAAATGACTGCAGTGCTTAGTAAAAACTAACATGTACTCGATGCATTCAGCTGATCCAACTAGGGGGCGGCTGCAAGGAGGCTTAACTCGTTTAACGGCACATACTTTCGGGGCAGGCAATTGATGCTAACGCTGAAGTTTCGACAAGCTTGAGGGTAAACCGATAGGATTTTACGCGGTTGAATTTTCACAAATGTCACTAACTTGTACGGATAATAAGCAATATACCTTACGCAAGCAAGAACTTTGTGTACATAAAATAAAACAGCAGGCTAACCCTGCTGTTTTCAGTTCACCAACCTTCGGTGTCTTAAACGAAATCGTTTAACTAAGTTATTTCACTAGTTTGTAGTTGCTGCGTTTATGTAAGCCTTTTAGTAAATTAACTCACCAATTGGATTGAGCAGCTTACTAATACCTTTGGTAAAATATAGTGGCGCGTCGACTACGGTATAACACAAGCATCCTTCCATCGTTTTAGGTGAATGCTTATGGTCTGGCGTCATAACCATTAAGTCGCCAGGCTTATATTGGTTATATTCGTCACTAAATTCACCGGCGAGCAACAAAGTGATCTCAGTACCTTTGTGAGTATGCTGGGGGATCTCACCATTGGCGTCTATGTGCAGCAAACTAGCTCGTGCTTTGCCTTCGCCGGTATCTAACCTTGAGCGGGTCACCTTACCTATACCTTGCCATTCGCTCAATAGTTGGTTTTTAAACACCCTGGGTAAACTGTATTGCTCGCCTTTAACCTCTACAGTTAATGGCTCCTCGACGCTTGGGATATCGTCAATTTTCAAATCGTCAAGTCCGGACATCATTGCGTCAAGCATACTGTCTAGATCTGCATTAGTTTGAGCCGCGTCTGATTGCTCGTTACCATGTTGAGATTCGACAGCTAACGAGTCGTCGCTCAAAAATGTGTTGGTAGCTTTGGCTTGAGCGCTTGTTAGCTCCTGCTGACATTTACCACAATATTCAAGATGAGCTGACACAGCAATTGACAGAGACAATGGAAGCTTACCTTCGGCATGTAGTAACAGCATTTGTTGATCAGGATGGAAATTAATCATTTTGATGCTCCATAAAACTTTTTAACTTTTCAAGCCCAAGGCGTAATCTAGATTTAACCGTGCCAATTGGAATTTGCAATTTCTCTGCAAGCTCCTGCTGAGTTAGCTCTTGAAGGTAAATCCCGCGCACCACTTGTTTTTGAAGTGCGGGTAGTGCTTCCACATGTTTGAGCAGAGATGCTGATAACATGAAATCGTCATCTTCTTCACTGGTATTGTCTGACTCAAATAAAGGCCATATGTCGTCGCCAAATGCGTCTTCTCGATTGTGTTGTACCTTGCGCAGCATATCGAAGCATTGGTTACGCATTATGGTAAACACCCAAGTAGACACAGCGGCTTTGCTTGCGTTGTACAGGTGAGCTTTGGTCCAAACTCGAGTCATGGTTTCTTGCACTAAATCCATGGCTAAACCTTGCTGATTTAATCGCTGCACACCAAATGAATGGATTTTGGGGCTGAAAAAAGCGAATAACTTAGCAAACGCTGCTTTGTCCTGGTGCTCAGCGATACGCTGCATGCATTCTGCAAGCATTGCATTTTGCTGCGCGCTTTGCTTCTCACTTGCAGCGTCGGTTTTAGACTTGTTATCCATCGCAGTTGTTGTCTGCATAGCTCTAATCGGTTGCTGATACTTACCTTTATCATAACCAATTTGCTTTGTTCTAGAAGAGTTTAATTGCATATTTTCACCGTTAAAGCGCTCAAAGCGATTAAATCCATGTGTCGCGTTTAACCTACAATACGCATGCAATTAAAATTGGATCATTTATTCTGATAGAATTATTTGATTAATAAGGCTCTGGGCCGCGATATGACTATTAGCTCCAATACATTGCTGCTTTTGCTCTGCAGTTAGCGGTAATACTTCCAACCAACGTTGACAAATCCAACTGATATCGTCGAACTGGCATTGAGGGTAAAGATCGCGATGTTGCGGATATTGCTCGAATAACTCGACGAGTTTTTGTTTTAATACTTCCTCTTGTCCATCATTCGATTGTATAGGGGTCGCTTGCCAGGCGGTGTGCTCACTTACTTTTGCTACTAATAAACCATCGGGTTCACGCTGGGTTTCCTGTATTGCGACTAAACTTTCACCTTTGATGGTGATTGACAAGGTATTGTCTTCTAGGGTGTCAAAATCCACTATGCTAACAATCGTCGCATAGCGCAGTAGTGAGCCTTTTTTGTTGGCCATTGCCATTGCAAACTGGCGTTGTTGCTTCATCGCCTCACTGATCATACGCAAATACCTCGGCTCGAAAATTCTGAGCTGAGTGTAACCATTGGGCAATATACAAATAGATAGTGGAAACAAGGCAATATTCATTTATCTCTCTTACTACTTCATTTTTTAACTTCGCAAATTAATACGTTATGTTTGCCAATTTGGATTTGTACATAACCTGAGCTCGGGATAATAAATCGGTTTCTAACGGCTATTTTTGCCAATTTCTTCGTTGAAGCTACTTGCAATAGGCTAGCTATTGACGCGTAGCTTCGCCTTGAACTAAACAAAACTATCTCGCTAGAAACTTGATACTAGATATCACTCATGACGAAAGTGTCATTGGCACTTTCTCATCTCGAGTTCAGGTTAATAGATGAGATTTAACACGCGTTTAGCACCTGAGTTAATAGCAATTGAGTGTTTTATAACACTATAATTAGGGAGCAAATGATGTCGCTGAGTAATATCGTCGGATACTAATAATGAACAATGTGCTGGATACGGTCGACCAAAGAACGCAATTAGTGGGTGAAAATCGCCTAGAGTTACTATTGTTTAAAATAAACACCTTGCAGTTATTCGCGTTAAACGTATTCAAAATTAAAGAAGTCGTCTCCCTACCTAAGCTCAGTGCTATGCCAGGCAGTAACCCTAATATCGCTGGGGTGGCGAATATTCGCGGTATGTCCATTCCGGTTATTAACTTGCGGGAGGCCATTGGCTTTGCGCCTAAGCCCTATGACGGTGACACCAATTTAATTATCACCGAATATAACCGCAGTGTGCAGGGCTTTTTGGTCGGTAAAGTTGAGCACATTGTTAATATGACGTGGGGCGATATTATGCCGCCGCCACGCACTGCAGGTATGCACAACTACCTTACAGCTATTACCAAAGTCGATCACGATGGCGCTCAGCAATTAGTGTCAATTATCGATGTTGAAAAGGTGCTAGCTGAAATTATCGATTATGACATCACGCTGTCAGAAGGTGTGCTTGATGAGCAATTACTGCCTGAGCTGATGGGTAAAAAAGTGCTGATTGTAGATGATTCCTCCACAGCGCGTACCCAGGTGCGAGATACCTTAGGACAACTTGGCATCGAGATTATTGAAGCCTCTGATGGTCTGCAAGCATTAACCATGCTCAAAGGCTGGGCGGATGAGGGCAAGGATGTACCTAATGAGCTGTTGATGATGATAACCGATGCTGAAATGCCTGAAATGGATGGCTATAAGCTTACGGCCGAGGTGCGCGCAGATAATCGTTTGGCATCACTTTATATCACATTGAATACTTCATTGAGTGGCAGCTTTAACCATGCCATGGTTGAAAAAGTGGGTTGTAATAAGTTTATCTCTAAGTTTCAGCCAGACTTATTGGTGAGTGTGGTGCAAGAGCGTATGCAGCAGGTATTGGCAAATAACTAGTAGTGAGCTTGCTAACCCATAATAAGCTATCTCACACCAAGCAATCTCATATCAAGCTAGCTGAGTGCATCTTGCTCATGAATGACATCTTGAATGATCTGCCGTTGTCGACCTATAGTGACGCCAATATTGAGTCTTGCCAGTGTTAATGCTTTAGCAAAGTGCTGTTTGCCCAGCACCGACACTAACTGAGTGACAAATTCACTCGAGACGCCCAGGGTTGTACTGTAATGGCTAATCGCTTGGGTGATGGAGCTGAACTCAATGTCATCGAAGCGAAAGGCTTGCAGCGCACTGTAGTCATGTTCATCACTAATAGGTTGCTCATCAATACTAATTTGCCAGCCCTTTGCGTTAACTCTATCTTTAGCTATGTTGTACATCATCCAGGCGCTGTTTTTAAAGCCTTCAAATACCTTACAGCTAAACTCTGATTCTTTAAGCTCTTGCTCAGTCCAGTTGTGACCAATTGCTAAATGCTTTTGATATTTAATTATCAGTTGATCTTTCACTGCCGCGCGGCAATCCCAAATACTGGTGAGCATATTGGCTTTGGCTAATTGCTTACATTCATTGCAAGCACGTATTGCCAATGATGGGTGCGGCGTGTGAGGCAGGCGCAAATACTCGAACGTTTGATTGCTTGGCTCTTCACAAAACCAGCATAGGTGGCGTTTATTGAATGGGACGTCGATAGGATGAATAGACATAGAGTAGGGCGTTTGATGCTGGCAGCGAGTTGCTACCAGCATTTAGGTTGAACTAAGCACTAAGAACTAAGTAATACGCAATTAAGTGCTGATTACTCTTCTTCAACATCAACCAATGACTTCGCAAGTACGATAGGGTCAAGCTCTTCGCAGTCTTGATCTACTTGCCAGTCGATGCCAACGAGCACGCCATCATCGTTTAAATCACCTACCCAGTACTCTAAAAATTCACCAAGTTTGATTTCAACGGCGCTGTAATCTGCCCATTCTTCAGTACAGTGAGACTGTGCCGCATCTTTGCTTGACCAAAGTGGCATGACATCAGTGTCTTCATACTCTGATGAATCACAAACTACAAAGCCATCATTTGTTTCGTCTTGTAGCGCCCAAATTACTTGGTGCTCTTTTACTTGTGCAATAAACCCAGTCAGTGTGGCTGATTGTTCAGTCATGATTATTCTCTTTGATTAAATGCAGACGCATTCTTTATAAGTTAAGCAATCATTATACGGTAAGAGCTGATTAGCGAAAGGGCAAATTGCATTTAAAGTTGTGGATAGAGGTTGAGTTTTAACCTGATGGCAATAATGTTGAAAAATTAATGGAATGAAGGCTTGAGAAGTCACAATTGATCGGTCACGATGTTGCCATTGATCAAAAAGATAAGAATGGCCTCATGGCAAAAACGCGACTTCTAACCTCTACATCTGTTTTCGTAGCGCCTGCTTTATTGGCAATGAGCGTGTCTGCTGATGCAGCAAACCCACCTGAATTCGACCAATGTGTCGTTGAGTTAAAAAGCACGGCTAAGCAGCAAGGTATTAGCCAGGCCATTATTGATTCAAGCGTTGCCAACTTAAACTACGTTCCTAAAGTGATTGAGCTTGATAGACGCCAGCCTGAGTTCACCACCACTTTTGGTGACTATATTGGTAAGCGCGTTACCGACTGGCGCGTGCAACAAGGGCGTAAGCTGCTACGTGAGCACAAAGACTTGCTCGATAAGTTAACCAAGCAATATGGCATTCCTGGGCAATATATCGTGTCGTTTTGGGGCCTTGAAACTAACTTTGGTAGCTACAAAGGCAAAATGCCGGTACTTGATTCACTGGCGACCTTGGCGTGTGACCCAAGACGCAGCGATTACTTTACCGGCGAGCTAATGCAAGCATTGCGCTTGAAACAGCAATACGGGTTTAGTGACGAAAAAATGGTTGGCTCATGGGCTGGCGCTATGGGGCATACCCAGTTTATGCCGACCAATTATTTGAAATATGCCGTTGATGGTAATGGCGATGGCAAGGCGGATTTGTGGGACAGCACTGAAGATGCGTTAACCTCTGCAGCTAACTTCTTGCAGCAATTAGGCTGGAACGCCAATGAACGTTGGGGTCGTGAAGTCTTATTGCCAGAAAACTACGACTTTAGCGCCTTAGGCGTAAAAAACACTATGCCGTTAACACAGTGGGCGCAAAAGCAGCTGACTCAAGTGTCAGGCAAGCCGCTTGCTACACCAGACATGGATGCAGCTTTGTATGTGCCAGCAGGGCACAAAGGCCCTGCATTTTTAGGTTATGACAACTTTAAAGTGATCATGCGTTGGAATCGCTCTGAATTTTATGCCATCGCTGTTGGTCACCTTGCCGATAGAATCAACGGCGCCGCGCCGATGACGGTTAAGCCACCAAAACATCAGCGATTGTCGCGCGCTAAAGTAAAACAGCTTCAACAAGCGCTTAATAATAAGGGCTTTGATGTTGGTAAGCCTGACGGCGTGTTAGGTCGTAATTCAATTGCCGGTTTGCAAGCATTTCAGCGTAGCCAAGGCTTGGTTGCCGACGGCTTCCCTGATAAAGACAGTTTTGAAGCCTTAGGTGTAAGCTATTAAAATTGAGTGGCGAGTGGCTTACACTCGCCTAACAGAGTGTTAAACCCACCCATGACTTTGTAGTCGTGGGTTTTGCCAATTAAGGATGGGGCGTAAGCCCAAGGTTAACAAAAGATGAAAATTGAAGATGATATGGTAGTGCAGTTTCACTACACCTTAAAAGATGAACAAGGCGAGGTGATTGAATCAAGCGTGCTTCAAGATCCTATCGCGTATTTGCATGGCCATGACAATATGATGCCAGGTGTTGAAGACGCCATTCATGGCAAGAATGTTGGTGATAAGTTTTCAATTACACCTGCTGCAAAAGATACCTATGGTGAGCGCCTTCCTGACGCCGAGCAAAGAGTATCGCTAAAACACTTAACCGGCGCTGATAAATGGCAACCAGGTATGTCAGCTTTGGTTAATACCGATCAGGGACAAAGGCAGGTCACCATAGTTAAAGTCGGTAAGTTTATGGCGACGGTGGATTTGAATCATCCATTTGCTGGTCGTGACCTAAGATTTGATATCGAAGTCGTGTCAGCTCGTGCTGCGACTGACGAAGAAATTGCCCACGGTCACGCCCATGGCGTTGGTGGCCATCAGCACTAGCAACTCAATTTGAGATTTATTTGTTTACAATGGTCAGCTAGCTAAGCTGACCATTAATTTAGGTATCAGCAATCATCTATGATCATTTCTTTTTCTCAAGGCCGTTTGATTGTCACCGCCCAAGAAGTCCAATGCCGCATCGTCAAAAGCAACCTAGTCATGGCGGCAAGCGTTGATGATTTAACCATATACCGTCAAGGGCGTGTCATCGTTGCTGATGCCGGCACAGTGCGCTGGAGCGTCAGCCTTGACGACGATGAGCAGCTACAACAGGTGCTGGCAGAAACCGGACTCGATGCCTTATAAACTGAGTAATTTACTCGTCCTCAGTTATAAAAATTAGCTACTCAAAATAGTCATTAAAATAACTCATTCAAAATAGTCATTACTAAAATAAAAAATCAGGGAAGTATCAATGTCTACCACACAACAACTTCATGACCGTATTATTATTGAACCAAGTGTATCAGCACAGTGCTGCGTTATTTGGCTACACGGTTTAGGTGACTCAGGCGCGGGATTTGCGCCTGTGGTACCTGTATTAAATTTACCTGCCAACCATGCCATTCGCTTTGTGTTTCCCCACGCGCCAGAGCAGCCGGTTACAATCAACGGTGGTATGACTATGCGCTCTTGGTACGACATCAAGAGCATGGACTTGCATGATAGAGCCGATATCCAAGGTGTACTTGAGTCAGAGGTTAAAGTACGCGCCTTGATCAACGAGCAAATAGAGCAAGGTATTGCCAGTGACAAAATTATCTTGGCTGGCTTTAGTCAGGGCGGGGTGATGAGCCTTTTCACAGGGCTGCGCTTTGATAAACCGCTAGCCGGTATCATGGCGTTATCTTGTTACCTGCCAGCGGGTGACAAATTACCCCAAGATTTAGCTGACGCTAATCGTGCTACACCAATTTTGCAACATCACGGCGAACAAGATGAAGTCGTCCCCTTATTTGCTGGAAAAATGGCGTATGATGCCGTTGCTAAAGCTGGCTACACCAGTCAATGGCAAACTTATCCAATGGGGCATAGTGTGTTGCCACAGCAGCTAACTACCATAGGTGAATGGATTGTAGACAAGCTAAGCTAAGTCCAGTATCAGGCTGTTAAATAGCCAGTAGTTATAAAGCCATTTTTGATAGATAGTGCTCAAATTGAGCAAAACAAAAGGTGATCTCGGTCACCTTTTTTGTTACTCAAAAACTTTCTTGTTTTTGAAACTAAATATCGCACCGCGTGCTGTGTTCTTAATCTTGAACAGTATTACCTCAACCTTGTTTCTAGCTAACTCTTTCAGTTTATTGTGATAAAGCCCGCCACTATCTTCGCTGTTTTTTATGTCTTGCATTCCTTTGTTGAAGGCATTTTTTGCCCCGTACAGCAAAGACTCTAAAATGTTGTAATACCAATGGTTTACGGTGGTTTGTTGTTAACCTTAATCGCATGTTTTAGAGAATTACTTTGCTATTATGTTGCGCGTTATTTGCTTCGCAGTTTATTGAGTGAGCAGTAACTGAACAGTATGTAGAAAAATAAAAGGGGTCACGGAATGAAGATGAATTTTGTAAAAGGTGTGCTGGCTACAGCCGTGCTTACAGCGTTAGTTGGCTGTAACAGCGATGATGATGTTAACAAGTTTGATTTAACCATTGCGCATGTAAATGACACGCACTCTAGCTTTGATGCTGGGTCACTCGATTTTACCGCACAGGTGGATGCAAACGATTTTGCAGTACGTGCATCAGTAGGTGGTTATCCGCGTATGGCAACCGCATTAAAAGCGGCACGTGAGGCTGCAAATGATGCCAATAAACCGTTTTTAGCCCTTCATGGTGGTGATGCATTCCAAGGCTCGCTGTACTTTAACGTATTAAAAGGCGAGGGTAATGCAGAACTGTTAAGCGAGATGAATATTGATGCCATGGCCATTGGTAACCATGAATTCGATTTAGGTAACGATCCACTAATCAACTTTGCTGAGAACGTTAACTTCCCGCTGCTTGCTGCAAACATGGATACCAGCAACGACGCTGACATGGATGCGGTAGACAACATTTTGCCTTACACCATTAAAGAGTTTGATGGTAATCAGGTGGGTATTTTTGGCTTGGTACTTGAAGACTTAGAATCGATTTCGTCTCCAGGCGCTGACTTGAGCTTTAGCGGCGAAGTGGCAACGGCGCAAGATACTGTTGATACGCTACACGCGATGGGCATAGATAAGATCATTATGGTGAGCCACATTGGCCTAGACCGTGATATTCGTATCGCTGAGCAAGTTAATGGTGTTGATGTGATTGTTGGTGGACACTCTCACACTTTACTAGGTGACTTCCAAAATATTGGCCGCGGCGAGTCTAGCACTAGCTACGCTGAAATTTTCACTAACCCTAATGGCAGCACTCGTACTTGTATTGTACAAGCCGGTGATTTAGCGCAAGCGGTTGGTCAAGTCGATGTTAGCTTTGAAGACGGTAACATCGTTAGCTGCATGGGCAATAACACGCTGCTAATTGATAACGACTTTAAGCATAAGTACGACGGCGAAAACCGAGAAGCATTAAATGACGCTGACCAACAAGCGACCGAAGCTTTTGTCGCTGAGCAAAATAACATTGCTATTACTGCTGAAGATGCCGCGCTTCGCAGCACTATCGACACTGACTACAAACCACTTATTGAAGAGTTTGAAGGTAAGGTGATTGGTGAGGTATTGGATGCAAACGATCCCGTTGACACGACCATGCTTGATCATGTGCGCATTCCAGGCCTAAGCCGAGGTGGTGCATCGCTGCCTGGTACAGGCAGTGAAGCTGGTGCTCAGGTTGCAGCTTCTATGGTGTGGAAGCTAAACCAACATGGTTATGGCGTTGATATGGCTATCACCAACACAGGTGGCGTGCGCGATCATATTAAAGAAGTGGAAACAGGCGGCTTAACTGCGGGTTATGTGATTGGCTCATTGCTTTACTTCAACAACGAATTGGCAATTGTGTCTTTAAAAGGTGCTGATATTGTCGATTTGCTTGAAGATACAATCAATTACGCGATGACTGACTCAAGCGGTGCATTCCCAACATTTGCTAACCTGTCATTTACCTTCAATGGTAAAGCGGTTGCAGGAGAGCAAATTGAGCAGCTGCAAGTTTGCCCTAATGGTGTTGATGCGGGTAACTGCGCTGACATTGAACTCGAAAAAGTCTATAAGATTGCTACGAACGCATACATTGCTGGTGGTAAAGATGGCTACGATATTTTTGAGTCACGCAAGCAATCAGAAACCGTAAAATCTGGCTTTATTGATAATGAATCTATGATTGAGTACGTTGAGTCATTAACTGCTGAAGGTAAAAAGCTAGAAGAAATTGCAACAGGTCTGAACTTTATTGTGCCAGATAGCTATGCAGACAAATTAGATGTTCCAGTATTAAAAGCAGAAGATAATCAATAGATTACTTTGAGTATTATGGCTTTTAGTTAAGCAAAAAAGCTACCGAATAAGGTAGCTTTTTTATTGTTTGAGACAGATGCCGCTCAAACAAATCGTAAATAATTGGCAAAAAATTTAAAAATAGCCCTTGAAGTAGAAAAAAGCGTCCATATATCTCTAATTGTAGCAGGGAGACATTATTGAAATGCTCAACAGAGGTTTCAACTCCGGTTACCCATTGCGCCGAAAGGGCAATGCACATCGCCAATAATGGCTTAATTTTACATATTGCTTTAGACAAGGATATGAATATGCGTAATTTTACTATTTCTCAAGATCTTGCTCCTCTTTACCGCAGTGCGATTGGCTTTGACCGCCTAGCACGTATGGCTGAACATGCAGCCTCAAATAGCGGCAACTCAAATGGTTACCCTCCGTACAATATCGAGTTAATGGGTGAGAATCGCTACCGAATTACTATGGCTGTTGCCGGCTTTGCTATGAGCGAGCTAGAAATTACCAGTGAAGGCGAAAAGCTACTGGTTAAAGGCAACAAACCAACCAGTAAAAAAGATGACAAAAAGTACTTACACCAAGGTATTGCAGAGCGCGGTTTTGAGCGCACATTCCAACTAGCAGACCATGTACGTGTAGTTGGTGCTGAGTTAGAAAATGGCTTACTGAATATCGATCTGGTACGTGAATTACCAGAGGCCATGAAACCGCGTAAGATTGAGATTAACCAAGCTCGCGTGATTGAAGACTAACCACTAGTTTTTTAAACAAACTCGCGCTAACCCCATTAGCGCGACCCTTTTATTGTTCATCATCTTCCTTTTTGCCTAGCGTGTTTGCGCTAGGCTTTTTTGCGTAATCCGCTGTTTGTTTGAGCTGTTCAATCTTGAGCGCTAATTTGCTCAGGCAGCAATTCGCTCAGGCAACTATTCACTTAGACAGTAATTCGCTTAAGTGTAGTTCACTGGGGCTTAAATTCACTAAGGTTTTAGCTTCCTTAGCCTTTAGCTCAAGGCGAGTTTTTAACTCGGCTTTTAATCTTGGTCCTACTGCAAGGGAGTGTTAAGCGAGTTATAACAATACTGCACCAGTTCCTTTATCTGCTAATACGTCATCTTGATTATAAATTGGGCAATTGCTCATCGATAAGCAACCACAGCCGATGCAACCTTCCATCGAATCTTTAAGTCGTGTCAACGCTTCAATACGTTGGTTGAGTTTTTGCTGCCATTTAGTCGATAACTGATGCCAGTCGTCGGCTGTTGGCGTACGGTTATCAGGTAGAGCTGCAAATGCCTGTTGAATTTCATCTAAGCTGATCCCCAGTTTTTGTGCCGCCTTAATAATGGCAACGCGACGCAGCGTCTCTCTTTGGTATCTGCGCTGATTACCCTGATTTCTGAGGCTGTAAATCAGGCCCTTTTGCTCATAAAAATGTAAGGTAGACACCCTTACACCGCAGCGCTTTGCCACATACCCCACAGACAATTCAAATTCCTGTTTCATGGAAAATTCATCCAACAAAAATAGTTTAAAAAAGTGCTTTACCTCAAGTTAACTTGAGGTTGTAGCATGGTCAACAGTTAATCAGCAAGGAGCAAAATTATGCGATTAGAACATTTGAACTTAGTTGTGAACGACCTAGATGAAACAGTGGCGTTTTACAAAGCGGCATTTCCTCATTGGCAAGTCCGTGGTGGCGGAGAAGGCGAGTGGAACGGTGTTTATCGACGCTGGATACACTTTGGTGACGACTATAATTACCTGTCATTGAACGATAATGGCAAAGGCAGTATCCGCGATATAAAAGGTTATGACCTTGGTTTAGCGCACTTTGCCTATGTGGTTGATGATATTAAATCTTTAGGTGCAAGAATGGCGGCAGCAGGGTTCGATATTGCCATTGATGGTGCTGCGGATAGCTCACACAAGAGCTTGTATTACATAGACCCAAACGGTTATGAAGTTGAATTCTTACAGTACTTTACCGATATACCGTCTGAGCGAAATGTATATGACGATTGATGTGTTTGAGCACTAATGTTTGTTGTGACCAATGTACAGAGTGACTAGTGTAGACGTTGCAAAGTGCGTTACAGGACGACTCGCTCGAATATGATCATCGAGCGAGTCTAGTTTGTTAATTCAAAGCCTTGGTGACTGAATATGAATGGTTTAATTAATGCTTAATCACTAAAGAATTTGAGAGTATTTTCACAAACTTATTGTAAATGGTTAACCTTTGTTGTGTATTCAGTGTTAGCATTACCGCGTTTAGTGTGTTTCTAAGTTCGAGTTACATTTCAATAAATATGGCTATCGCATTTAGGCGTAGTTTGATGGCTTTGAAAAATCAAAGTTGCAAGCTAGGTCGATTATTACTGTTATTAGCGCTGACATTGCAATCGGTGGTTGCGATGGCGAGCAGCTGTGGAACAGATAGTCATATTGCTGAACAAACCAGTGAACTCAACGTTGTAGTGAGTTGCTTGTCATTACAGTCTGATGAGGTTGATTTAGCCTGCGAGGCTCCCAAGGTGGACGACTGCGAGAATTGTAACTGTCAGTGTTGCCCTTGCTGCGTCAATTTAGTTCAAACCACACAACTAGCTTTACTACCGCAAATTACACCTAACCCTGAACCACTTGCTATAGCGATAAGCTATGCAAGCTCACCATTTTACTCCCTGTTACGCCCGCCCCGAGCATAGATTTTTGTTTATTTGAACTCATCTCACTGTGATTGCAGTGTGGTGGTTTTTCCAAAATTCTGTTTGAGGCAATCTTAATGTCTTATGAGTTATCTGTACCTAAAGTACTGCGTTCTTTAGGGCGAGTTTCATTGTTACTCGGCGTTTGTAGCTTCTCTGCTAATGCCCATGCGTCGGCTAACAATGAGGTTGAAGTGCTCTCTTTGGCAACAGCCATAGAGCGAACAATGCAGCAACATCCCAGTTTGCAGGTTTATTCCCTTCGCCAGTCTGTGCTCGATGCAGACAGCTATACTGCTGCTCTGTCTCCCGGTTATGAAATTGGATTTGAAGTAGAAAATGTCGCCGGTACTGGCGAGTTCAGTGGCATAGATGGTGCTGAATTTAGTGTGTCTCTGTCATCTGTTATTGAGATGGGCGACAAAGTGGCTGCCCGTGGGGCAGTGGTTAATGAAAAGCGTGCACTGCTAGCTGCTGAGCAAAAGATTGCCGCATTAGCGGTACTTGGCGAATTGACCCGTCGTTATATCGATGTGATGGCTGCTCAAGCGCAGCTTGAACTGGCCGATGAGAGTGTCGCGTTGGCCAACAAAACCCTTGAAACTGTGTCGAAGCGAGCGGCTGCGGGGGTAATGCGTGACGCTGATATCAATCGTGCCCAAGCGGCAGTTTATCGCGCCCAGCTGACCCAGCAAAATCAACAACAGCAGCACAATTACAGCTTAATTGCTTTAGCTATGCTTTGGGGTGATAGCCACGCAGAGTTTCAAAAAGTAGAGGGCAATTTACTGCAGTTCTCTGATGATGTGGCTTTTAATACTCTATTTGAAAAAGTGAAATATAGCCCTGCCATCATGGCGTTCGCCAGTCAATCTCAGCTGAGGGAAGCTGAGTTACGATATGCCAAAACCCGTTCTAGTGCTGATATCAATTGGTCTGTGGGAGTAAAGCAACATCAGTCTAGTGATGATGTGGCACTCAGCGCTGGCTTTAGCATACCGCTATTTAATGGTGATCGTAATCAAGGTGCGGTTGACGCTGCCGTTGCTGCCAAAGCCGAAGTGAGCCTAAATCGTGATATTGCGTTGCTGGCTCTGCGCAATGAACTCTATCGCGCCTATTCAAGTCGCAAGCTGGCAATTGCCCAAGTGCAGCAATTACAGCAACAAATCATTCCAACATTAGCCGCGGCCATGGCGGACAGCGAGCTTGCTTATGAGCAAGGTAATTATAGTTATCTCGCTTATCTATCGGCCAGTGAAGAGCTACTTTTCGCTAAGCGTGCCATGCTCGATGCCGCAACTTCTGCGCTACGTTTTGGCGTGGATATCGAGCAACTTATCGCAGAGCCATTACCGGCCACACAACACGCTTCCTCTTCATTTTCTCAAGGGTCTGCACAATGAACTTTAGACTATTAACCACGCGTACTATTTTGTATTCCTCATTGGTTTTCGCACTTGGCATTACCGGTATTAGTTATGCCTTTGCTAGTGGCGATCACCAACATCAAGAAGCACACCAAGATGAACATCACGATGACCACAATGAAGGCCATGGTGACCACCATGATGATCACGGTGATGAACATGGCGATCACCATGATGACCATGAAGAAGGTCAGGTGCATATCAGTGAAAGCCAAATTGCGGCTTCTGGCATTACACTCGCGAAGCTACAAGCGGGTGAGTTGGCTAAAACCCTCACACTTTATGGCAAAACCACCCTCGCTGCTGAAAACCAAAGTGTCGTGCGAGCGCGCTTTAGCGGTTTGATCACTCAGCTTGATGTGAAAGTTGGCGACCAAGTCACTAAAGGTCAGGTGATCGCACAAGTCGAATCCAATAGCAGTTTCAAGCGCTTTTCAGTGAATGCACCCATTAGTGGTCAAGTGGTTGCCCGCCATGCGAATGCGGGCGAGATCACCCAAAGCACTGGACTTGTGACTATCGCGAATGAGCAACACTTATGGGCTGAGTTACAGGCCTTTCCTGGCCAGTTTAGCCAGCTTAGTGCAGGGCAGTCGGTGCGCTTGACTAGCCAAGACGGTCAATACTTTACGGCGGTGATTGATTCAATCATTACGCCTGTTGAAGCCAAGCCATTTACCTTAGCCAGAATTCGACTCGAAAATAGCGATAAACGCTGGCACGCGGGGATGTTGCTTGCAGGTGAGGTGGTATTGAGTCAGCAAGCAGTGGCATTGCGACTTGACCGCCGCGCATTGCAGGAAATAGAAGGTCAGCAGGTGGTATTTGTGAAAAATGCCGAAGGCTTTGAAAAGCGTGAAGTGGTGATCGGTGCCAGCGACTCACGTTATGTGGAAGTGCTGTCAGGCCTGGAAGAGGGTGAAGCGTATGCGATCAACAAGAGCTTCTTATTAAAAGCAGATCTTGAAAAGTCATCTGCCGCTCACGTGCATTAAGGAGCCGAGCCATGATTGAATCATTATTACGTCTGTCCATTGACCGGCGCTGGCTAATGATGTGCCTAGGCGTCATCTTAGTGGGCATCGGTTTGTGGAGTTATCAAAAACTGCCCATCGACGCCGTACCGGATATCACTAATGTCCAGGTGCAAATCAATACTCGCGCCGATGGTTATTCGCCGTTGGAAACCGAGCAACGTATTACCTATCCCATTGAAAATGCCTTAATGGGAATGCCTAACTTATCTTATACCCGCTCCTTGTCGCGATATGGTTTATCACAGGTCACAGTGGTGTTTGATGAGGGGACAGATCTTTACTTTGCCCGTAACTTACTCAATGAGCGCTTAAGTGCCATTGATGGCAGTATTCCTGTGGGATTACAGCCACAAATGGCGCCGTTATCTACCGGGCTCGGTGAAATCTTTATGTACACCATTGAGGCTTTGCCCGAGGCGCGTCAGCCTAACGGCGAGCTTTATGACGCGACGGCACTTCGCGAGATCCAAGACTGGATCATTAAGCCGCAACTTGCCCAAGTACAAGGGGTCACAGAGATTAACTCGATAGGAGGTTACGACAAGCAATACCACATCACCCCAGACCCACAGAAAATGTTGGCGTATGAAGTTGCTTTTAACGATATCAAGCAAGCGCTAGAAACCAGTAACAGCAACCGGGGCGCTGGCTATATCGAGCGCGGCGGTCAGCAATTAACAGTGCGTTCTGCAGCGCAATTGCAGAGCATTGATGAGATTGAACAGGTCATTGTTAAGTACGTGGGCAATACGCCGATATCGATTAAGGACGTTGCTGACGTAGCGATTGGCAAAGCGTTAAGAACGGGGGCTGCAACGCACGATGGCCGAGAAACGGTATTAGGCAGTGCCATGATGCTGGTGGGAGAAAACTCTCGGCAGGTTTCGCTGGAAGTCGCCGCGAAATTGGAAGCCGTAAAAGCCTCTTTACCTGCAGGCGTGAATGTTGAGGCTGTGTATGATCGTACTGATTTAATCGATAAAGCCATTGCAACGGTGCAAAAAAACCTAGTTGAAGGTGCCTTGTTAGTGATAGCCGTGCTGTTTGTGCTGTTGGGTAATGCGCGAGCGGCTCTTATCACCGCAGCGGTGATCCCGCTGGCGATGCTTGCCACTATGACGGGCATGGTTCAAGCTGGGGTGTCGGCGAACTTGATGAGCTTAGGTGCCTTGGATTTTGGCTTAATTGTTGATGGTGCCGTGATCATTGTTGAAAATGCCACTCGCCGGTTAGCGCAAGCACAGGGTGTTCGTGGGGTTAATTTGCCACTTAAACAGCGATTACAGGTGGTATTTGAAGCGACCAATGAAGTGATCCGTCCAAGCTTGTTTGGGGTGCTAATCATTACTGTGGTCTACATTCCGTTATTTAGTTTAACGGGTGTAGAGGGCAAGATGTTCCATCCAATGGCAGCCACAGTAGTTATGGCGTTATTGGCCGCTTTGGTACTGTCTTTAACATTAGTGCCTGCTGCTGTAGCACTATTTATGACAGGTAAGATTAACGAGAAAGAAAGTAAAGTTATTACTTTCAGCAAATCTTTATACCAACCTCTATTGTTGCTGGCCCTAAAGCTGCGTTATTTTGTGGTATTACTTGCTTCGGCATTGGTGGCAGTATCAATTTGGTTGGCATCCACGCTCGGTTCGGAGTTTATTCCACAGCTCAATGAAGAAGACATCTTGTTGCAGGCTATCCGCATCGCCGGTACAGGCATTGATCAGTCCGTTGAAATGCAGCAAGCCTTGGAAGTTGAGATTGCCAAATTTCCACAAGTGAAAAATGTATTCTCTAAAGTCGGGACGCCAGAGGTGGCTAATGATCCTATGCCGCCGAATATCGCTGATACCTTTATCATGCTTAAGCCCAGAGATGAATGGCCCGACCCACGCCTGAGCCACGAAGCACTGGCTAAACAGATGATGGCGGCCGTTTCAGCACAACCTGGCAATAACTTTGAGCTGACTCAACCCATTGAAATGCGCTTTAACGAGCTGATTTCGGGAGTAAGAGCCGATTTAGGCGTCAAAGTGGTCGGCGATGATCTCGATAAGTTACTGCAAACCGCGAATGCCATTCACGAAGTGATTGAGACCATCCCAGGCGCTGCAGATATTCAAGTTGAGCAAGTGACTGGTCTACCTGTTTTATCGATAACGCCTAAGCGACAGCAATTAGCGCAATATGGATTAACGGTGGATGCTCTGCAAGCCTTTGTCTCGACCGCGATTGGTGGGGAAACGGCTGGCACTTTGTATCAAGGTGATCGCCGCTTTAATATGGTGATACGTTTACCTGAGTCAATTCGCCAAGATGTTGAGCGATTACATGAGCTGCCAATCGTGTTACCTAATGGGCAATATGTGCCGCTTTCTGAAGTGGCAACTTTGGATATTGCGCCGGCACCAAACCAGATTAGTCGTGAAAACGGTAAGCGACGTATTGTGGTTACCGCTAATGTCCGCGGTCGTGATTTAGGCACCTTTGTCACTGATGTGAAAGCCGCAATCGCCCAGCAAGTTGATGTGCCTGCTGGCTATTGGTTTGAATATGGTGGTACCTTTGAGCAACTTGAGTCGGCCAGCCAAAAGCTGACTATCGTGGTGCCCATTACGTTGGCAATAATTTTAGGTTTGTTGGTGATGGCGTTTGGTTCTGTTCGTGATGCGTTGATTATCTTCACTGGCATTCCGTTAGCATTGACTGGCGGTGTGATGGCATTGTGGTTGCGGGATATGCCTCTGTCTATCTCTGCGGCAGTTGGTTTTATTGCTTTGTCCGGTGTGGCTGTATTGAATGGCTTAGTGATGCTTAGCTTTATCAGACAGCGCTTTATTCAAAGTGGCGAGTTACTGCAGTCAATCATTGACGGTGCGATGACCAGGTTGCGTCCGGTGTTAATGACAGCGCTGGTGGCTGGGCTAGGTTTTGTGCCGATGGCACTTAATATTGGTACCGGCGCCGAAGTGCAGCGTCCGATCGCCACTGTGGTGATTGGCGGTATTATTTCATCAACGATTTTAACTTTGTTTGTACTCCCCGTATTGTATCAATGGGTACATGGTCGCGATAAAATAAACTCGGAATCTATTTAAAACTGGTCTGTGCAGGGGCAGTTAATACAGGCTGACCTTGCATGAGCCGTTGGTAAACTAGACCGGAAGCATAAAAAATTCAATAAAAAAGGTCAGAAGCAAAAAAGCGGCTGACCTTTTTTAACACTTATTAGTGTGGTGTTAGACTTTAAGCCCTACCAACAAGGCATCAAGCTGCTCGGCCGTGGCATGCAGCTCATCACAACCCGATACCGACTCATTCGCTGATTGCTCAACATCATGAGACTGATTACGGATCTCCATAAGGTTAGTCGCAATCTCATTGGCTACCGCGGATTGTTCATCTGCAGAAGTCGCAATTAGCGTGCTCATATCGAACACTTTTGAGCTATGGTGAGCGATATTCGCTAAGTCGTCACCAGTTTGCAGTACGTGTTTTTTACCTTCTTCCGCTTGTTCAACTGTACGTGACATCACCTGAGTTAGGTTACGGGTGCCGGTTTGTAGCGCTTCAATCATAGATTTGATTTCAACGGTTGCTGACTGGGTGCGCCCTGCAAGGGTACGAACCTCATCAGCAACCACGGCAAAGCCGCGACCTTGTTCACCAGCACGCGCAGCCTCAATAGCGGCATTAAGCGCCAGAAGGTTGGTTTGCTCTGAAATCGCATTAATCGTGGTCACCACATCGTCAATCTTGCTGGCATTTTCGTTCAACGCAGCAACAGCATCTGATGCATCGCCAATTTCATTGGCGAGAATATCGATGGCTTCAACTGTGGTCTCAATGTCTTTGGCACCAGCTTCGACTTGAGTATTGGCTTCTTGGGTTTCGCTTGACGATTGATCTGCATTGCGAGCAACTTCTTTTACCGCTGCCGTCATCTCTTCCATCGCTGTGGCAAGAGAGTCTAAATGTTGGCGTTGGTTAACCGCGAGTGATTGACCTTCCTGAGCTGTGTTTCTAAATGACGATACAACAGTGCGGATTTGATCTGTCGCTTGAGTAATTTGTTGCACAAGCTTGTGCTGACGATCCACAAGAGCATCGATGCTGATTGCAAGTGTACTGAACTCATCTTTTACTTCAAAGAAGTTAAGTCTACCTGTTAAATCACCATTTGCAGCGCGCTTTAGTGCCATAACAGTAGTGTACAGCGCGCCGCCAACAAAGGTTGAAATGTAATAAGCAAAGGCAAATAAAACTAGCAGTAATACCGTCATTATGCCGTAAGCATAGGTGCTGCCTGAGCCAGAAACTGTATATTTGTCTGTGTTTATTTGCGACACAATCACTTGTTGATTACGGCTTACTTTACTGACGACCGTTGCATTTGAACCTTTAAGATGGATGCCACCGCCACGGTTGGCCAAACTGCGCTGCTCACCACTTAGTAGGTTCATTTGAGTTAAGCGCGAGTCAGCTGATAGGTTAGTTGGGATGCGATTGCGATCAGTTTCAGGGATCAGGGCTGTTGTGGCGTCAAGGAACTCGATAGCTGAGTTACTTGAGCTAAGCACGGTTTCTAGGTGGGCTTTATCAATGCTTTTCTCTTGCTGGTTATTAAGAAAAATTGTCAGGCCAATAATCATTAACATTGGCACAACAGCAAGGATGGTAAATTTAGTTTTCAAGTTCATATGGATGAGGTATTGATCAATCCATCGAAATTTAACTTCTTTCATTTATGCCTCTTCTGTGTTGGCTTGAAATGGTTTACTTAAATGTTATCGGTTAGAAACAGCTGAACTTTAATGGTTTAGCTTTGATTGGTTAAGTTTTCAACCGCAATTGCTTGCGTAGTAACCACTTCGATATGGGGCGTTACTCATACTGATTAATTGTGTCAGTGTTAAGCATAGAACAAACCGATACAAAGACAGTTCAAAACAGTCCAAGTTTACAAGTTGTTTGCATTTGCGACCACTGAATTCATCACAATTTATTGCGCATGGTGTGTTAGCCAACTTGTTAGGCTGAGAAATGTCGCTAAATGCTAATATTTGCTCGGAAAAACTCGATTATTGACTAGCAAATCTGGTATCGAACACGTAAAATTTCACTCTTTTATTTTAAAAATCAGTTTGCAACACACCTCCGAGTGACCGGTAGACAAGTGTTAACACACTTTTGCAACCCATTCTGGTATGTGAGTTCGCTCTGTGGCAGCGATGCTGCCGACATCAGCGCATTTAAATGCAATATGCAGTGGAAGATATAATGCAACAGTTAAACGAGATCGTAGAACAGGCCTTAGCAGTCATCGACGAGGCAAGTGATCTAAAGGCATTGGATGATATCCGTGTCGATTACCTTGGTAAAAAAGGTAAGATCACTGACATGATGAAAATGATGGGTAAATTAAGTGCTGAAGAAAAACCAGCATTTGGTCAAGCCGTCAACCAAGCCAAGCAAGCAGTACAAAAGCAGCTTTCTGCACGTATTGAAGGCTTAAAAGCAGCAGAACTTGAAGCTAAGTTAGTTGCTGAAAAAATCGACGTTACATTACCTGGTCGCACGCTAGAAATTGGCGGTCTGCATCCAGTAACGCGTACCATTGAGCGTATTGAGTCTTTCTTTGGTGAGCTTGGTTTTAGCGTGAAACAAGGTCCTGAGATTGAAGACGATTTTCATAACTTTGATGCGTTAAATATTTCTGAGCACCATCCTGCTCGCGCTGATCACGATACTTTCTACTTTAATCCTAAAGTGATGCTGCGTACTCAGACATCTGGTGTGCAGATTCGCACCATGGAAAATGAGCCAGTACCGCTGCGCATTATCTCTCCAGGCCGTGTATACCGTAACGATTACGACCAAACGCACACACCAATGTTCCATCAGGTTGAAGGCCTAATGGTGGCAGAGAACGTTAACTTTGCTGAGTTAAAAGGTATTTTGCACGACTTCCTACGTAATTTCTTCGAAGAAGATTTACAAGTGCGCTTCCGTCCATCTTACTTCCCATTCACAGAACCATCAGCTGAAGTTGATGTGATGGGCAAAAATGGTAAATGGTTAGAAGTATTGGGCTGCGGAATGGTGCATCCAAATGTGCTTCGCAGTGTGGGTATCGACCCTGAGAAATACTCTGGTTTTGCTTTCGGTATGGGCGTTGAGCGTTTAACTATGCTGCGCTACGGCGTCAACGATTTACGCGCCTTCTTCGAGAACGACTTACGTTTCCTTAAGCAATTCAAATAACGGAGCAATAAACAGATGAAATTTAGTGAATCTTGGCTTCGTGAGTGGGTAAACCCACAAGTAAGCCGCGACGAATTATCACACCAAATCACCATGGCCGGCCTTGAAGTAGACGGCGTTGACGGCGTTGCTGCTGAGTTTAGTGGCGTTGTTGTTGGTGAAGTGGTTGAGTGTGGTCAGCATCCAGATGCAGACAAGCTGCGTGTAACCAAAATTAATGTTGGTGAAGACGAATTAATCGACATCGTATGTGGCGCGCCAAACTGCCGTCAGGGCTTAAAAGTAGCAGTTGCTATGGTTGGTGCAGTGCTACCTGGCGACTTTAAAATTAAGAAAGCCAAACTACGCGGTCAGCCATCTTTTGGCATGCTGTGTTCATACGGTGAGTTAGGTATTGATATCGAAAGTGACGGCATTATCGAGCTGCCACTAGATGCGCCAATCGGCACTGATGTTCGCGAGTATCTGGATCTAAACGATGCCATTATCGATGTAGACCTTACCGCGAACCGTGCAGACTGTTTAGGTATGGTTGGTCTTGCGCGCGAAGTCGGTGTACTTAACCGCGCTGAAGTAACAGAGCCTAGCTGGCAAGCGGTTGAAGCTTCAATCGATGCGCCAGTGAGCATTGAAGTTAAGGCGCCAGAAGCTTGTGGCCGCTACCTTGGTCGTGTGGTCAAAAACGTCGATGTTAAAGCGCCAACACCACTTTGGATGCAAGAAAAATTACGCCGCAGCGGTATTCGCTCAATTGATCCAATTGTTGATATCACCAACTATGTACTGATTGAATTTGGTCAACCAATGCATGCCTTTGACCTAGCAACCTTAGATGGTGGCATTACGGTTCGTTATGGCTCGGGTGAAGAAAAGCTAACTTTACTCGATGGTAATGAAATCACTGTACCTAGCAATACCTTAGTGATTGCTGACGACAACAAGCCTGTTGCATTGGCGGGTGTATTTGGTGGTGAAGCAACCGGCGTTACCACTGAAACCAAAGATATTTTATTAGAGTGCGCTTTCTTCGCGCCTTTAGCGATTCTTGGTAAAGCACGTAGCCTAGGCCTGCACACTGACTCTTCACACCGTTTTGAGCGCGGCGTTGACCCTGAGCTACAGCACAAGGTGATGGACCGTGCCACTCGCCTGGTACTTGATATTTGCGGTGGTGAAGCTGGTCAAGTTGTTGAGGCGGTATCGCAAGATCACTTACCAAAAGCGGCTAACATTCAGCTTCGCCGTGAAAAGCTAGATAAAAAGCTAGGTCACCATATTCCTGATGCTGATGTGACTGAAATTCTTGAGCGTTTAGGCTTTAGTGTTGCTTTTGAGCAAGGCGTGTGGAATGTCACTACAGCGACTTACCGTTTTGATATGGCAATCGAAGAAGATTTGATTGAAGAAGTTGCCCGTATCTATGGTTACAACAACATTCCTAATATTGCACCTGTTGCTGCACTTAACATGTCAGATCATAAAGAAGCTGATATGCCACTTAAGCGTGTACGTGACTTACTGGTTGCTCGTGGCTTCCAAGAAGCAATTACTTACAGTTTTGTTGACCCTAAACTGCAAGCGCTTGTTCACCCAGAGCAAGAAGCGATGGTGTTACCAAATCCAATTTCCGTTGAAATGTCAGCAATGCGCTTGTCTATGTTCACCGGTCTTTTAGCGGCCGTTGGTCACAATCAAAGCCGCCAGCAGGGGCGCGTGCGTTTATTTGAGTCTGGTCTGCGTTTTATTCCTGATGAGCAAGCCGATTCAGGTGTTCGTCAGCAAGCTATGCTAGGTGCCG
The DNA here is from genome assembly GCF_012263345.1 of Shewanella sp. WXL01. Lineage (NCBI taxonomy): Bacteria > Pseudomonadati > Pseudomonadota > Gammaproteobacteria > Alteromonadales > Shewanellaceae > Shewanella > Shewanella sp. WXL01. The sequence goes on along the minus strand of NZ_JAAIKQ010000005.1, from coordinate 176,821 downwards.
TTATTTCTGGTAATCAGAACGATGAACACTGGTCAATGGAATCAAAAACTGTTGATTTCTTTGACTTAAAAGGTGACTTAGAAGCAATTATGGGCTTGACAGCAGCTGATTCTGAATTTAGTTTTAGAGCAGCATCGCATCCTGCATTACATCCAGGGCAATGTGCTGAAATCTTAAGAAATAATCGAGTCATTGGTCACATTGGTGCGCTTCACCCGAGTTTAGAGAAGCCATTTGGCCTAAATGGCAAAACAATCGTTTTCGAGCTTGAACTAGACGCATTATTACAGTCTAGTTTACCGCTAGCCCAAGCTGTATCTAAGTTCCCGGCTAATCGTCGTGACATTGCTGTGGCAGTAGATGAAAATATTTCTGCAACCGATGTTATGAATTTGATAAGAAAAGTTGGCGAAAATCAGTTGGTTGGCTTAAACTTGTTCGATGTATATCAAGGTAAAGGTGTCGAGAGCGGCAAAAAGAGCTTAGCTATCGCACTTACGTTACAAGACATTACTCGTACACTTGAAGAAAAAGATATCACCGAGACCATGGATTCAGTGGTATCAGCTTTAAAGACCGAGTTCAACGCATCGTTGAGGGATTAAAGTATGGCACTTACCAAAGCCGAAATGGCAGAACATCTTTTTGAAACACTTGGCATTAATAAGCGTGTAGCCAAAGAGATGGTTGAGTCTTTCTTTGAAGAAATTCGTGAAGCACTCGAAAGTGGTGAGCAGGTCAAGTTATCTGGCTTTGGCAACTTTGACCTTAGGGATAAGAATCAAAGACCGGGACGGAACCCAAAAACTGGTGAAGATATTCCTATCTCTGCACGACGTGTCGTAACTTTCCGTCCTGGACAGAAGTTAAAATCGCGCGTTGAAGCAGCAAACTCGGATAAGAAATAATTCCCATCTAATATCAAATTTTCTTGATATCGAAAGCCACCCTAACGGGTGGCTTTTTTATTGCTTGCTTTTTTAACGGCTTGAGTTGGCTCACTTTACTTGTACCCAATTGCACTAAGTATTCGGTTGATAATGATAAATAGCGAGCTGATATGAATTGTCGGTAAAAAAGTGTTTTTACCAACCTAAGTAAGTTGATAAACTTCGCCTTTAGCTAAATTTCTTGATTGGAGCTTTTTTTGTCCACTTCTCCTAAAAAACGCACACCTAAGCATTTTGACCGAAGTTTTAAAATGAGTTTGTTGCACCCTAAATATTGGGGTACCTGGCTGGTTATCGGCGTGTTGTTTATGTTTGGCTTAATGCCAGCCTGGCTAAGAGACCCGATTGCCCGTAGTTTATCTTTTGTCGTACTTAAGGTGGCTAAAAAACCGCTGCATGTGGCTAAGGTGAATATCAGCCATTGTTTTCCTGAAAAGTCAGAGCAACAAATTCAAGAACTTATCAAAGCCAACGTTGATAATTTTGTGATTGCACTCTTGTCGCAGGCTGAACTAGTAGTGCGTTCAGATGCCCACAACAAACGCCGCGTACAATTACACGGTTTTGAGCATGTACAAGCCGCCCGCGATGCTGGTCAGCCTATTATCTTTATCATGCCTCATGTATGGCCAATTGATTACGCTGGCCTGCGTTTAAACCAAGAAATCCCAATGGTTACCATGGCCAAGGCCCATAAAAACGTGCTATTTAACTGGTTTAGTAACCGACTTCGTAGCTCCCAAGGTGGCCGCGTTTATATGCGAGAAGCAGGGATTCGTGCTTTAATCACCGAGCTTAAGCAAGACAACAGCTTTTTTTATCTTCCAGATGAAGATTTAGGTCGCGACCAAAGTGTATTTGCGCCGTTTCTGGGCACAGTTAAAGCCACCTTGCCAGTAGTAGGGCGTTTAGCTCAGGCGGGTAATGCACAGGTGATGCCAGTGACGATTGGATATGATCAACAGGCGAGGCACTTTAACTTAACCGTGCTACCCGCGGTTGATAAAGAATCGATGAAGGGCAAAGACAACGAAGCGCTCGCTCTTAACAAGATTGTAGAGCAGGTGATTTTGGCATATCCAGAACAGTACATGTGGTTCTTACGCCTGCTAAAAACACGCCCTGAAGAAGGGTTAGATATTTATCGCTAGTCTGTACCTAGCTACCTGATAAAAAAGCCGTCTACTCATTTGAGTGACGGCTTTTTTGTGACAGGTTTTGTCAAGGGTTCGCTGTATAAGCAAGTAACTTAGCTATTGGCTGGTTGCTATTATTGGGTTACTTAGTTGCTTTGCTATGGCGCTCAAGCAGGTTACGGTTAATATCTTCCATTGATAATCCTTGATCTTCTAGTAATACAATCAAGTGATACATAAGGTCAGACGCTTCATCTATCAATTCTGCTTTGTCATTCGTGGCGGCGGCGAGGGCGGTTTCTAAACCTTCTTCACCTACCTTTTGCGCAATGCGCTTTGTGCCTTTTTCAAATAACGATGCCGTGTAACTACTGTTGCTGTCTTGACCTTTGCGACTGGCAATAAGCTGGCTGAGGTTATCAATAAAAGTGTGGGCTTTACTGTCTTGCCAACAGCTTTCGCGGCCTAAATGACAAGTTGGTCCTTGCGGGATAACTTGTACTAAAAAGGTGTCGTTGTCGCAGTCGATATCAATCTCGACTAAATTGAGGGTATTGCCTGACTCTTCACCTTTGGTCCACAGTCTTTGTTTGCTGCGGCTAAAGAAGGTTACCAGACCTGTGGTCAGGGTTTTATCTAATGCTTGCTTGTCCATGTAACCTAGCATCAGCACTTTACCGGTAAGGTGGTTTTGTACCACTGCTGGAATTAAACCTTGCTGTTTATCCCAATCAATATTTGCTAAGTTCGCGCTTGTTGACTCATTTGTATTCGAAGCTGTTTGTGTCATGTTCTGTGCTACCTTAATCCTATAATTTACACGCGAATAGCGATTTGTTTAGAAGCCAAATATTGCTTCAACTCGCTGATGGCAATAATACCTTTGTGGAACACGCTTGCTGCAAGGGCTGCGTCTACCTTTGCCTGAGTAAATACCTCTGCAAAGTGGCTCATTTCACCCGCACCGCCAGAGGCTATTAACGGCACGTCACATACACTGCGTACCATAGACAATTGCTTAATGTCGTAGCCGCCGCGAACGCCGTCTTGATTCATGACGTTCAATACTATTTCACCACAGCCGCGCTTTTGCACCTCTTCAACCCAATCTTGTGTGTACCATTGTGTATCTTTAGTGGCGGCTTCATCACCGGTAAATTGCTTTACTTTATAGCTGTTAGTTTGTGCATCGAAATATGAGTCAATCCCGACAACAATACATTGGCGACCAAATTCATCTTGTAAGCGGGTGATGAGGCTCGGGTTGGTTAATGCAGGCGAGTTGATTGAAATTTTGTCTGCACCAAATGCCAGCTTTTCACGGGCTTGTTCGATAGTTTTGATGCCGCCAGCGACACAAAACGGAATATCAATTTGCTGAGCAACTCGGCTCACCCAGGATTTATCCACTACGCGGTCGTGAGCGCTGGCGGTAATGTCGTAAAACACCAGCTCGTCAGCACCTTCCTCGGCGTATCTCGCCGCCAGCGGCACAATGTCGCCAACAATTTCATGGTTACGAAACTGTACGCCTTTAACGACTTTACCGTCGCGTACGTCAAGACAAGGTACTATGCGTTTGGCCAGCATGCGATAGCCTCCTCAACGCTAAAGTTATTAATCAGTAGTGCTTTACCAATGATGATGCCATTGGCCTTGCTGTCACGCACAGCCTTAACATCATCTAGTGATGCAATGCCGCCAGAGGCTTGCCAGTTAATACTAGGATAGCTTTGGGCTAACTCAGAATATAACTGAGTGTTGGCGCCTTGAAGCGTACCATCACGACTAATGTCGGTAACTAGCGCGTGTTTAATCCCGACCTGGCTATATTCAGCAACTAGTGATTCGAGTGATTTACCGCCGCCGGTTTGCCAGCCTGACACTGCGACAATCTTGTTCCCGTCTAGATCAATATTGACATCAAGGGCTAAACAAATTGCATCGCTGCCATATTTTTCAAACCAGCTTTTCACAAGCTCAGGTTGCTTAACGGCAAGTGAGCCGATGACCACACGTTTGACGCCCGCATCGAGTAGCTCTTTTACTTGCTCTTCTGAGCGAATACCGCCGCCAACTTGAATATCCACTTCAAGTTCACTTACAAGCTCAGATATAAGCTTAGTTTGCCTTTTATCTGGATCTTTGGCGCCAGTTAAATCAACTATGTGCAGCAGTTTAGCCCCTTGCTGCTGGTAAGATTTAAGCTGCGCCAGTGGGCTTAAATCAAACGTGGTTTGTTTGCCGTAGTCGCCTTGAAACAGCCTAACCACCTGACCGTCGATTAAATCAATCGCTGGAATAATCATGCCGTTTCTTCCTTATTCATATTTAAAAAGTTTTGCAGTATTTGCGCGCCAATTTTGGCGCTTTTTTCTGGGTGAAATTGCAGGCCTATAAAGTTGTCTTTAGCAATGGCGGCGCTAAAGGTTTCGCCATAGTCGCAACTGGCAATGGTGTAGTCACTTTGTGGTGCGCGATAACTGTGAACAAAGTACACATAGCTACCATTTGCAATGCCAGTAAATATTGGGTGGCCGCTCACATTAATTTGATTCCAACCCATGTGTGGTAGCGGCAAGCCTTGACTATCTAGCTCTTCAACTTGGGTTGGGATGACGCCTAAGCAATCAATTGACTCAAGCTGGCTTGCTCCGCGCTCATTTGAAACCTTAGTCATTAACTGCATGCCTAAGCATACGCCAAGCACTGGTTGCTCTAGGCTTTGAATTAGCGTGGCAAGGTCGCGCGCCTCAATTGCCTGCATTGCTGCAGCTGCAGTGCCAACGCCGGGCAATACTACACGGGCGGCGCTGCGAATAACTTTATGATCTTTACTCACAACCACATTGGCGTTTAAGCGCTCGAAGGCGAATTTTACTGAGCTTAAGTTGGCGCAGCCGGTATCAAGTATCACAGTCATATTTTGCTCGCTTGATTTTTCATTGCAAGACTGCTGCTCTGTTATCAGGTCTGAATTTGTCATAAAGCGCTATAACACTCCCTTGCTTGATGGCAAGATATCGCCCTCAACTTTAACTGCTTGACGTAGGGTGCGGCCAAGCACTTTAAACAATGCCTCAACTTTGTGGTGATCGTTTTCACCCTCGGTTGATAGGTGCAAGGTGCAGCGCAGCCCATCTGCAAACGAGCGGAAGAAGTGAGGCACCATTTCAGTCGCCATTTCACCCACCATTTCACGATCAAAGCTGGCATCAAACTTAATAAACGGACGGCCTGAAATATCCATCAAGCATTGGCCGTTGGCTTCATCCATAGGCAAACTAAAGCCAAAGCGGGCGATACCTCGTTTGTCACCCAGTGCCTGACGGATGGCATCACCAATGGCTAAGGCGGTATCTTCAACGCTGTGGTGGTCGTCAATTTCTAAGTCGCCATCGACTTTGACATCAATTTTAAAGTTACCGTGGGTTTGAATTTGATCCAGCATGTGGTCAAAAAAGCCGATGCCTGTGTCGATGTCACCTTTGGTCTGGCTATCTAGGTCAATGTTAACGCGAATGTCGGTTTCTTTAGTGGTACGTACAACCTGAGACTTGCGCCCTTGGTTTAGCAGTGCATCGACTATCATGTCCCAATTAAGTGTTTCACGTTGGTATTGGAAGCTATTAATGCCCATGGCGTTGGCAAGTTCAACGTCGGTTTGGCGATCGCCAATCACAAACGATTGGGTGAAATCAATTAACCCTTGGGTTAGATACTCTTTCACCAGTCCTAATTTGGGTTTGCGGCAACTGCAGTTATCTGAGTCAAAGTGAGGGCAAATTTGAACATCATCAAACTTAACGCCTTGGCTTTCAAAAATTGCCATCATCATATTGTGGGGCGCGTCAAAGTCAGCTTGCGGGAAAGACGAAGTACCAAGTCCGTCCTGGTTACTTACCATCACTAACTTGTAACCCGCTTTTTGTAGCTTAAGCAGGGCAGGGATCACTTGCGGCTCAAATACCAGTTTATCTAAACGGTCTAGCTGTTTATCGATTGGCGGCTCTTCGACTAGGGTGCCGTCACGATCAATAAAGAGGATTTTTTGCTGCTTGTTTTGTTTCATGTGCTGACCTTAATTCTTTATATTCGCAAGTTACCTTGCTAAATCTGTTCAGTTGCTGAGTTTGTTCTAGTGCTTTTTTTGTTACTGAATCGCTAACTCAGCGCCCGAATAATCGCCTGGGTTTGTGCCTCATTAGCAAAGCTAAAGCGAATGGCATCTTTTAAGCGCGGATCGCCATAAGCGCGGGCAACAATGCCTGCTTGTGTGAGCTTTTGCTTGATTTGTTCGACAGTGTCAAAACGTGCCAGTACAAAGTTGCCATTAGGCGAGATAACGTCACTGGCAATTGTGTGTAAAAACTCGGCTAGTGCAGCACCTTGCTCATTTAGTTGGCGCACCTGACCTTGCATTGTTGCAATGCCCTTTAGACTTAACGCATTAGTCGCGGCTTTTGCAACGGGCAGCGGCACCGGGTAGGGCGCAATCACCCGCATAACAAGTTCAATAATCGCTTCACTGGCTAGCATGAAACCACAGCGCGCACCCGCTAACGCAAAGGCTTTAGATAAGGTTCTTAACACCACCAGGTTTGGGTACTTAGCCAGCAGTCTTGCTGCACTTTGCTGCGGGCAAAACTCAATATAGGCTTCATCAACTACCACTATGGCATCTGGGTAACTGGCAACTGTGGCTTCAATATCGTCAATATTGATAATGCTGCCAGTTGGGTTATTAGGGTTACAGATGAATACCAGCTTTGGAGCACCGACTTGCTGCTGCCAGTTATTAGGCAGTTGAAAATCACTGGTGAGTTCAACTTCGGTTGTTGCTACGTTAAAGGTAGATGCTGATATTTTGTACATGCCGTAGGTTGGGCCAAAAATCGCAATGCTATCTTTACCCGGAATACAAAAAGTACGAATAAGTAGTTCTATCGCCTCGTCAGCGCCGCGGCTGGTGACTATGTTGCGTGCTGCCACTTGGCTGTATGCACTGTATGCGTCAATCAACTCTTGTGGCTGACACTCAGGGTAGCGATTTAAGCCGTCAAGCTCGCTGTTATTAAACGGTGATTCATTCGCGTTAATCCAAATATCACCGTTGCCGCCAATGCGTCGCGCACTTTGATATGGCACTAGATCCAAAAGCTCAGGTCGTGCTAGTGCTTGTGGGTTGAATGTTGGGGCGCTCATTATTCACCCTCCTTAGCAAGTGACGTTAAACGAATTGCTACCGCGTTTTTGTGAGCGTCTAGCTGCTCGTTGCTAGCTAGGGTCATCACAGTGTCGCCCAAACTAATTAGCCCAGATGGGGTGAGCTCTTGCACTGTGAAACGGCGGCTAAAGTCAGCAAGTGACAAGCTTGAATAGTTACGACTGTAGCCATAGGTTGGCAGCACGTGGTTAGTGCCGCTAGCATAATCGCCGACCGACTCTGGCGTGTAAGGACCTAAGAATACGCTGCCAGCAGCGCGAATGTTTTTGAGTACGTCACGTGGCGCGCGGGTTTGAATGATTAAGTGCTCAGGCCCGTACTGGTTGGATAGCTCAGCAGCTTGGTCCATATCATCAACAATAAAGCTGCGAGAATATTTCAGCGCCGCTGCGGCGACATCTTTTCTCGGCAGTTGTTCAAGCTGCGTTGCAAGCTCGTTAGAAACTGCATTTGCAATAGCTTCAGAGTTGGTAACCAATATCACTTGCGAGTCTTCACCGTGCTCAGCTTGTGATAGTAAATCAGCGGCAACAAATGCAGGGTTGGCAGCTTCATCTGCAATAACTAATACTTCTGATGGCCCTGCAGGCATATCGATAGCAACGCTAATGCGACTATCTTGGGATACTAAACGCTTGGCTTCAGTGACAAAGCGATTGCCAGGGCCGAAAATCTTATCAACCTTAGGTACAGACTCAGTACCAAAGGCCAGCGCAGCAACAGCTTGTGCGCCGCCTACCTGATAAATATCTGTGATCCCACAGGCTTTGGCAGCGTAAATGATGGCATCGTTAATTGGTGGTGGGCTAACCAGTACCCGTCGACGACAAGCAGCAATTTTGGCCGGTAGCGCAAGCATCATAACGGTGGAGATAAGCGGCGCCGTGCCGCCTGGAATGTACAGGCCAACACTGTCAACCGGCTCATTTCTCAACTCGCAGCGCACGCCAGGCATGGTTTCAACATCGATAGCACTAAAAGCTTGCGCCTGGTGAAACTTGCTGATGTTGCCCATTGCTTGTTCGATAGCTTGCTTCAGTTCTGGGCTAACATTGCTGCAGGCGACGTCAATTTGCTCATCGCTGAGTCTAAGCTCGGCAGTGATGAAGTTGTCAAACTTCTGATTAAACTCAATTAGCGCTTGATCGCCACTTGCGATTACCTTTTCGATAATGCCGCTAACACTGGCCTCAACACCTTGGTCATTAATTAAGGGTGAGCGTGCTAGTGCTTGCTCTCTAGCATCTTTATCAAGCGCTGCCCATGTGATTGGCTTCATTAATTGCTGCTCAGCCATGATGCGTTACCCCATCATCTTTTCAATTGGCATAACGAGTATCGAGCTTGCGCCCAACTCCTTAAGCTGCTCCATAGTATCCCAGAACAAGTCCTCACTAGATACTGCGTGGATTGCTACGCGGTTGCTGTCGTCGTTAAGCGGTAATACTGTTGGGTTTTCCGCGCCAGGCAGCAGCGAAACGATTTGCTCTAAGGTTTCTGTCGGCGCGTGCAGCAAGATGTATTTACTCTCGCGTGCGCTGATAACACCGTTCATGCGTGATAGCAGTTTATCGATTAATGCTTGTTTAGCTGGAGTTTGCGGCGCTGCTGACTGGATAAGGCAGGCTTTAGAACGATAGATAACGTCGGTTTCATAAAGCCCGTTGGCTTCTAGCGTGGCGCCAGTCGATACAAGATCGCAAATGCCATCAGCAAGGCCTGCGCGCGGCGCTACTTCTACAGAGCCTTTTAGCATACAGTCGCTGTAGGTGATGCCTTTTTGCTGCATATAACGGCGCAGTAAGTTCGGATAAGAAGTGGCAATACGCAAACCTTCCAGTGAGCTTGCATCCTGGTAGCTAAACTCTTTTGGAACAGCGAGAGATAGGCGGCAACCACCAAAGTCGAGTTGACGCAGCTTATTGTACGCCGCTGGCTTACCGAGTGTTTCGCGCTCGATTTGCTCTTCTTCAAGTACATTTTCACCAATAAAGCCTAGATCAACCACGCCATCCATGACTAGACCAGGAATATCGTCATCACGTACGCGAAGTAGGTCGATTGGCATATTGTCAGCGTGGGCAATCAGGCGCTGCTCATTAACGTTAAATTTTACTCCGCAGCCTTTAAGCAGCTTCTGCGACTCTTTCGATAAGCGACCTGATTTTTGAATCGCGATGCGTAAACGGTTTGAATCAGTCATTTGTACTCTTCCTTTAACTATCTAAATTTAAAATTCTTTAAAATTCAGGCATTAAAAAACCCCTGAAATTCCTTCCAGGGGTTTAAGTGATCTTTATTCACCACCGGAAGGACATGAACCTCCGGCAGTAAGCATCCGAAGGCTACCGCATATGATGGTGATGATGGATTGAAATCAATTGGATGCTCATAATAAAAACTGTCTCTAATTCGTCTTGTTCAGGCAACTCATGCGATAAAAATCAAGTTGCTTTGTTTACTTGCTAAACACGTTAACCCGAGGTTAATTTGATTGCAATAGCCAAACAGCACAAATTTAGCAATTAAATAAACCTGTGGGTTATAAGATATATTTATGCAGCTAAGGTGGTGGGTTTGATAACGGGATGATTGGTTGTCTAGTTGGGGGTTGAAAGGTCTTGTCGCGTAAGGAATGGAGCTGCATTTTTATAGTGCGCTAGTTTTAATGAGTTTTCTCGTTATCTATATCTGTTTGTGAAGTTTGCATTTATCCTAACTCAAGCTAGATTTTCGGTAATTAACTAATGTGGCGCCACCCTGCTTGGGTGAATACTTATTCGTAATTTACGCTGAATAATGTGACTGTTGTTCGATTCATTTAGAATGTCTTTAGTGCTTTACCCTTCATTAAATTGTTATTTGCTCGATAAATGACCCATCCGCTAGTTTTTGCGCTTTGTAGTTTCTGCGCTTTCCCCTTGTATGACATAATTCGCCTGATGAGCACCAATAGCACTGCTAGGTAAAAGTCGTAATCGCTCAGTTTTTTTGTTAGTTCTAACACCCGAAATTTACTGTATTAAGCGCTAATGTGAGCGTTAGAGGACATCCGTGAGTTTATCTTTAGCCAATCTTGTCGCTGATATATTTAAGCCAAACGGTGCGCTTTCGAAAAGTATTGGCGTATATCACCAGCGTGATGCTCAGCTGCAGATGGCTATTGAAGTCGCAAACTCAATTTCTGCTAAGTCAAATCTTGTACTTGAGGCGGGAACGGGTGTGGGTAAAACCTTTGCGTATCTTGTACCTGCGCTGCTTAGTGGTAAACAGGTGGTGATAAGTACGGGAAGTAAAAATCTGCAAGATCAGCTGTTTGTTAAAGATTTACCGACTATCTTGTCGATGCTCGACATTCATCAACGTGTCGCCTTGCTTAAAGGGCGTAATAATTACTTATGCCAGTTGCGGCTTGATAACACCATGGCTGATGCCGCTCGATATCAAGCCGATTATTTGGACGATTTATTAAAAATCAATCAATGGGCATCGCTCACTTCAGATGGTGATTTAGGCAAGTTGACCACAGTGTCTGAAAACTCAATTGTGCTGAATGATGTAATGAGTACCAAGGAGTCTTGCAAGGGCAAAAAGTGTGATTTTTATGATGCTTGCTTTACCCGTAAGGCAAGGGTAAAAGCCATTGAAGCGAAGGTGATTGTGGTTAACCATCACTTGTTTTTTGCAGACCGCCTGCTAAAAGACACGGGCTTTGCTGAGCTGCTTCCCGACCCTGATGTAGTGATATTCGATGAAGCCCATTTATTACCAGATACCTGCATCAATTATTTTGGCGATAACATTTCTACACGGGAAATCGACCGTCAATTATCTGCGCTTATCTCAATCCATAAGGAAGAGGTGCGAGACTCTATTCAAATTGAGCAACTGAGTTACCGCTGTTTATCGTTACTTGAGCAGTGGCAGCAAGGCTTGATTGAGCAGCAAATTGATAATTACCGCCATGTATTAGCTAACAAAAAGTTAGCAGGACTTGGCTGGCAGTTAATTGAAGAACTTAATGCCCTGCAAACAGTGCTCAGTGCTCATGTTGGCCGTTTTGAATCCCTCGATGAAGCGCTGGAAAAACTTGATAGGCTCAATGGCAGATTGGTGAGCTTTTTTGAGTGTAATGACCCTAATTCAGCCTACAGTGTGGATATTGGTCTTAACCAATTAATGCTGCGAGTGGCACCGATTAATATCGCCAAACAGTGTGAGGCATTGTTTGAGCCATCAACAAGTTGGGTATTCACTTCTGCAACCTTGCAAGTGAATCGTGAGCTTTCTCATTTCACCCGTGAAATGGGGATAGCAAGTGCCAAGCAGGTTATTTTAGACAGCCCATTTGATTATCCTAATCAAGCTATTTTATGTGTGCCACGCTATTTAGGTAAGCGTAACGCATCTATGCCCGATGCCAGCAGCGATATGAGCCAGTCTTACTATATTCAGCAGCTTGTTGACGTGTGTGTGCAGGCGATAAATGCCGCCAAAGGGCGCACCTTTATATTATTTACCAGTCATCACATGCTCAACTTAACGGCACAGTTGCTCGCCACCAAGGTGCGTTATCCGCTGCTGGTACAGGGGCAGGGCAGTAAACAGAATTTGCTGAACAAATACCGGCAACTAGGTAATGCGGTGCTATTAGGAACCAGTAGTTTCTGGGAAGGAATTGACGTAAAGGGCAAATTACTGAGCTGCGTGATCATCGACAAGCTGCCGTTTGTTAGCCCTGACAATACCTTGTATAAAGCGCGTGCGGCGAATATTGAGCAGCAACAGCAAGATCCGTTCAGTCATATTTCATTGCCCCAGGCTGTTATTGCATTAAAGCAGGGTGTCGGGCGATTGATACGGGACGAGAAAGATTGCGGCGTGCTGATTTTGTGTGACAACCGTATTGTCAACCGAGATTACGGCGCCGCGTTTTTGCAGTCGCTGCCGCCTATGTACCGTACCCGTGAGCTTGATGTTGCTTTAGAATTTTTAAAAGCAATTAATTGATCCACAAATACTTGCACATCTAGTCGCACATTTATTCGCGTGTTCTTGGCGAATGACTGCGCTTTTTTATCGATAGGCTATCAGGTATCATAGCGCTAATTTTTACTAGTCGTTTTTGATACATGAATATTCTTGCTCTTGATACCTGCACCGAGGCTTGCTCGGCTGCGCTTAGTTCTCAACAACAATTGTTTTCTCGGAGTGCTGATGCGCCGCGCGAACATAGCCAACGCCTATTGCCTATGGTTGATGAAGTTTTGCAAGATGCTGAAATTACCATTGCAGATGTAGACTTAATTGCCTATGGTCGTGGGCCAGGTAGCTTTACTGGTATTCGTATCTGCACTAGCATGACCCAAGGTTTAGCCCTTGGCCATGATATACCTGTTATCGGTATTTCAACCCTTGCCACCATGGCGCAAATGGCGATCAACATCCACGGCGCAAAGCAAATCCTTTGTTGCATTGATGCGCGAATGAATGAAGTGTATTGGGGGCAGTACATCAATCAAGATGGTGTTGCTGTGCTAGTGGCAACCGAGCAGGTAAGCTCCCCAGATGATATGGTTATTGCGCTAGATACTGAGCAGGAGATTATTGCTTGCGGCACGGGTTTTGATGCGTACCTTGAGCTGCTTGAGCGTGCCCAAGTGATTTCACTGTCTGAGCAGGTGAAATATCCTGACGCAAGCGCTATGATTAGCTTAGCTAAAGTGGGTTTTGACGCTGGCGAGCATACCAGTGTCGATGAACTTGCACCTGTTTACTTACGTGATACTGTTACCTGGAAGAAGCTACCGGGACGCGAATAGGGCTTTATGCAACTTAACTCGATTAACCAAGCCAGTAATTTCACTCAGCCAATCAGCTTATCTCAAGCCGTGGCGGGTAACCGTGCGCCTGAAGTCAAGGCGACGGTAGATGTGAAAGCGGTTAATAGGGCTAACCAGGCTCAATTTGCTAATCAAGCAGATATCATTGAGGGCGAGCTAAGCAAGTCGCAATCAGCCAAGTCGCAAAATAGCTCTGCAGAAGCTGAGCGCGGTAACTTTGAGTTAACTCAGGCGCTTAAAAGTCAGCTTGACGAGCTAATGTCTGCATCAAACGGTGCCAATCTAGCTTATGATGATCCATCAAGCACTCAGCGCGGCGCCATTAGCGAATACCTGACGACTCAGCACAGTGCAAAACGCGAAGAGATTCAACAAATGGTTGGAATAGACATTTATGCCTGAATCAGGTCTTACGCCAAACTCATCAAAACTTTCATCACACCTTTCATCACAGTCTGCGGTTCCTTCTCGGAGCCGTTTTGTTATTGAGCTTTTAGTGGCCTTAATTGTCACCAAATTGCCCTATGTTAGCGTGCCATTTAAGTGGTTCGAAAGCTTCTTCCATGAAATATCCCATGGGATCGCAACCCTAATTACCGGCGGTATGGTAAATAGTATTCAGCTATTTCCAAATGGTGCAGGCCTTTGCACTAGTCAAGGTGGGAATGCCATCTTAATTGCCTTTAGCGGATACCCAGGTGCCGCCTTGTGGGGCTACCTTATTTTCTTGTTAGCTACCTGGCGTGCAGGTATTCGTTTTACCTTGTCATTGCTTGGGCTGATAGTCATGGCAAGTTCGTTGTTTTGGGCAAGAGATATGTTGACTATCATTATCTTGCTTTGTTTAGCCGGACTTTTTTTGTTACCAATTAAGTTAAATAACAATAGTCTTTTAAATAGTTTACTGCGTATATTAGGCCTTATGATTATGCTCAACGCCGTGGCAAGCCCCACAGTGTTGTTTGGTCTAAGCGGTAAAGGTGATGCGAATATGTTGTCGCAAATGACCTGGCTACCTGCTTGGATATGGATTTTTATTTGGCTAGCGTTCAGTGGATTAATGTTGTGGCTGAGCTGGTCGAAGGTGAATGTTAACAAGGGAGTAAAACATGAAGCTTAAGTATCTTGCAGCTGCTGTAATAGGGCTGTCGCTAACCACTACTATGCCAGTTACTGCTGGGCACCACAAAGCGGGTGAACATGCACAGGTTAATGCGCAGCTAAAGTCTGCGCTGAAAAGTGACTTTCGCAGTGAATCAAATGCTAAGCGCGATAAATATCGTAATCCGGGTGCAACCCTCAGCTTTTTTGAGGTGACGCCTGAGAAAACCGTTATTGAGCTTTGGCCTGGTGGTGGTTGGTATGCTGAGATCTTAGCGCCTTATCTGGCTGATAAAGGTCAGTATGTAGCGGCAAACTTTGAAACCAATCCAAGTGAAGATAACCGCCGTACTCGCTACTACGCTAAAGCGGGTAAGAAGTTTGAAAAGTGGGTAGAAGATAACAAAGCTGTAGTGAAGAACGTAGGCTTTGCCACGCTAAACCCACCTGAGAAGACTAAGTTGGGTGAAGATAATAGTGCTGATGTGGTGTTAACCTTCCGTAACCTACATAACTGGGCAATGGCGGGTAACCTAGAGTCAGTATTTGCTGGTGCTTATGCAGTGTTGAAACCCGGTGGCGTGTTTGGTGTGGTAGAGCACAGAGCTAACCCTGGTATGCCAGCGGATAGCGGCTATATGGATCAGGCTGAGATGGTCAAGCTTGCTGAAAAAGTTGGCTTTACCCTAGCTGAAGCGTCAGAGATCAACGCCAATGCAAAAGACACTAAAGATTACCCTAAAGGTGTTTGGACGCTTCCTCCTCGCTTAGCGATGGAAGATCAAGATAAAGACAAATACCTTGCGATTGGCGAAAGCGATCGTATGACACTTAAGTTCGTCAAAAAGTAATTTGTTGAATTGATATAAGTGTTACATGAATCGATAAATAAAGAGATAAGGTGTGAAGCTATCACCTTATCTCTTCCGCAAATTGAGCTTGCTGGCATCAGTTATGGTGACGCAACAAAGCCTATTCTCTTATGTTTACATGGTTGGTTAGACAACCTAAATAGCTTTATCCCTCTGGTAAATGAGTTAAGCCTTCAAGGCATCTTGTCTCATTATCAAATTATCTGCATTGATTGGCCTGGCCATGGCTTATCTGCCCATCGACCCGGGATTTATCCGCTTCATTGGGTTGATTATATTTACGATCTACATGCGACAATCGCACAGTTAAAGCTGCGCAACAGTAGCGTTAGCATTATTGGGCATTCTCTCGGCGGTATTATCGCATCTGCTTACAACGCCGCCTTTGCTAATAGCATTGATAAGTTGGTGTTAATTGAGGCGTTAGTGCCCATGTTTGAATCAGAGCAAAATATCCGGTCGCGATTAGTTAAAGGTATTGAAGCTCAAAGTCGATTTGCTAGCAAACAACTTAGTCAAAGCGCTAAAACGGTTGATATCAATACTGCGGTGAGTGCACGTCATCAATTGACCAAGTTAGATAAGCCTTGGTGTGAATTAATCACCGAGCGTAATTTGCGCTCAACTGAGGTGGGTTTTGTATGGCGAAGCGACCCCAGACTCAAGCTAGACTCCTTGTATCGCCTAAGTTTTAGTCAAGTTGAACAACTAATGAATGCAACTGGTACGCCCAGTTTATTAGTGTTAGGAACTGACGGCTATAAACAGCTAAAATCCCTGCCGCCAAAGGCTAAGCGCTGGTTTAATGATTTGAAAACCGTGTTATTGGAAGGCGATCATCATCTGCACATGGGCAGTGCAGAACAAGTAGCGACGCAGATTCGAGCTTTTATACTAAATTAAGCCTAGATTGTTACAAAAATACTAGGTTTTTTGTTTCGAGTATGTGATTATGGGCACAAATTAAAACGCTCGTATGATTTTGTCGTAGAGTCAATAACAAAGATTTTTGGACATTTTTCAACCACAATTAAAACTCTAATTGGAAGTTGTCCCTTGCTACTGACATAGCAATGCTATGGAGTAGGATTTAATTAGGAGATTCCCGTGGACCAGCCTTGGATTAATCACTTACCTGCTGACGTGCCAGCAGAAATTAACCCTGACCAATTTACCTCGCTTGTGGACATGTTTGAGCAAGCTGTCAACAAGTATGCAGATACACCAGCGTTCATCAACATGGGCGCAAAGATGACCTACCGTAAGCTTGAAGAGCGCAGCCGCGCCTTTGCGGCGTACTTGCAAAATGAGTTAGGTCTAGAAAAGGGCGATCGCGTTGCGTTAATGATGCCTAACTTGCTGCAATATCCTATTGCGCTTTTTGGAGTACTACGTGCAGGTATGGTTGTGGTTAACGTGAATCCACTATATACCCCACGAGAGCTTAAACATCAGCTGGTGGACTCTGGCGCTAAGGCCATTGTTGTTGTGTCTAACTTTGCGCGTACCCTTGAAGAAGTGGTTGACCAAACACCTGTGCAGTCAGTCATTATTACTGGTCTTGGCGATCAGCTAAGCGCGCCTAAACGCACATTAGTTAACTTTGTCGTTAAGTACATCAAGAAGATGGTGCCTAAGTATCACTTACCTCATGCTCGCTCATTTAGAGATAGTCTGTCGAAAGGTCGCCGCCAACAGTATATCAAGCCTGAAATCACTAACGATGATTTAGCATTCTTACAATATACCGGTGGCACTACTGGTGTATCAAAAGGGGCAATGTTGACTCACCGCAGCGTGGTAGCCAATGTGCTGCAAGCAAATGGTGCTTATGCGCCAGCGTTGCAAGATGGCAAAGAGCTAGTGGTGACCGCATTGCCGCTATATCATATTTTCGCGCTGACAGTTAACTGCTTATTGTTCCTGCATAAAGGTAGTCAAAACTTATTAATCACTAACCCGCGTGATATTCCAGCCTTTGTTGCTGATTTAAAGAAATACCCATTTACTGCGCTTACGGGTGTGAACACCTTGTTCAACGCACTAGTTAACGATGCTGACTTTAAAGCGCTAGATTTTTCTAAGCTAAAACTGTCAATCGGCGGCGGTATGGCAGTGCAGAAAGCCGTTGCTGATAAATGGCAAAGCATTACCCAAACTCGTTTACTTGAAGGCTATGGTTTAACTGAAGCATCACCGCTAGTGACCTGCTGCCCGTACGACCTAGACGGATACAACGGCTCAATCGGTTTCCCCGCGCCATCAACCCTTATCCAGGTGCGCAGTGAAGAAGGTGAAGTACTCCCGCAAGGTGAAGTGGGTGAGTTATTTGCTAAAGGCCCGCAGGTTATGCGCGGTTACTGGCAGCGTCCAGAAGAAAGCAGCAAGGTAATCGATGAAAATGGCTGGTTAGCTACTGGTGATATTGGCTACATGGATGAAAAAGGCTTCTTCTACATTGTTGACCGTAAGAAAGACATGATTTTAGTCTCTGGCTTTAACGTATTCCCAAATGAAGTGGAAGATGTCGTCGCTCTGCACCCTAAAGTGATTGAGGTTGCAGCTGTAGGTGTACCTCACGATGTCAGTGGTGAGTTAGTTAAAATTTTCGTGGTAGCCAAAGATAAGTCCGTGACTGAAAAAGATTTGATTAAGCATTGCCGCGAACATTTAACAGGATATAAAGTACCAAAACTGGTAGAATTTAGAGACGAGCTACCCAAAACCAATGTGGGTAAAATTTTACGCAGAGAGTTAAGAGACGAGGCGAGCAACGCTTAAACGAGCAATGCATATGTCTGAGTTTGACTCTTCTGTAAAAAGCCGGCCTAGATAGCCGGCTTTTTGATGGAGTATTTAGTGTTAACTTTTGAGTATATTAAAACCGATGAACAGCTGAGTGAGCTTGTGGCTCAGTATCAGCAATCTCCATTGCTAGTGATCGACACTGAGTTTGTGCGTACTCGCACTTACTATGCAAATCTTGGGCTTATTCAAGCTTATGATGGTAAAACCCTCGCGCTTATCGACCCTGTTGCTGTTAGTGATTTATCGTGTTTTTGGCAGCTGCTGACGGATGAAAGCATCGTTAAATTGGTGCATTCATGCAGTGAAGATCTAGAAGTGTTTGCCCATTATGGAAAGTGCCAACCTAAGCCACTGTTTGACAGCCAAATCGCCGCCAGCATGGGTAATATGGGTTATGGACTTGGCTACGCTAAGCTAGTGCAGCAGTGCCTAGATGTGGAAATTGATAAAGGCGAATCGCGCACCGATTGGATGAAGCGCCCGTTAACCAATGCTCAGTTGCAATACGCTGCCAACGATGTGTTCTACCTTTATAAGCTGTATCCACAGCTAAAACAAAAGCTTGAGCAGATGGGGCGCAGTGAATGGTTATTTGAAGAAGGTGAGCGCATTACCCAAGGGCGTTTAGATGCGCCAGATCCAGAAACCGCTTACCTTAAAGTTAAGAATGCCTTTCAGTTAACGCCTAAGCAGCTGGCTTGTTTAAAAGTGCTAGCGGCATGGCGCCTGCAGAAAGCCTTGAGCCGCAATTTAGCACTGGGTTTTGTCATTAAAGATCATGCCTTAATTGCTTTGGCTAAAAAGCAGCCGCAAAGTGTTACTGCCCTCAACAAGTTAGTTGACCTTACTGATCACGAAAAGCGTTTTCATGGTAAAGAGCTGGTCAAACTCATTACCACTGTCGACTTTAGCGACTTGCCTGAGCAGATAGATGTCATTGCGCTACGCCCAGGTTATAAGTCTACCTTTAAGCAGATCAAAAATACTCTGGTCGAGCTGTGTGAGCACAAGCAAGTGGCAACTGAGTTTATTGCGTCTAAACGCCTTATTCATGAGTTTATGCTGTGGCTGTTTAACAATAAACAAGGTGAAACGCCGCTGTTATTGTCAGGCTGGCGTGGTGAAGTGGTAGGCTCGGCGATTGATGATGTGAGCTTTTCTGGCTGAATATAACTTAAACAAGACTGCCAAAAGCATGCATAAAAAAGGATAGCCATTGGCTATCCTTTTTTAGTTTGAGCGAGCAAAGGTGTTAACGCCTGCTATTTACCATCAGGTAAGGTCACGTTTAGCTCTAATACAGACAAGTTATTATCATCTTGGTCAAGTTGCACGTTCACTTGATCTTCATTGACATGCACGTATTTACGGATGACTTCAATAATCTCTTGTTTCATCTGCGGAAAGTAATCAGGGGCATCACGTTCAGCACGTTGGTGCGCAACAATGATCTGTAGACGGTCTTTGGCTAATGACGCGCTCGCGGCTTTTTTATTGCTTCTAAAGTAATCAAGTATCGACATAATTAGCTACCAAAAATCCGTTTTAGGAATCCTTTTTTCTCTTCTTCAGTAAAGCGAAGTGGTACATCATTACCCAGTAAACGCTCGATTGTATCACTATAAGCTAAACCAGCATCGCTATCTTGGTCAATAATCACAGGCACACCTGAGTTCGATGCTTTAAGCACAGCTTGTGACTCTGGAATGACGCCAAGCAGTTTAATTGCAAGGATTTCTTCTACATCTTCCACGCTTAGCATCTCACCCGTTTTAACGCGAGCAGGTGAGTAGCGAGTCAGCAATAACCATTCTTTAATTGGCTCAAGGTTTTGCTCAGCGCGGCGTGAGCGGCTTTGCAGCATGCCAAGAATACGATCTGAGTCGCGCACTGAGCTAACTTCTGGGTTGGTAGTGACGATAGCAACATCAGCGAAATACAGCGCCATCATTGCGCCTTGCTCGATACCTGCTGGCGAGTCACAAATAATAAACTCGAAGTCTTTAGCAAGATCGTCTAATACCTTACCCACACCTTCTTTGGTTAGGGCATCTTTATCGCGGGTCTGCGAAGCTGGCAAGATAAACAGGTTCTCGCAACGTTTGTCTTTAATCAATGCCTGGTTTAAATTTGCTTCACCATTGATAACATTAACAAAATCGTAAACAACGCGGCGCTCACAACCCATAATTAGGTCGAGGTTTCTTAGGCCGATATCAAAATCAATAACGACAGTTTTGTGACCTTTTAGCGCAAGGCCTGTGGCTATTGCTGCGCTAGAAGTGGTTTTACCAACGCCGCCTTTTCCTGAGGTGACAACAATAATCTGTGCCATGTGTAATATCCTTTTTGATGCCTAATTTAAGGCAATGATTCTACAGAAAGGCTGCTACCAGATAAGCGTACGCAACCTCTGTCTTCAATTTGGTGTTGTTGTATATGTTCTGCAAGCCAATACTTGCCGGCAATTGACACTAATTCGGGATGAAGTTTACTGGCGATAATCACACTTTGATCGTCACCACTTGCACCAGCCATTGCCTTACCGCGCAGCGCTCCATAGATATGAATGCTACCATCTGCGATGACCTCAGCGCCATTACCAACCGCGCCAAATACAACTAAATCGCTATCTTTGGCGTAAATTTGCTGACCTGAGCGGACATTTTGCTTAACTATTTTGGTGCTGCGTTTAGGTAGCTCAGGTGTCGGTGCTTGTTTGCCAGACTTAACCACAGCTAGGCCGCAGCGTTTTGCTTGTTTAACAATGTCTTCACTCGCTTCTGTTACCCCAACAATCACAAGTTGGCGCGAATTGAGAATGGTTTTAATGGCAAGTAAATCGACTTGAACGTCGTTTAGCGCTGATAAATTCAAAATGAGCGGTGCACCTAAGAAAAATTGCGGTGCCTGGGCAAGCTTTTGATCTAATTCCTGAGTGATAACGTCCAGATTATCTTGATGAATATATAAAACGGATAAGGTAAATGATGTGGCTTTAAGCTCTAAATTTGGTTTGGCCATCCCGGCGCAATCTCCAACATTCCAGCTGATAAACTGATTTTTAAAATTATTTTAGTGCGCTCCATGTTATAGTGTGCGCTGTTGACTATCAAGCATGAAACCTGGGAAAAGTGATACAAAAATGATTTGTGCAGTATATAAAAGTAGCCGTAAGCCAGACACCTATCTATACGTTGAAAAACGCGATCAATTTGATGCTGTGCCGCAGCCTTTGATGGATATGTTTGGTGCGCCAACATTTGTGATGTTACTGCCGATAGAGAAGACCAAAAAACTGGCTCTAGCTGATATTGATAAGGTTAAATCTGAGCTGAAAGACAAGGGTTTTTATCTGCAATTACCACCGCCAAGCGAGAACCTGTTAGAGCAGCATCGTCTTGACTTGGGCTTAAGTGAAAAAGTAGACCCAGATACTGTGTTTGCTCGCAATGCAGAAGATAAATAACCGCCATGGCTTTTTGGGAAGAACTTAGCCTTGAGCAAATGAACAATGAGCAATGGGAGCTGTTGTGCGACGGTTGCGGCAAGTGTTGTTTGAATAAGGTGATTGATGATGATACGGAAGAACTGTATTACACCAATGCTGCGTGTCATTTATTAAGCCACAAAACAGGTAGCTGCGATAAATACCCAGAGCGTTTTAAGCATGTACCTCAGTGCACTGCAATTACTAAAGATAATATCGCTAGTTTAGATTGGCTGCCCGATAGCTGCAGTTACCGCCGCCTGCATATGGGTAAAACGTTGCCAAGTTGGCACCCGTTACTGACAGGCTCAAAAGCGGCGATGCATCAAGCTGGTATGTCTGTGAAAGGTAAAGTGGTCGATGAGCGCAAGATTAAATATCTTGAAGATCATATTGTGCTTTGGCCGCTTGTTTCAAAAGATTAAACATAGCAATGTTAAATACACAAAAGGGCGCATCTGCGCCCTATGTTTTGTTTGTTACTTTTTATCCCAATGGATATTGAGTCTAGCTTTTAGCCGCTGGTTTAAGCGCAGGTATCAGCATTAGAACCAAAGTAAGTAGATAAACCAAAAAACCTAACATCATCCACTGGGTCATGGTCACGCCCATAAATGACCAAGGGATGTCGCTACACATGCCGCGAGGTTCGAAGAAAAATGGCATCCATTTATCTAATGGCATGAAATCAGGAAACTCGGCAAAAAACGAGCAGGTAGAAAATGGGTTCGGGTTGACTTGCATTTCGTTTAGTTCATTTGCAAGTTTAAGGCCCCAGGCTGCAGATACTGCCCAAGTCACTAGCCCAACCAACCTAACCAACCACACTTTGGGTGCAATCATACCTATTAGACCTGCAGCCATGATCCCAAGCACAGCCACGCGGATATAAATACACATGACACATGGGTCTAAGTGCATCACATATTGAAAAAATGCCGCTGCTAACTCTAATGCTAGGCCTGATATAAACAGTATTGTCCATGATTGGCGAGACTGACTAAAGCGTGTGAGAAAACCCAAAACTACCTTCCTTTAAATATAAAAAAACACCCTCAAACAGAGGGTGTTGGCAGTATATATAAGTCAATCCTGAATGTTAAGGGCAATCCTAGTGATGGCCGCCTACAGCTTCAGTGATTTCTTTAGCGCTGTGATGCTCAATCCAGTGCATGTTGTATAGCACTTCAGTCATGTCGGTTAAGAAACCTGACTGAATAGTCATGATACCGACAATCGACAATACGATGGTGTACGGTAACGCCATCCACACCATACGGCCGTATGATAGGCGGATAAGTGGAGCAAGTGCAGATGTTAACAAGAACAGGAATGCAGCTTGGCCATTTGGTGTTGCTACAGACGGTAGGTTGGTACCAGTGTTAATCGCTACTGCAAGTAAGTCAAACTGATCACGGGTGATTTGCGCATTCACTAACGCAGCTTTTACTTCGTTAATGTATACCGTACCCACGAATACGTTATCACTTACCATAGATAACAGGCCGTTTGCGATAAAGAAAATTACCAGCTGCATGTTGCCTTCAAAGTGCAGAGCCCATTCAATTACAGGCGCAAACAAACGCTGGTCGATAATCACACCAACAACGGCAAAGAATACGGCTAGCAGCGCGGTGAATGGCAGCGCTTCTTCAAATGCTTTACCTAGTGCATGCTCATCAGTGACACCATTAAATGCAGTTGCCAGAATGATAACTGAAAGACCGATTAGACCAACAGATGCCAAGTGGAAAGCAAGACCAATAATAAGCCACACGCCAACACACGCTTGTACGATAAGCTTCATTTTATCTGCTTTAGTACGGTTAGTGTCTTCGTATTCTGCGTAGTCACTTAAGATTGTGTGGACACGTTCTGGTAGTTGTGCGCCGTAACTAAATAGCTTGAATTTCTCAACCATGAAACATGTTGCCACACCCGCAACAAATACTGGCATGGTTACAGGGGACATACGAATAAAGAACTCTGCAAAGTTCCAGTGTGCTTGAGCTGCAATAATTAAGTTTTGCGGCTCGCCGACCATAGTACAAACACCACCTAGTGCGGTACCAACGCCAGCGTGCATAAGTAAGTTACGTAAGAATGCACGAAAATCTTCGAGCTCTTGATCGTTTAGCTGACCAGATTGTTCTGAAGTATGGTCGTGAGATTTGTTGCAGCTGAAGTCTTTACCTGATGCGACCTTGTGGTAAATCGAGTAGAAACCAACCGCAACAGCAATGATTACTGCGATTACAGTTAATGCGTCAAGGAAAGCAGATAAGAATGCTGAAGCAACACAAAACATCAGCGATACAACAATCTTTGAACGCACCTTGGTTATCATTTTGGTAAATACAAAAAGCAGTAACTGCTTCATAAAGTAAATACCGGCGACCATAAAGATAAGTAGCAGGAGAACTTCTAGGTTAGCTTCAATTTCATGAAGTACTTGTGAAGGAGAGGTCATGCCGATAAAAACGGCTTGAATGGCGAGCAAACCACCAGGTTGTAGTGGATAGCACTTAAGAGCCATTGCTAGGGTAAAGATAAACTCGATAACTAATACCCAGCCAGCAACAAACGGGCTAACCAAAAAAAACAGAATAGGGTTAATTACTAAAAAAGCTAAAATTGCGTATTTATACCATTTTGGTGAATTTCCCAAAAAGTTATTAAAGAACGCTTGACCTGTGGTTGCAGGCATAGTGCCTCTCCAATTTATAGTGTTGTTGGTACTTCACATACTCAAATGTGGATACAATCCGTTGAGCAGAGGTTAAATATTGAACTGTCTGTTCAGTCAGCAAACTAACTTTACTTAACATGTAGGTTATTCAATATTATCCAGCGGCGTCGCGGTGCAACGCGCTAACCCAGACTGCATGGGCTGCTAACACCTTGGCATGTATGTTTAAAATTCGGGGTAGTTTAGCTTAAATTAATCTTAATTGTAATATTACAAAACGAGGGCTAGGTTATACTTTTAACTAAAAATCATATTGTTCGGTGAATTTTTATGCGTTAGGTCTTGTCGCTGAAATGGATTGTGAGCAGGCTGTTGATTGTAAATATTTCGGTGTGATTTAGCGCAAATTTTACGCCGTCATTCCCCTTTACCAAAGTCGCCGGCTTTTAGCGGATAATCATTGGATTTGAACGATAAACGGTAGAGTATAGAAAAGTGCTTTGTTGGTGATTCAATGGTATCTAGGTCACTGAATACATCATTATATATTTCACTTCATAAGCTATAGGCGCGAAGTTCATAAAGTAGTAGCGTTTAGGCAATTGTGTCACTCGTTCACAAAGTCAAATTAGCATCCATTTAAAACTTACTATCTTTCGGATTAAGAATTTGACCAGGCTTATCAATCAAAGGTTTTTATTTTCTTGTTGTCTGGTATGATCAGTGCAATTTTGTCGCCATAGGATGTTTTAGACTGATGATTATCAATGCCAAAGGGCCCGCAAGCTTTGCTGAGAAATATATTGTGCGCTCAATTTGGGAAAATAAATTCCCGCCAGGGTCTATTTTACCGGCAGAACGCGAGTTGTCAGAGCTAATTGGTGTCACCCGAACAACATTGCGTGAAGTACTACAGCGTCTTGCTCGTGATGGCTGGTTGAAAATCCAACACGGTAAGCCGACTCAGGTAAATAACTTCTGGGAAACATCTGGACTTAATATTCTTGAAACCATTGCAGATCTAAATCCTGATGGTTTCCCTACGCTGGTTGACCAATTGATGTCAGCTCGTGCCAATGTCAGTCAAATCTATTTTAGAGCGGCATTTCGCTATAACCCGGAAAAAGTGGTTGAGGTTTTAGAGACAATCAAAGATCTACCCGCAGAAGCTGAAGCCTATGCAGATTTTGACTACAAACTGCACCACACGTTAGCATTTGCATCGGGTAACCCACTATATGTGCTTATCCTTAATGGTTTTAAAGGCCTATATAGCCGCGTTGGTGGTTACTACTTTGAAAATCAGGAAGCACGCGATCTTGCATTTAAGTTCTATGAAGACTTAGCAGTATTAGCCAAAGACGGTAATTACCAAGACGTGCCAGCCTTGATGCGCGAAAACGCTATAGCAAGTGGCGCAGTATGGCAAAAGCTGCGTGATGATATGCCAGCAGACATTGCGCTAGATAATAACTAAGGTCTGTTGTCAGTCTAAAAGAAAAGCCAATCAAATGATGATTGGCTTTTTTTGTCGATGTGATTCGTAATAGCTTGTTTTGAAGTCGATAACTAGATAATCACTGACGTGGCAGGCGAGGGCGTTTCAGTTGACTCTGGCTCTTTCGGGCATGTGGCGATGATGCTTGCGTGCCCTGTATCACTCACTTGCTCAAGCGTCACTTTAAACCCCCATAGGCGATGTAAGTGCTTTAGTACTTCTTCCTTGCTATCTGCAAGCTGTATTCGGTTATGGGGCGTGTATTGCAAGGTTAAAGATCGGTCGCCATTGACTTCAACCTTTGTCACTTGAATATTGGGTTCAAGGTTTGACAAGTTATATTGTTGCGAGAGTTTTTCTCGAATATCTTGATAGCCTTGCTCATCATGGATTGCTGATACAGTAAGGTGATTTTTCACGTCATCGTCAACAACTCCAAATAGTTTAAAGTCGCGAATAACTTTGGGTGACAAGTACTGACTAATAAAGCTCTCGTCTTTAAAGTTCTCCATGGCAAACTGTAGAGATTTAACCCAATCGCTGCCTGCTAAGTCCGGAAACCAGTATTTATCTTCCTCGGTTGGGTTTTCGCAAATCCTACGAATGTCGACAAACATGTTAAACCCAAGCGCATATGGATTAATGCCACTATAGTATTGGCTATTGTATGGTGGCTGCGCAACGACGGCAGTATGGTTTTGCAGAAACTCAAGCATGAACCTATCGGTGACTTTTCCGTCATCATAAAGGTGGTTCAAAATGGTGTAGTGCCAAAAGGTTGCCCAACCTTCATTCATTACCTGAGTTTGTTTTTGTGGGTAAAAATATTGCGCCATTTTTCGGACGATGCGCACTATCTCTCTTTGCCAGGGGGCGAGCAACGGTGAGTGTTTCTCAATAAAGTACAAGATGTTTTCTTGTGGCTCTTCTGGGAATGGCTTATCGGTTTCCTGTTTTGTTTGGATATCGCTTTTTGGGACAGTGCGCCACAGATCATTCACCTGACTTTGTAAATATGCTTCACGTTCTTTTTGACGATGTTTTTCTTCTTTAAAAGAAATCTCACTCGGGCGTTTATACCTGTCGACACCATAATTCATCAAAGCATGGCATGAATCCAATGTTAGCTCGACCGCTTCCACGCCATATTTTAACTCGCACTGATGAATGTAGTTTTTAGCAAACACCAGGTAATCAATGATAGAGCTTGCATCTGTCCAGGTTTTAAATAGATAGTTGTTTTTAAAGAAACTATTGTGTCCAAAACTGGCATGTGCCATCACCAGTGCTTGCATGGTAATGCTGTTTTCTTCCATTAAGTAAGCAATACAAGGATCTGAGTTGATCACAATCTCGTATGCAAGCCCCATCTGGCCGCGCTTGTAACCTTGCTCGGTTTCAATAAATCGCTTACCAAATGACCAGTGGGTATACCCAATAGGCATGCCTATGCCGGCATAAGCGTCAATCATTTGCTCAGCGGTGATCACTTCGATTTGATTAGGGTAATAATCTAATCCGTAGTGGTCGGCTACGCGTTCAATTTCCGACATGTAATCTTCGAGTAAATCAAATGTCCAGTCGGGTCCATCGCTTAGCTGAGAGTGAGGCGAGGCGGTTTTGTCTGTTGTCATTGTTGGCCTCCTTTATGCGGTTTGCTTTTTAAATAGCGCTTTAAATACTGGATAAATGTCATCGGCCTCACGGATATGCTGTACGGCGATGTTGTTAAATTGCTCCTGTAATGACTGATATGCAGCCCAAAGTGTTTGATGCGGGCGTTTAGTGATTTCGATGTAACTGTAGTAGCGCACAGTTGGCAGAATGTGTTTTTCTAGCAACTCTTTGCAGTGGGGCGAATCATCTGACCAATTGTCACCATCTGATGCTTGCGCTGCATAGATGTTCCACTGACTTTCTGGGTAACGTTTTTGCTGGATTTCATGCATTAGCTTAAGTGCGCTTGATACAATAGTGCCGCCAGTTTCTTGTGAATAGAAAAACTCATGCTCATCGACTTCTTTGGCTTGGGTATGGTGGCGAATAAACACCACTTCCAGGTTTTTATAAGTGCGAGTCAGAAACAGGTATAACAAGATATAAAAGCGCTTAGCGATTTCTTTTGTAGCTTGATCCATTGAACCGGAAACATCCATCAAGCAGAACATCACAGCCTGACTGGTTGGTACTTCACGCTTGGCATAATTATTAAACCTAAGGTCAAAAGTGTCGATAAACGGCACTTTATCAATTTGCTTTTTAAGCAGCGCGATTTCATCTTCAAGGCGTTTGATGGTATCGGCATTGCCACCCGGTGTATCAAGCAACTCTTGCAACTGTTGTTTGAGTTGGGCAAGTTGCTTCTTTTTACCGGCGGTCATGGCGATGCGTCTTGCTAATGACGAGCGTAACGAGCGAACAATGTTAATGTTCGCTGGTACGCCATCGTTAGTAAAACCAGCGCGGTAGGTTTGGTACTCAACAAGTTTACTCAACTGCGTTTTTTGCAGGTTGGGCAGTTCAAGATCTTCAAATAGCAACTCTAAGTATTCATCATTAGAGATTTGAAAAACAAAGTCGTCCTGGCCTTCGCCAGTATTTGATGCATCACCTTGACCACTACCTTGTCCGCCCCCGCCTTGTGGTCGTTCAATTTTATCGCCGCGGTTAAATTGATCGTTACCCGGGTGCACTCGCTCACGAATGCCCCCTTTACCTTGACGGAACGTTGGCTCACTGATATCACGGGTCGGGATAGTGATTTGCTCTCCCTTGTCGATATCAGTGACGCCGCGCTTGGTCACCGCATCGCTAACGGCTTTCTTGATTTGCTTTTTATGGCGTTCAATAAAGCGTTGGCGATTTACGGTACTCTTGCCCTTGGCGTTAAGTCGTCTGTCAATAAAATTGGCCATAATTGCCTCCTACAACTGATAGTCATGTTGATTTCTTCAGTTGTGTTAAGAGGACTTACGCACGCGTAAATACCATTCTGACAACAGGCGAACTTGCTTTTGGGTATAGCCTTTCTCCATCATGCGATTAACGAAGTCATCGTGTTTACGTTGATCTTCGGTGGAAGTTTTAGTGTTGAACGAGATAACGGGCAACAGGTCTTCGGTATTGGAGAACATCTTTTTCTCAATCACAGTGCGCAGTTTTTCGTAACTGGTCCAGGTTGGGTTGTTGCCTTCGTTATTGGCGCGAGCACGTAGCACGAAGTTAACTATTTCGTTACGGAAGTCTTTTGGATTACTTATGCCTGCGGGCTTCTCGATTTTCTCTAGCTCCCCGTTAAGTGCAGCGCGGTCAAACAGCTGACCGGTTTCAGGATCACGATATTCTTGGTCTTGAATCCAAAAATCAGCATAGGTGACATAGCGGTCAAAAATGTTTTGCCCGTACTCTGAGTAAGATTCCAGGTAAGCGGTTTGAATTTCTTTACCAATAAATTCCACATACTTAGGAATGAGGTAACCTTTAAGGAACTCAAGGTAGCGCTCACTTATTTCACTCGGGAATTGCTCTTGCTCGATTTGTTTCTCTAATACATAGAATAGATGTACTGGATTGGCAGCAATTTCTGAATTATCAAAATTAAAGACCTTTGATAAGATCTTAAACGCGAAACGCGTTGATAGGCCTTGCATACCTTCATCAACACCGGCGTAATCACGATACTCTTGATAAGACTTGGCCTTAGGGTCGGTGTCTTTCAAGCTCTCGCCGTTATATACCCGCATTTTAGAAAAGATTGACGAGTTCTCGGGCACTTTTAATCTTGAGAGCACAGTAAACTGCGCCAGAGTTTCTAATGTACTTGGCGTGCAGGGGGCTTTGGCAAGCTCGGAGTTTGCCAGTAGTTTGTTGTAGATTTCAATTTCTTCAGATACCCGTAGGCAATAAGGCACTTTGACTATGTATACACGGTCTAAAAACGCCTCGTTGTTTTTGTTGTTTCTAAAACTTGCCCATTCTGATTCGTTGGAGTGGGCTAAAATAATGCCGTTGTAAGGTAAGGCCGATAAGCCTTCAGTGCCGTTGTAGTTACCTTCTTGAGTCGCGGTAAGTAGTGGATGCAATACCTTAATCGGCGCTTTAAACATCTCAACAAATTCCATCACACCTTGGTTGGCGCGGCAAAGCGCACCAGAATAGGCATAAGCATCAGCATCGTCTTGGGAGAAGTGTTCTAACTGCCTGATATCCACTTTACCGACGAGTGAGGAAATATCCTGGTTGTTCTCATCGCCCGGTTCTGTCTTGGCGATTGCCGTTTGGTCCAGTACTGAAGGGTAGATTTTTACTACCTTAAATTGACTGATATCGCCACCAAATTCGTGCAGGCGTTTTACCGCCCAAGGCGACATGATTGTTTTAAGGTATCGATGGGGAATACCGTACTCATCGCACAGTAACTTACCATCTTCATCGGCATCAAACAGCGCAAACGGATGATCGTTTACTGGGCTTCTAACGCCGTTGGAACTTAGCACGTAGATCGGAATTTTTTGCATCAAGGCTTTTAGCTTTTCGGCTAATGAAGATTTACCACCGCCAACAGGACCGAGTAGATAAAGGATTTGCTTCGACTCTTCCAGCCCTTGAGCCGAGTGCTTCAAGTAAGACACTATTTGTTCGATTGCTTCTTCCATGCCATAAAATTCTTCAAAAGCTGGATAGCGGGAAATTAAGCGATTCGAGAATATACGGCTCAAGATAGGATCTTTGGATGTGTCGATGACTTCAGGCTCACCAATTGCCATAAGAAGGCGTTCAGAAGCTGACATATATGCGCTTTTGTCTTGCTGACAAATGTTCAAAAACTCTTCTAAAGAATACTCTTCTTCAAGCTTTTGTTCGTAACGTTGTTGATAGTGCTCGAAAATACCCATTGCAGCCCCCTAAATAAATTTTTGTCAACTTGATGCTCTGAAGTAGAGCTAGACAATCAATTTAAAATTGAATTTTTGGCTAAGGTCTATTACTACCCAGTACGTCCTTGTCTTTGTGATTGATCAGATAGTTTCGGTGTGAATTACATGTTCTAAAAACCTTGCCACCTATATCCAGTGTAGGTGTTATTTTGCTTCTTGCTAGTAGAGTTAAGTAAATTTAATTAATAAAAACAACAACAAACAGTAGCAATTGCAACAATAGCAATTGTAATGAATTAGACTGATGACTGAAAAGATGTGTGGAAAATCAACACATAGAAGGAACTGAGGAAGGGGGCGAAAGCAATAAAAAAGGAGCACTAGGTGCTCCTTTAACGGCGTTGGGTATAGATATTAACCTGCGAAGTTTTGGTTAACAAATTCCCAGTTAACTAGTGCCCAGAAACCGTTCATGTATTCAGGACGAACGTTACGGTAGTCAATGTAGTAAGCGTGTTCCCATAGATCCACAGTCAGTAGTGGAGTAACGCCGTCTTCAGTTAGCGGAGTTGCCGCATTTGAAGTGTTAACGATGTCTAGAGAACCGTCAGCTTTTTTCACTAACCAAGTCCAAGAAGAACCAAAGTTGTTGATTGCTGAGTCAGTGAACTTAGCTTTGAATTCTTCAAACGAACCAAATGCAGCGTTGATAGCGTCAGCTACTGCACCTGTTGCCGCGCCGCCAGCGTTTGGTGCTAGGCAGTGCCAGTAGAATGTGTGGTTCCAGATTTGAGCAGCATTGTTAAAGATACCGCCTGATGAGGTTTTAACGATCTCTTCCAGAGATTTACCTTCGAACTCGGTACCTGGAATTAGGCCGTTTAGTTTTACAACGTAAGTGTTGTGATGCTTACCGTGGTGAAAATCTAGCGTTTCTGCTGAAATATGTGGTTCTAGTGCGTCTTTAGCATACGGTAGTGCTGGTAATTCGAAAGCCATTAGTCTCTCCATGGATTCAGGTTATCGTATTTTATGTTTTTACCAGAGTACGGATATTACTAT
Source organism: Shewanella sp. WXL01 (assembly GCF_012263345.1). Lineage (NCBI taxonomy): Bacteria > Pseudomonadati > Pseudomonadota > Gammaproteobacteria > Alteromonadales > Shewanellaceae > Shewanella > Shewanella sp. WXL01. The sequence goes on along the minus strand of NZ_JAAIKQ010000005.1, from coordinate 145,268 downwards.
CTCGTTATAGGTAACATTGCTCGCCAAACATTGTACTCCATATTTATGTGATGTGAATCATTGTTTAATGAATATTTTTGATAAGGGTTATCGGTTAAATCTATGGTTTAAAAGTTAACCTAAAACCCTACAAAATTTGGGATTTTTGTTCTTAATCAAGGTATCGTACAATACGTTAAATTTCATAAAGCCGTTGTTAGGAATTAAAATGGAAACTGTAGATAAAATTAAGCAGCAAATCAGCGAAAACCCAATCATTGTTTATATGAAAGGCTCACCTAAGCTGCCAAGCTGTGGTTTCTCGTCTCAAGTTGCACAAGTCATGATTAACTGTGGTGAGCAGTTTGCTTTTGTTGATATTCTTCAACACCCTGATATTCGTGCTGAGCTACCTAAGTATGCTAACTGGCCAACATTCCCACAGCTGTGGATTGAAGGTGAGTTGATCGGTGGCTGTGACATCGTGACTGAAATGTACCAAAAAGGTGAACTACAGCCGTTAATTAAAGAAACTGCTGACAAGTACCGCACTGAAGATGAAGCTGAATAACAAAACGCTTTAGCGTAAACAGCCTATTGAATTGTCATTAGGTCATTTATTAAAGCCGGCAATATCGCCGGCTTTTTTTGTGCAATATCAACACTCGACAGGTTAGGTAAACGGCGACACTCACTTTATTTCAAGCTAAAAATGTGATTTATTTCACATATATATTGTGTATGCTAAAAGGTATGTGTACTTGTTAGCGCAGCATAAGCATAAGCATAAGCATAAGCTGGGGCTAACATCAGCGAGTTTTAGGGATAAAGCATGTCAAAAGTAGATAGAAGTCTGTGCCTTACCGGTGAACATGTGATTCTAGAGCCACTTAGTTTGGATCACGTGCCCGCACTTATTAATGCTGCAAATGATGGTCAGTTGTGGGAGTTATGGTTTACCAACGTGCCTGACAATGACAGCATGAAAACTTATGTGGAAAAAGCGCTTGAGGCCGAATCGATTGGTCAAGCATTGGCTTTTGCTGTGCGTGATAAGGTTTCAGGCAGCGTTATCGGATGCACACGAATTTGTAATTGGGATCAAGCTAACCGACGTTTAGAAATTGGTTACACCTGGTATGCCAAAAGTTTCCAGCGCACAGCCGTCAATACGGAGTCCAAGCTACTGCTGCTAAATTATGCGTTTACGGCATTAGACTGCATCGCGGTCGAGTTTCGTACCCACTGGCACAATAAGGTTTCCCGAGCTGCAATTGGACGTCTTGGCGCAAAACAAGATGGCATATTGCGCAATCATAGAATTCAAGCTGACGGCACGTTGCGCGACACTGTGGTGTTTTCGATCATAAACAGCGAATGGCCAGCCGTAGAAGCCAGCTTGAAATCAAAGTTAGCCGAGCATGGTAACTCATAGAATTTTGTATAGCTTAGAATCAATTAGGAGAACAACAATGACAACACGGATAGCCGCATTGATACTTGCTTGTGCTGCTTTGCCTGTAATGGCAAGTGAGGCAGAAAACGCTTTTACTAAAGAGGTGTTAGAGTGCGCCGCTTACTATGATATTAGCTCTCAGGTGATTTCTTCTATGGATGCGCCGCAAATGGCTGCCGTAGCCGACCGTTTGCAGTCATCTGCTGATAAAGCCGTTTTGATAGCTAACGACTACATGGCGCCAGAAGAAGTGTCTAAAGGTGTTGAAGCGCATAAAGAGCAGCATATGCAAAAGATGGCGGGCGCAAGTTTAGGCGTGTTGATGAAACAATACAAAGATACATGCAAGAGCTTAGTTGATAACCCACAGCAGCGTTTAGATTACTGGACCATGGCAACCATGTAAGGCTGATATCGCTCGCAGTATTCTTCCAGTGCAAGTTGTTGATTATAATAGTAAATGAATAGCGGGTTAAACATAAAGAACGGCACCATTCAATGGTGTCGTTGTTATTCAGGGTGGTTTGACAATAGAGTTGTCGCTAGCGACTAGTCAATTGGTAAGCATTGAGTAATCGCTCAAACATGCCTTTTTGCTTTATACGCTTAAGCCACTTGCTAAGCTGCTGGCGTGATACCTTAGACTGTGGATTTAAAATTACCCCGTGCTGATATTGCTGATCACGAAAATTTGAAACGAGCAATTTAGTCTTGGCGTCCGGAAATTCTAAATAATAGTGTTGCAAGTATGACCATGTCACGGGAGCGACCTGTGCACGCTTTAACAAAATGCTTTCGATTGATGCGTGGTTCGAGTTAACAAATTGCACTCGAAAGTCTTTTTCTAGTGCACTGGCATCGGGGTTTAATGCCGCAAACTGGTAATGATAGCCACGAACCAGACTTAGGGTTTTATTTTTGATTGATTTGAAGAATTGTTGACTCTTTGCTGTAGACTTAAGTGCGATAAATACTTCACCGTCATCAACATTAAGGGGAATAAACTCATGGGGGAACGTTTGCCATCCCCATTGAGGACTTTCAAACAGCATTAAGTCAAAGCGGTTGATACTGTACGCAGAGGTGCGCTGCTCAATACTAGTTGGTACAAAGTTAAACTCTACCTCATTTTGTACCTGATTAAGCGCGGCAATCAAATCTATGGTTAATCCCGAAAAATGCCCATCATTTTCTTGGGTAACATAAGGCGAAAATTCATAGCCGCCAACATTAATGATGGGTTTAGCGCTTGTTGAAAATGGCATGGTAAGTACCACTAACAGAAGCGCGCTAAGCATTGTTCTCAAGATTAGATCCTAAATATTATTTAATTTGGTATTTGTTGCTAACTCTTACTTAATAGCTGTTAGGTACAATTGCTACGTACAACTTAAGTTTACTGTACGAGTAATTGTAACAGTTAAACCTGATCACTCAATTTTGTTTTTCGCACTATTTACATTGTCAGTTTCGATCGCATTATCAATCAGTGGTGCTGTTTTTTCATCGACTTGAATCGCAATTTCATGCTCAATTTTCACATTTAGGTTTATTTCAATAGGCTCTTCAGGTGGTGCTAGGGTCACCGTTGGCGTACACGCCACCAGTAGCATGCCGGTGATACTGATATACAGAGCTATATGCTTTCTCATTAAAAAGATCCTTTTAATTTAACGCTCGATGTTAGCAGCACTGGACGTAAGATTAGTTTCTATTTGCTGCTCAAGTAAATAGGGTATCTGTAAGCTTTGGTAAAGCGAGTACAGGTTTTCTTGATGTTGATAGTTTAAATGCACAGGTCGGCTATAGTTTTTGGCTTTGCCTTGCACTGAAACTGATAACTTGGCATCACCTGTGTCTTGCATATCAAATGTTCCAGCAAGGTGATGATAGTTCAAATGGGCAAGGGCTTGCACGGCAGTTTCTAATTGGGGCTGGGTTCGAACAAGCTCAGTTATTGCCTCATTTTGTTGTAGCTCAATTAGACCACCCGGTTGTCTTGCTGCCAAATTACCCCCACTAATGGTGAGCTTTCCTTTATCTAGTTTAGCGGGCAATACACCGTCAAAAATACCGGAAATATTGAGATTACTGATAGGCTGTTGTTTGAGCAAAGCATCGGCACTGACGCCTTGAACTAAGATATAGCCATTGGACTCATCATGCAGCTTGATTACGGCTTGCGGAATGATAAAACGACCATCGAGCACCTTGCCCCTCGCCGAGAGTTTCACATCAGACTGACTAAGACCGGTTAATCGCTGCAGCCAATTATTGGGTTCAGTTTGGCTATCGCGATTAAGCATAATATCTGCGCCAATTTGTACGTTTTCAAATTTGAGGCTTGAATGAAGCTGATTTACTGAAAGCAAAGCTTTCGGACAGTGTAACTGGCTCTGAGTATTAGATTGCATTTGAGTACTCGATACCCAATCAAATTGGCAGTCCAGTTGTAGTTGGCCATTGTTAATACGATTGTCACTGACCAGAGCACTGACTTGATTTGCGTGTTGTTGTAGTTTGAGCTCAAAACTATTCTGATGAGGGTATTGGGTCAGGGCAAAGTTTGCTTTAATTCCATAATTACCAGTAAGCTCGTAAGGCTGTGCTAGCGTATTAAGTCGCAAGCTGTCGATTGTGTCTATAGCGCTGCTATCTAACTGCCACTGGCCAGCAAATGTTGGGTTTTTATTTAGATTTACCCAGTGTTTAGATTGTGGTTTTAACGCGCCGAGTTGCCAGCTTTCGTGTGTACTCCAAAGCCCTCGAGTCAAATTGATATCTTGCGCGATGGATAACTTATCTAATGCAATCAATCGATAATTTTTACCTGAGCGCGCTTTTCTATCTAGGGCGATACCAGTGAACTGCCAACTTAATTGGCTACTCAATGTGGTTTGATCTTCTTTAAGTTTGATGCCTGCTCTAGGTGATGTTTGCGAGAGGGCAATGTTGTCGACCTTGTAGTAGCTAATCTCACTAAGGCTAGTGTCTCTGGCGATACTTAAGCTATTGATATCTAGCAACCATTTACCAAAATCAATATTGCTTTCAACCTGACTCCCTTTAAACCTTAAGCTAGCTGGGTCTGTCACAGTAAACTTGGTTGCACCGATAACCCCGCTTAACACTTCGCTGTTAAAAGTGGCCGCAGAAAGCTTGATTTCACTACCAGGGTCAAGCGCTAACTCTATATTTTGGGAGTGATTAAGTCTGAGTGAGCCGCCAATATTGAGATCTGGTTGATTGATGGATAAATGACTTGATTGCAGCGCTTGGCTTAGTAAATCGCTTAAAGGGTAGGTGTGTGAGTCAGTATTAGGGGCTAGGCGCTTCAACGAGCCAGTTAGACTGAAGTTTGCAGACATGTCTGTTTCGTTACCTTGGCTCATTGCTAGTGAGTTAGAGGTTAGTGAGTTAAAGGTTAGCGACTTCAAGACAAGGCGCAATGATTCGTCATCATTACATAAGCTCAATGACGCTTTATCTTGTTGAAGGTAAAGGTTTGCTGTGTCGCGGTTAAACTCAAATTTAAGTGGAGCGTGAAGAGCAAGCTTAGTATCTGGTAGCTGTTTTAGGGTCGCATGCAAGTAGGCTTTCACATCGTGTGGCAAGTCGAGCAGCTTCCAAAACCCCTGATTGGCGATCAGTAGCTCGTTATTGGGTTCGAGCTCGAATGGGGCAAGGCTGAAGCTGTGCTTAGGCGAGACTCCTTGAATGACGAGAGGCCGCAGCATGTTAATTTGATGTTCGGACATCAGTTGCATGCTTGTGTGCGGCTTTAGCCAAACATTATCGTTAAAACTAACACTGGCATTATCAAGCGTATGCTTAGTGTTCACCAAACCGCTTTGGGGATTGAGCAGGGCTTGCCCTTGCAATGTTCCATGCAAGCTTGCTCGCATTTGTGACATTTGATGAAGTGGAGTTAGCGCTTCAAGTATCGATTCATATAGTGGGTTTAGTTCATGTCCTTGGGCTAGCTTTGCTTTTGCATAATCCAATAAATAGCGCTGAAGCTGCTCTAGTGCTGCGATGGTATGAGAAACTTCAAGGTGGTAATTTGCGCTAATGCTATTTTGTCTGTTCCCCGCGCTATCGCTAAGGCTATGACGAGCAGTGAGCGATATAAGTTGATGGTGGTTAATGCTGGCAGTCGCAGCGAGTTGATGCTCATCGCTATGCAAGTTAGTCAGGGCGATATTGAACGGTCGATTGTGTTGACTGTCAGAGATTTTGGCAAAGTTGAGCGATAGTTCATCGATACTAAGCGCTGGAAGCTTTTCAAGCTGAGTTAAATCAAATGCATAGTCAGTGTTTTGCTTGCTTACATCACTGACGTTTTGCTGCTCAGCTTTTTGTTTAATGCTTGGGTCATTTACGTGCACATAGATACGTTTAGCACTGATACTTTGTATTTTATCAAGCTCAAATGAAGCGCTAAGCAACATACTTAAGCCCTGATTTAGCCTGATGTTTAGCTCTTCAACCGCAATATAGTTATGCTGAAACTGTAAAACGAGTCTGGGAATATGCAGCTGATTTAGATTAATAGATTCAGTGTCTAAGTTAAGCACTCTGATATTGTAGGGTGCTAGAATACGGTTGATGACTCTCACCGATAAGGTTTGCTGCGGCGTGTAATCAACCGATACTGACCCGGATTGAGGCTCGTGAGGAGGCTGCTGTATCCAAAAGTAAGCAGCCAATAGCGCGACTAATATGAGTGAAAACAGAAGTAATAATCGCCTAAACATGACGCGCCAAGTTTGTCCCTAAATTTTCACGTTAGTTTAGCATGTTCGCCAAGCTACTGGCATTAATGGTTATTTATTTAAGCTGTAAATAAGAGCCAAATAATTAAGCCTCACCAAGGATGAGGCTTTACTAATTCTGCGTCACTCACTTTAATGCTTAAGCTAGTGTCAATTTTGCCAGTATATGGTGGTGGTCAATGTATGGCTTGCGCCAGCGGCAAGTGTTACTTGATCTTCTAACACGTTGGCCGCCTCAAGACACAACATACTCAAGTAGTCATTGTCGTTAAAGCGACTGAGACGCTGAGATTTATCTATCCAAGGATTCCACAGCACAGCCGATTGACTGTTTTCGCGCTCGACTACGATACGCCCCTCTGGCGTAGTAATGACTTGGGCAGCACTTAGATTGGTGTAAACCCTGTCTGTTTCGCGAGTGAACTCAACCAGATCATCATTTTGAGCATAAGGCCCTTTAGCAAACTCAATGTATTGAGATTCAGCTAAGCCACTTACATAGGTGTTATGAATATCACTTGTAGGGAAGTAGGTATGCAGCGCTTGGGTAAGGCTAATTGGATAATCGGTTAAGTTGGTATTGGTTAAGCTCACTTTGAGCTTGCTGCCAAGTTCAAACACCACCTGCAATTTGGTTTCATGGGGCCAGAAGTTTCGATGCTCAGGTTTAACGTTTAGCTCCATGGTGACAAAAGCAACTTGATTGACCATTTTTACTGATACTAAATCCCACTGGGTTGTGCGAGCAAAACCATGCTGGGGGAATCCTTCAACTTGGCTTTGACCAAACCAGGGCCAACAAATCGGTATACCGCCGCGGATCCCGTTGCCCGGCTGATAATCATCGGCACTGGACACCCATAATAAGGGCTGTTGACCCTTGGGCTGAAATTGGTCAATTTGCGCACCTTGAAGATAAATGGTGGCAAAACATAGATCAGTATCGATTTCGACGAACTTAAGTCCATTTACGTGAGTTTTAGTTGTAACTGAGCCCATTGGTATTCCGTTATTTGCTGGTTTGGCGAATGAACCGTAATAGTCTGTTATTGGCAGGCATGGATACATCGTCCACAAGACTGAATCCTTGCGCTGATGCTAACTGAGTTACCCACTCGATATCGCGGATCCCGCGCTGTGGATCTTGCTCGGCTAACCAAGCATCAAAGTTAGCGTTAGATTCGCTGGTGTATTTGCCCTGATAATTAAATGGCCCATAGATAATAAGCTGACTACCACTTTGTTCAAGCAAGGTCCCTAGTCCGCTAAACAATGCTTCGACCATTGTTTTTGACATGATATGCAAGGTATTGGCTGTAAAAACGCTATGAACTTGCTCATTCAAGGTTGGCCAGGGTTTGGTTACATCGAGCGCTACAGGAAATTGGAGGTTATTGAGCTTAGCAAGCTCAACGCGGCGTTTGATATTATCTAGGTATATTTGTTGATCGCTTGGTTGCCAACGTATATGTGATAGCAGCTCACTAAAGTAAACACTGTGCTGACCTGTACCACTGCCAATTTCCAATACGCATTGTTCGTTAACTAGCCATTTGGTTAATTGCTCGAGTATGGGTTGTTTATTGTTTTCGCACGCCTGTGAAAAAGGAAGCTCGTTGAACATTAGCTTAGGTCAACCTTTTCCATTTCTAATTGCTGTAGAGCAATAACCGCTTGGGTGCGATTGCGAACGCCCAACTTTCTAAAAATGGCTGTGGCATGAGCTTTAATCGTTGCCTCTGACACGCCAAAATCATAAGCGATTTGTTTGTTGAGTAACCCTTCGGCAAACATTTGTAGCACTCGATATTGCTGAGGTGTAAGTTCTGACAGTTTAGAGGCGACTTTTTCTGAGTCGTTGTTTTCAATCTCAACCAGCTTAGTGTTTTCTGGTAACCAAATGTCACCATATAACACGGCCGACAAGGCATCCGTTAGGGTTTCCATTGAGGCTGATTTTGGAATAAAGCCACTGCTGCCATAATGAATTGCGCGGCTAATTGTGGTGATGTCTTCATGGGCCGAGACCACTACAACCGGTATTTCTGGGTAGTGGCTACGCAAATGAATCAGGGTTGAGTAACCATGGGAGCCGGGCATTTGCAGGTCGAGTAAAATCAAATCAAATTCAGTTGATTGATCTAAAGTCTGTTGCAGTGCGTCTGCACTATCAGCTTCGACCCACTGAGTGTTGGTAAAAGTGGCTGATAGCGCTTGGCGTAGGGCGTTTCTAAATAACGGGTGGTCGTCCGCAATTATTATCTTTAAATTTTCTAGCTTCATGGACTTATTATTTTTTGCGTGCTCGTGAAGATAACTTCAATGTAGCAAATGGTGGTTGCACATTCTATGACTAAAAATGAATATAAGCTGAAAAATGAGCTAAATAGAAGTGTTATTAGACTTAGGTCTAATGCTGAAAAAGCAGAATAATCACAATAGCTTAGTTTTACTGCATCTGAAGTCACTTCCATAATGGTAAACTAAGTTCAAGATGTGGCCGTAACTTTACGTGGTTAAGCTTAGAAAAGCTTTTGCGTTGAAGTGGCAGTGATCCAAAGAAGCTTTGGTTTAAAAAGAATGTCCGCAGAGCACGGACATTCCCCATTATTGGCCGCTTCGCACAGTGGTAATGGGCTTTACCTAGACGTAGCTTCACTTAGATAGTGGTAAACCTTAATTAGAGTTTAACTGGCCAAACTTGAGTCGGCTGACGGTTTTCGTCGACTGCTACAAAGGTGAATACGCCGCGAATAGCGTGCTCGCGGTGCTCTGTGTACATATCCTCTACGTAAATATTGACTTCAACTTTTAGTGAGGTGTTACCCACATGGATCACACGAGCAATCAGCTCCGCTAGCGTACCGGCAGGGATCGCCTTTTTAAAATCAATCTTGTCCGAACTCACTGTTACCAGCGACTTACGACAAAACCGGGTCGCAGCAATGAACGCAGTTTCGTCCATCCATGCAAGCGCATCTCCGCCAAATAGGGTGTTATGGTGATTGGTGTTTGAAGGAAAAATCGCCTTAATGACGCGGGCTTCTGATTGCTCAATTCGCTGTTGAATTTCTGGTGTTAAGTAAGACTGATCGCTTGGCGCTTGAGAAGACATAAATACAACCTAGAGTTATGAACGACTGCAACACGTCTGAGGTACTCAGACGCAGGGCATGGATAGAAAAAGCGCAGATTATAAATGCTTCTTAGTTGTTTTTCACGGCTGTTTTATCTGGACCTACCTTACTCAAGCAACTTGGGCCTGTTGATCTTTCAAGATTATTTTTGCAGCTGCTTGTTGGAAATTTATACAAGGCAACGACTTTTATGTGTGGTTATTCCACATGAGTAAGTCGTTAACACAGTAGAAATGACAACAAGCGCTGCCGGAACGGTTCGTTTAAAAGCACTTTTCTCTGCGTTGCGAGCCACTTGTTTAGTCGACTAAACTGCATAGCTCGCGTCTTGATTAAAGTGTTTTTAATTCGAACAAATTCTAATCAGCAAAGATCAACAGGCCCTAGGTATTAGTAGCGCAGGATTTTGCTACTTACTATTGTGGGCGAGTGTGCATTCTCGGTTTGTTGCATTGCAGGAGGTGATAAATGAATCACGTAAAATCGGTTGAACTCGGTTTTATCATCGATTGGCATACCCGGTTTTGCCCCAAGCAATTTTGCAAGCTCATGGGTGGTATTACTGTGACCTACAACCAAGTGTTTTCCTGGCATAGCTGATAATTTCGTTGCAAATTCGCTCAAGGCTCGAGGGTTGTATTGCTGAATGACGAGTCCCTGTAATCGCGCCGCAGGCGTAGCGGTATGAATGGTGCGCTGGTAGTTTGTGCTGTATACCGAGGTGAGCTTTACATCTTTAAAAAGCGTGGCGAGAGTCTGTGCTCTTTTCTCGCCGGCTATAGTAAGCAGCGGGTCGCGTCCAGGTTGTTTTTCACCGTGGCGAACTAAATAAACTGTGGTCGTCGCCTCATCGTGCGTTAACTCATTTATTGGTAGGGCTGCGTTGGCGTGGCTATTGATAAGCGTCATCGCCACAGTCAAAGCCGCGCAGCATACTTTCATGATGTTCATTTATGTCTTTACTTATTCGCCATTAATTTATTCGCATACTCACGTCTTCACTTCTTCATTTGGCCACTTAGTCAGCTAGATAATATTCAACAGTTGATACCACACGTACACGTTTAATGTGAGGCGTGTTTTTATCACGGTTGCTAATACTAAATTGACCTTGTCGAGCACGTTTAATTTTTCCGAGTTGGCTGTCTGAGTCGGTGGCAAATTTTTGCGCGACAATACGTGCGTTCTTAGTAGACTCTTCTACCATTTGCGGCTTTACATCATTAAGTTTGCTAAATATATATTCGATACGCATGTCGTAATTATTTTGCGCAAACACAATACCTTGTTTACCTAACTGACTAAGTTGACTGATCGCTGCTCGGGCGACATCAATTTGCTGAGTGTACACGGTGATGGTTTGCAGTGCCGTATAACGAAATTCAGTTGGTCCGCCGTTACCATATTGCTGAGCAAGTTTATCGTTAACCGATGGTGGCGAAATAGTCACGCTTGCTTCTGGCAGTCCCTGAGCTAATAGAAACTGCTTAACTTGCTGACTTTGCTTATCTATTTGTAAGTATATGGCGTCGAGATCGTTGCTTGCTGCCGTGAATTGAATTGGCCAAATCACAGTATCAGCAGCAAACTCTTGCTCTGCTAATCCTTTAACAGTAACGGTACGATCAAGCAGCTTGTAATTAATTGCTGTTTGTTGGATTTGGTAACCAAATGCGACGATTGCTGCAAAAAACAAGCAACCAAAGATAGTTGCGCTAGACTTTGATGATGAAGTCATTTTTCGCCCTCGGTAATGATCAAGTTGATAGAAAAGGTGTCATTGATTAGACCATAATTATTTAGCTTTGATAACTATGAAGTGCGTTTGCTTGATAAGTGTTGTGTCAGCAACCCTCTTTGAAAGAGTTATTTAGTGCTGAGTTAACAGTATTTGCCCCAAATTAGTTGCCTACTATTTAATGGCTGTTGTACAAGGATGTATCTATGGACGCAATAATTCCTCAAGTTTATAGCTCAAGTCCAGTCGCCTACTGGCGTAGGCAGATTTTCAGCCGTGTGTTTCGTATTATCGCCGTACTTTGCATACCCGTTTATTTAACCAGTGTCTATTTATCTGTTGTGCTTGGTTTATGGAGCATGGTGGTGCTAGATACCGTGGTTTATAGCATGTTCTTGCTCGCTATCTACCTTCCTAAGTTACCCGATAAGCAAAGGTATTTAATTGGTTGTAGTGTTGGTTATATCATCGGTATTGGCTTTACAGTAGTTATTGGCCCTTCGGGTGCTGGGTTATTTTGGTTGTTCTGTTTCCCCATTCTTGCCGTGTTACTCCTTGGTAAAAATGCCGGAGCCAACGCGTTGTATATCAATGGTTTTACATTGGCAATTGTTGGTATGGTGTATCACTTGGGCTATACCAAATGGCCAGAAACGGTTGGCTATGACATTTTTATTTACGTTGTCGTAATGATTAATTTTATGGTGACTAATGCTATTTGTACTCTGATGGCGGGATTCATTTTGAGGCACGTTGAAGAGAGACTTGGGCAGCAAGCCTTGACCAGTAAGCTGTTGTGTTTGGCGCTCGCAAAATCTGCTGAGTATCAGGATCCATTTTTATATGGGCATGTACTTCGTGTAGAGCAATATATTGATATCCTCTCAAAGGAAATTTTGCAGTCCAAACAATGCCCTGATGAATTTACTCATGAGATAGTCGAAGACTTGCGTTGTGCCTGTATGCTCCATGATGTGGGGAATATTGATGTAAACCAACAGTTTTTATTGAAAGCTGGCCGAGTTAACGCTGATGAGTTTGAGGAACTAAAAGCTCACACGATAACAGGTTGTGAATTTATTAAACAATTACAGGCATATGGACAAGGTTCAGAGATTATGGCTCTAGCCAGGCAATTAAGTCGCTCTCATCATGAAAACTGGGACGGCTCAGGTTACCCTGACGGTATTAACGGTGCTCATATTCCTTTTGCTGCAAGAGTCTTACGTGTATGCGATGCCTACGATGCCATGACGTCTCCTCGGCATTACAAGAGTGCCAGTAGCCATAAGGAAGCGGTTTATCAATTGGTTAAAGGTAAATCGGTGCAATTCGATCCATTAGTGATTGAACACTTTTTAAAAGTTGAGCAGCGATTTGAGCAAGTAAACAAAGGGCAGCATCACTAGAGTATTAGTCATTAGATGACTAACTTGGAGCTCTAAAGTGTGCTAGCAAGAATATTCACATACTCGAGTTGATAGACATAAGTTGCTACTTGTTGGTTAGCTACTAAGTTTTAAACCGATGACGCCAAGCACTATTAAACATAGGCTAATGCACTTTAACAGCGTAAATGACTCGCCAAAGTAAATAACACCGACTATCGCGCTGCCACAAAGCCCAATTGCCACCCAGATTGCATACGCGATACTCAGTGGCAGTTGTTTCATCGAATATGCAAGCAAACAAAAGCTAACCACGAGTGCAATAACTGTAATAGATGAGGTCAATGGTTTGCTTAGACCGTTTGATAGCTTTAAGCCAACAGCCCAAATTATTTCAAATAAACCTGCGAGGATCAGCGCCGTCAAATACATGATCAGTTTCCTAATATGTTTGGGCCGTCCCAAGGTGAAGGTGAGCGGTGAGGTCGTCCTCACTTCATGTGCGAGTTAGGGTTATTTGCTTAACCCTAAAATTGTGAACAATGACATCGGCGGTTGACGATATTATTGTTTGCAATAAAAAACACTTAAGGCGAAAACCTTAAGTGTCTATCACTTATTTACCTACCACTTTAGCAACGAGTTGCTTATTTAGCAGCGAGCTTTTGCATACGCTCTCTTGAAGCCTGAGCAAGCTTGCGCAGCAAAGCTTCTGAATCTTGCCAGTGCAAGCAAGCGTCAGTAATACTTTTACCGAAGGTAAGTGGTTTGCCTGCTTCGACTTTTTGGTTACCTTCCTCGATAAAGCTTTCAGCCATAATACCTGCGATTGCGGTAGAGCCATTTCGCATTTGCTCCATAATGCTATCTGCTACACTTAGCTGATTCTTATGGATTTTTTGGCTATTGCCATGACTAAAATCTACCACCATACGCTCGGTTACACCCACTTTTTCAAGTTTAGCGCGAGCATCTTCAATATCTGCCGCGTGATAATTAGGCTTGCTACCGCCACGCAAAATTATGTGACCATACGGGTTGCCGTGAGTGCGGTAAACTGCCATTGCACCGTCTTTATCTGGCGAGTAGAAGATATGTGGAGCTTGTGCCGCACGTACCGCATCAACCGCAATCTTGATATTGCCGTCAGTACCGTTTTTAAAGCCTACTGGGCACGATAGAGCAGAAGCCATTTCGCGGTGGATCTGACTTTCAGTGGTACGTGCGCCAATTGCGCCCCAAGTAATAAGGTCGGCAATATACTGACCATTCACCATGTCTAAAAACTCAGTGGCGATTGGCAGTTTTAACTCGGTAATTTGCTGCAGCAGGTGGCGAGCAAGGCGTAGCCCTTTGTTTGGGCTAAAGCTGCCGTCGAGATCTGGATCTGAAATCAAACCTTTCCAGCCCACAATTGTGCGAGGCTTTTCAAAATACACCCGCATCAAAATACATAAGTCATCCTTTAACTCATGATGAAGCTTGGCTAAGCGCTGCGCGTATTCGAGTGCCGCTTCTGTATCGTGAATTGAGCAAGGGCCTACAATAACTAACAGGCGTTGGTCTTTGCCTTCAATGATGGCTTCAACCTGGCGACGCTGCTCAACGAGATAATCAGCCGCATCTTGAGTCAGTGGGTATTCTGAGGCGAGTTGCGCTGGAGAGATGACCTTACATAAAAGTGATGTACGTAGTTCGTCTGTCTTAATTGTCATTCATTCTACCAATAAAAAAGGGTGATGCTTTTAACATCATATTGCTCTGGATTATAACTAATACAGCCAAGTTAAACACCGCTAAAAGCTCAATAAGCGATGCATTTTGTAAAGAAAAAATGGTTATTTGATAGAAGTAACGCTTATTTCGTGCAAATTGGTAAAAAAATAGCCAGTACAAAAGGTACTGGCTAGATGATTCGTTATTGAATTACAGCATGGGTAATTAATTATTGCTTACACTAGTGCTTATGAATTCAATACGCTTGTTAGCATTAGAACATGTGACGCTCAAGTCCAGTTACATCAATAATCTTGGCGGCAATCTCTTCGACCGAATGATTGGTCGTATTAACAAAAGGAATTTTCTCTTTCTTGTACATCATTTCTACTTCTTTGACTTCAATACGGCATTGGCGTAATGACGAGTAGCGGCTGTTTTCCAATCGACTTTGACGAATTTCATGCAAACGCTGCGGATCAATAGTTAAGCCAAATAGCTTCTTTTTATTGCGCTTAAGCTCAGGTGGTAGCTTTAAATTGTCCATATCGTCTTCTGTAAATGGATAATTCGCTGCTTTAATACCAAACTGCATAGATAGGTACAGACTTGAAGGAGTTTTACCGCAGCGGGATACGCCAAGTAAAATGATGTCAGCTTTATCCATGTTCTTCATGGTTTGGCCATCATCATTATCTAAGGTGTAATTAATGGCGTCGATACGGTTTTCGTAAGATTGATTGGCTTTACCGTGTGTGCGGTTGATCACAGGTTCAGCTTTTATACCGAGTTGTTGTTCGAGTGGCGAAACAAAGGTGTTCAAAAAATCGTAATCAAGGGCTTCGCTGGCGAAAATAATGTCGCGAATTTCCTGATTGACGATGGAATGGAACACAATCGGTCTAACCTCTGTTGTAAAAAAACAATCGTTGATTTGCTGTTTTACTTTTTCTGCTTTGGTTGTGCTGTCGACAAATGGAATCGTAAGTGCTTCAAATTCAACTGGAAACTGTGACAGAACTGCATGGCCAAAAACTTCTGCAGTGATTGCGGTTCCGTCGGAAATATAAAATACTTTTGGTGTCATTTCGGTCTCTTGTAGTAATAAAATTACAAATAAAATTATACATTTACGCTTGCTGAGTGGCAGTGTAGAATGCCGCTGCCCTCGTGTGAAGTGGCCATTGAAATTAAACTTGCGGAGAGATAACTGTGCAGCAATACATACTCTGGTATCAAGAATTAGGTATGGGTGATGTTAACAAGGTAGGCGGTAAGAACGCTTCTCTTGGTGAAATGATCAGTAACCTTGCCAATGCTGGTGTTCAAGTACCTGGCGGGTTTGCTACAACATCACATGCGTTTAACGAGTTTCTTGAACAAAGTGGTGTTAACCAGAAGATTTTCGACATTCTAGAAACATTGGATGTAGACGACGTAAATGAATTAGCGAAAGTTGGTGCACAGATCAGACAATGGGTTATCGAAACCCCGTTCCAACCAGAACTAGAAGCAGCCATCCGCGAAGCTTATGACAAGCTATCAAGCGAGACTCAAGATGCATCGTTTGCCGTTCGCTCATCAGCAACTGCAGAAGACATGCCTGACGCGTCTTTCGCCGGTCAACAAGAAACTTTCCTAAACGTGAAAGGTTACGATGCTGTATTACTTGCGATTAAGCATGTATTTGCATCGTTATTTAACGATCGAGCAATCTCTTACCGTGTTCACCAAGGTTATGAGCACCAAGGTGTAGCGTTATCAGCAGGTATCCAGCGCATGGTGCGCTCTGATAAAGCATCATCTGGTGTAATGTTCACCATGGACACTGAGTCTGGCAACAATGACGTAGTATTTATTACTTCATCATTTGGTCTAGGTGAGATGGTTGTACAAGGTGCGGTGAACCCAGATGAGTTCTACGTACACAAACCAATTTTAGCGCAAGGGCACAAAGCCGTTGTGCGCCGTAATATCGGCAGCAAGTTAATCCAAATGGTGTACTCAGATGATGAGTCACATGGTAAGCAAGTTAAGATTGAAGACGTTGCGCCAGAAATGCGCCGCGAATTCTCTATCAATGACGAAGAAGTTCAAGAGCTAGCTAAGCAAGCTTGTATCATCGAGAAGCACTACGGTCGTCCAATGGACATCGAGTGGGCTAAAGACGGTAATGATGGCAAGCTTTACATCGTTCAAGCACGTCCAGAGACTGTTCGTAGCCGTGAAGATGTGCAGCTAATTGAACGCTACCACCTGAAAACTAAAGGTGAAGTAGTAAGCGAAGGTCGCGCAATCGGTCATAAGATTGGTAGCGGCGTAGCGAAAGTTCTAGCTTCAATTGATGATATGGACCAAATCCAGCCAGGTGACGTACTTGTTACTGACATGACTGACCCAGACTGGGAGCCAATCATGAAGCGCGCTAGCGCGATTGTTACTAATCGTGGCGGCCGTACTTGTCACGCGGCGATTATCGCTCGTGAGCTAGGTGTTCCAGCTGTTGTGGGTTGTGGCGATGTCACAGACCAAATTAAGAGCGGTCAAGTTGTGACTGTATCTTGTGCAGAAGGTGACACTGGTTTCATCTATGACGGTAAGCAAGAGTTTGATGTGGTTACTAACCGCGTTGACGCACTGCCAGATCTACCAATGAAGATCATGATGAATGTAGGTAACCCTGACCGTGCATTTGACTTTGCTCGTCTGCCAAACGAAGGTGTGGGTCTTGCTCGCCTTGAGTTCATCATTAACCGCATGATCGGTATTCACCCGAAAGCATTGCTTGAGTTCAACGAGCAAAGCGCTGAGCTACAACAAGAAATCAACGATATGATCGCAGGTTATGCATCACCAGTTGAATACTATGTTGAGCGCCTAGTTGAAGGTATCGCCTCTATCGGTAGCGCATTCTATCCGAAGAAAGTTATCGTACGTATGTCAGACTTTAAGTCTAACGAGTACGCTAACCTAGTTGGTGGTGAGCACTATGAGCCGGAAGAAGAAAACCCAATGCTTGGTTTCCGTGGTGCTAGCCGTTATATCTCTGAGTCGTTCCGCGACTGTTTCGCACTAGAGTGTGAAGCAATCAAGCGTGTGCGTAACGAGATGGGTCTGAAGAATGTTGAAATTATGATCCCATTTGTGCGTACGCTTGATGAAGCGCGTCAAGTAATCGAGCTACTTAAAGAGCAAGGTTTAGAGCGTGGTAAAGACGGTTTACGCGTGATTATGATGTGTGAGCTACCTTCAAATGCACTGCTTGCAGAGCAGTTCCTTGAGTACTTCGATGGTTTCTCTATCGGCTCAAACGACTTAACTCAGCTAACACTCGGTCTTGACCGTGATTCAGGTATCATCAGCCACCTGTTTGATGAGCGTAACGAAGCGGTTAAAGCATTGCTATCTATGGCAATTAAAGCTGCTAAAGCTAAAGGTGCTTACGTTGGTATTTGTGGTCAAGGTCCATCGGATCACGCTGACTTTGCAGCATGGTTAGTAGAGCAAGGTATCGACACAGTATCACTTAACCCAGATACAGTAATTGATACTTGGTTATACCTAGCTGAAGAGCACGCATAAGCTAAGTTTGTAAAACGAAGCTTAATAAAGTTGCGCTGATAAAATTGCTCAGCGAGTCACACAATCGCGATAACGCAATTTGATCAAGTTATTAAAAAGCCGCTTTTTAGCGGCTTTTTTTTGTTTATAATGGCTGTCATAAATCGATAACAACAGTGCGCCATGTTACCTCTACTATCACACCAGCAAACCTTAGAACCTGTCTACTTATCGTTTCTCGATGAGTTAGCCCAAAGTGCCTTTGAGGGCGATATCGACTCACGCTATAGCGCCCGTATGGTGCAAGCGACGGACAACTCAGTTTATCAATTTTTGCCTCAGGCGGTGATTTACCCAGCTCATCAACAAGACATTGAGCTGTTACTGAGCCTAGCGGCAACTGAGCGTTTTAAGCAGGTAACATTTAGTGCCCGTGGCGGCGGAACAGGTACCAATGGTCAGTCTCTGACACATGGACTGATTGTTGATGTATCACGCTACATGAATAAGGTGCTTGAGGTTAACGCGAAAGAAGGGTGGGCAAGGGTACAAACTGGCGTGGTGAAAGATGCGCTGAATGATGCGCTGCGTCCACATGGCTTCTTTTTTAGCCCTGATCTATCAACGTCAAATCGCGCAACTGTTGGCGGTATGATCAACACTGATGCATCAGGAGCGGGGTCATTAGTTTATGGTAAAACCTCTGATCATGTTCTCGGGCTAACCAGTGTACTAGTTGATGGCTCGGTATTATCGACTGAGCCCGTTGCCAAG
Organism: Shewanella sp. WXL01; assembly: GCF_012263345.1. Taxonomy (NCBI): domain Bacteria; kingdom Pseudomonadati; phylum Pseudomonadota; class Gammaproteobacteria; order Alteromonadales; family Shewanellaceae; genus Shewanella; species Shewanella sp. WXL01. The sequence goes on along the minus strand of NZ_JAAIKQ010000005.1, from coordinate 126,744 downwards.
GCTGATATTCGCTCAGAACCGCAAAACCTCGTTGATCAGCTTACCAAACAAGTGGCGGATGCTTGTGAGGATAAACGCGGGCAAATCTTATCTCAGTTTCCTGATTTAAACCGCTTTCTCACTGGTTATGATTTAAAACATGTGTGGAATGATGAGCTATCTCAGTTTGATTTATCCCGTATTTTAACTGGCAGTGAAGGCACATTAGCCGTTATTACCGAAGCTAAGCTAAACCTTACGCCGCTGCCGAAACAAAGGGTGATGGTTAACATTAAGTACGACTCGTTTGAGTCAGCATTGCGTCATGCGCCGTCATTGGTTGCTGCTAAAGCAACCGTGGTTGAGACTATCGACTCCAAAGTACTTAACCTTGCCCGAGAAGATATCATTTGGCATTCAGTATCAGAGCTGATCAGCGATGTACCTAATAAGACGATTGAAGGTCTTAACATGGTCGAGTTTGCTGGTGACGAGCAAGATGTTGAGGCGAGACTCGCAGCGCTAGAAACTACCTTGTCGAAGCAACTTGAAAATCAGCAATATGGCCTGGTTGGCTTTCAAATAACCAAAGATAAATCTAGCATTACTCAAATTTACGCCATGCGTAAAAAAGCGGTTGGTTTACTTGGTGCAGTAAAAGGTCGCCGCAAACCATTAGCGTTTGCGGAAGATACCGCAGTACCGCCTGAGAACCTTGCTGACTTCATCATGGAGTTTCGCGCATTACTAGATTCTCACAACTTACAATATGGCATGTTCGGTCACGTAGATGCTGGTGTGTTGCATGTAAGGCCTGCGCTGGATATGTGCGATCCACAAGATGAAAGGCTGTTAAAGACCATCTCAGATGAGGTTGCCGCGCTCACGCTTAAATATGGCGGGTTGATGTGGGGCGAACACGGCAAAGGCGTGCGTGGTGAGTATGGGCCAGATGTGTTTGGCGATGAGCTATTTGCCTTGCTTGAACAAATTAAAGGCTGGTTCGACCCTGATAATCGCTTAAATCCCGGTAAGTTAGTGTCGCCGCCGGGTTTTGGCCCGATGCAATTTAATGTTGATAGCGTCAAACGCGGCACTTTTGACAGACAAATACCGGTAAATGTGCGCGAAGCTTATCCTGATGTGATGAACTGCAATGGTAACGGGCTTTGTTTTAACTACAGTCATTACTCACCAATGTGCCCATCATTTAAGGCAACAGGCGATCGTATTCACTCACCGAAAGGGCGAGCAGGGCTGATGCGCGAGTGGCTACGTTTGCTTGAAGCCGAAGGCGTTGATGTACTAGAACTTGCCAAATCTAAGCCGCTCGGCATGATGCAGCGGATTCAAAACAGTCTGCGCAGTGACCGAGATTATGATTACTCTCATGAAGTGATGGAATCGCTCAAGGGGTGTTTGGCATGTAAGGCTTGTTCGAGTCAGTGCCCGGTAAAGGTGGATGTACCTAAATTTAGGGCGCAGTTCTTTGATATTTACTACAAGCGATATATGCGCCCGGCAAAAGACTATTTAGTTGGCGGCATTGAAGACTCATTACCACTCATGGCTGCAATGCCAAAAATCACTAACTTTGCATCGCAAAATAGCTTAAGCAAATGGCTGATTAAAAAGTCCATTGGTTACGTAGACTCGCCATTACTGTCAGTGCCGACCCTAAAACAGCGCTTAGATGGTCATGCTAGCCGTGGTTATGATTTAGAGGACTTGCAAGCACTAACTGAAGAGCAAAGAGCGCAGCACGTGCTTGTTGTTCAAGACCCATTTAATAGTTTTTATGATGCAGGGTTAGTGTACCGTTTTATTCAATTAGTTGAAAAGCTTGGGTTAAAACCCGTTTTACTGCCATATAAGCCAAATGGCAAACCAGCGCACATTAAAGGCTTTTTGGCTAAGTTTGCCAAGATGGCAAAAGACAGTGCTGACTTTTTAAATCAAGTACACCAACTTGGTATGCCGATGGTGGGGTTAGATCCTGCTTTAGTGCTGTGTTATCGCGACGAATATCAGCAAATACTGGGTGACAAACGCGGTGATTTTGAAGTGTTACTGCCAAACGAGTGGCTTGTCGATGTGGTGGCAAAGCAGCTAGAAAATGGTTCGCCAAGTGAACTATCCAGTGAAGAAAGCGAGTCTAAACTGCACTTTACTTGGTATAGCCACTGCACTGAGTCAACGGCTAAACCTAATACCGCAAAAGAGTGGCAAGCTATTTTCAAACACTTTGGTGCTCAGCTTGAAACCGTGAACCTAGGTTGTTGCGGTATGGCAGGGACTTACGGCCATGAAGTTGATAACCTTGAACGCTCTAAAGCCTTGTACGAAATGTCGTGGAAGGAGCAAATTAAGCAGCAGGCAGATAAAGGACAGATATTAGTGTCTGGTTACTCATGCCGCAGCCAGGTTAAGCGCTTTGATGGATTTAAGCCTAAACATCCAATTGAAGCCATACTAGAGCTAGTGACTCAAGACTAAGGGTTCAAATGACTCAAGGCTCAAATGACAAGTTCGATCAAAGGACTGATAATCAGCATGATGTAGGTGAGCAGCTTAACTCACTGACTAAAGTGGCTTTATGTAGTGATGAAGTGCTGTTTACTATTCAGGCGAACGGTGACTGGCTTTATCGCAATGAACCACTGCCGAACAAGTTTGCCCGTATGTTCAGTCAAATTCTTTGCTGTGAGCAAGGTGAGTTTTACTTAATTACGCCAGTTGAGAAAGTCAGAGTTGAGGTGCAAGCTTATCCGCTGCTTGCCGTCGATTTTGACTCATCGGTCAATGACAAAGGTTTATTTACACTTACCACTAACTTAGATACCCAATTCACGGTTAAGCCTCAAGATATTACTGTGACAGATGATGCTATTGTTGCCAACGCAGAAAGAGGGTTATCTATTCAGTTTAATCGCGCGAGTTACTATCGCTACATTAATGAAATTTTATCTATCGACTAAATTTAGTGTGGTTTTCGTATAGACTTATATTAACGCGCGTACAAGTTTCACTCTAACCAGAAGTCATGAGGAGGTGGTGATGAAGCGTTATGAAAGCCTGAGCTATTTAGTTTCCCACTTGAACATCTCTCTTCAGCAGGAGTTAGATGATAGGTTAAAGCGTTATCAACTCGATATTAAGCTTTGGCCGGTGCTGTTTGCTTTGTGGGAGAAGCAAGGCCAGACGCAAACTGAGCTGTCAAAGCGTTGTGACGTTGCCAATTACACTATGACGCGGCTGCTTGACCAATTACAAGTTCAAGGCTTAATCACTCGCCATCAAGAAGCGGATAATCGCCGCGCATTTCAAATTTATTTAACTGACGATGCCAAAGCGCTAGAGCAAGATCTAGTGCAAGAGGCCGAATGGGTCAATGAACAATTCCTAGCGGCGTTAGATGAGCAAGAACAAGCTACATTGATTGCACTGCTTAATAAGATAAACGGGTTTAAGCAAGCGGAATAACTGTAGAGTAGTTTGTGACCGTTACCAGTTTAGTTAAAAATCATCTCTACCTGTTTTACTACTCTCGCAAATAAAGCGTTCAAAATTCTTTGAGCATCATTTACCACAAGCTTTATGCAACGTGATCTAAATAACTTTCTACGCGGTTACGACCGTTTTCCTTTGCTCTGTACAGCGCTTTGTCTGCTTGGATCAATAAGTCTTTAAATTCTGTATGTTTGTCGTGAGCATTAATGAACCCAAAACTGGCTGTGCAGATTAATTCTGTTTGCTCGCCCTCAGCTTGAGCCCCCGGAGTTAAGACACCAAGGTTAATCTTGGTATCAGCTATCGCTTTGCGCAGTTTCTCGGCTTTAGTACGACAAAGTTCAAATGTAGTATTTGGCATTAATACCACAAATTCCTCGCCGCCAATACGTGCAACGCTGGCATCTGCAGGGCTATTTTCGATTAAGGTTTGGCTAACGGCTTTCAAACATTTATCACCATTGATGTGACCGTATTTATCATTAATCTTTTTGAAGTGGTCAATGTCCAATAGCACCAATGAAAACGGCTTATTCGACGCTTGGTACTGTGCAAATAAGTGGTTGCCCGTGATAAAAAATTGGTGGCGGTTCATCAATTGCGTGAGCGAATCTGTAGAGGCTTGAAGAACGAGTTGTTTCTCATTTGAGTCAATTTGCTTGGCAAAGTAGTTGAGCACAAAAATTACCTCAATCATATTTACCAAAATGACTGATTGATACAGCATATGATTTGTTGTTTCAGTTAGCAGCAGTAGTGGGTCAGCATTCGTGGTGTTTTCGCAATACAAAAACAGAATGACCGCTATAACGCTAAGCAACAGTTTTTCAGCGCGTTCATTGAGTTCAAAGAGTAAAAACACTCCTGTGGGCACTAAAAAGAAATACAGATGGAAACCGCTGTCTTTCGTCATGTAAACAAAGGTACAAACTAAAAGATGCGCCATCAGTACGCCAAAAAACCAAATTTTAGCTAGTTTGGCTTGCTGCAACAGGCTGAAAGCTAAAGTTGCAAAATACGCACAGGTGAAGCCGAAGTTTATTAGCCCGACTTGTAGGTTGTTAATTGCAAAAAGGAAAAACAGCGTGTAACCAAAGGAAATCCCAGTGGTGATCAGCGCAATAATGTTGGTGGTTTTAATGCGGTTGGCTGATGAAAAAGCTTGTCCTTGAGTGCCAAGGTTTATAAGAGGAGCTAACGGCATAAGCGAATTGATAATAAATTGTTAATATCTGCTTAATGTAGCAGTTTAATCGCGCTATTGCATTAGCATGGGGTTGTTTGACGTATGCGGTGGTGTTGTATGTAGACCATAGCAGTCTTTGAAGAAAAAACGCGGCCAGTGGCCGCATACGATTGAATAGATAAGCTTATTAGTTAGCTTAGGTACTGACGACAAATTACTTTTGAGAACACATGCCTTTCAATACAATATCGTCATAAGAAACAAAGCCTAAAATCTTACCATTCTCGATAACTGGCGCTTTATTAATGTCAAAGCGCTCAAACAAACGGGCTGTGTATCTTACATCCATTTCTGCAGGGACAGAGAACACTGGTTTATTCATAATTTCATAGATGTTGGTCCGCTCAGGCGACTTATCAACGGCAAGTACCTTACGGGCAATGTCCGACAGTAACACCATGCCATATTCGTCGTGATCGTGGCGCTTTTCAACGATTAAGATATTGACTTGATTAGTGGTAGCAACATTAATTGCCTCTGCCACAGTGCGCATGCCATCGACATAAGCGAAATTATTATTGAGTACATCTTTGTTAAATACTGGCTTACGAGTATTCATATTTGGTCCTCTATCTCTTTGCTGAGTTCTTCTACCTGATGGGCGACGCCGACCGCGTCCTCAACGTCTAGTTGAATAGCAATACCTTTACCTGAATTAGTGTCGAACTCACCAACGGTAGATATGGTTTCAAGAATGTGGCGGCTCATGTGCTCTTCAACGAGAAATAAAATCACATCTCGTTGGATGTCTAAGCCCAGACCCATAAAGGTTTTACGTTTCTTGATACCCTCACCACGGGCATGGTTGATGACCGTAGCGCCGGTCGCTCCGGCTTCTCTCGCGGCATCCATCACTTTATCTGTGCAATCGTCGTCAACGAACGCGATAATGAGTTTAAAGCGCATCTTGTTGCTCCTTAGCAGACTTGTCTTTATTAATAAATTCGACCAACTGGGCGTAGCCCATTACTGTGATCATTGGAAATAAACTGGCAAATGCGATTAATCCAAAGCCATCAATTAGCGGGTTACGACCCTCAACATTGGTAGCAAGTCCTAATCCTAATGCTGCTACAAGTGGTACTGTGACCGTAGAGGTGGTTACGCCGCCGCTATCATAGGCGAGGGGAATAATCATTTTGGGTGCGAAAAACGTTTGGATCACTACGATGACGTAACCCGCCATAATGTAGTAATGAATTGGGTCGCCCACCACGATGCGAAAGCAGCCAAGCGAAATCCCCATAGCCACACCAATCGCCACAGAGATCCTAAGTCCCTGAATGCCAATGGTTCCACCGGATACTTCATTAGCCTTAATCGCAACCGCAATCAATGAGGGCTCAGCGATTGTGGTACTAAAGCCAATGGCCGCAGCGAAGATATATACCCACATGTAATCTTGCCAAATATAAGGGCCGCCGCTGCCATCAGGGTGTAAAAAACTCGGGCTAGTTAGCTGATCTGCCATCGACTCACCAATAGGGAATAGCGCCATTTCTAAACCCACTAAGAAGAATGTCAGTCCAATAATCACGTAGATAAACCCGAGAATAACGGTTTTGACATTGGTAATACGGCGCTTTAATACCCCAAGCTGAAATCCAAATAAGATAACCGCAATTGGAATAACGTCGCGAGCAGTCAACAGTAAGGTTTCAAATAATTGTTCAATCATTAGCTGCTCCTTACTAGCTTAAAAAGACCATGCCGTAAATCAGCACGAATATCATCGGACTTAGGCTGGCAAAAGCGATCAAACCAAAACCATCCAACATGGGGTTACGCCCTTTAATGACGGTGGCTAGACCGACACCCAGCGCGGTGACCAGAGGCACAGTAATGGTTGAGGTGGTGACGCCGCCAGAGTCATAAGCGATACCAATAATATTGGCTGGCGCAAAGCTTGTCAGCACCATTACCAAAATGTAGCCTCCAATAATCAGATAATGGATAGGCCAACCTTTGATAATGCGAATAACACCAAGCAAAATCGCCAACCCAACAGACAAAGCAACGGTAAACCTAAGCCCCATTGCGTAATCATCCATGGCTTGCTCAGTTGAGCCGATAGCGCCTGATTCTGCGGCAACCTCAGCCGCTTCATTAGCGACCGCGGTTAATGCAGGCTCAGCCAGCGTAGTACCAAAGCCTAACGAGAATGAGAAAATGACTAGCCAGAACAAGCTACCTTTTTGTGCAAGTGCATGGGCAAGTGACTCGCCGATAGGGAATAGCCCCATTTCTAAGCCAAATACAAAAAACGTTAAACCGAGTACGATAAATACTAGGCCAATCAGAATACTACCTAAATGGTCGGGAGCTTGTTGCAGCACAAATACTTCAAAAAAGCCGACAACGAGGATGATAGGAACAAGATCTTTAAAGCTTGAAAATAATGCGCTGAATAGCTTCATTATTGCGGGCATGCATTCTCCTGCTAGGCAAATTTTAAGGTTAATTTAAGTTTGCCAGCTGTTAACTTTATTGCAACAGGAGGTGGTGGGTATTTGTTATTTATTTGATGCAAATCAAAAACATTTTATGTTGGAGTTTGCTAGGCAGGAAGTGAAGTGCAAGTTATTATTTTGCTGTATTGCAAGTTTGTGCGGGATATTTGTTTACTTAAGCGTAAATGTATCAGAGCCAATATGATGATTGCTTGTAAAGCAGTGATTTGATAGTGTCATCAATTCACGGAAGATTATAAAAAATAGGGAATATTAATGCCTTATAAACTCTTACTCGCCTTATCGATGACTTCTGCGTTAAGCACATTTGCTTTTGCTGAATCCAATGACCTACCTAGTAGCCCTAGTTTAAGTGAGGTATATGGGCTGTACCAACAAGCTGTCGTTGATAAGGACGCCACCCAAGCGCTAGTTTTAGCTCGCCAAGCCCACGAGATTGGTCTGAGTTCACTAAATGAAATGGACATCACGCTAGCCTACTTAAAGATGAACCTCGCAAATTTGCTGATTTCTGAACAGCAGGACATTGACCAAGTAGAGCCTCTATTCGAACAATCATTGGCTATATATCGACATGTTCACAAAGACGATGCGATAGAGCTTATCGATCCCTTGTTAGCACTCGGCGAAGCCACTAAGGATAGTAAACTTGCTAAAGTGCTATTTGATGAAGCTCTTGATATAACGGAGGATGCAGGTAATCCGGTGCTTCATGCGAACGTATTAATGGCAGCGTTCAATAGCTTGGTTAACACTCGCTATTACTCACGTTCTGTATCAAGGTATCCGTCTAAAGCGTTGGTTATTTACGAGCAGCATGTCCCTGAAAATGCTGAAGCTAGAATTGAAGCAACATTTTTAGCGGCCAAAGTTAAACAAGCGCATGGTGACTTGAAAGATGCTGCTGAGCACTTTGATGTAGTGATTAAATCGGTTAAAGGGTTGGGATATACACATCCATACGAGTTAGCTTCTCACGCGCAATTAGTGTCGGTATATGAACAACTCGGTAAAAGAGAAGTTGCAACCCAACACTGTTTAGCTATCGGGGCTATGCAACCTTGGGATATGAATCAAGATCAGTTGCCATTACACAGAGTCCATCCTGATTACCCTCTGAGTTACGCACAGAGGAGTAAAGAAGGATGGGTACAAATGGAGCTGGTTATTGATGAAAATGGCTTTGTCAGGGATATTACAATTGAAGACTCCCACGGTGGTTCGAAGTTTGAGAAAGAAGCGATTAAAGCGGTAAAGCAATGGCGCTACGCTCCAAAGTTTGAAAATGGTAAAGCGGTAAGTGCGACAACACGTACTCGCTTAGATTACACCTTGTCTCGATCGTAACCAGCTTAGTTGAATTGGACATGACAAATACGGTAAAAGTAATCGCCCCAACAAAGCAGGCGTTAGCTACCGAACTTGGGGAACACAGTATTTATTTGTTCATTGAATATCATCGACCTACTTTAATTGAAAAGAAAGTGGGATGATGAAGTTTATGATTGTACTCGTCCAAGACATTGTCATGGAAAACTAATCTTCGTTATTCTTTAAAGAGCTGAGCTAAGGTGTTAGTTCAGCTCATATTGAAAATTCACATCCTGTACTGAGATTCGGTGTTAGTGTATCGGTTATTAAATACTCAGTTAAAAGTTTAACCACAATATACAAACTCCAATAGCCGTTGCTAGTGTTGCTGCCTCCATAAGGCGCTTACTGTCGATAAAATGCTGTTTGCCCTGTTTAAGTGTTGCCATCAATTCATCTTGTTTATAAACGCGGCAACTTAATAAATCCGATTGACCATCCAATAACAGTTGAAGTTTACATGAACTGCCATTGCTGAGTTTGATCTTGTGGGTACTGTTGACGCCAAAATTAAATTTGCGTGATACTAACTTACCATTCACAAATACACTTTCTAGTCCACACCAGTTGCTGACTTTTAGCAAGATATCTTGTTGATTAAACTGATAATTAAACGTCACCATAAATCCCACCTTGTCAACTAATGCCATGTTTGTCATGGCATGCAACGAGCAAATTCAATAGTCAAAGCTTGGTAGATATCAGCTGGAATTCAAGCAATAAAATGTCATAGATTGCTATCTTGTTGCTGCTAAACAAAATTTATTTTTTCTACGTGCTGTCTTGATTTTCTCTGTTTTTGACCTTGGTAAAAATAGATGACGCATCGAGTTGATTGGGTTTGCTTTTTGACGTGCTTGGTTCAGGAAAAGGAAGGTGCTTGTTTCTCGCCAAGCTTAAAGCTGTTGAGGTAATACAAAAAACTGGTGCTAATTTAGCTAACTGCAAAAGGTTACTTGAATACGCGCGGAAATTGTATTAAAGCGTTGCTAGCTCGCTTAAGCGCTATACACAGGCAGTATAGTTTTACGCATTAATCACAAGGTACACGCTTAACAGATCTTTCCAGGTGATAATACCAATTACCTTGTCGTCCTCGACAACAGGTAAGCTGCCAATCTTGTGCTCCAGCAATACTTCAGTGGCTGTTTTGATACTTGTATTGGGAGATATCGTGATTGGGTTGTGGCTCATCACCTGATGTACGCGCTGTTCCAGTGTACGCGTGTCTCTGGCAAACTCCGCCGCTGTACCAATACGCGGACTAAGGGCTGCGAGATAATCACGATAAGATAATAAACCAACAAGTTTGTTATCTTCTAATACAAGCAAGTGATTAAAGCTAACGTTCTCGAAGATGGTGCGAATGACATGCAGGCGATCATCAAGGTCAACGGTGACAATGCGCGTTGTCATGATATCTTTTACTAACGCCGAATTGGCACTTTTAGCTGCTAGGGTTGAAATTTGCTCTGCATTTAGGGTCATATGGTTTCACCTATGCTAAACCGCATAATATAACTTGTTTGATAATCATACAGTTAAGCATAGGACGGCGACTAGTACTTTGACAATGTTTATTCGCTTATTGTGTCGGGCATAAATACTTCTGACGTTTGTTGGGCTTAAGCTGGTTTACATCAACAAGGACCAAGCCGTCGATGCAGTCACCAAAATCGGGATCTGTGCCAAAGTCGATAAACTTAACTCCATCATTGTCACATAGCTCTGCATATTGCTTGAATAGCGTGGGTACTGATACGCCCATATTGGCAAGTGTCCTTTTTAAAATTTTAAAGTTTTCGCTATAGTTAGCGCCGCAAAAAACTTGCGCTAGTTCTCGCTGTTTTACTTGAGGTAATTGGTAAGGCTTGAATGAGTGAGCTAGCCCTTGAGTATCGGCAAATTGACTTTGATAGAAGTAAGTCATTAGCTCTTTAGCGTGTTGAGGGTAGCTTGCACTAAGAGATACAGGTCCAAACAGATAGCGATATTGCGGGTTTTTAGTTAAAAAAGCACCTATGCCTAGCCATAAGTATTCTAATGAGCGACGTCCCCAGTATTTAGGTTGCACAAAGCTTCGGCCAAGCTCTAGTCCTCGCTCGAAGTATGGCTCAAAGCTTGATGAGTACTTAAATAGCGTTTGGCTATAAAGCCCTAAACTCGAATTATCGACGCTACTTTTTGCACATGCAAAGCGGTATGCACCAACAATTTCTAAGTCGTCTTTATCCCACAAAACCAAGTGCAGATAGTGGCTGTCATATCGGTCGATATCACGCTTTTTGCCCGTTCCTTCACCTACAGCGCGAAAGGCGACTTCTCTAAGCCTGCCAATTTCGCGCATTATTGGACTACTCTGTTCGTGGCGATATAAGTAGATTTGCTTGTTATCGGGTGTTTCTCCTAAATGCTCACATTGCTTAAGTGCGTGCTGAATAGCCTGTTTTGACTCCGGGTGCGCGATGGCTTTTTGGGTATTAAAAATAGGGTCGCGACCTTTACCCACACGATAGAGGTGATTTTTAAGTAACTTGACCTGGGTTTTAATTGGAAAGTCTTTTTGGCTGACCACTTCTTTCGCGATAAGCTCACCGATTTTTACCGGTAGTGTTTTATTTGTTTGCTTAAACATCTCTTTTACCAATAGCAGGCTGGCTAATGGCTTGTAGATCATCGAAGTGCTGTAAAAGGCCGCTGAGTTCTTGGCGTTGACATAGATAGGTAGCAGGGGAGCATCACAGCTCCTTGCAATTCGTAAAAATCCAGTATGCCATTTTAAGTCCGTGACACCGTGTGGACGCAGACGCGATACTTCACCTGCAGGAAAAATTAATACTGCACCTTCATTGTTTAAATGCTGATGAATTTCATTTAGGTGTTGTTTTGGCGTGCCGCCAGTCATGTTTCGTACTGGTAATAAAATGGAGTGTAAGGGCTTAATTGCCATGAGCAGTTCATTGGCAACAACCTTAATATCAGGGCGAAATTGGCTGATTAGCTTAATTAACACTAACGCATCCATCGACCCTATTGGGTGATTGGCATAGATGACAACTCTACCTTCTGAAGGGATGTTTTCCACCTCTTTGTCAGGCACTGTATAGCTAACATTAAACGTCGCTAGCACTTGCTCAACAAAGTCGACGCCTTGCAAATGAGCAAATTGCTCAGCAAAGGTGTTGCATTGCTCTTCGTGGAGTAAATACTTAAGCATGGCTTTGGTTGGTTTTGCTAGCCAAGGTGAAGCTTCGATGCGTGGAAAGCTTTGTTTGACGATTTGCTCTACATTGAGAAGTGCATTGTTATTGTTGTTTTCTTGCTCGTTATTAAGCAACATGTCGATCACCTTGTTGTGGCTTAGTTGGTTCTATTTCATTAGATTGTGAGATTGAAAACATGATGCTGCTTAACGGTTTAAGCCCTGAGAGCTTCTCTTCCCATTTGAGTAAATGGAAATCTCCGCTAGGGCATTCAGCTATAACAGTGCAGTTCTCAACCCAGTCGCCGTCGTTGGCGTAGATGATGGCGCGGTCATTAATTAAATTGTGTGAAAGTTCAGGCTGATGAATGTGGCCACACACCACAAGATCAGCGCCTTGTTTACGTCCATAAGCCAAAGCTGCCGTCTTGAACTGATTGATTGCAGCTTGTGCTTTTGAGACGCGCTGTTTGACATAGCCAGCTAATGACCAATAGGAATAACCAAACAAGCTTCTTGCCTTGTGTAGGCCACGGTTAAGCCACAACAACACGTCATATAAACGGTCACCAAGCTTGGCATAGAAAGGGTGAATTCCGACCTCGGAATCGAATTGGTCGCCATGGATCAGCAGGCAACGTTTACCTTGCTTAGATACATGCATGTGCTCTTGTTTAATCGTGATGCCTCTAAAGTAACTGTCAGAGTATGCTTTAAAAGCTTCATCATGGTTGCCCGGTATGTAGAACACTTGCGTGTCAGTATCTGCAGCAATCTGCATGATTTTTTGTAGTACACGCTGGTGTGGTTCAGGCCAATATACACGGCGCTTTAATGCCCAAATATCAACAATATCGCCGACTAAATACAGGTAATCACACTGAGCTTGTTCAAGCAGTTGCAATAAGAACTCGGCCTTACAATCTGGCGTGCCTAAATGCACGTCAGATATCCAAAGCGCATGATATTGATTGGACTTGCAAGAACTCGTTGATTGAAAAGGAGAGGGCAGGTGAGATACGCTCGTTTGTTCTTTCTGTGAAATGCTGTTGGGTTGTGAAATGCTTTGGTGCTGAGAATTGTGCTGACGCTTGACTTGATTCATGCTGTGCATAGCCAATCCATTCTGTGGCAAAGTTTCACCAAGAATAAAAAGCAAAATTGACAGCTACATGAAACCCTTGTTGCATTTTTATTAAACTGTAGATTATACCAATTAGCACAAAAACGTGATCATTCTTACTGGTTACATCTTATTGGTAAAAAAGGCTTATAACTTCGTTAGAAATTTTGTAGGTAGAGCAACTAGCTAGCTTCAATTTCCGCCTTGTTCTAAGCGATTTTTCCTGCGTAATCTCTGACCACTTATTTATCCCAATTGGTATTATAAAAAAGGAGACCCTGAGGTCTCCTTATAAGTATGTGTACAGCTAGCTTTTTCGCAGAATCAGCTCTTTGCAGAACTAACGCTTTGCCGAATCAATGATGGCTTTTGCCATTTCATCAGCAACGTCAGCCGTAGTGCGATTTTGCTCATCTGCGGCGGCAAAAATCTTGATTAGCGTATTGTAAATTTGCTCTACCTTGGCAGTCGAAGCCGCTTCGTCATAGTTATTCTCAAACGAAACATTGATAATACCACCAGCGTTAATCACATAATCTGGTGCGTATAGAATGCCAAGTTCTTTTAGCTTTTCACCGTGACGAGGCTCAGCTAGCTGGTTGTTGGCACAACCGGCAACAATAGATGCTTTTAGCATTGGGATTGTGGTGTCGTTGATAGTTGCACCAAGGGCACAAGGCGCGTAAACATCGACGTCTTGATGATAGATATCGTTAGGCGCTACCACGGTTGCGCCGAACTCAGTTGCTACTTTATCTAGCGACTCCTGGTGAATATCAGTAACGATAAGCTTGGCGCCTTCTTCATGTAGGTGCTTACATAAGTAGTAACCTACGTGACCCACGCCTTGTACAGAAATCGTTAGACCTTCTAGGCTATCTAGGCCTTTTTGATGCTTAACCGCTGCTTTAATGCCTAGATATGTACCAAGCGCCGTGAATGGTGATGGGTCGCCTGATTTTCCCTCAAGGCCTGCGACGAATTCAGTTTCGCGGTTAGCGATCATAATATCAGCGGTAGATACACCAACATCTTCAGCAGAGTAGTAACTGCCACCTAATTTGTTGATGAAGCGACCAAATGCAAGGAATAAAGCTTCACGTTCTTGGGTTTTCGGATCGGCAAGAATAACTGCTTTGCCGCCACCCATTTCTAGGCCAGCGAGGGCATTTTTGTAAGTCATGCCACGAGATAAGCGCAGAACATCATTGAGTGCTTCGTCATCCGAGTCGTAATTCCACATACGACAGCCGCCAACTGCTGGGCCTAGGTTGGTATTATGAACTGCAATAATGGCTTTTAGGCCGCTTTGTTTGTCATGGCAGAACACCACATTTTCGTGTTCATCGAACGAGACATGATTAAATACCGTCACGTGCATTCTCCGCTTGCGATAAAAATTTGTTAGCGTGAGGCTAACACCTACTTGTTATATTTATTGCAGCAAGATAGCATCTAGGAATAATCTCAACAAAGTTTGACAGGGTTATTTTTGTGATCTACGTGGCAATTTTGCTTGCCACTTTACGTAAACGTAAAGAAGTTGATGAATTCCATTCAATTTTGACTAAGTTAGCCGCAAAACTCCGATTGTTATTTCTTGGTTGGTAGCCTCATTATTGAGGAATTTTTGAATATCGTGCTCAGCGAGATTTGTAAAGTATAACAATAAGATAGGAAGTATTATGAGTGAAGAAGCAGTAGAACTGACTCCAGAGCAAATTCAAGAGCAGGAAGCGTTAAGAGCACAATGGGTGCGTGAACATTTTCAAAAGGCGAATAAGTTTTTAGCCGAGAAAGGCGTGATCCCAACAAAAGTTCATACCGAAGAAAGCCGTTACCTAGCGCCATACTTAGCTGTATGGAAAATGGATGCTAAGCAGCCTAAGAAACAAACATTCTGGGTAATGTCTGGTGATTTACCGTCAGATTATGTTGATGTAAAAGTGGCGGCAACAGCCCGTGATGCACTGCGTCACTTTTCAATGATGTGGCAGCTAAAGGCTGAAAATCTACATCAATCTGGTTTAACCCAAGATAAAACTCAACGTGAGTTTGCCAATCTGTTGGTCTCACGTGCTGAGAGTTTGTATCACATGCACAATGACGACAAATTGTGGGGTTAACAAATAGCGGGGCAAATTACCCAAGCTTGTAATTGTTATAACCATAAATAGGGCGCCAATTGGCGCCCTATTTATGTCTGTTATCTGCGGCTCTCACTACTCTGCAAGATATAAAAGCCTTGGCTAAGCAGCTGGGTAAAGAGTGTTTGTAGCTGTGGCTCCGCATCAATTAGTGCTAGTGCTTGCTCAGATGTAAAACTCACTTGATTGGTGAGCAGTGTAAGCGTTTCAGCATTTAATTCATTAAGCTCAAATACTTCACCATTAACGAAAATACGCTGAGCGCTGTCATCTTCGAGTTTGAGCACTTTGAGGCCGCCAATGCGGCTGATAGTTGCACCTTGCGTCAGAGCATCGATGAGCTCTTGCTCAGTTATCGATTCATCTGGGCAGATATCTAGCTCAAAGCGGTTTTGACTAAGCAGCTTACCCATCATGGTTTGATAAGCTTGCGGGTTGTTTGCTAGCTCAGCTAATAGCTTCATGATGCCTTGCTGGTGGGAGGTAGACACAACACCAGGGCTTGATGGTTCATCATTTGACGTAAATCGCTGACTGCCAAGGTTGTTGTCAATAAAGTAATCTGCAAGTTCGTTGACTACTTCTTGCTGACTAGGGGCGCGAAAACCGATTGAATAGCTCATGGCAGTCGTTAGGGTTTCACCGCAATGTGGGTATCCAGGTGGAATGTATAAAATATCGCCTGCTTGTAATACTTCGTCGATAATTGGTTCAAAGTCTTCAATTAGCGGTGAGTTTGGGTTGTTGTCTCGTTGCTGATAGTTGCCAAGATCGCCAACGCGCCAGCGGCGCTCACCTTCGCCTTGAATAATGAATACATCATAATTATCAATGTGTGGGCCGACTCCACCTTTTGGCGTGGCAAATGACGCCATAAGATCATCAAAACGCCAGTCGGGGATAAAACGAAACGCTTCGACTAATGGCTGTGAGTCTGGATACCAGTGATTGACGGCTTGCACTAGCAATTGCCAGTTTTGTTCACCATATTCACTGTAGTCTTCAAATGGACCGTGGATAACATCCCAACCATCAGCTGTTGTGTTTACCACACGTGATGCAATGTCTTCTTCACACGCCAGTCCCGCAAGCTCTTCAGCGCTGATCGGGTCAACGAAATCTTTAAATGCGCCGCGAAGTAGTACTGGCTTTTTCTGCCAGGTGTTTGCCAGGAACTCGTTTATGTCGAAGGTTAGTTGATACATACAAGACTCGTTTATGGTGCTGAAAATATGGATTAGTGTCGGGCTTTATCGCTTAGGGTTAGCGAATAAAAATGGCGGCATCATAGATACCGCCATTGTCTTAGCTTATTGCTTTGTTATTGAGTTAAACAGGCTGTTAGCCTAGCTCAGCAACAAATGCTTCAGCGCGGCCAATGTAGTTAGCTGGAGTCATTTTCTTCAGCTCAACTTTTACTGCGTCTGGCAGCTCAAGACCATCGATGAATACCGCTAGTTGGTCACCGTCGATACGCTTACCACGAGTCAGCTCTTTAAGCTTCTCATATGGTTTTTCGATACCGTAGCGGCGCATAACTGTTTGCACTGGCTCAGCCAATACTTCCCAGTTTGCATCTAGCTCAGCAAGTAGTGACTCTTCGTTAACTTGGAGCTTGCTCATGCCTTTTAGGGTTGCTTGGTACGCAATTAGCGAGTGCGCCATACCTACACCTAGGTTACGTAGCACTGTTGAGTCTGTAAGATCACGCTGCCAGCGAGAAACAGGCAATTTAGCGGCTAAGTGTTGCATTAACGCATTGGCAATACCTAGGTTACCTTCAGAGTTTTCAAAGTCGATTGGGTTAACTTTGTGTGGCATGGTTGAAGAACCAATTTCACCAGCGATAGTGCGTTGCTTGAAGTGGCCTAATGCAATGTAACCCCAGATATCGCGATCAAAGTCGATCAAGATAGTGTTGAAACGTGCTACTGCATCAAATAGCTCAGCGATGTAATCGTGTGGCTCAATTTGCGTTGTATATGCATTCCAGTTAATGCCTAGGCTAGTCACAAAGCGCTGTGAAAGCTCATGCCAGTTAACTTCTGGGTATGCAGATAGGTGAGCGTTGTAGTTACCTACCGCGCCATTAATCTTACCCATGATTTCAACTGCGTTGATTTGGTTTAATTGGCGCTCTAAACGGATTGCCACGTTCGCCATTTCTTTACCAAGCGTTGTTGGTGATGCTGGCTGGCCGTGGGTACGAGACATCATAGGCACAGACTTGTTGTCGCGAGCAATCTGCTTAATGCCGTCAACGATTTGTTGGCAGTAAGGCACAAGTACTTGCTCACGCGCTTCTTTAAGCATTAAAGCGTGTGACAGGTTGTTGATGTCTTCAGAAGTACAAGCAAAGTGAACAAACTCATCAATTGCCGCTAACTCTGCATTGTCTGCGATTTTTTCTTTAATGAAGTACTCAACCGCTTTAACGTCGTGGTTGGTGGTGCTTTCAATGGTTTTAACGCGAAGTGCATCTTCTTCAGAGAAATTGTCTTTAATGCTGTCTAGCAAAGTCAGTGCTTCTTCGCTAAATGGCGGTACTTCTTCAATTTCTGGGCAGCTAGATAACAGCTTTAACCAGTTGATTTCAACTTGTACGCGGTACTTAGTTAAACCAAACTCGCTGAAAATAGCGCGTAGAGAGGCTGTTTTACTACCGTAACGGCCGTCTACTGGCGAGATAGCTGTTAATGCGGAAAGATCCATTTTAAGCTCCTTAATGAACTTTCTGTAGGGTGAGATTAATGATTATGTTGGCTTTTTTTAGCCATTTCGAATATTGCTTTGCGACTGAATACTAGGTGGCGACGTTTGCCACCAAGTTGACGCCACAACACTGCGCTTCTCATTGCAGCAAGTAATAAGGCGCGAATTTTATTCTGTACGCTTGGCTGTTGCAAATAGGTTGGGTTACCTGATATCTGCAGCTTAGGCCCAAGGGTACTAATGATGTCGCTGTAGATGCTGGCAAAGTTGGCAACAACTTGCTCGTCAGTGATATCAAAATGGTGCAGTTGGCGATTAACCTGGCTAATACGCTCAGCTAGCATGCCAAGACCGTTGGCAGAGCGACTGAGTTTGCGCTCAAGTGCTAGCATACCGACCAAATAACGCGTGGTTTCAACATCTTTGTTGCTACCGTCACCAAGCTGATCTTGGATTAACTGATAGCCTTTGCGCAGCATGGCTTTGTCTGGATAGATGTCGCTAATAGAATCTGGGTTAGTGACAATAATGGTGTTTAGGCTAGCACCTAGGGCATCGTTGTCACTGTCGCCGTGTCTGGCGATAAACTGAACTTGACCAATGGCGTGCAAGATACCTGCAAACGCCATGGTACGCTCATACAAATTGTCAGTACCTGACTGAGCCATGTTTATCCTCGAATTAAGCTATCGATGATGCCGCCGCCTAAGCAAACTTCACCATCATAAAATACTGCGCTTTGACCTGGGGTAACTGCAGCAACTGGCTCGTCGAAGACAACTTCAATTGTGCCTTCATCTTTATGGTATACAGTACAAGCAACATCTTGTTGGCGATAGCGAGTCTTAACAGTAATGCTTGCTTTATCAGCAGGGCCTTTACGGTCAACCCAGTGCAGCTGATTTACCATCATGCCATTTGACATTAGGCGAGGGTGGTTTGCGCCTTGACCTACAATCAATACGTTACGCTTAAGATCTTTCTCTACCACATACCATGGATCTTCGCTTGAATTTTTAAGGCCGCCAATGCCTAAGCCTTTACGTTGACCAAGCGTGTGATACATCAAGCCTTGGTGAGTACCAATCACTTCACCTTCAGGCGTTTCGATATCGCCTGGCTGAGCTGGTAGGTAGGTTGACAAGAAGTCGGTAAATTTACGCTCACCGATAAAACAGATACCTGTGCTGTCTTTTTTGTCATGGGTGATTAAGCCCATTTTCTTAGCAATATCGCGCACTTCGTGCTTTTCAAGTTCGCCCACAGGGAAGAGGCTGCGCGCTACTTGCTCATGACTTAGGGTATAAAGGAAGTAGCTTTGATCTTTGTTGTTATCAACGCCGCGCAGCATTTGTGTGCTGCCATCCTGCGCGTCAAAGCGACGAACATAGTGACCCATAGCAATATAGTCGGCATCAAGAATATCATCAGCAAAGTCTAGAAAAGCTTTGAACTTGATTTCTTTGTTGCACATGATGTCTGGATTTGGCGTGCGACCTGCTTTGTATTCAGCTAGGAAGTACTCGAATACATTGTCCCAGTACTCTGCGGCGAAGTTAACTGTGTGCAGTTTGATCCCCAACTTGTCGCAAACCGCTTGGGCATCTTTTAAATCTTCCGCTGCAGCACAGTATTCATCAGTGTCGTCTTCTTCCCAGTTCTTCATGAACAGACCTTCTACCTGATATCCCTGCTCTAAAAGCAAGTATGCTGAAACTGAAGAGTCCACACCGCCAGACATGCCGACAATGACTTTTTTATCATGATTGGGATTTGCTGATGTCATATATCCTAAACCGTCACTATGTTTGAAAAATTGCGAAAGCCGCATTCGAGAGTTTCAATATGGGGGCAGCCTTCGTATCTTCAACCCTTTAAGGGCATTGATTGATACAAGTTAGCCAACTGGCTATGGATTCCGTAAGCCAACTGATAGCAAATACCTGAAACTAGCTCGCAAAACTCGGTGTTTTGTGCGGCGCGTATTCTATCACGCATTAAGTTATGGGGCTATGATTGTGGTGAGCTAACTAATGATCTGTGGGTAATAGTGTAATGCGTAGGTTTCATTGATGTTATTAGGTAGGTTACATAATGGCTTTTGTCTGTTTAGATTGGGCATTACTATTAAAATTAATACTGTTATCAAGATGAATACAGTTTCGCCTACTTGAAACTGTTGCTCGAGTTCTAGCTTCTATGTTTTAGCTTTTAGGTGCTATAGGTATTGAGTATCAATGAAGTTTAATGGCAGTAGTTGCTGAGATTGCTCAAAGTCGATAATTGACTGCAGAACTAATGGGCTGCGATGCTGATTTTCACATTGTTTAACCTCATTTAGGGTCATCCAGTGGCAGGCAGTTATTGCACTGTCTTGCGGTATAGCAGCAACCAACTCTTGTACTTCAGCGGCAAAGGTATAGCGCACAAACCCAGTACCATCAGCAGCGGTGAATTGATAGATTTTAACCAAGCCATCAAGGGTGACGCTTAAGCCGGTTTCCTCTAATACTTCCCGAGTGCAAGCCGCTACAATTGATTCACCGGCTTCGATGTGACCCGCTGCTTGGTTAAAACGCTGTCGTCCGTCGATTTGTTCTTCTACTAACAAGTAGTTTCCTTGGCAGTGGATGATGCAAGCGACAGTTGTGTTGGGTTTATAGCGAGTCATGGCAAATTCCTGTATAGCTTAGTTTTAATAGTTATTGCTTATTAGGCTGCTTATTTAGAGGCTTTATCAGTTGATTTATCTACTTTATAGTCGCCATTTTTAAGTTCGTCTAATTGCCATTGACCTATTTTGTAGCGGATCAGTCGCAGTGTTGGAAAGCCAACATGCGCCGTCATGCGCCTAACCTGACGATTACGTCCTTCGCAGATCTGTATCTCAAGCCAGCTGGTAGGGATAGACTTTCGCTCGCGCACCGGTGGCGTGCGCGGCCAAATATTTGGTTGCTCAATCAGCTTTACTTTCGCGGGTAAAGTTGGGCCATCTTTTAGCTCTACGCCATTTTGCAGTGCTGCTATCGCAGCTGGTGTCACTTCGCCTTCTACTTGTACCCAATAGCCTTTAAAGGTTTTCTTTTTCGGTTGGGTGATCTGTGCTTGTAGCTTGCCGTCATTAGTTAGTAGCAATAAGCCCTCGCTGTCTCGATCTAACCGGCCCGCAGCATACACGTCTTTGACATCAATGAAGTCTTTTAGCGTTTTACGGCCTTGCTCATCGGTAAACTGACACAAGACATCAAATGGCTTGTTGAATAATACAATTTTAGGATCGTTAACCTGGCGAGCAGGCTTGTTGGTCTTCTTATGCGCAGCACGTGAATGACTTTTGCCTATGTTCGAAAAGGGTTTACGAGCACCGGTTTTATTGGCACTCGATTTATGGCGAGGTTTGTGGCTATTTGATTTGCGAGAGTTGGAGTCTACAGGCATAGATAACAGGTAATTTGCGCTAAGTAATGAAATAACCGGGCTATTTTAGCATGTTAAATCCATGCCTGTCTGTGTTGGACGAACTATGCTGCATCGCTGTCAAGCGGCACGTCATCTAAGTGGATTCACTTGCTCTTAAGAATGTTAGCTTAGACTAAAGTTGGTTAGTTTGTCTGACCAATGTTTTCCGATTATAAATCAGTGTGTTAACTGTTTTTGCTCGCGGTTTACAGCCAGGAATGTAAAAAATTTTGGCGCTAAACTCGCTAAATGTGACGTTTTGGGTATATTATGTTGCCGTAAAAATGTGATCTACACCTAATTTTAAGTTGCAGAGGTGGCCGTTCATTATCTGCAACTATGATGAACACCGGGATAGGCAAGCTCACATTATCCGCTGGTTTATTGATAGCTCAGCAGCGTGATGTAACAGATACCTTTCTTGGATTTATCTTAACTCGCAGCCATTGCGAGACAGCATAATTATTCTAAAAAATTATTTTATATAATGTAGGAATCAACATGAAAGATAACGCTCCAACGATCATCTATACCGAAACTGATGAAGCGCCAGCGCTAGCCACAGTTTCTTTTCTACCTATTATTCGCAAATTCACTAACGCTGCTGGCGTAGAAGTTGAGATCCGTGACATTTCACTTTCTGGTCGTGTCATTGCTAATTTTCCTGAAAACCTAACTGACGCGCAGAAAATCTCTGACGCACTTGCAGAGTTAGGTGAAATGGCGAAAACACCAGAAGCCAACATTATTAAACTGCCTAATATCAGTGCTTCAATTCCTCAGTTAAAAGCATGTATTGCTGAGCTACAAGCAAAAGGCTACGACATTCCAAACTATCCTGACGAGCCACAAAACGATGCCGAGAAAGAAGTAAAAGCACGTTACGACAAGATCAAAGGTAGTGCGGTAAACCCAGTATTGCGTGAAGGTAACTCAGATCGTCGCGCTCCAGGTTCAGTGAAAAACTACGCCAAGAAAAATCCACATTCAATGGGTAAGTGGGCGAGTGACTCACAATCTCACGTTGCGCACATGAGTGAAGGCGACTTTTATAGCAGCGAGCAATCAACCACTGTTGGCGCTGCTGATGACGTAACAATCGTACTGACCAAAACTGACGGTAGTGAGCAAGTGCTAAAAGCGTCTGTTGCTTTGCAAGCTGGTGAAGTTATCGATGCTGCTGTTATGAGCAAGAGAGCGCTAGTTGATTTCTATACTCGTGAAATCGAAGCCGCTAAGTCTGAAGATGTGTTGCTTTCTTTGCACTTGAAAGCAACCATGATGAAAGTATCTGACCCAATCCTATTTGGTCATGCAGTAAAAGTATTCTTTAAAGATGTGTTTGCTAAACACGCTGAGCTTTTCGAAGAGCTAGGTGTTGATGCAAATAATGGCTTTGGTGATGTTTACGCTAAGATTGCTAACCTGCCAGCTGCTAAAAAAGAAGAAATTGAAGCAGACATTGCTGCGGTTTATGCTCAGCGCCCAGCGTTGGCTATGGTTGATTCTGATAAGGGTATCACCAACTTACACGTACCAAGCGACATCATTATCGACGCATCTATGCCAGCTGCGATTCGCTCTTCAGGTCAAATGTGGGGCCCAGATGGTCAATTAAAAGATACCAAAGCAATGATCCCTGATCGTTGTTATGCCGGCGTGTACCAAGAAACCATTTCATTCTGTAAACAACACGGTGCATTCGACCCAACCACTATGGGTAGCGTGCCAAACGTGGGTCTAATGGCACAAAAAGCGGAAGAATACGGTAGCCATGACAAAACCTTTGAAGTGCCTGCTGCAGGTACGGTAAAAGTGATTAACCAAGCTGGCGATGTGTTAATGAGCCACGAGGTTGAGCAAGGCGATATCTACCGTATGTGTCAGGTTAAAGATGCACCAATTCGTGACTGGGTGAAACTTGCTGTTAAGCGTTCGCGTTTAAGCAATACTCCTGCGGTATTCTGGTTAGATAAGAATCGCGCCCATGATGCTCAGCTTATTAAGAAAGTAGAGCAATACCTTCCAGAGCACGACACTGACGGATTAGACTTACGCATTCTTTCGCCAGTTGAAGCGACAAAGCACACGTTAGCTCGCATTGCGAAAGGTGAAGATACGATTTCAGTAACAGGTAACGTACTGCGTGACTACTTAACCGATTTATTCCCAATTCTTGAGCTAGGCACCAGTGCTAAGATGCTGTCAATTGTGCCGCTAATGAATGGTGGTGGCCTATTCGAAACGGGCGCTGGTGGTAGTGCGCCTAAGCATGTTCAGCAGGTAGAGAAAGAAAACCACCTGCGTTGGGACTCACTTGGTGAATTCCTAGCATTAGCGGCTTCACTTGAACACCTAAGCCAAACAGCGGGCATTGCTAAAGCGCAAGTGCTTGCTGATAGCCTAGACAGTGCAATTGGTCAGTTCCTTGATAGCAACAAGTCGCCATCTCGCCGCGTTGGTGAATTAGATAACCGTGGTAGTCACTTCTACCTTGCGATGTATTGGGCGCAAGCGCTTGCTACTCAAACAACTGATGCTGAACTTGCCGCTCAGTTTGGTGAGCTAGCTGAAAAGCTTGCATCTAACGAAGTTGCCATTGTTGCCGAGCTTAACCAGGCACAAGGCCCAGCAGTTGATCTAGGTGGTTACTACCGTTTAGACGCTGATAAAGCTGTTGCTGCAATGCGCCCAAGCTCGACGCTAAATGCAATTATCTCAGGCTAATAAGCGCTGAGATAAAGATATAAAAACGGCCAGATGTGCGAACATCTGGCCGTTTTTTATTGGTACTTACAAAGTTGCATATTGTGGTAAGTCAACGTGTTCATTTTGATGGTATAAAAAACGCGCATAAAAAAAGACAGGGATTACACTCCCTGTCTTTTTGTTTTATAGTTTCACCACACTATTTTGTTGGTGAAATGGCCGAAGCGTGCATCCCTTTGGGGCCTTGCTCAACTTCGAAGGAAACTGGCTGACCCGCTTTTAATGTGCGGTAGCCTTCCATCTCAATTGTTGAATAATGCGCAAATACATCTTCGCCACCCTGATCTGGGCAGATAAACCCGAATCCTTTGGCGTTGTTGAACCATTTAACAGTTCCGCTTGCCATACTTCCACTTCCTTCTGTTGTCTACTTACCAGTAAGATAGTAAAACTTATTATCCAGCGGTCTCATGTCGCCGCCTAGCAAACAGAATGAAATTTGTACGAAAAGAAGTCAAGCTAAAATTAACAAAAACTCAACATTTAAGTAAATTAATGTTATCAAGTGGTAGTATATCAAACGAGAGGCTAGTATTAACTCATGGCTAAATTAGGTAGCGTAGAACACACGGAAGAGACCTTAGGGACAGATCTACAACCTCCTAGTATGTATAAGGTTGTTTTGAATAACGATGACTACACGCCAATGGATTTTGTTGTAGAAGTATTACAGCGATTTTTTAATAAGACTGAACAACAAGCGACTGACATCATGTTAGCCATCCATCATAAAGGAAAAGGGCTTTGCGGGGTTTACCCTTTCGGGATAGCAGAAACCAAAGTGCTACAGGTAAACCAATTTTCTAAAGAAAACCAACATCCATTATTGTGTACATTAGAAAAGGCATAAACCTTATGCCGATTCTTGACGCCGCAGCAGTTAATTTTGGGGGGAGCTTATGCTGAATAAAGACTTAGAGGTAACCTTGAACCTTGCCTTTCAGCAAGCGAGAGATTCGCGTCATGAGTACATGACGGTAGAACATTTGTTATTAGCGTTAATTGACAACCCAGCGGCTTACGATGCACTCGTTGCATGTGGTGCGGACATCAACAAACTTAGAGATGAAGTTGCGACTTTCATTGAGCAAACCACACCGCTGATCGCTGAACCCATTGAAGATAAAGAAACTCAGCCGACGTTAGGGTTTCAACGCGTACTTCAACGCGCTGTATTTCATGTGCAGTCTTCTGGCCGTAACGAAGTAAACGGCGCTAACGTATTGGTTGCGATTTTTAGTGAACAAGAATCACAAGCTGTGTATTTACTGCGCCGCTGCGATATTACTCGCCTTGATGTGGTTAATTACATTTCACATGGCTTCTCGAAAGATGAGAAAGCTAACGAGGGCATTGAGAACGAGCATACCGATGAGCAGTCAGAGCAATCTGAAACTCGCACAATGCTTGAGCAATTTGCCAGCGATCTAAATCAACAAGCATTAGATGGCAATATCGACCCATTAATTGGCCGTGACGCTGAAGTTGAGCGCGCAATCCAAACGCTTTGTCGTCGCCGCAAGAATAACCCATTACTAGTGGGGGAAGCCGGTGTCGGTAAAACTGCCATTGCAGAGGGGTTAGCCTACCGCATTGTTAATAACCAAGTGCCGGACGTGATGAACGACGCCAAAGTGTTCTCGCTTGATATGGGCGCGTTGCTTGCCGGAACTAAATATCGCGGCGACTTTGAAAAACGTTTTAAAAGTTTACTAAAAGAACTCACGGCCAACGAGCACGCGATTTTATTTATCGATGAAATCCACACCATTATCGGCGCAGGCGCTGCGTCAGGCGGGGTGATGGATGCATCTAACTTATTAAAGCCATTGTTATCAAGTGGCCAGCTACGCTGCATGGGCTCAACCACATTCCAGGAATATCAAAGCATTTTTGAGAAAGACCGTGCCTTGGCACGTCGATTCCAAAAAATTGATATTAATGAGCCAAGTGTTGCTGAAACCACTAAGATTTTGATGGGACTCAAGTCTAAGTACGAAGAGCATCACGGCGTACGCTACACCCAGGCGGCGATTAGCTGCGCAGCAAGTTTATCTGATAAACACATTAATGATCGTCATTTACCAGATAAAGCCATTGATGTGATTGATGAAGCGGGCGCGCGTATGGTCATGATGCCGCAAAGCAAACGTAAAAAGACCATCGGCCAGGGCGAAATTGAGCAAATCATCGCTAAACTTGCCCGTATTCCTGAAAAAACAGTCTCGTCATCTGACAAAGACCTACTTAAGAACCTTGAGCGCAATCTTAAGATGGTGGTGTTTGGTCAAGATAAAGCCATTGAAAGCCTTAGCTCAGCAATTCGTTTGTCTCGCAGTGGTCTTGGTGTCGATAAAAAGCCTGTGGGCAGTTTCTTGTTTGCTGGCCCAACCGGTGTGGGTAAAACCGAGGTGACGAATCAGTTGGCAGCATGCTTGAACTTAAAACTAATCCGCTTTGATATGTCCGAATATATGGAGCGTCACACTGTGTCACGCTTAATCGGTGCACCGCCAGGTTATGTTGGTTATGACCAAGGCGGTTTGCTAACGGATGCCGTGATTAAGAATCCGCATTGTGTGGTGCTGCTGGATGAAATCGAGAAAGCCCATCCAGATGTTTATAACTTGCTGCTGCAGGTGATGGACCACGGCACGCTTACCGATAATAACGGCCGCAAAGCTGACTTTAGACACGTTACCTTAGTGATGACAACCAATGCGGGTGTGCAAGAGACTGTGCGTAAGTCGATAGGCTTTAGGCAGCAGGATCATTCACAAGACGCCATGGCAGAAATCAATAAGGTGTTTTCACCAGAGTTCCGTAACCGTTTAGATTCAATTGTGTGGTTCAATCACCTTGATATGACGGTTATCGCCAAAGTGGTCGATAAGTTCTTGGTAGAGTTACAGGCTCAGCTTGATGATAAAGGCGTGACTCTGGACGTGAGCGATGAAGCGCGTACCTTACTTGCTGAGAAAGGTTACGATAAAGCCATGGGCGCGCGCCCAATGGGACGTGTTGTGACTGAGCTGATTAAACGTCCTTTAGCCGATGAAATCTTATTTGGTGAGCTAGAGTCAGGTGGCGTAGCGGTAATTGATGTCAAAGACGGCGAGATTAACATTGACTGTCAGACGACAGAAAAAGTCTCATAAGTGCTTCGCCTAGTTTAAGCTCTTGCTTCAAAGCTAACAGATACCACTTCCAAAGCCACGCATCGTCGTGGCTTTGTTTTTGATGAGTTTATATAAACATTTAGTTTTACTTTGGTTTTTACCTGTAGCCTATTTAAAGCGCTTCATTACCTAGGGCGAGATCATGCACATATATCGCGCATTTTCTTATGGAGTTAATGAGCTTTGAGTAAGCAAGCCTCTTTAGCAGGGATGCTAAAGCGGAGCCCCTAAAGTAACCATAGGGGATGATTTTACGGTGTCTTGTGCAATCAAAGTCCGTTAACTCTTATTACATGGTTGATAATTAATCACTCATGCGCTCGCGCTGGTTCACTACCCATTAACGTTAATGCAAGTACAACAAATTAATAAAATTGAGGCACAAAAAAAACCGACATAGTGTCGGTTTTTAACTTCAAGGCTAACGATTAACGCGCACGGAAAACGATACGTCCTTTAGATAGGTCATAAGGTGTTAGCTGAACTGTTACCTTGTCACCAGTTAAGATACGGATATAGTTTTTACGCATTTTTCCAGAAATATGAGCAATGACCACATGGCCATTTTCTAGCTCTACGCGGAACATTGTGTTTGGCAAGGTTTCAAGGATCGTACCTTGCATTTCAATGTTATCTTCTTTCGCCATTAATTAGTTATCCCATTAGCCTTTAAATATAAAAAACGGGCGTATCATGCCGCAAAATAGCCGCGCTGTAAAGTCCGTTGTACTTTGACATGAAAGTTATTGCTGTTGTTGCCAACCTTGTGCAGTAAGAATTTGGTACGGGCGGTACAAGCGCTTGTAGTTCATTTTAGCGTTCTCATCGATTTGATACCCCAGGTATAGATAACGTTTACCAAGGACCTTAGCGAGCTCACATTGCAATAAGATCATTAAAGAACCGAGTGAGCGCTTGCTGTAGTCAGGGTCAAAGTAACTGTAAATTGCCGATAAACTATTAGGCATGAGATCGGTTACCGCAACACCGATTAATTTATCTTGATGAAACAATTCGATAAAGGTTGGCTCAAGCCAATCACATATTAAGAACTCGTTAAACTGCTCGCGGCTTGGTGGAAACATGGGACCATCACTGTGACGAGCATTAATATAACGCTCATATAGTTCAAAGTGACCTTCAGCGTGCTGATGACTGAGTTGCCATTGGATATCAACATTTTGTTTTAGTGTACGTTTCTGCCTCTTTGAAGGACTAAATTCGGCTATCGGTACCCGAATAGACTGACACTGCTGGCAGGCTGGGCAGTGTGGTTTGTAGATTGAGTTACCATTACGCCTAAAGCCCATTCCTAAAAGCTGTTCAAATAGGTGATCATTGAGTTGCTGCTCTTGAATGACCAACAGTCGCTCCTGATTGCCAGGAATGTAATTGCAATCAAAGGTATTGGTCAGTCCCACCATTAAGTTGTTAGAACTCAAGTGCTAACTCCTTGGCTTGCCAGATACTTGTATCTGTTGTTTGATGGCGCAGCTCATTCAATTGCGATAAAAACTCGACTCTAGGGATATCAACTGCACCTAGGCTTTGAAGATGCGGGTTCATGATTTGCGCATCAATGAGCTTAAAATCGTGCTCAACTAAAAACCTATTGAGCGCAAAAAAAGCCGCTTTAGACGCATTCGTTTGATGATGGAACATGGACTCGCCGCAAAACACTTTACCCACATTGATCCCATATAGTCCGCCGATCAATTCATCTTTGCTCCAAACTTCAACGCTGTGAGCGCGACCTAGCTGGTGTAGCTTGATATAAGCCAGCTGGATCTCTTTAGTTATCCAGGTGCCATCTTGAGTTTGCCTTGGGCCTGCACAAGCTTCAATGACCTGTTCAAAGGCATGATTGATGGTATAACGCCAGGGTTGCTTCTTGAGATACTTAATGAGGCTTTTACTGCCAGCGTTTGGCTTAGGCGTAAAAACAGCTCTTGGATCTGGGCTCCACCATAAAATGGGATCATTAACGTTAAACCAGGGAAAGATGCCATTAAAGTAGGCTTGCTCTAACCGCTCGGGTGTGAGTTGTCCGCCGACAGCCAGTAACCCATTGGGCTCGCTGAGCGCTAGGTTTGGATCGGGGAAATCATCAAATGGATTTAAATAAGACAGAGCGTTCACAAATCGCGTATATTAGGGGAATAGGTACCTATAATTTAGCGGAAAATGCTTATGTTGAATATATCGATAAAACAAATAGCTTGTCTATTTGGGTTGATTGCAGCGTTGTTGAGCGCAAGTTTTTCGGTTGAGGCTAATTATCAGCGTAATACCGCGCAGCAAGTTGAGAAGGTGCTTTATGGCAATGTAGAGTCAATTAAGCACATTACTGAAAAGCAATTAGTTGAAGATCGCAATAATGGCTGGCGTACCTTCGGTGGCGCATTAATTGGTGGTTTAATCGGCAATCAGTTTGGTAGTGGCCATGGCAAGGATGCGGCGACGGTACTGGGGGCCTTGATTGGTGGTCGTGTTGCCAATGAATATCACAAACAGCCTTATTATATAGAGCACAAGCTTGTTGAGTTAATGATCAAGCAAGAAGATGGCACTCAGGTCATGGTGATTCAAGACTTAGATCCAGGTATGCCGTTAGCTGCGGGAGATGAAGTGCGTGTGGTGTATTTGCCAGGATTTGTGCGTGTTGATATCGCAATGTAGTACGCTAAGCGTATTAAAAAAGGAGCATTAAGCTCCTTTTTTAATGGTTGTCACTGACGAGACGACTTAGAAACCACGTGGTAGGGTATTTTTACCTGCGTTAGCAAGCTTTTGACGCCAAAGTTGCTTAGGTGTTAGGCCACCGTTTGCAGAAGTAGCTGGCTTTTTCTTTTCTGATTTAGCCGCAGCTTTTTTAGCAGGCTTAGCTTTTACTTCTTTTTTTACCGGCTCTGCTTTAGTTTCTTCAGCTTGTACAGGTGCTTCACCGCCATCAAACTCAGCTAGCATTTTTTCTAGTTCGCTAAAACGAACCGATTTACCGCCATCAATTTTGTACCAGCTACCAGATTGCTCAATCGATACCGCTTTACCAGATTGTTTCTCTAGCGCAGCAGACAATGCGCTGATGACTTCTTCTTTGCTTAGTGCAGTCATTTTATCTATAACCTATTTTTAGGGTAAATTAATTTCAGCGGACAATTCTAATGGGGATTGACCCAAAAAGTCCAATTTCATTAGTTTTTATGCCGTATTTGAGGTCAAAGTGGGGCTTTTGAGGTTATTTTTGATGATTGAGTATGATTAGTGCCGTACAATTTCACTCATTGAACGTTAAATTAATAATAGCCTTATGACCATTTCTACAACTGAACTTACCCAATATCTAGCTGACTACCTACAAGTTGACCAATATAAAGACTACGCGCCCAACGGCCTTCAGGTACAAGGTAGTGAAAACATTACTCGTATCGTGACCGGTGTAACTGCGTGCCAGGCGTTGATTGATAAAGCGGTCGAAGTTAATGCTGATGCCATTTTGGTTCATCATGGCTTTTTCTGGAAAAGTGAGCCAGAAGTGTTAACGGGTATGAAATACAAGCGTATTAGCGCGTTAATTAAAAACGACATCAATCTATTTGGTTACCATTTACCGATTGATGGACATCCGCAAATAGGCAACAACGCTCAGCTTGCAAGCAAGATAGGCGTAGCCGAGCCTAAAATCGCCGAGTCAGTTAAACAAAACCTGCTTTGGCGTGGGGAGCTTGAGCAAGCATTAGCTCCGCAGCAGTTAGCTAGGCGACTTAATGATACGCTAGCGCATAAACCGCTTCATATTGGTGAAGCTCCTGAGCTAATTAAAACTGTTGCCTGGTGTACTGGCGGGGCACAAGATTATATAGATGCTGCAGTGGAATTAGGTGTGGATGCATTTATCAGTGGTGAGGTGTCGGAGCGAACATTTCATGCCGCTATGGAGCAAAATATTCACTATTTTGCCGCAGGGCATCACGCAACTGAGCGATACGGTATTAAGGCGCTTGGCGAACATCTATCAGACAAATTTGGCCTAGAACATCAGTTTATTGATATTTATAACCCTGTATAAAAGGCTCTTTGCTTTTCAGTGTGGTAGCAACCTTGATGATAGTTATTGAGTTCGGTGCCGCGGGTAGCTACAAAGGCAAACAAAAATGGCGACCAATTGGTCGCCATTTTTAATGAATGCAAATGCGAATTACATGACGCGCATGCCTGGTTTTGCACCAGCGTGTGGCTCTAAAATCCATAGGTCTTTACCGCCTGGACCTGCAGCTAGCACCATGCCTTGTGACTCACCAAACTTCATTTTACGCGGAGCTAGGTTAGCAACCATTACCGTGTGTTTACCAACTAAGTCTTCTGGAGCATAAGCAGACTTAATACCTGCAAATACTTGGCGAGTTTCACCGCCTAAGTCTAGCTCTAGGCGCAGCAGCTTATTGGCTTTCTCGATGTGCTCCGCTTTGGCGATCAGCGCGATACGTAAGTCAACTTTGGCAAAATCGTCAAAGGTGATTTCATCGGCGATTGGCTCTTTTTCTAGCTCAGATTGCTCAGCTTTTGTCGGCTCAGGTTGAGTAGCTTGTAGGTTTTCAGTCGATGCATCGATGATAGCCTCAATGCTCTTCATTTCGATGCGTTGCATTAGCGCTTTAAACTTAGCAATTTCATGACCAGCAAAGTCATCGCTCATGTTGTCCCAAGTTAGCTCAACTTGTAAGAAGCTTTCTACGTCTTGAGCAAGTTTTGGCAGCACTGGCTTTAAATAAGTCACAAGAATGCGGAACAGGTTTAGCGCGTTTGAACAAACCTGGTGCGCGGCATCTTGCTGATCTTCTTGCTTAATTAATTGCCAAGGCGCTGCATCTGCCACGTAAGCATTAGCAATATCGGCAAGCGCCATGATTTCGCGCATCGCTTTACCAAATTCACGGGTTTCGTAAAGCTCGGCAATGGTTTCACGTTTCGCTAGGAACGAGTCGATAAGTGACTTATCTTCCACAGCAGCCAATTTGCCGTCAAAGCGCTTGCTGATGAAGCCTGCAGTGCGTGATGCCAGGTTAACTAGCTTACCTACAAGATCAGAGTTCACACGCTGAGCAAAGTCTTCAAGGTTTAAGTCTAAATCGTCAATACGGCTATTTAGCTTAGCGGCGTAGTAGTAACGTAGGTATTCTGGATTTAAGTTGTCTAAGTAGGTACGTGCCTTAATAAAGGTACCCTTAGATTTAGACATTTTCGCACCATTAACCGTGACATAGCCGTGGGCGTAAACGCTAGTAGGCTTACGAATTCCGGCGCCATCAAGCATGGCTGGCCAGAATAGGCTGTGGAAGTAGACAATATCTTTACCAATGAAGTGGTAAATCTCAGCGTCTGAGTCTTTGCCCCAGTAATCATCGAAGTTAAGGTCGTCACGCTTGTCACATAGGTTTTTGAATGAGCCCATGTAGCCGATAGGCGCATCTAACCAAACATAGAAGAATTTGCCTGGCGCATCTGGGATTTCAAAACCAAAGTAAGGCGCGTCACGAGAAATATCCCACTGTTGCAGGCCTTGCTCAAACCACTCATTTAGCTTGTTGGCCATTTCTTGCTGTAATGAACCAGACTGGATCCACTCTTTTAACATGCCTTCAAACGCTGGTAGGTCGAAGAAGAAATGTTCAGTGTCTTTCATTACTGGTGTTGCGCCAGATACAGCCGAATATGGGTTGATCAAATCTGTAGTGCTGTAGGTCGCGCCGCAGTTGTCACAGTTATCGCCGTATTGATCTTCACTCTTACACTTCGGGCAAGTACCTTTAACGAAGCGATCTGGCAAGAACATTTGTTTTTCTGGGTCAAACAATTGCGAGATGGTTTTGGTTTTGATGTAACCGCCATCACGAAGCTTTAGGTAGATTTGACTGGCTAACTCACGGTTTTCATCGCTATGAGTGCTGTGGAAATTGTCAAACTGGATATGAAAATCTGCAAAGTCTTGCTCGTGTTCTTTTTGCACCTGAGCAATCATTTCTTCAGGTGTCATACCTAACTGCTGAGCTTTTAGCATGATAGGTGTGCCGTGAGCGTCATCTGCACAAATATAGTGGCACTCATGGCCACGTAATTTTTGATAACGTGACCAAATATCAGTTTGAATATATTCCAGCATGTGGCCTAAATGGATTGGGCCGTTAGCGTATGGAAGGGCACTGGTGACCAAAATTTTACGCGTTGAATTCGTCATTTTATCTCTATATCGATCTACTTCAAAAATATTGCCAAGATACTACCTGATTGCGGTCACCTTTTCATTATTTGATGATACAAATTCTTCAACAAAGCAGTAAATTGCTGCCTAAGTTCTGCTACACTAGCTCGAAATTACAATGAGGAGTTGATGTTTTGTCTAATCCGCATCCAGATTATCAGTTACCTGATCAATTATTGTCCCAAGTTCTTGCTATTCTCGACGATTTCCAAGACCCATATTTAAATAAGAGTTTCATTGCTGCAGGTTTGGTAAACAAACTTGCCATTGAAGATAAGCGCTTGCAGCTAGGTTTGGTATATCCATACCCATGTATGACTCAATACCGCGATACAGTTATGGCTGTGACCAACAAGCTCGCGGTATTGGATGAAATTGATGAAGTTGAATGTGAGATAGACTTTCAACCAGCAACATACTCAGCTATTACCTCAGTAGCGCCGGTCAAAAATGTTAAGCAAGTGATTGCTGTTGCCTCTGGTAAAGGCGGCGTAGGTAAATCAACCACCGCGGTTAACTTAGCATTAGCCCTTAAAGCAGAAGGTGCTAATGTCGGTATTCTTGACGCTGATATTTACGGACCGTCTATCCCTATCATGCTGGGTGTGCCGCACTTTAAGCCTCAGTCTCCAGATGGCAAGATCATGACAGCGGCCGAGGCTCACGGCATTGCTGCGCAATCAATTGGTTTTATGCTAGCCGATGAAGAAGCTGCGGTTTGGCGCGGGCCAATGGCTGCGGGCGCACTGTCACAACTGTTAAATGAAACCCAGTGGCCTGAACTAGACTATTTAGTTATCGATATGCCGCCAGGAACCGGTGACATTCAGCTAACCTTATCGCAAAAGTTCCCTGTAAGCGGCGCTGTGATAGTCACCACACCGCAAGATATTGCACTTGCTGATGCCAAAAAAGGCATCACCATGTTTAACAAGGTGAGTATTCCTGTACTTGGTATTGTTGAGAACATGAGCTTCCACTTATGCCCAGAATGTGGTCATAAAGAGCACCCATTCGGAACCCATGGTGGTAGTGCGATTGCTGAGCGATACAATGTGCCTTTATTGGGCGCACTGCCGCTAAATATTAATATTCGCGAGTCGATGGATGATGGCGCGCCATGTGTCGTGAGTCAGCCAGAAAGTGAAGTTGCGGGCATTTACCGCGAGATAGCTCGCAAATTAGGTGCACAGCTAGCCCAGCAAACGGTACAATCTAGCATCGCAATCAGTATTACAGACGACGAATAAGGTTTTATATGAATTCACAGCAATGTGTCATTATTGGAATTGCTGGCGCGTCTGCGTCTGGTAAGAGCCTAATTGCTAACACTATTTTTAACGAGCTATGCCGCGATTTGGGCACAGATCAAATTGGTGTGATCAATGAAGATGCTTACTACCGTGACCAGAGTCACCTCACCATGGATGAGCGTGTTAAGACTAACTATGACCATCCTAAGGCGCTTGATCATGAGTTATTGGCGAGCCACCTTCGCGAGTTAAAAGCACTAAAGCCGGTAGAGATCCCGACTTATAGTTACACCGAACACACGCGTATGGAGCAAACCCAATGTATGAGCCCGAAAAAGGTGATTATTTTGGAAGGTATTTTGCTGTTAACTGATCCAAAATTGCGTGAGCTGATGGACGCGAGTGTATTCATGGATACGCCTTTAGATATTTGTTTTTTGCGCCGCCTACAGCGTGACGTACAGGAAAGAGGGCGCACCATGGAGTCGGTAATCAGTCAGTACAAAGCAACGGTTAGGCCTATGTTCTTGCAGTTCATTGAACCGTCAAAGCAATACGCTGATATTATCGTGCCACGTGGCGGCAAAAACCGCATTGCAATCGATATTCTTAAAGCGCGATTACAGCACTTGTTGGGCAAATAACCAATGGGCAATTAGCTGAGGTTAAAAGCATTGCTAATTAACCCTCGCTAATGCAGTCTACGAAGAGCCGTTATTACGGCTCTTTTTTATATGAGATTTTCTACCTGTGTACTTAAAGGGTGAGTCATGACGCAAAACCTAGACACTAACGTATGGGTCAATCAAGATGAGGCTGGAACCATAAGCCCGTTTGATCGCGGACTTGCTTATGGCGATGGCTTATTTGCTACCATGCAAACAAATAATGGCGTTATTTTATTGCTTGATGCCCATTTAGCACGTTTGCATCAAGGTGCTGTTAGGCTCGGTATTAATTGGTCGCCAACTGAGACTTTTATTGCTCATCTAAAGCAACTGGCTGCTAGTAATCCTAATCATTGTATTAAGGTAATATTGTCTCGCGGCAATGGTGGGCGCGGTTATATGCCGCCAGAGCATGCAAAGCTTACCGAAATTACCTCGGTGCACCCGTTGCCTTCGCATTATCCGGTTTGGCAGCGTGAGGGCATTAAGCTTGCGCTGTCTGAAGTTGAGCTTGGCAGACAACCATTGCTTGCCGGTATCAAACACTTAAACCGTCTGGAGCAAGTGTTGATTAAGGCGCAGCCTCTCGCTACTGATGTGCAAGATTGGCTTGTTGTCGATACTCAAGGCAAAGTGATTGAATCGTCAATGGCGAACCTGTTTGTGATTAAATCAAATAAGGTCTATACGCCGTCAATGGCATACTCTGGTGTGGCTGGTGTTACCCGTGAACGGGTAATTGATGCTTTGCTGCAATTTGGGCTGAGTGTGGAGTGTACTGAGTTTGATGTTACTTTCTTGCAAAGCTGTGATCATGTGATGTTGAGTAATAGTCTATTTGGCGTAGTTGACGTGACCGCAATAGGTAACCAGGTTTTTGAGCGTTTTGCTGAAACTAAAAAGCTTACTGAGTTAATCTATGCAAACGAAAAGCGCTAACACAAATGCTTCGTGCAAGAGGTGGCAGTTAGAGGCACTTTAGGATTAATAGCTTTGAGCGAAAGGCAATGGTTATAATGGCGCGATTTAAGCTTAAGACCACTAAGGTTGCCGACTTGCTAAAATCTCAGTGCTAAAAACTCAGCGCTTAAAAAGCGACAATGATTGATGACAATTATAATTACAGGTTATGACAAAAATAATTAAATGGATTTTAGCCAGTACCTTTACTTTGGCTAGTGTGGCGATTGTTGCTGCTTATTGGTTTACCCAACAGTTAAGTGCATTTCCACAGCAACAGCTTTCCCTTGATGCGCCAATCGAGATAGAGATCACTCGCGGCAATACAGCTATCGGATTAGTTCATCGGCTACAAAATGATGGCTTAATCACCGATGCCTGGAAAATGAAATACCTGCTTAAACTTGAGCCAGATTGGGCGCAAATCAAAACGGGATTATTTGCGCTAGAACCGGGTGACACCCTAGCGGACGTATTAAACCGCATTAAATCTGGCGAGCAAATGGTGTTTTCAGTCACCTTGATTGAAGGAAAAACCATTAAAGAATGGCAAGCATTGCTCAATGAACAATCAAGACTGACCGTCGATGAAGATGTGTTCAATAAGGTATTAGCAAAACACGGTGATACGTCTGGGCTTCCAGAGGGCAAATTTTATCCTGACACTTATCAATTTCATGCCGGCGACAGCGCACAAAGTGTGCTTGAGCGTAGTTATTTGCGTATGCAGACGGAGATTGACAATGCCTGGCAACAACGTGATCCGCAGTTAAAGTTAAAAACACCTTATGAACTGTTGATCATGGCGTCGATTATCGAAAAAGAAACTGCACAATCGACTGAGCGTGATTGGGTATCAGCGGTGTTTAATAATCGTCTGAAAAAGGGCATGCGTTTGCAAACGGACCCAACAGTGATTTATGGCATGGGCGACCGCTTCAACGGTAATATTACTCGTAAGGACTTGCGCGAGTATACGCCATTTAATACATATAGAATTAATGGTTTACCACCAACTCCAATTGCTGCGCCAAGTCGCGCATCGTTAATCGCAGCAGCCATGCCTGCTGACGTCGACTATTTGTATTTTGTATCGCGTAATGATGGCACCCATGTGTTTTCAACCAATCTTCGCGATCACAACAATGCTGTTAACAAATTTCAGAGAAACCAATAATGAGTTTAGGTAAGTTTATCGTCATTGAAGGCCTAGAAGGCGCGGGCAAGTCATCTGCAATCGAGTTAGTTAAGCAGGTTATCACCGAGTTTACTGAGCAAGAGCCAGTATGTACTCGCGAGCCTGGTGGTACTCCACTTGCTGAGAAAATGCGCGATTTAGTGAAAATTGCTGATGAATCGGATCCACTATGCGATGAAGCAGAGTGTTTATTATTCTATGCTGCACGTACCCAGCTTATCGCTAACGTCATCAAGCCTGCACTTAACAAAGGTCAATGGGTGTTAGGGGACCGCCATAATTTATCTTCACTTGCGTATCAAGGTGGTGGTAGAGGGCTAATGAATCTAGTGCAGTCTATCAGTGATATTAGCTTGCAAGGCTTCAAACCTGATTTAACCTTATACCTTGATATTGACCCTAGACTAGGGCTTGCTCGTGCAGCACAGCGTGGTGAGCTCGATCGCATCGAGACGCAAAAGATTGCCTTTTTTGATAAGGCACGTGAAACCTTCTTATCATTTGCAGATCAAGATGAATCAATTGTGGTCATTGATGCCTCACAGCCGATGGAAAAGGTGCATCAAGATATACGTAGCCAGCTTAATCAACATTTAGCAAATTTAAACTAGACGTTTGGGAAGGAAGACCATTGCCTTTTAAATCGAGCAGCCCAGATACTGCGCTAAATTCTATTGTGCTGAACCATGGTGAGCTGCCATGGCTTAGTGCAATGACGCAGCAGTTTTATCGACAAGTTGTTGATGAGCACTACAGTCATGCATACATGCTTAATGTCGATAAGGCTTATGGCGGTGAATTGCAGGCCAGTGTGATGGCGCAAGCTGTACTTTGCTATAACCCAAGTGAACAAGGCGCTTGTGGTCATTGTAAGAGCTGTCAATTGATTGCTGCTGGCTCTCACCCCGATCTACATCTTGTGGCGCCAGATGGGCATCAGATTAAAGTCGATCAAATTCGCCAGCTTTGTAGCAGCCTCAGCCAAACGGCTCAGCAGGGTGGGCGACGTGTTGCCGTTATTCATCAGGCTGAAAGGCTTAACCTTGCAGCGGCAAATGCACTGTTGAAAACACTAGAAGAGCCAGGCGAAGATACCTTGATTATCTTACAGGTGAATCACGGCTCTCAGCTGCTAGCGACCATTAAGAGTCGTTGTCAGGCACTAGAGTTTACCCGCCCCAATAAAGCAGAGCTGTTGTCCTGGTTAGGGGCATTGAATATTCAGCTACCGTTGGATAAAAACGATAAACCTCAAGATGTTACCTGGTGTATTGGCATTCTCGGTGGTCCAATTGCTTTGGTTGACAGTTTAGCTAACGGACGCTATCAACAATTACTTGCCTACCGACAGGATTGGGCACTCGCCGCTAAACAAGGTTATGTGAGTGGACAACTTAGCAAGGTAAGTGAGGAGCAAATAATTGATGCTCTTAATGTTTTTTATTTGTACTTACGC
The DNA here is from genome assembly GCF_012263345.1 of Shewanella sp. WXL01. Lineage (NCBI taxonomy): Bacteria > Pseudomonadati > Pseudomonadota > Gammaproteobacteria > Alteromonadales > Shewanellaceae > Shewanella > Shewanella sp. WXL01. The sequence continues at coordinate 87,782 of NZ_JAAIKQ010000005.1, read as the reverse complement.
CAATATGTGTTAAAAAATACCAAGACATCACCTTTTATTCAGGCTAAAATTATTTCACTTGCAGGTGAGGTGATGCAGATGTGTCAGCGCTTGTCGAGTATGCCAAACGTCAATACGACGGCTTTATGTCAGCAATACATCATTTCTTTTAGGCAACTAATTTTGTCTTAGCAACAACTATGTTATTGGAATATGTGAATTTATTATGGTCGATTTAGTTGTTAACTACGATACATTACATCAGCTTTACCGTGCTTATATGCCGTTTATTAAGCCCGCTGGGCTGTTTGTTGCAACAACAGAAAGCCACTTTTTGGGTCAAGAACTGACTATTTCTTATCGTTTACCGGGTGCTTCGCAATCAAATGAGTTCCAAGGTACAGTCGTTTGGATTAATCCACTTGGTGCATCAGGCGGTCGTCCTGCCGGTATCGGTTTGAAAATCAACACAGAGGCGGAAAGCCATAAGCATCATATTGAAAAGCTGTTGTCCCATGAGCTTTCTTCAGGAGATTTGACCTGCACTATGTAGGTCGGTATCCTCTGCGCTTTATTCACCATAGAACCTGCGAAACATGTTAATTGATTCACACTGTCACCTTGACCGCCTTAAATCTGCGCCAGATCAACCGAGTTTAAAAGCCATTATTGATGGCGCGAAAGCACGCGGCGTTGATTACTTTCTTTGTGTTAACGTGCGTCAGCAAGGCTTTGAAGCCATGCGCGATAAAGTGGCAGAATTTGAAAATGTGTTTTTATCTTCAGGTGTGCATCCACTAGACGTACAAGACGGCTTAAACGTGGAGCAAATTCGCCAATTTGCTGGCGAAAAGCGCGTGGTTGCAATTGGTGAAACTGGGCTAGATTATTACTATGCTAACGAAACTAAAGCCTTGCAGCAAAGCTGCTTCGAGCAGCAAATTGCGTTGGCCGTAGATATCGATAAACCGCTGATTGTCCATACTCGTGATGCCCGTGAAGATACCATTGCTATGTTGAAGAATGGTAATGCTGACAAAGTAGGTGGGGTATTGCACTGCTTTACCGAGAACTGGGAAATGGCGAAAGCAGCTATCGACTTAGGTTTCTATATTTCAGTTTCAGGCATTGTCACGTTTAAAAATGCTGGTGAACTACGCTCAGTGATCCGAAAAGTCCCTCAAGATAAACTGCTAGTCGAGACTGACGCGCCGTATCTCGCGCCAGTGCCACACCGAGGTAAAGAGAATCAGCCAGCTTATGTGCGTGATGTTGCTGAGTTTGTTGCTGAGCTGCGTGGTGAAAAGTTTGAAGATCTTGCCAATTACACCACAGAGAACTTCTTCAACTTGTTCACTCAGGCTAAAAGCCTTATTTAGTTTGAGTTTGAATTTCTTCTTAAGTTAACAGCGCCAGTTTCTAAATAACTGCGTTGCTACAGTAAGCCTTAACATTGAATTATGTTAAGGCTTTATTTTTTTGGTGACAGGCTACAAATTTCAGACAAAAAAAGACCCAAAACTATCCAATTGTTTTGGGCCTAGGGGAATGGCTCTTCTCAGAGCCGTGCGCTATCTTCAATTCAAGATGAATAAATTATAGACAGTGATTTTGGTTTTGCACAAATTCTACACAAGTTTTGCACAGTTTTTTGTTGATAAAAATGTATCTATTTATAACCTATTGAATTAGCGTTTCTTATTTAACTGGCTGCTTTCGTTTGATCAATAGTGATAAACCCTGTCGTGGACTAAATCTCTTGGTAAGCCATTTTTTAACCTGTGACCGAGAAACTTCATTACACCTAAAGAAACCTGGTGCAAGGTGACGATTAACTCACCATTACTGTAGCTACCAAGCTTAGTTTGTTGAGCGTCGTCTAGTTCGCTAACTTGAATATCGCGCCCCATTAAAAATAGTTTTGCTTGCTCTGGGGTGAGCTCAAATCTGTGTTGAGTATCAATTTGATTGTTTGCCTCTAATGTGGTCAAAGCGATCACTGCCTCGTGACGGATTTTGAAGCCCTTTTTCAAAATATCGGCCAGCTTGAAGCCAATCCGCTGAAAGCGCATCTTACCGACAAACTCATCGAATGCTTGCGGGAATAACCAAATTTCTTCGTCACGGACTTTGGCGTTAAAGTGCTCAGGTATCGATAGTCCAATGTTATCTAAGTAGACTTGCAGCTGTGAAAATTGCTTTCTGCTGATATCGCTAAACGGGAATTTACGTTGCGGTTTTGGTTGCTTGTTAACTCGTTCAACTGAAGCTAGCTTGTTGATTTTGGCAACAAAAAAGCCTTCGCTATCATAAATTTGCGGCCAAACATGTAGAAAGCCTTCTTCAGTTGTGGCCTTGTCGGCATCTTCAAACAAGTTAGCCAAACTTTCAAACTCTACTGCTTTACCAAATACTTGCTTGAGGTGATGACATACAGCTTGGTTTTCAGCGCGGCTTAATGTACAGGTTGAGTAAACTAAACTGCCACCGGGTTTTAAGGCTAAAAATGCAGATTCGATGAGATCTTGCTGGGTATCACCAATTGCTTCGACATCACTAATGTCCCAACTTTTTAGTGCATTAGCATCTTTACGCACCGTACCTTCACCGCCACAAGGCGCATCGAGTAAGATAGCGTCAAATTGCTCATACATGTATTCGCCAAACACACGACCGTCAAAGTGGGTGAGGGCGCAGTTACTTACGCCCATACGCTGAACATTAGCGTGCAGCACTTTTACTCGGCTAGACGAGTACTCATTGGCAACCAGTAGCCCTTGATTGTTCATCAGAGCGGCAAGCTGAGTTGACTTGGAGCCTGGCGCTGAAGCAACATCGAGCACATAGTGATTACTAAAATCATCGTTATCACATGCTGAGAATAATGCGGTTGGCGGCAACATAGAGCTGGCTTCTTGAATATAAAATAGGCCTTGTAAGTGCTCGACAAGATTACCCAGGTTTGCGTCATCTTTAACGGTTATCCAAAAGCCAGAGTCGCACCAAGGAATAGGCTCAAATTGCCAACTATGGGGATGCATTAACTGCTTAAACTCGTCTACCGAAATTTTTAAGGTATTCACTCGGATTGATTTACGCAGTGGGCGCTGACAATATTCAATTAAATCATCAATATTGAGGTGTTCAGGCAGCTCTTGCTCGATATGTTTGATAAAGTTAGGGTTGATATTTGCCATTGAGTTTTGCGGTCTTGCTAAGTTTGCAGCGATCATACCTTAACTGGCTTCACTTGTATGCGAAAGCGTGATCTAGTTTGGTTGAATTGACTTGAAAATCAACTATCGCATCAATGCTGATAAATAATTGGAGCTTGTGTGTTAAATCGAGTTTGGTTTACGTTTTTTATCGTCGCTGCACTAGCGATAACCGCTCAGCTTTTTTCGGGCAATACTCAGGTTCTGCATGAAAGTGTCGCTGGCATTTTCGCCAGTGCTAAGCTGGCTGCGGAAATCTCGCTTGGCTTAATAGGCGTACTTGCACTGTGGATGGGGCTAATGCAAGTTGGTGAGAAAGCTGGCGTTGTTGGTGTATTTGCCAAAGCCTTTGAGCCCTTGCTCGCCAAATTAATGCCAGAGGTGCCAAGAGGGCACAGAGCATATGGCAGTGTGACGATGAACCTCACTGCGAATATTTTAGGGCTAGATAACGCAGCTACACCACTGGGCTTGAAAGCAATGAACGATTTGCAATCGCTTAACCCAAACAAGTCCGTTGCCACCAACGCCCAAATATTGTTTTTGGTGCTCAACACATCCTCAGTCACCTTAGTGCCGGTCACCGTTTTTCTATACCGAGCACAGCAGGGAGCGACGGCGCCAGCAGATATTTTTTTACCGATTTTATTAGCAACAACATGCTCAACGCTGGTGGGCTTAATCATTGTCGCCTTAGTGCAGAGGATATCTTTACTTAACACCGTGGTACTTGGCTATGGCATGGTGATAGTTTCCCTGCTTTGCGCGTTAGTTTGGAGCCTCGTTGGTTTAACAAGTGAAGCGATTGGTGCGGTTTCTACAGCATTAGGTAATGGTATTTTGCTATTACTTATCTTGAGTTTTGTTCTGGTAGCTGGCGTTAGGCGTGTTGCCGTGTATGACGAGTTTATCAGTGGTGCTAAACAAGGGTTTGAGCAATCAATTAAGCTTATTCCATACCTACTTGCCATGTTGCTCGCGATTGGCCTGCTTAGGAGTTCAGGAGCACTAGACTATTTACTCAGTCTGGTAGCCGCAATAGTCAGTGCATTTGGCGCCGACACTCGGTTTATTGATGCGATGCCAACAGCCTTGATGAAGCCATTTAGCGGCTCGGGTGCGCGGGCTATGATGCTGGAAACCATGCAGCATCATGGCGTTGACTCTTTCGCAGGTAGACTAAGCGCAGTATTGCAGGGTAGCACTGAAACCACCTTCTATGTATTAGCTGTGTATTTTGGCTCAGTTGGGATCAAACATGGTCGACATGCTTTGGGCTGTGGACTTGCCGCAGATTTTGCTGGGATTGTCGCTGCGATATCTGTTTGCTATTGGTTTTATGGCTAGGGTAAATTTGTGTTTGATGGTTTTATGTAAGCCAAGTTAATCCTAGTAAAGTTAGGCGGATAAAGCGCATATGTTTGAAAGTAAAAAAGCCAGCGTGACTGCTGGCTTTCGTTATTAAAAGATAAGAGTTAACGCTGCTGCTCAGGAGACCAATCTTGCCATTCTTTGTTCATTTTATGGTGCAGGATAAAGTGCGAGCCTGAAGTGAGCTGGTTACTATCGGTTGTGACCTCTTCAGTCACTACTGAAATGCCACCCGCTAGCAAGGTTTCTAATGACCCTGTTTCGATTTGCGCGCCAGAGAATAAGCCTACTTCTAGCTTGATCCCAGATGCATCCCAGAACTTACTACTTTGGTTTATCAAGAAAGTGTATTCTTTTTCAATGTGACCAAAAATTTCCACATGACTTCCACTGCTACTTAGTTGGTAACCGTCGATTTGACCAATGGCAATGCCGCGGTAAAACACAGGTGTGCCTTGCTTAATTGAGCCGAGTTGTTCATCTTTTAGGACGAAATCAACCGAGCCAGATGGGCGATGGGAATCAAACTTGGATTCAAGGTTAACCTTAAAACTACGGGCTTTGGTATCGGCGCTACCTGGTAGTACTCCAAGATAAGGGCCGGTAATTAAGGTATCAGGAGCTTCTATGCCAGCAAGCGAAATACTGGCATCAACAATATAGTATTCACTGTCGGACTTACTGAAGTGATCAGCGTATTCACCATATAAATAAGCGTTTGCCTGAATGAATGCTAAGTCACTTTGTAGCTTGACTTGTTTCACAAAGCCAATTTGGTGCCCTTGATAACGAATAGCTGCGTTGTCATTGAGTTTGACACTAGCCGGCACAGTAAGGGTGACCAGTTGTGCTTGACGCATGGCAAGCTGTTTATCTTCATAAAGCAACCCCTTAGCGCTTGGTTGAACCTCTATGCCTTCATCTATCATGCCGAGAGAAATGCTACCTTTAATTGCGCCGGCCAAAGGCGCTACGTCGACTTCTACGCCCGCAAGTGACGCATTTACGCTAAGGGCGTTGTTACGCCAAAAAACGGTACGTTCATTTATCAACTTTTTATATTTGGGCTCAATAGCCAACTCAAACTCGAAGCTATCTTGCTCGGCTATCCAGTCAATACGGTTGATATGGCCGATCACCATTTTCTTGTAGTAGATAGGAGAATCCACTGACAAGTCAGCACCGTTGTTGGCGCTTAAACTGAGCTTGTGCATTTTTGCCAGTCTAAATTCATCTTGTGCGACATCACCTGACTCGTACAGCTTCATTTGCGCATTCGCTTGTACACTCTCACCTTTAAAGCTCGGTATTAAACTAATTGCACCCTTCATAAACGTATTAATATCGCGGGTTTTGACACTTACCTCATCAAGCGATGCCTTTATGTCTAAAGCCGCTTCATGAACGAAGTAACTTCCCTGGGTAAGTAGCTTTTTATATTCAGGGTAAATCTCAATTTGATAGCTAACTTTATTGAAATCGTCACTCAATGCTATATCTAGTACTTCACCGATAGGCAACTGTTTATAGCGAATTTGCGCGCCTACACTGACACCTGTGTGAATGTCAGCACTTAATGTGAGTGGTAGTTTGTCTGCTAGTAATAAGTCAGGTTGCTCAGCTTGTAGTTCAAAGTAAGCCGGTAACGATTCTTTGCTGTTACCAGGTAAAATATTGATGACATGGCCTGTAACAAGACGTGAAAGATGTTTGACTTCATCAAGGGAGATGTGCGCGCCAGCTAGCCAGAACTGACTGTCTGCGGTTAGCAGCCCTTGGTACTCTTGCTCAAGTTTGGCATCCACAGCAACCTTGTCACCGTCAAGGGTCACTTGCGTGACTTCACCGACCGTTAGTCCGCGGTAAACAATTTGCGTACCTTTACTTACATCATCGCCAGTGTCGATTTTGAATTTTAATTCAATACCGCCAATGGCGAGTTCTTGTGAGTCGTATAATTGGTATTGATCGCCATAAGTGGCTTGTTCACCGTCGCCTGAGCTAAAGCTAATGCCGCCGGCAAGAATAGATGCAATACTTTCGGTGTTAACGCTAATGCCTGACAAAGACGCGTCGACTTTTAACCCTGAAACATTCCAAAAGCGTGAGTCTTGTTTAACTAGGTGAGCGTATTGATCTTCAATAAAGCTATTAATGATGATGGTTTTATCGTCTTGAAGATGAAAGCTAACGACATTACCGACAGGAATTTGTCTGAAGAAAAGTGGTGAGCCAACGTCAAGTGAGCCAAGCTTATCCGCCTTTAACGAAATCACCATTCCCCGAGAACCAGGAAGAATAGCTGGTGCAGATTGCTTGGCAACAAAGTCTGTAGTGGCTTTACCTTCACCTGGCTGCACCGCGATATAATTGCCCGAGAACAAGGTATCTAGTCCTTCAACGCCAGTGATACTTGCCTTTGGTTTAACCAGCCAAAATTGACTGCTTTCGTTTAAAAATGGCTCTGAACGGTAGTCCATTAATACACGCACATTTACCCCGACCAAGTCATCATCGAGACTAATGTCAGTCACTTTACCTACGGTGAGACCTTGGTATTTGACTAGGGTTTTACCAATTTCGATACCAGCGGCATTTGGGAAGTGAATCTGAATTTCAACGCCGGCTTCTTTTACACTTTTGTATCCAAGCCAGGCAGCCAGTACAAGCGCAACAATAGGTAACAGCCATACTGGAGAGAATAATTTCTTTTTAACGATCTTAGGTGATTCACTTTGCGTCATTTTGAGGTTCCAAACGATCCCATAGTAAGCGAGTATCAAGTACTTTCGCTGCTAATTGTGTCAGCAATATAACTAGTGCAAATGCGGTAGCTGCTGGGGCGGGTTTTGCATCGAGAAGCTGCCCCATATTAACCAAAGCTACGGTAATAGAAATAACAAACAAATCTAACATCGACCAGCGGCCAATCCATTCAATTATATGAAAGCCTACCATTAATTTCTTCTTAGAAACTGGTAAGTTAAAGCTAATCGCTGTTAAATAAATCGCAAGTCCAATGATTTTTAGCCATGGCACCAACACACTGGCGGTAAATACAATGATGGCAATCGGGATCATGCCAGTTTTTACCAGGTGTACGGTGCCACTGAAAATGGTGTCATTAGTAACGACGCCGCGATTAGTAATCAATGTAATTGGATAAATGTTGGCAAGCACCAACAAGATAACCGCTGTGATTAGTAAAGCCCAGCTTTGGCCGATACTCGCATAATTTCGAGTTGCTAACGGGGCATGACAGCGGGTACAAGAGCCGTTACTTGTTAGGTTTATCTTGCGGCAGACTTTACAAAGGCATAAGCCCTTATTCATACCTTGAATCTGTGTTTGATTGTCTAGGGAAGAGCTAGTTGTCATCTAACAAGCCCCACATATGTTCAAGGTTGTACTCTCGTTGTAAAAACAACAGCAATAAAAACAACATGGTAAAACAAAACGTGCCCATGCCCATGTGCACGTCGGCAAAATCAGACAGCTGGAAAGCCGAAACTAAAAAACTCAACACGTATATTTCAAGCATGGTTAACTGTGATAACAGCCCTTGCTGTTTAAGTAGCATCCGCAGAGTTTTCTTACCAAGTTCTAAATGCAGGGCAAATTTTGCAATACATACTTGCGCGAGTATTGAGCTAAGTAGTAACAAGGGCGCGATTACCGCTGATATCGCGACCGCGACTCCAACAACCCAATAACCTTGGTCGCCCACAGCGATTGCAGCTTGAAATGCTGTGGTGTTACGTATGCTGCCAAGGAAGTGGATTTCGAGCACTGGTAGCAAGTTGGCGGGGAAAAACATAATTAACGCAGCAATACACAAAGCCAGCATACCGTTAATTGAGCAGTAAGGTGTATCGTAAAGCGCCGTACCACAACGCGGGCACAGTGCTCTAACTGGCGAGGGTAGTGCGCGCTTTTGTACCACCAAATCGCACGAGCGGCAAAGTACATGACACTGATGCTGATCCGTATGAGCCATATTGACCGTGAAATCCCTATATCGTGTGAACCATCAAAGATTGAGCAAACAAATAAATTGCTCAAGATCACATTGCATAAAAATTAAATAATATCAGATTAATCAGAATACTTGCATCATAACTTCAATGTATGAGAACCTTGTTTACTGTATATAAAAACAGTAGCGGAGGAATCATGGCTGTTATCACCAAATTCGTCGTAGTCAGAGAAGGGGAAGAGAAGATGACCTTCACAACCAAAAAAGAAGCCGATGCCTATGACAAAATGCTCGATATTGCGGATAACCTGATTCCGTTTCTAGAAAAATCAGAGTTAAGTTTAGATGAAACAGCTTGTGAGCAACTGGCATTTTATCTTGCACAAAATAAAGATGAACTCGGCAATTTGTTAAAAGGTGTGGTAAAACCTAAACCCGCTCCTGCGAAAAAAGCAAAAGCTAAGCAAGAGTCTGAATAATTACTGATTTTACGTCTAGATAAAGGCAACACGATGAAGCAAGAGTTTTATGATGTACTAAACCGTCAAGTAACTGCATTATTTGAAGGTGAAGATGACTTAGTTTGTGCCATGGCCAATTTCTCTGCGCTGTTAAATGACAACTTAGAAGACATTAATTGGGTTGGTTTTTACCTGCTTAAAAATGAACAACTGGTGCTTGGCCCATTTCAAGGCAAACTTGCCTGCACACGTATTGCCTTAGGTAAAGGTGTGTGTGGTACTGCCGCGCAGCAAAAGCAAACCCAACGTGTTGCAGATGTGCATCAATTTGCCGGACACATTGCGTGTGATGCAGCCAGTAACTCAGAAATTGTGGTGCCGTTTTGCAATGACGGTCAGCTGATTGGGGTACTTGATATCGACAGCCCAAGCTTTGATCGTTTTGATGAGCAAGATCAACAAGGCTTAGAAATGCTCGTTTCTAGCTTCGAAAAAGTCTTATTTGGTTAGTTTGCGACCAATATTACGTAATTCTAGGTCGCAATCGTCGTCATGAGCTTTATAATAAGCCGCTACTTGCAGCCTTGTGTTTGTGCGCAACTGGCGGCGAGTATTTTGTTAAGGATTGTTTCATTTCCTTTTGCAAAATATATTATAGTGCTAATTTGTAGGTTAAGAGCTAGGTAAACAATGCGATGGTAAACATGCTGTCGCGACCATTAAGCGCTTAACAAAAGATGAACGACTCGTGGTAACCACTACCTTAAGAGTCCCTTTTATTAACGTGGAAGTAATGATGGAATCAACAGAAAAGTTGACCGACACTAACGCTATTTTAGCGTATTTATACGAAACCTTTCCTTTATGTTTTATTAAAGAAGGTGAAACTAAACCTCTAAAAATTGGTTTATTTCAAGATTTAGCTGAACGGTTAGCTGATGATTCTAAAGTAAGTAAAACTCAGTTACGTGTAGCGCTAAGACGCTATACCAGCAGCTGGCGTTATTTAAAAGGGATCAAAGCGGGTGTTCAACGTGTTGATCTTGATGGCAACGAATGTGGTGAGCTTGAGCAAGAGCATATTGAACACGCTCAAACTACATTAAAGGAAAGCCAAGAAAAGGCCAAAGCTAAGCGTCAAGCTCAAGCGCCTAAGAAAGATGCCGCTAAACGCGCACCACGCAAAGATAGTAAGCGTGCAGTAAATAAGCGTGTACCGAGCAAAAAAGATCGTCCGGCTAAAACACCGTCAGTTGATTTGAACTTAACTCAGGCCAACATGTCTGATCTAAAACAAGATCAACGCGTAAACGTAAAATTAGGTGCTGCACCAGTAGCTGGTGTGATCACTGACATCAAAAAAGATGATGTTCAAGTTCAATTAGATTCAGGATTATCTGTAAAAGTAAAAGTTGAACACATCTTGGTATAAATAAGGAGTAACTTGTTGATGCGAAAACTAACCTTGGCTGCGTCAATTGCCAGTTTATTTGTCGGATTCTCGGCGTGGGCAATTTCACCAACTATTCAAATCAGCGAGTTACCTGAGTTAGCGCAAGAGCCGCAACACAAGGTCGCGAGTAAACGTGTCACTAATCGTTTTACTCGTGCCCATTATCATCGCTTCCAATTGGATGATGCATTTTCCCAGCAAATCTATACGCGCTTTCTTGAGCAGTTAGATTTCCGCAAAAACATCCTTACTCAAGCCGACGTTGATAGTTTTAACCAGTATCAGAACCAATTTGATGACATGGTGAAGCTAGGCGATATGGGCCCTGCGTATAAAATGTATGCAGTGGTTCAAAAACGCCGTTATGAACGTTTTGCCTATGCGCTGTCGTTACTTGAAAACGAGTTTGACTTCGCCAAAGCGGGTGATAAGTACGAGTACGACCGTAAAGACGCAAGCTGGCCTAAAAATGAAGCCGAGTTAGATGAGCTTTGGCGTCAACGCGTAAAGTATGACGCACTAAACCTTAAGCTTGCCGGTAAAGAGTGGAAAGAAATCCAAGAAGTGCTCGGCAAACGTTATAACAATGCGATTAAACGTTTGAGCCAAACTCACAGCGAAGATGTATTTCAAAGCGTAATGAATGCATTCGCTCGCACAGTTGAGCCACACACTAGCTACCTGTCACCGCGTAATGCAGAGCGTTTCCAAATGGAAATGAACTTGAGCCTTGAAGGTATCGGCGCTGTGCTGCAAATGACAGATGATTACACTGTGATTAAAAGTTTGGTTGCCGGCGGCCCAGCGGCTAGCAGTGAAAAGTTATCTGTTGAAGATAAGATTGTCGGTGTTGGTCAAAAAGGCAAAGATATTGTCGACGTGATTGGCTGGCGTTTAGATGACGTAGTTGACCTGATTAAAGGTCCTAAAGGCAGCGAAGTCATTTTAGAGATTTTACCGAAAAAAGGCGGCGCTAACGCCAAGACCTTTGAGGTGACCATAGTTCGCGACAAAATCCGCCTTGAAGACAGAGCTGCAACGTCAAAAGTTGTCACGCCAGAAACTGGCCCATACGCTGACCGTAAAGTGGGTGTGGTGCAAATTCCAGGTTTCTACATGAACCTGTCTGAAGATGTACGCAAAGAGTTAGCCAAGCTTGAGCAAGAGAATGTTGAAGGCATTATCATCGACCTACGTGGTAACGGTGGTGGTGCGCTTACTGAAGCTACATTGCTAACCGGTTTGTTTATTGATGCAGGCCCTGTGGTGCAGATCCGTGATGCTAATGGCCGCGTAACGCAAAATCGTGATAATGACGGTAAGAGCGCTTATTCAGGTCCATTAACTGTGATGGTTGACCGTTACAGTGCGTCAGCGTCTGAAATTTTCGCAGCCGCGCTGCAAGATTACGACCGCGCGTTAATTGTGGGTGAGTCGACCTTTGGTAAAGGTACGGTGCAGCAGCATAAGAGCCTGGGCCGAATTTACGATATGTACGAAAAGCCTGTCGGCCATGTCCAGTACACCATTGCTAAGTTTTACCGTATCAATGGCGGTAGCACGCAATTAAAAGGCGTTACTCCTGATATAGCCTTCCCGAGTGCGTTAGAGCCTGGCGAATACGGCGAGTCTGAAGAGAAAAATGCACTACCTTGGGATAAGGTGCCAGCAGCGCAATACGGTGTGCTTGGTAATATTCAAACCAGTTTGATTGATAGCCTAACTCAAAAACACAGCTCTCGTATCGTTGGCGATGTTGAATTTGGTTATATTCTTGAAGACATTGAAGAGTTTAAAAAGCATCAAGAAGACAAAACAATTTCTTTGGTTGAGTCAGAGCGTATCGCGTCTCGTGAAGATGATGATGCTCGCGCGCTGAAACGTGAAAACGAGCGCCGCGTTCGCAACAACTTAAAACCTGTTGAATCGCTTGATGATGTAGAAGATGTGAAAGCGGAAGATCAACCGGACCCGTTCTTGGATGAAACCGCCTTAATCACGTTAGATATGGTAGATGCTAAAAGGTTGGCCAAAAACGCTAGCAAGTAATTAGCAAAACTTAATACAAAAAAACGCGCATTCAGCGCGTTTTTTTAATGCGAACAATAAAAAAGGATGCGTTATGACGCAAGTACAAGCAAAGCACTTAAAAGATTATCAATCTCCAGAATTTACCATTACAGATATCGATTTAGACTTTATTCTTGATGGCGAAGCTACAAAAGTCACCGCTGTGAGTAAAGTTGTTCGTTTAAAGAGCGCAACCCAACTTGTGCTAGACGGTGACAAGCTGACGTTAGAAGCTGTGCTGATTGACGGTAAGCCTGCATCTTACCAACAAACTGATACTAATTTGATTATTGAAGCGGATTTAGATGATTTTACGCTGACAGTGATCACCAAGTTAGACCCAGCTGCTAATTCAAGCCTTGAAGGTTTGTACATGTCAGATGGTGCATATTGTACCCAGTGTGAGGCAGAAGGCTTTAGACGAATTACCTACTTTTTAGATAGACCCGACGTACTGGCGAAATACCAGGTTCGTATCGAGGCTGACAAGCAAGCATTTCCATTTTTATTGAGTAACGGCAATAAAGTCGAGCAGGGCGAAATGCCACGTTCAGGGCGTCACTTTGTTAAATGGCAAGACCCATTTCCAAAGCCTAGCTATTTGTTTGCTTTAGTCGCCGGTGATTTTGATTTATTGGAAGATAAGTTTGTAACTCGCTCTGGTCGTGATGTTGCGCTACAGGTGTTTGTTGATAAAGGCAATTTACATAAAGCCGACCACGCAATGGCGTCTTTAAAGAAGTCAATGAAGTGGGATGAGGAGCGCTTTGATTTAGAGTATGACCTAGACATCTATATGATTGTCGCGGTTGATTTTTTCAACATGGGCGCAATGGAAAACAAAGGTTTAAATATCTTTAACACCAAGTATGTACTTGCTGATAAACAAAGTGCGACTGATGAAGACTATCACGGCATTGAGTCAGTTGTTGGCCACGAATACTTCCATAACTGGACAGGTAACCGCGTGACTTGTCGAGACTGGTTCCAGTTAAGCCTTAAAGAAGGGTTAACAGTATTTAGAGATCAAGAGTTTAGTTCTGATGTTGGCTCACGGGCAGTGAACCGGATTCATGCAATTAAAGTGATGAAGAACCATCAGTTTGCCGAAGACTCTGGCCCGATGGCACATCCAATTCGCCCAGAATCTGTTATTGAAATGAACAACTTCTACACAGTGACAGTTTACGATAAAGGTGCAGAAGTTATCCGTATGATGCATACCATCTTAGGTGAGGAAGCATTTCAGGCTGGGATGCGCTGCTACTTTGAGCGTCATGACGGCAAAGCGGTGACTTGTGACGACTTCGTGGATGCAATGGCTGATGCATCAGGTAAAGATCTCACTCAATTTAAACGTTGGTATAGTCAGGCCGGCACGCCTGAGTTAACCGTTAGCGAAGAGTATGACACTACGTCAAATACTTATCATTTAGATGTTTCTCAGCAAGTGTTTGCCCAAGGTGAGAGGGGCGCTGAGCTACACATCCCATTTAGTATTGAACTACTCGATTCAAAGGGGACGAGCCTGTTTAATCAAGTGCTTGATGTTACAAAGGCAAGCCAGCGCTTTACCTTTAATGATATCGCGCAAAAGCCAGTAGCTTCACTGCTGCAAGACTTCTCTGCACCGGTAAAACTGGTATTTGACTCAAGTGTTGAGCAACTTGCCCACTTGATGCGTTTTGCTAGCAGTGAAGTCGCGCGTTGGGAAGCGTCAGTTAAGCTAGTTAGTGACAGCATTTGGCAAAACGTAGAGCATCTGCAAAGCGGCGAAGCAATGCGAGTCGATCCCCGCGTTGTTGATGCTTTCAAAGGAATGGTGCTCGATAGCGAACTTGATCTTGCTCTTATCGCTGAAGTGCTTACATTACCTACTTTGAACACGCTGATTGAACAGGTTGAACAAGTTGACCTTGATAACCTTATCAGTAGCCGTGCTTTTGTACTTGAACAAATTGCCACTGATTGTGAAGATGAGCTTATCGCTCGCTATCGCGAAGTAACCCAAATCGACAGCGCTGGTGCACGTGCACTTAAAAATGCATGTTTGAACTTACTCTGCAGTGTCCATGTTGATGCTAATAACTTAGTTAGTGATCAGTTTAGCCAGGCAAGCAATATGACTGACTCTCTGGGCGCACTAAAAGCGGCTGTGTATAACAATACCGATAATATGGATGCTTTGCTTACAGAGTTCGAAGATAAGTGGAATGGTACGCCGCTGGTGATGGATAAATGGTTTATGTTGCAGGCGAGAATTGATAACGAAGCTGTTATTAGCAACATTGATAAGCTGACGGCCCATGCGAGCTTTAGCTATAGCAATCCTAATCGCGTTCGCTCATTAATTGGTGCATTTGCAAGTGGTAACACTGCGCAGTTCCACCGTGCAGATGGCAAAGGGTATGAGTATTTAACTAAGGTACTGGTTAAACTCAATGACACCAACCCTCAGGTTGCAGCAAGGCTTATTACGCCGCTAATTCAATTTGCTAAGTTTGATGCTAATCGCCAAGCACTGATGAAGCAGCAGCTTAAAGTACTTCAAGACTTACCGAATCTGTCTAAAGATTTGTTTGAAAAAGTGAATAAAGCGTTAGAGCACTAGTTTGTATGCGCAATAACTCGTAAGCGCGCTAATTTGTAGCTTTAATTTATCAACTCCGAGCCAGCTCCGTGCGTAACTGCATCGTGCTGGCTTTGATAAAATGCAGTATAAGAGATTTACATGCAGTTCTATTTTAGTTGTTATGTTCGATATGACGATTTTCTTGCCTATTATCAAGGCGCGGTCAATAAAGTCGAAGTAACTGATAACGCTGGACGTGTATTGCATATCAATGCCAAATACTTCAAACCCTATCTGACTCGAGATGGCATACGAGGACATTTCTGTTTACAAACAGACAGTAATGGCAACTTTATTTCCCTCACTCAAGTTTAGAGTAAAAACTTCAAACGACTGATTTAGTTTTTACTTGTGCGTTCAAGTCATTGCTTTAATGCTAAGTGTATGAATAAACGATGGTTTAACGACCTAATTATTCGCAGTAACTGCACTAGATTTCATTATTTAAATAAACGACTGTTTATTTCTCGCTAGAAGCCTCAAATCCCTTTCATTTTATTGAACATTTCTTTGTTTTTGACCTTGCTCACAGATGTTAAATGCTGTAACAATGGTGTTACCTGTAGGCTAACAAGATGTTGGCTAATTCTTATAACAACAGATCCGGCAGGTTACGGAGATAATAAAATGCAAATTGTGAAGAAACGATTCAACAAGTCAGCACTTGCTTTGGGGGTGGTGTCGGCTTTATACCTAGGTATGAGTCCTTCTGCGTCTGCAGTCTCATTTAATTGGGGAGAGATTGACGGCACATTTGACTCGACATGGACATTAGGCGCCAGTTGGCGAGTTAGCGAAAGAGACTGGTCGGGGCAAATTGGTAAAGTTAACCAACCTCAATTCGATTGGTCAGGCTACTCGGCGTTCGGCAACACTAAATACACCTCTGCGCAAATCTGGTCCCAAAACGGTTCTTATTCAAGTAATAACGATTTAAGTAACCTGCTTTACTCTCAAGGTGACCGCACTTCTGAAATCTTCAAAGGCTTACATGAACTTTCTCTACAATGGGAAAACTACGGCTTGTTTATGCGTGGTATGTATTTCTACGATCGTAAGCTAAATGACGGTCACTATGATTTCAATGACCCGCTTACAGGTAAAACCTATGACCCTTGTGCAGACTCAAAAGCTTCAGAGGTGCAATGTAAAGATATTCGCTTACTTGATGCATTCATCTATGCCAACTGGGACCTAAACGATGGTAACAACCCATTATCAGTACGTGTTGGTAATCAGGTTGTGTCATGGGGTGAAAGCACACTTATTCCACACGGTATCGGTGTAATTAACCCTGTAGACCTTAACATCCTAAATGCGCCGGGTGCGGAGCTTAAAGAAGCATTCCGTCCACAAGGTATGGTTTGGGCATCGCTTGGTCTTACCGATAACCTGAACGTTGAAGCGTACTATCAATATGACTGGCAAGAAGTGTGGGTCCCAACACCGGGCTCAATTTTCGCAACAAATGACTTCGCCGGCTTTGGTGGTTATAACCAAAATGCGCAGTTAGGTTTCAACGCTAACCCAGATATCAATCTTGATTTCTTAATGTCAGAGTATGGCAACTTGTATCAAATGGCAGCGGCGACAGGTTTTGACCCGAGCTTGGCACCACTTATGACAGCTTACTCAACTAAAGTTGCTTTGGTTCAAGACTCACAGTCAGCACCCGATGATGGCCAGTTTGGTATTAAGTTGGGTTACTACTCGCCTGAGCTTTGGGAAACTGAGTTTGGTCTTTATTACATGAATTACCATAGCCGCCGTCCACTTATTAGTGGTACAGCGTCTAACTTTACCGCAGAAGCCATTGCTCGAGACTACGGCCGTTTAGCGCAAAGTGGCGGTAACATCACTCGCGAAGTCATGCTAAGCATGGAAACCTTTACTAAAGCGCAAATTGTTTATCCAGAAGATATTCAATTGATTGGCGCAAGCTTTAACACGCTTGTAGGTGAAACTTCAGTTGCCGGTGAAATTGCTCACCGTAAAGATGAACCACTGCAGATTGATGACGTTGAGTTGTTGTTCGCTGCAATGCCACAGCAGTTAGCCAATGCAGGTCTGCGCCCAGATTTAGACGGCATTTCGCAAATGGGTAATGTTGACCCAGGCGCTACCGTTGATGGTTTTATCCAGCGTGATACCACTCAAGCGCAAATGACAGTAACTCACTTATTTGGCCCAACCCTTGGTTTAGATAACCTAGTAATGCTGGCCGAAGTCGGTGGTGTGTGGATCCATGATATGCCTGGCTTTGACGAGCTACGCTTAAATGGTCCAGGTACGGCTCGCTCGGGCGGCAACCCAGACATGCCGGGTATTATTGAAGCATTGCACAATGGCCCGGAAACTAATCCTTTCCCGACAGATTTTGCTTGGGGTTACCGTTTAGTTGCCAAAGCTGACTTTAACAACTTAATGGCAGGCATGAATATGTCGCCACGTATTATCTTCTCCCATGACGTAGACGGTATTACGCCTGATCCTATGTTCTTATTCACAGAAGGTCGTAAGTCGGTTGCTGTTGGGGTTAACTTTGATTACCAAAGCCGTTGGGGTTTCGACTTCTCGTATAACAATTTCTTTGGTGGTGTAGGGACGACGAACGCGATGAGCGACAGAGATTACGTGTCGTTTAACGTTAAGTTCTCAATATAATAAGGATAACAATAATGAAAAAACTGACACTTATTTCTGCTGCTATTGTTCTTGCGCTGGGCGCACCAATAGCATCAGCTAAGGTATCTCAAGCCGAAGCTGACAAACTGGGGACCACGCTAACGCCACTGGGTGGTGAGAAAGCAGGCAACGCGGATGGTTCAATCCCGGCATGGGATGGAGGTATTACTCAGCCTGTTGCGGGTTATGAAAAAGGTATGCATCACCCAGATCCTTTCGCTGGTGACAAAGTACTATTTACTATCACTAATGCTAATAAGGCGCAGTATCAAGAGTTTTTAACTCCAGGTCAGATGAAGTTGTTTGAACTGTATCCTGACACTTACAAGATGAATGTGTATCAAACACGCCGTACAGCGTCTGTGCCGCAATATGTATATGATGCTACTAAAGCCAATGCGGTTAACGCCGAGCTAGTGTCTGGCGGTAATGGAATTAGCGGTGCGTCAATTGGTGTGCCTTTCCCAATTCCTGCCAATGGTTTAGAAGCAATTTGGAACCATATTCTGCGTTATCGTGGCGTTGATGTGGCGACTAGCCGTAGTCAGGCTGCACCTACAGCATCAGGTTCTTATACGCTGATTGAAAATACTGAGCAAATTCGCTTTGAGTATTCTCGCCCAGAGATCACGCTAGATAAACTTAAAGAAACCAATACCTTATTCTTTTTTAAGCAAATCGTGACTCAACCTGCACGTCTTGCAGGTACTGCACTGCTTGTAAAAGAAACCATGGACCAAGAAGCGTTGCCGCGTCAGGCATGGACGTATAACACAGGTCAGCGCCGCGTTCGTAAAGCGCCAAATGTTGCATTTGATACGCCAGGTACAGTGTCTGATGGTCTGCGTACAACAGATGATTTCGATATGTTTAACGGTTCACCTCAGCGTTACAACTGGGAGCTAGTGGGTAAGAAGGAAATCTATATTCCTTATAATGATTATCGTCTGCATTCAGATAAGCTTAAATACAAGGATATCCTGACGCCAGGTCACATTAATCCTGAGTATGCCCGTTGGGAGAAACACCGCGTTTGGGAAGTGAAAGCTACCCTGAAAGATGGCATGCGCCACATTTATAAAACTCGCGTGTTCTATATCGATGAAGATTCTTGGCAGGTATCGTTAGCTGAAATGTACGATAATCGCGATGAGCTATATCGTGTAGCGACTGCGCACAGCATTAACTACTACGAAGTGCCAACGCACTGGAGTACGTTGGAGATCTTCCATGATCTACAATCTCGCCGCTATCTAGCAATGGGGTTAGATAACGAAGGCAAGATGTATAACTTCGATGCTAAGTTATCAAGTCGTAACTTCACCCCAGATGCACTGCGCCGCGCAGGTATTCGATAGTCGTCCAATAGGTGGGGCACATTGGTGCCCCATTCACTGTTAAGGAAGTTTGTATGTCGTATAGCATACTTCGCAGCGCAGTATTGGTAGCTGTAGGGTATTTTAGCTCTGTTTCTGCTTTTGCTGACAACCAGGTTGTCGCTGCACAAATTCAACCTCTCTCATCTTCTTCGTTAGTTCTCGATATCGCTTCAACGTCTAACTCAATGATTGCAGTTGGCGAGCGCGGGCATGTACTAGTTAAAGGAACTGAATGGCAGCAGGTTACGACGCCTGTGTCAGCTCAGTTAACTAAGGTGTTTTTCCATAATGACAACTTAGGTTGGGCTGTAGGGCATGATGCAACCATTATTCATACGAAAGATGGCGGTAAAACCTGGAGCTTGCAGATGCAATCTCAGGAAATCGAAAAGCCGTTTTTAGATGTGTATTTCTTTGATGAAAACCATGGTATTGCTGTTGGCGCCTATGGTTTGTTCTATCGCACTGGTAATGGCGGCGAATCGTGGAATGAGGAGTTCCATGAAGAGTTGCTGTTTGAAGAAGACATTGCTTATTTAGCTGACTTAAAGGCAGAAGATATTGCCTTGTATGAGTCAGAAAAAGCGGCATTGCTGCCTCACTTCAATCGAGTTTTGGCGCTCAAAGATGGTCGTTTATTGATGGTGGGTGAGCTTGGTTTAGTTAGTTACTCAAATGACCAAGGTAAAACCTTTACCAAAACTGATTTTTATTATGATGGCTCCATGTTCAGCGCCATTGAGCATCAGCAAGATGTTTATGTGATGGGACTTAGAGGCAATGTATTTAAGGCTGATTTGACCTTATCTCAATGGCAAGAAGTTGAGTTGCCAGTTGAGTCTTCAATCAACAATGCCATAGTGACTGATGACAAAGGCTTACTACTTGTCGGTAATGCCGGGGTTATTTTACAAATGAATAATGGCACTGCTGAAGTGTTAGCGCGCAGACAAGGTGAAAACATTGTTACTGTTGCTAGCGATAACCAAGGCCAATTATGGTTTGCCGGTTCCAAAGGGCTATTTCAGTTGCCTTAAGGCGCTGTATAAGTGGATATAACAACAATAATAGGGCTTCACGATGTTAGAGAAACTCGTTAATGGATTTGAGAGCCATTTATTTCGCAATCGCGTTTGGGTGATTTTGTCATTTATTTTAATGACAGTGTTTTTAGGCTATCAAGCAAGCCAACTTAAAATGGATGCGGCTTTTAGTAAGAACATCCCGCTAAACCATGAGTACATGAAAACCTACACCAAACACCAAAAGAATTTTGGTGGGGCCAACAGTATTATGGTGGCAGTTGAAGACACCAGTGGTGATATCTTCAATCCTGTGTTCTTTGATGCACTGAAAAATGTGCATGACCAATTATTCTTTATTCCCGGCGTTGAACGCTCGCAGGTTAAATCGCTGTTTTCACCATCGACTCGTTTCACTGAGGTTGTCGAAGATGGTTTTGCTGGCGGGCCTGTTATTCCGGCAGACTTCACCACAGACGAATACGGTTTAGGTGTGGTGCGTGACAACATTGAAAAGGCAGGGATTGTAGGACGTCTAATCGCAACCGATTACTCCGCTGCCATGGTGTCTGCTCAGTTGATGGAGTTTGACCCACAAACGGGTGAGCCACTTGATACTATTGCGTTTGCGAAACAACTTGAAGAGCAGCTTCGCGGTCAGTATGAAAACGACAAAATTAAAATTCATATCATTGGCTTTGCTAAAATGGCTGGTGATGTGGCGGAAGGCGCTAAAGGCGTATTACTGTTTTTTTTAATCGCTATCGCTATTACAGCAGTGATGGTTTACCTGTTTTCTAAATCAATCATCCTAACGATTTTACCTTTACTATGCAGCTTAATGGCGGTTGTATGGCAGTTAGGCTTATTAACCGTTGTCGGTTTTGGCCTCGACCCTATGTCAATTCTGGTACCGTTTTTGGTATTTGCCATTGGTGTGAGTCATGGCGTACAGATGATCAACGGCGTGCGTAGCCGCGTGGTGAAAGGGCAAGCGACAAAAGCGGCTTCAGCAAGTGCGTTCAGAAGTTTGTTAGTGCCAGGTGGTGTAGCCTTGCTGTCTGACACCGTAGGTTTCTTAACACTGCTGGCAATTGATATCGGTATTATCCGTGAGCTTGCGATTTCAGCGTCGCTGGGTGTTGCGGTAATTATTTTAACTAACCTTATCTTATTGCCTTTGGTTATTTCATTTACTGACTTGTCAAAGCTGTCAAGCAGTGAAGAGAGCGAGCAAAAGGTTAAACAGATTTGGCACAAACTGTCGCAGTTTGCTACGCCAAAATATGCCGTTGTGGTGTTGGCATTTACCGCAGTGCTTTACGGTTTTGGTTATCAGCAATCTGCCAAGATGAAAATTGGTGACTTACAAGGTGGGGCGCCAGCGCTTCATCAAGACTCTCGATACAACCAGGATACCTTTTTCATTACCGATCATTTCTCAATTACCACAGATGTGATGTCAGTGATTGTTGAAGCGACACCGGAAGCGTGTACTTATCACAGCGTTCTAGAGCGCATTGATCAGTTTGAATGGTTGGTAGCAAACACGCCTGGCGTTGAGTCAACGGCAAGTTTGGCATCTGTTGCAAAACGCGTGAACGCAGGCTTTAACGAAGGTAATCCTAAGTGGCAGGTGTTGCCGCGCACTACCGCAAGCTTGGTGCAAGCAGTAGGGCGCGTTCCGACAACGTCTGGTTTGTTAAATGGTAACTGTTCAGTCATGCCAGTATATCTGTTCTTAAAAGATCATAAGGCTGAAACGATTGAGGTAGTAGTTGATAAAGTTAAAGCGGTTGCAAGTGAACTCAATACAGATGAGATTCAATTTAAGCTAGCATCGGGTCCAGTAGGTGTTATGGCGGCAACGAACGAAGCGGTAAGTGATGCCCAATTACCTATGATGCTCTACGTATATGGCGCAGTGTTTGTGCTTTGTTTACTCAGTTTCCGCTCTGTTAAAGCTACCGTTGCAGTGATTATCCCGCTTTATGTGGTGTCAACGTTGGCGCAAGCGTTAATGACCTGGCTAGAAATTGGTCTTGCAGTAAGTACCTTGCCTGTCATTGCTTTGGGCGTGGGTATTGGTGTTGATTATGGCATTTATATCTTATCAACTATGTCGGGTAAGCTATCTAACGGTATGCCAGTGCAGCAAGCCTATTTTGAAGCCTTAGTAGAGCGTGGTAGTGCGGTTATCTTTACTGGTCTTACTTTAGCAATCGGTGTGAGCACCTGGTTTTTCTCCGCGCTGAAGTTCCAAATGGATATGGGAATTTTGTTAACCTTTATGTTTTTAGTGAACATGCTGGGTGCAATTATTATTCTTCCTGCGCTCTCCGCAATTTTCTGGCGTAATCCTAAGTAAACGTTAGTGTTTTTTATCAAAAGAGAAGCAATGCTTCTCTTTTTTTTTGCATATATAACCTATTAATGCGATTCAATTATCACTTTAACGCTAGCACCTCGTTTAAAACTGGAAAATTACAGGATCTACCACTAAAATTTTTCTCGATAAAGCAGCAATTTAGTAATAAACTTTGCGCCAGATCTCAGTTCGTTTTTGTTTAACGACATCTGAATCACAAGCGAAGCATTCAAATAATGATAAAAGCGCTGCCATAGACGCTTAAGGAATCTGCAACATGGCCTTGAAAGATGCAATGCCTTCAGTACTACTGGAAAATGTAGTCACTCTTATTCACTCCAAAATCCCTAATTCACAAGCTAAACAAGTTGAGCAGTTCGCCACCTGTTTGTATGCGCATATGTCAAAAGACGATTTACATGCGCGTAACGACAGTGATTTATACGGCGCTGTGGTGAGTCTTTGGAATGCCTTAAATAAAACCGCAGCTGACCAAACCCATATTCGTGTGTTTAATCCAAGTCAGGCCAAGCATGGTTGGCAGTCGACTCACAGTATTATTGAAGTGATCCAACCTGACATGCCATTTTTGGTTGATTCACTGACTATGGCGTTTAATCGCATGGGAATTACCGCCCACGTGATGCTGCATACTCCATTGAATGTTCAGCGCAAAGGTAAACTTGTTGAGCAGGTATCGTATATCCAGGATGCCAAACAAGACGGCGATAAAGTTGCGGTATTCCTAGTCGAAATCGACCGTCAAAACAGTAACGCTGATATCAAAGCCATAGAAAAAGAAATTCAATCTGTGCTTAATGATGTGTCTGCATCGGTCAATGACTGGAAAAACTTATCTGACAAGCTTGGCGATACCATCAAACAGATGCCTAAGCGCCCATTCCCAGGTGGCAAAGAAGAGCTAAACGAAGCTATTGAATTCTTAAATTATCTCAATGACCATCATTTCACCTTATTGGGTTACCGCTATTACGACCTAAAACGTGTTAAAGGTGACGTGGAGCTAGTGCCTGACATGAGCACAAGCTTAGGTTTGATGGCAAAGTCGAAAGAGAATACATCTGATAAAGGCTTGTTGTTATCGACTTTGTCTGAAAGTGCGCGTAAAGAAGCGCTGGATGAAAGTTTACTCGTGTTAACTAAAAGCTCAGCTAAAAGCCGCGTGCATCGTCCAGCTTATGTTGACTACATCGGTGTTAAGCGCTTTGACAAGCAAGGCAATGTGATTGGTGAAGACCGCTTTATCGGTCTGTATGCATCAAATGTGTATAACCGCAGCCCACGTGAAATCCCTTTACTTGCGCAAAAGGTTAAGCGCGTGTTGGATATGTCCGGCTTAACGCCGCGCTCACATGACTATAAAGCGTTGACCAATATTCTTGAGACGCTGCCGCGTGATGAGTTGATTCAAGCGAAAGTAGAAGAGCTTTCTGATACTGCTCATGGTGTGCTGCAAATGCAAGACCGTGACAAGCTTAAGTTATTTGTTCGTAAAGATGGGTTCGGCCGTTTCTTTTCTTGCTTAGTTTATGTATCTAAAGACAGATATAACACTAAGCTGCGTGAAGATACTCAGCGTATTTTGGCGCGTCATTTTAACAGTAATGAAGACGTGGAATTTACCACATACTTCTCAGAGTCTACTTTGGCTCGTACTCATTACATCGTAAAAGTCGATAATAACAATATGGATGTGGATGTGGCTGCAATCGAACAAAACCTTACTGAAGCGGCGCGCTCTTGGGAGGATAAATTACACACGGCGTTAAATAATGCTGTAGGTGAACAAAAAGGTACAGGGCTAACCAAGCGTTACCTTAATGCATTCCCGCAAAGCTATAAAGACGATGTATTGCCAAGCTCTGCCGTGGTAGATATTCAGCACCTTGAAGCGCTGGATGATGAGCACAAGTTAGGCATGTTGTTTTATCAGCCACAAGAGTCAGCGTTAAATGACAATAAAGTGCGCTTAAAGCTGTTCCATAAAGATGAGCCTATTCATTTATCAGACGTACTACCAATGCTTGAAAACTTTGGTCTACGGGTAATTAATGAGCGTCCATATGAAATTAAGACAGCTGATGAAAATACCTTCTGGGTACTAGACTTCTTAATGACAGTGCAGGGTGCAGCGACGGATAACCTGGCTGATAGCCAAGACCGCTTCCAAGATGCACTTGCACAAGTTTGGGAAAAGCAACTTGAAGATGATGGCTTTAACCGCATGGTGCTATCAAGTGGTTTACATGGCCGCGAAGTGTCGATTTTACGTGCGTACGCTAAATACATGCGCCAAATCGATGCGACGTTCAGTCAGTCTTACATTGAAGAGACATTTAGCCGTTACCCGAAAATTGCTGACTTATTGGTGAAAATGTTCATCCGTAAGTTTAACCCTAAGCTTAAGACACGCACACTTGATAAGTTTGTTGATCAAATCAACAAGCAACTTGATGACGTATCTAGCCTAGATGACGATCGTATTATTCGTCGCTACCTTGATTTAATTAACGCGACACTGCGTACTAACTTCTATCAACAGTTAGAAGGTGGCGTAAACAAGCCATACATTTCCTTTAAGTTCTCGCCAGAGATGATCCCGGAAATGCCTAAGCCGCTGCCAAAATTCGAGATATTCGTATACTCTCCGCGCGTTGAAGGTGTGCATTTACGTGGTGGTAAAGTTGCCCGTGGTGGATTGCGTTGGTCAGACCGTCGCGAGGACTTCCGTACTGAAGTACTGGGTCTAGTTAAAGCACAGCAAGTTAAAAATACGGTAATTGTGCCAGTGGGTGCAAAAGGTGGCTTTGTTTGTAAGCAACTGCCGACCGAAGGTGGTCGTGAGGCGTTCTTCAATGAAGGGCAAGCTTGTTACCGCTTGTTTATTCGCGGTCTGTTAGATTTGGCCGATAACATTGTTAACGGTGAAGTTGTTCCGCCAAAAGATGTGGTTCGTCACGACGAAGACGATGCTTACCTGGTTGTTGCAGCCGATAAAGGTACGGCAACCTTCTCGGACATAGCTAACTCAATCGCAATAGAATATGGCTTTTGGTTGGGTGATGCGTTCGCATCTGGTGGTAGTAACGGTTACGACCACAAAAAGATGGGTATTACCGCGAAAGGTGCCTGGGAGTCGGTTAAGCGTCACTTCCGTGAAATTGGTATTGATTGCCAAACCACAGATTTTACCTGTTTAGCTGTAGGTGACATGGCTGGTGACGTATTTGGTAATGGTATGTTGTTATCTGAGCACACCAAGCTGGTTGCTGCATTTAACCATATGCATATCTTCATTGATCCAAATCCAGATGTGGCTAAGAGCTATGCAGAGCGTAAACGCTTATTCGACCTGCCTCGCTCTAGCTGGGAAGACTACAACGCTAAGCTTATTTCGAAAGGCGGCGGCGTGTTCAAGCGCTCGGCGAAATCAATCAGTTTAACTGATGAAATGAAGCAAATGCTTGAGACTGACAAAGATTCAATGACCCCTAACGAGCTGTTGACTGGCCTACTTAAAATGCAAGTAGACTTAATCTGGAACGGCGGTATCGGTACTTATGTTAAAGCGACGTCAGAATCCCATGCAGAAGTGGGTGACCGCGCGAACGATGCGCTGCGCGTTAATGGTAGCGAAGTACGTGCACGTATTATCGGTGAAGGTGGTAACTTAGGTTGTACTCAACTTGGGCGTATTGAATATGCAGCCAATGGCGGCCGCATGAATACCGACTTTGTTGACAACGTGGGTGGTGTAGACTGCTCAGACAACGAAGTGAATATCAAAATCTTCTTGAACACGCTGGTTGCAGACGGTGAACTCACCATGAAGCAACGTAACAAGTTGCTTGAAGATATGACTGATGAAGTGAGTGAAATTGTACTGCAGGATTGTAATGACCAAACACGTACCATTTCGGTAACTCAAGTACATGGTGTTTCCCAGCTTAAAGAACAAATTCGCTTCATTCACCATCTTGAAAAAGAAGGCAAGCTGGATCGTGCGTTAGAGTTCTTGCCTACAGAGGATGATCTCGCTGAACGTCTATCAAACGGTAAGACTTTAACTCGCCCAGAGCTATCAGTGCTAGTTGCCTACGCTAAGATGGTGTTAAAAGAGCAGCTCGTAACACCAGAAATCACTGAAGATAGCTTCTTAAGTAAGTTACTGGTGGAGTACTTCCCGAAACAGCTTCAGCAAAAATACGCTGACAGAATGCCAAGCCATCCTCTACGCGGCGAAATTATTGCTACCTCTTTAGCCAATGAGCTAGTTAATGACATGGGCTTTAATTTCGTACAGCGTATGCAAGATGAGACAGGTGCCTCAGTTGCAGAAGCTGCCATCAGTTATACTATGGCGCGCGAAGTCTTTGGTTTAGAGGAGTTAACTAAATCAATTACTGATTTAAACGGTATTGTTCCAGCAATCGTTCAAGGTGAAATGCTGCACCAATTGCGCCGCAACATGCGCCGCGCATGTCGTTGGTTTATCCGCCACCGTAATCGTGCACATAACATCGAGCAAACCGTTGCCTTCTTTAAGCCAGTGTTCAATCAGCTTAAAGATAATGTTGATCAGTACATGATTGAAGCGGAAGTGACTGCAATTAATGCAGAAATTCATGCGTTAACCAGAGAGAATGTGCCAACAGACGTAGCGAATGTGGTTGCTAAGATGAGCACCTTGTTCTCAGCGCTCGATATCGCTCAGATTGCACAGATTGAAGATAAGTCGGTAGAGCTTGTCTCTGAAACTTACTTCAAGTTAGGTGCGAAGGTTGAGCTGCATTGGTTCTTAGAACAAATTAGCGCTCAGCCGGTAACAAACCATTGGCAAGCACTTGCTCGTGCAGCCTTCAGGGAAGAGCTTGATTGGCAACAACGCGCACTAAGCTCAGCAGTACTAAGAACCTGCACTGATAGTTGTGACGCTGATACCGTGATTAACGAGTGGATTACTAACAATGGTTCGTTACTAGAACGTTGGTACCATATGTTGTCTGACTTCAAAGTTTCGCAAACGCACGAATTTGCTAAGTTCTCAGTTGCATTACGTGAATTAAACTTGCTCATCCTCCATTGTGAAGGACAGCAATAATTCTTTATAATAAAAGAGCCCTAGCAATAGCTAGGGCTTTTTTTAGGCCTAGGAGAAAACATGTTTTACAAGCTCGCACAAAAAGTGATGTTTCAGATGGACCCAGAGGTAGCGCACAACATTGCTATCGGTAGTCTGAAAATGACGGGAAACAACCCTTTGAATTGTTTTTATCGTCAAACAGTAAAGCCTGCACCAGTAGAGTGTATGGGTTTAACTTTTCCTAATCCGGTTGGATTAGCTGCGGGTTTAGACAAAGACGGTGAGTCAATAGATGCGTTTCACGCGATGGGTTTTGGTCATATTGAGGTTGGAACGGTTACCCCAAGACCACAACCTGGTAACGATCAGCCTCGTTTATTCCGCCTAAAACCTGCCAAAGGCATTATCAATCGCATGGGCTTTAACAACAAAGGTGTTGATAACCTAGTACGTAACCTAGTGGCAAAGAAAACTGACATTATGGTTGGCGTAAATATTGGTAAAAACAAAGATACGCCAGTAGAGCAGGGTAAAGATGATTACCTTATTTGCATGGACAAGGTTTATCAGCATGCAGCCTACATCGCTGTGAACATTTCATCGCCAAACACACCGGGTTTGCGCACACTGCAATATGGTGAACTGCTTGATGATTTGTTGAGCTCAATCAAAGCTAAGCAAACCGAGCTAGCAGAGAAACACGGTAAGTATGTACCAGTTGCATTAAAGATTGCGCCAGATCTAACTGATGATGAGATCAAAAGTATTTCAGACTCTTTGATCAAAAATAACTTTGATGCAGCAATTGCAACTAACACTACACTAAGCCGTGATGCTGTTGAAGGCTTATTACACGCAGAAGAAACTGGCGGGTTAAGTGGTAAACCTTTAACCGACTTATCAACGCAAGTGATTAAAAAGCTTGTAGATAATTTAGACGGCGCTATGCCAGTGATTGGTGTCGGTGGCATCAACAGTGCTAAAGACGCGCAAGATAAGTTTGCGGCCGGTGCTAAAATGGTTCAGATCTATTCTGGTTTTATTTACCAAGGACCACAGTTAGTGAAGCAAATTGTCGATCAATATGACGTTAAATAGTTACGATCGCTAATTTGATCTAAGTTATTGATCAAAAATCGTGCCGCGATCAAAAAGTAAGATCTTTAGATCGCGGTAACTACATGATTAATAGCTCATTTTTTGTTAAAAAATTTTGTAATCGCTTGAAATATCATCTAGTATATGAATCATCTTCAACGTAAAGGTGTGACTAGCGATGTTATTGATGCCAAATAAGGACTGGCATTGGGAATTCAATGAAGCTTATGGCCAATTAAGCATCTCACTGGGTTCCGAGATGGAGTTCTTGACCCCATATAAAGCTAAGCTACTTATCCCAGACGCACTGAGCAACAGTGAGTTTTGTGTCGAGCACGCAAAATTCTATATTGCTATGTTGGAGCGCCTTCCTAAAATCCTCAAGCTTTCAGATGCTGCCATTGTGCAAACTGCATTAAATGCAACAGCGGCCCATTTCCTACTTAAGCCGCAAATGCCTAAGTCGTGGTTTTTTGAAACCAGTAATGAATGTGTTTACAGTGAAGTAGGTAAGTTGTTTAACTTGAAATGCAATGGTGAGTCAGTACTCGTTATGGTTGTTGATGACAGCCTACAAGCATCAACGGTGATGATTTTATCGCATAACTGTCAGTTAACCGAGTCTAAGTTACTGCAGCAGTTTGACACGATTAAAGTCATGCACGACAGACTGCAACCTATGCGTCGTATGCCAGCCAAACAGGTTGTCGCGGCATAGCTAAATAAGCTATTCGCACGCTAGTTAGTTGTGCCCGCTACTTGTACTAGTTAATTGCATTAGCGGCAATCTAATAGATCTTCCTACATGCAGTAAATAGTTGCCTATTACCTCAGTTGGGTAAAACGGGTCGCTAATGGGCATGTATTATTCTCGATTACTTGTTTTACTCTCCTTTCACCAAAATCCTGTTATTAACTTATTTGCCTAGATACTTAGGGTTTAAGTTGAGAACCTTGGTGTTGTGTCATAGTTATGACATTTCATGCATCAACAGCTTACTTAACGCAGTTCCATGCTCACTTTATTTGGCCATAAAAGTAATTAACTTGTTCATCTACCTACAAAGTAAAAAATTCACGGTTTTTGATGTTTTTTGCTGAATAAACTGATGTTCACTTTGACAAGTAAGCCTTTAACAACAACAGTTAATGGATGATGTTGCACATTATTAATAATAACGGCAGGAACGCCGCACATCGTTAAAGTTTGATGTCTGCATCACCAGGAAGTGTTTGTGCCTACAAATAAAGGTTTGGTGATTATATGAACGCAATTACCCTATATTTTCGTAAAACTACCATAGCCAATCGGCTATTGTTTATGGTTGCACTAGCCATTATTGCAACCTTACTCATTTTCGCCTTTGCCGTTAATAAGGTTGAGCAATACCTTGTTGACGAAAAGCAGTCAAAACTCACTTCGCTGGTTGAGGTTGCCCACACGGTTGTCGAGCAATATCGTCAGCAGGCGGTATCCGGTACTATGAGCGAAGAGCAAGCTAAAGCAGCTGCGATTACTAAACTCAATAGTTTAAGGTATTCAGACAATGACTATTACTTTTCGATAAACGACCAGGGCGTGATGATCCAGCATCCGTTTTCTAAGAAGTTGGTTGGTACTAATGTCAGACAGCTCAAAGACCCTAATGGCGTCATGTTGTTTGATGAGATGATAGTGAAAACCCGCAGCGCTCAAACTGCGCGGGTCGACTACATGTGGAATAAACCTAATCAAGATAAGCCCAGCCCTAAAATGTCGATGGTGATCAAGCATCAAGCCTGGGGTTGGATTATTGGTACCGGCGTTTATGTGGATGATATAGATGTTGCGGTGTCGGACTTTATCTGGGAATACCTTGGCTTACTAATAGCGGTGTGGATACCGGTATTCTTGTTGCTTTACGTTATCATGGTCAGTATTGCTTCACCAATGAAGCAAACCATTGAAGCCTTTGAAAATATCGCCAGAGGTGAGGGAGATCTAACCTTACGTTTATCTCAAAAAGGCAGTGACGAGCTTAAACAAATTGCTGAGTACTTCAATTTATTTACCGAGAAAATCCAGCAGTTGGTGAAATCAGTCAGCGAGCTGGTGGTGGATAGCAGCGATTTAGCGGCCAACCTATCTAACATCGCTAATACAGCCAGCGACATCTCAACCAATGTGCAAGCCGAAACCGAAGGCGTAGCCACAGCAGTTAACCAAATGGCGGTTACCGCAACAGATGTCGCTGCCAATGCACAAGATGCTAATCAGACCGTCAAAAGCGCTGAAAACGAAACCACCACTGCGTCGCTAGCCGTCAGCAGCGCTATGGATAGAATTAATTCGTTATCGCAAGAGCTTGAACATACTGAGCAAATGACCCACAGCTTAACAGTAAGCTCAAGTGAAATTGGGCAGATTTTAGAAGTGATAGTCGGTATTGCTGAGCAAACAAACTTGCTTGCATTAAATGCCGCAATCGAGGCTGCAAGGGCGGGTGAAGCTGGTCGCGGCTTTGCTGTGGTAGCTGATGAGGTGCGTACCCTTGCAAGTCGCACCCAGGACTCAACCCAGCAGATCAACAATATAATTGAGGCGATAAGAAGCTCAGTTGCCAGCGTCAATGCGTCTGTTGTTAAAGCTAAAGCTTCGTCTTCTGAAACCGTTAGTGAAACTGCAACCGTTGTTGATGTGTTAGAGCAGGTTAAGGCGAGTATTTTGCAAATCTCAGATATGAATGGTCATATTGCCAATGCAACTGAAGAGCAAAATAGAGTGATTGGCGAGCTAAACGTTAATATCACCCGTATCAACGAAATGTCGCTAGAGAACCATCAGCAGAATGCACTAATCAACGATAACAGCGAGCAAATAAACCAAGGCGCAGCTGATCTGGCTAAACTAGTGGATCAATTCAAAGTGTAAACTAGTTTGGTTATTACTTTGTTCAAGACAAACAAAAGGGCTCAGCTGAGTTTATACAGCTGAGCCCTTTAGCATTTATGTAACTAATTTAGTGGTTAGCCTTTAGCGTCTAGGTAGCGCTCAGCGTCAAGTGCAGCCATACAACCTGTACCTGCAGAGGTAATCGCCTGGCGGTAGTGTTGGTCCATTACATCACCACAAGCATAAATACCTTCGATGCTTGTTTGAGTCGCATTGCCCGCAAGACCGCTGTTCACTTTAATGTAGCCGTTATTCATATCTAATTGGCCTTCAAACATACCTGTGTTTGGAGAATGACCAATAGCAACGAATACACCTGCTACTTCTAAATCGGTAACGCTGCCGTCTTTAGTGCTTTTCTTTTTAAGACCAGTTACACCCATGTCATCGCCAACCACTTCTTCAAGGGTTTGGTCTAGGTGTAGTACGATATTACCGTTCTCAACTTTGTCCATTAGGCGCTTAGTTAAGATTTTTTCTGAGCGGAAGCTATCACGGCGGTGAATTAGGTGAACTTCTGAAGCAATATTGCTCAAGTAAAGTGCTTCTTCAACAGCTGTGTTACCACCACCAATAACCGCGACCTTTTGGTTACGGTAGAAGAATCCATCACAAGTCGCACAAGCTGATACGCCACGGCCCATAAATGCTTCTTCTGATGGTAAAC
Source organism: Shewanella sp. WXL01 (assembly GCF_012263345.1). Lineage (NCBI taxonomy): Bacteria > Pseudomonadati > Pseudomonadota > Gammaproteobacteria > Alteromonadales > Shewanellaceae > Shewanella > Shewanella sp. WXL01. The sequence goes on along the minus strand of NZ_JAAIKQ010000005.1, from coordinate 55,370 downwards.
CTAAGTAACGTGCAGATGCACCCGTTGCGATAATTAGTGCATCACATGTGTATTCGCCATTGTCACCTTTAAGCTTGAAAGGGCGCTCGGTTAATGTGACTTCATTGATGTGGTCAAATAAAATCTCAGTCTCGAAACGCTCAGCATGCTCTTTCATTCGTTCCATTAAAGCTGGGCCAGTTAGGCCTTCAGCATCACCTGGCCAGTTTTCAACTTCAGTGGTAGTGGTTAGCTGACCACCTTGTTGCATACCAGTGATCATAACAGGCTTTAGGTTTGCTCGAGCAGCGTAAACGGCAGCTGTATAACCTGCAGGACCTGAGCCTAAGATAAGCAGATTACTGTGACGAGATTCAGACATTATTTTAATTCTCCAATGAAATGCATTCGCATAATCTGGGGATTGTAGGGAATTTAGCTAAGAGGGTAAAGGGATCTTACAACGAGTATTTCGATTAGCTCAATCGGTGCTGTAAAGCTATCCATGCACTACAGCATCAAGGTGGATATCAATCTAGTAACTAATATGGCAGCTCGGCAGACCATTTTTCTCTAAATATTGCTGATGATACTCTTCTGCGCGGTGGAAGCTTTGCAAAGGCACAATTTCAGTAACAATTTGCTTAATGCCCCATTTGCCGCTCTTGATTAGCGCTATTTTTGCAGCCTCGGCTAATTGCTTTTGCTCTGCGTTATGAAAGAACACTGTACTGCGATATTGACTGCCAATATCACCACCTTGCTGATTAAGGGTGGTTGGGTTGTGGTTGGTCCAAAAGATATCAAGCAGCTGCTCGTAACTGACTTGTTCTGGGTCATACTCAACTTGCACCACTTCGGCATGCCCGGTATTACCTTGTTTTACTTGCTCGTAGGTTACCTTGCTATCATCTCCGCCCATATAACCGCAAACAGCATCTGATACACCTTCAACTTCACGAAAGAAATACTCAACACCCCAGAAACAGCCTGCGCCAAATGTTGCTAATGCCATGGATAACCCCTCACTCATACAATAGATGTTTAAACGTTTAGATATTTAGATTGTTAGACGTTTAGATGGCTATAATAAAAAATTATTAGTTGATTGCAAGTCATTTGTGAAAACAAATTTACCTAGCATATAACCCTAAGGATGGTGGCGTGTGTTAGAATCTGCGCCAAATAAAACACCGTTAAGGAGAGAAGAGTGTTACAAGCATCAATTAAAGATAATGATTTCCTCGCATTTACGTTAGCTCACCCACAAGCAATCGACGCACCATTTAAGGTAAATACCAACAGCAATGTTAACGTTGAAGTGCTCGATACTGGGGTAATTTGCTTTACACCTAAGGACTATCAAAAGGACATCGTACTGTCTTGCGCTGTGCACGGTAACGAGACGGCGCCAATTGAAATCTGCAATGAGTTGATTACAGGCTTATTAACTGGCGAGTTAACGCTAAAGCAACGAGTGTTGTTTCTAATTGGTAATCCGCCATCTATTCACAACAAAACCCGTTTTGTTGAAGAGAACATGAACCGTTTATTTAGCGGCGGACATGCAAAAGGTGATACCAAAAACCAGGAAAGAGTGCGCGCTAAAGCCTTAGAAGGTTATGTACGAGACTTCTTTGAGCAAAATGGTGACAAACAGCGTATTCACTATGACCTGCACACCGCAATTAAACCATCAAAGCATGAGAAGTTTGCCATTTACCCTTATCGTCATAAGAGCTACAGTGGCGAGCAAATGATGTTTTTGGCCGCATGTGGTGTCGATACCATTTTGTATCACCACGAGCCGACAACCACATTTAGCTACTATTCATCTAATGAGTTTGGTGCCGATGCGTTTACCGTTGAGCTAGGTAAGGTCATGCCATTTGGGCAAAACGATATGAGTAAATTTGCAAAAGCTAAAGCCATGCTAACCGCGCTTGTGACCCAAACTGAAGTTGAATTACCAGCCTATGACGCTGAGCAGCTAAACCTATATAAAGTGTCACGCTCAGTGAATAAACACTTTGAAGACTTCACATTCAGCTTTGCAGATAGTACAGAGAACTTTACTCAATTTAATAAAGGCGAGGTGTTAGCCACTGAAGGTGGCCAACAAGTCATCATTGAGCATGATATTGAAGCAATTGTATTCCCAAATGCAAAAGTTCCTGTCGGGCAACGCACAGTATTATGTTTGATCCCTGCACCGAATGAAGATGTGCAGTAACATTGTCGCAGTCGTAAACCATTATATACATTTGCCCAAGTGCTAAAATGAGCCACGGCAAATAATGACTATTGCTAGGTAGTTTACGTTAACGTAATGTTTATCAGCAGATTATAATATCAGGTAACTATTTACCCTATAACTAAGAGCACAATATGAGCAACGCAACAACGAATAATGACACTGTGCATCGTGTCAGCTTCTTAGATAAAGCGTCATTGCACATTCCAACCTTGCGCATTTTGCAAGCGGACGGCACCACTTATGAACAAGCGGTTTTGCCAAATATTGATCAAGAGCTAGCGAACAAAATTTACGACACTTGCGTATTCACGCGAGTGCTAGACGAACGTATGCTTGGTGCCCAGCGTCAAGGTCGTATTAGTTTCTATATGACATGTACTGGTGAAGAAGCGGCAGTGATTGGCAGTGCTGCAGCGCTTGATGATGGCGACGTTATTCTTGCGCAGTATCGTGAACACGCGGCACTAAGATACCGCGGCTTTCCGACTGAGCAGTTTATGAATCAAATGTTCAGTAACGAGAAAGACTTTGGTAAAGGTCGTCAAATGCCGATCCACTATGGCAGCCAAGAGTTAAATTACCAAACCATTTCATCGCCGCTAGCCACGCAAATTCCACAAGCAACGGGTGTCGCTTATGGTCTTAAGCTACAAGGCAAGCGCAATGTGGCTGTATGTTACTTTGGTGAAGGTGCAGCGTCGGAAGGTGACTTCCACGCAGGTCTAAACATGGCTGCGGTACTTAAATCACCCACTATTTTCTTTTGCCGTAATAATGGTTACGCAATTTCAACACCAACTGAAGAACAATATGCAGGTAATGGTATTGCTAGCCGTGGTGTAGGCTACGGCATGCACACTATCCGTGTTGATGGTAACGACATGCTAGCAGTATTAGCTGCAACACAGCAGGCTCGCGCATACGCACTTGAGCATAATGTACCAGTATTGATTGAAGCGATGTCATACCGTCTTGGCGCGCACTCTTCATCAGATGACCCATCAGGTTATCGTTCAAAAGAAGAAGAAGCGAAATGGCAGCAGCATGACCCAGTTAAGCGCTTTAAGTTATGGATGATCAACAAGGGTTGGTTAGACGAAGCGACTGACGCTGAGCTACATGAGAAGTATCGTGAAGAAGTATTGTCAGCTGTGAAAACCGCTGAAAAACTGCCTGCTCCACATATTGATGAAATCATTGAAGATGTTTTTGACAAGCCAACACCAGCGCTTAAGAAGCAACTAAGTGAATTAAAAGAGCATATCAACAAGTATCCAAATGCTTATCCTAAAAGTGCAGGGAGAATTTAAGCCGTGGCTCAAATGAATATGTTACACGCCATCAACGAGGCGTTATCCATTGAGATGGAAAAAAACCAATCAATGATCGTATTTGGTGAAGACGTTGGCCACTTTGGCGGTGTTTTCCGTGCAACTTCAGGACTGCAAGAAAAGTTTGGTAAAGAGCGTTGTTTCAATACACCGTTAACTGAGCAAGGTATTGCTGGTTTTGCTAACGGTTACGCTGCTGCAGGTTTAACTGCTGTTGCTGAAATTCAGTTCGCTGATTATATCTTTCCGGCGTTTGACCAAATCGTGAATGAGTCGGCTAAATTCCGTTACCGCAGTGGTAACCAGTTTGACGTTGGCGGTTTGACGTTCCGTACCCCTTATGGTGGTGGTATCGCTGGTGGTCATTATCACTCACAATCGCCAGAAGCTTACTTTACTCAAACCCCGGGTTTGAAAGTCGTGGTGCCAAGAAACCCAGAGCAAGCAAAAGGCTTGTTGCTTGCGGCAATGCGCGATCCTAACCCAGTGGTATTCTTCGAGCCTAAGCGTCTTTATCGCGCATCTGTGGGCGAAGTACCTGAGGGCGATTATGAGATCGAACTCGGTAAAGCAGAAGTAGTTAAGCAAGGTACAGACATCACAGTGCTTGCTTGGGGCGCGCAAATGGAAATTGTAGAGAATGCATGCAAGAAAGCTGAAAAAGAAGGCATTTCATGCGAAATCATCGATTTACGTTCACTCGCACCATGGGATGTTGATACCGTTGCCGCGTCTGTTAAGAAAACAGGCCGCCTACTGATCAACCACGAAGCGCCGTTAACTGGTGGCTTTGCTGGTGAAATTGCCGCGACTATTCAACAAGAGTGCTTCTTGTACCTAGAGTCGCCAATTAGCCGAGTGTGTGGTCTAGATACGCCGTACCCGCTAATTCATGAAAAAGAATACATGCCAGATGAGCATAAAACATACGAAGCCATTAAAGCTTCTGTTGGCTTCTAGGAGTAGTTGGCAATGATTAAAGATTTTATTTTGCCAGATATTGGCGAAGGCGTAGTTGAGTGTGAGCTGGTTGACTGGTTAGTACAAGAAGGTGATGTCGTCGTTGAAGACCAACCGATTGCCGATGTGATGACTGACAAAGCATTGGTCCAAATTCCAGCGCCGCACGCAGGTAAGATCACTAAGCTTTATTACGCTAAAGGTGACATTGCTATTGTTCACAAGCCACTATATGCAGTCGATGTTGACGGTGACGCGGGTGAGGTTGCCGCTGAGCAAGCTGACGACACTAATGAAGCAAGTGCTAGCGCAGCTGAATCTGCGCCTGATACAACTGCCCCTGTTACTACTAGCACTGGTGGCGCGGTTGTAGAAGACTTTTTATTACCCGATATCGGTGAAGGTATTGTTGAGTGTGAATTGGTTGAATGGCTAGTGCAAGAAGGCGAGATGGTTGAAGAAGATCAACCCATTGCTGATGTGATGACTGATAAAGCGCTTGTGCAAATTCCAGCAATTAAGGCGGGCAAAATGGTCAAGCACTATTACCGCAAAGGCCAGCTTGCTAAAGTTCACTCGCCACTATTTGCGATTGAAGTCGAAGGCAGTGCGGCGCCGGTAGCTGTGCCAGCTGAACAAGCTGAAGTAGCAACAACTGCTACAGCAGCACCGAGTGAGGGCGTTGCGCAAGGTAAAGCACTGGCAAGTCCAGCTGTTCGCCGCCTAGCACGTAGCCTTGATATTAATATCGCTGAAGTAAAAGGCAGCGGTAAAAATGGCCGCGTATACAAAGAAGATGTTGAGCGTCATAGTCAAGGTGGTCAAGTTAGTGCTGCTAAGACAGTTGCAACACCAAGCGCACCCGTTACTACAAATGCTCCTGTTGCTCCAGCTCCTGTGGCAAGCGCTGCTGATCGCGTTGAGCCAATCAAAGGCGTTAAGGCTGTGATGGCGAAGATGATGGTGGAGTCTGTGTCTACCATTCCGCACTTCACCTATTGCGAAGAGTTTGATCTAACTGAACTCGTTGCGCTGCGTGAATCAATGAAGAAACGCTACTCGACTGAAGACGTTAAGCTAACCATGATGCCATTTTTTATGAAGGCGATGTCGCTAGCGATCAATGAGTACCCAATTCTCAATTCGCAAGTGAATGCTGATTGTAGTGAGCTAACGTACAAAGCAAGCCACAATATCGGCATGGCAGTTGACTCAAAAGTTGGCCTGCTAGTACCTAATGTCAAAGACGTACAAGCCAAGTCGATTTTAGATGTTGCAGCTGATATCACCCGTTTGACCAACGACGCTCGTAGCGGACGTGTTGCGCCAGCCGATCTTAAAGAAGGTACCATTACCATCTCAAACATTGGCGCCTTAGGTGGCACAGTCGCTACGCCAATTATAAATAAACCAGAGGTGGCAATTGTTGCTCTCGGTAAGCTGCAAAACTTACCGCGCTTTAATGATAATGGTGAAGTAGAAGCACGTAAGATCATGCAAGTAAGTTGGTCTGGCGATCACCGCGTGATTGATGGTGGCACTATCGCTCGCTTCTGTAACTTGTGGAAACACTATCTAGAGAATCCACAAGAAATGCTGATGGCGATGAAGTAAATCAGCCTGTTCAAATTATGTTGAATAATTGAACATTAATTTAAAAAGGACGCAAACTGCGTCCTTTTGTTTTATGTGACGTTTTCGTATAATTGCGCCACTTATTTTGTATTGGGAAGTATTATGAGTCTGTCGGCACCTCAAATTGAAACTATTGACTATCCATTTCCAGCTAAACCTGCCGTGTTGTCTGACGATGAAAAAGCAACTTACAAAGCACGTATCAAGCAATTACTAAAAGAACAAAACGCGGTACTTGTTGCACACTATTATACTGACCCTGAAATTCAGGCGCTGGCGGAAGAAACCGGCGGTTGTGTTTCAGATTCTCTTGAGATGGCGCGTTTTGGTCGTGATCATCCTGCTGATAAATTAATTGTCGCGGGTGTTAAGTTCATGGGCGAAACCGCAAAGATCTTAAGCCCAGAAAAAACCGTGTACATGCCAACGTTAGAAGCGACGTGCTCACTAGACCTTGGTTGCCCAATCGAGCAGTTTAGTGAGTTCTGTGACGCTCACCCAGACCATACTGTTGTGGTTTATGCTAATACTTCTGCAGCGGTCAAAGCTCGCGCAGACTGGGTTGTCACTTCAAGCATTGCACTAGAAATAGTTGAGCATCTTGATAGCGAAGGTAAAAAGATTATCTGGGGCCCAGACCGTCATTTAGGCTCTTACATCGCCAAAGAAACTGGCGCAGATATGCTGATGTGGCAGGGCGACTGTATTGTGCACGACGAGTTTAAATCGAACGCACTTAAGCAGTTAAAGCAACAATACCCTAATGCAGCGGTACTGGTTCACCCAGAATCACCTGCAAATGTGGTAGCGATTGCCGACGCGGTTGGCTCAACCAGTCAGCTAATTAAAGCTGCGCAGACAATGGATAACGATACTTTCATTGTGGCAACCGACAAAGGTATTTTCTACAAGATGCAGCAAGCTGCACCAGGTAAAACCTTAATTGAAGCACCTACAGGCGGTAACGGCGCAACTTGTCGTAGCTGCGCTCATTGTCCGTGGATGGCAATGAACGGCCTACACGCCATTTACACCTCGCTTACTGCAGACAATAAAGCAGAGCACGAGGTTTTTGTAGATGATGCACTGCGTGAAAAGGCGCTCATTCCGCTAACTCGCATGCTAGATTTTGCTAAAACCCTAAATATGAAAGTGAAGGGTAACGCTTAATCGTTAGGGCCTGTTGACCTTTGCCGATTAGAATTTGTTCGAATTAAAAGCACTTTAATCGCGGCGTGAGCGATGAGGTCTAGTCACCTACACAAACTCGCTCACAACAAAGAGTAAAGTGCTTTTAAACGAACCTTTCAGGCAGCACTTGTTGTCATTTCTACTGCGTTAACGACTTATCATGTGGAACAACCACACATCAAAGTCGCTGCCTTGTATAAATTTCCAACAAGTAGCTGCAAAAATAATCTTGAAAGATCAACAGGCCCTACTCTTTAGTTCGTTATATGAAAGCCGCTTTTTGAAGCGGTTTTTTATGGGTAAGGTCAAGAGAACATAGTAAACATCCAAAACAAAAAAGCCTCGCATGAGCGAGGCTTTTGATGATTCGAATTGGCTAATTGAGCGAAATTACTTGGCGTTCATTAGTGCAACTGTGTTGTCTAACATACGGTTGCTGAAGCCCCATTCGTTGTCGTACCAAGCCATTACTTTAACTAGGCGACCGTTAACCTTAGTTTGTGTCGCGTCAAAGTTTGAAGAATAAGGGTTGTGGTTAAAGTCGATAGACACCAATGGCTGCTCGTTTACTGCAAGTACTTCACCTAGTGGCATTTGCTTAGCAGCATCAGTCACGATTTGGTTAATTTCTTCAACGCTAGTGTCGCGACCAGCAACAAAGGTTAAATCAACTAATGACACGTTTACCGTTGGTACACGTACAGCCATACCGTCAAACTTACCTTGAAGCTCTGGTACGACTAGACCCACAGCTGCAGCAGCACCTGTTTTAGTTGGGATCATCGACATAGCAGCAGCACGAGCGCGGCGTAGATCAGTGTGGTAAACGTCAGAAAGACGTTGGTCGTTGGTGTACGCGTGAATAGTGGTCATTAAACCAGACTCGATACCAACAGCGTCATTTAACGGCTTAGCAAATGGCGCTAAACAGTTAGTGGTACAAGAAGCGTTAGAGATAACTGTCATGTCTGCAGTTAGTACTTCTTGGTTTACACCGTATACTACTGTCGCATCGACGTTTTTACCTGGTGCAGAAATAATGACTTTTTTAGCACCTGCATCTAGGTGAGGTTGAACTGATTCTTTCGAAGTGAAGATACCAGTACATTCGTAAACTACGTCAACCTTTAGATCAGCCCAAGGAAGCTTAGAAGGGTCACGCTCTTGGAAAGTTAAGATCTTGTCACCATTGACATAAATCGCTTCTTCATCATGCTCAACGCTTGCATTGAAACGACCGTGTACAGAGTCGTATTTAGTTAGGTGTGCGTTGATTGAAGCATCGCCTAGGTCATTGAGTGCGACGATTTCGATTGGGTAATCCTTTTCGCTTTCGTAAAGTGCACGTAAAACATTTCTACCGATACGGCCATAGCCGTTAATTGCAACACGGATAGTCATCTCATATCCCTCTAGTGAAAATAATCTGGTGGCTCGTCTAACGCCTGGTAGTAAAATTACCAAATTGTACGACTTGGTCAAGCTAAAATGCGCTTTTTATCGTCATATCGACTAACAATTTCGTATTTTTTTTACAAAAACACGTGTCACGTCAAGTTAACACCTATGATAGACGTTTTTTACGAATTGGTTTATTGCAGGTTAATTAATTTTTGACCAATTTCTGAAGTGGCAAAATTTCCACTTTCGATGGAATCAACTAACGCTTGTGCTTGGGTGTCTAGTTGGTTTGCCAATTGTTTATTGCCATTAATGAAGCCGAGTAGCTGTCTTTCATCGGCTTTATTGTCTGTCATGAGAATATTAGCCTTGGTGAACAAGTAGGCATTTTCAAAATCTTGCAACCTTTGATAAACCGAAGCTAAACCCAATAACCAGTCAGTATTAAAGCCATCTGGGTCGTCGACGGACAGTAGTTCTAAATAAAGTGCTTTTGATTTTGCTTGGTCAATGCGCACAAAGTGACTTGCTAATGATGCCTTTATTTGGTTGTCGTTAACTAATCCTTGTTCAAACTGGTCCAATACGATTTGCAAAGAGGGGAAGTCATTAAATCTGAGCCAGCGATAGTAGGCCAAATGTAAATCGGGGTTGTCTTTAGTGTATTCGCGCAGCTCAGCTAGCGTTTGCGTGCTCACTGCAAACGCACGTTTTCTGTCTTGAGTTCTCTCAGGGTGCAAGATGTGCTCAACGCCTGCAGCAAGTTCAATACAGTTACTGTAATCTTCAAGGTGAATGAGAAGGTCGAATAATTGTTTACCACTCGGTGTTGGGCTGTTCATTAATTGGTAACGATGGCGGATCAGGTCGCCTTTTTCGTATCGACACCAACTATCTCGATGAAGATCGGCACAAAGTTGAGGATTATTTTTACAAATCTGGTCGCTATTTCGGTCATTTTCGCAGCCAAAAAGCCCGAAAAATAACCCCGACAAACCAATTGATGTAATTATTACAAAATTCCGTCTCAAATTGACTCCAAATCTTAAATTTGTCTAATAAAATTACATGTTTACAGGAAATTTGTTACTGGCGAAATAGATTAGATTTCATTACAATGTCGCCGACCTAGCGGGGCTGAGCCCCTATTATAAAATCATTATTGGTCTTTTCTTTTTGTTACTCAAACCTTTCTTCAAATAAATGACGAAAAGTGAGATAAAGGATCCCTTCATGAGCGCAGATAAACATTTACGTAGCTGGCAAGAACGATTTGAAATGGCAGAAGCAATGCAACCATTGCTCGGTAAGCTATACCGTAACCAAGGTGTTGAGGTTATGTTGTATGGTAAGCCGTTATTAAGTGCTTCAACCATTGAGGTTATCAAAGCTCATCGATTAGTACGTCGTCACGTTGGTGAAAAGCTACGTTTACGTGAAAGCTTCCCATTCGTAGAAGCATTAAGCAAACTTGCTGTTAAACACTGTAAAGTTGATATCGGTAAGCTAGCGGTTAACTACTGGAAAAACCATTCAGATGCATCTGAAATCCAAGCTTACATGACTCGTGAGCTAGAAGGTGCAATGAACTATGGTGACGACACACCAGCACGTGATGTTGTGTTATACGGTTTCGGTCGTATCGGTCGTTTATTAGCGCGTCTTATGATTGAGCGTACAGGTCAAAGCAACAAGCTTTGTTTACGTGCAATTGTACTGCGTGGTGGTAAGAAGGGTGACCTTGAAAAGCGTGCAAGCTTGCTACGTCGCGACTCAGTTCATGGTGCATTTAACGGCTCGGTTGAAGTCGATGAAGAAAACAATGCAATTATTGCTAACGGTACTTACATTCAAGTTATCTACGCAAACTCGCCAGATGAAGTTGACTACACAAAATATGGCATCAATGATGCGCTAGTAGTTGATAACACGGGTATCTGGAAAGACGAAAATGGCCTAGGTCTGCACCTTAAGAGTAAAGGTTCGAGCAAGGTACTATTGACTGCTCCTGCTAAAGGCGCAATCAAAAACGTCGTTTACGGTGTGAACGACAGTGACATTCTAGATACTGACACTATCGTATCTGCGGCAAGTTGTACTACTAATGCCATTACCCCAATTCTTAAAGCGGTTAACGATAAGTATGGTATTGAGAATGGTCACGTTGAGACGATTCACTCGTACACTAACGACCAAAACCTTATCGACAACTACCACAAAGCTGACCGCCGCGGTCGCAGTGCACCATTAAACATGGTTATCACTGAAACAGGTGCTGCGAAAGCGGTATCTAAAGCGCTACCGGCTCTTGAAGGTAAGCTAACAGGTAATGCTATCCGCGTTCCTACGCCAAATGTATCGATGGCGATTATCAGCTTGAACCTAAACGGTGAAACTGATCGTGACGAAATGAACGATTACTTGAAGCACATGGCATTGCAATCTGATCTGCAATATCAAATCGACTTCACTGAGTCGACTGAAATTGTGTCAAATGACTTAGTTGGTTCTCGTTATGCTGGTGTTGTTGATTCACAAGCTACGATTGCTGATGGTAAGCGCGCTATTCTTTATGTTTGGTACGACAACGAGTTTGGCTATAGCTGCCAGGTAGTTGGTGTTATGCAGAAGATGCTAGGTTTAACAACGCTATCTTTGCCAAGCCAAAAATAGGCTCAAAACCTTAAACTGAGTCTAATTAGACGTTTAAAAGCACCTTTTAAAGGTGCTTTTTTGTTTTCAGTCCTGAGCGAACTATTCCCTAGTTCAACTCTACCATCCATCTGTTTTGCGAAACTGGCGTTTGAGTCGACATTTTTGTCTATTAGGTTAAAACTATTGTTGATTTAATAATTTTGTAGGACGAAAACTGAGTATTGTTCATAAATTATGAGTTTCTTAACAACATGATGAGTTCTCGCTACTCACCACGGCAATACAATGGTATAAGTTACGCTGGTTGAAACATCAATTACCCTCAATTGTTACCCTTAAAAGAAATTTAGGACACCTAGTATGATTTTCTCTAATGTCACTCAAGCTCCAGCGGATCCGATTTTAGGCTTAACCGATGCATTTAAAGCCGATACACGCCCAAATAAAGTTAATCTAGGCGTAGGTATTTATAAGGATGAAGCAGGGCAGACGCCGGTACTTTCTTCAGTGAAGAAAGCTGAAGCTAAGTTGATTGAGATTGAGAAATCTAAAAGCTATTTAGGCATTGACGGTGTACAAGCCTATAACCAAGCAGTACAAGCTTTGCTTTTTGGTGATGCTAGCCCAATTATTGCAGATAAGCGCGCGCGTACAGCGCAGGCTCCAGGTGGTACCGGCTCACTGCGTATGGCGGCAGAGTTCTTAGTTAATAACACTAGTGCGGACACGATTTGGGTAAGTAACCCAACCTGGGCTAACCATCAGAGTATTTTCAGTGCCGCTGGCCTAAATATCGAAACTTACGATTACTATGTTGCTGAACAACACGACATTGACTTTGATGCAATGTTAGCCAGTCTTGCTAACGCAAAAGCTGGCGATATCGTGTTATTGCACGGTTGCTGCCATAATCCAACCGGTATTGACCTCACGATCGACCAATGGCGTCAAATTGGCGAGTTATGTGTTAAGCAGCAGCTAGTGCCTTTATTTGATTTTGCTTATCAGGGTTTCGGCGCGGGTATTGAAGAAGATGCGCAAGGTCTACGCACCGTTGCTGCGCAAGTGTCTGAGCTTATCGTTGCTAACTCATTCTCTAAAAACTTTGGTTTATACAATGAGCGCATTGGCGCAGTTACCTTAGTAGCAGTTAATAGCGAAGAAGCTGAGCGCGCATTTAGCCAGGTTAAGAAAACCATTCGCTCTAGCTACTCAAACCCGCCTGCACATGGCGGCTTAATTGTGTCGACAATTTTAGCCGACGCTGAGCTTCGCGCTGAGTGGGAGCAAGAGCTTGCACAAATGCGTAGCCGTATTGCCCAGATGCGCGAGCTGTTTGTTGCCACATTGGCAGCAGAAGGTGTGACCCAAGACTTCAGCTTTATTGCCAAGCAAAATGGTATGTTTAGTTTCTCTGGCCTAAGCAAAGAGCAAGTGGCGCGACTAAAAGACGAGTTTGGCGTGTATATTGTAGGCTCTGGCCGCATCAGTGTCGCAGGCTTAACAAAGGCAAACTTACCAGTTGTGTGTAAAGCGATTGCACAAGTGCTTTAGCTATTAGTTACTAGATACCAAATACTAAACACATAGCAAAAACGAGCACTTAGGTGCTCGTTTTTTGTTTTTACTTATGCAAATAGTTACCAAACCCCGACAAGAATAGATTTCTGTTTTATGATGAGTTCGGTTTATAATCCATGCAAATTATTGCGATAAGGATGACAGCTTGAAAACAGGTCGCGTTGGAAAATTTACCCTAGCTTTGGCAACCATAGTAGTACTGATTATTGTGTTTAGAGCAGGAGTGATCCCATTTATTGATAAACAGTTACCTAGTATTTCAAGAGTCATTAAATCTGAAGTTGAAAAAGACGAGACACCACTGCCAGACTTTAAAGCGGTGGACGATGTCACTCAGAAAAAATTGACCTTTTTTAACTACTTTCGCCCATTAGTGATTGAAGAAAACACCATGATCATTAATGAGCGCAAACAAATCCAATCTATTCTTGCCCACCTGCAAGAAGGCGAGCCGCTCACTGCAGCAGAAAAGCTTCAACTTGATAGAATCGCTAAACGCTACCGACTGGCGGGTAAAGACATTGGCATTAAACAGCTCAAGCAGTTGTTGCTTAAAGTCGACACTATCCCTGTTGAACTTGTGCTGGTACAAGCCGCCAATGAAAGCGGTTGGGGTAGCTCGCGCTTTTCACAAAAAGGTAATAACTATTTTGGTCAGTGGTGCTTCTCAAAAGGTTGCGGTCTCGTGCCATTGTCGCGTACACCAGGGTTGAACCATGAGGTAGCGGTGTTTGACTCACCGAAAGACTCCGTAATCGCCTATATGAATAACCTAAACAACAATCAGGCATACAAGATGTTTCGCTCAATTCGAGCTGATCTTCGTGCCCAGCACATAGAGCCTACTGCCGAAGAGTTAGTTTATGGCCTTATGCATTATTCTGAGCGTAAACAAGCTTATATCGACGAGCTACTCGATATGCTGCGTCACAATAAAAAACTATTACAAGGAACCGCCGTCAATGCGTAAAGCAGTTATTGTCGCATTATCTGTTACTGGTCTTTTCACAACTAGCCTGTTTTCCTGTGTTGCTTACAGTGAAACTATCTCACTGGAATACAACGGCTTTTATGACAAGCTTAAGCGTGCTCATAAGAGCAATCACCCATTAGTTGATTTAGTCTTTTCTGTGCCTGAAAAACCGGGCTGCAAGATAGTGAGTGGCGATATACGTACAGAGAAGCAACAGTTCCCACTGACTTATAATGCTGAGCAGCGATTATTTATCCCTTACGACCCACAGCTTAAATCTGACCGCGCCTTGATTAACCTGACCGTTGATGGCGATGGTAAACAGTGTGGCTTAGCGGTGCAGGTGCGCGCGAAATCAGTTAAGCAGAGTTACTCAGCAAGCGAACTTACAGACTTGATGGCAGATATGGATAAACTGCTTGATAGCTTACTGGGTTTTCCGATGAAGTATTTTTCTGATCCTGTTGCGGGTATTAAGCTGCAATTTGAGTCAGAGCTTAACCGCGTGTTGATCGATGGCAAGCCTGTGGAATTAGAGCAAACCAAGCAAGGTGATCACTTTAGCGCCACCTTAACTCGTGAGTTAATAGAAAATGCGAAGCACATAGAGTTTAGTCAAATGCCAACAGTGATCAGCCCGCATTTGAATTAGAGTTAGCTTAGGTTTAGTAATATTAATCAAGCAAAAAAAACAGCCTCATTTGAGGCTGTTTTTGTTTCAGAATCGATATTTATTTCGCTATGTTTAGACCAAGCTTATGGCTGGAAGGTTTCCACCACATCGATGCGCTGGCCTCTATCTGGCGCAGCTTCATCTAGATTAATATGGCCGCTGTTACTGATATCTAAGAAATCAAATGCTGGCAAGTCAGCTTCAGCCACGTCGCCCTTCATTGGTGCATTTGGATCGCGCTTAAGGCTTACAAAGTCAAACTGCTCACGGTCAACACCCTGAGATGGCGCAGTGTTTTGCATCGCAGTAAAGATGGTTTCAATGCGACCTGGATGCTGCTTGTCCCATTGCTTCATCATATCTTTAATTGCTTGACGCTTAAGGTTTTCCTGTGAACCGCATAAATTACACGGAATGATCGGGAATTCCTTAAGTTTTGCGTACTCGGCAATGTCTTTTTCGCGGCAGTAGGCAAGCGGGCGGATCACCATGTTAGCGCCATCGTCAGACAGTAACTTAGGCGGCATGGCTTTCATTTTACCGCCATAGAACATGTTTAAGAACATGGTTTCGATGATGTCATCTCTGTGGTGCCCTAGGGCAATTTTTGTTGCGCCAATACGTTGGGCAAAGCCATATAGCGTGCCGCGGCGTAAGCGCGAGCATAAAGAGCAGGTAGTTTTACCTTCAGGGATTTTCTCTTTAACGATCGAGTAGGTGTCTTTTTCAAGAATATGATAAGCAACGCCTACTTGGTCTAGGTATTTTGGTAATACATCTTCTGGAAACCCTGGCTGTTTTTGATCAAGGTTTACCGCCACAATTTCAAATTTGATTGGCGCACGCTGCTGCAAATTAAGCAAGATGTCTAGCATGGCATAGCTGTCTTTACCGCCAGATAAACAGCACATTACTCTGTCGCCATCTTCAATCATGTTGTAGTCAGCAATGGCACTGCCAACTTCACGACGCAGACGCTTTTGTAACTTGTTCATACGAGTAATATTTTTCTTGATGGTTTCTTGTGCCAGTTCAGACATACCTTTGACCGCTTGCTTACTTGAGTTTCAGGGCGCGTATTATTCCAGTATTAGCAAGAATGGTAAAGCTTTGCGCGGCATTACTTGACCTAAACTAACGAGTTGTTAACAAGCATTTGCTGGACTACTAGCAAGTGCTAGTTACTCAAAATGCAGCTGAGATCTGTTTTTGAAAAGCTTAGCTCAATCAGCTTAAAGATATGTGATCTGTTCCCTTGAGAACCTTGGCTGTAATTGCGTATAACAGTCTGTATCTTCTAAAATTTTTATGTCATCTGAGCTACCAAGCTAAAGACTGTATTATCGAGCTTATATGTCCCACCCATTAACCGCGCAGCTTGAACGACGAGTGTTAGTTGCTCGGGTCAAACTGGCGATTGTTGCAAGTATTGCATTCATACTCGTTGCAATGCTGTTTAACCACATTCTCGCCGATAAATTTTATCAGGTGCAGCGGCATAACACTGTATCCATTAGTGGCCCATGGGAGTTCACCTCATTCGAGCCAGCCAAGCACGGCTATATTTATACCCGCATGCAGGTGATTGAAACTCTGCTGGATGTAGACAAGAAAGGCCAGCTAATACCCGCATTAGCAACGGATTATTGGCAAACTCATGACGGACTGAGCTGGCATTTTAATTTGCGTGAGGGCGTGACATTCCATGATGGCAGTGGGTTAAATGCCAAAGCTGTGGAGCAAAGTCTGCAAGCCGCATTAGCGACTCATGGCAGTTTGCGAATGTCACCGATAGCATCAATTGAGGCTATCGATGAGCGAGAGGTAGTTATTGCCTTAAACAAGCCTTATCCCATGCTGGGTTTACTGCTCACCCATTATGCTAATGCGATAATCGCCCCAGCAAGCTTTACAGATGGCGAGGTCACCGAGCTTATTGGCACCGGGCCTTATTCAGTTATGCATTTCTCGCCACCACATAAACTCATTGTTAAGGCAAATGATAGTTATTGGGGGCAAAAACCGTCAATTACCTATGCCAGCTACTTAACTGGTCATAGAGCGGAAAGTCGAGTGCTGCAAGCGAAATCACAAGAAGCAGATATTGTATTTACGCTGGCATCATCGTCATTCCCACAATTAGCAGATGCGCCGGTTGAGATTATCTCTGCGCCGATCCCAAGAACGCTACTCCTGAAATTAAACAGCGGTGATAGCCAGCTTCACGATGTGCGTGTACGACAAGCACTGAGTCTTGCTCTTGATAGGCAAGGCATAGCGGAAACCATCATCGGAGATAAAGCAGCGGCAAGTACAAGCTTATTACCACTAAGTTTTACAGAGTGGCATAAACCAATAAATTCAGAGCATCAAAAACAGATGCAATCAAGCTCTGAGCGTTTAACGCTTGCTAAGCAGTTACTCAAGCAAGCTGGTTGGAAACAAATCGATGGAATACTGCTCGATGCTCACAAGCAGCATTTTAAACTAACGCTAGTGACCTATGCCGATAGACCTGAGTTAACTAAAGTGGCGACAGCCGTGCAGGCGCAGTGGGCAAAGCTTGGTATCAAGCTTGATATCAATGTAACTAACTCAAGCATGATCCCCGCAGGTCACCATGATGGCAGCTTACAAGTTGGATTGATGGCGCGAAATTTTGGTTTTCTAGCCGACCCGTTGATGACAATCTTGCAGGATTACGCCAATGGCGGGGGGGATTGGGGGGCGATGAACTGGCGAGACGATGCTGTCGACGCTCTGTTTAAACAAGCTCAGATATCTAATGTTTCAAGTGAATTAAAACAAGATGCGCTAAACGCCATTGAACAACAATTCCCTGTGCTTGCCATTGCCCATTATCGGCAAAACATCAGCGTAAATAAACGTATCAGAAATTTCTCTTTCGACCCGTTTGAGCGCAGCTATTTCATCAATCAGCTGAGTTTTAAGGAACCTTCCGAGGGTGAGCCGCGCTAATGACAAGTTTCAGAGCAAGTAGTAAATCGAAAGTGAGCGAATCGACAATGAGGTTCACGACGTATAGGCGCGAAAATAAACGGGTGTGTGAACTATGGTGATAGATATTTTATATCGGCGCATATTACAACTGTTTTCGGTAATGCTGGTTGTGGGCGTGTTGTCGTTTTTGATCATGCACTCTCTGCCCGGTGACATGGCCTACCGCATTGCCGCAGGGCGCTATGGGCAAGACAATGTGTCGATGTTGGCTGCGCAGCAAGTTGCGATTGAATTGAATCTAGATGCAGGGCTTGTTGAGAGCTTGATGTATTGGTTTAACGATCTCATTCGTTTTAATTTTGGCACCTCGCTAGTTAGCGGCCAGAACGTATCTGACATGCTATACCACCAAGTTGGCCATTCACTGGTGCTGGCAATATCTGCGGTGCTTATCGCGTTACTCATATCAATCCCCTTTGGACTGTTAAGCGTGAAGTATCCGCGCATCCTAAACCCGTTCATTAGTTTGATATCTGTATTGACTAAGTCAATGCCAGTATTTGTGATTGGCATTGTTTTGATTGCGATATTTGCCATTGAGCTTAACTTAGCGCCTGTTGCGGGCTACGGCTCCTGGCAGTATTTATTGCTCCCTGCATTTACCTTAGGCATAAGCTTGGCTGCGGTGACTAATCGGGTTATATACGTCAACGCACTTGATGTGAGCCAATCTGCCTTTTATCAGTTCTCTCGTTTTAAAGGGTTATCGGTTAAGCAAACATTGCTGCGTCACGGTGTAAAGAATATATCCGCGCCTGTGGTGACTTATCTTGGCATTCAACTGGTAATTGTGATTGAAGGCATAGTGATGATTGAGTCGCTGTTTAGCTGGCCGGGAATTGGCCACGGGCTTGCGCACGCGATATTTGCCAGAGACGTACCTGTTATCCAAGGCTGCGCCTTGATGATGGGCTTTTTGTTTGTCGCGGTAAACACTATAACCGATTTGATTTGCTACAAGCTTGACCCAAGAGGGCTTGAATAAATGCCAACAAATTATCCTACAAGTCTGTCGCAATTGACTGTATCTGCTTTTAATCGCATGTCAGTAAAGCAATTTGTTGGCCTAGTTTTACTAATTGCCATGCTTGGGCTCAGTCTGTTGGTGCTTTGTTTTAGCGGTTTTTCGATAGATGGGCAGAACCTGCAGCATACGTTGACCATACCGAGTTTAGAGCATTGGTTAGGTACGGATCAGTATGGTCGTAGCATGTTAATGCGCCTTGCCAGTGCCATTGTATTGTCATTAATGCTTGGGGTTATTTGCGTACTAACGGCGAGCATAGCTGGGGTAGGCTTAGGTTTAGTCTCTGTATTTAGCCCGGCTAGGCTGGCGGGCTTTATCGATGGGGTGAGTAATATCGTTTTGGCTTTACCAGCATTAGTGATTGTGCTGTTGTTATCTGCAATGGTGCCCGGGTCATTATTGTTGATTTATATCGCCATTGCGTTGGTACAATGGGTTGAGTATTACCGGGTAACGCGTCAACGTGCTATAGCCATTCTCGCTAGCCCTAGAGCTGAAAATTCACGCTTGTTGGGTTTTGACAACCGCTACCTGATAAAGCGTCATATCATCCCAGATCTTGCGCCGACACTGTCTACCATGATGGCATTTGGTGCGGCTAACGCGATATTGATGATGGCAGGGCTTGGGTTTGTGTATGTTGGCATTCAGCCTCCAACCGCGGAGCTTGGATTAATGAGTGTTGAGCTATTTCCATACTATCAACAAGCACCTTGGTTAGTCGCGCAGCCATTAGTGGCTATTTCACTGCTGGTGCTAAGTTTTCACTTGATGGCTGACAGTGATAGAACGTCTAGCAAAGTTTCGCCTGAGTGCCACCTGACGAGTGATAACTCTGCAAACGGCAACTTTGCAAACGACAGCTCAGCAAAGGAAAGTACGGCAGAAAACCAATCGCCGGCCGAGGTGAGCAAATTATGATGGCCTCTCAATCCAAATCTATTTCTAAACCCAAACCTATTTATAAACCCAAAACTATCTCTAAACCCAAACCTGCGCCTAAACTCAAGTCAAAACCTTCGCTACTTAAGGTTGAAAACCTCAGCATTGAGTTGGCTTCACACTCAGCTTGCTTTAAGCAGTTGTTAACCATGTTCAAATTAAATCAGTCATCAATTGCTAGTACTAACAAACAACTGCTTGTCGCGCCAATCAGCTTTGAGGTTAATATCAATAACCCTGTTTGTATTATTGGAGAAACAGGCGCGGGCAAGAGCTTAATTTTGCAAGCCATTATGGGCTGCCTTCCCACAGGGTTAATTAGGCGAGGCACAATTGCATTTGATGGCGTGGCTTTGTCAGATAAACAGCTGGCGGCGCTGTGGGGCCCAAGCATATCTTTGCTTCCTCAAGAGCCTGTGACATTACTTGACCCGTTAATGGTTAACTATCAACAACTCAGCGAAATCCACTCCTGCTTAAATGGCATTGGTAGGCGAGCAGCCGTGAGTCTGAGTCTTGAGCAGATGCAAGATGCGGGCTTGATAAGTGCCTATGACAAGTATCCAAGACATCTTTCGGGCGGAATGGCGCAGCGTCTTGCCTACTTATGTGCTACCACCAACAACTCGCGACTATTGCTGCTAGATGAGCCTACTAAAGGGCTAGATGATGGCTGCTGTAAGCGGCTTTACGCTAACCTCAATGCTTATGGCGCTCAAGCTGGACTCATTTGCGTGACCCATGATTTGAACTTGGTAAAAGCCATTGGTGGCAAGGTCTTAGTTATCAAGCAGGGCCTGTTAATTGAATCAATTAATGCCGCGACAATTGAGCTTGATGCCAGTCATGAATTCACAAAAAGCCTAATTCAAGCCAACCCTAAGCATTGGCGCGCTGATGTTAATCATCGAGCCAAACCGCTACAAGTGTTTCCTAGTGCAAAAGGTAATGATGTAAGTCGACAAGATGATGAGCGAATTACAGTTATTCAAGCAAAAAAGCTGCAAGTGGGAAGGGCGCAGCGAGCCATTATCAAGCCAATAGACTTCACTATATATAAGAGACAAATCATTGGCTTAGCAGGCGACAGCGGCGTAGGTAAAACCACCTTAGGTGATACCTTGCTTGGTTTAATTGTACCAATTGCTGGTGAGCTGCAAGTCGCGCATAAAGATAAAGCTCGTTGGTTAAAGCTGTATCAAGACCCAATTAGTAGCTTTGAGCCAAGTTACAGCATTAGAGTGCAATTGCAAGATTTGACGTCTTTAGCGCATGTAAAATCCTATGAGGTACAGACGCTGCTACCAAAATTAAATTTGAGCGCTAGTTTATTAGATAAGCTTCCTAGCCAATTATCTGGTGGTGAGTTACAAAGACTTGCTTTACTAAGGCTTATGCTACTGAAACCTGAGTTTATTTTCGCTGACGAAGCCGTATCGCGGCTTGACCCTATCACTGCCAAACAAGTGATGCAGCTTTTAGTCTCGTTTGTGCGCGAAAGTGACATTACGCTAGTCATTGTCAGTCATGACGGTGAGCTACTTAACGCAGTATGTGATGACACTCTTGAGTTGCAAAAAGTTGAATTACAAAAAGTTTAGCTACAAAAAGTGAATTAAAAAGCGGGGGAGTTGTGAAGCATTGATCAGTATGGAGTCGATGATGAAAAGGTAAATCGTAAGACCAGCTAGTACGAATTTTCCCTGTGGTTAAAATCAAAAGCCCAATGAAAAATCATTGGGCTTTGTCTGCTCGAATGTACCAGCTCAAACTTTGCTTACCGTTAAGCTCTGTGACGCTTATGAAGCGGTTACTCTTCTTCAAGTGGTGATTTAAAACCATCAGGTTTGATTGCCAGTAAATCACAGTTAATGCTGTCAATCACATGCTCAGCGGTGTTACCAATAAGCGCTGCAGAGAAGCCTGTACGACCAACAGTGCCTAAGATAACTAACTCGGCATCAAGCTTTTGCGCCATATCTGGAATGATATCTTCAGGTAAACCTTCTTCAACATGACAGTTCTCAAATGGGATCTCATAGGTTTGCGCTATGTACTGCACTCGCTGCTCATGTTGCATTCTGATGGTGTCGTTATAGCTGTTAGCGTCAAAGTCTGGTAACTCGATAGCCAAGTTAACAGGTGTACCAGGGTAGCCATTAACTAGGTGGACCGAAGCAGAGAACTTATCAGCTAGGTGCTTAGCATATTGGATGACTTTACCATTGAGGTTTTGGTGTTCTTCATCTTCGCAAGCTACGTTAATTGCACAAATAATCTTGCCATTAACTGGCCAGTCATGCTCTTTAACCATTAGCACAGGAATAGGAGCCTTACGCATCAAGTGCCAGTCAGTAGGGGTGAAGATAACCGCTTTGAGTTTGTCATGGTCATGAGTGCCTTTGACGATTAAGTCGACATCATGCTCCATTGCGTAGTTAATAACACTTTCAAATGGACGGTTATGCCAAACTACTTCTGAGTGAATATTCACACCGCGCGGTTGGTATTGCGCGAGAATATCATCGAGCCAGGCTTTACGCTGATCGATAACGCCTTGTCGCATGGCTTCACGCTCTTGATGCGACAAGATAGAGGTCATTTCGTAAGAAAAATCAAAAATAGACAAGAAGGCGATAACTTCAGCTTGGCTTTTGGATGCCAAGTCTACCGCACGGTCTAATGCCGCTTGATGATCTGTAGTCGGGTTGATGACGACGAGTACTTTGTTGTAATCCTTCATGTTCACTCCCAAGCAATTGTATTTTAGCTTTTTCTACTAAATACAGTATCACTACTGTGGGAAAAATAAACATTGAATTAGATCAAAAAAGCTACTTTTTACGTTGCAATTCTGGCACTTCCGGCAAGTACGCTTAGTGCTTGCTGGTCGACAATGACAATGTATTTACCTTTAACTTCGATCATTCCCGCTTTTTGGAAGCGGCCTAATAGACGGCTAATAGTCTCAACGGTTAAGCCAAGATAGTTGCCGATATCACCGCGCGTCATAGTCAGCCTGAATTCATTTGGTGAGAATCCACGGCTACCAAAACGAGTGGCTAGGTTATGGATAAATGCGGCGAGACGTTCTTCAGCATTCTTTTTAGATAGCAGCAAAATCATTTCTTGGTCGCTCATGATCTCATTACTCATTAAGCGCATGATTTGCTGTCTAAGTTTAGGCATGGTGCCTGAAAGGTTATCAAGCGTATCGTAAGGGATCTCGCACACCATTGAGGTTTCTAGCGCTTGCGCAAAACTCTGATGTTCTAAATCATGAATGCCATCGAAACCAATTACATCGCCAGCTAAATGAAAGCCAGTAATTTGCTCATCACCTTGTTCTGTAATGGTGTAACTTTTGATGGTACCTGAGCGAATCGCATAAAGTGCTTTGAGTTGATCACCAGATTTAAAAATCTGATCACCTTTTTGCACTGGCTTTTTGCGCTCGATTATATTGTCGAGACGATCTAATTCAGAGTCGTTAAGGGTAAAGGGAATACACAATGCTCCCATACTGCAATCATGGCAATGAATTGCACAACCACCTGTTGACGCGCGACGAGCTTTATTTAGATCTGTAGGCATACCTTGTCTCAATCAATTTTAACCCGCCTATGTTAAACCAAATCTGAGTTTTCAGCTAGCTTAGCTGGGCAATTGCTATGTAAATCGTCTGCATACCAAAAGCGATAATCAGTAAGCCACTGATAAGGCGTACCGCTTTGTGTTGCACCCATTGTGCAAGCTGCTTTGCTGCCACACCAGCGCTTAGTAGCGCTGGTAAAGTACCCAAACCAAAGGCCAGCATAATAAGGCCGCCTTGGAGCATACTGCCTGATGCGATAGACCAGGTTAGGGTGCTATAAACTAGTCCACATGGCAGCCAGCCCCATATTAATCCCGCTACAAGGGCTTGGCCTTGATGACGTATTGGCAGCAGCTTTTTAGCGATAGGATTAAGAAAACGCCAAATGACTTGGCCCATTTTCTCGATGTGGGTGATACCCATCCATAGCTGACTAATAAAAAGCCCAGTCGCAATCATCATAATGCCGGCAAATAACCGCAAAAAAACCAGATAATTATCAATGGCAAATAGCTGACTTAGGGCAGCTGCGCCGCCACCGACTAACATACCTGCCAGGGTGTAACTGATTATGCGCCCTAGGTTGTAACTAACAAGAAAGCCCAATTGGCGTGCAAGATAATTACCTTGATTGGAGTTAGCAATACTCGTTGAAAACGCGCCAACAAGGCCTCCGCACATACCAAAGCAATGTGCGGCGCCCATTAGTCCAACCATAAATGCGCCCCAAATTGAAAGCTCCATTAGTTAGGCTCTTTTTGGGCTGATGATTGTTGGTTACTTTCTGCGGCTCTATTTTCTGTTTTACTATCACCGTCAGCTTGGTTTGACGAGCCTGAATTGGCAGCAGGCTTAGTGTCATCGTCAAATAAAATTGACACGCTTTGACGCTCTAAATCGTCAAATTGCTCGCTGCGCACAGCCCAAAAAAAGATGCCCACAGCGATAAGCACAAACAACATCGCAATGGGGATCAGTACGTAGATAATACTCATAATTTAGTCCTAAGCAGACGTAGACTGTTACTGACAACAATAATCGAACTTAACGACATGCCAATTGCAGCGATATAAGGCAACACGTGTCCGGTTACCGCTAATGGGATGATCAGCACATTGTATCCCAGCGCCCAAATCAAGTTTTGACGAATAATACGGTGGGTCTTTTTGGCGATATCAATTGCCTGGCTAAATCTAGACAGTTTGTCGCCAAGTAAGATTAAATCAGCGCTATTTTGCGCGAGTGCAGTACCGCTGCCCATCGCTACAGAGAGGTTGGCACCGGCAAGTACTGGCGCATCGTTAATACCGTCGCCAAACATGGCGACCTGTTTATTTACTTGTAGCTGCTGTACATAATCAAGTTTACCTTGAGGTGAAAGTCCTGATTGTACTTCAGCAATGCCAAGGGTGTCGGCTACGTAATTGACATGGCCTGATTGATCGCCGCTGGCAATGCTCGATGCAATATTAAGTTTGTTCAAATCTGCAATGGTGTGCTTGCTATCTTCACGTATTGCATCGCTTAGCGTGAATACGGCGACTAGCTGGTCATTAATCGATAAATAAACTTGTTGTTTCTGGTGAGCTACAGTACTTGAATTGGCGTTGCCCAAAGTGTGCGAATTATTGTTAGCATTAACAAAGCTTGCAGAGCCGAACTTAACCTTATTGGAATTGTTATCTGCGCTGGTCGCTTGGTTATTGAAAGTTGCGCTAATGCCTGCGCCAGTGTGATGCACTATGTCCGTGACATCTTGCATTGCAGGGAAGGGTTTAAAGGCTTGCGCAATCGGGTGATAACTTGATGACTCTAGCGCAGCAATTAACTCACAAACTTGCTGTTTATCAAATTCATCAGTTAGCAGCTCAATGCTATCTATTGTCAATTGGCCTCGGGTTAAGGTACCGGTTTTGTCAAACACAACCTGATCAATTTTGGGGAGTTTTTCAAACACGCCTGATTTACGGGTGATGATCCCAAGTTTGGTAAATAATGTGGTGGCACAGGTTATCGCTGTGGGTGTGGCTAATGCGAGTGCGCAAGGGCAGGTTGCCACTAATACCGACAAAGTGACCCAAAATGCATCTTCAGGAGAGACAAACTGCCAAGCGATATAGGTAATGGCGGCTATGGCGATAATGACCGCGGAGAAGTAACTGGCGGCTTGCTCTGCCAACAGTGCCACTTTGGGTTTAGTGTTACTAGCCACTTCCTGCAAACGAATGATCTCGGCAACTAATTGGTCTTGTCCAATCGCGGTCACTTTTAACTCAATAGGCTGCTCGCTATTGATGGTGCCGGCATAGGCTTTATCACCAATCACTTTGTTAACGGGCAAGTGTTCACCAGTCAACATTGATTCATCAATTGCGCTTAAACCTTTGGTTATTAGGCCATCGGCAGCAATCATTTCTCCAGGTTTAACGCTGATTATATCCCCTAGTTTTAGCTGTTTTGCGGCGATTTGTTTACTGCCTTCATCGGTAACTAAATTTGCTGTAAGTGGCACTAACTTATGTAAGTTACTTGAGCTGACGCTTGCCTTTTGTTTTGCCGCTTGCTCAAAATAGCGCCCAAGCAACAAAAAGAAGGTGAACATGGATACTGACTCAAAATAGACTTCGCCGTCGCCTTGTACCGTCGCGACGATGCTGGCGATATAGGCGCCAGCAATAGCAAGTGATACTGAAAAATCCATATTCAACTTACCGCCAAGTAAGCTTCTTATGGCGCTAAAATAGAATGGCTGAGCTGAATAAAATACCACTGGCGCGGCAAATATCATGCTGACCCAGCGAAAGTAATCGCGATACTCTTGCTCTAAATCGGTGAAATAACCTGAATACAATGCCAGGGCAAACATCATAACTTGCATTGTGGCAAAGCCGGCAAGGCCTAAACGCAATAAGAATTTACGGCTGTTGCTTTTGGCAATTTTTTCTTGCTCATCAACCTGGTAGGGCGCGGCCTGATAGCCAATTTTGCTGACCGCAGTTAGGATTTCACTGAGCGATATTTGCTCATTGTTCCATGACACCATCGCACGCTCGGTGGTTGAATTAACCATGATCGAATGAATGCCATCAATAGACTTTAATTTGTGTTCAATTAACCAGGCACATGCGGCGCAAGTAATGCCTTCAATGGTTAATGATGTAGCGGATCGTTGTTGGTCTTTGTGAACGAAGTCTTGCTGTACTTCTTCAAGATCGTAAGCGTTAAAGTGCTGTAATTGTGAAGGAACTAACTCAGCGCCTTTGGTGCCAGGTTCACTACGGTATTGGTAATAGCTGGTTAGCCCAGAATCTACAATAGTTTGTGAAATAGCCTGACAGCCAAGGCAGCACATCGGCTGCGCTTGACCATTGATATTTGTCGTCAGATGTAAATTGGCTGGAATAGGCTCATGACAGTGATAACACTTGTTTTCATCTGCATGTGATTGTGGTGCGCAATTGCTCAATTTAACCAGTACTCAACGTCATCTTGAATCTCAATGCGCTGTTGAATACGCCACTTACCATCAAAGCTTTCAAGACGCACCTCCCAAGGACCAGAAATTGATTCTTGAAGTGCTATTTTATAATTGCCTTTGGCGTCTGCCGTTGCCAGAACTTCAAAGTCCTTGTCTTCAAGGGTTGGATGAAAGAAGTCTACGTTCAATGCTGCGCCGTATTCTGGGCCGCCTTGTTGAGACAATACCAGCTGGTGGTCATCAACTGTCACTAGGTATTGCATACCTATGGTTTTTGCATGTTTGATCTTCTTAAGATCCATATTGATGCCTTTACCTTGCTTGTAATAGTCCTCTGCAACTAATGAGTCAGAATTATCCATAGCAATTTTAAGGGTAGTAACACTAGCTACAACAGCACACATAGGTAATACGATCAGAAACCAAGGCCAAAATTGTTTGTACCAGGGAAGGGGAGCAGACATACAAATTCCTAATAAAAATACGACATAAATTAGTAGAGATATTTTACCTTGAAATAACTTAATGTTCACTTAAAAAAAAGCCTCGATTTGTATCGAGGCTTTTGATGAAGTTTTATGCTAACTATTTGTTAGATAAGCTATAAACATAGGCAGAGATAACGTGAACTTTCTCTTCACCTAAGATATCTTTCCAAGCTGGCATTACGCCTGCGCGGCCATCTCTGATTGACTCTTCAATAGCGCCACGGCTCGCGCCGTATAACCAAGCGTCATCAGTTAGATTTGGTGCACCCATGAACTTGTTACCTGTACCGTCCATACCGTGACAAGCAAAACAACCTTTCATGAATGAGCCTTGACCTTGTGCTGCAAGTGCTGCGTCATGCTCGCGGCCAGAAAGCTTAACCACATACTCGGTTAAACCTTTTAGCTCGCTATCTTCGATTGGTAAGCCACCTTTTGGCGGCATCATACCTTTACGACCATCCATGATGCTCTTCTTGATATCTGCAAGCTCACCACCGTATAACCAACTACCATCAGCTAGGTTAGGGAAGCCTTTAGAACCACGAGCGTCAGAGCCGTGACATTGTGCACAGTTGTTAATAAACAAACGTTTACCAACATTTAATGCTTGCTCGTCTTTTACTAGCTCTTCTAATGGCGTTGCTAAGTACTTGTCGAAAATAGGGCCATATTTCGCATCAGCTTTGGCGACTTCGGCATCGTACTGTGAAAGGTGGTTATTTGCTTTTGCAGTTTCAACCGCAGCTTTTGACTCTTCCATAGAGCGTACGCTTTGGTTAGCACTGGTCCAGCCAAACAGACCTTGGTAGCTACCAAGACCTGGGTATAGCAGTAGGTAAACTACGCCAAATACGATAGTGACGTAGAACATATAAGACCACCACTTCGGCAGTGGGTTATTTAGTTCTTCGATACCATCAAAACTATGGCCCATTGACTTGCCTTCTTCTACGCCTGTGCTGTTTTTAGTACAAGCGATAAGTAGAACTACACAGCCAAAGATGACCAAAAGTGTTGGAATGATAATCCAAATATTCCAGAAGTTACTCATTACTTTTGTTCTCCTGAGTCCTTCGACATTTCAGCAAGTTCTTTGTCGGTAAAGACTAAGTTTGCTGCTTCGTCAAACTTCTTTTTGCTACGAGAGCTGTACGCCCAGTAGAAAATACCGACAAAGGTGACCATTACGATAATGGTTAATATGCCTTGAAAAGTGCCGTAATCCATCATTGCCTCCTACTTGAGTGCGTGACCCAATGATTGCAAATATGCGATTAGCGCTTCCATTTCAGTCTTACCTTTCACCGCTTCTTCAGCGCCGGCAAGCTCTTCTTCACTGTACATGTTGTGATCAGGATGGAAGTTGCTCAAGATTTCCATTTTCTTACGGGTTAACTTACCGTCTAAGGTGTTATCCATAAGCCATGGGAAACCAGGCATATTTGATTGAGGTACCACAATACGTGGGTCGATTAAGTGAACTTCATGCCACTTGTCGCTGTAACGACCGCCTACACGTGCTAGATCTGGACCAGTACGCTTTGAACCCCATTGGAATGGGTGATCCCAAACACTTTCGCCTGCTACAGAGTAGTGGCCATAGCGCTCGGTTTCGGCACGCAGTGGACGGATCATTTGGCTGTGACAGTTATAACAACCTTCACGGATGTAGATGTCGCGACCTTCAAGTTCAAGCGCAGAATAAGGGCGTAGGCCTTCAACTGGCTCTGTGGTGTCTTTTTGGAACAAAAGCGGTGTAATTTGCACTAGACCACCAAAGCTAATGGCGATAACAGTGAAAATACCCAATAAGCCGATGTTC
Source organism: Shewanella sp. WXL01 (assembly GCF_012263345.1). NCBI lineage: Bacteria > Pseudomonadati > Pseudomonadota > Gammaproteobacteria > Alteromonadales > Shewanellaceae > Shewanella > Shewanella sp. WXL01. The sequence goes on along the minus strand of NZ_JAAIKQ010000005.1, from coordinate 26,358 downwards.
TTTTCAATTAACTCATGATTAAATTTCATCGAATCGGCTCCTTATGCTTCTGAAAGTGATGGAAGAGAATCTTTCTTCGCTTTAACAGTAAGAATCACGTTGTAAGCCATGATTAACATACCAGCAAGGAAGAATGCGCCACCCACAAAACGAACAAAGTAGAATGGGTAAGAGGCTTCTAAACTCTCAACGAAGCTATAAGTTAACGTACCGTCAGAATTAACCGCGCGCCACATTAGACCCTGCATAACACCAGATATCCACATTGATACGATGTATAACACTGTTCCGATCGTCGCTAACCAGAAGTGAACGTTAACAAGGCTTGTGCTGTACATACGGCCGTGACCAAACAGTACTGGGATCAAGTGGTATAAAGAACCGATTGATACCATTGCAACCCAACCTAACGCGCCAGAGTGCACGTGACCAACAGTCCAGTCAGTGTAGTGAGATAGGGCATTAACAGTTTTGATTGCCATCATTGGGCCTTCGAAGGTAGACATACCGTAAAAAGACAATGAAACAACTAAGAAACGCAGTACTGGGTCAGTACGCAGTTTATGCCAAGCACCAGAAAGCGTCATAATACCGTTAATCATACCACCCCAAGATGGAGCAAATAGGATTAGCGACATCACCATACCGAGAGACTGAGTCCAGTCAGGTAGCGCTGTATAGTGAAGGTGGTGAGGACCAGCCCAAATGTAGAGTGCAATCAATGCCCAGAAGTGAACAATAGATAGACGGTAAGAATAAACAGGGCGACCAGCTTGCTTAGGTACGAAGTAGTACATCATACCAAGGAAACCCGCTGTTAGTAGGAAACCAACCGCGTTGTGACCGTACCACCATTGCACCATAGCATCGACAGCGCCCGAGTACATAGAGTACGACTTAAGCATGCTGACTGGAACAGCCATAGAGTTAACAATATGAAGCACTGCAACCGTGATGATGAATGCACCAAAGAACCAGTTCGCGACGTAAATGTGCGAGGTAGTTCGTTTAATAATGGTGCCAAAGAATACAATGGCGTAACACACCCAAACGACGGTGATGGCGATGTCGATTGGCCATTCTAATTCAGCGTATTCCTTACCTGAGGTAAAACCTAATGGCAGAGTGATTGCTGCTGATAAAATAATGGCTTGCCATCCCCAGAACGTAAATGCCGCTAATTTAGGGGCAAATAGTTTGGTTTGACATGTGCGTTGAACGATATAGTAGGATGTTGCGAATAGGGCTGATGTACCGAACGCGAAAATAACTGCATTGGTGTGCAATGGTCGTAAACGACTATAGGTTAACCAAGGAGTTTCGAAGTTCAGCTGAGGCCAGATTAACTGGGCCGCAATTAACACACCTACTGCCATGCCAACAATACCCCACAACACAGTTGTGAGAGCAAATTGGCGAACAATAGTGTAGTTGTAATCAGCGCCTGTAGACTGGGAATGGTTCATCATAATGCTTCCACGGCTTATTACTTTGACTTTGTAGTTATAGTAAAGGCAAGCTTTACCTGTTTATTTTAACAATGCTCAAAAAACACGCTGTTGACGCGCGTTTAATCTTACGTTTGTCAATGGTTTACAACATGATTTTAACATTCATCATGAAGCGTGTTAATGATACGTGAGCTGATTCAAAAAAGATACTATTGGCCGTAGATGAAATTTGATCTAGATCAAGGTCTACAAGATAATGTTAAAAATTATGTTTATTAGGTTAAAAATGACACAAATGCGTTGCATCACCTTATTTCTATTAGTTTTCTCGGCTTTTCTTACGGCATGCGGTGACTCTTCCCCTAGCGCAGATGAAAATATTGTTCAAGACCCAAGTTTATGCCAGTTTCAGCAAGGGGCTTGTAAGCAGCTTGTGGATGGGGTAGGCGTGTCGTTAACGCTTTATCCAGAGCATGCGCCAAGTGAGGAAAATCTGCAGTTAGCAGTTAATTTTGATCAAACTGTTAACAATGTCAGTTATGTAGTTGAAGGCCGCGATATGTTTATGGGAGTTATCCCTGGCAAGCTCGCTGCTAGCCCTGTCAACAATGCCCAGCAACTCTTTGAAGGCAACCTCATATATGGCTCATGTAGTAGTGACTATATGGTTTGGCGCATGACATTAAACTTCGAAACCGAAAACGGCGTGCAAACTGCAGTGTTTGATTTTAGAGCTGATAACCCAATTTAGGCTCAGTGTAATTTAACCGCTAATGTAAATAGTGCTGTAATAACACCTTGATACGCTTGTTGAACCTCTATTAAATCAGTAATCTAACTTAAACAAATTTAGACGATTAAACGCGCAACACTGTGCGCGAACGGCAAAGGAGTGGCGATGTTAGATTTACTACCCGATTTATTTGACCATTACCCAGACGACTTGACGTTAATCCAGCTTGACTGGCGTGCTTTTGGGGCGAAGGCGATTTTCCATGGCGAGGTAGTCACTGTCAGTTGCTTTGAGGACAACTCTAAGGTCAAACAGCTGTTAGCAACACCCGGCGCCGGTAAAGTGCTAGTCGTCGATGGGCAAGGCTCGATGAATCGTGCGCTACTCGGTGACATGATCGCGCAAAGCGCAATGGACAATGGTTGGGAAGGTGTGGTGATCAAAGGGTGTATTCGCGACGCTGGTACTATCAATAGCTTTAATGTTGCGGTTAAAGCGCTGGGAACTAATCCGATTAAAACCGCCAAGCGCGATCTTGGCGAAGTAAACTGTTCAATAAACATAGCTGGCGTAGAAATTAGACCAGGTATGCATATCTATGGCGATCTAAATGGTGTTGCTTGCAGTAACAAACCGTTAGATCTCTCAGTAATAAGCTAATATTGACTTAATTTATCTCTCAAGGATGCGGTAATGAAAATTATTAAGTGGGTTGTTATTGCGCTGGCACTGCTGGTAACAGGTTTCGTGGTTTATATCACTCAAATCTTTAACTTGAATGATTTCAAGCCTCAAATTATTGAAGCGGTTGAAACGGAAACCGGGCGCAAGCTGCAAATTAACCAAGATTTGAGCTGGAGCTTTTTCCCATCAATTGGCATTAACCTTGGTGGCATTGCTTTATCGAACCCTCAAGGTTTTAGCGATGCGCAAATGGTTCAAGTCAATCAAGTGGTGGCTAATGTGTCGTTGATGCCACTGCTGAGCAAACAGATTGAAGTTGAAGAGCTAGTACTTGATGGTTTGGTGGTTAACTTAGTCACCACCAAAGATGGCCGCACCAGTTTTGATGGTCTAACTAAAGAAGAGCAAGCAAAGTCTGAAGCATCTGCACCTAAAGCGGACGGTAAATCAAGCTTTGATCCAAGCAGTGTTTATGTAGGCGGCATTAGTGTAACAAACACCCAAATAAACCTGATTGATGAACAGAGCGCAACTAAACAAGCGTTTACCCTGACGTCATTTAAATTAGGTGAGTTCGAATTAGGTAAAACCGCAGATTTTTCTTATGTGTTTGAGGCTGTGTTACCTGACATGAACGCCAAGTCTCAAGGCAAAGGGCAATTAACTGTAGGTAAGGATATTCAAAGCGTATCTGTGTCTGGCTTTAGTATCGAGAACACGTTGACGGGTGCTAATCTACCGAATAATAAAGTTGTGGGTAATGTCAGCGCCGAGCTTAACGTTAACCTTGCCAGCAAAGCACTTGAGTTAGTTCTTAGCCAAATTCAAGTTGATGCCATTAATGGTAACGGCGATATCAAGGTCAATTACGGTACTAAGGTGCCGCAAATTGACGTAAACCTTGCTTTTAATGAAATTGATTTAAACCCTTACATGCCAGCTCAGCAAGATGGTGAGAGTCAACAAGCACCTGATGATAGTAACCAAGCTTCAACTCCTGCTAGTGAACCTGACTTATCAGCCTTAAAAACGCTTGATGTTGACTTCACCTTTAAAGCCAAAGCAATTAAAGCGCAGAAACTGGTGACCGAAAACTGGGACATGACGACCAGCATTAAAAATGGCGTGATTAACCTGAGTAATTTAAGCGCCGACATGTATGAGGGTAGCTTACTCACAAAAGCAAAACTTGATGGTCGCGCTAAAGTGCCAAGCTATAGCTTTGATATGTCGGTAAATGGCGTGCAGTTCCGACCTTTACTGACCGATGCTGCTGAAGTAGATATGCTTTCAGGCAACGCCAATATCAAAGTCACTGGCAGCGGTAAAAGCTTGATCCCAGATAACCTAAAGCGCAACCTTAATGCCAAGGGTAACTTTGAGATTGCAGACGGTTCATTGTATGGAGTGAACATTCCGCAAATGATCCGCAGTGCTAAACAAAAGCTGTCTGGCGATTTATCAAGTGCTAAGCCTGAAGAGCAAAAAACCGATTTCACCAGTCTTACAGGATCATTTACCTTAGCAAAATCGGTACTAAATAACCCAGATCTCGCTATGGCATCTCCACTATTGCGACTTGCTGGTAAAGGTAACGCCAATATTGATACGCAAACTATCGACTATGGCTTAACGGCGAGTGTGGTTGGCTCGCTTGCAGGGCAAGGTGGTGATGACTCGCTTTCAGGCGTTGATATTCCATTGAGCATTAGTGGGAGCTTTGCCGAGCCAAAATTTGCGCTTGATACAGAAGCGTTACTCAATCAAAAGCTTAAGCAAGAAACTGAAAAAGCCAAAGATAAGCTAAAAGACAAATTGTTTGAAAAATTAGGTGGATTTTAATGTCAGCAAGTTACGTAACAAACTCTAGCCTGCTTGTGGTTGCAGCTCTGTCTGCAACCATAATTAGTGCTTGCAGTCAGTCCAATCAAGCAGACGCGGACGTGGCGAAGCAGCCTGCCCAAGTAAACGAGCAGGCAAGCGCTGTTCAAACACCAGATAAACAGCTCAAAGCGAAACCGACAATCAAGGAGCTTAAGTCTTCCATGGCTGATGTGACGATTGGTAAACAAGTTGCGCCTCATACCCAGTCAGTGCTTCATGGGCATTTAGTATTTGACGAGCAGGCAAGTCAAAACGGTAAAGGGGTATTTCGCTTAACCATCACCAACCCGCTCGAGCAATCGGTGAAGATTAACTTTAACTCAGGCAAAACTGCAGATTTAGTGTTATTTGATGCGCGGAATAGAAAGGTATGGGCATGGAGTGACGACATGATGTTTACTCAAGCACTAGGTAGCAAAACTTTAGCTGCGGGTAAATCAATTAAATCGCAATTTATGGTTCCAGAAAAAGTGATGCAGACCTTAGTTAAGGGCTCGCGTTTTCAAGTAGAGTTTGCTGGTAAGCTGCAAGATAGCAGTAAAATGGTGCTACACCCGGTGATTATTCCAGTACTGTAAATCTGTACTTATCGCATTGGACGCGATACGCAAGTTGCTTCAGATAAGCGCGGCAACTCTACAACAAAAAGCTCAGCAAATGCTGAGCTTTTTTCGTATGTAGGTAGGGGCGAATTGCTATTGAGTATTGGTTAAGCGCTCGGTACATCCTGCCAGTGCAGCCTTATACGTTCAAAAATATCAATATTGTCGATAAATAGTGCAAGCAAATGCGGGTCAAAATGGGTACCGCTACAGCGTTTCATTTCTTCAAGCACATCATCTAGCGCCCATGCTTCCTTATAACAACGTTTGTGGGTGAGCGCGTCATATACATCGGCAATAGCTACAATTCTCGCGTAGATATGAATATCATCACCTTTTAAGCCATTAGGGTAGCCGCTACCGTCGTACTTTTCGTGATGTTGCAGTGAGATAGTTGCGGCAGCTTTCAGAATTGGTCTGTCAGAGCTTTCAAGAATTTGATAACCGATCTGCGGATGTTGCTGCATGATTTTCCATTCATCATCGTCAAGCTTTCCTGGTTTTAGCAGCACTGCATCTGGCGTCGAAATCTTGCCAACATCATGCATAGGTGAGGCGTGCTTTAACAGATCTGCTTGATACTCAGTGAGTCCCGCTAATATCGCCAGTTCATAACTGTACTCAGCCATACGCTTAACATGATTGGCGGCTTCTTTTGAACGGCTTTCAACCACATCACCTAAACGGAGAATTAACTCTGATTGCGTATCTTCAACTTCCTGATTAAGCAACAAGTTCTCAAAGGCTACGCCAACATTAATAGCAAAAATATCAATCAGCTTTTTGTCTAGCTCACTTAATTCGTTTACGCCGTCGACATATAGCAAATTGATCCACTTACTGGTTTTCGTTGGGAAGTAACCAATAAACGCGTTTTCAACATATAAACATTGTTTCTCAGCTAAAGCGCGATTGAGCAGGGTGTAGATAGACTCGGGGATTTTTTCGCTGCCACAGTTTTCAAACTTACCTGTACCCGCAAGCACTTCAATTTCTGATGATTCAACATGACCACTAATTGCGTCGATAGAATTACAGGTTAGGAGTAGGGTTTCTGCTTGCAGATTAAGTAACCCTGCAACTTGGTTAAGCAAGCCATCAGCAAAACGGTGCAGGGTTCTTAACTCAAACAGACCCGATGTAGCTTCAATGACCTTTTCTAAGCCTTGACGGTGCTTATGCTGGGTGAGCCTAGCGGCCTCAATCTCCATGATGTCGCGATAAGAACGTAGCGCAGAGTACATACTGGTAGATAGTTTACGAGAGTCTAGTTCGGCTTTTGCCTTGTAATCATTAATATCATAATTAACGATGACGTCTTCTTCTGGGGCTTGCCCCGGTTGGCCCGTTCGTAAAATGATACGCACGTTTTTGTTCTTCAAATCATCCCGAACCCAGCGTACAAGCTCTAATCCGGCGTGGTCACTTTCCATCACCACATCGACAAAGGCGACTGCGATATCAGTATGTTCCTTTAATACTTCCTTCGCTTGTTCACCACTGTAGGCGTTAACGAACGACAAGCCTCTATCGTCAAGTTTGAACCGAGATAATGCCAGCTTAGTTACACTGTGAATATCAGGCTCATCATCGACAATGAGAATTTTCCATGTCGGTAATATTTTTTCGTTACTCGTTTTTTTCTTACCTGCAAACAACGGACTTTTTTTGGCCATATCTAGGAGCATTGATCACCTCAAGTCAGGGTTAAAAAACAATGGCTAATCGCAACAGCAAACAATTAGTCAGTTCCGCTTACTTTAAGTGTAGATCAAGCTCACATAGGCGGAAGAGATACAGCAAATTTTTTAACTCGCAATTGATAATCATTATCAATAAGGTTAATGTAAACCCATGTTGTTTTGAGTAGGGTACAAGCATGAAGCAGATGAATATTTCACTGTCATACGAGCAATTAGCACAACTAATAGGTACTGGTGCTTTATGTGCGGCAGATATTCGTTGCCTTGATAGTGAAACTAAGCAAGCCGTATGGCAAATGTGCTTGATAAATTGCGCAAAAAAGATTCACTGCAGCAATTGCACTCTGCCATGTGGCACAGCTAAATCGAATCAAATTGAAGTACGCGAAGCTTAAAGCTAAGTATTGGTACATTTGACTAATAGTAAGAAGCAATTGGTCTCGGTCCAAGTGCCGCTAATGTGACTTAGCGGCTGTGGTGTATTGGAGGTTTACTCACTGCCTTGTTGCGTTATCACATTAACTTTAAATTGTGAGTCTGAGTCTAACTGATCGGAAAGCTCTTGAGCGTTAGCTTGTTGCCAGCGCTGTTCGAGTAGTTCGACAAATTTTTTGTCTAATTTGTCTATCGATGAAAGATAGAGCAATAAAAATTTATCTCCATAGTAAACGGTGACTTCCGTATTTTCGTCATTCGATTCAGGGTAATAGACTTCAACGTCAGTAATTTCAGCAAACTTTGCTTGTTCACTGCGAAGCTCATCCTCTTCAACCCAGTATGAGAACACCCCAGTTTCGGTAATGCCATTACCGTCATTACGATTCGAGAGAAAGTCATTGCTGTAGAAGTAAATGGGCTTTTGATCTTCTGCAAGCAAACCATTGTCTCTAATAAACTCAATGTCGTGCCCCCACAAATCTTCACCTGATACTATTTTGTCGCTTGGAAGAAGTTTGATGTCCATTGCCAACAACATGGCAAACAAAGGCAGCATCAACACCATAATGTAGTTACGTGGGCGCCAGCGCGAGTTAGCTTTAAGTGCGCTAGAGTTTGCGCCATTAATGCCATTGATATGAATGACTAATGGCAAGGTAACCACGATAGTTACCCAAAGCACTATGGTCGACTCATCAAAGTAGCGGTCTGCAACCGTAACTGTGATCAGTAACAATGCGAGGATGGCACCGAGCCATAACGGAATGAACTTGTGGCTTTTACTTTCTTGTGTACGTTTGTTGATTTGTGCGAAAAGCGGATAAAACCATAACGTACCAAAGAATGCTCTAAAGAACGGCATAATTGTTGGCGAGTCTTGCTTTTTAATGTACTGCCAGTTTTTGTAGTGCCAATAGTATGGATAGATCCCTAAGGTTAATATGGTTAACAGCACAAACTTCGAGATTGATACTGGGTAAAACACACTTTCGTGCTCAACTTCTTCATCAATGATTAAGCTCACCAACGCATAGACGAACAACAGTAGTGCCAGCATGCCCGCCAGAATCCACATTTGCAGATCTTCTACCCACCAAGGCAAGCTCTGCTCGGAAGAGCCGGTATCAGTTGCCGCGGTTTGTGCTGCCGCAGTATCACTACTCGAGCGCTCATAGCTAACTAAGCCATAGCTAGCGTACTTATCAACGCGTTTTAATGCACTTACCCATTGGTCAAATTTCTCGGGGTTAATGACGTCAGTATTGTGTTTATATTGGTATTCAATCCTTAGCTGATTGTTGGAGTCTTGGAAGCTAACTTGATAGTTAAAATCAAAGAATTCATTTTGCTCGTCAATTGTTTCATCTTCAAATGACCAGTTGCGGTCATCCAAATTAACAATTAGCTCGCCTTTGATTGACAGCGGATACGCTTGCGTCATCAACCTTGGCTCACCTTTCGGCGGGGTGAGATATGAGGTTATCTGATTTTCATAGGCGTAAAAATAAAACTCACCTGGCTCTTCTGCCGCTTCATCTTCAACCCAAGGTTGGCTAATTCGATAGTGCTCGGTCGCGGTAATTTGATTGGTTTTGTCATCATCAACAAAGCTTAGCGGTTGACTCTCCTCTAGCTCTCCTACCAGTCCTTGATAATAATCTTGATATTGCGACGCAAGTTTATTTAACCCTTTGCGCTGCAATTGATTACGAATACGCTCAGCCTGGGCCCCAAAGTACTTGGTTTCTACCGTTAGCTCACCGGTTTCACCTAAGCCTTTAGAAAGATCGTAAACCTCTTTAAAGACGATTCTTTGCCGCTCTGGCGCAGCTGGTAGTTTAGTGAGTGCTTGGGTGTGCTCGTCAGCAACCAATACATGGCCGTAGTCAGGCAAGTATAGACTGGTTAAATCCTTACCCTGGTTTTGCCTTGTTGCATCTACCCAGTAGTCGACACCATTGACTTGAATATTGACGATGGCGTGGTCAAAAAGGTTGGCGGCAGGCAGGTAAGTGTCGAGTTTAGGGCCAATGGTGGTGTTTACCAACACCGGCGATGCTTTGACATTGATTTGCTTTAGTAGCTCCACCAGCAGTAGGGATTTGTCTTTGCAGTCGCCGTACCTGCGAGTAAGCGTATCTGCTGGACTCGCTGGTAGGTGGCTGTTAACGCCCATTTCAATGCCAAGATAGCGAATGTCTTGCTGCACAAAGTCAATCAAGGCCATGACTTTATCCTGGGTTTTACTATAGGGCGCTGTGAGTTTTTCAGCGGTACTTGCGATGGATGTTTGCAAAGGCTCGGTAGGTTTTGCGTTGGCAGCTTGCTCGAATAAAGCTGCTGCCCACTTGCCAATCTGCTCCCAATTACTCGTTTGGGCAAATTCAACCCAGGCAAATGGTTTATACCATTGTGGTGAATCATTTAGATCAGGTGCAAGGGATTGCTGACTAACCGTTAATTGATAGTCAACATAATCGCTATGCTGGCTGACTATGAATTCGTCTACGCTGTTATGGAGTCGATAGGATAAAGGCTCGGATTTGTGCCATTGTACTCGGATTGATTGTTTATGAACTGGCACGTTCCATTGCAGGGTGCGGGTGCGGCTAAATTGGTTTTGATAGACAGGGTTTTGACCAATAAGGCTATAGCTATACTCGACAATATCATCACGGCGCACGTCGTCGACCACCCATAATGCGCGCATTGTGCCATCATAAATGAGATCGCTGTCTGTATCAGCTTTGGTTAGCGTGAATTGGCTTGTACGTGTTTTATCAATAACTTGATTGCCACGGTGAATACGAATTTGGTGAAGCTCAAGTTTTTCATAGAAAGGGTCGTATTCAATATCAATTTGACTGGTCGCTTCCAGCCCCTTGCTATTGGTTGCTTGGGTAGCAAAGTGATTAAACACGCGGGTTTGATTGTCAGTCACCTTGTATTGGTTGTCGACGAGTAGGTAATAAACGCCGTTAGTTATTTGGTGATCAGGCCTTGTTTGAGGCTGATCTATGGTATTAGGTTTAACCCAGCTAGGTTGGGGTGCTTGCGTTAAACCATAATCACGATAATCGCTATTGGTCCAATTTTGATCGAGTTGCTGCCGACTTAACGAACTATTAACTGAAGAACTAACCGTGGTGGAAAGCGTTGAGGCAATCGCGTTAGGGACGGAAAACAGCGCACAAGTGAGTAAAACAAGTGCGATAAAACGCAGGTAAAAATTGATCGAATTGAAACTTACAGAACGTAAGTCGTGTACTTTGCCGTGACCTAAAACGCACCAGCTAGCCATGAAACTTCCTTTTATTATGATACCAATCAGCATAAAAATGTAATCATTCTTACTGGCTACTTTTTACCTGTAAAAATGGCTTATAACTTCGTTGACAATTTTGTAGGTAGAGCAACTAGCTAGCTGCAATTTCCGCCTTGTTCTAAGCGATTTTTTCCGCGTAATATCTGAACACTCACTTATCCCAATTGGTATTATCCTTGTTAATTTCGATATTATTACATTATTTATCTGATAGTTAACAGTTTGATGTGCGTATAAATTTAGTTAGATGCGCTTATCTTGCCTCAGCTGCTTATCTTTCCTGTGAGATATCAATCAACCCCATGTTCTTGGTGCCAAATAGTTGCTGGTGGAGCTTAGAGGCGAACTCGTCTGTCATCCCGGATATATAATCTGCAATCACTCGCATGGCATTGTCGTTGTTGGCATTGGCTTGTTGCCAGCGACAACGTGTGTTTTCAGGTAATAGCCTTTCAGGATCGCAGGCAAAGGCCTCGAACAGCTCCATCACAATTTGCTGTCCTTTAAATTCGAGCATCTGAATTTCGGGTTTACGGATAACAAAGCGATACACAAAGGCTTTTAGTACGTCTAACGCTTTTGCAAAGTCGCTATCTAACTTGGCATTGTACTTAAGCAAGATGTCTTCAAACTCACTCTTCTCGATGATTTCTATTGCGGTAACAAAGCCATTGACTAGGGTACCGATCGCGTCTTTTCGAAGGTGATGTTCGTTTGAAAATAGCTTAATGCCGATTGTGGCGATTTCTTGTTTTAACCAAGGCTCATTAATTTGCTGTAGTTTTTCAACCACTGAATGCTGCCATTGGTTCTGATTGACGATGCCCATCACAATTGCATCTTCTAAATCGTGGACGGCGTATGCAATGTCATCAGCTAACTCCATAATCGAGCAATCAAGCGACTTATGTAGCGGTTTTAGATGCGGATAGTTAGGGTTAGTGCCTTCTTGAGCCGATGAAATAAATGCTTGTCTATCCTTGTAGGTCAGGTTGGCTAACACCCAGTCTAGTGATGCTTTGTCGTCATCAAACACGCCTTTAACCGATAACCAGTTAGCCGGCTTTAATTGACGAAAATTACTCACCTCGGGATGGCGTTGAGGTACCACTAATGCGGAATAATGCGCTGGATACTTCAAAATACCCAGTAACGTGCGCCTGGTGAGGTTCATTCCCCAGTTGGGGGTATAGGGCTCTAGTTTGGTCAGAATGCGAAAGGTTTGCCCATTTCCTTCGAAGCCACCATGGCTGCGCATCATATAATTAAGTGCCACTTCTCCGCCGTGACCAAATGGCGGATGCCCAATGTCATGGGCCAAACAGAGTGATTCAATCAGGCTGTTAGAATCTAATACAGGTTTAAGCTGCGGGTATTTACGTTTTAGCTGGGCGGTGATGCCTGTGCCGATTTGCGATACTTCTAACGAATGGGTAAGGCGAGTACGGTAAAAGTCGTTCATGCCAATACCGAGTACCTGAGTTTTTGCCTGTAATCGCCTAAACGCCGCTGAGTGGAGGATCCGAGCGCGATCACGCTGAAATGGTGTGCGGTGATCGTGCCGTCGATGTTTATCTTCACCGTGAATTCGCTGATGCCAGGCTTGGGTTTGTGGGTTAATGGTTAGGTTGTCGAATTGCGGTTTTGAATCCATGAACACCTCGAAGCCAAGCTTGGTTTAAATCTAACACATACACGTTTAACTGTAACAGATAGCTTTGACTACGCAATCATTAAACTACACTAATATCATGTGGTTAGTATAAGTGAGTCGCGCTTGTTATATCTGTTCAACCATAGCGTAAGGATCAGTTTGTTTGCGACAACTTGTCTAGCGTTGAAGTGCAGCTTTTAAGGAAGATATCTACAAAGCATTTTACCTCGGGCATGGTCGCAATCAGCTCTGCTAGTTTGGCATCGAGATTGTCTTTTACATGACAAAACTCATCATTGCTGAACCTGAGCTCATTGGCAGTTTTTACGTATGCCTGGAGAATATCTGCCGCTTTCACTATTGCTTTGTACTCAGGGTCAACTTGAGACTGCACAATTAGCGGCGCCATTTCTTCACGTAAATCTTCTGGTAAGGTGGCAAGACATTCCTTCTCAGCTAAATCTTCAAGCTTTTTAAAGGCCAGGGTGAACTCTGGGCTGTGATACTTGGTGTTGCTGTTCATGTCTTGCAGCTTGGTTTCTGACACCTCATGGTATAACGCCAGCGTTGCGGCTTTTTGTGGGTCTAATTTGCCATTAAAACGTTTATTTTTAATGACGACTAGCAGGTGGGCGATAACAGCAACCTGATGGCAATGCTCAGATACATTTTCTTCTTGAAAGCAATGCATTAATGCCCAGCGCTTGAGTAGCGGCATACGCGTGATCCACGCCATAAAAGTACTTTGTTTCATTGAACTCTCCATAATGTTTATACAGCGAACAAGTTACTGGCTAGCAAGCGATTCATGGTAAAAAAACGGGCACTTTTTAGCTCAAATTAATTCATCTTATGTCGGTGTTATCTTTCAATTTTAAATTTAGCGGTTATTGGAGTATGGTCTGAAGCACTTGAGTTGACAGATTTGGATTGAATTAAATTCATTCCACGATAATAAATATGGTCTAAGGGTAAGCCAAAAATACGCGTTCTTACATCAACATCATAACTCACTTCTACAAGATGATGGCGCTTAGCAAGCTGTTGAATGATGCTAAGTCTATCTAGGCTCCAGGTATTGAAATCACCGGCAAAAATCACTGGGCCCTGATGATGTTCTAGCTGGGTAAATACAAGGTTTATCTGCTTATCAAAGCGATGCAGTTTGAAGTCAAAATTAATACCATGAAGATTGACGACCAATAATGATTGGCCGTTAGATAAGGGGTACTCGGCTACCAGACTTGATTTAGCGAATCGTATATAGGGCTCTACCTCTGTGTACACGCAGGCCTGAGTCGCTCTACTCTGTGATAGGTTCATCACTCCCACAGGAGTGTTGAAAAGCTTAAAGGCTTTTGCCATAAGTGCGTGCTGCTCAATACTATTGACAAAGTCATGTAGGCCATTATTAAGTTTAGCTTCTTGCAACAATATCAATTGATGTGATTGAACCAACTTAGATAGCTCTTGCTGCCAATGACTGCGTTTTTGCTTGAAAATGTTCCATACAGCGAGGTTTAGCACTCCGTTTGAGTCTAAATACTGCTGATAGTGTTGCTCGCCACATTGCTCAATAAACTGAGCTTGTTGCTTATTCAACATGATCTGCGGCTCCCCATTTAGATACTTAATCAGCGAAAAATACAGCACGGCTAGCGCGACAAAAAGTGCGGTGATGATTGCAAACCCTTTTATTATCCGCCTTTTTTTCATCTGTAGCGTTTAACCTTAATTTACCTTCTGCTTGCACTATACCCAATTAACCTTATGTGAGTACAATGTCGGTAGTTAAATATATAACGAAGAGTACTTGCGCTAACAATGGATAAATTAACCCAACTTCTAGCGATTGTAGGCGTTATTGCTTACTGGCTGATACTTGCGGCCATTGGTATTCGTATTGTTATCAAGCGCAGAAGTATTGGTGTTTCATTTGCCTGGCTTTTGATCATCTATTTTTTGCCGTTCGTCGGTATCTTTGCCTACATGTTATTTGGCGAATTAAACCTAGGTAAAACCCGAGCAAGCCGTGCCAAAGCGATGTTTGAGCCTTATGCTGAGTGGTTTAATAAGCTTTATAGTCACAGCTCACATCAGCCACAAAATCAAAGCAATTATGCGACAACAATTAGCAATCTATGTAATAGCCAACTGCATATTCCCTCGTTAGTGTCTAATGAGTTAGCGCTGCAAAACACCCCCGATCAAATTCTACGATCAATTATTAGTGATATTGAGCAGGCTCAAGAGCAAATTCACATGGCATTCTACATCTGGCATACGGGAGGCTTAGCTGATGAAGTGGTGCAGGCTCTACTTGATGCTGCTCAACGCGGCGTTAAAGTTAGGGTACTTCTCGATGCTGCTGGCAGTAGGCCGTTTTTTAAATCTGCTTTGCCTAAGAAGATGCAGCAGGCTGGCATAGATATCCGCCCAGCGTTACAGGTTAGTCCGCTTCGTATGTTCTTTAGGCGTTTAGACTTACGTTTACACCGCAAAGTAGTGGTGATTGATAATGTCATTGGTTATACAGGTTCGATGAATTTAGTTGACCCACAGTATTTCAAGCAGGACAGTGGCGTAGGTCAGTGGGTCGATGTAATGGTGCGAGTAACAGGCCCAGTTGTTCCTGTGCTTAACTGCATCTTTGCCTGGGATTGGGAAGTGGAGACCAGTGAGCGAGTTAAGCCTGAGCATCCGACGTTAGCCCAATGCTCACCTACCACGTCTTTGGTGCAAACTATTCCATCTGGCCCAGGTATGCCTGAAGATGTAATTCACCAGGTACTGCTACAAAGTTTATATCAGGCTCAAAAGCGGGTGGTGATCACTACGCCGTATTTTGTTCCCAGTGATAACTTAATTGATGCTCTTGTTACCGCGTCACTGCGGGGTGTAGATGTAAATATCATTATCCCCAAAGATAATGATTCAATTATGGTTAAATGGGCAAGCAGCTCATTTTTTTCTGAGCTTTTAGATGCAGGTGTAAAAATTCATCAGTTTGCTGGTGGGTTATTACATACCAAATCTGTACTAATGGATGACGAGCACTGCTTAATCGGTACCGTTAACATCGACATGCGCAGTTTGTGGCTTAACTTTGAACTAACCCTTGCTGTTGATGATGTTCAATTCTGTCAAAAGCTTGCACAGTTGCAGCAACAATACATAGAACAGTCGCAGACGGTTGATATTGATGAATGGCGTAGCAGACCTGTTTATAAGCGTTTTGTAGAGCAGTTCTTTTATTTGTTCAGTCCCTTGCTTTAGACCACTTGTTACTTAGTTAACGTGGTACTTTTAGTTAAATACACAAAAGCCATGCTTAAACGCATGGCTTTAGTATTGTTTTAGCGATTTCAGAGATTAAGTGGTTATTGTTGATAGTGCTCTAAGAAGTTACCAAAACCTTGCATGGCTTTTTGTAAGTCTTCTTTGTGCGGTAAAAACACCACTCGCAAGTGATCTGGCTCTGGCCAGTTAAATGCGGTGCCTTGTACTAATAACATTTTCTCGCTTTTAAGCAGGTCTAATACTAAACGCTCATCATCCCTTAAGTTGAACTTCTTGATGTCTAATTTTGGGAAAGCGTATAACGCGCCTTTGGGCTTTTTAACGCTAACGCCAGGAATACTATTTAGCGCTTCAATACACACATCTCGTTGCACGGTTAAGCGCCCTGAAGGCAGAATAAGCTCATTAATACTTTGGTAACCGCCTAGCGCGGTTTGAATGGCGTGTTGATTAGGTACGTTTGAGCAAAGGCGCATTGAGGCCAACATGTCTAAGCCTTCAATGTAGTTTTTAGCCGCTTTTAAGTTACCGCTGAGCACCATCCAGCCAACCCTAAAGCCAGCTGCACGATACGCCTTTGATAGGCCATTAAAGGTGACGGTTAAGATATCGTCTGACAACGATGCAGCGTGAATATGCTGGGCCTCATCGTAAAGGATTTTGTCGTAGATCTCGTCGGCGAATAAAATGATGTCATTCACCCGGCATAGCTCAACAATCTCTAGCAATAATTCGCGGCTGTAGACTGCGCCAGTCGGGTTATTAGGGTTAATTATTACAATGCCACGGGTACGAGGGCTAATCTTTGATTTGATGTCTTCAAGATCAGGGAACCAATCTGATTCTTCATCACAGCGATAATGCACGGCTTTACCGCCAGCTAGGTTTGCAGTAGCAGTCCATAATGGATAATCAGGCGAGGGGATGAGCACTTCGTCGTCATTATTTAACAGCCCTTGTAGCGCCATACAAATCAGCTCAGACGCACCATTACCTATGTAGACATCTTCAACGTCGATGCCCTGAATACCATGAGATTGATAATGTTGCACGATTGCCTTACGCGCAGAAAATAAGCCTTTAGATTCGCAGTAGCCTTGCGCGCTAGGCAGATTAAGAATAACGTCGCGTACAATTTCTTCGGGTGCATCAAATCCGAACGGCGCAGGATTACCAATATTGAGTTTTAGAATGCGGTGACCTTCGTCTTCTAGGCGCCTTGCTTCTTTATGAACCGGTCCGCGTATGTCATAACAGACGGTGTCGAGTTTATTAGATTTAATGATAGGGCGCATAGCTGTCTCGTTACTTCATGAGTGATTAAGCGCACCATAACCAATATCGGCAGTGGTTAAAAGGGATTTTATAAAATATTTGAGCGAGTTAGCGAAATAATCTACTGATTGCGGTGTTGTAGATATGTTGCGGGTAGAGAGTTGTGCTGAATGATGGGTTTGATTTGGAGCTAATCACTTATTCAAACAAAAATGCCAGCGAAGTGCTGGCATTTTCTAGGGTAACTAAGCGTTACTAGGCTTTAGCACGCAAAATACTATACGCGCTTTTTGAACTCGCCCGTACGTGGGTCGATTTCAATCTTGTCACCTGTTTTAACGAATTCTGCAACAGTGATTGTCGCGCCGCCTTCGATGGTAGCTGGCTTCATCACTTTACCTGAAGTATCGCCACGAGCAGCAGGCTCTGTGTAAGTTACTTCACGAACAATTGTTGTCGGCAATTCAACAGAAATCGCTTTACCTTCGTAGAAAGTCACCTGACATTGCTCTTCCATACCATCAACGATGTAGTCTTTAGCATCGCCTAGGTTCTCAGCTTCAACGTCGTATTGGTTGTACTCTTCATCCATAAATACATACATAGGATCTGCATAGTATGAATAGGTACAATCTAGGCGATCAAGAATGATGTCTTCCATCTTGTCTTCGCCTTTGAAGGTTTGTTCAGTGGTTGAGTTTTGTAGCACGTGCTTAAGCTTTAGCTTAACGATCGCCGCGTTACGACCTGAACGAGTAGTTTCTGTTTTTAGCACAACCCATGGGCTGCCATCTAACATGATCACGTTTCCTGGACGGAGTTCATGAGCAGTCTTCATTGCATTAGTTCCTATTTCAAGGTGTTGTTTTGTTGCCGTATATTAACGACTTTTGACGAATTGGACTAGTCGAGATACTAGATCTGTATCATTAATCGCACTCTGTGGCCAAATTTTTGCCATTTGCTCAATGAATTCTAACTGGTCGTCGAACGCTTGTAGCTCACAAGCGACTTGCTGTGCGTTGTAGACATTGAATCCATTTACCAGCTCGACGTAATGCTCCGCAACATCTTGTGGCCAGTCTTTACAGTAATGCGCTAAAAAAGCGTTGAGCTTAACTAGGTGATAGTCTTCATCTTGCGGGTAGATATGCCAAATAAACGGCCTTTGTGCCCACTGCGCGCGCAAAAATGAATCTTCACCGCGGACAATGTTGAGATCGCAGCTCCAAAGTAGCTTGTCGTAACTTTCTTGATTAGTCATTGGCAATAGGTGCAAGGTAATTTGCCCTATGGGGACTGGCTTGCCCAGTGTAAGTGTGGCGTCAGTCAAACCACATTCAGCCTGTAGATATTGTTCAACGCTGGCAACACTGCGACCTTGCGGCACAAGTACATGCGTGGCTTGCTCTGGCTTGCTGGCGTAGTGATTCAATAGCGCGCTAATAGTGTTATTTTCATAACTGAATAGGCTAATTAAATAATCATTGGCCTTTATGCCAGTAATGCCAAATTCATTGAGCAGCGCCAGTTTATTGCTAGCGTTACTTTGCCAT
Organism: Shewanella sp. WXL01; assembly: GCF_012263345.1. NCBI lineage: Bacteria > Pseudomonadati > Pseudomonadota > Gammaproteobacteria > Alteromonadales > Shewanellaceae > Shewanella > Shewanella sp. WXL01. Next base: position 7,753 of record NZ_JAAIKQ010000005.1, on the reverse strand, counting down.
TGCTCGCAGGTTTCGAGTAAATTGCTTTCGCAAATTAGCCCGCCTGTTTTGGTAGTAAACCCTGGGAAATAAAACCACTTTTGTAAGCCATTTGATTGCATTGACGGCAGAGCATGACAACCCTCAACCCAGTCTTCGGCGCAAAGGTACTCAAGGTTAATCCAGACAGGTTGTGTGCCAAACGTCTGCTTGTGTTGATTCAGTTTGTCTTTTACTGCATTTGGTAACTCACAGGCAAACGCTTCTACAAGTACCGAGCCTGGCGTAAATGGCGCTAGATTAGTCTCTTCCCACTTATAAATGGTTACGCCATTAAAGGATTGTTTTGCTCTTGAAGGAGTTAGCTCAGGTAAAATGTGAGCAAAGCTGTTTAGGTCATCAACCCACAGGTTAACCTTAATCTTATGCTCATTGGCGAGTTGCTTGGCAAGGCGCCAGGTTACGCCTATGTCACCATAGTTATCTACAACTAGACAAAAGATATCCCAGTGTTGGGAGCTGCCGTTTGCTGCGCTCTGTTGATTTGTTCCGCATGGATTTGTTCCGTCTGGATTTACGCCGTGTAGATTTGCCAAGAGTGAATTAGTTGTCATTGTTGAATATTTTACGAATTTTGTTGATACGCTTTTGGACACTGCTTTTTAAGCGATCAGCTATTTTAGCCGGCTCAAATTTCACTGTTTTTAAGCGATATGTTGCTTTATGGCGATAGATGACCAGTAGGCGTTTACTGGTGTAGCTAGAAGTCGGTTTTTTATAAGCATCACGATAGTAATAAGTTAAGTAGCGACGACCTCTAATTCCTTGATAAAACGCATCTTCATCAATGTCGCCTTGCCTAAACTGCAAAATAACATCGTTTAAAATACCCAAATGTTGCAGTGCTCTTGGTATGCGATGGCCAACAGCATACACCTTGAACTTAGTTAGCGTTTGCTCGAAGCGGTCCATGTGATTTTTATCTTGCAATGACAGAGGATCGTAAATAATGGTAAGGGGTGTCTTGCAGTTTTTCGCATCAAGTGTAGCCATGTCGCTGCGCGAGCTAGGTACAGAATTTACAACGATAGGGTCCCAAGGCGCTGTTTGCTTGCAGTAGGTACTTTGGGGCATCAATAATAATGCTTTGGAAAGCTGCAATCTGTCAGCCAACAAACCTAACGCGAAGCCGCCAAGGCTTGCGCCATAGCCGATACTTGCCGGGAATTGCTTAAGTTGTGGCGCTAAATCGTCAATGAATGCTAACAGCTTGGGTGAGTCGAAATAGTTGCCTTCGCCGATATGATTAAAGGCGATGACATTCATGTGTTTCTTGGCGAAGTAATCAAATCCCCAAACAAATGCATCGTCCAAGTTAGCGTCTTTGGCGATTGCCTGACAAACAGGCGGGAAGGTGACCATTACAGGTTCACTAGGGTTAAAGATATGATATTGCACAACAACATCGTCAATGACAAGCCGTGTAGTTTGATTAAATTGTAGCAATATCAGCCTCGCTAATTTTAAACGTTAGATAGTAAAAAAGCGGCTAAAGCCGCTTTTAAATTTACAATAGATGACTACATATTAGTCAGCAAGCTCAGCTAAGCACATTTCATCATAGATTTGCTTAACCCAAGCATCAACACGTTCTTCAGTTAGCTCTGGTTGACGATCTTCGTCGATACCTAGACCGATAAAGTGCTTGTCATCAACTAATGCTTTAGATGCTTCGAAATCGTAACCTTCTGTTGGCCAGTGACCGATAATGATGCCGCCTTTGGCTTCAACAATATCACCAACCATGCCCATTGCATCAAGGAAGTACTCTGCGTAGTCTTCTTGGTCGCCACAACCGAAGATTGCGACTAATTTGTCAGTGAAATCAATTTGCTCAAGATCAGGGAAGAAGTCATCCCAATCACATTGTGCTTCACCATAGTACCAAGTCGGGATACCAAAAAGCAGTAAATCGAACTCAGCGATTTGCTCTTTGGTGCTTTTGGCGATGTCTTTTACATCAACCATAGTTTTACCCAGTTTTTTCTGGATCATTTTGGCTACAGCTTCGGTGTTACCTGTGTCACTACCGAAAAAAAGACCTACAGTTGCCATTGTCTATCCTTTCTTAAATTGTTGCGCTATAAGCGTTTACGTATTCGAATCAGTTGTCGATTTGCTGCTGGAGAATACTCTCGATTAGCTGGCTTCGACTGATGTTACTGGCCAAAGCTTGTTGGTTCAAGGCGTCATACAAATCTTGTGACACCTTTAACTCTATTCGCTTTAAACCGTTTGCGCGATCGCGCTGAATTTGATTGCGTTTATTGATCTTTAATTGCTGTTCACGGGAAAGAGGATTACTTCTTGGTCTTCCTCTACGTTTCTCGTTGGCAAAAAGGTCAATTGTCGTTCTATCTGTTGTTTCTTTTGCCATCTAACTGTTAACCAATCCCTGAGCTTTCCCAGGTCATTTGGATAATGCCTTTAGCGACGAAGCCTGCACACCCAAGAAATAATACTAACCATACAATGTACTGACCAAACTTTGGCACATCGCCTTGTTTTAATACGTCACGGATTGCCATGCCGATAAAAAAGAAGATGGCAGCAAAGAAAAAGTTTAACCCAAGTGTTTCAATCTGTTCCATGTATTGGTTTAACATCGGGTGACCTTATATTCCTTTAAGCCTGAACAACAAGTACGGTGAAAAAGAGGCGCGAATATATCACATCGCTTAAGTGTCTGCTATTGATGCAAACTAAAAAACCACTGTGCTTGCTGAAAACCTAGGCTAATTGCTCTGATTTTGTACAAGAAAGTCTTTAACGATTCGGTTAAATATTTCTGGTTTTTGTGCGTGTAACCAGTGACCAGTGCCATTAAGCGTTTTCGCAGCAACTTTTGGAAATTGTTCAATTATTTCTTGTCGATGCTCAGCGGTAACATAGTTGGAGTCACCGCCACGAACAAACAAGCAGGGTAACTGAAAAGGTTGCCAAGGCAACTGACTTTGCTTTGTAAATGGCCAACCGATAATGTCAGGATAACTTTGCTGTAAACCTGTCAAATTCATTTTCCATTTAAACCCGCCATCGCTACGCTGCAGGTTCTTGAGTAAAAACTGCGCCGTGCCTTCATCAATATTGTGCTCAAGCATGTGTGCTAGCGCACGTTTACGGTCGGTATCACTAAGATTTAATGAGTTTAATGCGCGAAATACATCGTCATGTCTTGGCTGATAAGCAACGGGCGCAATGTCGGCGACAACTAAACCGCTCACACGCTTCGGGTGCAGCAGTGCAATTGCCATGGCGATTTTGCCGCCCATTGAATGCCCCACAAAGTTGGCTTTTTCAATGTTTAGCGAATCTAACAATTCGATAAATGCGCTCGCGAGGTTAACGTAATCCATGTGCTGCCAATGAGTACTTAAGCCGTGATTGGGCACATCGACGCGGGTAACCTGAAAGTCAGACTCTAGGCTAATGGCTAAATTTTTTAGGTTATCAATATTGCCAAACAACCCATGAATGAGAATAACGGGTTGTCCTTGGCCGCGCGTTTCATAATGCATAGTTATCCTATACGTGTGTTCAGAGGTAAATTGTTTATTATTTTTGGAAGTAAATTTTGCTGCGGCGATTGTGTGCTAAACACAAGGTGAGATCAAGATCACAAGCTGTAGTTGGCGAGATTTATCTATCGCTAGCGATCAAGCTTGGCTTCAAATACCAAACTATTGCGCCGATAAAGCATGAAAAACGCTCAGTCATCACGAATATCGGTCAAGCACAAGGTATTTGTTTAATTTACACTTTATTATCACTATCAGCTTGTCTTACACTAACTCGATAAGCGATCGCATGGCGATCTCACAAATTAATCAAAATTAAGATCCATCCTACCCTAAGGCCAAAGGAAATGACTGAGATGAAATACATCGAAATTGATGAAGAATTATATAGTTTCATTGCGAGTAAAACAGAGCGCATTGGTGAAAGCGCCTCAGATATTCTTCGTCGCTTATTAGGGTTAACTGTTGAAAATATCGATCAACAAAGCAATGTCCATATAAGCCAACCAAGCCTAGAAACCAAACCGCTGTCAAATGAAGAACAAAACGCTTTGTTTAACAAAGCGAAAGAAGCGGTAGAAAAGCTAGTGAGCACTAAGCATATTGCTGATGTAAAAGAGCCGCAAGGCAACACGGCTGAACAAGTTGCTGAAGTCACATCACCAGCTGCGGGTGAAGAAACAACAAAGAGCAATATTGTTGCTAGCAGTAATGATTTTGCAACAATCGTCAACGAACATCTCATTGCACAGCAAAAAGGTGCCGTCGGGCGTTTTATGTTTTTATTACAAAGCCTGGCACAAGTTGCCGGCGATAGTTTTGAGCAAGTTTTGCAGGTTCAAGGCAAAGGGCGCTTGTATTTTGCTCGATCAAAGCAAGAGTTATTGGCGGCAAGTCAGTCTGCTAATCCTAAGCAAATTGAAGATACAACATATTGGGTTACCACCAATAACAACACCGCAAAGAAACGCAATATTTTAAAAGAAGTGCTATTGCAGTTAGGTTGTGATGAAAGCGTAGCGTTATCGATCGTAAAACATATTTAGTAGAGCATATTTAATAGGAGCAATTTGTGGCAGTACACAATAGAGCAGGGACGCAAGCTACTCAGGCTGATCTAGTTAATATTCCAAAGCTAATGAGCCTTTACTATCGCAATATTCCAAATGTAGAAGACGCGACGCAAGCGGTGAGTTTTGGTACTTCTGGTCATCGTGGCAGTGCACTTAACTCAAGCTTTAATCAAAATCATATTTGGGCAATCACCCAAGCCGTGGTTGATTACCGCAAGCAGGCCGACATTAATGGCCCAATGATTGTGGGCTTTGACACCCACGCGTTATCTTACGCAGCGTATTTGTCAGTGCTTGAGGTGTTAAGTGCTAATCAGGTGCAAGTGATTGTTCATCAAGATGATGGCTTTACTCCAACGCCTGTTATTTCACAAGCCATTGTTGCCGCCAATGTAAATGCACAAGCGTTAACTGATGGTCTAATCATTACGCCATCGCACAATCCACCACAAGATGGCGGCATTAAATATAACCCGCCTCACGGTGGCCCAGCAGAAGGCGAGATCACCAAGTGGGTCGAGTCACGCGCCAACGAGTATCTTGCTAAGCAACTAAGCGGTGTCACTAAGGTTAACTATGGTATTGCCGCGACAATGCCGTGGATAGAATCTCAAGATCTTATTGCGCCTTACGTGAATTGCTTGAGCGATGTAATCGATCTAGATGCGATTGCTAAAGCAAATATCAAGATAGGTGTTGACCCATTGGGCGGCTCAGGTATTTATTACTGGCAGCATATCGCTGAAACATACGGTTTAGACATTACTCTTGTGAACGACGCTGTAGACCCAAGTTTTGGTTTTATGACCTTAGATAAAGATGGCAAGATCCGCATGGATTGCTCATCACCTTATGCTATGGCGGGACTACTTGCGCACCAGGATGAGTTCGATATTTGCCTAGGCAACGACCCAGACTACGACCGTCATGGCATTGTTTGTCCGCAAACAGGCTTAATGAATCCAAACCACTTTTTGGCGGTCGCAATTGATTATTTGTGCCAATATCGCCCGCAATGGTCAAAGGAATTAGGTATAGGTAAAACCCTAGTTTCAAGCGCCATCATTGATAAAGTCTGCCACAAGCATCAACGCGAGTGTGTTGAAGTACCTGTAGGCTTTAAGTGGTTTGTTGATGGTTTAGCCAATGCAACACTCGCATTTGGCGGCGAAGAAAGCGCCGGCGCTGCATTTTTAAAGCGTGACGGGACAACCTGGTGTACCGATAAAGACGGATTCATTCTAGCGTTATTAGCTGCCGAAATACTCGCAGTCACTGGGCAAACACCCGCGCAGCGCTATGCTGAACTTGAGCAAGAGTTTGGTCAGTGCTTCTATAAACGTATCGATAGCCCAATTAGCGCTAAGAAGAAGGCTAAGTTTGCCTCGCTAACTCAAGAGAGCTTTGTTGAAACTGAGCTAGCGGGAGATGAAATAACCGCTGTGTTAACTCATGCACCTGGCAACGGCGCAGCCATTGGCGGCGTTAAAGTCACTACGGCTAATGGCTGGTTTGCTGCAAGGCCTTCAGGTACCGAGGCTTTGTTTAAGCTGTACGGCGAGAGTTTGGTATCGAACGAGCATCTAGAGTTGCTACTTGAACAAGCACAGCAAATGATTGATGCAGCGTTAAAACGTTAGTCATACATAAATTTATGTTAAAGCCTTCCATTGGAAGGCTTTATTTTTTACCACCTAGGTCTTACAGACTACATATATCAAACTATTCATGCGAAAGGCTTAATAAAATAATGATAAAAAGAACACTGATTGCACTGCTCCCTGCCATAGCGCTTATTGGCGGATGTGCTGACACACAGAATGTTGATAGTAATGCTGAAATCAAGCTAGCAACCTGGAATATCGCCTGGCTTAGCTCTCACGAATACAACCAAAGAGCTGAGGCGGATTATGCTGAATTAGCTCGCTATGCAGTTCAGTTAGACGCTGATGTTATCGCATTGCAAGAAGTAGAAGGGCAAGAATGGGCGCACAAGGTTTTGGGCGATCAATATGACTATTATTTCTCGACTAAAGACTGGGTACAGCGAGTTGGCGTCGCCGTACGCAAATCTGCTGGATTACAAATCGATGCGATAGAATACAAAGCACTCGATGTCGGCCGTGTTCGTTATGGTATGGACGTGACTATCAGTAGAGGCGGTAATGAAGTGAGACTGCTTGCGGTGCACTTAAAGTCAGGTTGTTTTGATAAGTCGCTAGAGCAACAAGCGATAGCAGCTATGCCAAATACCGATGAGAAACAGCAAAGGCGCAAGATAGCGTGTGAAGTGCTAAGTAAACAGGTGGAACCACTAAAAAATTGGATTGATGCCCGCAAAACGGAGCAAACACCATTTATTGTATTAGGCGATTTTAACCGCAGATTCTCGCAAGATATTGCCAATGAATTCACGCCAGAGCAGGGCTTATGGCAGGCATTAAATAACCAAAATGCTGATAATGAGCCTAGTCTTTCCTCAAACGAAAGCGGCGACAAAAGCGCAAATAAGAGTCAGTTGTGGTCACCTACATTAACCCAAGACTCAAAATGCTGGGGCGGTTACTACAAAGACTACATTGACCACATCGTGTTTGATAGCAACGCTAAAGCCAATTACGTCAAAGGTTCTTTTGAGCAGCTGGTATTCGAAGGTGAGTACTCTAGAGAGCTTTCTAATGCGCTAAGCGATCACTGTCCAATTTCGGTCGATATTCGCTTATAGGCTTTTTATAAGTAGCTTGAGTTTTTATTCGATTTGAACCAGCCTTGCGATAACTGTGTTTTTATACAGTATTATTGGGTTTAGCCACTTTTTACTGTTTTAGAGACGTGTCGTTTGCGCGTTTTCACTTGTGAGTAATGAGAATATAGCCGCTTTTCAGATGGTTAATCTCACTTGTGCTGACAAAGCGAGCAAGATAAATGCGCATGCGCGTTTTTCAGACTGGTGTATTGAATAAAATTTAAGTAAGCTGAATCAATTCAATAATTTAGTGGTGCGCGTTTTTACTGGTCTGACATGGTAAACGCGCATGCGCACTATACAAATGTTATATGCTATGAAGAAAATATTGCCTCACATTGAAATCGGCCTAGATCAGTACGGTGCTGTAAAAGTAA
>NZ_JAAIKQ010000004.1:0-305304 GCF_012263345.1 Shewanella sp. WXL01 | reverse complement strand
TTGCATGTGTTAGGCCTGCCGCCAGCGTTCAATCTGAGCCATGATCAAACTCTTCAATTAAAAGTTTTTACGTTCCGAAGAACGACTCAATGAATTCTACTGTCATGCGTCAATTTAAACTGAATCATCAATTCAAATTAACTTGTGTCGTATGAACATCAATGAGTTTTAAATTTTGTGACTCACTCGAAAGTGAATCTGTCGAATTTAATACTCTGTGAATGTCCACACAGATATACTTGTCATATTGTTAAAGAGCATCCCGTTCGCGCTTGGCTCATCGGGTCAGGGCTGCGTATTCTACGCTTTCCCGCGTTGGCGTCAAGTGTTTTTTCAAACTTTCTTTTCGCCTTGATTTGAGTGGCTTAAATGCCTTCAAATCAAACTTTCATGCTTGCCACCTACACCTCGTGTTGGCCGCTGCGCCGTGTCTACCAAGCTTGTTCCAGACAAGCTTTGGCATTCCCTACGTCCTGCAGGTCAGTGGGAGCGCATTATAGGGAGCAGATTTATTTGCGCAAGCCCTTATATGCGATTTTCTTAAAAACACTGCTCAAGCGCGCACAATTTAAGCAACACCAGCCCTAAATGTGCATTACAGCTCCATTTCAGTACTAGCCAGGTACTAAACCATTACTAAAAGAGCCTAGCAAGCTATGCAAAAGATAAAAGATAAATGAACTCGAGCTGGACAGATAAGCATAGACTAAAAATGGCAGGTTATTTTTGGCTTTAGTGCATTACTCTGTACTCAGGTGGATGCAGCGAAGCTAAGCTACTGATTAAGGTAACTTTGCCTTTGAACAATTTTTATTAGATTATTTGTTGGCTTTATTAAGCGGATATCCTATGTTGGGATAAATAACAAATAAGTTCATACAACCTGGACGTTACCATGAGCCGACAGCACTCTTTACTAATCAGCATCACAGCAGCCTTAATTATTTTTGTTGTTGCAATACCACTCGCCTCTGCAGCTGTTATCTACACTTGGGTCGATGATAAAGGCGTTGTGCACTACAGCGAGCAACCGCCGAAAGGCGTCAACGCAACTAAAATATATAGCGAAGACATTGAACCAGCTAAGGCAGGGTATATTGCCCCGAAGAAACGCGAGCAAGTGCAAGAGCAATCTGAGTTAGAAAAATCAGCCGCTATCATTAATGCAACAGATAAAGAACAAGCTAAGGAGCTTTGTGAAAGTGCTAAGCACAGTTTAAGCGTATTAAAGAGCTACAATCGCCTGACTCGAAAGAATGAAAAAACCGGTGAGATGGAGCAAATGACCGCTGAACAAAAAACGCAGGCAATAAACGAGAATGAGCAGAGGGTAAAACTCTTCTGTAAATAGTAGAGCTTGCCGATACAAATTCTATATACAACAAAGGGAGCAATTGCTCCCTTTGTTGTTTCTATCATTCAGTAAAAAGCACTGAGGCTTTTCCGATAGCTATTGGTTGAACATCAGCTGACTATCGGCAACATCTACTTTTATCACTTTGCCCGGTACTAACTCACCTTTCAGTAATAGCTGTGCCAGCGGATTTTCAACTTCTTGCTGCAAGGCACGTTTAAGTGGTCTTGCACCATAAACAGGATCGAACCCTGCTTGGGCAATTAGAGCTAACGCGTCTTTGCTGATCTCAATATCGAAATCTCGCTCTGCTAAACGATGCTTCAAATTATTTAGCTGAATACTCGCGATATGGGCAATATGCTCAGCGGCAAGCGGGTGGAATACCACACTTTCATCGACACGGTTTAAAAACTCAGGTCTAAATGAATGCGTCACCACATTCATCACCTGTTGCTTCATGCTTTGATAATCCAACTGCTCAAACTGCTCCTGAATAACATCTGAGCCTAGATTAGATGTCATAATCACCACAGTATTACGAAAATCGACCGTGCGACCTTGGCCATCAGTTAAACGGCCATCATCGAGCACTTGCAGCAAGATGTTGAACACATCAGGGTGAGCTTTCTCAACTTCATCAAGCAAGATAACTGAATAAGGTTTACGTCTTACCGCTTCAGTTAAGTAGCCACCTTCTTCATAGCCGACATACCCTGGTGGTGCACCAACTAAACGCGACACCGCATGTTTTTCCATAAACTCAGACATGTCGATACGCACCATGGCTGACTCTGTATCGAACAAAAACTTAGCCAATGATTTACACAGCTCAGTTTTACCCACACCTGTTGGGCCTAAAAATAAGAAAGAACCAATAGGACGATTTGGGTCAGCAAGCCCAGCGCGGCTACGGCGAATAGCGTTAGCTACCGCATCAACGGCCTCGTTTTGACCTATCACTCGCTCATGCAGTGCATCTTCCATGTGCAGCAATTTCTCGCGCTCACCTTCAAGCATTTTTGCAACTGGGATACCGGTCGCTTTTGACAGCACTTCGGCTATTTCTACATCGGTAACCTTATTTCGCAACAAGGTCATGTCTTGCATTTCCGCTTGAGATGCCAGATCGAGCTGCTTCTCAAGTTCAGGGATGCGGCCGTACTGCAGCTCAGACATGCGCGTTAAATCGCTAGCGCGGCGAGCGACTTCTAAATCCATTCGCGCTTGTTCCAGATCGGCCTTAATATGCTGAGTACCGGCAAGCGCTGCTTTTTCTGTATGCCAAATTTCATTTAGCTCGTTAGCATTTAGCTCAACTTCTTTAAGCTCTGATTGCAAATGAGCAAGACGTTTTAAGCTGGCTTCATCAGACTCTTTTGCCAATGCTTGCTCTTCTAGCTTTAGCTGAATCGCGCGGCGCTCCAACCTATCAAGCGTTTCTGGTTTAGAATCGATTTGTAACCGAATGCTCGATGCAGCCTCATCGATTAAGTCGATGGCTTTGTCTGGCAATTTACGATCTGAAATATAACGGTGCGACATACTCGCCGCAGCAACAATCGCAGGGTCGGTAATTTCCACATGATGATGCAGCTCATAACGCTCTTTCAGACCTCGCAAAATTGCAATGGTCGCCTCAACACTGGGCTCATCGACCACAACTTTTTGGAAGCGACGCTCAAGCGCCGCGTCTTTCTCCACATACTGTCGGTATTCGTCGAGCGTGGTTGCACCAACACAATGTAGCTCACCGCGAGCAAGCGCAGGTTTGAGCATATTACCCGCATCCATCGCGCCTTCGCCTTTACCGGCGCCAACCATGGTATGTAGCTCATCAATAAATAAGATAATTTGCCCTTCTTCTTGGGCAAGCTCATTTAATACTGCTTTCAGGCGCTCTTCAAATTCACCGCGATACTTAGCGCCTGCTATTAAGGCACCCATATCTAGCGAGAGTACACGCTTGTTCTTGATACCTTCAGGCACTTCACCATTAACAATGCGCTGTGCAAGTCCTTCGACGATTGCAGTTTTACCCACACCTGGCTCACCAATCAGCACAGGGTTATTTTTGCTGCGGCGCTGCAGCACTTGAATTGTGCGGCGGATTTCATCGTCGCGGCCAATCACAGGGTCGAGCTTTCCTTGCTCGGCACGCTCAGTTAAATCGATAGTGAATTTCTTCAAAGCTTGGCGTTGATCTTCAGCATTAGGATCATCCACGTTTTGTCCGCCACGCATTTGCTCAATGCTTTTCTCCATCAGCTCTTTGGTGGCACCCGATTCTTTCAGTGCTTTGGAGAGTGCATCGTTCCCCTCAAGCGCAGCAATAATGAATAGCTCTGAGGAGATGTATTTGTCTTTACGCTTTTGCGACAGCTTATCGCATAGGTTTAGCAGGCGGATTAAGCCTTGAGATAACTGCACATCTGCGCCAGTGCCTTCTACTTGCGGCAAGCGCTCCAACTCTTGGCTTAGTTTTGAGCGCAGCGCGCTAACCTGAATCCCCGCTTGAGTTAACAGCGGGTGAATTGAACCAGAGTCTTGATTAAGCAACGCCATCATAAGGTGGGTTGGTTCTATAAATTGATGGTCGCGCCCAAGCGCTAGAGATTGAGCATCAGAAATCGCAATCTGAAACTTATTAGTCATGCGGTCGAGTCTCATACTACCTCCTACTATCTAACATGGCTGCCACTACAAAGTTCTCTTTATTAAAAAGGCTTTTACTAAGAGCATGCGCACCAAAACATTAATCTAGTAAAGAAATGGGGACTGATGAAATAAATTCAAGTCTTCGATACAGTCAATAAACCAGAGTATAGATGCCGGATATAAAATGGAGACAGAGCGCCAATAGCACTGTGGCTAGTCAAAACTAACTAGAGAGCTAAACAGATCAAGAAGAGCTAAAGAACAATACAAAAGATCAAGCTGACTGACGTTTACCATCAGACTTTAACGCTTAGCAGTCAGTTTAAGACTTTAACCACACTAGCGTCGCTTGGCGGCCAGTTTGCTTGTCGCGGCGATAAGAGAAAAAGTCAGTATTAGAGACTGTGCATTCATCACTACTAAAAATAGTGTTAATACCTAGGGCGGATAAGCGCTGCTCAGCTAACTGATAAATGTTAGCCAAATACTTATCACCAGATGCAGTAAAACAATTCGCGGCATTTGCATTATGAGAGACAAACGCTTGCTTGACCTCTACGCCCACTTCAAATTTTTTAGGGCCAATTGCTGGGCCTAAATAGGCAATCAAGTTTTGATAGTCTGCAGCAAACTTATGTGCGGTCTGCTCAATAATGCCATCGCACAAGCCACGCCAACCGGCATGAATGGCTGCAACCTCGCTTCCTTGCTCGTTGCATAGTACGACAGGCAAACAATCTGCTGTCATCACAGCGCAAACAATACCACTGCGATTGGCATAACAAGCATCTGCTTCTGTCGGTGTTGATGAACAAAAAGGTAAGGCGGGATTTTCAAGTACATGAGTACCATGTACTTGCTTGAGCCACACAGGCTTAGCTGGCAGTTCAAGCAAAGAAGTCACTAACTGGCGATTTTGCTCAACCTTAGCTGGCGCATCACCCACATGATCGCCAAGATTCAAGCTATCAAAAGGTGTTTCGCTCACGCCGCCATGTCGGTCAGTAAAAGCTATGCCGACATTGGCGGGTACAGGCCAGTTAGTTTGCCACATTAAAGGTACTCGACCGGGTTTTCTTCCAAATCTTTACGCATAGCTTTAGTTAGCTTAACCATGTCATCAGGTACTGGTGCATGCCAGGTCATGATTTCACAGGTAAACGGGTGAGCTAATTCAAGACGCACCGCGTGCAGAGCTTGGCGTTTGAAATCTTTTAAAGTGTCGAAAAATTCTTCGCTAGCCTTTTTCGGCGGGCGCGGGCGGCCGCCATATACAGGGTCACCAACCAACACATGACCAATATGGGCCATATGCACACGAATTTGGTGAGTACGACCTGTTTCAAGGCGCAGACGTAAACGCGTGTGCGCACGAAACTTCTCAGCAACACGGTAATGTGTAACTGATGGACGGCCACCATGAACTACCGCCATTTGTGTACGCTTAGTTTCATGACGATCAATTGGCTCATCGACTGTGCCGCCCGCTGTCATAGTGCCAGTGACTAGCGCTTCATATTCACGAACAATGTCACGAGCCTGCAGCGCGGCGACTAAGTGAGTTTGCGCTTCAACGGTTTTAGCCACAACCATCAAACCTGTGGTGTCTTTGTCCAGACGATGAACAATACCAGCTCTCGGTACATGTTCAATTTCAGGGTGATGATGCAACAAGGCATTCATTAACGTGCCATCGGCATTACCCGCACCTGGGTGAACCACCAAGCCAGCTTGCTTGTTGATAACTATAATGTGGTCATCTTCGTAAACGATGTTTAGGTCGATGTCTTGGGCTTCAGCATGGACTTCTTCTTCCAGCGTGGCGTCAATTGCAATTTCTTGCGACTCAAAAACTTTTTCGCGCGGCTTATCAACTGTGGTACCGTCAATGCTAACTGCACCAGATAGGATCCATTCTTTGATGCGTGTACGGGAATAATCAGGGAACAATTCGGCCAATGCTCTGTCCAATCTTAGGCCGGTTTGTGTTGCTGTGATCTCGCTTTTTAGATTAATCTGTTGTGTCATAGGAACCGTACCCCGATATTGGGGTCCAAAGTAAATGTGCTATCTGTTACAATCGGATGTTTTCTATTTTACCGTGAAATGGAAAAATTCTTAACTACAACTTATAAAAGAATTGAATTCAAGTATGTATAAATATGCAAAAGGTCTAGCGTTAATCGCAACATTGGCGCTAACTGCCTGTAGTAGCAATCAATCAGAAGAAGAACTCACAGCCAGTAAAGCCTCTCCAGAAGTACTTTATAAACAAGCTCGCACCTCAATGGAGCTCGGCAATTACTCAAAAGCAGTACGTTCGCTTGAAGCACTAGACTCGCGTTACCCATTTGGTGCGCACAAAACTCAAGTACAACTTGACCTCATTTTCGCTTATTACAAAATGGACGATGCAGCTTCAGGTATTGCTAACATCGACCGTTTTATTCGCTTAAACCCAACGCACCCGAACATTGATTACGTGTACTACATGCGCGGCCTAACCAACATGCAGGCTGATAATTATTTGTTCCATCAGATGATGAACATTGATCGCACCGATCGTGACCCTAAAAACGCCCAAGATGCATTCCGTGACTTTGAGCGTTTGATTAAGACCTACCCAAACAGCCCTTATGCAGCTGACGCGCAAAAGCGTATGCAGTTTTTGAAAAACCGCCTAGCGATGTATTCAATCAAGGTGGCTGAATATTATGTCAAAATGAACGCGTGGAGCGCTGCGGCAGTGCGTGCGCAAACTGTGTTAGAGAAATTCCCAGGGACACCTGCAACTGAGCGCGCATTGGAAATCATGACCATCGCTTACGATGAGTTAGGGCAAGACAAGCTAAAAGAACATGCACAAATGGTGATGCAGGTTAACTTCCCTGAAAATGAGTCGCTAAACCGATAAGCGTCATCAAAAGCTAGCCAGATAGAAAATGCCCGCTAACGACATCATCGTGCGGGCATTTTTGTATCTGTAATTCGAATGATTACACAGAACTTAAAATGAACTATTTATGATGATAAACAAAACCGCCATACAAGTACTTGGTTGCCTCTGCTCCAAGTACGGCAACTTTATCGCCCGAAGTTAACTTACCTGAGTGGATCAACCGAGACAAACTCACCCAAATAGCAGCAGAGCCTAAGTTACCTAAGTGCTTAGCATCATTAATTATGCGCTGTGGTTCTATGCCTAACTCTTTTGCCATTAAGCTGTCGATATGTCCATTGGCTTGATGGGGCAAAATATAAGCGAAATCGTCTAACTGATAACCTCGACTTTGCAGCGCTTGCCAGCCTAGTTCAAATAGCTGACTTCCTTGAGCCCGCACCGCAGCGGTATTGTGGTGAAAACGCGCCATGCGTTTCTCACCCACATCGTTTGAACCTGAATCTAGGTAAAATCCAGGCTGTTTGTCATGCCCTACCTGACCAAGATAAATATCGCTAAGCAATGCTAAGTTTGAATTGTCAGTGGCTTGCGGCCCAACAATACAAGCCGCAGCGCCATCGCCCATTTGCACATAATTAACCAACTGCTCAGTGTCGATAAACTCCTTGCTCATATCAAAATAAACAGAGCCAGTTTCAACCCCAACAATGGCGACAGGTTTTGGCGTGGTCGCGCAAAAAGCCGAGGCAATTTGTAGACTATTGGCAAAACCAGTACAAGCCTGCCGCAGCTCTAAATAAGGTCCATGATAAGCAAGCACATCGGCAAGCCAAGCAGCATTAGGTGGTACTTGAGTGTGTGGCGTACAGGTATGCGTCAGCAGGTAATCTAAATCTGCAGCTGTCATATCCGCATGAGCTAACGCCTGAGATATCACCTGCTTACTCAGCTCAATGCTTGATGGATTAGCACTACTTGTCGCTGTGGTTAAATCCCGCACCAAATGACGGCTTTCAATGCCTAGGTGTTTAGTGATGCTTTTAGCTTTACGAGCTGCAAAGCGGCCACATTTTTCTGCTAGTGCAGCAAGTAAATGGGCGTTATCAACACGCTCATTGGGCAACTGATGTGCGATGCCATAAACGGCTAAATCATTAGCGGCGAACTTTACTGCCATTTGTCCTCCAATCTTTGTTTAATGCTATCTAGACAAACACCCATAGATTCAAAAGAGCGCTGCTGAGTTAATAGTAAGGTAAATAGATCTGATGACACGCTCTCCTGCTGCTGAGCAAAATCATCAGCCGATGCCCCTAGACCAATGGCGTGATGACGGCTCACATACACGTGCTTGGCCTCATCTTTTTTTATCATGGCGCAAAGCTGGCTAAAGCCATGTTCTCGTCCTAAATTGCTGTGCTCAAAACTATGCATAATTTGTGTCACACAGGTATCTAAGGTCGCGATACGCACAAAATGCTGCTGATAATTCTCAACACGACCCAACCCCATATAAAAACGCTTTGCTAACCTTTGCACCTTAGCTATTTCACTAGCAGCATCATTATGCTGAGGCAGGGAGTCGGCAACTTGTTGCAATGCAATATCGTGGCGACACTCATCCGCCTCTACAGCCTGTAGCGTGGCAATGGTACGCAAACGTTCTTTATCTGTGAGTGAAGGTTGCTGCTGGCCAAGGCGTTCAATCTCTTGGTTAAACACCAACTGAGCAGACTGTTCACCACACAGCAACAATGGCAATAAACGAGCTAGATGTTGTTGCTGAGCCTCAGTAAAAACAAGCGGCGACTTGGCTTGCTGCGCTATCCAGCGTGTTAAGCGCTCAGCGTTTTTCCCCTCGGTCACTTTAGGCGTAGCAGCGTGACCAAAACAGCGGCGCTGACTCATAGCGGCCTCCTTAGCAAGTATCGATAGACCACTGGTAAGACGATCACGTCAAACAACCAGGCAAACGAAATCACGATTACTGACAACAAACTCAATTGAATAATCGGCCCAAACTCAGAAATCAAGCCGATACCAAAACCCAGCACCAATGTCATAGTGGTAAAGCTCACCACAGGGATCACTCCTGAGTATTGTTGCCAAAATTGTTCGGTTAAACCTGGCACCTCGGTTTTATCATCGCTGGCTACCGGCAGTTTCAGCATCAAATGCAAGGTGTCATCAACAATGATCCCGAGCATGATCCCTAACACCACTGCTGTACCGATACTGATAAAACCGCCAGTGACTTGCCATAAACCAAACATCCACAGCAAAGGCAAAAAGTTAAGACTCAGCCCAGCTACGGCAAAAGCAAAACTGCGTTTAATCAACCCTAGAATGACCGACAGCAAGCTCAGTGCAATGGCAAACGAAAGCAACATGCTTTTGGCATTATCCAAGCAAAGATGAGCAAACATTAAATTGCTACTGGTGAGTTTACCCACTTGTAGCTGCCCTTGATTTTCATCAAGCCATTGCTCAACTTTCTGTTCAAACTCCACCATTTCCCTGGCCGTTAACGGCTTTAAGTAAATGGTGAGCAAGCTTGACTCAAAACCTGTTGAAATTTCTGCGCCCAAACCAAGCTCGGCAACCGTATTTTCGTGAGCAAGCCGTTTAAGTTGAGATGAAGAAAGACCGGCGCTTTTAACCCAATCACCAATATGACTGACTCGCTTAACCTCATCTTGGGATTGCAAGTAGCGCCCAAAGCGATACAAAAAGCTTAGGTATGCCTTGTCGTAAATGGCATAAGGAGAGGTAGGCACTTGGATGTGCAATAAATTAATGCCGTAAAAGTATTGCTGCACTTTTTGCTGCGAAATTGCCAACGGGTTATCGTCAGCAAAGTAGCTCATAGGGTCATCATTGAGCTTAAGTTTGAACGCACTAGATGCTGCAACCAAACTCAGCAAAACCACCAGAGTCATGACAGCTTTAGGGTAACCACTTATGCGTTTAGCCATTGTAGCGACCTTGCTAAAGCGAGTAACGCGGTCAAACGTCACAGCAGAGATTTGCGCTTTAGCAGCAACCGTCACCAGCAAGGTATGACATAGCAAATAGTGAATTAACACAGCGCAAGCAACCAACACGCCAAACGCTTGAATAGGAGGCGATGGACTCACCGACAGCAATGAAAAACCAAAGGCGGTAGTCAGGGTGGCGTAAAACAAAGGTTTACGGTTATGTTCAAACGTCGCAGCTATTGCGTTGGTACCTGTGCCATCATCCACTTGGGTGCCAATACGCTGCCAACCAAGATACAAGTGTGCTGAATAGGCCAATGATAAGGTCACGATAATCACAGGTATAAACGCGCTAATTGCCGCCAAGGTTAAATTGAACCAGCCAGCGATCCCAAGAGTGAGCAACAATATCATCAAACAGTTTGCTGCAATTGCCATTAACCACCAGCGACTTTTAATAAACATCAACGCCATAAAAGTGATCACTAACAATAACCCTGGCGCAAACCAACTTAAGTCATGCCTCAATACCTTTGCATATTGCCAGTTAAGCGCTTCAGCCCCAGTTAGATGGACTTCAACTCCTTGCGAGCGCCAATAAAACTGGCTCAAACTCAACACACTATCAATGTGATGCTCCCGCCATAAGGTGGTGTTGCCAAACTTATCCTGATCATCCTGATTTAAATGCAGGGTTAACATAATCGCTTGCTCATCAGCCGATAACACCAAAGGCAAGCGCGGATGCTGCTTATAACTTAAAATGGGGGATTGACGCTGACTCTGATTAACAAACTCCACGTAACCACCTACCTCATCAATCGCCTGCTGACGCTGTAATTGAGCCACAAAATTCATTAACTGGGTTTGTCGGTGTTCGCTACTCCAAGGCTCATCATTGATTTTTGACTCAAGCAACATCAA
Source organism: Shewanella sp. WXL01 (assembly GCF_012263345.1). Taxonomy (NCBI): domain Bacteria; kingdom Pseudomonadati; phylum Pseudomonadota; class Gammaproteobacteria; order Alteromonadales; family Shewanellaceae; genus Shewanella; species Shewanella sp. WXL01. The sequence continues at coordinate 294,488 of NZ_JAAIKQ010000004.1, read as the reverse complement.
AAACTCATCATTGCGCTCAAACGAGTGTTGCATGCGCTTCGCATCAATAAACCTAGGGTCATCTTTAGCAAAGTAATCGTTAAAGTTAACGTCCAAGTTCAAACGGGCGACACCCATAAGCGCCCAAAGCAGTAGTACAAAAATGCCTAAGCCCAAGGTGATTGGCGATGCCAGTGATAAACGGATTAACTTTTGTTGCCAACTCAAATGCTAGTTCTCAATTGTTATTAGTTGAAGGCCTTAAGAGTAAGTTAATTTAATAGACCGTAGAAGTGATAGAAAAATTTGCTAATTGATTGAATTAATTTCACTAAGCTTTGGCACCCAACGTCAGATGAATGACCAAGAGGTAATTTAGCGTATTGCTGTGACATAACGGTTAGCTCAACTATAAATACACTCAATAAGGGCGAGCTGAGCAAAGATTGGCAAACTTGCGGAATTCTTGCGCAAACGCACCAGTAAAAGCAGTTTTTTACAAAAATCGTTTGACTCCAAGCCATAAAACTCGTTTAATAGCGCCCGTCGCCCGAATAGCTCAGTTGGTAGAGCAGAGGATTGAAAATCCTCGTGTCCCTGGTTCGATTCCGGGTTCGGGCACCATATTCTTAAGGTGCTTGATAACTTCGACACCTGAAAAAGCCTCGCAATGCGAGGCTTTTTTGTTTTTGGCGTTTAATCATTCTTTTATTAACGACTCTTGTATAAGCAACTTCCGTTTAAACTAACAGCGCCTCTACTAAACCTCTTCTAAGCAACACAACTAAAAGGCCGACGCGATAACGTTAGCCCATAACATACTCTCTCTTATTTCGGTGTCCCACCTTAGTTACATAGGCTCAATATGTTCCACCATAAGTTGCACAGTTTGATTACCGCGATACTCATTTACATCAAGCTTATAAGCGATTCTGGCATGACTAATGGTGGCATCTGGCCAAACCTTTAAATCAATGTTGAATGCAATCGCATCAAGCATTAGCGCGCCGCACTCGGTTTCAACTAGCAGCTTTAAATGCTTCTCGCCAACAATGCGTTGCTGCACTACTCTAAAGTACCCATCAAACACCGGCTCTTCAAACGCTTGCCCCCAAGGGCCAGCTTGACGCAGCAGATGCGCCGTCTCCAGATTTAACTCAGCGATAGCAAGCTCACCATCAGATAGCACTTCACCAGCCAATTGCTCTTTATCCAGTGTTTGCTTCACCATGGCATCATAAGCCAAACAAAAATCAGCAAAGCGGTCTGAGTGAATCGACAAGCCTGCAGCCATAGCATGACCACCAAACTTAATGATCATCCCGGGGTTTTGGGTGTTAATCGCATCCAGCAAATCACGCATGTGCAGGCCCTTAATGGATCTCGCACTGCCTTTAATTTCTCCCTCACCAGCATCAGCAAAAGCAATCACAGGGCGGTGATACCTATCTTTAATTCTTGACGCTAAAATACCAATTACGCCCTGATGCCAGTCATCCTGGAATAGCGCGATTCCCCAAGGTAGCTCAGCTTCATTGAGCGCCATCGCATCTAAAAACTTGAGCGCTTCTTGTTGCATGCCAGTTTCTAGCTCGCGGCGCTCTTGATTTAAGCCATCAAGTTCAGCAGCCATTTGCCTTGCTTTCATAATGTCGTCACACAATAAGGTTTCGACACCCAGCGCCATTTCATCTAACCGCCCAGCCGCATTTAATCTAGGGCCGACAGCAAAGCCAAAATCAGCTGCAACAAGACGCTGAGGAGTACGTTTCCCCACTTCTAATAACGCTGTGATCCCCGGGCGGCAACGCCCTGCTTTTACCCTTTGCATACCTGCTTGTACCAAGCGGCGGTTATTAGCATCTAGCGCCACCACATCGGCCACAGTGCCTAAAGCTACGATATCCAACAAGTTAGCTAGATTTGGCTCGGCAATTTGCTGAGCATCAAACCAGCCTCGTTTAGCAAGGGTTGCTCGCAGTACTGACATTAAATAAAACGCCACACCGACACCGGCAATGGCTTTACTAGCAAACTCACAGCCATGCTGGTTTGGATTCACAATGGCATCAGCATCAGGTAGCTCACGTCCAGGCAAATGATGGTCGGTTACCACAACCTGCATGCCCGCAGCTTTAGCTGCGCTCACGCCTTCGATAGATGATATGCCGTTATCAACGGTAATTAATAACTGCGCCCCTTGCGCCGCAGCAACTGCAACAATCTCAGGGCTTAAACCATAGCCATACTCAAAGCGATTCGGGATCAGGTAATTAACCTTGGCAGCACCCATCATTTTCAATGCCAGCATGCACACACTTGTGGAGGTAGCACCATCAGCGTCAAAGTCGCCAACAATCATAATGGCTTTATTGGCTTGGATTGCATCAGCAATAATCTGTGCACCAGCGTCGATCCCCATCATGGTATTGGGTCTTAACAGATGCTTAAGTGAGAGGTCGTGCTGCTCAGTGCAAACACCGCGGCGGGCGTAAAGCTGGCGGATTAGACGAGATTCAATAGCTGATAAATGTGAGTCATCAACCTGAGGGCGACGGACAATAGAATGCGACATGGAGACCTATAAAAGTGCGATAACTGAGCAATAAATATGCGATAGAAATTATACCAATTAGCACAAGAACGTGATCATTCTTACTGGTTAAAATCGCTTATAACTTCGTTAGAAATTTTGTAGGCAGAACAATTAGCTAGCTGCAATTTCCGCCTTGTTCTAAACGATTTTTCCTGCCTAATATCCGATCACTTACTTATCCCAATTGGTATTAAGGCTAAATGTAAGCCAAATAAGCTAGCAACTAACTAGCAAAAGGTAAACAAAAGGTGAGCCTGAGCTCACCTTCAAGTAGTTTATTCACCCAGCTATGTGGGTATGTTTACGGCTGACGATTATAACGCGCGCTGAAGCGTTTTAAGTAAACGTTCTGGCGGCTGATAACCAGGAATAACAGAGCCATTTTCTAATACGATGGCAGGTGTACCTGAAATACCAAACTGTTGACCTAGGTAAAACTGCTTGCTGATATCAACATCACAGCTTGCAGCCTTAACATTACCGCCAGACTTAGCTTCAGTCATCGCTTTTAGCGGGTCTTTTGCACACCAAACGGCTTGCATCTCATCTGCGTTAGCTGAAGGCACGCCACGGCGCGGGTAAGCCAAGTAACGGATGGTAATACCTAAATCATTGTAGCCTTGCATTTCGTTGTGGAGTTTACGGCAGTAACCGCAATCAACATCGGTGAATACGGTGACCACATACTTTTCGTTTTTTGCTTTGTAAACCAGCATGTCTTTTTCAAATGGCTTAAGCATTTCTAAACGTGGTGCGGCCATCGCAGCATTAAATGCGGTGTCACTTAGGTTTTCCATGTTGTTATCTAACGCATAGATATTACCGTGGATTAACTTGCTACCGTCTTCACTAATGTAAAGCATACCTTGTTTAGTTACCGCCTGGTAAAGCCCTTCAATAGGTGCTTTTTCCATGCTCACTACATCAACGTTTAGCTTATCTACAAGCTGCTCTGTTAGTTTGTCTTCGATGCTGCCAGTTGAGTTAGCGGCCAAAGTAACAGGCGAAAATATCAAACCAGCAATCAACGCCAGCGAAAAACGAGCTTTCATGTTTATTCCTATTGAATGAGATCTAACTATTTAGACCTGAGTTGCTGAGCAAAACTTACAGAGAATGCCCAATTAACGCAACTTTAATAAAAAATTTTTAAGGCAAGAGTCACTCATTTAAGTTTCCTACCCTCGCGGGTGGTGACTCTGATGTAAAGATTGCAACCTAGCTTTAGCCACATGGGTGTATATTTGGGTTGTAGATAAATCACTATGGCCTAGCAGTAACTGCACCACCCTTAAATCGGCACCATGATTAAGCAGGTGAGTGGCGAATGCATGGCGCAATGTATGAGGCGACAAATCAGCGGTTATGCCAGCGCGAGTGGCGTATAACTTAATACGATGCCAAAAGGTTTGCCGAGTCATTTGCTTAGCACGTTTAGACGGAAACAACACATCTGATGGTTTATCATTAAGCAAAATTGGTCGCGCCAGTTTCAAATATTGCATCACCTCATCAACCGCAAGCTCGCCCATAGGAACTAGACGCTCTTTACCGCCTTTACCCACAATTTGCACAACACCTTGGCGCAAACTGATCTGCTCCATGGTTAAGCTGACAAGCTCAGTTACTCGCAGCCCTGTGGCATACAGCAGCTCAAGCATCGCCTTATCTCTATGCTCTATTGGGTCTTCGGTATCTGGCTCATTCAATAATGCATCAATTTGCGCTTCTGATAATGTATCGGGAATATGTCGCGCTTGTTTAGGTGACTCTAACAACGCACTTGGGTCATCTTCACGCTGCCCACTGCGCACCAAATAGCGATAAAAACGCCTAACGCTACTCAATAGCCTAGCACTGCTCGATTTGGCGTAACCCAGTTCAAAACGGTGTGCAAGATAATCGCGAATATCTTGAGTACTCGCATCCTGTAGCCTTTGCTTACGCTTAGCGAAAAATGCATTGAGATGGGCAAGATCAGTGCGATAAGACGCGAGCGTGTTGTCGCTTACACCGCGTGATGACCACAAATCATCTAAAAAAGCATCGATAACTGGATTGCTTTGTGCCTTGGTGTCGTTTTTCACTGCAGACGATTGAGATTGTTTTGACAAAGAGAACTCATTAAAAAAGCGCTAGGTTATGCAAAACATAACATAGCGCCAATTTACAAAGCTAAAGATTTATACCAATCAGCACAAGTATGTGATCATTCTTACTGGTTGCTTCTTACTGGAAAAAAGGGCTTATAACTTCGTTAGAAATTTTGTAGGTAGAGCTACTAGCTAGCTGCAATTTCTGCCTTGTTCTAAGCGATTTTTCCTGAGTAATCTCTGAACACTTATTTATCCTAATTGGTATTATTGATAAAGCTTATTGAACGGTTTGTTTTTTACCAATAAACAAACTGGCAATCATCATTAGCGTTGTTGGGATCACCCAAGCCATACCCTGTGACTGCAGTGGCACCCAATCGAAGAAGTGCACTTCAAAACCAGCAGCTTTAATGCCATCAAAAATACCGAAGAATAAAGCCACAGCAAGTACCGCACGGTGAGCGAATTGCTGATTAGGGAACAGGTGTCCAACCAGGGTAACCAATACCAGCGCAATCGCAACAGGATAAATGGTCATCAACACAGGTACGCTAATGCTAATTAACTCTGCCAGTCCGACGTTAGCAATCGTTGCGCTCACAACGCTGAAGAACACAGCATATTGACTGTAGGTAAAGCGCGGCTGCAAGTCGTTGAAAAAGTCAGAACATGCAGACACTAAACCCACTGCGGTGGTTAAACATGCAAGTGTCACAACAGTTGATAACAACACTGTCCCCATAGTGCCAAACTCATGGGTGACATAATTGGTTAAAATTACCCCGCCATTATCGGCACCGGCTGCTAAATCACCGGCTGTCGCCCCCAAGAAAAACAGTGACACATACACAAATGCCAAACCACCAGCAGCAATTAACGCTGCGCGAATAAGGTACTTGGTTTGCAGCTTGGTATCTTCAACCCCCTTTTTACGCAGCAGGTCGATAATCAACATACCGAACATTAGCGAAGCTAGGGTATCCATGGTGTTGTACCCTTCAAGGAAGCCTTTGGTTAATGCGTTAGCTTGATAGTCGCCTACTGGGGCGCCGACTTCTGAGCCAGGAATAAACATTACCGACAAGGCCAAACCCACAAGTAGGATAATCAAAATTGGCGTGAGCACTTTACCTACATTATCGAGTAGCTTACCTGGGAATAGTGACAGCAGCATCACAATGCCAAAAAACACAATGGAATAAACCAGCTGCGAGATGTTAAACGTCGCACCAGCAATCACAGTAGTGGCATTTGGGTTTGATAAAAATGGTACAGCGCCAATCTCATAAGCCACCAGACCGGTACGAGGCGCAGCAAAGGCTGGACCAATAATAATATAAATTGCCACAGCAAGTGCTGTAGCTGCAAAGACTGGCAAATGCGCCATAATCTCGCCTTTAGCTTTGGCAACAGCAATCAAGCCGACCAATGGTAAACCCACCGCGGTAATTAAAAAGCCAAGCATAGCTAGAGACATGTTTTCGCCGGCCATCATGCCCGCAAAAGGAGGAAAAATAAGGTTACCTGCGCCTAAAAAGAAGGCGAAAGTCATAAAACCCAATCCTAACGTATCGGTTAGGGTCATTTGGCTGGTTTGCACGCTGTGTTTCCTATTTCTTCTTGTAAGTATTTTGTTAACTTAAGTGATTCGTTGCATTTAATCTAGCGCCTAGTTGTTGCAAGATGCGTAAACTAGGCAACCCGCCCTCATGATTCCTTGGCAACAAGTCGAATAGAAAACCTAGTCAAACCCTATGCATATTTAGCTTACGCAAGCAGTCTAACCCAACAGGTTTATTCAAGTTGTAATGCAGTAGCAGACACAAATAACAAAGATATTCGCTGCAAACAAGTTGATACAGTACATCCAACCAAAAACACCAAAAAGCGTTCAACAACCAATACAGAGCAGTAACTATAGCGATACATTAACGCCCAGTTTGCAACAAACAAGCCGCGGCATTAAGCCCCCTAGTTTCAGTTAATAGATAGAGGTAAACTGCGCGGCAACGACCAGCAGCAAATTGAATGCCTGAATGCCTTTTACCTTTAAACAGTTTCATATCGATGATGACAAGTGCGGTATGCGTGTGAGCACAGATGCGGTAGTACTTGGCGCATGGGCACCATTGCAGCAAGATTTGCTTGCGGGTACACCAAGCGATAAGCAAAGCATCAAACGCATTCTCGACATAGGCAGTGGTAGCGGCATATTAAGTTTGATGGCGGCGCAGCGAACTCACGAATCAGTTGCTATCACAGCGGTTGAAATCGATGCAGCCGCAGCAGCGCAGTCAAAGCACAATGTGGCAAACTCCCCCTGGCCCAATAAAGTTAGCGTGCTAAACGCAGCCATAGGTAGCGAGCATGGGCTTGGCAAGTTCGACCACATCCTATGTAACCCACCCTACTTTGACAATGGCCCGCAAACTCAGGAACTCAGGCGCGCTAACGCCAGACACACTAACAGCTTAAGTTTCAACGAGCTATTGCAACACGTTCAAACCTTGTTAGCAGAAAAAGGCTTAGCAAGCTTAGTGCTGCCGAGTGAGTCACTTGATGCATTTACTATGGCTATGGCTAACACTCAGCTGCAACTGGCGCAACGGGTTAATGTTTCCACTGTAAGCCATAAAGCACCAAGCCGAGTTCTGTTGTGTTTACGTCATGAATCTTGCGCTGAAGAGCAACGTAAGAGCGGCGAATTAGCAGCGCATGCTACTGAGTTATTGCAACAGCATATGCACATCCAGGATAAAAATGGTCTTTACAGCCAACAAATGCAGCAAATTTGCCGCGATTTTTACTTAAAACTTTAGTGAAACACTGCAGATAAGTTATACTGCTCGGCTAGTTTCCAGTGAGACATGTCCATGTTATTTGAAGATTTCGAACTTGACCATCGCCTTCTTGAGTCCCTAAAAGCGATGGGCCATAAAACCCCAACCAGCATTCAGCAGCAAACAATTCCGCTTGCAATGGAGCAGCAGGACATTTTAGCCCGCGCGCCCACTGGAACAGGTAAAACTGCAAGCTTCTTGCTGCCTGCAATGCAGCACCTAGTCGACTTTCCACGTCGCTACAAAGGTCAAGCGCGAGTGCTTATTTTAAGCCCTACCCGTGAGCTTGCTAGCCAAATTCATCGCTACGCCAGTCACTTGGCAACCAACTTAAACCTCGATATTGGTTTAATTACAGGTGGCGTGCCTTACGCACCACAAGAAGAAGCGCTTGAAGGCAACATTGATATCCTTATTGCCACCCCAGGTCGTCTACACGAATATCTGGACAAAAAGCTGTTTGATGCCACATCAGTTGAGCAACTAATTATTGATGAAGCTGATCGTATGCTAGATATGGGCTTTTCTTCAATCGTGCAGTCTATTGCGATTGAAGCTCAAGGCCGCAAGCAAAACATGTTGTTCTCAGCAACCCTTGAAGGTGGTGGAGTAAACCGTTTTGCACGCGAGCTACTAACTGAACCTGTATTGATTGATATTGACGATGCACCTCGTAGCGAGAAAGCCAAAATCCACCAGTGGATCCACCTAGCTGATAATCAATCGCACAAGTTTGCCTTGCTATGCAATCTACTGCAGCAAGAAGAAGTTAAACGCGCCATTGTGTTTGTAAAAACTCGTGAGGTTGTTGCTAGCCTTGAAGGTTTACTGCGCCAAGCGGGTATCCCATGTGCGTTTATGCGTGGAGACATGGAGCAAAAGAAACGTTTCCAAGCTTTAGGTAGCTTTACCAAAGGCGAGGTCAATGTACTCTTAGCCACCGATGTTGCCGCACGTGGTATCGACATAGAAGACATTAGTCACGTGATTAACTATGACATGCCTCGCTCAGCTGACACCTATGTTCACCGAATTGGCCGTACAGGTCGTGCTGGCGCCAAAGGCACGGCTATCTCATTGGTTGAGGCGCACGATATGCGCATAGTTGCCAAGGTTGAGCGCTATATTGAACAGCCGTTAAAACGTCGTATCATCGAATCACTGCGCCCCAATAACAAAGAAGCACGCGTACCGACCAAGAAAAAAGCCAAAGGCACGAAGAAGAAAGCCAAGAAGCCTAAAAAGTCGAAAAAATGATTTAACTTTGATCAGCTAAAGACAATCTCAGAATAACGAAGCCTTGAGTAATATAAATTGCTCAAGGTTTTTTGCTTAAAAAGCAACCCACTTACGTCAGTAAAAAGCTAAAAAATCTAACGAATACATATCACTATACCGCTCTGCATTATCACCCACATTATCGAAGCTAATACCGCTTTGCGCGATTAACACCTAGGACAAAGTCAAATTCACCAACAAACTCACTAATTGAGCTTTTACTCAGCTTCCATTCTCCCCAACAAGCTAGTAACAAGGCGCACTAAATTGTATTAAATTCTGGTAGTTAAATATGTTCAATTCATGCATTTTTTTACAAAATAGCCGTTTTGTATAAACGTATACTCTGCTAATTTATAGAGTCAAATACGCTTGGCTGAGTTGTCAGGACAAAAAGGCCACAGCGACTACACTTTCTAAAAGCGCTAAACTCGTACGGATACATAATTAAGTATGTTAAAAAAACTATTCCGCTTTCTATTACCTTTCTTAATCATCTTTGTGTTTGTTGCTCTAGCAGGGATCTTACTGAGCACAAAACAAGAGCCTGAGAAAAAGCAAGAAACAACCGTGCTACCTGTAGTCGAGGTCATCAGTGTTGAGCCGCAAACAGTGTCCCTTAACCTACCTTCATATGGTGTAGTTCAGCCTAAACACAAAACGCAACTCGTTACCGAGGTTCAAGGACGTATTTTAGAAATTGCGCCTGCTTTTGTTGCCGGTGGCATTGTTAAAAAAGGCCAAAAACTGGCGTTATTAGAGCCCTCTGACTATCAGGCAGATCTAATGCAAGCACAAGCGGGACTCGCACAAGCCAAAGCAATCCTAGATGAAGAGATTGCTCGCGGTGAAGTAGCTAAAATTGAGTTTAAAGACTTCGATGGTGGTGTGGCACCTGAGCTTGGCCTTCGTATTCCACAATTAAAGAAAGAGCAAGCCAATGTTAAATCAGCTCAAGCAGCATTGTCCCGTGCCCAGCGCAATCTAGACCGCACAGTTATTCGTGCACCATTTGACGGTATCATTAAGGCCCGCAGCGTTGATTTAGGTCAGTACATCACTGTAGGCACTAAGCTAGGTGAGCTTTACGATATCGGTATTGCAGAGGTACGTCTGCCACTGCCTAATAAGGATCTGGCTTATCTTGAGTCAATCGAAAAACCTGAAACCACCGTAACCCTCACAGCATCTTTAGCCGGTAAGCAAGTAAGCTGGTTAGGTAAAATTGTGCGTAACGAAAATGTGGTTGATGAGCAAAACCGTATGGTTTATCTGGTTGCTGAAGTGAATGATCCATACATGCAGCAAGAATCTGATATCAGAAAATTGCCGCTAAAGTACGGCAGCTTCGTTAACGCAGTAATCAAAGGGCGCTCGGTCGATGGAATTGTCAAACTGCCACGCTATGTGGTGCGAGATGACTCTGTGACTATCATTAAAGACGACAACACTGTAGAGCTTCGTGACGTCAATATCGTGCGCACCGACGTCGATAATGTTTACATTAAAGGCAGTTTAAAGGTAGGCGAGCGCGTATCGGTTTCCAGCAACAACTCGCTACAAAACGGTCAGCAAGTCAAAGTGCTAGGTGAAGAAGGTCCAGAGGAGTTAATCGAGCAAGTCGCTGAAGATGACGCTGCAATCACTCAATCTGACACTAAAGAAGAGCAAGGTAACGATTAATGGAAAGCCAAAAAGGAATTATTGCCTGGTTTGCCCGTAACAATGTCGCGGCCAACCTGCTCATGGTATTGCTGATTGTCGGTGGTTTGTTTAGCGCGCAAATCATCAATAAAGAAGTATTCCCTACCTTTGAGTTGAACCTAATCAATATTCAGGTTGCCTACCCAGGCGCTGCGCCGCAAGAAATTGAAGAAGGCATTAACATCAAGATTGAAGAGTCAATTCAAGATGTAACGGGTATCAAGAAGGTCACGTCTGTAGCGAGCGATGGTTCTGGTACGGTGACCATCGAAGTCGAAGATGACTACGATGTGCAAAAAGTACTTGATGAAGCAAAGCTGCGCGTTGATGCCATTTCAACCTTTCCTGACAATATTGAAAAACCTAACCTTTACCAGATAAAACCTGAAAACAACGTGATCTGGATTTCTGTGTATGGCGATATGACCCAGCACGAAATGAAAGAAACCGCCAAGCAAATTCGCGATGAAATTACCTCGCTACCCGCGGTAACCCGCGCCAAAGTAGCTGGCGTGCGTGACTATGAGATCTCAATTGAGGTATCTGAAGACAAGCTTCGAGAATACAGCCTTACTTTCGACCAAGTTGCGCAAGCTGTGCAGCGCTCGTCTATCGACTTACCTGGCGGCTCTATCCGCGCTGAAGATGGCGACATCTTGCTGCGCACTAAAGGTCAGGCATATACAGGTGAAGATTTTGCTCGCATTGTAGTCAGTAGCCGTGCCGATGGTAGCCGGGTGATGCTGCCGCAAGTCGCTGATATTAAAGATGGCTTTGAAGAACGCATCGGTTATACCCGCTTTAACGGTAAGCCTGCAGCCATTATTGAAGTATTGAGCATTGACGACCAAAACGCGTTGGCTATTTCTGAGCAGGTAAAAGACTACATTGCCACCAAAAAAGACAAACTCCCACAAGGCGTTGAGCTTGATACCTGGGGAGATCTAACCCACTACCTCGAAGGTCGCTTAAACATGATGTTATCAAACATGTTTTACGGCGCCTTACTGGTATTTATTATCCTTGCGCTGTTTCTGGACCTTAAACTGGCGTTTTGGGTAATGATGGGTCTACCTGTATGTTTCCTTGGCTCATTACTATTAATGCCAACTGAGCCAATTGGTATGTCAATCAACATGCTAACCCTATTTGCCTTTATTCTGGTGCTAGGTATCGTGGTCGATGACGCGATTGTAATGGGTGAAAGTGCTTATAGTGAAGTGGAGAAAAAAGGCCATTCACTAGAGAATGTAGTCGTAGGCGTTAAGCGTGTTGCTATGCCTGCAACCTTCGGGGTGCTGACCACTATCGCCGCCTTTGTGCCTATGCTGATGGTGTCGGGTCCTATGGGGATCATCTGGCAATCAATTGGCATGGTGGTGATTTTATGTCTTGCCTTCTCACTGGTAGAGTCAAAGTTAATCTTGCCGGCTCATTTGGCACATATGAAGGTATCTAACAAGCCAAAAGGCCCAAGCAAAAATCCTTTTTCACGATTTAAACAAGGCCTGAACGACAAACTGCAGTACTTTATTCATAACAAGTACCGCTACTTCCTTGAGTTTGCTATTAAGCATAGGTACGCCACTGTTGCGACTTTTATCGGCGTGTTGATCCTTGCGATGGCATTAGTTGCAAGTGGTAAAGTACGCTGGGTATTCTTCCCAGATATTCCGTCTGACTTCATTCAGGTTCAGCTTGAAATGGAGGAAGGCAGCTCAGAGCAAAACACCTTAAAAGTGCTTCAGCAAATCGAAGACTCACTGTATTCGATGAATATGAAAATGGAAAATGAATACGGAAGCGAAGTCGTTAAACACAGCTTCATCGCCCTTAACTCTCGTAGTTCAGCATTCATTTTCACAGAACTTACCAAGGCTGAAGACCGTGAAATTGATGGAGTAGCAATCGCTGAAGCCTGGCGTAAGCAGCTACCAGAGCTAGCAGCAGTCAAAAAGCTAAATATTAGTGCCAGTACCAACGATCAAGGTGGCGCTCTGTCATTTCGTTTAACGTCAAACGATCTTGATCAATTAGGGCAGGCATCGAAAGAGCTAAAAGCCAAGCTAGCAAACTATGAAGGCGTATTTGATATTTCAGATAACTTTTCATCGGGCAGCCAGGAAATCCGGCTCAACATAAAACCAGAAGCACAGGCCCAGGGTTTAAGCCTATCTGACTTAGCTCGTCAGGTTCGCTATGGCTTCTACGGCTTTGAAGCCCAGCGTATTTTACGCAACAAAGAAGAAGTAAAAGTAATGGTGCGCTATCCACTTGAGCAGCGTCGCACTATTGGTCACCTTGAAAATATGATGATCCGCACACCTAACGGTGCTTCGGTGCCATTTTCAACGGTTGCTGAAATCGATTTAGGTGATTCGTATGCGTCAATCACCCGTGTAGATGGTCTGCGCGCGATTACGATTAATGCGAACGTCAACAAAGATAAAGTTGAGCCATCAAAAGTGGTAGAGGAAATTCAGGAGCAGTTCTTGCCTGAACTTACTCAGCGCTATCCTGAAGTAGCCTCATCTTTAGATGGCAGCAGTCTTGATGAACAAAACGCTATGGTAGGTTTAATGCAAGGCTTCTTCTTTGCCATGTTTACCATTTACGCGTTGATGGCTATCCCGCTGAAGTCATACACCCAACCTATAATTATCATGTCGGTTATCCCATTTGGTATGATTGGCGCACTGGTGGGTCACTTTATGCTTGGCCTGTCAATGAGCGTCCTTAGCCTTTGCGGTATTGTCGCACTGGCAGGTGTGGTGGTTAACGACTCATTAATCTTGGTTGATTTTGTTAACCGCGCTCGCGCTCAAGGCGAGAGCATTAAAAAAGCGGCTATCGATTCAGGTTGTTTCCGCTTTAGGGCGATTATCTTAACCTCATTAACCACCTTCGTTGGTTTAGCGCCTATTTTGATGGAACAAAGCCTGCAGGCTCAGATTGTGATCCCTATGGCCGCATCGCTTGCCTTTGGTATCTTGTTCTCAACCGTGGTGACCTTAGTGTTGGTACCAGTGCTATACATCATTTTGGATGACACCAAACATATGCTGAATCGCTTCTGGCATTGGTGGTGGCCTTGGGCTGAAGATTTACCAGCTCAAGTTAACGCTGAAACTGCCGAACTTACCAGTCAAGGCGTGACACTTTCAGCTAAAGACTAATTGCTAAAGACAAATAAGCAGAGCTTCAGTTTTGCCAAGATAAATGGGTTAAGCCAGTAAACTTTAACGGCTTAGCCCTTTTTTATGTATGTTTGAGAGCAAGGCAACAGAACGAGTCCCCGTTAATCGCTACAATTTACGCCTGATATTCGCGCTAAGGCCCAAACATTTAAAGCAGTAAAGTCTAGCTTTTAAATTAATACGCCCACTTTAGTTGTAGCAAAAAGTACATGCCTAATACTCAATCGAACACTGCTGATACCGCGACACTGGTTTACGACATTCGCAACAGTCGCTATCTCAATATTACTGGTCGCTGCACGCTGCGCTGCCAATTTTGCCCAAAACAAAACGGTAGTAAACAGGTTCATGAGTTTGAGCTTAGCTTGAATAAGACAGTGACAGCGGAGGATGTGATCCCGCTACTTGGTGATGTCACTTCGTTTGATGAGTACGTATTTTGTGGTTATGGCGAGCCAACACTCAACCTTTCCTGCTTAATCGGCATCGCTCAGGTCATTAAGGCCCGTGGTGGTAAAGTGCGTGTCAACACCGACGGTTTAGGTAATTTATTCCACCGCCGTAATATCCTACCCGATCTCGCCGAAGTAGTTGATAGCCTGTCTATTTCACTCAATGCTGATAGCGAGCAAAGTTACCAGACTCATTGCCAACCTAAGCTGGCTCACTCCTATAACGCACTATTAGAATTTATAGAGCTTGCACCTAAGTATATTAAGGATGTGCAAGTAAGTGCCATTGACGGCCTTGAAGGGGTAAACATCGATAACTGCCGTGAAATCGTAGAACGTGCAGGTTGCACGTTTAAGCATCGGCATTTAGATGTAGTTGGGTAAAGATGTTGCTCTATTGAGCAAGTGTTGGCGATTAAACAAATACTAACAGTTAGATATATGGCAAAATTCGTCAATATCTCAACGTCATGTTAGTATGCCGCATATCAATTTGTGCTTGCTGAAATTCCATGTTTAAACGCAAAAAAGCCACTAAGTCGTCTAAAGCACTACTTATTTCATCGCAGAAAGTTCGCTGGACTCGTAAACAGGTCCTGTCACTTGCGAGCCAGCTACTGCTACTCAATATTTCCATTATTATTGCTACCGCCATGTTTATCTCAATTGGTGAGCGCAGCTTGCAAGATGACTGGGCGCAGCAACGTTATAGCGAATTACAAACGGTTGGCACCTTAACCAGTGAACGAACCGACTTTTTTAAATTCCGTACCATTACCTTTTCCCGCGGCGAGCTGCTAAGACAGTATCTTGAAAACCCAACTGCAGACAAAAAGCAGCGCCTTATCACCCAATGGGACTCATTGTCGCGTAACATTCCAGAGTTGCTTGGCGTAGCCTTGTTTAGCCCTCAAGGTAAGCTCAAGTTTTCCAGCTCAGACGAGTTTATCGACCTAACATTACCTCCATCAGTGATGGATCCAAACCGCGCCTTTGGTGGGAATGAGATTTACTCATCACCCATGGCGTTTACCCCAATAAATGGGGTGCTTGAACCATATGTTTATCAACTCGCTTGGATAGAAAACCCAGACCAAAGCATTAAAGGGTACCTAGTTACTTACAACTCGATTATTAAAATGCTGCAGTCAGTAAAACCGGCCTTCTTCGACCAGGCTTCACCGCTACTGCTGCTTGATACTAAAGGTTTTTTATATGCTGGCGCCGGTCAACCTAGGCCATTAAAAGGTATGCCTGATACTTTAGGCTCAAGTATCGCCCAGTCTTATCCTGAGCTTTGGCAAAACATGGCGCAAAATAACTATGGCCAGTTCCATAGTAATGAAGCCACTTTTGTGTTTTTAAAAATTGAAGTATCTAACCAGGCAGAGGCTCAGCGCGAGTACTACACCTTGTCGTACATTCGTCATTCCGACATCGCCGATAAGTTCTTTGAATGGAAGTTAGTGTTAATTGCAGTGGGTTTAGTGATTAGCTTATTGTCATCGCTTCTAGTCATACTCAGGCAGCTCTATAACCTTGAAGGGCAAGCCAAGGTCAACAGCATCTACCTTGCCAATGGGTTATTTAATAGTGAAAACTGCTGCATGCTCATCAACCGTAACGGTCGTATTGTTACAGCAAACCAATCGGCATACAAATATGTAAACTTGCCTGAGGAAGAAATTGTTGACCGTACACTGCAGCGTATTTTCAATATCCCAGAGCAGGTATATCAAGAAATTAATACTATCGTGAATAAAGGCGAGAATTGGACTGGAGAGCTTAGGCTTAATAACGATGAAAAGCGTTTATTCCACTTGTGTATTAGTTTGGAGCCTACTAATGATCGCCATTGGATTGTCACCTTCTATGATATGAGCTTATTCGCGAAGAGTCAGCGCCAGGCAAACCGCTATAAAATGCTCGCCGATGCAGCTGTACCTATCGCGCTAACAGATGCTGATGGCAAAATCTTAAAATTCAACCAGCAGTTTAATAAAGTGATGGGGCTAGCAGAGTCACCTGAGCGTAATATTATGGCGTTGCTTGGCCAGGATTTACAAAGCCAATGGCATAACATTATGACAGCATTGCCCATCCAAGGTAGTTGGTCAGCACAATTATTGCCGTTTTCTAAAGCGAGATTTGACCAAAGCTATCGTCTGACAATCAACTGCCAGTTAAACCAAGACGGTGAAATCGACTATTTGGTATTTACTCTTGAAGAGGCAAACCCAAGTTCTGCCAACAGCAAGGGACAAAACATCATCGGCCAGGTAGGTAACTTTGTCATGCGCATGAGCGACTTTGAAGACAAATTTAATACGCTGTCTGAATCGACTAGAGCCCAGTCTAACTTGATGCTGATTGACATAAACCCCGACGGTTTGTTTAGCCATATGGGCGACATCAATCAAATTGAGAAGCGCCAAAAAGAGATTGAACTGGCACTGTTAGTGGATATTCCAAGCCAGTACCAATTAGTAAGCTGGCAACTAGGCAAACTGTTAATCTTCTTACCTGAAACCAACGCCACCCAAACCCATCAGTACGCGATTAATTGCATCAAGCTGCTGGAAGAAAATGAGCTGGGCGAAGGAATTGATATCGGTATTGCCGGCTACCTTGAACCACAGAACTTTGAGCAATATTTAGCCAAAGCAGAAGTTGCACTTAGACGCGCCAAGCAATCGGGCGATCAAAATATTTGTCAGGCGTTTACACGGCCTATGTCGATAGATGGTTAAAGCCATAAATTAAGGGTGTTAATGCAAGCTAGCGTTAACATCCTTCTTATTACTTATCGCTAACATTAAACCGCATTTAACTCATCAGGCAAGCGACTTTCTGTTAACTCGACAATGCTCGAACGGTTCATAGTGATTTTATAGCGGGCGTACTCAACTGACTGCTTACCATCCTTCAGCGCGACCACCAGATTCACCTGATAACGTCTCTCAACAGACTCATTACTGACCTTGCCATCTTGCTCACTGTAAATTTTTGCCTTGCCCCGCTCTAGGTGGCGCGCAAAGGGAATTAAGCTAAAAACAACTTGCTCTTGGAACTGAGTATAACCCGCGGCAAATTCCTTAGTGTTCACCTTACTTTGGATACGGTAATGCAGAACCTCAGATTCAACCTTATTCTGCCGATGCCTATGTTTCATAATTAGCGATACTGCATTAGGAATATCTTTAGGCCGCAAAAACTCCAGCCATATCAACTGCCTCGCGACTGGCTTTTTGGTTGAAGTGTCAGTTAAAGTACGGCTCCATCTTGGTCTACCACGTTGGATGAGGCGCCACATGGCATTGCGAATATCTTCTTTAAAGATTTCCCTGAATGCGTAAATAACTGACAGCGCCATAATGAGCGACAAGGTTAAGCCACTAAAAAAGCCCTGCGCTTTAATAATCAACGCTGACACCACAATCATCACGAGCCCAGTCGCTAAGCCTGTAACAAACTTCTTTAGCCCTACGCCCAGCACTTTCAAATCTTCTTTAAGTACAACCCCTTGTTGAATTAGACGCCTAAGTAACAACATCTTATTCGAGATACGGTTTGCATCTTCTCTAGTGCGTTGTGAATTGTACTTACGCTCCAGCTCTCGGTAGTTGTTTTCTTTGCGACAATATTGCACCACTTGATCTTTAACATCGGCAAACTCGGCGCTGCGAGGTCTGGTAGAGAGTGTTTTTAAAAGCTGCTGCTCACAAAACCAAGACAGATAATTGTCTGCATGCCCAAAGTACGACTGCCACTTGTCTTGTTCAGGCTCATTACGGCGAAACTTTTTCAATAGCTGTCGTGCCCTTTCACTTAGCTC
The DNA here is from genome assembly GCF_012263345.1 of Shewanella sp. WXL01. Lineage (NCBI taxonomy): Bacteria > Pseudomonadati > Pseudomonadota > Gammaproteobacteria > Alteromonadales > Shewanellaceae > Shewanella > Shewanella sp. WXL01. The sequence continues at coordinate 276,511 of NZ_JAAIKQ010000004.1, read as the reverse complement.
CAACAATGCCGGGTAAAACTCTTCAGGCTCAGTAAGCTGCCTTACCTGTTTAGCATCAGTCTCGATCGCTACGGCAAACTGGTAAGCAAACAGGTTTAAATACAACCTGAACTCTTCAAGGGTTCGCTTGTTAAGGCTAACAAAACGTGATTGTACGAGCGGCAAATGCAGAGCATCTGAAAAGTATGAACGCCTACCAATAATATTCGCGTGATAGTACTCTTCTTCGTTTAGGGTATCGGCAGAGATCCCCATTTCGGTGGGAAGGTAAAAATATAAGTCTAGGGTGCGCTGATCCGCCACCGATAGTTGATGGCTGAATTTAATAGATAAGGATTCTTCTTGCTTGATGTTAACTTTGGTCAAAGCTTTCCTCTTGGTTAACCCGCTAGGAACTCTTATTATATCATCGACTAAGCGTAAGCTGTAACCAATTGCTACAGCTAAACCAACTTAGTTTACGTGGTAATATCAAGGCTTTTTAGGCAGGTTTAAGCGGGAGCAGGCCCATAAACTTGCGCTTGGGGTAAACTTAACTAGCATAAAATTAAGCTTGCTATCCATGTCTATTACGCTTAAATGCTGAGTAAATTTATAACCATAAGCTAGGCTCTTGTCAGCCATGTCTAGCTCGCTGGTAAGATAGGGATAAAGCTGACTGTTAGGCTGCAAATTCACTTCGATTGCTTCAAAGTCGATTTTATAGGTCATAGAGCCAACCTCTAGCTCTTGCAACTCACCTTCAAATGCCACGAACTCGCGAATGGTCTCTTCAAACGCTGAATAATAAGTCAACACTAAGTGCTGCTCACGCACTTCAAGTTTAAGAATCAAATTCCCTCGAAGCGGATCACCATCAAGCGAAGCGATATCGACTTTATAAGCCTCTGCCTGACACTCAAACTGATAGATTTCGCGGCTATCAGCCCAGCGCTGTAGGACCAAATAAATCAATAGCAAACCTGCGATAAAGCCGACAACCAGCAATATCTTGTCGTTGATTTGCTTTGAATAGCGCGACAAAGTTTTACTCACAGATATTCACCTCTTTTAACCAATCTAGAGTAAAGAAGCGCTCACCTTCCACCTCACGTAAAACCTTCACATTATGGAATTGCCAGCGGTCGTCCAGTACCCGCTTCAACACAAAGTTAATGGTGAATCTATCTTTCGATAAGGAAGCGGCAATGGTGTCCCATGGCAAAGACTCACATTGAGATAAGTGGTCAACAATATTAGCCTTATGAAACTCAATAAATTCGTGATTCGCGGGATCGGTATAAATATGCAATTGAGTAAAAGCGCCACTACGATCATAAATGGGTACGCTAAAATCAACATCATTCGATACTGAACTACGAATACCCGAATACATGTACATCAACGCACACAGCAGCACCATTACAATAGCCACAAACTGACCTAGCGACATAACTGCATTAGGGTTATCCAATACCTTTGTGTGCTGATGGGTATGACGATGATGCAGTACTACCCCACGAGTAGGCATATACTCTAGTAAGCAAATATGCTCATCGCCCAAGTAGTAATGCAATACAGAGATCGTTTCGGCGATTTGCTCCTCGGTGAGGGCTTGTGGGGCATTGCCCGACTCGTCAAGATGTGGATGCTTAAAGGTTGCTAAAGACAAAACTTGGCCGCGACATTTTACCACTTCAGAGAGTATCCAAAATGCTCTATCGTCTAACGACCAAGTTTTCTTATTAATTCGATTATTTAAGGTTTTAGCCTTAATATCGAACCAACAGCCACCAATCTGCATGTTTATTACCTTAAGCCTTTGCTAATACTCTCAAAATAATTTCGTTATTGAGAACATAAGTCAGCTGCTTATACCTATTTATTACAACAATTACACCTTGTGACAAAGTATATCCAATCCTATATATACCAAGTGTGATCAAGACTGAATTAACAAAATTCATTTAGCGTTAACAGCTTTACCGCCTAGCATACTGACAAATTATCTACTACCTTTAATTAACAAAAGCTTTACCTTTCATACACTAACAATCCGCACAGCTTACTGTTTTACATACGTTACACTTTGTAATCATGAGTAAAAACAGCTGTATAGATTAATATTTAGCCTGTAGAGAACGGCATGTTTACACAAAAAGAAGCGCACTGTTTAAAAAGAATACTAGTCGAGTCAATTAATGCTCAACGAGCCATGATCACCTGCAGCGAAAATGAGTTTGATGAAGAGCAAGAGCAGGTGTTGATCAATTTGGTATCGGTACATAATAAAATCAAAATGATGCTAAATAAGCTCAATAAACAGCCTCACGTAAACTCCATGCCACGAATATTAATAGTGGATGATGCAGACTCAATGCTACAGGTAACGACTAAAATACTTGTAGAAATGGGGTTCACCAAGGTAGATATGGCGAAAAGCGCTGAGCGCGCGTTAACGATGTTGCTCGATGCAGCTAAGAAAAAAGCACCCTATCAGTTAGTGCTTACTGACTGGGAAATGGAAGGCAAAACAGGTTTAGATCTACTTAAAGACATTCGAGTCAGCGAACAACTATTAGAGACCGACGTGTACATCATAAGCTCCCACAATGAACAGTCCCATATCCTGCAGGCTATTCAATCTGGCGTTACTGGCTACCTGCTTAAACCTCTTAACTTTAAAGCGCTAGCGGCAAAACTTACCATCTATCTTCCAGCAGAGGCAAAGCAACAAACCCAGGACAAACAGAGCAAGCGTATTATTACTAGCCCGCTGATCTAATGAACGCGAACAAGCTAACTTCAAGCATTGATTTATCTTCATCAACCCACAAAAAAGCTGACCTTAAAGTCAGCTTTTGCATATCGTTCCCGAATTAAGCAGAGATTAGAACGCGTAAAGTAACGTCATATTCGTTTCTGTATCAGTGCTCTTCTTGCCTTCCACTGGTTTACTGTTGTAACGCACAACAACCGCAAACTTCATCGCTAATGCACCAACAATGTTTGCAGTAATAGAGGTTTCAGAGCGACCGTCTAACTTCTCACCCCAGTCAGCAATAAACTCTTGCTTGAAGGTTGAGGTGTCACTAATTTTATGAGAAAAGTTCATTACCGCATGCGCAACTATACTGTCTTTTGACTCAACGCCTTCGGTTATAGCAGACTCATCATCTAAGCGCTGGTAAATGTAACCAGGACCGACTTCAGCTTTAAACAGGGTTGTACCATTATCAACAAATTTATGACCATAACCCGCTGCAGACTTAGAGGTGTAGTCAAAACCGGTGAACGGGTCTTTTTCTAAGTTAGTATTAACAAACACATAACTGTTGTCGTTAATCTGGTAATCACCTTGAATACCGCCATAATAGCGCTCAGCAGTAACGACATCTGTATCTTCTTTATATAGCGCCTCTAGTACGTACTGGTTTTCCCAGTTACCTAGTTCATGCTTAAGACCTAAACGACCTTTTAAAGAAGAAGTGTCAGTGTTACCTGTTGTTAGCGTCGCACCTAGCTCAGCTTCACCAGCCCAAGTTTTGTCACCTTCAACAAAGTCTGCGCCTGCATGAGCAGCAAACGGCATCGCAAAAGAAATCGCCGCAGCAAGTAGCAGTTTTTTCATGTCATCATTCCTTTAATTACAAATGTTTCTAATCGCCCCAAAAATCGAACCGAATACTAACATTTTGAATAACAAATTGAAAAACTACTAGGGCCTGTTGTTCTTTGCTGATTAGAATTTGTTCGAATTAAAAGCACTTTAATCAAGACGCGAGCTATACAGTTTAGTCAACTAAACAAGTGGCTCACAACGCAGAGCTCTTAGCTACGAACGTAAGCGCTTTTAAACGAACCTTTCAGGCAGCGCTTGTTGTCATTTCTACTGCGTTAACGACTTATCATGTGGAACCACCACACATCAAAGTCGTTGCCTTGTATAAATTTCCAACAAGCAGCTGCAAAAATAATCTTGAAAGAGCAACAGGCCCTATTGATAAAGCATACGAATAGGTTATTTACTCTAAACGAATCCACGCTTGCAGCCTTGCTGCAAGCTTAGGCATGAATCAAACTCTTGCTTCGCCATAACCCTGTACGCCAGCGCAACAACATAGCAAGGCCGCGAGTCCACTCATCAATCGCTAGCGCTATCCAAATACCGACTAAACCCATATCGAGGTAAACACCGAAGAAATACGCCCCGGGCACCGCGATACACCACATAGAAAACAACCCCATAAAGAATGGGAAACGAGCATCGCCACTGGCCCTTAGTGCATTTATCACTATCAAATTAAAAGTTCGCCCGGGCTCCATAACCAAGGTGAGCAAAAACAACTGTCCGACCATCAACAAGATGTCGTTATCGTCAATAAATAACGCCACTAAACCGCCACCTAACCAGGCTGCTAATGCGGCAACCAAGGTGGTCAACGCTAAGCCGATTTTTAAAGCACGGTACATCTGTTTCTCGGCGCAGTTGAATCGTTTAGCACCAATTAAGTGCCCCACCATGATCTCGTTACCAATACCAATTGATAAACCAAACAACAAAATAAACATACAGATTTGAAAATATAGCGACTGTGCAGCTAAGGCTTTATCACCCATCAAGCCAACGAATGAGGTCACCACCATAAACTGGAGCATCCAAGACACGTTTTCACCTGCTGCCGGTAAACCGATATGAAACACCTTAGCAAGCATGTCTTTTTTAGGCTGAAGAATCTCATTCAATTTCAACGGAATTTTGGTGTAATACAAGAACAGGTACACCATTAACGCTATGCCCAACAAACGCCCAACTACAGTGCTAATAGCAACACCTGCTACGCCCATTTGTGGTAGACCAAACCACCCATATAACAGCAGCAAGTTACCGCCAAAGGTGACTATATTCATCAGCAAGGTAACCCACATCGCCTGCTGAGTGAAACCATGGGCGCGCATGGCCGCAGCAATACACATCGCCATCGCTTCAGGTATTAAACATAAACCAACAATTTGCAGGTATAACTTGCCATCTGCAATCAACTCCTCAGGCAAATTCATTAGTTGCAAGATAAAACCTGCACCCAGCAATACTCCAGCCGCAGCAGCCACGCCCACCAGCAGGTTGAAACCCATAGCGGAATACACCACCTGACTGGCTGCCGCTTTATTTTTAGCCCCCAAATATTGAGTCATCACAACTGTGGCACCAATACTGACAAAGCTAAACAAGGTAATTGACAGCTCGAGCACCATATTGCCCACAGACAACGCCGCCACGCCTTGATACGACACTCGGCTTATCATCATGGTATTAAGCGCCGCAGTTAGAAAATGCAGCGCAAAATCAATGAACAAAGGCCAGGTTAAAGCGAATAGTGATAATGGTTTATCAGACTGAGGGCGCATGTATCTCTCGTACCAATTCGGGTCAAAAACTAAAGTGCTTATGGCAATTAAGCGCCCATATAAATCTGCTGATTTGTTGAGCGAAAAAAGGGCGGCAATAATGCAGCAATCACATCACCAAGACAAGTGATAATTTCATAGTATTGTTTAGTTTTAATACAGCTTGATGAAGCAGAGGAACCTACAATATGCGGCGAAAAAGGCGTGGGGCAAGCTGCTACTAATCTGATGTCAGTTGTAGATGATTGTAGCTTCTCTAAAAAACAAAAAACCCGCATTTAGCCTGCGGGTTTTCACATTGCTTTTAACTAAAAGCAATCTCAATACACAAACAAGGGTTAGTTGATTTGTGGGTCTAACTCACCAGCTTGGTAAGCTTTGTACATCGCCTGTAGCGACTTAGGCTTGATCTTAGAACCCATACCCGCACAACCAAACGCTTCGTAACGAGTAGTACAAATGTCAGCCATAGCTTCCATCGATGCTTTAAGGAACTTACGAGGGTCAAACTCAGTTGGGTTCTCAGCTAGGAACTTACGTACTGCGCCAGTAGATGCTAGACGTAGGTCGGTATCGATGTTCACTTTACGTACACCGTGCTTGATACCTTCAACGATTTCTTCTAGTGGTACACCGTAAGTTTCAGGGATCGCACCGCCATACTGGTTGATGATTTCTAACCACTCTTGTGGCACTGAAGATGAACCGTGCATTACAAGGTGAGTGTTAGGAATACGTGCGTGGATTTCCTTGATGCGGTCGATACGTAGCACGTCACCGGTAGGCTTACGGCTGAACTTGTATGCACCGTGGCTAGTACCAATAGCAATCGCTAGTGCGTCTACGTGAGTATCAGCAACAAAGCGCGCAGCTTCTTCAGGGGTAGTTAGCAGTTGATCGTGGCTAAGTACGCCTTCTGCGCCAACACCGTCTTCTTCACCTGCCATACCCGTTTCTAGGCTACCTAGACAACCGATTTCACCTTCAACCGACACACCACAAGCGTGCGCGAAAGCAACTGTACGACGCGTTACGTCTACGTTGTACTCATAAGATGCTGGCGTTTTACCGTCAGCCATTAGTGAGCCGTCCATCATAACTGATGACATACCAAGCTGGATTGAACGCTGACAAATGTCAGGGTCGGTACCATGGTCTTGGTGAATACATACAGGGATATCTGGGTACTGCTCAAGCGCCGCGTTCATAAGGTATTTAAGGAACTGAGGGCGCGCATACTTACGTGCACCAGCTGATGCTTGTACGATTACCGGGCTGTCAGTCGCTTCAGCTGCTTGCATAATTGCACGCATTTGCTCAAGGTTGTTAACGTTAAACGCAGGAACGCCGTAACCATGCTCAGCAGCATGATCAAGCATTTGTCGTAGAGAGATAAGAGCCATTTTTTTCTCCAATAATAGGGTGATTTCTCACCTAGGTCGCTATCGCTTGGATTGATTTTTATATCGATTTAGCGCTTAAAGCGTTAAGTTCCCCTCACCCTTTAAGCGGCTAATCGACGGTTTTTATTTAATTATTATAATTTTGTACTCGTAGCACAGGGTCTATTGACCTTTACTGATTAGATTTTGTTCGATTTTAAAAGCACTTTAATCGCGGCGTGAGCGATGACGTCTAGTCACCTACACGAACTCGCTCGCAACAAAGAGTAAAGTGCTTTTAAACGAACCTTTCAGGCAGCGCTTGTTGTCATTTCTACTGCGTTAACGACTTATCATGTGGAACAACCACACATCAAAGTCGTTGCCTTGTATAAATTTCCAACAAGCTGCTGCAAAAATAATCTTGAAAGGTCAACAGACCCTAGTTGCCACGTTGTTCTAGCATTGCTACTGCTGGTAACTCTTTGCCTTCTAGGAATTCTAGGAAAGCGCCGCCACCAGTAGAAATGTAGGAAACTTTGTCAGCGATATCATATTTATCTACCGCTGCTAGGGTGTCACCACCGCCTGCAATTGAGAACGCACTTGAGTCTGCAATCGCTTGAGCGATGCGCTTAGTACCTTCACCAAATTGGTCAAATTCAAATACACCAACTGGGCCATTCCAAACTACTGTGCCAGCGGCTTCAATGATTTTAGCCAGTGCTTCAGCGCTATCTGGGCCAATGTCGAAAATCATGTCTTCGTCAGCAACCTCAGTCACGCTCTTAAGCGTTGCGTCAGCCGTTGGGCTAAACTCACCAGCAACCACAACATCTGTAGGTACAGGGATGTCACCGCCGCGGCTTTGTGCATTGGCCACTAAGCGTTTTGCTTCATCAACTAGATCGGCTTCAAATAAAGACTTACCCACTTTATGACCTGCCGCCGCAACGAAGGTATTGGCAATACCGCCACCAACCACTAACTGGTCAACCTTAGTTGATAGGCTTTCAAGTACCGTAAGCTTAGTCGATACCTTTGAGCCACCCACAATCGCTACCATAGGGCGCGCTGGGTTATCTAGTGCTTTGCCTAATGCCGCTAACTCACCAGCTAGTAATGGGCCAGCACATGCAACTGGTGCGTGTAGACCAACACCATGAGTCGATGCTTGCGCGCGGTGCGCGGTGCCAAAGGCATCCATTACGTATACGTCACAAAGTGCGGCTAATTTTTTAGCTAGTGCTTCGTCGTTTTTCTTCTCACCTACGTTGAAACGTACGTTTTCAAAAACAACCACTTCGCCAACATTTGCTTCAACACCCTCTAGGTATTCACTCGCTAATGTCACTGGGCAATCAAGGGCATCATTTAGGTAGTCAACGACTGGCTGCATTGAGAACTCAGCATTGAACTCACCCTCAGTTGGGCGGCCTAGGTGCGACATCACCATCACTGCAGCGCCTTTTTCTAACGCTAGCTTGATGGTTGGTAGTGATGCGCGTAAACGTGCATCACTGGTGACCTTGCCGTCACTCACAGGTACGTTTAGATCTTCACGAATAAGCACGCGCTTATTTTGCAGATCTAAGTCACTCATATTGATAATTGCCATAATTAGCCTTTCCTTCGTAGTTTTAAAATAAAGCTTTTATAACAAAGCGCCGACGTAACGAAGGCGCTTTGTTTTGAATTCATTTTCTATTGGGCTGCTCGTTTAGCTTGGATCATCGCCAAGCTGGTGTCTAACATTCGATTGGCAAAGCCCCACTCGTTGTCACACCATAATAATAGTTTCACCAAATGCCCAGCGCTAACACGGGTTTGGGTACCATCAACCACACTTGAACGTGGGTCATGGTTAAAGTCACACGATACTAGCGGCGCATCTGTGTAACCTAAAATACCGTTAAAGCGGCCATAAGACGCCAGCTCTAAAACGCTGTTTACTTTTTCAATATCGACCTGTTTATCAAGGGTTACTGACAAGTCAATCGCGGTAACATTAATGGTCGGCACTCTTACCGAAATCGCCTCAAACATGTCTTGCATGTGCGGCAAAATGCGCTCAATACCACGGGCAAGTTTAGTATCTACTGGAATAATTGACTGCCCAGCTGCACGGGTGCGGCGCAAGTCATCATGATAGGCGTCAATTACCTGCTGATCGTTCATTGAAGAGTGGATAGTGGTAATCGCACCACTTTTAACCCCAAAGTGCTCATCTAAAATGCTTAGCACTGGTACCACACAGTTAGTGGTACATGAGGCGTTAGACACCACGGTATGCTCAGCTTTGAGTAAGTCATGATTCACGCCATAAACGATAGTGCCATCGACATCGCTTGAAGATGGGTGGCTTACAAGCACTTGTTTTGCCCCCGCTTGAACGTGAGCTTCACAGTCACTGCGCGAGGCGAGCGCGCCAGAGGCTTCATAAACAATATCAATATCTAGCTTGTGCCAAGGCAGTTTGCTGGCATCTGCTTCATTGAACAGTTCAATGACGTCATCGCCAATCACGAGATTATTGTCTTTGAGCTTAACCGGCGTTTGAAAACGGCCATGAGTGGTGTCGTACTGGGTAAGGTGGCAAATAGCTTCAGGCTTTGCCAACTCATTGATAGCGACAATTTGAATTTGATGACGCAACCCCGACTCATACAAAGCGCGGAGAATAGAGCGGCCTATACGACCATAACCATTAATTGCGACCCGGATCATTCACGTTCCATCAAGTGAGTAAAAATGCAGATAAAAAAACGACCAGCATTTGCATGCTGGCCGCTATTATACAGACTAACGCTAAATTTGCATCAAGCTGTCGCTAACAAAATAAGGCTTTTAGCGATTATTTAGCTTGGCAATTAACCTAGGCTTTTAACCGTATTTACTACGTTTTCAACAGTAAAGCCGAAGTGCTTCATTAGCTCGCCGCCTGGAGCAGACTCACCAAAGGTGGTCATACCGACAACCGCGCCATTAAAGCCAACGTACTTGTACCAGAAATCAACGTGCGCCGCTTCAATCGCCACGCGCTTAGTTACTGCAGCAGGAAGTACAGACTCTTTGTAAGCCGCATCTTGCTTGTCGAATACGTTAGTTGATGGCATAGAAACCACACGTACTTTTTGACCTTGTGCAGTCAGCTCTTTGGCTGAGTCTAGTGCTAGTTGCACTTCAGAACCTGTTGCAATCAAGATTAGGTCAGCTGTGCCTTCACAATCAGCAATCACGTATGCACCTTTAGCTACGTTTGCTAGTTGCTCACCGCTGCGTTGCTGCGCAGGCAAACCTTGACGGCTAAATACTAAAGACGTTGGTGCTTTGCGGTTTTCAATCGCTGCTTTCCAAGCAACAGCAGTTTCAGCTGCGTCACATGGGCGCCATACAGTCATGTTTGGCGTCATACGTAGGTTAGCTAGCTGCTCAACCGGTTGGTGAGTTGGGCCATCTTCACCTTGACCAATAGAGTCATGGGTGTATACGAAGATGTTTTGTAGACCCATAAGCGCCGACATACGTACTGCGTTACGCGCGTACTCCATGAACATCATGAAAGTAGCACCATAGTTGATGAAACCGCCATGTAGTGAGATACCGTTCATGATACCGCTCATACCGAATTCACGTACACCGTGGAAGATGTAGTTACCGGCAGGGTCATCTTGAATACCTTTAGAGCCAGACCAAAGCGTTAGGTTAGAACCTGCAAGGTCAGCCGAGCCACCTAGTAGTTCAGGTAAGATAGCACCGAAGGTGCCAATAGCATTTTGTGATGCTTTACGGCTCGCAATGGCTTCGCCTTTTTCCTGACACTCTTGAATGAAGGCATTAGCTTTTGCTTCAAATTCAGCTGGCAGTTCACCAGTCACTACACGGCGCTTGTATTCAGCCGCTTCTGCTGGGTACGCAGCTTCATAAGCAGCAAACTTGTCATTCCAAGCGCTTTCTGCAGTGTTACCTGCATCTTTTGCATCCCAACCCGCGTATACGTTTTCTGGGATTTCAAATGCGTCATGATTCCAACCTAGGAACTCACGTGCCGCTGCGATTTCAGCATCACCTAATGGTGCGCCGTGACAGTCGTGGCTACCTGATTTGTTTGGTGAACCAAAACCAATAGTCGTTTTACAGCAGATCATCGTTGGCTTGTTAGTTACAGATTTCGCCTGCGCAATCGCTTTAGCAATCGCATCGCTGTCGTGACCATCAACGTTAGCAATTACGTGCCAGCCGTAAGATTCAAAACGCTTAGGCGTGTCGTCAGTGAACCAACCTTCTACTTCACCGTCGATAGAAATACCATTGTCGTCCCAGAAAGCAATCAGCTTACCAAGACCTAAAGTACCTGCTAAAGAACAAGCTTCATGCGAGATACCTTCCATCAAACAGCCATCACCTAGGAAGCAATATGTGAAGTGGTCAACAATATCGTGGCCTGGCTTGTTAAACTGTGCTGCTAGTGTTTTCTCAGCAATCGCCATACCAACAGCGTTACTGATACCAGCGCCTAGTGGGCCTGTAGTGGTTTCAACACCTGGGGTGTAACCATACTCAGGGTGACCTGGCGTTTTAGAGTGCAACTGACGGAAGTTTTTAAGCTCTTCAATTGGCAGTGCGTAGCCAGTTAGGTGCAGTAGAGAGTAGATAAGCATCGAACCGTGGCCGTTCGATAAGATAAAGCGGTCACGATCAACCCACTCAGGGTTGTTTGGGTTGTGCTTTAAGAAGTCGTTCCATAGCACTTCGGCAATATCAGCCATCCCCATTGGAGCGCCTGGGTGACCAGAGTTTGCCTTTTGTACGGCATCCATAGTCAGAGCGCGGATAGCGTTTGCGAGTTCTTTACGAGATGACATGCTCTCTCCTGCTTGAATTGAGGTATTTTCTTTAGCACTAGAGAAAGGACTCCGACATGCGCGGCGATCCTTTCGCTATAGCAATTTTCGGGGGCATATTTTCGCCTAAATGCCCTAGTGGACGCAAATTTAAATTTGCCTAATTGGGAAATTTTCACCTAGTTTGTTGAGTTAGCTAACCTTTATCTACGATTTGTCGCCACTAATGCGCACAAACCTCAATAAGATTAACCGTAAGCAGCTCAATTACCGGTTAGCTTCGACTAATTGCAACATATTTTGCTCAGTCAGTCGGTAGCTGCGCATACTCAAATAAACGCCAATGCCACACACTGCTGAAACTAACGTGAAGATCAGCACGATACCGTGCAGTGCATGCGGGGTTTGCTCAGCATTAGCAACATAGCCAAAGTAGCTTAATAGCCAACCTACGGTTGCTCCGCCTATGGCGAGACCAAACTTAATTGCCAGCAAATGGGCTGAGTAGCTCATACCCATGATCCGCCGGCCTGTATTGAGCGCGCCGTAGTCCGCTGTATCTGGCACCATAGAGAACATTAGTGGCACCACAATCATTTGTGAGAACTGTGCAATCATCATTAATGCAAAACAAAGCAACAGCTGATCGGCTGGCACAAAATACATCAGCGCATGGAACACTATGATGCCTAGCGTCCCCCAATGAAATAGCTTTACTTTACATACTCGCTGACTCAACCACATGGTCGCCAACGCACCCGCTAACGAGGCCAACATTCCCGAGGTGATAAAGGTGCTGACTAAGTCTTCACGACCTAAAAAGTAAGTCACATAATAGGGCGCAACCGCGCCACGCATCGACACCAGCACTAACAAGAAAAACGCTGCACCCAGTAACATTAAAAACTGCTCGTTATGTCTAAGTGACGCGAGATCTTGCCACATACTGGCAGTAACTTGACTGCGGCTAGTATTTTGCTCAGTACGCTCTTTGGTAAAGGCAAAGCAAACTAGAAAGCACACAACAGCAAAGGCAGATAACACGCCTAGCGCCATAGTAAAGCCATAAGCTTCATCACCATTGCCAAAGTATTCAACCATAGGTAAGGTCAACGCCGTGACGATTGCGCCGCCAGTCATCGCCAGTGCAAACCGATAAGACTGAATCGAGGCGCGCTCTTTAGGGTCATCTGACAACACACCACCCAAGGCCGCATAAGGAATATTGATAACGGTATAAACTGTCATCAAGGCTGCGTAAGTTACATAGGCATAAACTAACTTGGTATTCTCTGATAGATCAGGCGTGCTAAAAGCAAGCACGGCCAAAATGGCATAAGGAATTGAACAATACAGTAAGTAAGGACGATAGCGACCAAAGCGAGAGCGGGTGCGATCAGCAAGCCCACCCATCACAGGATCGGTCACGGCATCTAGCATGCGCACGGCTAACATTAAAGTACCTGCAGCCGCAGCGGAAATGCCAAATACGTCGGTGTAGAAGAACACCATAAAATTGACGACAACCTGAAATACAATATTGCTGGCGGTGTCCCCTAGGCCATAAGCAACCTTTTCTCTGACAGTTAGCATTGGTATACCTTTGTTATTGTTTTTTTAGATACTGTGCACCGCTATGCGTGATCTTCTTGATAACTGAAGTAATCAAACTCGGCTTCGAAATCACGCCCAGTTAAATCCTGACAACACATGCCAACAAAGGCGCCGGTAAAGTTCGCTCCCTCACCTTTTCCTGCTTCATCGCTAATAATGCTGTAGTCAAGCTTAGCGACGCTGTGCCATGTATTCCCATCAAGCGAGTAGGCAAACTCTAGCTGCATTCCCGCAACCACGGCTTTCAGGTGTATTTTCGCGCCGCGCTCAATGGCAATGCGGTCATCAAAAATAGGGAAGTGTGCGCTTAAGCTTTGATCGCCCAGACAACTCATCACATCAAGGTGAAAGCCAAGTTGCTCATCAAAAGACAAATACAGATAATGGAATTTATGGCTGTTGTAGTAACACACTAACCCCGCCTGCTGCTGAAAACTGTCAGGGTAAAAGCTAACGCAGGTTTGCGCGGTAAAATTAAAGTGCTGCTGACGTCTTGCGATCAAGGCTTGCTCAAAACTGTTACCTAGCGACTGCTTGCCTTTTAAGATGAGTTTGCTATCTGCAATACGGTAGAAATTCTCAGGATAAGGCGTTCTCAGCCATTGAAAAGCTTGCGGCAGTTGCGAGCCACTGAAATCTTCATAGTGCGAATAGTCACGTGCAGGCGAGCTAGTTAGCCCAGGCGGCGTGAGCTGAGCTAACTGCCCTTCGCTGGCAAGTCTAAACCAACCATCATCTGTGTAACGAATGGCTTCTATGGCTGACTCGCGCCCCAGTGGGCTGCGGCCGTTGGCCAGTGGCCTTGAGGTGAGGTGCACTAAATACCAGTTGCCCTGCTCATCTTGCACTATGTCGCCATGGCCGTTGCGCTGCAGCGGATGGTGCGCCGCATCTTTTGAGGTCACGATATGGTCATTAGGGTCTAACTCGTAAGGGCCAAAAATGCTTTTTGAGCGAGCCATAGTACAGGCATGATTGTAGCCAGTGCCCCCCTCTGCGGTGAGCAAATAGTAATAGCCATTGTGACGGTACAAATGCGGCCCTTCAGTAAAGCCAAGCTCACTGCCTTTAAAAATGAGTTTGCGCTCACCAACCAAGGCTTTAGCTTGTTCATCGTATTGCTGCAATACAATGCCGCCAAAGAAGGTGCGATCTGGGCGGTGATCCCAAATCATGTTCAGCAACCATTTTTTACCATCGTCATCGTGAAACAAAGATGGGTCAAAACCACTGCTATTTAAATAAACTGGCTCACTCCATTCACCATCAATGGTGTCGCAACAGGTAAGGTAGTTTGGCGTGTCTTTAAAATTACCATCAAAGCGTTTTACGTCAGTGTAAATCAGGTAAAACTTGCCATTGTCATAACTTAAGCATGGAGCCCAAACCCCGCATGAGTCTGGTGCGCCGCGCATATCTAATAGTGCGGCGCGATTGAGTGGCCGAGCAACCAGTTGCCAGTTAACCAAATCAGTCGAATGATAGATTTGTACACCCGGATACCATTCAAATGTAGACACAGCGACATAATAATCCTCGCCCACACGCACTATGCTTGGGTCAGGGTGAAAACCGGGCAAAATAGGATTAACCATCGCTGTTGTCCTTAAAGTGAATAAACCTAATCAATAAATCTAATTGGTAATAACGCCCAATGTTACCGCTAACATTGAACTTCAAACAACATATTGCACAAATAACATTTCGTCAACATCTTTGTGGTGAAGATAATCGGTTTGAGCTTTTGAGCACATAGAAATACAGGTACAAAAAAAGCAGCCTTCGCTGCTTTTTATCTCTATGTTACAGATGCTTAACTGAGTCTCGCTGCATTAACTGAAACTCAATCACATGGCGCAGATCTGACAAGCGCTGACTTGGCGGCAAAGTAAGTTGCCCAGAAGTAAGCAAATCAATGGCTTGCTCAGCCATCTCAGTAATGGGTTGGCGAATTGTAGTGAGATGCGGCCAAATGGTGGTCGCCAGAGGTGTATCATCAAACCCCACCACACTGAGCTTTTCTGGTACGGGTAAACTCAATGAATTTGCCACCGACACCACAGCGGCTGCCATATCATCATTACTGGCAAAAATCGCGGTCGGTCGTAAATCTTGTTTCAGCATATTCTCAGCTGCCTGCAAACCTGATTTAAAGCTAAATTGCCCTTGCTCGATAAAACTTGGCGGAACAGCAAGTTGCGCTGAGCGCATCGCATCTAAAAAGCCTTGATACCTCAAGCGACTGGCACCTAGGTTTTGATGGCCAACAATAAAGCCAATCTGTTGATGCCCCTGATCAATGAGGTGGTTTGTCATGTCGAATGCTGCTTGATAGTCATCCATACATACAAAGGGTGACACTTCTAAATTGGCATCAGGTGACACGCGCACATAGGGCACCTTCAACTCATCAAGTAATGCTAGTACCTGTAAGTTATTACAAAATGGCGGTAACAATATCACCCCATCTACACGGGTTTGTTCAACTAAGTCACGGGTAATTTGTAGCTTTTCTTGCTCACTACCTTGGCACTCATCAACCACTAGGTGATAACCACGTTGACGACAGCTCTTTAACGCGGATAACAAAAACTGGCTAACATAACCCTCACTGGGGTTTTCATACAGCAGGCCTATAAAATACGATTTTGAGCTAGCCAGGCGTCTGGCAGAAATATTAGGCAAATAATTCAGTGATGCTGCAGCTTTTTGCACTTTCTCACGGGTTTTATCGCTCACCTTAGCGTCATTGTTCAACACGCGTGACACCGTCATTTTTGACACGCCCGCTAATTGGGCCACATCCTGGATGGTACTTTTGGTTTTCGCTGAAGCCATATTGTTATCTCAATCGATTTCCTTGATTGAATAAATGAATTATTCGATGTTACAAGGCAACAAGAGTAACCCTTGTAACATCATATTGTAAGAAAAAGTTTTACTCGCATTATCAAAATAGAAAATAACCATTAACAATCAACAAAATAGCGTAAACACACACAGTAATTCATTTTGATTTAGGGTTTAGATTTGGCCGTATTTCTATTTGAAAACCCATCCCACCAGTAACACATAATTAACATTAGACTTGCTATTGCAATAAATCCACTGCTAAATTGTTACCGCTAACAAGAAATTTTTAAATAAAAAATATCGAAGTGAAAAATATCGAAGTGAAAAATATCGAAGCGAAAAGTGTCGATGTAAGAAAAGCGCATGATGCACTGATTTAAGTGATCGTTGCTTTTACAATCATGGCAATAACAAGGGGATACCATGCTAACCAAGTTACAGCTTACTGGATTGATAGGATGTTTACTGACAGTCTCGACAAGTTGCGCAAGCACTAAGCCAATTGATGTGGGTAGTAATCATGCAGACAAAACTAATGTCGCCAGTGCTGTTAACGATACGGCTAAAGCGGCTTTGCTACCCGCGCACACTAAACTATTGCCCGCCGACAATAAGCTGCTACTTTTTGTCGGCCAAGACTCAGACACGATTGCCCAGTATCAACAAGCGATCCCGCAAGACAAATTAGAAGGCGTGACCTTGTACACCACGCTCAAAACCGCTGATGCCAACATAGCGCTGCCGGCGGTTTATCAAAGCGCTGATTGGAATTCTGGCGAAGTATCATTTAGCAAAACACTCAGTAAAGCACCTAAGGCAGCGTTAGCCATTGGTCTTGCGTTCGATAGCTGTAACGACGTTAACCACAGCGAGAATATTGCATCAGGCGCCTATGATGCCTCAATCGCTAAGCTTGCTGACTACCTCACAAGCCTTGCCCCAAGACAAGTGTTTTTACGCATTGGCTACGAGTTTGACGGCCCATGGAACTGCTATTCACCTAGCAGCTATAAGCAAGCCTTTAAACGTGTTGCCAGTCACCTCAATAAGCGCAACCTAGATAATGTAGCCACCGTATGGCAAAGCGCAGCCTGGCCAGATCCAACGATAGCTGGCGACAATAGGGCGCAATACAGCTTTAACAACAAAAACCATTTAAATGATTGGTATCCAGGCGATGAGTATGTTGACTGGATTGGTGTGTCGGTGTTCTACCGCGACCTAAAGCAATGGGCATACACTCCGCCATATACCCCCGACTTTGCTCAGCAACAAATCTTGCAGTTCGCCCGTCACAAACAAAAACCTATTTTGATTGCAGAGGCTGCGCCGCAAGCCTACCGAACGGGCGCTCTGACCCACAGCTATATTCAGAAAAACACCCAAAAACCAATAAGCGCCGAGCAGCTTTGGCAAGACTGGTATCAACCCCTATTCGACTTTATCTACGCCAACCAAGACGTAATACGAGCACTTGCCTATATCAATACCCACTGGGAAACCCAAGGTATGTGGCACTGCGCCGAGGATGCCAGTCCACCCAATGATGACTGCCGCAACGGTAACTGGGGCGACTCGCGCGTTCAAGCAAATCCATACATACAGCAAAAATGGTTAGAACAAATCAGTAATCCACAAAAGTGGATTCAAGCCGAATAACAAGGGGACAGTGATGGATATCCAACAATTAGTCGCGCAGTTTCAACGTGATGGTTATTTAGTGCTAGATAACTTTTTTGATAAACAACTGATGCAAGACTGCAATGAAGCGATCCTCGATCATTTTGGTATGAGCCCAGAATTCTTACATAACGATGAGTTTCTCAGCCAAGCTGATACCGAGGTTATCCCCTGGTTTCCTGAGCGTGAAGGCGTAGCCCTGTTTAGCGAAGTTAATCGCCACGCTTTGCTGAGTGAATTGACCAAAGCCATACTCGGCGACGACTGGTATTCCCAATACTCCATGGTGATGTTTTCCAAACAAGGCACTAAAGGCCAGGCCTGGCACCAAGACTGCCCACCAGAAAACCCTGAGCAATTTAATTTGAATCGCTTGGTTTACACCATGGATATTAGCGAGCACACAGGCGGACTGACTCAAGTCATGCCAGGCAGCCATAAAGCCGGATTATTACCAAGCAATGCGCAACCTATGTCCGAGGATGATGTGGTCACCTTAACGCCTAAGGCCGGCACTCTAGTGTTGCTGCACGGCCACTGCTGGCATAAGGTCACACCTGTCACTGGCAAGTACCGCGTGTCGACTAATTACCGCAGCGCGCCTCAGGGAACCCCAGAAGACATCACTGACATATGCGTTTATCGCAATATGCGTTACCGCTTTTCCACCAGCGAAACGATTGAGGTTAGAGGTTAGTACCGAAAACAAAGCCAATGTCATTCACAGCCTGAATCGACTGCTCTGAACTACCCTCCCCTCAAAAACATAAGCCCAGACGAGTTTACTCACTCATCTGGGCTTATTGCATCAATGCCTAGATACTATTCAGTTCAAACCTAGCGCATACTTAACCAGAAACCTAACACAAACACAGCGCGCGCATTTCAGCAATTCGTTGCTGAAATGCCAGCGTATCCTCAGGAGTCACCACAGCGCAGGTGAGCTTACCTTGCAGGATTTCATCGGTAACAGCAGCAATTTCATACTCAAAGCCGTGGCCTTGATGAGGCGCACTGAACTCTTCGAGACATTCATCAATCTGATATAGTGCACATTCACTGGCGCGAAAGAAGTCAGGAATAACAATATAGCCTTGCTCACCAATCAGATAAGCCTTATTACCTAAACGACATTTAAATGATGTACCTAGCATCGCTTTGACATCCCCGAAGCGCTGCAAACTGCATACATCATCTTCAACGCCATTTTGCGCCAATGTACTGTCCACTTGCAGCGATTGCGGTGCTTGTTTGCAAAATAGGTGGGTGAGCGCGATAGGATAAATGCCCATTTCAAACAAAGCGCCGCCTGCTAGATTAACATCATACTCGCGGCGTCTAGGGTGATACTCAATAGGGTAACCAAAATCAGCTTTAATATGGCGTAACTTACCAATACGCCCTTGCTCGACCCAAGCTTTCGCTTTTTGAATTGCTGGCAAAAAGTAGGTCCACATGCCTTCCATCAAATAGACTTGCTCACGCTGTGCTAGCTCAAATAAAGTCTGCGCTTCAAGGGGCGATATGGTAAATGGCTTTTCACATAATACTGATTTTCCTGCCAAAATTGCCGCCTTAGCTTGCTCAAAGTGCAAGTTATGGGGCGTGGCAATGTACACGGCATCCAATTTAGGATCGTCAAGCAACTGCTCGTAACTGCCATAGGCCTGCTCTGCTTGATAGTCAGCAGCAAAGGCTTGCGCTCGACTAAGTTCGCGCGCGGCGATGGCATATAGATGAGCGTTATCGACTAAGGCTATATCTGCAGCAAACTGCTGGGCAATGCGCCCTGCTCCAATAATTCCCCAATTTAGTTGTTTCATATTTATTCCTTAGGCGTAAGCCTGCTCGCGAGTCAACCGTTGCTCTAACTGCTCCAATGATACGCCGCGTGTCTCAGGTAAGATTCGGCTTACAAGTAACAAACCCACTAAGGCAAAACCTGCATATATTGCAAAGGTGACACTGGCACCGAGATACTCAAGCTGCCATGGAAATAACAGCTGCACGATATAACTGACGACACTATTAATCACGCCAACCACGGCAATCCCTAACGCACGAATATTATTGGGAAAAATCTCTGACAGCAGCACCCACATTACAGGTCCAAGAGAAATGGCAAATGAAGCAACAAAACCTAAAATCCCCCCAAGGATCAGCCTCGGGTCGTATTGTGCTTGTGAGAAACCGTAAGCACAGACCGACATGCTCACAGTCACCCCAATTAAGCCTATTATCATCAGGGGTTTACGACCTAAACGGTCTATCAATAACATAGCGATGATAGTAAACACCAAGTTGACTACACCGACCATCGCGGCTTGAGCAAACGCTGCATCTTTACCAATACCGGTTTGCTCAAAAATAGTAGGCGCATAGAAGTACACCGCATTGATACCAGTGATCTGCTGAATAATGCCCACCAGCAAACCTATGGTTAATACCATGCGCATTTTGCTGCTAAACACCTTAGACAACCCCAACTTTAACGGTAGTTGCTCACTACATTGACTGGCGCTGATCTCTTGCCACTGACGCTGAGCCTCCTCTGGCTGCATCATCCTGGCTAGGATTTGTTTCGCTTCTTTTGGACGGTTATTTAACACTAGCCACCTTGGGCTACGCGGCACAAAGGCAAGCAAACACGCGTAGATAATGGCAGGCACGGCTTCAATACCTAACATCCAGCGCCAAATGTGCTGTTTAAAGTTAACTAAATCAAGTAGGTAAACATCCACTTGAGCCAGCTTAAGTATGAAGTAGTTAGCAAAATAGGCGGCGCTAAAACCAATCATAATATTGAGCTGATTAAGGGAAACAAAACGCCCACGTTTGGCCGCAGGAGAGATCTCGGCAATATACAAGGGCCCTAAAATTAATGACGCAAAGGCTAAACCGCCAATAAAGCGAGCAAGCACTAACATGCTGTAGCTAAAAGCAAAGGCGGATAGCAGCGCTGAGATGGAATATAAGATGGCAATGATGATCAACACAGGTTTGCGCCCTAAGCGATCGCTAAAATACCCTGCGCCAAAGTTTGCCAAAATCGCCCCGAGTGTCGGTGCACTAACTACAAAGCCTTGCTGCCAACTGGTTAAATTAAACTCTTGCTCGACAAAGCCAATCACCCCTGAGATAACAGAGGCGTCAAAGCCAAAGATAAACCCACCCAATGACACAACAAATGCAATGACCCAGCTAGACGAAAGTTTGTCCGTCATCCTTGCCTCCTAATCTAACCTGAACTAGCAGCCTGATTTACAGATAAAAAAACCGTTAAACGAGTTAACGGCTAAGGAAAAATGTACAACTTGGTCAAAATGCTGGCTATAGGGCCTGCTGACCTTTCAAGATTATTTTTGCAGCTGCTTGTTGGAAATTTATACAAGGCAACGACTTTGATGTGTGGTTGTTCCACATGATAAGTCGTTAACACAGTAGAAATGACAACAAGCGCTGCCGGAACGATTCGTTTAAAAGCACTTTACTCATTGTTGCAAGCGAGTTTGTTTAGGTGACTAGACATCATCGCTCGCGCCGCGATTAAAGTGCTTTTAATTCGAACAAATTCTAATCAGCAAAGATCAACAGGCCCTAATCATGCCAGCATTTTTACTTACATCACCTTCAAATCATGATACTGACAATATCTAGCGACCTACCTAGTTTGAGGATTGTCAGTACCATGTGACGGAACGTGCAATTAGAAAATGATACGGTTAACGTAATTTTCTAAACGTTCCTGCTCTCCACTAACTGGTTGCGGATCAAGCTTGCTAGCAGTGGCGTAGTCTTTTAAACCTGCCAAATCGACTTTACCAGACAAGATACGCTGCCCAAGCTCACCATCCCAATTGGCATAACGGCTAGCTACATTGCGTGACAAGCTGCCTTCTTCAAACATATCAGCCGCTTTTAATAGCGCCACGGCAATGGTATCCATGCCACCAATATGCCCATGGAATAGATCATTTGGGTTAATGCTTTGACGACGAATTTTAGTGTCGAAGTTGAAGCCACCATTGGTAAAGCCACCGCCCTTAAGGATCTCATGCATGATCAGGGTCATTTCTTCCACGCTATTTGGGAACTGATCCGTATCCCAACCCAGCTGTGGATCACCACGGTTAGCGTCAATTGAGCCAAACACGTCAAGTGCAAAGGCATTGGCAATTTCATGATGGAATGAGTGGCCAGCGAGTGTGGCATGGTTTGCTTCAATGTTGACTTTAAACTCTTTCTCAAGCCCGTACTGACATAAGAAGCCGTGCACAGTTGCCGTGTCATAGTCATACTGATGTTTAGTTGGCTCTTGCGGCTTTGGCTCAATCAACAAGTCACCGGTAAAACCAATTTTGTGTTTGTGCTCCACCACCATTGCTAGGAAGCGGGCAAACTGCTGGCGCTCTTTTTTAAGGTCTGTGTTAAGTAGTGTTTCATAGCCTTCACGGCCGCCCCACAGTACATAGTTTTCGCCGCCTAGGCGCTTGGTTGCATCCAGCGCCGTACACACTTGAGTTGCACCATAAGCAAAGACTTCAGGATCTGGGTTAGTTGCGCCACCCGACATATAACGCTTGTTGCTAAACAGATTCGCAGTGCCCCAAAGAAGCTTCATTCCGGTTTGCTCTTGTTTATGAGCTAGCACCTCTTCCATCGCCGCGAAGTTAGCCAAATACTCACTAATTGAGTTACCTTCATGCGCAACATCCACATCATGGAAACAGTAATAAGGCACACCAAGTTTGCTAAAGAACTCAAAAGCCACATCGGCTTTTTGCTTGGCACGCTCTAGCGCATCACCAGATTCCAACCATGGCCTGTCAAAGGTATTAGCACCAAAAATATCGAAACCATTCCAGCAGAAGTTATGCCAGTAACATGCGGCAAAACGCAGATGCTCTTTCATGGTTTTGCCAAGCACCACACGGTTTTCGTCATAGTAACGGAACGCTAACGGATTAGTTGATTCAGGGCCTTCGTATCGAATTTTGTCAATCCCAGTAAAAAATTCGCTCATTGTTTCCTCCAGGTAATCTTATCTGCGGTGCTGCGCCGCACCTTGTTATTCGTTAAAGTAAATCTTTGGTTCGCTGATATAGCTCGCTGAACTTAATTCGGCGTAATTGGTGACGTTCATAGCGCGTTTGATCAGCTTGATATTCACCAAGCAGCGTTGGTACTGGACACACATCATCGATGCTGGCGTCAGTAACAGCTAACTGAGCTAACCTTGCTGCGCCTAGCGCTGGGCCAACGTCACCGCTTTCTCGGTACACTAGGTTTTGCCCCAAAATATCGGCAAGCATTTGTCGCCATAGCGGACTTTTAGCCCCGCCACCAATCAGCGATACCTCAGCTGGCATCACGCCTGAGTCATGTAATTTGTCGGCTCCGTCGGCAAAGGCATATCCCACGCCTTCAAGTACGGCCTTGGTCAAGTCTGCACGGCTAGTGCTATGGCTCATGCCAAAAAACATGCCTTTTGCGTAAGGATTGTTGTGGGGAGTGCGCTCACCACTTAAATAAGGCAAGAACATCACTTCATCACTAAGAGGTTGTTTGTGCGCCTGTAGCTCAAGTAATAAATCAGCCACTGAAGTTGCAGTTAACTGGGCTAACCAGCTAAGGCATGAGGCAGCGCTCAATACCACAGACATAAGATGCCAGGTGTTTGGCAGCGCATGACAAAAACTGTGCACGGCTTGATCTGGGTTAGCGTGGTAACCATCAGACACCGCAAAGTACACCCCTGAAGTACCTAGCGATAACATCGCCTGTTCTGGTTTGATGATGCCAACACCAATAGCACCAGCAGCGTTATCTCCTGCACCTGCAACCAGCGGCACCGATTTAATGCCCCAACGCTGAGCAAGCTCAGTCTTGAGGAAACCGGTAATTTCACTGCCTTCATATAGCTTTGGCATGTGCTCGCGACTCAGGCCTGTCGCCGCTAGCAGCTCATCACTCCAGTCACGCTTGGCAACGTCTGTCCATACTGTGCCTGTCGCATCAGATAGGTCTGAGGCAAATTCACCAGTTAGCTCATAACGTAAATAATCTTTTGGCAGTAATACCTTATCCACTTGTTCAAACACTGCCGGCTCAAATTGTTTGGTCCACAGCAGCTTTGGTGCAGTAAAACCAGGCATCACCTGATTACCGCAAATCTGTCTGGCGTTAGGGACTAATTGCTCTATTTGCTGACACTGCTCAGCGCTGCGACCGTCGTTCCACAAAATAGCTGGACGAAGTACTTTGCCCTGAGTGTCTAACAAGGTTGCACCATGCATTTGCCCTGATAAGCCAATTGCCTGAAGACCATCGAGTGCTTTGTCGTATGCCAGCTTGTCCATCGCCTGATACAGGCCGTCAACCCAGCTTTGTGGTGATTGCTCAGACCAAAGCGCTTGAGGACGAGACACCTCTAACGCAACGCTCTTTGTTGCTGTGACACGCCCAGTGTCACCCATCACAATCAGTTTGATACAAGAGGTACCTAAATCGATTCCTAAAAACACGTCAGCTCCTTACACCGATGCAACCGTAACATTGATTTAACACTAAACTAGCACACAGATGTTACCGGTAACAACAAAATGTTATACTTTTTTTTTGGAATGATAATTAGCAAGGAAAAGCCAATAAAAAGCCACTCCAACCTTGGCCGGAGCGGCTTTGTAGCATTAGCTCATGACTTAGAAGCTACCTCGAACACCGAAGCTGAATCGGGGGCCAAATGACTGTGCGCTAACAAGTTGATTCTCAAAACGGCCATGCATACGCAGTGACTCATCAGTAAGATTCAAACCTTCAACAAACACAGTGAAGTTGTCGTTGATGTCGTAACTCACATTGGCATCTAGCTGGCCGTACTCTTCAGTGAAAATCGGCTCATCAGGCGCACGGAGTTGATCTGTGCTCGATAAGAACTTATCACGCCAGTTGTAGGCCAAACGTGCCTGGAAGCCGTAGTTTTCATAAAAGGCAACCAGGTTCGCAGAGTCACTCAAACCGGTAAGCGCGGTTTGGCGCTCGGTTTTATAAATGTCGTACTCAATATCACCATTTACATAAGTGAAGTTAGCTTGTACACCAAAGCCGGTATCATCAAACAGGTGCTGCACTGCAATCTCGAAACCGTCAACTTCTGCAGACTCGCGGTTAACCGGTGTCGTGATCTGCCAATCAATAATTGGTGAATTAGGTACGTTAGTGCCATCACAAGCTGGTACATCTTCACCATTTGCATTACAACCTGCTGCCGCTAAATCGCCTTGGCTAGGGTCGGTGTACGCGACACCATCAGCGTTGTATAACGGACCTGAGGTGGTTTCGTTAGCAATATAGTTATCAACCCACTTTTTAAAGTAACCAATCGAGGCATAGCTACCCGGCGCGTAGTACCACTCTAGCGACAGGTCTAAGTTGTCAGAGACATAAGGCTTCAGGTTCGCGTTACCTTGGTAAGCTAGGTAAGGACCGTTTGGGCGAGAGTTAGCTAGACTCACCGCTGGGCGCAGCGCCGTTAAGTCATTACGGGTTAAACTACGACCAGCCGAGAAACGCGCAATCACGTCATCATACACTTCTATACTGGCATCCAGATTTGGTAAGAAGTAGGCGTAATCACCATCAATTGTGGTTTCACCATATACAGGTACATCATCAAACTGTGAACGTAGCTCAGTTAAGCTTACGTAACGCAGTGCATAAGGTGTTACCTGATTCGTGGTACCCGTCACATCGGTTTGTTCATAACGCACGCCAGTCACAACATTTAGCGGCATGCCGTTAAAATCAGATTGGAAGTTAAACTGTACATACGCTGAAGTCGTCGCCTCGTTTACTTTGTTGTAAACCTCAGGGTTAAAGCTAAAGCCTGCTTGCTCAAGCTCTGAATACATCTTAGCGACATCCCACTGGTAGAAGTGGCTAAATAGCGATTGATGCCCTGAGAATGCACTGCCCACATCACCGCGCTCAACTAGCGTTAAATCATCAGCATTTGGCGTATAACCCGCAATACCAGTGAAATTCATGCGCCATGTGGTGTCGTACTGGAAGTCAACATAGCCTGCACCAAACTTGATGCTTGCCAGCGCGTCATCACTGTCGTTAACCCATTCAAAGTCAAGTTGATACTGATCAATGGTGTTTTCTACTTCGTTACCACGGCCAATGACCAAGTTGCCACGTACCACGCGAGGATCGTAAGGGTTGAGCCCTTCATACGGCGTGCCATGAGCATCATAAAGGTGGTGAATTAAACCATCGAAACCATGCTCCGCCATTTGTGCAGGGTCGTTTAAGATAGGCAGCTGCGTACCCTGACTGTAATCAAGGGTGAACTGGCCTGCATAACATTGGTCTGAAGTAGCACAGAAAAAATCTGCGTTAGTCAGTAAAATCGACTTTTCAGATAAATTGCCATCTGGCTGAGCATGCGACACAGAATGGTGATAATCAAAGTTGGCTTTTAGGTTGTCGCTTAGCTGCCAATCTAGGTTAAAACCAATTGAGTCGTTAAGGGTTTCTAGCTCATCGTAATAACCAATAAAGTCGGTACCACCAGCGCCATTGTGAATTTTGGCAATAGTACCATTGGCATCGGTTGCGCCTTGAACCCAGTTACCAATCCAGTGCGCGGTTTGGTAACGCTCTACCGTGTTTTGGTAGTCAGATAAGAAGTAATCAAGCGAAGCGACAATGTTGTCGTTTGGCGCAAACTGCACCACAAATTGCGCATTTTGACGCACACGTTCGTGGTTACTAAAGTCCATATTGAAGTTCTGCGGTAACCAAATGGTGCCATTTGGGTTAGTGCTAGCACTGTCATCAATTACATTGCCGCCACAGTTATCAATTGAGGTGGTAAAGCCAAGCTCACAGTTACCCGCCGTTTGACGTAACCAACCGTCTGACGCAATGATTTCTTGCCCGGAATCACGGCGAGAGTATGAGTAGGCTGCCAACAGACCTAACTTGCCGTCAAGAAATACATCACTCACCAAGCCAGAAAATTCAGGTGTGACGCTACTGCCCTTATCAACGGAAGTGTCTGCATTGCCTTTTACGCTAAATGCGGATTTGAACTCACCATAATCAAATGGTTTAGCGGTTTGAATATCGACCGTAGCACCAATACCGCCCGATGCGATATCAGCTTTAGCCGTTTTATAAATATTGACGCCAGTGACTGACTCTGAGGAGATTTGGTCAAAGTTGAAGCTACGGTTTTGTGTGCCACCCGCGCCTTCTTGCTTTGGCGAGTCAGCAAACGGCATGCTACGGCCATTTAAGGTCACCAAGTTAAAGCTTGGGCCAAAACCACGCACAGTAACCTGATTACCTTCACCGTTTTTACGATCAATCGACACACCAGTAACACGCTGAAGCGATTCAGCTAGGTTGGTATCTGGGAATTTACCCATATCTTCAGCAGAAATCGCATCAACTACACCATCAGATGTACGCTTGATATCTTGAGCGCGCGACAAACTACTACGAATACCCTTTACCGCAATCACTTCCATTGGCTCGTCAGCTTGAGCTTGATCGGTTGCATCTTGCGCATGTGCCATTGAAATCGTGCCTAAAGCAGACGCAACTGCAAGCGCAGCTATGCTAGGGCTTAGTCTTGTACTTTTTTTCATATCCCCCCCACAGGGCTAGGTCATTATTGAGTTTTTATGTTTTTTATCTCAACCGACATAATCTGAAAGCGTACATCAAAATCACTTTATAACACCAAATTGTTATCGGTAACATTTAGCTGTTACAAAAGTTAGCACCCAACAATTTGGTTTGCAACATTATTTAAACATGATTTTATTATGACAAGCGAAAAGCAAACCGAACACAAGAGATAACTCGCTGTTATAAATCATTTTTAAATTTAGTAGAAAATTAAAAGTTTGAATAAAGAAAAGGCAGTTTGGCAATCGTTCCCGTTAACAAAATAGCTAACACTTGCTTTGAAATGCAGAGCTTTTACTCCAAAAAACACTGACTAAATAGCTAGGGTCTGTTAGAGGAACAATAATACAGGGCTGAAGCGAAGGGGCTTTATTCATTGACCTGAGTTCAGGATAAGGAAGTGTCAATAACGCTCTAGAATGGTGCTATACCCAGCTTAATATTTCTAACGAGATAGTTTTGTTTAGTTCAAGGAAAAGCTACGCGTCAATCGCTAGTCTGTTGCAAGTATCTTTAACGCCCTCTTTTGCTAAGAGACGGACAAAAATAGCCGTTAGAAACCGATTTATTTTCCAGGGTTCAGGTTATTTACTATCCTGGGTTAAGGTTTATTAGCACCCAGTAACGCCTGTCCAAAACCATAATCACTGGATTAGTTGGCAACGCTTAAAAGCCAACCAATACTCGAAGACCACCTAGAGCTCTAAATCCAACCAACGCTCTAACCCCAACTAATGTCCAAGGCTGTAAACTAATAATTACCAAATTTAGCCATTTATCCACAAAGACAAAATTTACATTGTTTATTTTCTCGCACACTCACATTGATACGTCCCGTTAACAAAAACACTAACGCTTGTAGAACAAAGACTTATTCAGCCTGCTACTAAAACGCTGTTTTGGCTTAATTTAATTTTTATGCACCATTGCACAATTCTCAGGATTTATTCGTATAGAGGGGGTGTCATCATTGTTAAATTAATCTAGAATAGACGTCTAGATGTAGATACCTCTACACGTTCAAATGATTTAAAACGAGAATTTCCGACTATGGCAAAGCACTTGTTCACCTCTGAGTCTGTATCAGAAGGTCATCCAGATAAAATCGCCGATCAGATCTCTGATGCGGTACTAGACGCAATCCTTGAGCAAGATCCTAAAGCTCGCGTTGCGTGTGAAACATATGTCAAAACAGGCATGGTATTAGTGGGTGGCGAAGTGACCACTTCTGCTTGGGTTGATATCGAAGAAATTACCCGTAAAACCGTTCGCGAAATTGGCTACACCCACTCAGACATGGGCTTTGATGCTGACTCATGCGCTATTTTAAACGCGATTGGTAAACAGTCTCCAGACATCAACCAAGGTGTTGACCGTGCCGACCCAGCCGAGCAAGGCGCGGGTGACCAGGGTCTAATGTTTGGTTATGCAAGCAATGAAACTGATGTATTAATGCCTGCACCTATTACTTACGCTCACCAATTAGTGAAGCGTCAATCTGAAGTGCGCAAAGATGGCACACTTCCTTGGTTACGCCCAGATGCGAAAAGCCAGGTTACCTTTGCATATGATGAAGGTAAGATTGTGGGTATTGATGCAGTTGTGCTTTCAACTCAGCACAAAGAAGAAATCTCACAAGACGACTTAATCGAAGGCGTGATGGAAACCATCATCAAGCCAGTTTTACCATCTCAATGGTTAAACAAAGATACGAAGTTCTTCATCAACCCAACTGGCCGTTTCGTTATCGGTGGCCCTGTAGGTGACTGTGGTCTAACTGGTCGCAAGATTATTGTTGATACCTACGGCGGTATGGCACGTCACGGTGGTGGCGCATTCTCTGGTAAAGACCCATCAAAAGTTGACCGCAGTGCCGCATACGCAGCACGTTATGTTGCTAAGAACATTGTTGCAGCTGGTCTTGCTGATCGCTGTGAAATCCAAGTTTCTTACGCAATTGGTGTTGCTGAGCCAACATCTATCAGCATCGAAACTTTCGGTACTGGTAAGGTATCAGAAGCCATACTTATTAAGTTAGTACGTGAGCACTTCGAGCTACGTCCTTATGGTCTAACGGCTATGCTAGATCTTGCTCGTCCTATCTACCAAGAAACTGCAGCATACGGTCACTTTGGTCGTAACCAGTTCCCTTGGGAGAAAACTGACAAAGCTGAAATCCTACGCGCAGACGCAGGTCTATAAAGACCACTGCCTAGGATTAAAAAAACCGCCTGCATGGCGGTTTTTTTGTTGCTGAGTGATCTAGAGAGAGAAAACTATACCAGTAAGTGTGCGAATATATCGGGATTAGGCGGGAACTGGTGGAAATAGATGGAACAGCATATTAAAAGGTGTTTCAAATAGTGAAAACAGGCTCGCTGCTTAAAACTGGTTAAAATAACTCAGGTTGGCGGCGAGCTTTTTCTAGGTCTGTGATGGTTTTGACGATGCGGTAAACATGGGTCACGCTCACGTTAAACTCTTTTGCTAGCTCGACATGATTGTGGCCACGAAACTTAGCGTAGATTTTATGATGTGACAGGCTGACATCCAGGCTATCACCACGAGGAAAGTAGAACTGCTCACCGCCGAAGTCCTTGCGAACCTGGTCAACGGTTTCTTGAGCAACACGCGTGGCATCTTCTTGCTCTAACCCTTCTTTTATTAGCAACGCTTCGAGATTGCTGATCATCTCAACTAACAGTGCCGCCGAACGCTCTTTAGAACTCATTGATGCCTCCCGATTAAAGCTGGCCCCACTTATATATAAGTAGGGCCAATACCACTACTTATTTACAGCCTTGTTTTTGGTTGACGATACGATCGCCGCAAACGTCTCATGCAGCGCCAGCAAATCGCTATAGCCATCAGGAATGAGTAGACCATTGGCATAGCCCAAAAACTCCTCATAAGCTTCAGGTGTTAGCGCGCTTTCCTGGCTTAACTGCATCGCTAACTTGAAGTTGGCGCGGATTGCATCGGTCAACATACGCATGTGCCACTTTTTTAGCTGCTCAATCAGCGCATGAACCATACGCGGTGTTAGCCACTCAAGTTTGACCACAGGTTCACCAGCGTTCAGGCGCTTTGATTGACTTTGGCACCACTTATTCAAAGCCGCATCGCTACCATCTTTAAGGAAGCCACCACGGCTCATGCTGATCCAAACAGAGCGCAGCTTATCAAGCGGCGTTGGCTGCTTGTCCTTTGTCGCTTTAGCCTTAGTTGCTTTGAACTTAAAGCCTTTCGACTTCATGAACTCAAGCACGTTAGCTAAATCTGCAGTGGTCATATCTAGGCATGAAGCCTTGCCAGTTAAAGCTACACAATTTGCGCGATAGCTTTGATCATCCATCATCAGTTTGTTTTTACCGATATGGATCATCTTGATATACCATGACTTAGGTTTAGTCGGTTTAGCCATTCCAGCCTCCTTATAGCGCTGCAATATCAAGTGAGATAGGCTCCCAAGCGCTGTCGAGGTCACGGCGTTTGTAGAAGCGAATATAAGACTTGCTATCAGTCACCTGGATAGAATCAGCAATCGCTTTCATCGCTTTATCCCAGCGCGTATCGTCCATATCCAGCTTGCGCAAGCCCATAATGCGAGCGGTAGAAACCTTGCCCTCACTATCCACCTGGAATGCATGCTCAACCAAGGTGCGAATGCGATCGTTAGCGCCGTCCGACCAATCGTGGATGCACTCATCAATCAGTTGCTTAGCGACTTGCAAGCGCTCGTCAAAGCGCAGCTGCTCGCTCACGGCCAGCTGAATGCGCATGGTGCCGTCAAAATTGTGAAGTGTGATGTTGCCTTTCTTACCGCCAAGCTTGGTGTTGTATTCCTGGGCCGATAGCTCAACAAAGTCGTTGAATGCGGTCATCATTGACAGCTTGAAGTCGCGCAGCTCGTCTTGCTGCTCTTCAGCCAGTTTGATTAACCCAATTACCACTTCATCGCGGATTAAATCTAACGGTGCAATGTTGTCCATTGCCACTAAATTGCCTTTGGCGTCGCGCTTATAACCCTCAGGTACGTTATTCATTATTGTTTTCCTACTCGTCTAAAATTACTTTGAATGATTCGTCGCAGTGCATACAAACAATGTCATTGTTTGCTAACTCACTCCGTGTCACCTCTGTTTGTTCGTCACAGAACGGGCATGTTGCTGTAACATCAAAACTGCTTATTTCACCGTATTTCATATCTGCCCCTAATCAGCCTCATCTGCTTGAGTATCCTCGCCACAGAAAGGACAGTAGCGAGCAACCATAGATACTTCGTGATTAGTTTTGTTTGCTCGCGGTGTCCCATCTTTCTTCTTAAGGCGGTAGCTATATTTAATTTTTGGATTAACGGGTACGTGTTTCTTACCGTCTAGGAAGAATGACTGGTCTTTCCAATCAGCTTCAAACTCGGTAAATTCTCCGCTGATTCTGTCTTTTAAATGCTCTGTTACCCGAGCTAGGTTCTCGTCAAAACAGTTGCACATAACTCCCCCTACAGCTCCACAGGCTTTGACCAGAACACTTCAGCGCCGTAAACCTCAGTTGTTAGCACTTCATTGCGTTGGCCGTTGACGTTCTCAATTGCATGTACTGCTGGCTTGAACTGGCGCAGTGCATTGCAGTTGTCTACTTCTATTGCTGGCCGACGGCCCTTAATGTCGATGGCTTTAATTGCCACGCCGCGCTTATCAAGCACAGCGGCGCAGCGCGTTGCCGTTTCAAGCTGGTTTAACACTTGTTGATTACTTGCAATCATTTCAGCTCCTTAATGATGTCGGCGCTAACCACAGGCTCACCCAGGTTTGCCGCCATGTTCATCGCATTCACCAGCCAGTTATTAACCGTTAGCGGGTAACTCATGTCCTGGTGCTCGTCGGCGCGGCTTGCTAGGCCATAGCTCACCTTGGCTTGTAAGCGGCTACGCAGCTCGTCAATCGCGTCAGTCTCAATCACGCTCAAGTAGTTCACATTGCAACAAGCAAACTTATGAGCAATGTAATCGGTAATGCCACGCGCCAATGGCGGCACTGTCATCACGTTACAGCGGCGAGCAAACTCACGAATGTCGTAATTAGAAGGCGATAGCTTCTGCGCCAGCTCAGGCTGACCAATTAACACGATGCTGATTAAGCGGTTAAAGCCGTCTGTTAACTCCCAGATACGCTTCAAGTACTTAAGCACTTCGTTCGATAAATCGTGGCCTTCCTCAATCACCAGCACATGCTTGTTGCCAGCTTTAACACTGCGTTTAAGCGCGGTTTCAACCTTACGAGCACGGCGCTCAAGCCCAACGGGCAGGTTATTGATCTGCAGCTCTTCAGCCAGCGCATCAAAAATCATTTCCGCCGTTAAGCGCTTTTTATTGATGACCGTTGGCTCAATCACAAACAGCTCAGGGTGGTTGCGGTGGATGTACTCTAAAAAGCCCTTACGGACTTCTGACTTACCCGCACCACACTCACCAATCACGGCAAGAATGCTGCCGCCAAGGCTGGCTTGCACCATGGCCTCGCGTAGCAAGGTTTGTTGTTGGCTCATAAATAAGTCCGCTTCCGTGCGGATCTCGTTCTCAAAAGGATGACGAGACAATTTAAAGTGGCGTAACGTGCTCTGATGTAGCATTTCAGGCTCCGGTTGCTCAAAAATAATGGTGGGTTTACCAGTCGCAGAGGGCGTCTCAGGCGCAGTATCAGTTGGTAGAACCACGCCGTTAGCGCGTACATCCCACAACTTGCTTAGTTCCTCTTTGCTGCCGTACTGGCTTAGCTCATGGTTTATTGCAGTTACAATTTCCTCCTGTGTGACAGTTTTTGGCCATACGTTGTGGCGCAATGCCTGACTCATTGCCGCTGGCGACAGCTTTAAGCCATGGTTTTTTAGGGCATTGATTAGCTTGCTTTGGCTAATGCCATGCTTAATTAAGAAATCAATCACCCCGAACACGGGTTTTTGAATGTCCAAATCATTCCCCTTCATTGATGGATCGCTAAAAATCGTATTTAACTCCTCCTCTTTTGCCCTATTGCCCAACAGCTTTTCCATTGCACGGCGTATCTGGGTGCCAGATGCATTGCGTGGACATTTGTTGTCACTAGCGAGAGCACGTACCGAATAACGGCCAACCTCGCAGCCATCTTCATTTAGCTGTCGGAGTAGTTTCATGCTTGTTATGCCATTGCGTTTTAACACCTCGCCTATCGTTATTTCTCGTCTCATGGTTTTATCCTTATTTCACAAGTTTCAGTGGGTTAGCAGGCTGTAATAACTCACTTACAACGCCGCTAATGTCCTCATCGAACAAATCGCCATACTGAGCTATGCGCTCGCTTTCATGTGTCTCAAGCGGTCGGCCCAGTTCCGCCACAATCAAGCGCTTAGCGGCAATGCGGCTAAGGGGCTTACGTTCTGCAGGCTTAAACTCTTCGGTTAGCTCAATATCAACGCCGTCGCGGCGCATGAATGTCGGCATTTCAATGTCTTTGAGGTGTGAGTGGGCGTCGATTTCGCCCTTAAATGGGGTAACTTGCTTCGCTTTGGCTTTCTTAATCTGCTCCTGCGTCATGTCAGGGTAAGCCAGGGCGTCAGCGGCTTTATTGCGTTTTTCAACTTCTGTATCAGGCATAGCCTCAATGCTTTGGCCCCAAACAGGCGCATTTACATCAAAGCCCGCTTCGTCAAACTCTTTAGGCTCTAATACATGCTTAAAGCTCTCACCAAGGGTATTTGTAATCGTCACCATTACTTGGCAGGTGCCGTAGTAAAGCGGCGCTACAGCAACCTTTTCGCCAACGGCCACGTAGGCCAAATCTCTTACTGAGTACTGCAGCGAGCGGTTAGCCGATGGATGCCTAAAGCTAATCTCAAGGTTGCCGTTTACCTTCTTAGGCTTAGGCTCTGACTTAAGTAAATAGCGGCAAATTTCAATTGGTGGCAGCTCGCGCAATTTATCTGGGGTACGTAAAATGGTTTGCCACAGCTCATAACGAGCAATCTTGTTTGCCATGCCACGGCGAGTTAAGCGGCTATCTTGCTGCGGTAATAGGTTGGCATTCCAGGCGTTGTACCAACGCTCAGCTGCTGCATTTAGCTCTTCAACACTGTTAACAGGCTCAAAGCGTAAGCGGCTCTCAAAGTGGCACTCCACAATGTTGTTACAGCTTTCAACCTGGCCTTTGGCGCGCGGGTTCTTGGCCATGTGGGCAATATGCTCAACTTGCAGTGAGTTAAGGGCATTTTTAATCGCGCCGCTGGTGTTAGCTGAGCCTTTATCCCATACCAAAATATCAGGCACACCACGGAACACTCGGCCATCCACCTCTTGCCAGCAGTAAAGTAAGAAGTCCCAAAGGTTAGCGCTGGTCTCACCACGGCTTTGGTAATAGCGCACAATAATCGCGCCGCTGTAATGGTCAGTTAACACGTAGCGCCAGCATTTTAGGTTGCTAATCTTCTCTAGGTTCTCAGGCTTGTTGGCATACATGTCTGACTCATCAACAAACTTCTGCACTTTCTGCTCGCCGTTCGGCGCGTAATAAAGCAAGCAGTATGATGGGTCAACCTGATGCACATGGTTGGCATATAGCGATCGTAACTGTTGGTGCGGTGATGCTTGACGCTGGTCTTTAGCTGTACTCTTGCGTTGGCGTCGCAACTGATTAATGCGTGAGGTCGAAAGGTTAATCTCTCGGCCACTGCCCGCTAGCATTGATACTGCTGCCGTGGTCGGTAACGTGTGTTTACCGTTAGCGCGCTGACTCATGCGGGTCACAGCTTCGATTTCTTGTAGGGTGGTTTCATCTATCGAAGTAGTGCCAGCGTCAACTCGCTTTTTACGCTCAGCTTGCCAGCCAATGCGCTTTAGCTGGCGATATACAGTGTGCGACGACACACCATGCATTTTTTCAAAGGCTTTACGTAACGCCCCTCGATCACCAAAGGGGGCTGCTTCTAGCTGCTCCGCTAACTCGCGGTAGCTCTCTTGTAGGTTGAGATCTAAAGGGGTGTTAATCGCCATAGTTAACCACGCGCCTCCGCTTCTTGCTCAAGCGCCAGTATCTCTTCTTCGCTATACATAGGGCGGCTACGGGTCACGTAGTATTCAAAGCGATTGCGGGTTTCCATTGACAGCGCATTTACCGCTAAAAACAGTTGGTCAACACAGTGCAGTTGCACCACAGCCATATGCTCTAAGGCTTTCTCGCTATATTCAGCGGCAATATCGGCGGTGTTAATTAGCTCAGACACTTCATCAAGCTTGTCGGTCAGCTCAATGGCCTGTGCTGCTAAGGTGGTGCTTAAACTGTTCAGCTCATGCACTTGCTTAGCCCAGTCTTCAGGCTGTGGGCCTTTACTGCGCTGCTCTTGCAACTGCAGTAACTCTTCAGTGGTGTTATTCAGGCGGGTATTAATATCTTGCAGCATGCCGCTGCGTACTTCGGCTAATTGCTCTGAGTCTGCTAATTGGGTTTTTAACTCATCTTTCTCTTTGGCGTGCTTACTGGTGAGGTCTTCAATTAAGTCTTTCACCGCTTCTTTGTCGCCGCTATCAATGGCTTCACTTTCAATAACCAAGGTGCGGTCAGCTTCAGGTAGTTGGCGCAGCTTGCGTAAGTCGCGGTAGCCAAGGCCCATGTTTTGTGAGGCTTCAAAGAACTCTTCACCAAATAGCTGAAGGTTATTGAGGCGTTCATCAATATGTTGCTGGCTAGATGCTAAAATGTGCTTGCAGCATTCACCCCAATTACTGACGGTCAGTAGTTTTTCATCGGCACCAGTGTAAGTTAAACCCTTGTATGCCTTGGATTCCTTGATGTCAGCAACCAACTTCAATTCACTGACGGTCAGTAGTTTTGCTGCAAAGTTGAATGCCTGTGCTTGACCAATCTTTAGCAGTACATCTTGCTTAGATGCCAAAACCTCTTTGGTTTCTACAATCGCGGTTTCTTGCTCGGCACTGATTAATGTTTGTTCTTGCTTGCTCATTTTGAATCCTTGTCGTCGTGTTGCTGATCTTGTTGCTCATGTTGCAGTCGAGCGCGTTTGGTCAGCTTTAAAATGTGTCGGGTTAACATCTTGGTGTTGCCATTTAGCCTTGGTGGCTGTTCGCTGTTACCGCGCTCATGCATCAAGTGGTACGCGGCTACGGTTAAACACAACACCTCAAGTGCAGCTATTTTTTGGGCAGGTTTGTTGGCGTGGCAATCGACCAAAAACTGCTTGGTTGTTGCCAGTGCTAGCTGCTCGACCTGTTCACGGCTAAGCATGACAGCCGCCTAAAACCTGCGCGTTTTGACGAATTTCAGATAGATCTATGACTTTTGTATGGGCTGTAAACATGGTGGTTTCCTTAGGGTTAGTCAGCTAACAGGCTGTAGTTCTGCTGGTCTTGCTGTAGCTGCAACTGGGCTTGGTTTAGGTTGAGTGACACGGTATTGGCTATTTGCACCAGCTTGGGGGCGAGCCGCCAGCGGCTACTGTCTTGCGGTAAACGCTGTGCAAACTGAGCGTGTTCTAAATTGGCTAGCACGCGGGTAATGTTGGCTGGTGAAATATCGGTGCGCTTAGCCAGTTCGCCAGGGCTAATGCCTTTAACCTCATTGCCAGTCAGCGCCAAAATCACTTTTAGGGTGCGTTGAACTTGGTCGCTTAGGTAGCTGTTTTTATTGGCAGGGTTATTCATGGCGGCCTCCAGCTAAATCACCGGCTACTAAATCCAGCTGCGGTTGGTCGTGCTGCTCTATCTGCTTGTGGTGGTGGGCAATGTCTTGCAGGAGCGACTTAGCGGTTTTAAGCACTTCGTCAGCTTCAATGTCACCGTTCTGCAGGCTAAGTAGCTCTGCCACAAACTGCTGCATGTAGATGTTCAGCTCAATCACATCAGTATGCTCAGCGTTACGGGCGCTTGGCATCTTCACCAACAAGTAACCATGTGAGTGGGCTAAGTACTCGGTAACAAACGGGCGGCCACAGCGGCTATTCCCTGTGGTAATGGCTTCATAGTTAATCAGCTGATTAACAGGCATGTTGCCATTGCCTAGCCACTTATAAAGCGTGTCTACCGAGCTGGCCATGCGGTCACTAATACGCTCTACCGATAGGTTTTGCTTCTCTTTGCCATGCTCTTTGCAAAGGCGCAGTGCATGCGTCAGTGAGCTAGGTACCTGGCGTTTCCAATTTCTAGCAGGCATTAGAAAGCTCCTTAGCAACGCCGTTCCAAACAAATAATTGTTCTGCATCTATGCAAGTCAGTTGGTTTGTTCCATCTTGAATACAGGCAAAGTCGCGGTAATCAATTAAAAACGACGAGGTGTTGTTATGAGCAAGAGGCTGATTGATACGAACATGTACACGAAAGCGCTGTATCGCTGGCTCGGCGAACCCTATGCGCTGAGGCAGGTCACGCTTGCGGAATGGGTCGAGGAGGTCAACGTTCACCACGTCAGCAGTGAGACGGTCAAACTCAATGTGGTGAGTTTGCGCATGCGGCTGTTGCAGTTGTCGCAGTTGCGGCCTGCACAAAGGCAACAAGTAGTGCAATGGGGAGTTTGGGTCGAAGATACTGCCCTGCTGCAATGCTTGCGCTTTATCTTGCTGCGTGCAGCGAGCGGTTGTTGTGTTAGTCATTACGCACATTCCCAATTAGACGAATTATCTGATGAAGCCTTGAGTCAGTTCTTAATCAAATGGCTGTTATTGCCACGGTTGGTTAAGACGCCAGGCGCTCGCGAACTTCAGCAACCGCTTGCTGGCGTAAGACCTTAGCTGCTTTACGTTTGTTCGCGACTTCAAAATGATTGGGGAATGCTTGCTCAACGGGTACGCCAATGGCTTTGGCAACCGTAGTCGCTACTTTCATAGACTTGTTGTGATGGTTAATTACTTGGCTGAAATGGGAGCGTTTAATCCCAGTGGCCTCTTCCAGAATTGAAAGAGTGATACCTAGATCTCTTAGTTTGTCTTTGATTTCTTGGGCTTTCATGATTTAATCCTCATTGTTAACGGTGTTTACGGGTGGGCGTTCGTAAACAATGTGAGGTAACTATAAGTATGCATTCGCATACTGTCAATAGCATTTGTATATAAATGAATACTTTTTTTGAAAGATTGAAATCTGAACGGGTGCGTTTAGGGTTGAGTCAAACCGAATTTGCAGAGCGCTGTGGCGTTAAAAAGCTTAGCCAGTCTAATTATGAGACTGGTAAGCGTAAGCCAGATATTGAGTATCTAGCTCTCGCAAGACAGTTAGGATGTGATACTGAATACGTGATATCAGGTATGCGTTCAGATACCGATGACTTTGATTTTTACCTGCAAGAGCAAGCCATAGAAACCGTTGCCAAGTTTATTCACCGCAGTGGGCGTACATTGGCTCACCCAGAGCGGGTTTACCCTGTAGCAATGGAAATTTATCAAATGCTGAAGAAAGCCAAGGATGAGCAACAAGAGTTAGATAGCGTGGAGCTAGGAGCCAAGGTTATCAAACTGTTTGCAGCATAAAAGAATTTAGTTGTAGCTGTACGGAAGTAATGAATGGAAGACAATAATAACTTAGCGGATAGACTTGTAAATAAGTTCAATTTGGATGAAGTGAATAATCAGCTTAATGGCATACTGGGGCAACCACCTGATGAGGTTCGAAATGACGAACCTGCCAACAGCCACACCGCCAATCACGGCTCAGGAACACAATGCCACGGAAACGGCAACTTCATTTTTATCGCTCAATCCAAGGATAACGAAGCGACCCCGCAGCATCGCGAAGATGATCAGCCATTAACCGCATGCCAAAAGAAAGTTATTTCCTCGCTAATTAACGACATGCTTGATCGCACTGGCGACTATCCCAAGAAAAAACACACTCGTAGCCTTTGGAACTCAGTTGCAACTCATTGCGATGTGCCAATAGACCACGAAGGGAGGCGCTATCATGCCATCAAGCAAAGAGACTTCGAGCGGGCAAAGTGTTACCTCTACGAACAAGACACAATCGTACTAACAGCACATATTAAACACTTGCAGCAAAGCATCACGCTATTGCGAGACGAGCTACAGTTATCGGAAGACTTGAGAACGGATACTGATTACCAGCTCACCGACGCTCACCAAAAAATCGCTGCACAAGAAAGCGAGCTAAGAACGTTAGAGCGCGAGTTTGCATCAATCGAGAAGTCGCTGCGCCAGGTTGAACGCTTCAGCGTGGAAAAAGAACAAGCGCAAATGGAAGAAATACAGTACCTATTAAAAAAACAACTAACCCTCACTAAAGCCATCGGTTTATTCACCTTTGGCTTTGTTACCGCTCTAGGTGGGGTTTTAGCTCTGGCTCAATATTTACAAGGATGATTTATGAGTAACAAACTAGCCTGGCACATCAACGCCGACGGCCTCCACAACCGAGAAACTGATTCTACATACCCACTTAACCAAGTAGAGCTGGCGCTATCAGATGCTCAAGACAAAATGGCGATATGGCACAACGGCGAGTTGTTAGACATTATTCGCTCGTCACGCAAAACCTTTGATGCCGCCATTGAGATGGGCGCAACCCCAAGCGTCAACGATTGGCCACAAGATCTCGATGACCACAAGTATGGCCGCCCAGTAGAGGCCAAGCCTAAGTCTGTTACTCCGCAAGAGGACTTCGGTGCGGACAACGCAAACTTCTTGATGAGCTTAGCTTGGGTGCATTTAGCTGTGATGCTCTTGGCAAGCTTTTTCATTTTTGATGGTTTTGCGTCTATTGAATCACCTGGCCAATATGGTTCGACAGTGAAGCAAGCAAACCCTATAGGGTTGCTTATTAGCCTTGCCGTCTTTTTCGAAGCCATCCTAGGCACCGCAATACTCATGGCTATCGCGCATATGGGCAAGAACCTCATCGCTATACGTCAAATGATGGCCGCAAAATCATAATTACTCTTAATCACTTACCCTGGACTTAGTTGAATATGGCAAAAAAAGATAAAGCTCCAACCAAAGAGAAAAAACTCTATTACCGTCGCGCTGACTTTGGTTTGTTAGAATTAGATAGCACCCTGCAGGAAATGCTTTTTGATACGTTGGAAGACACCGATAGCGTTGGTGAAATAACTTTTGCCGGAGGTAATGGTACTGAAGTCCGTTGTGCAAACTATGATGTGCGTGATGGTGGCCTATGCATGCAAATTACCACCTATACGCCAGGTCAGGATACGTCAACTATTGTAACCGATAAGACTGCTGAACAGTCCGATGTAGACAAAGAAGGTGCGCCAGCAGGAAAGGACTTTGTTGATGGTGAGGCTTTTGTTTACATCAAAGATAACAACGTAGTCCTATGTACATCAAACGCTCGTGAGTCTTTAGCATCTAAGTACTTCAAGCTTCTTTTAGAGCATGGCCTACACGTGATCGAAAGCGAGACACTGCAGTTGGTCGTTGTAGCTAACGTAGATAAAATAGCCATAATCAAACGTGAAGGTGTGAAGAAAATCTCGCTAGGCTGCTCACTATTTGATGCCACACAACAGCGACTTGATAGAAAGAATAACCTTGTTGACAGTATTCTGGCGCATGCCGCTAAGCAAGCTAAAGCGATATTCAGTAAAGATGACACTCTTAAAGACATTGATGACAAAGAGAACCTAAACATTGAAGTCGCCTTGTCATTTGACGGTAACGAAGCAAGGTCTAAAGACAACAAAAAAATTCAAGGTTTTGGTGAAGTAGGTAAAGAAAGGCTTGAGCAATCAGCTAAGCTTTTAATTGAAGATGAAGAAGCCCCTGGTTTCAGCATTATCACAAATACAGATAAAGTTTTAACTCCTGACCAGGTGCGAGTAAACGGAAAGGCTAAGATAAACGTCCTGGGTAAGTCATTAATGAAAGGTGATGCGTGGGACAAGTTATGCCTGTATTATAAAGAGATAGAGGCAGAGGGAATTTTGGAGGAGTAATGAGCAGCATAGACGGGCAAAAAGTTTCTTTAGCCATAGCTGTAATCCTTTGGAGTATTCTCGGTAGCTACTTCGCTCAACCATTAGTTCATGGTAATGACTCGGCCACAACACTTATCGTTACAGTGTTCACTGTATTAGCCGGTGTGTTGATGGCTGTTATCACCCTAATTGGTGACCCCAAGTCCCTACCAAGTGGGAGTTGGCGCAAGGCAGAGCTTGCATATCAACGAACTTATAACCGTTTGATGCGCCATAAATGGCTGTTTTTGCTGTATCTATGGGTGTTGGCTCTCATTTTTCTGTCAATTCTATTTAAAGGTAAGCTCGCCAATTATCAGAGCGTGATCGAATATATATATCTGTTTTTAGCCAATGTGGCTTTCATTTTATCACTGCGTTTGCCGTCCTCACTTCTCGCTATACAGCTTGAACGAATTGAGTATGAAATCGAACAGCGTAGAAAAGATGCAGGTATCGAGAAAAAGTAAACCCAAGCTAATCTTTACTAACACAGGTTAATTAACCTCACAAACAAGCTCCAGCACACTATCAATATGTTGAATGTGCTGGAGCTTTTTTCATGGGTACAACCCCGCTACATGGGCGTTACTATAACAACCACATCCCCCACGGTGGTGACTCCCGCTATAGTCCAATTTACCAACTCGCTTTTGAGTATGTGCTGCTAGCCGAAGGTGGCTATTCCAACCACAAGGCTGACCGTGGCGGTGAAACCCTGTTTGGCCTTAGCCGCAAAGCTTACCCGCACCTCGACTTTGGCACCCTGACCATTGAAAAGGCTTATCGCATTTACCATCGCGATTACTGGCAAGTTTGCCAATGCGGCAAACTGCCTAATGTGCTGGCAATGGCGGTGTTTGACGCAGCTGTTAACCATGGCGCACGTAATGCCATTGAAATGCTGCAACGCGCGGTTAAAGCCAAGCCAGACGGATTAATAGGCCCTAACACGCTGGCAGCCATCAACAAATGCAACTTTAACGACCTGCTTACTGACTATCTTGCTCGCCGTAACCGTAAATACGCCCGCATAGTGAT
This sequence comes from Shewanella sp. WXL01, assembly GCF_012263345.1. NCBI lineage: Bacteria > Pseudomonadati > Pseudomonadota > Gammaproteobacteria > Alteromonadales > Shewanellaceae > Shewanella > Shewanella sp. WXL01. Next base: position 234,043 of record NZ_JAAIKQ010000004.1, on the reverse strand, counting down.
GAATGATTCAAGCCAAGCGGTGTTCTTGCTGGGTTGGATGCATCGTATCACCAAGCTGCAGTACGCCATTTATCAGGCTGCTAACCGTTACAGCTGGCAAGGCTGGCAATCGCGGAGGGCTGTATGAGTCTTAACGCCCGTTACCAACGCGCCAAAGATGCAGGCAGGCAGCGCCGCCTAGCCGCTGAGCTTGCTGGTATGTCAACTGCAGCTGTGCCGCTTCATAGCCACAACGCCACTTATCAAAGTGCTTTCCGCAAAGGTTGGCAGTCTGTTAACTCGATAGACATTAACGCCCACTTGCTAAAGCAACGCGCCCAAACCAGCCAGCGCACACCCAGCGTAGCGCGTCAGGCACTCAATGAAATTCATCAACTGTTCAATCGAGCTTAGGAGTAAACCATGTCTGCCAATGCTGAAACAGAAAGTCGCCGTATTGTTTGGCTTGAGGGCTTTGTTTGCGCCGTAGTCGCGTGCAATCTCGCCTGGGGCTTAACCCTAGTAACCATATTGATGCTCTCTTAGCCAAGCACTTAGCACTAGCCGCTTAGTCAAAGCCTTAGTAACAAACTACAACAACCAAGGAGCCACCATGAGCTGGTTTGACAATCTCGACTTAAAACAAACGGTATCTGCCATTGCGCCACTGGCTGGCAAGATTATTGGTGGCCCATGGGCTGCACTGGGTATTAGCGCTATTCAGTTAGCCCTGGGCACAGATGAAAGCGAGCCAGAAGCACTGGCTAAGCAAATTCAAAATGCCAGCCCTGAGCAGTTAGTGAAGCTTAGAAGCATCGATGCCGACTTAAAAACCAAGATGAAAGAGCTAGATATTAAAGAGCAAGAGTTGGAGTTTAACGATCGCGCCAGCGCACGCACCATGTTTAGCCAAAACAGCCTGCCGCAAATCGTGCTGTCGGCCTTGTTCGTGGTCGGTTACTTCCTAGTAACCGGCTTATTGGCCTACTACGCCGTAGGGTCCACTCAGGGCATTGAAATTAACCCTTTACTGTTTGGCATGCTCGGCACCGTGATTGGGGTGCTTACTGCCGCTATTCCGCAGATTCTCAACTTCTGGTTTGGTTCATCCAAAGGCAGTCAAGACAAAAGCCAGCTACTTGCCAACCCATCAAACTCCCCATATTCCAAGAGCAAGGAGGCCAAGTGATGACAGATGTTATCGATAAAGCTTGTGAGCTTGAACAGCGCCAGCGTGATAGCGCCATTAAGCGCCAGCTGCAACACACGGCGCACCATGGAAACGACTGGCAACAACGCACCTGCATTGATTGTTATGCGCCCATTGGCACAGAGCGTTTAGTGCTAGTGCCCAATGCCAAGCGCTGCATTGAGTGCCAGCTTGACTACGAACACGAACAAAAAAAATTGCGAGGTAAGCGTGGCTGAGTTCGTTGAGTTTATTAACGTCAATTTCAAGTGGATATCCGCAGTTGTGTATTTGGCGTTCGTGGGGCTGTTTGCCTGGTTCCACATTCGCTTTACTCCAAGGAAAGACCACGACCAGCTGAGCAACAAGGTTAGCGACCATGCTGAGCAGTTAACCAAGGTGCAAGCGGATATGAAGCACTTGCCGACCAAAGAGGAAGTCCACCGCCTGGACAAAACCCTAAGTGGCTTAACTGAAACTATCAGTGCGACCCAAGAGGGCGTTACCCGCCTTGAGCGCAAGACCGACATGCTACTAGAGAATGAATTAAGGAATGACTAATGGCCCTGAAAACCATCATTAACGAGCATCAGCGACTGGTGATCTTACGCTTGCTGAGCGAAGTACCAGGCTATGACTTGAATGAGTCAATTTTGCAAGATGGCCTTGATGCCTACGGCCTCGACATTAGCCGCGATGCCCTGCGCACTCAGCTGTCGTGGTTAGCCGAGCAAGGCTTGATCACAGTTGAGACGGTGGAGAGCACGCAAAAAGCCATGCTAACCGCACGCGGTGAAGACGTCGCCACTGGCCGCGCCCATGTGCCTGGTGTTAAGCGCCCACGCGCTGGGGAGTAGCTATGAGTGATAAGCCAGATAAGCCAACCCGTGGCCGTCGCTCTAAGGTAGACATGTTGCCTGATGACATTCGCAAACACCTGGATGCAGGCTTACGTGATGGCTCAATCGACCAGATTGATTTACTCGATGAAATCAATGCCTTGATTGAAGCTGCTGGGTTAGATGACAAGCAAAAACTGAGTCGCAGTGGCCTGAATCGCTATGCCACCAAGATGGAAGCCGTGGGCAAGAGCTTGCGCGAGATGCGTGAAATCACCCAGGTATGGACTGCAGAGCTTGGTGATAAGCCCACCGGTGAAGTGACCAAGCTTATCCTTGAGATGGCGCGCTCGCAGCTGTTTAAAGCGCTACTTAACGAAGACGAAGAAGCAGCAGACGTGGGCATGATTAAAGATGCCATGCTTGCAGTGCAGCGCCTTGAGTCAGCGGCAATGGCCAGCCACAAGCGCGAGAAAGAAATTCGCAAAGCCTTTGCTGAAGAAGCGGCGAATGCAGCTGAAGTTGTTGCGCAGCAGGCTGGGTTAACCCAAAGCGCTGTTAACACCCTCAAAGCTGAGATATTGGGGATTGCCTGATGAGTAAGCCTGATTTCAACCAAGCGCTAAACCAAGACCCAATCGCACAAGCGGTATCGGACGCGCTCACGCCGTTCGACCCCAATGAGCTACTGCTTGGCTACCAAAAGCGTTGGATAGCCGATGAGTCTCAACTCAAAATTGCTGAGAAGTCTCGCCGTACAGGTTTAACCTGGGCAGAAGCGGCTGATGCGGTATTGGCGGCGTCTGCCTCACGCAGCGCAGGAGGGACTAACCATTTCTATGTTGGCTCAAACAAAGAGATGGCGCGCGAATTCATTGATGCTGCTGCCATGTGGGCCAAGGCATTCAATAAAGCTGCAGGTGAAATTCAAGAAGAGATATTTCGTGATGCAGATGGCGACAAAGACATTCTCACTTTTGCCATCTACTTTGAGTCAGGCTTTAAAATTCAGGCGTTATCATCTAATCCAAGCAACCTACGTGGTATGCAGGGTAACGTCACCATTGATGAGGCCGCATTCCATGAGCGCCTAGCAGAAGTACTAAAAGCGGCGAACGCACTCACCATGTGGGGCGCAAAGGTGCGCTTAATCTCAACCCACAACGGCACAGATAACCTGTTTAACGAGCTGATTAACGACTCCCGAGCAGGTAAAAAAGCCTACAGCGTTCACCGCATTACCCTTGATGATGCCTGTGCTGAGGGCTTGTATAAGCGTATTTGCCAAATTCGCAAGATTGAGTGGAGCCAACAAGCTGAGGATGAATGGAAGCAAGGCTTACTCAAAGCCACGGCCACCGAAGAAGATGCCCTAGAAGAATACTACTGCGTACCCAAAAAAGGCGGTGGTACTTACATCAAGCGGGTGTTGATTGAAGAGGCCATGGTTAAAGATGGCTCTATCCCTATCATCACGTTAGAAGCCCCTAAAGACTTTGAGACCTGGAGCGAGCAGCACAGGCATATTCAGGTGCGAGAATGGTGTGAAGAAATCCAGCTGCACATAGACAAACTCGACCCCAGCTGCCACCACGCCTTTGGTGAAGACTTTGCCCGCAAGGGTGACTTATCTATCTTCTGCCCACTGCAGATTAGGCCAGATTTGAGCAAGCGAGTGCCTTTTGTGCTTGAGCTAAGCAAGCTTCCTTATGATGCCCAGCGTGAGGTGTTGTTCTATCTGTGTGACCGCCTGCCGCGCCTACGGGGCATGTCATTTGATGCCACAGGTAACGGCGGCTACTTAGCAGAGGCTGCCATGCTGCGTTATGGCACCGATATGGTTGACCAGGTGATGCTAAACGACAAGTGGTACCGCGAGTGGATGCCAAAGCTCAAAGCCGAGTTTGAAGATCTCAACCTAGAAATACCACGCCACCAGGACATTGTTGACGACATGGGCAAAATCAAGGTGGTCAACGGCACGCCCAAAATCGATAAAGGCTCAGACAAAAGCAGTGTTACAGGCTTGCAGCGCCACGGCGACTTTGCCGTGGGCCTACTCATGGCCGTGCGCGCCAGCTGGATGGAAGGTGGCGTGATTGAGTTCACCCCATTGCCCAGTAAAAAACGCACCTTCGACAGCGCCAGCTTAAGCGAACGCGACCACAGCTACCCAGACCACAGTGACGACTATCAATATAATTATGAGCGAGGAGCCTACTAATGGCAGTTCACCAAACCGACAAGAACGGCACCCGTTACAAGGTTAAGCACTTAACCAAGGTGCAAACCGATGAGGCCGAGCTTGGCCACTTGCGCACCCACTATGCTAACCACCCAAGTAGCGGCCTTACCCCAAGCAAACTGGCAGCGCTGCTTGAAGCGGCTACCCGTGGCGACCTGATTGCGCAGTGTGAGTTAGCCGAAGACATGGAAGAGAAAGACGGCCATATCTTCTCTGAGCTACAAAAGCGACGCCGCGCCCTGTTAGGTGTGGACTGGAAGATTACGCCGCCACGTAACGCCACAGCTGGCGAGAAGCGTGACTGTGAAATGCTGCAGCAGCAGTTTGAAGACATGCTGTTTTTAGATGACACCATCTTTGATATGTCAGACGCCATCTTAAAAGGCTTTTCAAATAGTGAAATCATTTGGCAGCGCCAGGGCGAGCTGTGGCTGCCTCGCGGCATAGAGCATCGTGACCCAAGCTGGTTTATGACTCACCCGGCTCAGCAAGTAGGTGAAAACCGTAATGAGCTAAGGCTAAGGGACAATACCGCTAACGGCGCAGCCCTCAACCCCTTTGGCTGGATACAGCACACCCATAAGGTGAAATCTGGCTATCAGGCACGCAATGGCTTAGTGCGTGTGCTTGCCTGGCCGTTCCTGTTTAAAAACTTCTCTATGCGCGACTGGGCAGAGTTTCTTGAGATCTATGGTTTGCCACTGCGTTTGGGTAAGTACCCTAGCGGCGCTAACCCTGAAGAAAAGCGCACCTTGCTCAATGCCGTTATGAGTATTGGCCATAACGCGGGTGGCATCATCCCCAAAGGGATGGAGATTGACTTTGAGAAGGCAGCAGATGGCGACAGCAACCCGTTTGAAAACATGATCGGTCATCAAGAGAAAACCATCTCTAAAGCCATTCTAGGCGGCACGCTGACATCACAGGCCGACGGCAAAAGCTCAACCAATGCGCTTGGCAATGTACACAACGAAGTGCGCCAAGAGCTGCGCGACTCAGACCTAAAACAAATCGCCAATACCTTAAGCCGTGACCTAGTGCTACCCATGTACATGCTTAACGGCAAGAGCTACCGCAGTGAGCTGCGCGCCCCGCGTTTTGAGTTTGACTTAGTAGAGGCAGAAGACATTGGCGCTTATGCCGAGTCATTGCCAAGGCTGGCTGAAGCAGGCTTGCAAATTCCTGTAACCTGGGCACATGAGAAACTGCAGATCCCCGAGGCCAAACAAGGCGAGCCAGTACTGCAGGCATCGAGTGCTCAAGGTGTGACAACAGAGCTAGATGAATCATTAGACAGGGCTGATCGGGCACGGAAGGAGGCGGTCAAAGCCGCACTCAAGCACAACAGCATTAAGCGCAACCTTGCCATCTTAAAACAAGGCGCAGGCGTAGAGGATGACGACAGCCTGGATATGTACGTTAACAAACTCGGCGCTGAGGCGCTGCCTGTGCTGGATGTACTCACCAACGACATTCAACAGTTGGTGAATAACGCTGAGTCACTAGAGCAGCTGCAGGAGCAACTGGCATCACTTGATCTTGATATGGACGACATTAGCGAGACGCTACAAGTGGCCTTGGCCACCGCTGAGCTAGTGGGCCGATATGATGTCAGCGAGGGTAATTGATATGCCGGCTAATGCTTACTTTGGCTCGCTGCCATTCATTCAGCAGATCAACTTCTTTCGTAACAAGCTTAATCTGCCTACCGAGCATTGGGATGATATTTGGCAAGGCAGTCATGCCAGGGCGTTCGTAGTGGCAGGCGCAATGAAGCACGACTTACTCAACGATATGCGCAAAGCGGTAGATGCTGCCATTGCCGATGGTAAATCACTCACCTGGTTTCAAACCGAGTTTAAAAACATTGTCGCTAAGCATGGCTGGCAACATACTGGCAGCGCCCCATGGCGGGCGAATGTTATCTACTCCACCAATATGCGCCAGAGTTACAACGCAGGCCGTTGGCAGCAGCTGCAGCAGTTCCCATACTGGCGGTATGCTCATGGTGATAGCCGCGTACCGCGCGAGTTGCATCTGAAATGGCATGGCACCATTTTGCCAAAAGACCACCCTTGGTGGGACACCAACTTTCCGCAAAACGGCTGGGGCTGTAAGTGCCGCGTATACGGCGTGAGCCAAATTCAAATGGACAGGAAAAAGTTAAAAGTCAGTCAAGCGCCCAATGACGGCGTGCGCGACTGGACAAACAAAGCCACAGGTGAAGTGCATCAAGTGCCTAAGGGCATTGACCCTGGCTTTGACTATAACGTTGGCCAGGCAAACCTAGGTCAGCGATTAACCACAGCGCAAATGCAAAAGTGGCAGGCACAAAAAGCCGATGCCTGGCAAAGCCTCACTAACCACTCTTGGCAGTCACTTAACCTGATTGAACAGCTTCCAGTCGTGCCCTCAAGCACCGCCTTAGCTCAAGAAGCTCAAAGCATTAATGAGCTGCGTGATACCGTCACCAAAGCCTTTGGCACAGAGATGGTGGTGCCAGGGCCAATTGATAGCTTGTCGGTGTATGTCAATAGCGAGTCGTTAGTTGAGCACCTAAGCAAAGACTTGCACCGCTCGCGCTTTATCCCGCTGCTAAGTGAGGTGATCTCCACCCCGCAAGAAGTATGGGCGGTATTTGAAAAGCACATAGGTACAGGCAAGGTGGAGCTGAGGCTGAGATACATCAAGGTAGTGAAAGCGGGTAAAAACAAAAGTTTGCTACTGGTGGCGCAAGTGGTTAAAGGGCGCATTGAGGCGTGGACGTTCATCCCATTTAAGCCTGGTAGTTATCTCAATAAGCAGCGACGTGGCAGTTTGTTGTATTCAGCAGATGAACATCGAAATGACTGAAGGTAAGTTGAAGTGCCTGTTATCCGTGTGGTGATAGCTACACCGGCAATTAATTCTCACGCCACACCGCAACCGAATTAATCCACCTGCAACTAGTATAAACAATAATCAATCGAGGGAACAAGATGGCGGGCACATTCATTAAAGTTGAGGTTAAGGGCGGCACCATTGCAGAGGCTGCGTTTGCTCGCTTGGCTAGGCAAGCTGACAACCTAAGCCCAGCCCTTGCTGATGTTGGTGAGTTTCTAGTTGAGAGCACGCAGCAGCGCTTTGTTGATCAGCAAGCCCCCGATGGCACCCCATGGCCAGAGCTAAGCTCAGTCACCCTTGAGCGCAAAAAGCGCGGCGATCGTATCTTAACCGAGAGCGGTACCCTGGCAGATACCATTCACTACCAGCTGTTTGGCGATCTACTGCAAGTTGGCTCTAACCAGGAGTACGCAGCTATCCATCAGTTTGGTGGTGTCACCAGTGCTAAGAGCATGTTCGGCAGTCAAGAGATGCCACAGCGTGAGTTCTTAGGCATAGCCCCCTTTGAGGAGCAAGAGGTGGCCGACATCATTACCGCCCACCTGCAGGCCGCCCTTTATCAAGGTTTATCAGATTAAAGTTAAACGCACTGAGCGGCGTTTTAAGCCGCGCAAACTTATTTTAGCCGTCATTAGTCGCGCATCGTCTTATAAGCGCTCACAGGAATTTATAAACGCTTTATAAATTTGATCTGCATGCAAGTTTTAGCAGCCCATGCGTTTTGATCCACACTCACCCCATTTGTTTTACTAACACAGGTTAATACAGCCTAGGGTTTCATCGCGCCATGATGAAGCCATGAAAACACAAACTTCACATTTGGGCTTAGCCGTCCTTAGCGCACAACACCACAGCGACCTGCCAGTGCTGAGTTTCTCTGTTGGGCAAATTGACACGCAAAACAGCAACCGCGTGCAAATTCTGCCAGATGGCGTCTTTACTCCTGATGATGGTCGCAAAGTGGACACCCTACAGGGACATTGGCTCATGGATGAGCATGCTTTTGCTGCGCTAAAAGCGCAAGCCGCACTGCGCGCCAATGACTACCACTTTGACTACGAGCACCAAACCATTCACTCCGAAACCAATGGTCAGCCAGCACCTGCCGCGGGTTGGTTTAAAGACTTGGAGTATGTGCCAGGTGAAGGCGTGTTTGCCAACAACATTAACTGGACTGATAAAGCCAAGCAGTTCATTGCTGATAAAGAGTACCGCTTTGCCTCTGCAGTATTTGCCTACGACAGAGTGACAGGCCGCCCAACTCAGTTAAAGCATATCGCGCTCACCAATGCCCCAGCCCTGGATGGCATGAACGCCATTGCCGCATTAAAACGCGTTTCCCAACCATCAACCCAACACCCAACTGGAGACTCCACCATGAATGAAGCACTGACGTTACTGCTTAGCATGCTCGGCATTGAAGAAGCTGGCGACTTATCTAATGAAGTCGCGCTAAAGGCGGCTAATGAAAAAGCCAAAGTGGCCATTGCCGCGCTTAAGGCCAAAGCCGACCAAGCTGGCAACTTAGAAGCAGAGCTAAACACCGCCCGTGAATCCGTTGCCGCGCTAAAAGCTAAGCAAACCGACGGCAACAAGGTCGATTTATCTCAGTACGTGCCTATGAAGCTCTATGACGAACGCGTGCAAGAGATTGCTGTGCTTAAAGCCGGCAGCGAGCAGCAAAGCGTTGAGCAGTTGCTGAAAGACAATGCCGACAAGATTTTGGCCTCTGAAAATGAATTTCTCACCGAGTTTGCTGAGCAGCAAGGCGTTGCCGCACTTAAGTCGATGCTAGATAACCGCGTAGCCGTGGTGGCGCTGAAGTCACAGCAAAGCCAAGGCCAACAGCAACACATTGATGACGAACAGTTAACCGATGAGCAGTTGTATGTGGCTGAGCAGCTGGGTATCGACCCCAAAGAGTTTAAAACCTAAGGGTTACCAACGCTTTTAACGATTTAAAACACCTTTTCAATATCAACAACTAGGAGCAATACCATGGCGATTGTCACTCCAACGCTACTCACCAATCTGTTTACTGGCTATCAAAAGAACTTTGAAGCCGGTAAGTCAGAAGCTATGCCACAGTTCAGCAAAATTGCCACTGTGATCAAGTCTACCACCGCCAGTAACACCTATGGCTGGTTAGGTAAGTTCCCCAGCCTGAAAAAGTGGGTTGGCGATCGCACCATTAAGTCAATGCAAGCCCATGGTTACACCATTGTTAACGAAGACTATGAAGCCACAGTGGGCGTTGACCGCAACGACATTGAAGATGACAACCTAGGTGTTTACGCGCCTATTTTCACTGAAATGGGCCGTGCGGCAGCCATCCATGCTGATGAGTCATGCTTCCCACTGTTAGCTGCAGGTTTCACCACTCTTTGTTATGACGGGCAAAACTTCTTTGACACAGACCACCCTGTGAACGACCAGGCCGATGGCCAAGGTGCTGATACTTCCGTCGCCAACATGGTAGATGAATCAGGTACCTATAGTGGCCCAGCTTGGTTCTTGCTCGATACCTCCAAAGCCATCAAGCCAATCATCTTTCAGCAGCGTAAAGCACCGCAGCTCATTGCCATGACCAAGGCCGATGATGAAGCGGTATTTATGAGCAAGCAGTATCGCTACGGCGTGGACTGTCGTGACGCTGCAGGCTTTGGTTTCTGGCAAATGGCCTTTGCCAACAAGCGTGAGCTTAATGCTGACAACATGTGGGACTCAATCAAGCGCATGCGTGAGTTCACCGCTGACGGTGGCCGCAAACTGGGTATTAAGCCAACTCTGTTGGTGGTGCCGCCAGAGCTTGAGAAAGAGGCGACCCGCATGCTTGAGCGTGAGTTGGATGCCAACAGCACCAACGAACTCAAGGGCCGTGTTGGGCTGTTAGTCGCTGATTACCTGTAATCACTCCCTAAAGCCTGATGCTGCGCTTAAGTGCTATGTGCTTAAGGCGCAGCATCACCACCAACTTATTCATTAGAGGAAACCATGACATGTCTACGATCATTAGCCTCATCATTATTCATTGTCTCGCCCATACTGGTTACCGCCGTGCTGGACTTGTGCTCTGTAATGGCGAAAACGAGTATCCCGCTGCTGACATTACCGACGCGCAGCTGCAAACGCTCAAAGCTGACCCACGTCTTAAAGTCAGTACTAAAGAGCAGCAATTACCAGCGCGTGAAATTGATGCGGGCAAAGCACTGCAAAACCAAACACCATTGGATGATGTGGTACTGGGCTTAACTTTTGCTCAGGCTGTTGCCAAGTTAGACCCGCACAACAAAGACCACTTCACCAGCTCAGGGAAGCCGCAATGTGATGCCCTTGGCGAGCTGATGCAAAAGCCGGTATCTGCTGCTGAACGTGATGCTATGTGGCAAGACTACCAAACCCAAGCTACTGCTGAAGCTGATGCGCCTGAGCAAACAGCTGAGCAAGCAGCCGAGCAAGGTGCTGAGTCAGAGCAAGAGCTAGCCCAAGAGCAAGAGGACGCTCAGTAATGGCTAGCGTCTACGCCACGACCCAAGACATGGTTGCCCGCTTTGGTGAGCAAGAGCTTATCGACCTCACCGACAGAGACGGCAGCCAGGGCAGTATCGTTAGCGACGTGCTCGATACCGCCTTGGCCTCAGCCAGTGCCTTGATTGACGGCTACCTAGCTGGCCGTTACCAACTGCCCATGACCAATGCACTGCCAGTGCTGGCAGACCTATGCTGTGAAATTGCTCGCTACAAGCTGTATGACGAGGAAGCTCACGAAGCCGTTCAGCAGCGCTTTAAGGATGCTGAGCGCTTCTTAGTGAAGGTATCAAAGGGTGAAATCAGTCTTGGCGTAGACACCGCTGGTGAAAGCGCCACATCCACTGACCTGCCGCAAATTGAAAGTGCAGGCTCAGTGTTTGCGCGCGACAGTGCTAAGGGGTTCATCTAATGGAGTCTCTTACCGCGCCCATTATTGCCCACCTAAGCCAAGGCACTGCCAAGTACCCAACGCTATGGCGTCAAGTTGAAGGATTACTGCAGTTGTCTGAGCTTGGCACAGCTAGCAAAGGCCCTAAAAAAAAGCCTGCTTTATATGTGGTCGAGCTTAGTGAGACCGCACTTGCTGATGTGCGCGGCACCAATGCCCCAGCGCTGCAAACCGTGCGCTGCCAAATTGGGGTGTTGATAGTGGCCGACAGCAAGAACGGCCAGCACAAAGACTTAACCCCACTGCGTGCAAGGGTGCGTGAATTGCTGTTTGGTTTTACGCCCACAGCTGATGCCGAGCCATTAACCCTAGTAAGTGGCAGTCTGCGCCAAATTAAGGGCAGCTATGTGGCCTGGTTAGACACCTTCGCCACTGAGTACACCGAAGATGCAAACAGCTACTAATGCTGAGCGTTAACACAAGCAAGACAAATTAAGGAGCGCCGCCATGGCCCGAAAATTCGCTAAAAAAACCGTGCTATTTGCCACTGAGACCATCTATGGTCTTGATGCGATTTTTGCCGGTGAAACCCCAACCCCAGCCATGTGCCGCGACGTAAAAATTGTGCCTATGGCAGGTGAAAACACTGCCCTTGAGTACGACAACGGCGTACTGGGTAACAGCGCCGAAATTGCCACCGATACCTATGTCACCCTTGAATTTGGCGTGGACTGGTCAGGCTCTGGCACCGCCAACAAAGCCCCAGCCTGGGCGCAGTTAATGGATGCCTGTTTGCGTAAAACCACCACAAATGCTGACAACGTGGTGATGACCATTGACGATGAAGGCACTGCCAGTTTGACCATCTACTTCTATTTAGATGGCGTATTGCACTCCTTAGTGGGCGCACGCGGTAGCTTCAAAATTGGCCCTAAAGCCAAAGAGTTCCCGCAGTTAATGTTCAACTTCACCGGCTTATTTGTGCCGGTATCAGCAGAAGCCATGCCACCAACCGACTTTAGCGCTTGGCAAACACCGCTGAAGGTGGGCGTGGAGCACAGTGCCTGCACCTTAGATGGCAACGCCATCAAGTTGCTCAGTTATGAATATGACCAGGGCAACGAAGTGGTGCACCAGGAATACGTTGGCCATGAAGAAGTGATCATCCCTAACTATGCCCCAAGCGGCAAAATGGTGATTGAAGCTGCCAGCCTAGGCGAGCTTGACCCGTTTGCCCTTAATACTGCCGTACTGCCATTCGAGTTTACCCATGGCCCCGTTGGCAACCAGGTGCAGCACATTGTGCCCAAGATGCAGCTAGGTCGCCCTGAGTATGGCGAGCAAGACGGTACCTTAACCTACGAAATCCCATTGCGCCCAATCGGCAATGGCGATCAGTTCGTCACCAAATAGCGCTAAAAGCAACAACAAAATAGCCCATAACCGAAACCATTAGAGGACACACCATGTTTGTATTCACCGAACGCCGCCAAGTAAAAGACTGGCCTGCCACGATTAAAATTGCCCAAGATGGCGGTAAAACCATCAGTGCAGACATCACCCTAGACCTTAACTTACTGCCTGTAGATGAATACCAGGCAAAGCTTGCCGACGGCACCAACAAGTTGCTTGATGCCGTGTTGGAAGGCTTTAGCGGTATTAGCGACACCAAAGAGCAACCACTTAAAGACACACCGGCTAACCGCCAAAAGCTGTATCAACATGCGCCATTTACTGACGCCGTATTTACTGCGTATCGCCAGGCTAACAGCGGAGAAGCCGCGCGAAAAAACTCCTAGAGGGCATTAGCGCCCTCTATCGCAACGACCACCTGACTAAAGCCGAGCAAAAGGAACTTGATGACGAAATGGCCAAGCTGGGGGTGACGCCCCCAGTAGCCAAGGAGCCTGAGCCATTTGAGTTTTGGGATGAACACCAAAGTGCAGTTGAGTGGTTCATCCAGGTACAAGACCTAATGCGCTACCAATACGGCGCAGGGATAGCAATTTGTGAGGGATTGGACGTACTAGCGGTGAAGGCTGATGCCGAAATGAGTGGCCGAGAGTTTGAAGCAGAAGATTATTTGAAGTTGCGTTTGATTGGTAATGAGGTCGCTCGATTAACAAACGAGAAGTTGAATAACCGTGCCAGTTAATCCTTAGGGAATAAAAACCATACGGCAATTTTACCAATCATGCTGCAGCACCAAATAAAGCAAACCAGAAAGCCTAGCATCATGATGAAATCCATTAATACTCCAAGGTAGATTATGAGCGATTTAAAAGTAGCACTTACCTTAACTGCAGACGGTAAACAGCTTGTAGGTACCGTTAACCAGACTGAAAAAGTTGTCTCTAATCTTAATACTCAGCTGAATAAATCGCAAACAGCTGGCGCGAGTGCCGCGCTTGGTCTCAGTAAAGTCGAGCAACAATCAAATAAAACTGCTACCACCCTCAAGCACATGAGCCACATGGCTGTTGGCGCATTTGCTGGTCTTTCTGGTATTAACCTCGCACAAAAAGTTACTAACGATTTAGCCGCGTTCCAGGATGTGCGTACTCGCCTTGAGGGGTTATCGGGTAGCACTGCAGCTTATGCCGCTAACGAGCAGTTTCTTATCGACTTAACCTCACGCCACAGTAAAGAGTTGATACCGCTCGCTGATGGTTATTCAAAACTGCTTACGCTGCAAGATGCAGGCTTAGTCACCCAAACCCAAGCCAAGCAATTACTTGAGGGCTTATCAAACGCCCAAAGCGCAACGGGTGCTAGTACCACTCAACTTGACCAAGCCATGTATGGCTTGCAGCAAGCATTAGCCAGTGGTGTGGTGCGCGCTGAAGAGTTCAACCAGGTCACAGAGCCGATGGGCAACTTGATCAACAAGATTGCCAAGGCTGCGGGTGTATCCACTGGTGAGTTTAGGAAGATGATCAACACCGGCAAAGTGACCAGTGACATGTTCCGCGACACTTTAATTAAAGCCCTGGAAGAATACGACGGCGCAGCAGCGGCCACAGGCGCTAACATCTCAGCGCAGATGAACCAAATGACCAACGAGTATCAGCAAATGTTGGTGGCATTTGAAGAGCCGATTAATGACGGTACTAGCTTGGCGCTCGGTACCATTACCGATGGCATTAAGCTGTTAACTGACAACGCTGATACCTTGCAAACCGTATTGGGTGTGAGTGTGGTTGCTGTGCTTGGTCGCGTGACTGCAGCACTCTACACTAAAACCTCGGCCACCATTAGAGACATTGCTGCAGATAAAGCTGCTCGCGTCGCGGCTATTGCTGCAGCGGAGGCTGAATTGCAGCGAGCAAGCGTACAACGTGCTGCAGTACTAACCTCTGGCCAAGCCATTGCCGCTGAGGCACGTTTACTCGCGGCAACCGATGCAGTTACCGCAGCTAAGAAACGTGCAACTGTTGCGACTAAAGCGATGAACTCGGTGATGGCGTTAGCGGGTGGCCCTGCTGGCTTAGCACTCATCGCTGCATCGAGCATTGGCTATTTAGCTTATCAAGCTAGTGAAGCAAAAGATCCAATGGAGGGGCTGGCGAGTGAGGTTGATAAGCTCAATGACAAATTAGGTACCATGAACGATGCGCAGCGCAGCATAGCCGTAAGTAAGTTATCAACTAAAATGCAGGAGTACCGCGATGAAATTGCTAGCTCCCAGGCCGAAATTGACGACCTTATAAAGTCAGGTTTTTCTGGTTCAGATTCTGCGGTTATGTTCAGTGTTAAGCGCATTGAACAGTTAAAATCATACATTGCTACACTCGAAGCTCAGTTAAACGATGCCAGCGCAGCCCAACAAAAGCTATTTAATGTCGGCTTACCAGAGCTAACCAATACCACACCAGACCCAGCGGCCACCGCGACCATTACCAAGCAGCAACAAACCCTGCTGGATAACTACGCAAAACAAAGTGCATTGCTGGGTGAAACCTCAGAAGCGGCCAAAGTTCGTTATGCCATCGAACACGGCGCACTTAAAGACTTAGACCCTGAAATTAATGCGCAAATTCTGACTGCCGCTAAAGCTGTGGATACCCAGAAGCAAGCGGCAGCTGCTGCCAAAACCCAGGCAACTGAAATCAAAGCCTTGCTTGCCGCGCTTGACCCAACCACTGCAGCCACCAATGAGATGGCCGCTAAGCAAAAGCTGTTACAAGCCTATTTTAAGCAAACCAATGTGCCGCTTGAGCGCCAAAAGGCGTTACTCGATGCGTTAAAAAATGCCTATCAAGAAGACACCGGCTTTAGTGACTTGCGCAATCAGCTTGACCCTGCATATGCAGAGCAGCAAACGCATGATCAAAACCTCGGTATTTTGAATGCTGAGTTAGAGCAAACCCCAGAAACTGAAGCCTTAAAGCGCAACCAGATTAACTTACTGATTGAAGCCGAGCAGCAGCGCCATGCTGAAGCGATGAAGCAAATTAACGGCGGCGTGGCCATGGACTTTGATCAGCTTTGGGAAAACAGCATTGATCGCTTTTCATCTGGTATTGGTCAAGTGACTGCCGATGCATTATTTGAAGCCCAAGACTTTGGCGAAGGCGTCCAGTCATTGCTAAAAGGCGTCGGTAAAGCAGCCGTACAGATGCTGGTGGAATGGATGGCGCAGCGCGCAATCGCTGCAGCGCTAGATCAAAGCTTAGCAGTCAGCACTGCAGCGACTACCACGGCGACAGCAGCCAGTACTGGTGCAGCTGTAACTGCCAGTATGGCACCTGCTGCAGCGACCTCTGCCATGGCATCCTGGGGCGGCAGTGCAATGGCAGGTATGGCGGCAATGCTGGCAGGCATGGCGCTTATTCCTAGCATCATTGGCCAGTTCCACGGCGGCGGTACTATCCCGCGAGAAGGTACCTATTTGCTTGATGGTGGTGAGACCATTTACACCCGTAAGCAGCAGGCAACACTCATGCGCGCCATGGAAGCCAATGCCAGCGGTGGTGCTACCAATGGCGGCGTTGTCATTCATCAGAGCAACACCATTGTGGTTGAGAATGAGTCGAAAGCAGAGCAGCTTGAAGAAGTGTTGCCCGAGTTAGTTGACCTGACCACCAAAGCGGTCGTTGACAACATTAATCAACGCGGTGATGTCTACCGCGCAAGGGGTTAATGATGAGTCTTTTATTTCCTGACGACATTTACCCAACCACAGCAGCCTGGCGCTTGGTGCCTAACACAGAAGTGTTTAAAAACCCGTTCAACGGGACGGTGCAAACGCTTACCAAGCCTGGTACCCAGTGGCAAGTCGAGCTGAGCTTTACCAACCTAAGCCGCGCTCAAGCAGCAAGACTTACTGCATTAGTGGCGCAATTACGTGGCTCAGCTGGGCGCATTAAGCTTTGGGATCATGGCTTTGCTACGCCCCAAGGTACTGCAGGTGGCACGCCTGTGATTGATGGCGCTGGTCAGCTTGGTAGCAGCATTAACATTCGTGGCTGCACACCTTCGCAAACCTTTCTAAAAGCCGGTGATTATTGCCAGATTGGCAACCAGTGCGTGTTAGTGGTTGCAGATGCCGTAGCCGATGGCAATGGCCTGTGCACGCTAGTTGTTGAAGCGCCTGTGCGTTACGCACCAACCAATGGCAGCGCCATTATCACCACCAAGGCAAGCGGCATCTTCATGCTCAAAGACAACAACCAAGCGCCGCGTCGCTCCACTAAAAAACTAGTGCTATCAACCATGACCTTAGCGTTTGTCGAGGATTTATCTACATGATCAACTTTGCATCTTTTGAACTGCAGCAGTATCTGCGCCGCGCTGATATTAGCGCCATCCTCATTGCTGAGTTCGACTTCGAATCAGGTTTTTTACGTGTTCATAGTGGCGTCGGCGATGCCCTGTATAACGGCAATGTTTACAAAGGCGTGGGCGTTCTTGGCAAAGTGGGCGCAGTCAAGCAAGGCAACAAAGTCAATCCTGATCGCCTGCGCTTTACGCTTTCAGGCATTCCTAAATCCCTACTTTCAACCGCCTTGGGTGAGAAGTATCAAAACCGCCCAGGCGCACTGTATCTGGCCGCGCTGGATGCATACAGCAACATTGTTGCTGCAGATGTGCTCTTTAAAGGCCGCATGGATGTGATGAACACTCAGATTGGCGAGACCGCCACCATTCAATTGGACATTAACTCACGTGGCGTGGACTGGAAGAACCCGCGCAACCGCCGCTTTACCGACGCCGACCAAAAAGCCGCCCACCCAGGTGACCGCTTCTTAGAAAGCGTGTCGCAGATGGCCGAGAAGGAAATCAACTGGGGCGTGCCAGCATCAACCCCGTCGGGCGGTGGCGGTGGTGGCAATTCTGGCCGCAGACAGTATCAAAACTAAGGTGCGCACATGACATTAATCGAATTTATTAACTGCCATCAGCAAACCCCGTTCACCTGGGGCGAGCATGATTGCTGCCTATTCGCTGCCAAATGGATTAAAGCGGCCAGCAAGCAAGACTTTGCCGCCGACTTTGTTGGACGCTACAAAACCGCCATTGGCGCTAAGCGCTTGCTGAGTAAAAAAGGCTTTAAGTGTGTGGCTGATGTCGCGACTCACTATTTAGGCGAACCCGTTGGCCGCCTACAACTAAAGCGCGGTGACATTGTGCTGATTAAGCCGCCACGTCACCCCAAGGCGTTAGGCATTTTTGCAGGCAGTAATGTGTATGCGGTTAGTGAGGAAGGCTTATCCCAACTGCCAGTCAACCTTGTTGAGCAAGGGTGGAGGTTGCCATGCCACCAGTCATAGTCGGGGTTGCCGCTGCCTATGCTGCAGCGGGTGTAGTGAGTACTGCAGCTGCGATTGCCATTGGTATTGGCGCAGCTGCTGCCACTTACGCGTTAACGCCTAACGTTGATGCTGGCGACTTTAGTAATGAGGCGTACTCACAACAGCAAATGATCCGCAGCCCTGCCGAGCCTAGGCGCGGTTTATACGGCACTGGTATGTTATCTGGCATCTTGGCTCATGCGGAAGAAACGGGAGAAGACAATAAGTACTTGCATCTTGTTATCCCGCTCGTTGGCCATGAGTGTGAGTCCATCGAGAAAGTATATTTTGGTGATGAAGTCGCCTGGCAAAAAGGCACCGGCTTAAGCTCTAAGTATCGCAGTAAAGCGCGGCTTAAAATGCACCTCGGTGACCAAACCACAGCAGATGCTAACCTTGTTGCTGATTCAAGCATTTGGACAGAGGATCACATTGGCTATGGCATCACCTACATTTATGCGCGCCTGTCATATGACCCAGAAGTATTCCCCAACGGTGTGCCCAACATCAAAGCCCTGGTGAAGGGTAAAAAGGTTTATGATCCACGCTTAGATACAACAGCAGGCGGCAGCGGTAGCCACCGTATTGATGACCAATCAACGTGGGAGTGGTCAGATAACTGGGCGCTTTGTGTACTCGACTACACGCTAAATGAGTCAGGTGTGGGTGCCACACTCGATGAAGTTAATGTCGAGAGTTATGCGCTGGCAGCAAACGATTGTGATGAGTTCGTTGAGTATCAAACTGATGAGTTTGAAAAGCGCTATACCTGTAACGGCACATACAGCCATGACAAATCGCCATCCTCTATTTTAGAAAGTCTGCTATCAGCCGGTGCGGGCACGCAAGTGTATATCTCTGGTCAGTACCATTTATATGCCGGTGTGTTCCAAGGGCCAGAAGTCATCACGCTAACCGAAGATGATGTTGCGGGTAATGTTGATATTCGCCCATACACCCCGCGCAGCGAGCTATGTAACGCTATTCGCGGCACCTTCGTTGACCCTGATAATTACTATCAACCAACCGACTTCCCACCACATGAAAACGACTATTACCGAGCAGAGGACAACGGCGAGTACATCGACCACGACATTGACCTGCCATTTACCCAGTCGCAGTGGACAGCGCAGCGCCTGGCAAAACTCTACTTAGAGATGAACCGCGCTGGCATGCAAATCACTATGCCCGTCAACATGATTGGTCTTGCGGTATCGGTCGGTAAAGTGGTGCGCGTGCAGCTGCCAACGGCGGGTATCGATGGTTTGTTCGTAGTGACCTCGTGGCCGTTTGAATATGGCAAGAGTATTAACCTGGTACTGCGCGAAACGACTGCCGAGCTATACGAGTTCGAAAAGGGCAGCTATACAGAAAAAGACCTCGCACCAAACACTAACCTGCCAAGTCCAACAGACGTTGGCACAGTTAAAAACGTAGTTTGGCAGCCGCAAGCAGATGATGGCAATTGGCAGGGTAAAGTGAGTTGGCAACAGCTTGAGGGCAACAGCACTTACACTTATATAGTTAGCGTGCTTGATGGCCAAGACAACCAAGTTTACTCAACGCCTGTGAATGGCACCGAGTGCCAAATCCCTAAGCTAGATGTTGGCGACTATAAAGTATACATCTGGGCGCTTAACATGTTTGCCGCGCGCTCAAACGTGCCTGCAGTAGTATCACTCACCGCCACTATGCCGCCAAACGTCACCGGCATTGTTGCCGACGTAGACGCGCTTAGCTTAACGCTTCACCCACAAACCTCTGCCACCATTGCAAGCACCACTGAATTTGAAGTTAAAGGCAGTTTAAACACTGATTTAACGAGCGCTGAAATGCTCGGCAAAGGCAAGCAAGTGGTATGGAATGGCCGCGCAGCTAACACCCTCTACTATTTATGGGCGCGAACCATTAACGACTACGGCCAGAGTGACTGGTTCGGCCCCGTTGGCATCTCAACCTCAAGCGATAACAGCAACATCGTTGACCTCATCGGTGGCGAGTTCAATCAACATGTTTGGTGGGCGTTCGCTGACGATGACAAAGGCACCGGCTTCACCACCTCAGAAGCGATAGGTGAAGGCAAAGCCTGGCGCGGTATCGCCACAGACAAGAAAACATCCACCCCATCAGGCAATTGGCAAGACTACAAATGGTCGAAGATTGACGTTGAAATCGGTGATGTGTTTACCGAAGAAGAACAAGCCAAATTAGATAACCTTGCCGATGGCAAGCTGCCCAATGATGCCAGCAAAGACATTCTTGCAATGCAAGATGCACTTACTGACCCAGAGCTTGCCAACGACTTAATCACAGCGCAAAAACTGCTCGACAATGGTATCGATGCAGCCGACTTAGGCGGTGAAACCCCAAGCGGCGCTCAGTCAAAAGCCAGCCTAGCCGCTGCAGCAGCCGAGCTTAACGCTGCATTTGATGCGACAGCTAAGGCGAATCAGGCTGAAGCTAACGCGAATAGCAAGGCCGTCACCCTCGCGAAAAGTGACTCGCTGGTGATTGACAGCAATTTTGCCATTGAGCAAAGCACTGGCGAGTCATGGGTTGGCAAAGGCACGATTGAAACCAGTAATTTTGGCGGGCTTGATTGGCGTCACTTAGCTATAGCATGTAGCAGTGATGAATATAATCTAGCTTACACATCGAGTGCATACCGCTTAAAAGCTAAACCAGGTGACAAGCTAGTTTGTAAGTTGCAATACGTTAACAGCTTAGTCTCTGGTAATGATTGTTATGTGCAGTACAAATGTTTGAATGAAGCTGGCTCTTTAGTTGGCCACATCCAAGGCGTACCCAATAGCAAGTTTAACAATGATGGCATGATCCACACCGCCGAGCACATTAGCTCAGAGTTGCCAGTCGGCGTGGCAAGTGTGGAGCTGCAGTTAGTCGCCCGAAACAATGTTGGTGCCGGTGGCTACTTTAGAGTGTCAAACATTGATGTTTGGACATTAACAGACAGCACTAACAATGAAGTCGCTATTGAAACAGCGGCATCAGATGCCAGTACAAAATCAGCGGCAGCTCAGCAAGCGGCTCAAGACTTTGCTGCCGCTGAGGCTAATCTTGCTGAGGTAAAAGCTAAAGCCCATGCTGATACAGAAGTCACTGCAGTTGAGCAGCGGGCGATTCAAGATGCGCAAAACAAAGCTAACCAGGCAAAGTTGGATGCCATTAGTGAAGCGGCTAAGAACGCGCTGTCTGATAGCAGGCTAAATAACACCCTTGAAATACCAGAGGGGCTAAAAAACACCGCAGGCACGTTAACCTTTTTTGCCAACCGCCGTGTGGGTGGCACTGAAAATCAAGATGTAGGCGAAATCGGTGTTGGTGGCGGTTATGTGATGACGGCCAACGGCGATAAGCACACGTTTCCAAACTTCACATTAAACACCCCGTTTGAGGGTTCACACAGCTATCGCGGTATCTTCTATGTGTTATTTAGCGAAACCCAGCCTACATCACGATTTACTGGCGACCACCTAGCGTTTGCACCTGGTGGCTCACATGAGCAGCGTCTATTTTGCGCCACCTATGATTTAGACACTAAGCAGTGGTACGCCCATGGCAATACCACTGCACCTGAGCCATTTACCTTGTTAGCTAGCGACCGCCTTGTGGCAGTGGGTTCGCGCTACAACAGTAATGGCATTGACGCAGTAAAAACAGGCTTAAGTAACTCTGATGGCCTTGATAATGAAACCGCGATTAACACAGCCGCCATTGATGCCAGCGAAAAGTCTGCCGCCGCTCAGCAAGCAGCTCAAGACTTTGCTGCCGCCGAGGCTAATCTTGCTGAGGTAAAAGCTAAAGCCTATGCAGATGGCAAAGTCAGTGATGAAGAGCGCCGAGCTATTCAAGATGCGCAAGACAAGGCCGATGCTGCCGAGCAAGCAGCAATTAAAGCTGCAGAAATAGATGCCACAGCTAAAGCTGATGCTGCTCGGGATGCTGCCGCGATAGCCTTTGTGAATATGATTGACCCAGGTTGTGGCGATTTTGAGACCGTTCCCGCTGACACAAGTATGGGGCTTTCAGGCAACGCGCAAACTGTGACCGTTATTGCTACTGGTGGTTATACAGGTGAGAAATGCTTAGAGGTAGTGACTAAATCATCTGGCTATGGTGCAGGTGCGTACTTTACCTTGGGTAGCAGCTACGGTCGCAACTACCCAATTGCGCTGCGTCCAGGCGGTCGCTTTCTGGTGACCTATTGGGTTAAGCCGATTGGCTTTAGCAATCCTAGCTGCAGAGCGTATTACAACTCACTAGGTAATGTGCAGCATGCATCAGGCTATCAGGCTGTTTCGCTTAACAGTGGTGAGTGGGGACAGTTTGCCGGCATCATTGATATGTCTGCATCGCCAAGCGTTAACGAGGCACGCTTTCGTTTTTGGTGCAGTAACATTCCACCTAACTGCAGCATTTTGGTTGATTTGGTATCAATATTCGATGTGACCGATTCGCCGCATATCACTGAGAGCAACTATCCGAAACAATATGCTAAATGCCTTGATTACTCCCATTGGAGCAATCAAGCAGGCATGCCAGCTGATGCACAAAAGCTTGGTAACAACTGGACAGAAGTTCCCGCCAGTGGTGCAGACAAAACCAACTATAACGATAGCCGCGTGGCTAATGATGTGGCGATAACTGCCGCAGCTGCAGATGCGTCAACTAAAGCCGCCAATGCGGTGACAGAATCAAATGAGTATGCGCTGGCAGGTATTCAGTCGAACTCGCTGATATTTGATAACGACTTTTCTATCCAGTACCAGGGCAAAGCTGAAAGCTGGACAAACGCGAGCATTGAACAAATTGATGGTGTGTTTGGTGATGAAGTTCACCTGAATATTCAACCTGCTCAGCTGAACGTATATAAAGTGGTGCAAACGCATACCCTGTATCGGTTAAAAGTCGGTGCAGGTCAGCAGTTACTATGCAAAGTGCGCTATTTATGCAACCTGGCAAGTTCGACACTTGCTTATCTGCAGTATCAGTTTTGGGATGCGAACAACCAAGTTATTGGGTATTCGGGCGCAATTGATGGCTCGATGATCATTAAAGATGGCGTTATTCGTGATGCTGAGAAAATCTCAGCGGTGACACCAGCTGGCACGGTCAATGTAGCTTTGCAAGTTGCGGTTAAGAGCATTGATAGCAATGCTGGCGCGCTCAAAATTTCCCACGTTGATGTGTGGCGAGTAGCTGAGAACACCCACAACGCTAATGCTGTTGCAGATGTAGCAGCGGGTAACTTTACTGCTACCACAGGTCTAGTGCAGAAACTGCTGGCAAATCAGTTACTCGTCAATCAAGCCATCATCCAGTTTGCCAACGTTGGCGGCTTAACTGCGCAAGCTATTGCAGCCCAGGCTATTGACGTTACTAAGCTTAGTGTTTCAGAAGCCATGATGCGTGCACTGTTTGCTGACTCGGCACTGGTCAACACGTTCAAGGCTCAAATCGCGGCTATCAGCAAACTTACAGTCAATGAGCTGCTTGTTGATGAAGCGCTGATTAACAATCTCGTCGGCACCAGCGCTTTGTTTGATGTACTAAAAGCACGCATCGGTTTTTACGGCGGGCTCACTGTTAACGAGCTAGCAGCCGGTTCTGTTGATACAGAGCAGCTAAGAGCTGGCGTTAAGCTGAGTTCGCCAGTCATCGAGGGCGGTCAGGTGCGTCTTGTTGGCTCAGGCTACATGAAAGTGCAAGCTGCAGAAGCTTTCGGTCCTGACGGCTTAATCGAGTGGTATGGTCCGAAACTACTGTCTAACGGTGAGCCGAACTGGACACAGCTTAAAAAGTCTAACGCAATTACGTACCTTGCAGCAGATGGCGATGCCTATTTTGGCGGCACCTTAAGCGCAGGCGTGTTGAAAACATCAAGCGCCACATCTGATAAGAATACGTACACCGCAGGAGGCTACCCAGTTTCAATCGGCCCATTCGGCACCAACGGCAAAACCAAACAAATCGTCGTTTCATACTATCTCGGTGGACGCAGCCAAAACGCGAGCGAGCCAAATAACCCAACGCAACCAAAACTAAGTTGGCAGCTACAACGCAAGATTGGCTCTGGTAGTTGGGGAACGATAGCCAGCGGCACATTCACTGGCTCAGTTAGCTGGGAGTATGACGGCGAGTTTAGTCATTGGGAAGTTAACAGCCATTGTACTGGCTCACAAACGATAACAGACAACAACACCTCGACTGACGACTTTGAGTATCGAATCAAAGTCATCTCGCATGCCCGTTACCACGGCAGCTACTCAACGACGAATCAAAACCTTTCATTAGTTTGTACCGAAGAATAATCAACTAACCATAGGAGGCCACAATGGCACTAGTACTACCAAGCATCACACTCGCGAGCGGCATTACACTGACAAATGCATTAGCAGTCATCAGTGAACTAAACGTGAGTAACAACACAACGCTATCAGAACGCGTTGAAGTGATTGATGACCCAAGCCTAGAGAAGTCAGAGCCAAGCAATGAATATCAATTGTCTAGTTCTACTCACGGTAGCAAGCTCTGCACATTCTTTGTCAGCATCTTTATGAGCGAAGAGACGTTTGCTAATGGAAAGCCTGAAGTAGAGCGCTATCACGAAGGACGCGACTGCAAATGCTTCAGCGTTAGCTTACTCGATGACAAATACACCGACATGACACCCCGCCAAGCAGCTTATGCATACCTGCAAGCTGAAGTGTTTACGGATGCCACCGAAGCCGAAGGTGTAGCGTTTTAATTCAAGCATTCCTGTCACCAAAACAGAAACACCAGCTCAACGGCTGGTGTTTTACATATTGAAAGGCAGTTTAAAATAACTAAAATCTAAGTTTTCTCAGTTATCGCACGCATCCCCTAAAGTTTTCGCGCGCGGCATCAGCTGAGATTGTTAACCTGAGCTCGGGATAATAAATCGGTTTCTAACGGCTATTTTTGCCCATTTCTTCGTTGAAGCTACTTGCAATAGGCTAGCTATTGACGCGTAGCTTCGCCTTGAGCTTAACAAAACTATCTCGCTAGAAACTTAATGCTAGGTATCACTCAAGACAGAACGACCATTGACACTTCCTTACCCCGAGTTCAGGTTAGTTAGTCCTTTAGGTTAATGAACCGCGCCCGCGCATCACAAGCGCCAACAAACCAAACAGCACCAACCCGAATCCGCCGCTACCGCTGTAGCCTTCTCGGCGCTCCACCTTGGCGACTTGTTCTTGTTTAACACGGGTCTTAAAACGACTGAGCTCGTCTTCTAGATTCACCACCATATCGTCTACGGCAAGGTTAAAGCCCTGCATGGCTATTTCGTCTAAGGTTCTATCTTTACCAATGGCAGTTGAACTGTCTTCAAGCTTGCTTATGCCCGGAGCGCGAAATAGCATCTTGCGGGTTTTAATATCAAATACCGCAGTATCAACAAAGGTTTGCGTGCTGTTTTCATTGCCAGGAATGGTATACAAGCCAACAATTGTCCAATACAACAGCGCCATATTATTCTCATAAGATTGCTTCACCTGATCGTATGACACTAAAGCAATCACATCTATGTCATAGAGCCGTCCAACCTGCTCTAACGCTTCAAAACCACTGCCTTTAGACAAGTAAACCGATGGAATAGTCTCAATGCGCTCAATATACTCCAGACCAACAAATGCCTGCTTAGCTTTATCTAACAGTCTTACCTGCTCAGCGCTGTTAAGCTGACTGCTCGCCGAAGAACTATTTGCAGGAACAAAGGCTACCCCAACGCGCATGGGTAAACTTAAGGTTGGAATTTCCGGAGATAATTGCTGGCGACTCGCCTCATCGGGATACAGATAATTGACGAGTGAACTAGAGACTTGCTTCTTTGAGCCATGTTCGCTGACAAGGCCGCTACAACCACTTATCACAAGGGTTAAGGTTAGTGATAAAATAACTGGCAAAAAACGCATAGATGATCCTTATTCATGCTAGGTACCATCAAGAAAATATCATTAAAATTAATCACTAACAATCACACTTTAACTTAGTGAGACAGGCGAAATCACACTCTTGGTAAACTCAATAACCCATAACTGGTTAACACTTGCAAATAACAACCAATTGCAAACTCAAGCACAAAAAATGCTTTGGTCGCAGCTCAAGCACTTTTATCGTCAGCAACTCGCCTATGCAAAACCGGCGCTGTCAGAACTGATTGTTTTTTCGCTGCTACACCAAGCAGACATGCAACCAAGAATAGTCGCTGCGGTGCGCCTGCGACCATATGAAGGCAATTTACTATTAACTGGTTTAGTCACCCACAAAGACTTTCGCAACCAAGGTATCGCCGGCGAGTTGCTAACCTTGGTGCAGGAGAAGCTGGCCGCGCAGCCTAGCTTTTTATTTTGCTCACCTGAGCTAAATGACTTTTATCAGCGTTACGGCTTTGAGCGTGTAGATGTTGAGCAGCTTAATGCAGAGAGTACAGATACAAAAGAAGGGGCAGAACAAGCGACTCCGAGTGTGATACAACAGAAGTTTTTCACCTACAAAAAAGGTCAAGCTAACTTGACCCTGATGAGCTTCAAAGGCTGTGGGTAATAACCCCAGCACGTTTAACTTCTAACGTGCTGCCAGCTTATTAGCAGTGATCAAAATGCGCGCTTTCCATGCACATAAACTGCAACTGCTGCATATTTAAAATCGGTACTTCAATTAACTGACTCGCCTGAACAACTTCATCATCGGCAATCAATCTCAGGCTTGCTTGATAAGCATTAATCAAACCACAAACAATATGAGTTTGCTGCCAACGAACCAGATAATATCGTTTCGATTCAGTTTCTGACTCATCACCTATAGTGGTGTTATTGGCGCTACTAGCGACACTGCCCATAACAAGCTCAGCTTCCATCACCTGAAACGTTTCACCTGCTTCGGTTAATACGGAGGCCACTAGCTTGGCATTATCAAAGGCTGATAGGGTTAAGTCTAAATACGGGGCAAACAGCTTGGTAAATTGGTTCATTTCTCACCCTCAGTACTAGTTGCTCGTGCCAATAGATAATAGTCGCTTTGTTGGTAACTGATGAAGTCAATCACCTGCATATTGGCTTTGTTGGTATGCGCGGCAAATGAGCGCTCATTGTCTTCAGCAATATAAGCCACAAGATAATCATAATTTGCCGTAAGCTGCAGGCATAAATACTCCACCAGCTTTTGAAACACACCAGCTCCACGAACACTCGGCGCAACCCAAATAGGGCCATACTGACATGAATTGTTAGTCGTTAGCGCTCTGCCATCTAGACTAAGTTCAGGTAACTTTGCACTAATGTACTGATAGATGGATGATTGAGAGCGCTTAGTTTGTTTTTCATTGGCGGTATAAAACGACCAATCCGCAGCAATCACATAACCTATGATCTCGCCGCGCAGCTCAGCTATCGCAATCACATGCTCATCAATCAACTTGGTGAGCTGCACTTTAGTTAGCGCTTGTCCCTGCATCATATTGGCAGCCATTGAGCCGGCTTGCGACAGCTCATCATTAAGGTGTTGCTGCTCAAGTTTTAATAGCTGCGCGATATCGGCAGTCTTGGCATTACGATAGTGAATATTGGAATAAGTCATTTAAATTGTATTTGCGGGCTGTTAGCGGTCTTCGTCATTTAAGGAGTCTTGCGCCTCTTAATCCTGCTTTTGTTTATCTTGCGCCTGTTTATCCTGAGCTTGAGCCCACTCAATAAACAGCGCAACCGGAAAAGGCGACATTAATAATAAACCACCACCAATTAAACTAGCGGTAATGAGCATTCCCTGAGTTTGCAAAGACACGTCACTTAGCAACAGCAAACCTGCGCCAACAAGCAGCATAACGATGCCTATGACATGAAGAATCTTAAACACTTTCACTAAAACTCCCCTGAAGATGGCCTATCGCTCCGTTAGCCACCTAAATTAACATAAATTAAGCTGCTAGTTTGTGATGCCTAGTTACACTTTGGTGCAGCAATCGCTAAAATAGCCGCTAACGCGTGACTTTGATGGATTGCCCTTATGATAAAACAATTTTTAGCTGTCAGTGGACTTGTTGTCGCCTTAACAGCGTGCTCAAACCAACCTACTGCAGTTAATGCCGAGCAGCTATTTGAAACCTTGTCTGGACAATGGTCAGTAACAGATATTGCAGGTGAGCCAGTTGCATCCTACAGCAAGCCTAGAATCACATTTGAACAAGACGGCCAATTGTCAGGCAATAATAGCTGCAATCGTTTTAGCGGCAGCTATGAGTATCAACAGACGCAATTAACTCTACAAAGTCTTGGCAGCACCCGTAAAGCTTGTGTTGATGGGCTAGTGAAGCAAGAGCGGATGTTCATGGACTCACTGCCTAAGGTCAGCCAATATCAATTTGCTAAAACCAAACTGTACCTACTTGATGCACAAGGTCAGGTGTTATTTGAGCTAACTAAATCTCAGTCACATTAACTAAGAATTTACTAGATAAAAACAGACACTCCTGCAAAATAATAAAGGCCGTAATATCGATATTACGGCCTTTGTTTTGAATGCAGAAATCAGAGCTTATTATGCTTAACTGCAACTTTCTAGCGTTAGCTTTCCTTGCTTGATGTATCCGCTTGGTATTGTTGCACGTTCAGCTCATTTTCACTGCGAGCAATAATGGTGGTTGCGGTTAAGTCACCACATACATTAACCGTGGTACGCGCCATATCCAAAATGCGGTCGATACCAGCAATAATCGCCACACCCTCCAATGGTAGACCAACAGTGGTTAATACTAGAGTTAGCATCACTAGACCTGCGCCAGGCACACCTGCTGTGCCAATTGAAGCCAAAGTCCCAGTTAGAATAATGGTGACATAATCAACCCAGGTTAGATCAATACCAAAAGCCTGAGCGACAAACAAAGCGGTCACGCCCTGGTACAGAGCTGTGCCATCCATATTGATGGTTGTTCCTAGCGGCAATACGAAACTAGAGATCTTCTTATTTACGCCAAGCTCATTAGCACACTTCATACTAGCTGGCAGCGAGCCTGCCGAGCTTGAGGTGGTGTAAGCCACAACAATGGCATTGCTAATGCCTTTGAAAAAGTGCACTGGGTTGAGCTTACCCAGTAAGACTAATGCAGCGCTGTAAAAACCTACGATATGTAAAACACAGCCAATGTAAACTGCAGCGATAACTTTAATCAGTGGAAGTAACATGTCTAGACCATACTCTCCAGCAACCCAAGCCATTAAACCAAACACACCATATGGCGCTAGCTTCATCACCATGTCAGTTAGCTTGAACATAGCTTCAGCTAGACTTTCGAATACTTTAATCGCTGGCTGACCACGCTCGCCAATCAGCACTAACGCAATACCTAACGCAACCGCAAATACAATCACCTGCAGAATTTGACCACTAGCCAGTGCAGCAACAGGGTTAGTCGGCACTATGTTAATCAAGGTTTCCATCAACGACGGCGCTTGCTTTACGGTTTCATCAACGCCCGATTGCACTAAATCTAGCCCAGCTCCTGGCTGCAAAATATGCCCCACAAGTAAGCCAATTGTCATTGCGAACGCGGTCGTGCCAAGGTAGAACACGAAAGATTTGAAACCAATCCGTCCCATTTTGGCGGTGTCTTGCATGGAGGTCACACCTACAATTAACGAGCAGAACACCAGCGGCACAATAAGCATCTTAATAGTGTTAACAAAGATAGTTCCTATCGGCTTTAGGTAAGTTGCACTTTCTCCAAGCCCGACACCAACAGCAATACCTAGCGTCATACCAATAAGAATTTGCATCCAAAGCGGAACAGCCATCCATCGAGACCAAGCTCGCGAAAACACTGAAGGGGTTTGCGTTGACATATGTCTTTACCTTGATTTGTTAACTTGCAAAAAATGACGGGGGCAAGTCTAGCAAGACATACAAAGGCAAAAGATGATCTACGTCATGTGACGCAGGCTGACTGAGAATTAGTCCACTTTGTAACGCATTTTTGCGACAAAGGTGTACTGCACACGCAAACGCTTGTCACACTTTAGTTAAATCAGTGAATTTTTATTCACCAACAAAGGGGTATTCTTGACTTTGATGCAATTTCTATTCAAAATACAGCGGTTTTTTGAATAACAATCATAAGAAGAAACTAACATTATGCCAGCAACCAAAAATCAGGATGAATTGGTCAGGACCTTTAAAGCGATCCTTAAAGAAGAACGCTTTGGTAGCCAGAGTGAAATTGTTAACGCACTTCAGGCGGAAGGATTCAGCAACATAAACCAATCTAAAGTATCGCGCATGCTAAGTAAGTTTGGCGCTGTACGCACACGTAACGCTAAGCAAGAAATGGTTTACTGCTTACCAGCAGAATTAGGCGTGCCAACGGCCGGTAGCCCGCTTAAAAACCTAGTGCTCGATGTTGACCACAACCAGGCGATGATTGTAGTACGCACCAGCCCAGGTGCAGCGCAGTTAATCGCACGCCTATTAGACTCCATCGGTAAGCCAGAAGGTATTTTGGGGACGATTGCTGGTGACGACACCATCTTCATCTCACCATCAAATATCACCACCATTGATGACACGCTAGAGACGGTTAAATCACTGTTTAACTACAGCGAGTAAGTCTGAACACAATTGAGAAAGCCACCCTACTCTAGTCTAAGTGAGTCTAGCCAAGGTGGCTTTTTAGTTTCTAACGCAGGAAAGAGTATCAACTAATGCCGAGTTCTCGCTGGCGATACTCCACTCCAACCACTGTATGCCCGAATAAATGAGTTCGACTCTTTAAACCCGAGTAAGAACGAAATTTCGATTAACGGCAGGTCTGTTTGCTCCAAATAATAATCGGCTAAGTGTTGGCGTACCTGTTTAAGCACCAACTGATAACTTGAATCCTGCTCGGTTAGTTTTCGCTGCAAAGTGCGCTTGCTCATTGCCAGCTCTGCTGCAACATCATCAATGGCAGATTTCCCTTGAGGCAACAAATCAAGCAAGCAACTAAATACCAGACTAGAAGTTGAGTCCTTTGCGCCGATAGCCTCTAACTGTTCAACTAGCCCTTGCTCGTACATGTGCAACATGGTTTCGTTACTGGTTAAAAACGGCGCCTTAGCATCGCTGGCGCTGAACTTAATCGCGGTTTGCACACCTTGGCGAATACTGCAGCCAAAATAATCTTCGTAAGCCTGCATATCATCCAATTGCTCAGGCACGACTATATCAATTGGTTTAATGTGCTGGCGCGTCGCTAGCCTGGTAAGCTGAGTAAAAAACACCAGCTCAACTAAACTCAGTACCTTAGGCAGCTTACCACTATGGCCATAACAGCGTGTTGATAGCTCTGTATATTGCACTGTTTGCTCTATGTCCAAAATCATCGGCCCTATTAGCGGTTTAAATTGCTTTAGTCGGCTGGCTGCGGCATTGAGATTAGGGCTGCAAATCGCAGCAAAAATTGGTGCATCAAACTGCTCAAAACTCATAACCTCGGCAAACTTGAGTGCAATATCGATATTAGCGACCTCTGCAGCAGCCTCGATCCCAATCCATAATTGAAAGTACTGCTCAGGCGTTAGCTGCACCTTTGACCTTTTAAACAAACCAGCAGGGAGTTGACTGAATGCAAGAATTTGCTCAAGCTCAAGCCCTAAATCGTTAAATAGCACCAACCAATTGCTCGGTATATTAAATTTACTGGCTGTTTTCATTGCAGTTGGCTCCACGGTTAGCTGATATATTAACTCGACTTTTCCATTGCCTGACGCGAAAACTTAAGTACCAGCTTGCGAGGCAGAAGTGGTGTAATCCAGTTAAGCATAAACTTAAGAGATGACTCATTAAAGGCAACTAACTCACCTTGTTGCATGGCTTGATAGCCACATTCAGCCACCGAACGCGGAGTTTTGGCTTTATCAAAAATCTCTACCCCTTCAAGATCGCCAGCTTTAACAAAGCCAGTGGCAACGGCGCCTGGGCACAGTGCTGTAACCGTAATATTGTTTGCTTTAACCTCTTCCGCCAATGCTTGTGAGAAGGAGGTTACATAAGCTTTCGTCGCGTAATACACCGCCTGAAGCGGACCAGGAATAAACGATGCGGTTGAAGACACATTTAAAATTTTACCGTAATTTCGCTCAACCATTCCTTGTAAGTAAAGGTGTGTCAGATTGGTCAATGTGATCATATTTACCTGCATCATAGCTTGCTCTGCACTTAACTCTCGCTGATGAAACAAACCGTGGCCGCCAAAACCAGCATTATTAATAAGCGCATCTACTTGCAAACCTTTTGCCTGTGTTTGCTCAAATAACGCGTTTGCCGAGTCAGGTTCTGATAAGTCGCATGCAATAACCTCAACCTTTACCTGATAGCGCTTCTCTAGCTCGGTTTTAAGTTCAGTTAGCTTGCCTTCGGAGCGGGCCACCAAAATAAGGTCACCTCCCTTTTCAGCATGAATTGTTGCTAACTCGAGACCTATACCGCTTGATGCACCTGTCACCAACGCTGTACCTGCTTTCGATTTTGCTTGTGTCATTTGTTTGCTCTCCATTGTCGTCACCAAGTTGGCATTTGCGCCAATCGATGAGCAAATTTTATGCTATTCATTCACGCCATTTCATATCCAATCACGCCACAGTGCATTCCAATCACGCCAAACTGGTATCTTCAGGCCAAATTACAACTCATGTATCAAGATTTCGCGGCTTCAAGGCAACAAAAAAGCAATGCCTAGGCATTGCTTTATATCTACTTTAAGCGCGGTTAAATAGGGCTTTACACTTTAACCCTGCTCAAACTGCAGTAAAAAATCTAATGATGGCGCGAAAAACGACGAGCCAGTAAGCGCTTTAGTAAAGTTCATTAGGTGGTCAAAGTTACCATGCTCGTCACCGTGCACCATGCTCTTAAGCATCTCTTCAAAATGACTTGGTGTGCGGCAAACTGAGATAAACATCAGTCCTTGTTCTTTTACCGAGCCATAAGGCATGCTTTGACGCAAAATCTCTAACGACTTACCTTCAGCCGACTTCAAGTTCACACGCTTAATGTGACTGGTCAGTGGCTTGTCTTCGCTTGCGTATTCAATATTGTCTTCCTTCGTTCGGCCAACAATGTCTTCTTGCTTGCGAACTGGCAGGCGATTCCACTTACTTAGATTGTGGGCAAACTTTTGTACGTGCACATAGGTGCCTTGTTTGAATGCTTCGTCTTCATCGCCAACTAACGCTACTTCTTGACGGCCGCGACCCTTAGGGTTTTCAGTGCCATCAACAAAGCCTGTCAGGTCGCGGCTGTCCATAAATCTAAAGCCGCGCTCTTCATCAACTAGCTCAACGCTATCTTCTAGCATTTGGTTAATTTCATTGGCAACCAAGTGCAAGATGTCAAAACGGTCACAACGCAGGTGAACAAATAAATCAAACTCAATCGCTGGGGCATCGCGATTATCTTTTTGCATCGATGGAAACGGCTTTAATAATGCAGGGCGACCTTGCGGATAAAAGCTGTCCCAGAAGTTTGCACCAATCGCCACAAAGCCGTTAAAGGCGCTGTCTGAAAATTGATCCGTCAACTCATAAATATATTGAGCTACGCTAGCCAACGATGCACGCAGTTGAGCTTCGGCTCCCTCATTGACGTTAAACATTAAATACACACTGTGCAGGTTACCCTCAGCGCATATTCCAAGTTGTTCACGAGGCATAGTTTGATTATCCATTTTGAGATCTACCACCTTATCTATGTCGGCCTAAGTAACTAAAACTGCAATAATAAAAAATAGGGCTTAACCCAACATGAGAATCTAACTTACCGCTTTTGCTAATACATAGCTATATCTCACACTTTTAACATTAGGACAAACGTCGACTCTAAAATATCACCATGGGCTCAACTTTAGCAGTCAATTGCACTTTTTGTTGCGGTTTTAGGTTCAATTCTGAGCTGCGAACTTCGAATACTTGATCTTCAACTTCAACCCAATATTGGCAAGCCGTGCCAATATAGCGTCTGTCTCGCACCACACCATTACCTTGTTCACTGGCTTCAATTTGTAATTGTTCGGGGCGCAGCAATAATTGCCCTTTACCAAAGCCTAGCTGATTAATATCAATAACTTGGTCTGTGATCATTTCACCTAGCACACTGGATAAACGCTGACCGTTAACTTGCTGAACATTAAGGTAATTACTTGCGCCTAAGAACTCTGCCACATAGCGGCTATTTGGTTGGTGATACAAGTCTTCTGCTAGACCAAACTGGGCGATAGCGCCGTGTTCAAATAGCGCTAGCTTGTCTGCAAATACGAAGGCCTCATCTTTACTGTGGGTGACAAACACAGCACTTACGTTACGCTGCTTAAGGATTTGGCGGATCTCTAACATCATTTCACTGCGCACTTGACTATCGATGTTTGAAAACGGTTCATCTAACAACAACACATCTGGCTCATAAGCTAATGCGCGGGCTATCGATACCCTTTGCTGCTGGCCACCAGAAAGCTCGTGAGGATAACGCTCACCAAGGTCAGTTAACTTCACTAACTCAAGCATTTCATGCAAGCGCTGCTGACGCTGCGCTTTAGACAAGCCATTTACGCCAAAAAGAATATTGTCAGCTACTGTCATGTGTGGGAACAACGCATAGTCCTGAAAAATCATCCCTATGCCACGTTGCTCACTCGGTACAAATATGCCCTCATCGCTTAAGGTAGTGCCATTGATAGCAATGCGCCCTTGGGTAATGGGTTGCAAGCCTGCAATTGCTCTTAGTAGTGTGGTTTTACCACAACCACTTGGCCCAAGTAGTGCGACTATCTCGCCTTTCTTTAGGGTTAGATTGAGCTTTTTTAAGATCAGCTCGCCGTCGTAAGCACTTGAGACATTTTCAATGGTTAACGTAGACATTTAGCTCTTTTGCTCCAGGGAACGATTCAAATAGATAAGCGGAATTAAACCAACCAGCACAATCACAATGGCAGATAGCGCGCCTAGCTCCAGCTGCTCATCAGATACATACTGGAAAACATAGGTAGCTAAGTTTTCAAAGCCGATAGGCCTTAGCAATAGCGCTGCGGGCAACTCCTTCATGCTTTCAATAAACACTAACAGCGCGCCAGCAAAGATACCCTTTTTCAGTAGTGGTAGGTGTACTCGCCACAACAACTGCTTAGGATTTTGTCCCATAGTAATACTGGCCATATCTAATGATGGCGAAATGCGCTTATAACTGTTCTCAATGCTGCCAATGGTTATCGCCATAAAGCGCACACAAAAAGCAAATACCAGGGCGAACACACTGCCGGTAAACAACAAACCAGGGCCTTGTGCGCCAAAGTACTGATATAAATCATTGATTGAAAAGTCGAGTAAAGTAAGCGGTGATAACACGCCAATGGCTAATACAGTGCCGGGAATTGCATAACCTGTGCTACTTAAGCGCGAGGGCAGCGAGTCCATCGAGCGCGGGCTAATACGGCGAATAAACATCAATAGCAACGACAATGCTACACAGATAAAGCTCACAAGCGCAGCGATGTAAAGACTGTTCAAGCTGTACTCGAAAAACTCTGCGCTCCAACTTTGTTCAAAGTAGTCAAACGCGTACTGGCACAAAATGGCGAACGGCCAGATAAAGGCAAACCATAGTAGTAGCGAACAGTACCCGGTCGCTGCAAACTTCTTCCAGCCTGTTAGCAAGTATCTGTCTGCTTCATTAAAGTCTGACTGGCGCTGAAACAGTTTTTGTTTGCGCCTTGCAAAACGCTCAACCCCAACCATCACAAAAATAACCAACAGCATAATTGTCGACAGCTTTGCCGCTGCCGCCAAGCTGCCGTAGCCCAGCCAGGTATCGTAAACAGCCGTGGTTAAGGTCGGCACAGCAAAGTAGCTCACGGTCGCAAAGTCAGCTGCGGTTTCCATGGCGACTAGCGCAACACCGACAGCCAAGGCTGGTCTTGCCATAGGTAAGGCCAAGCGCCAAAAGCTCTTCCATGGGCTGCACCCCATAATACGTGACGCATGCAATAAGCTAGACGACTGCTCCATAAATGCAGTGCGAGCCAATAAGTAAACATAGGGAAACAGCACAAGCGACAACATAATGGCTGCGCCGCCTAAGCTGCGCACTTCTGGAAAGTAATAATCTTGAGGTGTTTGCCATTCAAACACACTACGCAGCGTGCGCTGCACCACGCCAGCATAATCAAACAAGTCAGTATAAACGTAAGCAACGATATAAGCGGGCATCGCCAGTGGCAGTAGCAGCAACCACTGAAATTGTTTTCGTCCGGGAAAATCACAGCGAGCAACAAACCAGGCTGCGGGAATGGCGATAATTAGAGAGCCGAAACCAACCAATAACATCAGCATCAAGCTGTTGTAAATGTAGGTTGGGAGAACCGTATCATAAAGATGAGAAAAGACTTCCTCATCCGGCATTGCTGCCTGCAGTAAAAGTGCAAAAAGCGGCAAAATAATAATTGCCGCTATCGTATAACCAGTAAGCGACCAGCCTCTGGTTAAGCCTAAAATCATATTGTTATCCGTTTTGCTGGCGCACTATAAAACAAAGTGCGCCAGAATAACTGAGTTTTATTAAACCATTTTTAATTAAAGGGCAATTACAGGTCGAATTTCACTTCATCAAGCAACTTGATTGCCGCTTGATGATTCTCAGCTAATTTGTGAATTGGTAGTGCGTCAGCTTTAAACTCGCCCCATGAAGCAACCAGTTTAGAAGGTTTAACGCTTGGGTTAACTGGGTATTCATAGTTCACTTCTGCGTATGCTTGCTGCGCCACATTTGAAGTTAAGAACTCCATTAACTTAATCGCATTATCTTTGTTTTTTGAATGCTTAGCTAACACCATACCAGAAACATTCACGTGTGAACCACGGTTAGCTTGATTAGGGAAGTTTAAGAATACCGATTCAGCCCAGCTTACTTGCTTAGGGTCAGCTAGCATCTTACCTAGGTAGTAGCTGTTGCCGATGGCAATATCACATAGGCCTTCTTTTACCGCTTTAACTTGTGCACGGTCATTACCTTGTGGCTTACGGGCTAGGTTATCTTTCACGCCTTGCAGCCAAGTTTTCGCCTCAGCTTCACCGTGATGAGCAATCATAGAAGCCACAAGTGCAGCATTGTATGGATGTTTACCACTGCGAGTACAAATCTTGCCTTTGTATTTTGGTGCGGCTAAATCTTCATAGTTGATATCAAGCTTACCTAAACGGTCACGTGACGAATAAACATTACGTACGCGTTGAGTTAAGGCATACCAAGTGTTGTCTGGCGCGCGGTATTGTGCAGGAATATTGCCGTTGATCACGTCACTGCTAACGGGTGCAACTAAGTCCTTTTCAACTAGTTCCATTAAGCGTGAGAAATCTGAAGTCAGTACCACATCGGCTGGCGATAATTGACCTTCGCGTTGAATTCGCTCTGCGATGCCTTTTTTAGAGAACACCACATCCACTTTGATACCTGTATCTTGGGTAAACTTTTCTAGGATCGGATCGATTAAGAAGGCTTGACGGTAAGAATAAACGGTTAAAGACTCAGCTGCATTGACCACACCAGCGACACTCGCTAGGCCTAAAATTGCAATGCTTTTTAAAAGCTTCATTATTAATTACTCCCTTAAATACTCGGTATAAGTGGTTAAATTGGTCCAGGATTATCACCTCAAACAGATGGGAATATCCGTTCGTGTTACCGGGCTGTTTCATTAGCAACTAACACTGAAAAACGCCAGTGTTTGCGCAAGTTCAGAAACCAACCTTATTCAGAAAAATCCTAATCAACTTAAACAGTTACTTTAGCAACAGCTTAACCAACTTAAGTAATAATTCAAATTGAAGACCAATTAAAAATGATAACAATTATCAATTCGTGAAGAATAATTGATCCTTGCTTCACTGGCAATAATTAACGGTTAAAAGTTAATAGTATTGATGGTCAATTAAACAGCGATGATAGTTTAAATCCAAAACAAATTAGGTGATTACCAGTATTTTTCTACTGTAATTTGCCCTGGTGCTCGACGTAAATTCTTCGCCAAGCCCCGCTCAAGCAACAAGCTTTGCGCTTCAGAAATCATATCGGGATTGCCACAGATCATTACTTGGGAATCATCTGGGGTGATTTCAACACCTAGATAACGCTCAATTTCACCGCTTAACAAACCTTGAGGAATACGACTAGTTAAGCCATCTGGATTTGGCTCGCGGGTAATGCAGGTAACAAGCTTAAATTGCTGTGGATATTGTAATTCCATTGCCTTTAATTGCTCTAGATACGCTAGGTCATCGATAAAACGAGCGCCATATACTAGCAGTACACGCTCAAACCTTTTCCAGGGCTCAGCTGTTGACAGCATAGAAACAAATGGCCCAACAGCAGTACCTGTGGCTAATAACCATAAATCGCTGCCCTGCACGGCACCACTTGGGATTTCATCGAGCGTCATAAAACCAGTTGCCTTAGTGGAGACTTCAATTTCATCGCCTATTTCTAGCTCATGTAGCTTAGGTGACAACTGTCCATCCTGTACCTCAACAGCAAGCACCTCAACATAAGGCGCATCAGGTGCATTGACCAAAGAATATGCACGCGCTACCCGTTTATCACCTTGCATTTGGCTGAGCTTAATAAACTGCCCAGCAATATAAGGGGCGATATCAACTTCAATACGCAATGAGAACAACTTATCGTTCCAGTTTTGCTTCGCAATTACTTTACCTGTTGTCCACATAAGCGCTCCTTAATCTTATTCTAATGTTTATAGCGCTTTTCAACCTGAAATGAGGCTGTTAACGCTAAGCTTTATGTCTAGGGCCTGTTGATCTTTCAAGATTATTTTTGCAGCTGCTTGTTGGAAATTTATACAAGGCAACGACTTTGATGTGTGGTTGTTCCACATGATAAGTCGTTAACACAGTAGAAATGACAACAAGCGCTGCCGGAACGATTCGTTTAAAAGCACTTTACTCATTGTTGCAAGCGAGTTTGTTTAGGTGACTAGACATCATCGCTCGCGCCGCGATTAAAGTGCTTTTAATTCGAACAAATTCTAATCAGCAAAGATCAACAGGCCCTAGTATCACTGACGAAATCAGATACATAAAAAAGGCATAGTTGAGTATAGTAAACCGTATGATAATCCATGTACCAATCTATCGCAGCTTTGCTGCTCATTCACATTAAGCAGGAGTAGCAGCGAATAGCTGCGTTACAGTCAAATGACACAACCAACCCTCATTAGCTATAGTCGTGTTTCGTCAGTGAAGCAAGTAAGCGGCAGTGGTTTAAAGCAACAAACACAAGAGCTTGAAAGAATAAGCCACGATCTTAACTTGCCAATAGATAAGCGCTCTTTTAGTGACGAGGGTAAATCAGCTTTTCACGGCAAGCACTTGGATGCTGC
The DNA here is from genome assembly GCF_012263345.1 of Shewanella sp. WXL01. Classification (NCBI taxonomy): domain Bacteria; kingdom Pseudomonadati; phylum Pseudomonadota; class Gammaproteobacteria; order Alteromonadales; family Shewanellaceae; genus Shewanella; species Shewanella sp. WXL01. The sequence continues at coordinate 194,744 of NZ_JAAIKQ010000004.1, read as the reverse complement.
TTTGGGTGACTTGTTAGCCCTTGTCCAATCAGGTGAGATAGCAAGAGGCAGCGTCATAGTAGTAAGCAACGCTGACAGGCTATCAAGGCAATCAGTGGACAAGTCCACGCCTTTGCTTTTGTCAGTGTTATCAGCTGGTATAGGCATTTACACCACAATGGATAATAGGCTCTACACAAGTGGCAGCCCTAACTTAATGGTAGATGTCATTATGCTTGTTTTGTCTTTGGGTTTAGGTCACGAGGAAAGCAAGAAGAAAAGCCAGCGCGTAAGCCAAGCAGCTTTATTAGCAGTTGAAGCCCATAACAAAGGTAAGCGTTGTCCCACTACAGGATTAGCAATAGCGATACACAATGGCAATAGACACCCGTTCTGGGTAGACACGTCTAAAGGCGTAGTCGATAAGCACCCTCTCTATTTCACAGTGGCTAAAGATATGCTTACAAAGTGGCTTTTAGGCTGGACAGTGGAGCAGATTACAGATTGGGTAAACTCTAAAGGCTTGCCTCGCAAGTTCACGTATGGTGGTGTAAATAATTTCCTAACTCGCAATAATGATGATGCGTTTTTAGGCACTCACACAATAAAAGGAACAAGCTTGCCTCACTACTACCCACCTCTTTTGTCAGCGGAACAAGTAGATGAATACAAACAGCTCCGAGCGCAGCGAACAAGCAAGCCTGTCAATAGTGGTTATTACAACAGGTATAAAGGTGTGTTTGTCTGTGGTATTTGTGGCTGTAACATGGTGATGAACTATCGCAAAAACAAAGGTGTATCTTTCCTTTGTGGCAATAGAATACAGGTGGGTTCAAGTTGTATGGGTGGGTCGATAAAGGGCACAAGATTAGATTTAGCTGTGTTAGCAATGGCTAAAATGTATGTATTCCCAAAAGCAAGTAAAGAAGTTGATTTAGAAAAGGAAATAGCAGACAAGAAAGCGCGCATCATCGGCTATGCCAAGAAGTTAGCTAAACGTCATTCAGACGCTTTAGAATCAACGATGCTACAACTTGAAGATGAAGTGTCAGAGTTAGAGGCAAAGCTCGCGCAGCGTCCATTCAAGCCTCTTGACGAGCCTTTAAATAAGCTGTGGGATGAAGTGAAGTTAGATGAGTTGGAACAGACCGAAAGTCAGCAACCAGCAGTGAAGTTTCACAAGTTATTACAAGCCTCGTTCAAGTCTGTGCGTATAGTCAGTATGGGGGGATTTACAACAAGGGTTGAAGTAGCTACTCACGATGACACCCTTTACCAGTGTATTGTTTCAGGCAAGAATCACGTCAAAGTAAGTGGTATTCAACACATCGAAGATGGGATGGGGTTAGGCAGGCTATCAGACAACCAACCGATTCAGTAAATGTATCAATATTTTTAATAGATACTAATTGTTTTATTTCAGCTCATTCAACTACATTGCCTTTTTCACTGAATAGTTATAGCTGCGTTACATATGCTTTTAACCCATTCATCCAAAGGTGCTGCAAATGAAAAAATTTATCTTAATTATCGTACTGACTTTTATCTCGTTATCAGTCCAAGCAATTGAGATCACCAAACGTGAAGTAGTGGCGCTGGGCAATCATATAAATGAATCAATTGCTGGCACTAAAATTGATGAAATAACAATTGTTGAAAGCGTCACGGCAGCACTAATCTTTAGTCAACTCCATATTCAATATAACTACAATGTAATTGATTCAGTGATTTTAGATCGTGACGCTCTTGTGAAAGAATTACGTGCCTCATATGCTCCTTTGGCAAGCCACACTTGCAATGAAATAGCTGAAAAGCTCAGAGGACACAAAGTAACTAACGTTGAGAAAATCGAACTAAATTATAATCATACGATTGACTCTGATTATATCCGTACAACTTTTAGCTGTGGTGTAAAATAAATCAATTTTGCACAGGCATATTATGATGAAAAAACTTATTTTAGCTGCCTCAATATCGCTATTCACAGTATCAGCTCAAGCTAGCAATATAGAAGATGAAAAACTTCATGCTCGTTGTTTCAAGTTTGCAGAAATGGCTGGCATGAATATTCTAAAACAAGAAAAGCACTTAGTTAGAATGTCAAAAAATCCTGAGGTTTACGCATACCACCAAGGCATAGCTGCTGGTCAAGTGGTAGCAAGCTCTGTGCTGCTTGAGTTATCACAATCTAACATTGCATCGACTTTATATCACAGCTATTGTTCAGAGCCTTAGAGGTTTAAACGATATGGGGTGAATTGATAAGACATATTTTTGAGCCTTAGTACCCTTGTTTGACGTGGTGCTTAACTCCATTTTTCATTAGTGACACATACCCGCTTTTGGTAGGTGATAATAGTCGATGTGTTTTACGGCTACGTATCAGCCCAGTGTGGATGCTCTGTTGGTAGTTGGGGAACTCGTCCATAACCACCCATTCAGGATTGTCTGTGCCTTTGGGATTCAGCGTGATGTCGAACAGAGTAGAGCCTTTAGGCAAGCCCAGTTCACTATTAATAGTATCCATTAGCATCGGCAGCTTTTTAGCCAGTTCTTTTTGAAGTTGTGTAAGTTTAGTCATAAGTATTATTCCTCCATAATGAGTGTAAAAGTGCCCCTCACAGCTCCGTAGCGAGCCGTGGTAAGGCGTTAGTAATGTTTTAGGGCAAGGGGGGGTAGGTTTCCGTAGATGCCCGTAAATACGGCTGTTTACAGGGTGTTTTCCCTGCTTTTACAGGGGGCTGTTCTTCACTGATAATACAGTCAGAAACAGTGAGCAGTTTGAAAGGGCTTGCTTCATACAGTCCACAAGCAAAAATCCGCAACCTAAAAATCCGCAGTATGTAATAGTGTTATTTGCGGACTTTTCCCCAAGTGCCCGTCAGGGTTGGGTTTCCGAGTAGCAAGAAAGACTGCCATAGTTAAAAGTTGCCAAGAAATCCGCAACGCTTTTTATCAATGCGGACTTTTTAGTTCATTTGAAGATAACCCTCCAACTCCTGTTCAACCTCTAAATCGGTCATAAACTCCACCCCAGCATTCGTGCCCTTGCTCAACACGTCCCTTTGGTAAGTGGGGTCGTTCTTGTGGCGGTTCATTTTGGGGTCAACGACAATCACGCGAAAGTTTGTGACAGGCGCACCAGTCTCCAAGTCTGAAAGCTTGGTCTCGTCTTTTTCCACGTTCAGCGTCTCTTTTTCCCAACACTGTTTCATCGAAATAAACTTGTAAATCGAGTGGTTCCACCCCATCGTGGCAGCTTTTTTAGCCCTTGCGGGCGATAGCCATTGGTTGTTGATGTAATCTTCTTTTTTCTTTTCAGCAGCGGGTTTGCCTTTGTTCCTGCCGTCAGTGGAAAGCTTCAAGCCGTTCTTGTATTCGATGTAAATCACCTCGCTCTCGCCTTTGGCGTTCTCACCAACCATCAGCGCATCAGGTATCACCCAAGTCTCGTTGCCTTTGTGGTCAAAGCATTTTAGCTTGATGTCCACTTTTTCTAATCCGCAAGTTTCAAGCCATTCAAGTTCAGTCATAAATCCACCTCCTAATGCTGGAAAACAGGTTGGGCGTCAAAGACGCTGTTGGGGTTGGTCAAGGGTATAAAGTTTCCTTGCTCGTCAAGGTCTGGCAACACAGGCGAGTTTAGCCAAGCAGCCATACTCTTTTTGTCAGTGATGTGTAGCTCGTCCTCAAAGAAAGCCCACCAATTTTTTGTGTGTTCCCAAAGGTTTGAAAGTGTTCTGTTGTTGCCAATCCCAGCGGCTAACGTGTCATTGACGATGCTTATTCTTGCTTTTGTTGGTGCTGCTTTGTCTAAACCTGAAAGCTGTTGGTAAATCGCATTCAGTTGTTCGTGCTTGGCTTTGCTGAAATCCATCATCTCTAAACCATCCTCGCCAATAACAAAGCAACCGTTGGCTAACCAGCGTCCCCAGCCTTTGCCGTCTCGACCTGACTTTATCCCAGCGGACAAGTTCCAATACTGCTGGTGGGTGTCGGTTTCGCTGCCGTTCTTTTCGATACAACAAGTTCGGTCAAATACAGTAATCGCGTTGCTGCTACCTGAATACTCCCCAGACTTGTTAGTGTGGTGTATCACAATCACAGCGCATCCAAGTTGGCGTAAATGTAAAGCAAGCTCGTTGACAGGTGTCCAGCTCTCGGCGCTGTTCTCGTCAGCCATAGCAAACAAGGTTCGGCAGTTGTCAATAATCACAAGCTGGTGGTCATTCTCTCGTACTTCAGCGTAAATCAACTCTCTGTCCTCTTGCTTTGAAAGGTTGAAAGTCCCGTCCATACAAGGCACTGAACAATAGGCAATGTTGTCGTGGTGTCCCAAGGCTTCACCCCTTTGCGCCACTGTGTTAGTTGCCATTTCACCATCAACGTAAAGTGTTTTTACGCCCGTAGCACAAGGCTGCTCTAACCATTCGCTTTTGTCCCCAGCGATAGCAACAGCAAAGTTGTAAGCAAACAAACTCTTGCCTGAACCTGACGCGCCATAAAAAAGCATCGTCTCGCCCTCGCTAATCCAGCCCTCAAGTAAAGGCTTGAACTCTCGCTTGTTTTCGATGTGCCAGCTAACTGGCTTTACGTGTAATCGTTTATCGCTTGTCTGTTGTAGCATCCTCACTCCCTAAACCGCTTTGGGTTACTAAATGTTGTTCAATCAGGTATTTAACTGCTTTAGCCAGCGTATCAACGCCTGCCTTGTCAGCAATGTTTTGTAAGTCGGCAATGTCATCACCGTAAACAGAAACGCGAACTTGTCGCGTCCCGTTGAATGTATGTCTATCTCGCATCGAGGGTTAATCCTCCTTGGTTGGTTGTTGTCGATAAAGCAAGTTCAGACGTTCCACCAGCTCTTTGGTTTCAGCGTCATCTTGTTGCTTTTGTTGAAGTTTCTTGCGCGTATAAAGTGTTACCTTTGAAGATCTCCATTTGGTCATAATCAGTGTTCCTTTTGGTTAGTTGTAAAATCCGCAGTATGTAATAGCCTTAAATGCGGACTTCTTGAAAGGCAGGTGTATCAAGGGTTACAGGGCGATTTCGCCAAATAATCCGCAACATCCGCAAGCTTTTTTCAAGGTGCGGACTTTTTAGCCATAAACACATAGCTCCGTGTTCAAGCCCAGCCCAGCCACGTAAGCGAGTAGCTTTGCTATCTCGTGTGCTTTGTAGTGGTGTAGGCTCTCTGTGCCTGTCAAGAATTGATATTTTGTATTCTCCCGTAAACCGCTTTCCCCTTTTGCTTTTAAAACAAAGGGCTATAAGTGGCATAGGGTGAAATGTCATTTAAAAACAGTCTGCTATTTTTCTGCCAAGCTCCTGTGGGTAGCTGACAAATAAACAGGGTGTGCCGCACGTATGTGCGTGTGTTGTCCCAGCCCCACCAGCCAGAAAGCTGCGTTAGCTGCAAGTCACCAAGCACAAAACAACGGATGCCAACTACTCGCCTCTGCCCACAGCAAAGGTGTTTCGTCAGTCCGTCTATGTGTCAGTGAAAAGGCGTCAGCCAGTCGTCAAAGATGGGGAGGGTGCTAAGCGGGTGTCGAATGTGGACTGCTTGGAGGATAGCGCTCCGTGTAAGCAAGGGGGGGTGGGGGTGGACGTGGCGCTGGCGCGCCCCGTTTCGCTGCCTACATAATAATACCTCTGTATTTAGTAGAAAGTGTGACAGCTATTTCCAACATAAGTGGTTGATTTTTGATAAGGAAAATGTGCTTTCTACCCTATAATATCACGTGTTTTTTAGGAAAGTGTGACACCTTTTTCTACCTTTATTTTAGGTGAGCAGACAAGCTGCTGGTGGTAAGCGGACGAGCCGCAGGCGAAGTAGCAAGTTGTTGAAAAGGTATGGGAAACAGGCAGGCTCGAAAGAAAACGAGGTTTAGCGGCTGGTGGCTTTATTAGGACGTATGTTTCATTTTGGAAAGTCTATCTCAACTATGCCTAATGACTTTGTTTTTATTGCGTTTGTCTGTGTCAATCCAATGGGCCATTTCCCCAGTTTGTAGTGGTCAAGTTAAATGGCATAAATGACTTCAGCTTTATGACTCAACGCATTTATGACTCTGTACCGCTACTACAAAGTACAATTACGCTTGGGCATTAGCCTCATCTACTGGAGTGTCTTGCGAAGGCTGATTGGCTTCGAGAGTTTGCTCTCTAAATTTAGCTAAACCTTGCTGCACCAATTCATAGGTTTGCTCAACGCCTGCTGCAATATCACCATCAAGTACACTTAAACCATCAAGGATTTCTTTAGCTTCTTCGAAGCCTTGGTCAATTGCACCAGAAATAATCTCCATAAAGCCATCAAGCTGTTCGTTAAACTCTAGATTACTGGTTTGCCCTTGATGTACAGAAAAGAAATTGGTTGCAAAGGAAACAATACGTTCAGCCGTTGCTTCAGGCGTGTAATCGACGCCAGCCTCTACACCTTTTTGAATGGCATTTTCGCCTAAGGTTGGTGCTAGTTCTTCATTAATGGCCTCAATCGCTGCGCGATAAAGTAATGCCATTGACTGATCGCCAGAAGCTATACTCACGCTTTCTTGCGCGGCTAAAATGCTGCTATTTTGCATCTGTTTGGTCACTTGACGTACCGTCTGAACACTCCCAGTTTGCTCGCTTCTGGTAGTCTGCGACGCAGCTGAACTTGCCGCTTTACCGGCATCGGTATCAACATTATTTGTCGCCGATACCTTAGGTTGGTTTGTCTGTTTAATTTCCATGGCTTACTACCTCAATCACTACAACACCTTTTAGGGCGTGTTTTATTGCTTAACTCTATTATCGACCAATTTATAAACAACTTTATTAATTTAAATATTTGAGATTTAGCAAACCCTAAACTAAAGTCTAGTTGATACTACTTAAGTTATAAGTTTGTATAGCTTGTTAAAACTAGGTAGTAAGAAGTGTGATGTGCTTTATCTAATTTTAGGTAGAACTTAAGTTTAGTTATTGCTCTAAAATGCACTTTCTGTACAATAAACTTTGATGTAGATCACTATTTTCCATTAAGGATAGACTTTGAGCACAAAAACTGACACACCGCTCGTTACAGATAAAGTTATGGGGCTAACTTGCCAAAGTTGTAGTCGCATGTCTGAGCTGGAAGGAGAAAAGATATGTTATGAAAAAGGTAAAATTACCCGGTTAGCGCCGGATAATCGACCTGTTCATCAACAAAAAATTGTGTGTGTTAGTTGGCAAAGGAAGTAGTTGAAGCAAGCTTAATCAAACCAGTATATCTTTTCCATCATCAGCACTTTTAATCACATCACTGCTATCATTATCGTTAATTTTAGATAGAGTTAAGCCGCGAGTCGTAACAATTAAGCCTGCACAAAGCTCATTGTACACATTTTGAATATCTGACGCTGGCACTTCACGTTTCTCAAGCATGGCTTTAATCGCAAACCAGTCTGTCGTAACTTCGTGTTGAGTACCTTCCAAGGCAGCTTTTAATGCAATATTTTGCACCTGTTCCTCCAATCCATGTCAGCAACACTGACATACCGATGTATGACTTTATTATTTTCGGATAATTATACCCATTATCGCCAAAGAATCGAGATGGCTTGTTAAAAATTGCTACAAGTTGTCTGTCAAACATCTCAGCTTATAAGTTAGCGCTCATACAACTACGATTCATTTTGAATTCGCCACAATTTTGCATATAGACCATCTTGTTGTAATAAACCGTGATGCTGACCTTGCTCAACAATTTGCCCACCACTTAACACCACAATTAAATCGGCATCTACAATGGTCGATAACCTGTGGGCCACAACAAGGCTTGTATGCCCCCTTTGAGCGTCCTTAATTGCTGATAATATCGCTTGCTCCGAGCGGCTATCTAGTGATGACGTTGCTTCATCAAATACCATAATAGGCGCTTGCTTAAGCACGGCCCTAGCAATCGATACGCGCTGTTTTTCCCCCCCAGACAATTTTAAACCACGCTCTCCCACTTTGGTGTCCCATTTATCTGGAAGTGACTCAACAAACTCACTTAAGTGAGCAATTTTAGCCGCGTGCTTAACCTCTTGCTCGCTTGCATCAGGGCGACCATAACGAATATTTTCATAAATTGAGCGATTAAATAACACTGTATCTTGCGGCACAATGGCAATAGCTTTACGCAAAGAGTCTAAACTCATATCGCGAATATCCACGCCATCAATACAAATACGGCCACTGTTAACGTCGTAAAATCGGTATAACAACTTAATTAAGGTCGACTTGCCCGCGCCGCTATCACCAACAACTGCTACCTTCCTGCCTTTACTCACATTCAAGGTAACCTGCTTTAAAATCTCGCGCTGTTGATAACAAAACTCCACTTGCTCAAAGCTGATCTCACCCTGCTGAATATGTATAGTTTTCGCATCAGCGTTATCTGTGACTTGCGGCGAAATATCCAAAATATCAAACATACGCTCAATATTGGCAAAAGCGCCGCGGATCTCGCGATATACGAAACCCAAAAAGTTGAGCGGCATAAATAACTGCATCATAAATGCGTTAATCAGCACAAAGTCACCAATAGTCATGGTTTCATCAATAACCTCATACATGGCAAAGCCCATCATTGCAGTCATTGCTGCGGCAATAATAAGCGCCTGACCGCTATTTAACACCAATAATGATAAGCGATTTTTACGCTTTGCCTGCTCCCATTGACCAAGCGCGGTGTCGTAGTGCTCGGCTTCTCGCTGTTCGTTATTAAAGTATTTAACGGTTTCAAAGTTCAACAAGCTATCAACCGCACGGGTATTAGCCTTTGAATCAGCAATGGCTGCATCACGGACATAACTTGTACGCCACTCAGTTGCGACAATGGAGAATCCAATATAGGCGGCTACCGCCCCCAAAGTGATAATGGCGTACAACCAACCATACTGGAAAAAGAAGATACCGATCACCAAGGCTATCTCTAGCAGAGTTGGCACGATATTAAACACCATAAAGCGCATTAAGAAGCTAACGCCACTAGTGCCGCGCTCAATATCTCGCGATAAACCGCCAGTGCGGCGCTCAAGGTGATAACTCAGATCAAGCACGTGAAGGTGATTGAATACGCCAAGACTAAGTCTACGAATCGCGCGCTCTGTTACCCTGCCAAACAAGGTATCTCGCACTTCGCCAATGATGACATTTAGAAAACGTAAACTTCCATAGGCAAAAACTAATGCGATAGGTGCGGCAACCAGTTGAACAGTTGAGGTATCAAGGGAGTCTACCAGCTCTTTTAAGATGAAAGGCAAGCCTACATTGGCAAGCTTTGCGATGACTAAGCAAAGTAGCGCGAGAGTGACTCGACCTTTAAATTCAATAAGATACGGCCAGAGCATGACTAATACTTTCCAGTTAAGCTTACCTACTGGTCCGTCAATGTATGCCGTTGGTCTCATCCCTATTACCTCTTAATTACCAATATTTACACACTAAGCGTTAAGACCTCATATTACCCCAGTTTAAAGGCACTAACCTTTAACTATTTCAAACAATTATTTAAAAAAACTTTCTAACTAGGTACCTTGATTTAAGCTCACTAGGTAGAAAGTAGCCGATACACCTTTAGACTTAATCCTTTAGTCTGCGTATAATACCTAAGTGCTATTTTTGAAAATTATTTTTCAACAAGGTTAGATTTGCGATGTTTTAGAGTTATCAGTTTTTAAAGAATTTGATACTCTGCAGTCGAATTAGTTGTAGCTTTTGCTCTATGAAAAGCTAAATCTTTGAATCATTAGGAAGCTTTATGTTGGACACCACCAAAGTGCAGTACCCACCAGTTCAATTAATACAAACGTGGGTGTGGATGATGATTGAGTCTGGAAATCCTGAGTTACAAGATAAAGGTCGTAATAACTTGATTTCAGCCTTTGGCAGTTTGGCGAAAGCCAATGAATACTTAGCTGAGCAAACCAAACGTTAGTTTTTGGCAGTCGATGAGTCTAAGAGTTAACTTGTTCAGTTTTACTAGTAAAAAGGCGCATAATGCGCCTTTTTTAATGCTTTCAAAACGATAAATTAAACGGCTTCACCGCGAGCAATAACGGCATCACTCAATTGCTGCAACAGCTTTTCAGTATCATCCCAACCGATACATGCATCAGTCACGCTTTGTCCGTAAACCAACTCTTTACCCGTTACAATATCCTGACGTCCTTCAACAAGATGACTCTCCACCATCACACCAAAGATAGAATGGTTACCTTCGCTGATCTGTGCTGATACACTTTCAGCAACTACCATTTGACGACGATAGTCTTTGTTGCTGTTAGCATGACTAAAATCAATCATGATGTTGCTTTCAAGCTTTGACTGCTCGAGCTGTTCGGTGATCACCTTAACGTGCTCAGCACTATAATTTGGCGTTTTACCACCGCGCAAGATGATATGGCAATCAGGATTACCCTTGGTTGATACAATTGCAGAGTGTCCAAACTTGGTCACTGACAAGAAGTGATGCGGAGCACTTGACGCGCCAATTGCATCAATCGCAACTTTAATTGTGCCGTCAGTACCATTTTTAAAGCCAACAGGACACGATAAACCTGACGCTAGCTCACGATGAACCTGTGACTCAGTAGTACGAGCCCCAATCGCGCCCCAACACATTAAATCAGCAACATACTGAGGCGTGATCATATCTAAGAATTCACCTGCTGTTGGCATACCACTGTCATTAAGATCAACAAGTAACTTGCGAGCGGTGCGTAAACCATCGTTTAACTTAAAGCTATTATCCATATAAGGGTCATTGATCAACCCCTTCCAGCCAACAGTCGTTCTTGGCTTTTCAAAGTAAACACGCATTACCACTTCAAGCTGGTCTTGATAACGCTCTCGCAACTCAACCAGGCGACGCCCATAATCAAGTGCAGCAACAGGATCATGAATCGAACATGGACCAATCACCACCAGCAAACGATCATCTTTTTTATTCAAAATACGATGAATACTGTCTCTTGCTTTAAAAACGGTTTCAGAAGCATTTTCAGAGGCCGGAAATCGCTCAAGAATCGCCACAGGTGGAAGCAACTCTTTCACTTCATTAATTCTTACATCATCATTTTGGTAATACATACAACAACTCCGGTCTGGCAAATCACTTACTGAAAAAATGCACTTTACCTAAACAGAATACGGCAATTCTGTTAAGTAATAGCGTCAATCTAAACCAGTTATAACAACTTTGGCAATCAAAGATTACTAATAGTAAAAATAAGTTTTTAAAACACTGATTTATTTAGATTAAAAAATCAAACCAAACACTTTATCTCATACTCTAATTGGTGACTCAAATAGGACGTTATTAAGCTCAAACTTATATTTAGCGGTTATACTTGAACTAACAAAGAAACAGTTAGACTAAAACATGCCAAAGCCTTTTTTCATTATTAGCTTACTTTTCATCAGCCTATACCATCTGCCAACTGCAATAACATCAGTTTTTGCTAACGAAGCAACTCCAACTGTCGGCCAAAGCAAATCGTATAGCTTCACCACGAGTAATAGCATCGAGCCATTTTTCTTTGCTCATCAACACCGAGGGATCCAATACGATCTGTTAGTTGCCGCGCTCAATCAAAAAGGCATTGAATTAGATCACATTGTATTCGCACCCAACCTAAGAGCTTTACGTCTTGTAAACACACAACAAATCGACTGTATTATTAACGCTCCTGCAGATGCAGATGGCCTCCACTTCACTCAAAGCTTAATTGAATATCAAAATGCCTTGTTTTACCTTACAAACTCTAAGCTTGAGGTTGCTTCAATTGAAGATCTATTAAGGTACTCATTGAGCGGATTTCAAAACGCCAAGAAGTTTCTTGGAGAAGAATATGAAAACATGGTGGCGCGGCACTCGAATTATGAAGAGCTCAGCAATCAGAAAGGCCAGGTTGTCATGTTGTTTAACGGCCATGTAGAGGCGATTGTGATGGAAGAGAAAATCTTTAAATACTACAGCAAACTATTAGTCGGGAAACTAGACACCAAGCAACTTGTCACTCAGACAAACCTCTTCAAGCCAGCCCCCAGGATTATCGGCTGCTACGACAGCGAAGTCGCCAAACAAATAGATGAGGCGATAACTTTGCTAAAAGCCACGCCTCAATACCAACAAATCTTACAAGCAGATTACTGAACTTGAATGGGCTTTTGCAGTAAGGCCATCCTATTGAGCTCGCATCGCGTTAAGCTTAGTTTGATAACGACTCTTAAACTCGTCATCTCGGGTTAAATCTAACGCTTTTGCCATATTCTTTTTGGCTAGCCTTTGCTCACCCGTTGCCCAATAGGCTCTTGAAAGCCCGAAATAAAACTCATGACGATAATCGGCTTTCGCCACAGCACGTTTATACCAGGTTAGCGCTTCATGATACTGCTTATCAAAGTATGCTTGCTGCGCCATGTCATAATAGTAAAAAGGATTATTGATCCTAGCGAGCTCCAACACTTTATGTACTTGATGCCACTCATCGAGTCTGTCTTGCTCACTTAGAATAAGCGCGAGGTTAAACAGGGTAGTCAGATCTTCCGGCTCCTGAGTTAATGCTGCGCGGTAAACGAGTTCTGCCTTATCATTCATACGCTTGTGGCGATAAATCACCGCTAAAGTATTTATAGAAGGAACATAACTGGCATCTTGACGTATAGCGGCTTTTGCTAGCGCATAGGCAAGGTCATAATCACCATCTACTAGCGCCTCTGCAGCCACATTGTTATAGTACATTGCAACTAAGGTTTGTTTATTAACCGTTGTCGCCTTGTAAGCCCTTACCGCCCGCTCAGGTAAAAAGTCCACCAAAACTTCATTTTCTGAAACCGAAATTCGATTAGCCTTTCTCACTGGCAATAAACGCAAATTCACGTGTCCGTTTACTAAATAAAAACCACCCCGTTTATCCCAAATGGGCTGAACTTCAATATCTTGGAATTTCACAGGGACATCAAATTGCTCTGCCAATGCGGCAGAAAGCACCACTAGTGACATGCAATTTCCCTGACGATTTAAGGCGGTTATTGACGCTTTGCGCGTATAGTGGTCACGATATTCAAACGCGCCCTCTTGGGCACCAACATACTCTGCTAGCCACTCGTTAGCGGAAAAATTAACTCCTTGTTTAAGCTTAGCACTGCGAAATTCAGAAGTGACTTGTGACTTGAAATCATTGGGTAGGCGAAAAATCTCTTCCACACTAGCAACACTCTGCTCCTCAAAGTGCTCGTCAAAGAATAGTGATTCAACATCCAGCTCTGGAGTAGATTTTGCAGTTGACTGACAACCAGAGAGTATGGCACTCGCTAACAGTAAAATGCTTATTGAAACCTTCGACGTTGCGCTAGTTATGTGACTGACTAATGTATCAATTAATGAATTGATTTGCTTACAAGCACCGTTTTTTAGACTTGTCATACCGCCTCCCTTATGAGAAAGCCTGACTTAAGCCTAGTCAACAATCCGATTTATCGCCAAAGGTTACGAGCAGCGCAGTAACACCAACTTTGTTACAGAAGATTAAATACGCCCGCTATTTTTAACGTGGCGACTCAACTTGAATTGGCGGGTCGACTTGTACGAAGTGGGTTATACCTTTGTATTCATAAGGCCGATAAAAGTTAAGCCCACAATGATAGTAACGGTAAGGGGTAACCACGGTAATGCAACCCACTGGTAATGATTGAATTATCTTGATTTGCTCTTGAAAACGGATAGATTCTTTCCATTGATGTAACTCACGAACATGGTCGCGAATAGCGAAAGCATCAAATGGCTCAGAGGATTTACGCACAACCACCTGGCCAGCATAAGCCTTGCTCATGCTCAAGGTCATTACCGCTAACGCGAGGCCAGCCAGCAGACCAAAGTGCTTACATAGCATCCCATATCCTCCTTTAAACCATCCTAGTGATTAAAAGTTAGCACAAGTATAGGGTAAATATAACCGCCTTCAGGTTTGTAGCGCGTGGTGAGCCAAAGCTCAGTTTGGTGGATAACGCCCTAAAAATCATCCAAGTGAAGAATGCACCTTCTGAAGAACACTAAAAATTACAGTTAAAGGCGACTCGGTGATAACCACCTATTGAAGTAGATGGATTAGGGGTTGAAAACAAAAACAGGGCTATCAATAGCCCTGTTTTCTATCATTTAAGTTTGAAGCGTTAGCCTAACTCGCACCTTTAATGCTTACAAACTCAGGGTACGCATCAATACCACAATCTGATGCATCCATACCTGTGTACTCTTCTTCTTCAGTAACACGGATACCCATGGTCACTTTTAGCACTAACCAAACTACCGTTGAAGCAGCGAACACCCAGCCAAAGATAACGGCTGCACCAAACAACTGACTGCCAAAGCTTGCATCAGCGTTTGATAGAGGTACAAGCATTAAACCTAGGAAACCAGCTACACCGTGAACAGAAATCGCACCCACTGGGTCATCAATCTTAATGCGATCAAAACCAATGATTGAGAATACAACCAGACCGCCAGCAACCACACCAATCACGCCAGCCATTGCTAAAGATGGAGATAGTGGGTCTGCAGTAATAGCAACAAGACCTGCCAGCGCCCCGTTTAGAATCATAGTTAGGTCTGCTTTACCCCAAACTACTTTACACACAATCAGCGCTGCTACTGCACCAAAGGCTGCTGCAGAGTTGGTGTTAACAAAGATTTTAGCCACTGCACTTGCGTTTTCAGCGTCAGAAACCAACAGCTGAGAACCACCATTAAAGCCAAACCAGCCCATCCATAGAATAAACATACCTAAGGTTGCCATTGGCAAGTTAGAGCCTGGAATTGGATTAACCTGACCATTTGGACCATATTTGCCTTTACGAGCACCTAACAGCAGTACACCTGAAATGGCTGCTGCCGCGCCCGCCATGTGCACGATACCAGAGCCTGCAAAGTCAACAAAACCAGCCTCAGCAACAAAACCACCGCCCCAAGTCCAGTAACCTTCAATTGGATAAATAACACCAGTCAGTACTACTGCAAATGCTAAGAAAGCCCAAAGCTTCATACGCTCTGCAACTGCACCAGATACGATAGACATTGCGGTTGCAACAAATACCACCTGGAAGAAGAAGTCAGACTCTAGAGCATGATCAGCGCCTTCAGCTTGCGTACCAATTAATGAGCCAAAGCTTGGTAAAATACCGCCTTCAGCGTTATCAACATACATAATGTTGTAACCTAGAATGAGATACATAATACAAGCGATTGAATAAAGACAAACGTTCTTAGTTAAGATTTCAGTGGTGTTTTTAGAGCGAACCAGACCCGCTTCTAGCATGGCGAAACCTGCCGCCATCCACATCACTAGTGCACCAGAAATTAAGAAATAAAACGTATCAAGGGCGAATCGTAACTCAGTTACGGTTAGGCCTAATTTTGTTAGTTCTTCCATTGCTTCCCCCTTAAAGCGCTTCGTTATCGTGCTCACCCGTACGAATACGGATAGCTTGTTCTAAATCAGTCACAAAAATCTTGCCGTCACCAATCTTGCCTGTATGTGCAGCCGACGTGATAGCTTCAACCAAGACATCTAGGTTTTCAGCCTTAGTCGCAATTTCTAATTTTACTTTTGGCAAAAAGTCGACCTGATATTCAGCACCACGATAAAGCTCTGTGTGCCCTTTTTGACGCCCAAAGCCTTTTACTTCAGTCACTGTCATACCCTCAATACCCATGCCTGCAATGGCTTCACGGACATCATCGAGTTTAAATGGCTTGATGATTGCGCTGACGAGTTTCATCCCGACCTCCAAAATTAAAATTGTTGTTTTAAATTTATATTCACACTTGGAGTCAACTATTCAATCATTAGACCAATTATGTAAATCCATAATAAATATGCAATTTTAATAATTCGCACTGATTTAGAACAAAACTGCAGCACCAATTGAGTGCATAAATTTTCAACAAATGTGATTTTTTGGTGCAAATCGAGAAGAAAACGGCTCATTGGGAACATCTGCACTGACTATGTGCACAGTGTAGGTAGTGAGCAGTCGGGTTTAGGACTGACTACACTCGAATAAACCATGAGTTTGGGGCTAAAAATTAAGGGTGTATTAAGAGGAAGTACTAAAAAGTAGGGCTGGCTTCCAAAAGGCTGTCTTATACCGATCAAGATAAATCAGATTTCAGAGGTTTCGCAGAAAAAGCGCCAAGAACAAAGCTGGAATAGCCGCGAGCGAACAACTCTACTCTCAACATGTTTAGCACAGTTACAAGCTATGTTAACAACTAAGAGTTAAACGGTAAGAGTGTTCAAATACATGTATTGGTTAACATTAAATGACACCCAATAAAAAGGCCCTCATGATGAGGGCCTCTTGGTAATCATAACGCTTTAAAATTTAAAGCTGTGATTACTTGTAAGTTGCTTCGCGTTTTTTAGCTTCCGCATCCCACTTAGGTAACATGTTCTTCTTGAACGCTTCTTTTTCAGCATTCATCTTCTTCATGTCCATACCAAGTGCAGCTTGTGCTTTCGCTTTGGTAGAGATATCAGGTAACGCAACTGGTTGCTTAACACCTTTAACAGCAAATAGCTGAGCTAGTTGTAGACGAGCGTTAGCCGCTTTATCGACTGCAGTGCCTAAGATGCGCAGCGCTTCGTCAGCTGCGTGAGCTGCAACACCGTGAGAAGCTGTTGCATAATCCCAGCGCCATTGAGCGTGACGGATATCCATAAGGATTGGCTTCATTTCTTTCTCAGTTGCACCAGCATCCCAAGCAGCTTTAGCTTCGAAGTGAGCGTGAACAAGTTGCTTTTCAGCACTTGCTTTAAGCTCAGCAACTTTGTGCTTGCGCTCTTCAGTCAGGTTAACCATGAACTCTTTGCTTTGAGTGTGACAAGATGCACAAGTCTCTTCGAAGCGGTCGAATGGGTTACCCACTTTATGGTCAGTAAACTTACCTTTACCGTTTGCTTTTGCAACACGTGGCATGTGACAGTCAGTACAAGTTACGTTGTTCTTACCGTGTACACCAAGCTTCCAAGTTTCATAACCAGGGTGCTGTGCTTTAAGCATTGGCGTTTTAGAAACTGCATGAGTCCAGTCAGTGAAGTCCATTGCGTCATAGTAGGCTTCCATCTGCTCAACAGTGGTACCCATATCCCAAGGGAACTTAACAAAACCTTTCTTATCAGCAGTCTTCTCGAAGTAGTACTCTACGTGACACTGAGCACAAACCATTGATTGCTTGTCTTTACGAGAAGCTTTATCAAATGGAGTGCCGATAGTTTCTAATGCACGCTCAGCAAAAGGGCGCGAAATGCGTAGTTTTGGTGAACCTTTAACGTGACAGTCAGCACAACCGATAGTGTTTACAATCTCAGCGCCGCCTTTAGCCCACTTACCAGAGAAGTAGCCATCTTCACCTTGCTCTTCGATTACGCGAGGTACGTCAGGGCTCTTACAGCTCCAACATGCCATTGGCATTGGGCCGTCTGTAGCATCTTTTGGTGCACCAGTACGTAATGTATTGCGGACATCTGCTACCGCATACATGTGACCACGTGGCGCATTGTAGTCTTTAGCGAAACCATAACCAGCCCATAAAACGACTAGCTCTGGTACTTCTTCAAGCATATCTACAATTTCTTCGCTTTCGCCAGTAGCGTGCCAAGATTCAAATTGTGCCGAATACTTCTTCTTATATACTTCACTTCTTGGCTCAGTCTTGTCGCTTGCATAAGCGCCTGAAGCCATAAGTGCTGCAGCAATCACTGCACTTAAAGCAGCTTTTTTTGCGTTCATCTTCATCATCACCGTTTCTCCGTGTTACATATTTTTATAACTAATAGCACGTCCATACACTGTCAAAATTATAGTTTTTCTAAGATTTTTATATACCCCTAAGGGGGTATAGCAGGCGAAACTTGCGCCAGATCAAAATGTAAACGTGTTGTAAATCACATTTTGACAAATCCTTTAACATTCACAAGCGAATGCTAATGTAAGTTACCGCATAAACTACTCTATTTTTGGGGCAAATTTAAGTAAACTCGAGGCGTTAAATTTGTTAATAAAGGCAGTTCATGATTAAACGCGGCAGTCTCACCTCAACTATTTTAGGGTTAATGTTAGTATTCATTTTGCTTTCTTCAAGTTTGGCGCTTTATGCCATCTTGAATTTGTCGATTAGCATTGGTGATGCAAAAGCCATTAACGCCTCAGGCTCATTGCGGATGCAGAGCTACCGACTCATGCTGGCTGCTCAAAACAAACCTGAAACAACCCCTGAAAAAATTATCTTTTTTGAACAAACTCTGCATTCTGAAGCACTGCAGCGCTCACTTAACTGGTATTCACCAGAACAGTTATCTGACCAATATTTGCTGGTAATCGAGCGCTGGCAAAGCATGAGAAAATTCATCGAGACAAAAGATTTAACCAGTTACCGTGACAGCTTAAAAGACTTTGTCGACACAATTGATACTTTGGTATTAAAGATGGAGCAGTTTGCCGCACTCAAACTGCGCTGGCTGGTCATCAGTCAAGTTAGTGGTTTGATATTAATGCTATTAATTGCAATCTTTGCAGTTTCATACACGCGAAAAAAAGTTGTAAAGCCACTAAAGCATTTAATGAACAGCGCTGAAACCATCTCTAAAGGTGTATTTGATGTTGATATGCCTAAAACGGAATACATTGAGCTTACGGCGTTAAGCCGCGCACTGAAAAAAATCACCACAGAACTATCGACTCTATACCGAGATCTTGAAGGTCAGGTCAATGAAAAAACCTTAGCGCTAACTCGTACCAACAACGAGCTCAATTTCTTGTATGACAGCTTAGTCAACCTGCACGCCGATCAACTTGAGTACAAGACGCTAAAAGAGTCACTTGACCAATTAAAACGGTTCGAGCGCATCTCACACTTACGCATTGTGATTGAACACACTGACGAGACCAGCGATGTCATTGAAGCGCAAGGCGGTTGGCCAGAAGATAACAACTATAAATCTGTGGCTTTCCCGCTAATGATTGACCAGAGACAACTTGGTCAACTTGAAGTGATTTCAGATAAGCGCCCAAACCATCAGTTATTTGAAAACTTCGCCTTGATGCTCACCCGCTCCATTACCATTCACAATGCCACCGAGGAACGTCAGCAGTTGGCGTTAATGGAAGAGCGCGCAGTGATTGCACGAGAACTGCATGACTCATTAGGACAACTGCTGTCATTTTTGAAAATTCAGGTTAACTTGCTGACAAAATCGTTAAAGCGCCACGGCATGAACGAAGAGGTTGAAAAGCAAATTAACGAAATTAACTCTGGCGTAAGCACGGCATACAGCCAATTACGAGAGCTGTTATCAACATTCAGGCTCACCATTAAAGAACCCGATCTTAAACACGGTATTGAGGTCATGCTTGAACAGCTAAAAAGTCAAACCAAGGCAGACATCGAACTGGATTACAAACTGCCGCCACATTTGATGCAAGCTAAACAGCACATTCATATCTTGCAGATCACTCGTGAAGCCACGCTTAATGCAATTAAGCACGCCAACGCGAGTGAAATCGTCATTCGTTGTCATGTAGATGACAAAGGCAATCCAAACATTTCTATCTGTGATAACGGCAAAGGCATCGAGCATATTAAAGAGCGAGATCAGCACTTTGGCATCGGGATCATGCATGAAAGAGCAAACAAACTTAACGGTAAGGTCAACTTTCATAGTAATATGGAAGGAGGTACAACCGTGAATCTTAGTTTTCCACCGCAGCAGGAGCCACTAAATGGGTAAACCATATTCAGTGTTGGTCGTCGATGACCACCCTTTACTTCGCCGAGGTATTTGTGAACTTATCTCATCCGACGAAGATTTCAACTTGTTCGGAGAAGCAGGCAGCGGGTTAGATGCGCTTAATATGTTGCAAGACAACGAGCCAGATATTGTGCTGCTCGACCTAAACATGAAAGGTATGTCGGGCCTTGATACCCTAAATGCACTACGTCAAGAAGGCGTAACAGCAAGAATTGTGATCCTGACTGTGTCTGACGCCAAACAAGATGTCATCCGCCTACTTAGAGCAGGTGCAGACGGTTACCTACTTAAAGATACAGAGCCGGATCTATTACTTGAGCAACTTAAGAAAGCCATGCTTGGTCATCGCGTAGTCAGCGATACAGTTGAAGAGTATATTTACGAGCTGAAAAACGCGTCAGAAGATGAGCAATGGATTGAAAGCTTAACGCCAAGAGAGCTGCAAATTCTTAAAGAGCTGGCAGAAGGTAAGAGTAACCGCGTAATTTCAGAGGACCTGCACATCAGTGAAGGCACGGTAAAAGTTCATGTGAAGAACTTACTGCGCAAAGCAAACGCTAAGTCTCGTACTGAAATGGCTGTGCGTTACTTGAATCACTAAAGTTCGCGCAACATTGGCTAAGGCTCTTAGCTAAGAACACTAACTAAACTCATACTAAAAAACCGCCTTGCATGGCGGTTTTTTTTAACTATAAGCTAGTAGATGTTTAGCAGTTACTCTTGTTCAATAAATGCTTGCCAGCTCAAAAGCACTTGTTCAAAATCTTCCAGTCCACAAAAAGATTCAGACTCAGCGTTGTAAAGTGACATCGACTCTTGAAGTTCAAGCTCCTCATCTTGAGCCATCACATTGGCGAAAACTCGTACCTGCTCTCGGTCTAAATCAATAGTGAGATCACCACCAACATGCCGCCAATGCTCAAGCGAGCCTGATTGCAGTAATAATACCTGAGCTAAAACGTGCTTGATTAAAGCCACGTCACTGCCTAGCTCCTCACTAAACCAGCGCCCTAATACCACGTGCTCCATGCTAAATTCCGCGAAGACAGTCCCTTCTAAGCGATTACGACGAAACTCATACTCCATGATATATCCAAGCTTAATGTTTTTGATTAAAAGCTGTTAACCGAACTCGTGATTAACCAATACTGTCATTGTAATCCAAATCTACGACACGCGCTAAAAGTCAGTCATTCGACTGTTAACTTATTGCTATTTAATGGGATCAAAAAAGGGCGCTAAGCGCCCTTCATTTAGTAGTAAAGCTCGACTCAATTTAAGCTAATCGAGCTCTCACTAATTACTGCTCAGCCGGTACTTCAGGCTTAGCAACAGAGATTAGCTCAACTTCGAAAACAAGTGTTGAGTTTGGTGGGATAGAGCCACTACCAGTCTCGCCATAAGCAAGCTCTGATGGGATGGTGAACTTATACTTAGCACCAGGTGACATTAACTGTACACCTTCAGTCCAACCAGGAATGACACGAGTAAGTGGGAACTTAGCAGTCTGGTTGCGAGAGTATGAGCTATCAAACTCAGTACCATCAATTAACGTACCACGATAGTGAACTTCAACAGTATCTTCTGCGTTCGGCTTATCACCTTCACCAGCTACTAACACTTCGTATTGAAGGCCAGATTCAGTCACTGTTACGCCTTCTTTAGCCTTGTTTTCTTCAAGGTACTTTTGGCTTTCTTCAACAGTTTTTGCAGCTAGCTCTTGTGCTTTAGCTTGACGCTTTTCGTTTAGCTTTTGATCAAGCGCTTGTAACACAGTTTGCATTTCTTCTTCGGTCAGCTTCATTTCGTCGTTCAAACCGTGCTCAAAACCTTTAACAATCAGCTTGCGATCAATAGGCATACCAAGCTCTTCTTGCTCTTTGATATGACCAGAAATGTACTTACCAATTGAGCCACCTACGCTGTAAGCTTCTTTTTGAGCTTCTGTTGTTAACTCTAGTTTAGCTTCAACAGGCTTAGCCGCTTGCTCTTGGTTACACGCACTTAAACCAACAACGGCCAATGCTACTAGCGATAGTTTATAAAAAGGTTTCATTAAAGCTTCCTCAGCAATTAATAGGGTTACTATTTGTTCATACCTCAAATAAATGAGCTATTTAAGTGAAATGTTAATCAGCCACTTTATACTAACTATCAGGCTTATACCAATACGCAATCATTAATATTTGCTAAGGTAAGGGTCCTAAACAACAAGCAGTTTGATTTAATAACTATTTCCAACAAGATAGCTATAGGACACCAACTTGAGGAGCAAGTTCATGCCACGCATTCTTTTGCTTATTTGTTGTGCACTCACACTTATGGCTTGCCAACCCAAGACTAAAGAATTTCAAGCCATCACCACAGATGCTGTCTACAATGCCGACCTATCCCAAGACGCACAATTGCTTTTAATTAGCACGGCAAACACCGGTTTACAGCTGTGGGATCTCAAACAAAAAAGCCCTCGCTACAACTGGAATCACGGTCAAGAGAACCAGGCTAACGACGTTATTGACGTAGCAATTTCGCCGAACAACCAATTTGCAGCATCCATGACCAAAGACTCACTAGTTATTTGGCAGATAAACGACGGACAAGCCGTTGGGTGGTGGAGCCTACCTGCAACAGCACGCAGCATCACTATTGCAGACAATGGCCATACCTTAGTTGGTTTGAGCAATGGCTCAGTCATGTCGCTGTCAGTTGTGCAAAATAAACTGATTGAGTTTTTAGGTCATCAGGAAAAAATCAATAGTGTCGCAATTAATGCCGCTGGCACCCTTGCCCTTAGTGGCGGTAATGATGGCAAAGTGATTTTATGGGAAACCCAAACAGGACAACCCCTACAGGAGTGGCAGCTAGACTCTCGCATCACTAAAGTGCTACTAAATAACGCCGGTACTCGCAGTTTTGCCAGCGACATCACAGGCAATGCCAATATATGGCAATCAGGTGATGGTAAAAAAATATCTTCCTTGGATATTAAGCGCAGACAAATCAACTTTAGTGCCGCTAAATTTGTCAGTAACGATAGCCAGTTACTGACAGGAACACCCGCTAAAGATGTGATGCTATGGGACAGCCAAACTGGTCAACTGCTAGGCAAATGGCAAGCTCAAGTGACTAAAACCACGAAAAACCGAGGCGCTGTAGTATACTCTGTAGCAATGACTCAGCCCGACAAAATAATCAGCTTTAGTAGCAAGGGCTTACTGGAAACATTCTCTCCTAAGTAACGGTTTTACATAGAAAGCCGCACAACAGAGACACACTGCACAGACAATAGAGCGCTATTTTTGAGGTAAGCATGCAACAACTGTGGGACAAGCTAGAAGATTTAGAAAGTAAAATCGCCTTCCAAGATATGACCATTGAAGAATTAAATCAGGAAGTGATTAAGCTTAACGAGCTAGTGGCAACGCAGCAGCGCCAATTGGTGCTGCTAGTCGATAAACTAAAATCGATGGAACCAAGCAACATTGCCACTCAAGCAGAAGAAACACCGCCACCGCATTATTAAAAATGCTAGTGATGCGGGGTAATATGCTCTGCTGTATTGTTAGCCACTATTTTATTAGCTATTTTTTCGCCCACCCAATTGCCATAAGGACTATTAATGAGACAACTGCTGCAAGTGTGCTTAGCCTGTTTGACGCTAAGTGGCTGTGCCTTCAACAGTATCTTTATTAGTTATCCGTTGCAGATAGCACCATACAAGGCACAGCTAAGTAATGACCAAGCAAGCTCCCAATTGGCCGAGCTTGCCGAAAATATCGACACTAATGACGGCCTTTTGTATGCACAAGAGTCTGGGCGCATCGCGCAAATTTATGGCGATTTTGAGTCCAGTAAGACTTACTATGAGCGCGCAATTTCGGCTTATCGTGATTTTGACGACAGAGCCACCATCAGCGCCAGCGATGTAGGTGCGACTGCCAGTAGTATCATTCTCAACGATAACGCCATTCCCTATCGCGGCCCAGGCTATGAGCGTATCATGCTGCATCAGTACCAGGCGCTTAACTATTTGTTAATGGGCGATCCACAAGGCGCATTAGTTGAGGTACGCCGAAGCAATCAACTACAGGCCAGTGAGCAAAGCCGTTACCAAAAATCACAAGACTCAGTCAAAGCAATGGCAAACGGGACGGTCAATGCTGAGATGAAAAAGCTAAGCCGTGCTTCTGGTACGGTGACAAGTTCATTCTTAAATGCCTACAGCTACTACACCACTGGTCTGCTGCACGAGCTTTTAGGCGAGCCAAACGATGCCTTTATTGACTACCGCAAGGCAGCGCAGATCTCCCCTGATAACCAGTTTTTGCAACAAGATTTGGTGCGCCTAGCAAAACAAATGTCGATGCCACAATACGACGAATTTAAAAAACGCTGGGGCGAAGCGAAGCTGCCTAAGGCTGGCCAAGGGCAGGTCATTTTTATGGTTGAGCGTGGCTTTGCGCCAGTAAAAGATAGCCTAACAGTCCCTTTTACTATCGATGGAAACTTTCAAACCGCATCGATTCCTACTTACAAGCCTCGCTCTGCGCCAACAAGCAAAACTGCAATTAGTGGACTAGGTACAGTGCTACGCGCAGACACCATCGCCAATATTGATGCCCTAGCTTATAACGCGCTAAAAGAAGAGCTTCCAGCGATACTTTTACGTCAAGCAGCGCGCGTAGCAGCCAAAGCGGAAATGAACGCTCGCGCAAACCCTGATGGCAAACGCTACAATCAAACTTCTGATGCCGGTGCGATTGCCATGCAAATTTTTAATGTGATTTCAGAGCAAGCCGATCGCCGTAGTTGGTTAACTCTGCCACAACAAGCACAAATAGCGCGTCAATTTGTTGATGCTGGCGAATATCAAGTGCAGGTTGCCAATGCACCAGCGACAGTTGTCAAAGTACAACCCAGCCGAGCAACATTAATTTGGGTTATAGAGACTGGCAATCATACCCGTTTTTATTCGATAATCATCTGATCTAAATGTTTGCTGATTATCACTTTGGTTATTTAGCGTTTGCCGAATAGCCTAATGCAATTAAACTTTGCAATTAACTTAGCCAATTGAATCACCAATGGAATTTATTATGAAACACATGAAAGTCATATTTGTTTTAGCCGCTGTAATAGGCCTAAGTGCGTGTCAATCGAAAGTGGAATACGGTGATGCAACTGAAGTTGAAACAGTAAATGAGAACTTTGGTTCAACTGATCTTCAAGCCATCTCAGCAAAGATGGTTGATAGCATGCTGACCTTCCCACCAATTGTGGCGATTACGCAAAACGAACGCCCAATTATCTTTGTTGATAAAATTAAAAACAAAACTTCAGAGCACATTGATACTGAATCAATCACTGACACCGTCAGCACTAAGCTGCTACGCTCTGGTAAGTTCCGCTTCATCGACATGAGCAAGGTTGAATCAGTACGTAAACAATTGGACTACCAGAACAACTCAGGCATGGTTGACCCAAGCACAGCGATTCAGTTTGGTCGTCAAATTGGTGCCCAATACATGCTATACGGCAACCTATCTAGCATCGTAAAAGAAGCGGGCAGCACCAAAGATGTGTACTACAAAATGACCATGCGTTTGATGGACTTAGAAACAGGCCTGATTGAATGGCAGGATGAGAAAGAAATCCGCAAAGGTAAATCTAAATCACTGTTTGGCCTATAACGCCCGTTAATCTTATAGCGAGCTAAAAAGATTGCTAAAAAGTCGGCCTATGCCGGCTTTTTTTATGTTAATTTGAGGCACTCGAGAAAGAAGCAAAACCAGATAAAAGAGCAAAGCTAAACCAGATGAAAGAGCAAAAGCCTTTCATCGCAGCATTACTAATCAGGACGAAAGCCGTGACGCGCCCTAATAATGATAATAATACGCATCGCCAGCAGCACACATATTGCCAATCAAGCCAACAGCCAATGACGGCTAACATCCTTAAGCGCCTATCGATTACAGCAAGCCTTTGTTTTGCCGCTAGCTTACTAACTGCCTGTCAGGCGACCCAGCCAACGTCACTGCTTGAGCGTGACCAAAGCGCCAACATTACCCAAATACAGGCCACGGCGCGCTCAGAGGTAATTAGTAATGTAAGCTACGATTTAACCTTTGATATCACTAACGAAGCGCGCTTTAGCGCAAGCTCCAAAATTAACTTTGACCTTACCCATACAGACACGCCACTCACTCTGGATTTAACTCAGGCGCAAATCGAATCTTTTGTGATTAACGGCAAGCGCATTTACCCTAACTACAATGGTGCCTACTTCAAACTCAACACTGGCTTACTAAACAGTGGCAGCAACAGCATTGAAGTCACATTCAATCGCGCTTACAACACCAAGGCTGAAGGTCTGCAGCGTTTTGTTGATCCTGTTGATGGTAAAGTTTATCTGTACTCCCACTTTGCACCAGCTGCCGCGCAGCAAATGTTTGCGGTATTTGACCAGCCCGATCTTAAAGCACAATTTACCCTTAGCGTAAATGCGCCCAAAGACTGGCAGGTGGTCAGCACCATGCGCAAAACTCAGGTAATTGATAATGGCAGCAGCAATACCTGGGTATTCCCACAATCGCCAAAGCTGAGCCCGCATAACTTTTCGATGCATGCCGGTCCTTATCACATCTGGCAGGACAGCAGCGGCAAATACCCAATACGCCTATTCGCCCGCCAGTCGGTTGCAGAGCACGTACCGCATCAAGACTGGTTTGCGTATACCAAACAAGGACTAGCGTTTTTTGACGACTATTTCGCTATTGAATACCCGTTTAAAAAGTACGATCAGGTTTTAGTACCAGATTTACCCTCTGATACAACAAACAAAGGCGCGATAAAAAACGCGGCGGTCACCACCTTTGCGGAAGAACATTTCTTACATCAAGGGCAAATGACCAACACCCAAAAGCAAAGTCTTGCTGGCGCAATTATGCAAGGGGTGACACAGCAATGGTTTGGCAACCTCGTCACCATGAAGTGGTGGAATGGATTATGGCTTAATGAGTCCTTTGCCTCATTCATGGGCACGCTAGCACTGAGCGAAAACGCCGAGTTTAGCAATGTCTGGCGCAGCTTTTATGCTACTGACAAACAAAGCGCGTACTTTAAAGACAGTCTAGTAACCACTCACCCAATAGAAATGCCAGCGCCAGCGAGCTTTAACGCGTTTGATAACATAGATGCAATTACCAATCAAAAAGGTGCATCTGTACTCAAACAATTAAGGTACTTGCTGGGCGATGAAACATTCCGCCAGGGTGTAAACTACTATCTAAGCCAATTTAGCTACCAAAACGCTACCCTAGATGACTTCATCAACAGCCTGGCAACCGTTGCTAAGCGCGATTTAAGTCAGTGGACACAAGACTGGCTATATCATGCTGGCACTAACACCATTAGCGCTGAATACGTTTGTGGCAATGGTAAAATTAGCGAATTCAATCTACTACAGTACGCCGCAAGTGATGAGTTACCAACGCTCAGAGAACAAAAAGTGCAAGTGGGTTTGTTTAATCAGCATCGACACGGAATTGATAAAGAAAAGCTCATCACAGTCACCTACCAAGGTGAGAGCACTTCAGTACCAGAGCTTATAGGCACTAGCTGCCCTGATTTAGTTTATCCAAATATCAACGACTGGGGGGTTGTCAAAGTCGCCCTAGATAAGCGCTCGTTTAACACAGCAACTGCGCAGCTAAGCAATATCAAAGATCCATTATTACGCTCTATGCTGTGGCAAAGCATGTGGGACAGTGTGATTGACGGCAATATTGGTATCGACCGCTACATTAATGTCGCCATGGTCAACGTACCACTTGAGACTGACTACAGTATTCTCAGCCAGGTGATTGCCAACCTAAAACAAGCAAAAATCTATCTCGATAGAATGACGCCCAGTCACAAAGCGTATAGCGCCAAAGTGACCAAAGCGCTAGGGCAAATGAGCCTGCGCATGGTAATGCAGAACAAGTCTGATAGTGATCTTCAACGCCGCTGGTTTAATGCTTACATTCAGTTCGCCCAATACAGTCAAGCGTTGGACCATTTAGATGACTTACTGCGTGGCCATACGCAAATTGCTGGAATAGAGCTAGATCAGACTACTCGCTGGCAAATCATTAAACAGTTAAATCGATTTGCTACTCCAACAAGCAAGCGCTGGCTCGCTCAAGAGCGTAGACAAGATAATTCGGCTGCTGGACAAGAAGCAGCAATTGCTGCCGAGGTTAGTCGCCCAGATGCCAATGCCAAACGCCAATGGTTAGCCCGAATTAAGCACGACAATAGCTTAAGCTTTGCCAAAAAACGTATTGCGATGAATGCGCTATACCCTAGTGAGCAAAAGCACTTTAGTCAGGCGACAGCAGAGCAAAGATTAGATGAGCTAAATGAGTTTGAGCAAAAAGGTATCGTGTTTATGCGTAGCTTCAATCAAAGCTTAATCCCACTGACCTGTAGCTCAGACAACATTGAGCGACTTACTCAAGCCATTAATCACTCCCAAGAGTTGAGCGCAATGACAGTGCGAGCACTGCGTGAGGCAAGACAGGAAGAACACCGCTGTATCGATATGAAAGCTAAGCTGCAACCTTAGGTCATCGCTATTAGTTTTACGGCGTATGACTGAAGGGCTTTCTTAAAGGATCTTAATTAATAGCGCTTGATTAAAGGCACTGGAGGACAGCGGCGTTGTGAAAGGCTATTGGTGCAAACGCTAGCGCCTAAGCTCAAAAGTCATCATCACCGGAGCGTGATCGGTACTGTCTTTATCACGCTCATAATCTGGCTTAATCAAATGACGATCAAAGGTTTGATAATCCACCACCTGAGCAAGATTTTGCAGCGCAGCAGGATTAAACTCGCTCGACACTAAAATGTAATCTAACACCGAGCCGACATTACCGTAGTAGTGCGTTGCACTGCGCTGGGAAGCACTATGTGACTCAAGCTGATTAAGCTCATCAAGGCTAGTTTCAAACTCATCCTGCGCCAGAGTTTTATTACATCTCGCTCCTTGGAAATGCAGCTCGTAACTATCAAACACCGCAAACTGCTGCAGACTCGCTTTAAGCTCGGTATCTGACTGTTTAGCAAGGTTTGCATCACTAATATCACTGCGGAAAATTCGCTGCGATTGCCGAAAAGCCGAAAACAAATCACTGGCCAGCTTGTCGTTAAAATCGCCCATCAATACATACGGATTTGTCGACTCAAAACGGCGTGCGAGCATGGCATAATAAAGCGCTGTTGCCTCACTGCCACGCTGCAGGCTTGCGCCCCATTTCCCAAGTACTTGTTTAGCAACAAACTCCGCAGCACCAGTCATCGAACTTCGATATTCGAGGTTATCATCTAATTGATTCCGCTTAGATTTAAAGTGGATAACATAGCAATCAAGCGCGCCAAATTCTGGCAGTTCAACCGTTGCCCTGAGTGGTTTGCGACTAAAGCCAAAATCACGGCTTAATCCCATTAGCTCGCAGGCATCCTTATCAATACCAACCTCGCCAAAGTCAGTGATAGGAAAGCGCGATGCAAACGCCACCACAGGGTTTTTGTAGGTGTAATCATTGACCAATGTTGGCTCATCAATTACTGCAAAATGTGGGTAACCATTGTCTTTTGCCCAGGCTGCTAACGCCTGCGGGCTAAACACTTCTTGAAAGCCAATCATGTCTGGGTTTGCTGACGTTACCCAATCAGAGAACCAGGCTAACTTACCCTGCCACTGCGCTTGGGTATAAATGTTTTCAAAGTCATAAAACGCTGCCGGTGGCTCAATAAAATTAAACAGATTAATACTGGCAACACGGTATCGCTTAGCTGACTGATTCAAACTAGAGTGCGGCAAGGTTATTCCCTTCAACAACATAAAAAAGTTACAAAATACAAGTAACAAAAATCAAGTAACCAAAACCTGATAACAATAAACCAAACAACAAAAAGCTGTATTAAACAAAGGCGATAATCAACAAATTTCAGCAAGTTCAAGTTTATCACAAGCGACTCATTGCTAAGGTTTTTTATTAACTTCAATACGGCCTAATTAACACCTAGATCGAACAAGTATGTAGATTTTTTGAACTTTTCAAAAAACCAAGGCGTATAGATTCCTCGACGATTTTCAACCAATGGCTCCAATAAAGCCTTTAAGAGGAATTATCCCATGAAACGGATTTACCCAATTGCACTAGCTGCTTCACTTATCGCGCTTGCAGGTTGTAGCGATGACGACAACGACGTAATTACAATTGAACAAGACGAACCGCAGACAATGGCATATGTAAGAGTCATCCATGCCAGTAGCGACGCACCAAAGGTCAATGTAAACGTCAATGGTAGTCAATTACTTACAGATGTCGATTACGCTATGTCGAGTGGACTTATCCAAGTCGACACAGCATCTTATGATATTGACGTAGACGCGATTCTTGCTGACGGAACCACGGCAACGGTACTTGAGACTAATCTAAGTACAGAAGCGGATATGGAATACACCGCCGTCGCTGTTGGTAGTGTGGCAGAAGAAACTTTAGCGTTAAAACTAATCGCTAACCCAATGGCAGCCATCGCTAGCGGTTATGCTCGCGTGCAAGTGCTTCACGCCGCGGCAGATGTCGGTCTTGTCGACATTTACGTAACTGAGCCAGGTGCAGATATCGACATGATGTCGCCAACACTCAGCGCTAACTACATGGACAATAGCGAACAATTAGAGCTAGCAACGGGTGACTATCAAATCCGTATCACGGCTTCAGGCATGAAAGATGTAGTTTACGACTCTGGCACTATTACTCTTGGTGATATGACAGATTATCTCGTCAGTGCCATCACCAATACCTGGTCAGGTGATGCACCAGTAGCCCTGCACATCGCATTAGTTGAAGGCCAAGTTATTGTGAACGATGCAAACAGCGGCGCTGATTTACGTGTTATTCACGCGGTTGCTGATGCGCCTGAAGTTGACGTATTTTTAGATGACGCGACCTCTCCAGCGGTTGATATGTTGGCGTTCAAAGCGTTCACTCCATATGTGAATATCCCAGAGGGCATGCACACAGTGACAGTTGCAGCCGACGCCGACAATAGCGTAGTGGTCATCGATAAAGCGCCAATCGAGCCGATGATTGGCATGAGCTACAGCGCCTTTGCAGTTGGCTCACTGTCTGATGACATGATTGAACCGCTAGTGCTGATGGAAGACACTCGCCGCGTTGCTACTGAAGCTAAACTTAATGTACTTCATAGTGCTTACAGCGCACCGGAAGTCGATATTTACCTAACAGATTCAGCTGACATTTCAGAGGCGACACCAGCGCTAACCTCAGTACCTTTTAAAACGGCGTCAGGTAGCCTTTCAATTGCACCGGGCAACTACACGATTTCAGTCGCCGTTGCCGGCACTAAAACAGTCGCAATTGGTCCACTTGATGTCACGCTTGAAGCTGGCGGCATTTATGGTGTTGCAGCGGTTGATAACATGGGAGGTGGTGCACCATTTGGTGTGATCTTGCTTGATGACTTTAACGCTGAGATGTAGCCCTAGGAGACTTTTGTAAAGTTCCCTGCTGATGATTATTCAATTTGAACCTTGAGTTAATTTGTTTTGGCGATTGGTATTAGTTTTACTTGATCTCAATGTTAAGTACAAACGTAATAAGTTTTGTTCGCACAGTACTTTTGGTTGTACTTGTCATTAAAGGCAAACTAATACCTCGCTCTGAGCAGACGTCATTAATCATCACCTTTGTGCTTGCCCACCCAGCAAGCACTTTTTTATGTCTGAATGAAACTGGCATTAATTGAAAAAGAGGTACATTCATGAATCCAGTCCACCCTAAAAAACTTCTCAATAGTAAATGGACCGCTTCTACACCGGTTAACAAACTCAAACACTTCAGTGTTTGTCAGGTTGAATATGACGAAGACCAAAAAGTCAGCTTGTGTATATTGCGTGCAGAGTATAACGCTGAAGAATTAGCAATTGATTGGAGACAACTAAAAGACCCAACCTTATGGCGTCAAGGTTGGGTTTAAGTTTAACAATGCGACAGCAAACGATTAAACCAACTTTGGCGCCAATGACTCTATGGTGTTTAGCGCGGTGTCGATTTGCTTATCGGTAATATAAGGCGCTGTGCCTAAACGCAATTGATCGCCGCGGCTATCTGTTAATACGTTATTTTGCGCCAGCAGCTTCACCCACTGCGAGGCTTTTGGTGTGGTAAGTGACAAGAAACCTGCGTTATCACCTAGGCTATGCTTTGGCAAAATCAAGCCGCAGCGAGTTTCACCAATTGCTTCAATACCCTGCCACAAACGTTTAATTTGCGCCTGATTAATTTGTCTTAGCTCAATATCATCAAGCTGTTGCTCAGTTAAAAAGTCGAACACAGCTGCTGCACGGTAGTGACTTGTAGGGTCGTAAGTAGAGCCCGCGAATGCTGCTTGCCCTGTACCATAACCCACTTTGCCAGGCGCTTGATCAAGCACATCAAACTCTGCATACCAACCTGTGATAACAGGGCTCCCCTGATAGTCAGCAGGAATACGCATAAAGCAATTGCCTTCACCCGCCTGACAGTATTTATAACCGCCGCCAACCACAAAGGCGCTTTCTAGCTCCCAGGTTTGCAGGTTAAACGGCACCACGTTAAGTGCATGATAAGCATCAACTAAACAAGGGATATTCAGATTGTGAGCCGCTTTAGCAACCTGACCCACATCATGAAAAATCTGGCTTGAATTAAAGAATACCGCCGATAACATCACAGCATCGGTTTGATTGTCTAGCTTATCAATCACCCGCATAGCCAGTGTGTCACTAGGCTCAACCGGCACAACTTCAATCTGGCAGTTTAACTCTTGTAGACGCTGCAATTGACGGCGCAGCGAATGAAACTCACTGTCTGTAGTGACGATTTTCAGCGGTCGTGAACTGGCTTTGGCTTGCTTGAAATAATCAAGGTCTGACATAAAGCGCAATATCAACTCGTGGGTTGATGAGCCTAGCGCGATTTGGCCATTAGCCTCGCCCATTAGTGTGCGATAAAAGTCACGCACTTCATCAGCCTTAGCAAGCGCTGCGCCCCACTTTTCATCAACATGTTTGGCAGCATCGTCATAGCACTGCAGCACGCCTTGACGGGCAGCATCAGGCCAGGCTTGATGTGAATGACCTGAGAGTAAAATACGCTCGCTAACATTAAAGTCGCTATAGTGAGCCTGTAGCTGCTCAGCGGTTAATCTTGACATGGATAATTCCCTATTTATATGGTTCATAGCTATGTGCTAATGGCTGCGATTACAACTGAGTACGCAGCTCAAATAACTCGGGGAAGAAACTGATATCAAGCGACTTCTTCAAGAACTCAACACCCGATGAACCACCTGTGCCCGCTTTATTACCAATAATGCGCTGCACTGTGTACATGTGTTTAAAGCGCCATTGTTGGAAACTATCTTCAATATCCACCAGCTTTTCTGCCAGCTCATACAGTTCAAAATGCTCATCTGCGTTTAAGTACACACCTTTCCAAGCTTCAAGCACTGAGGCATTGGTTTGATAAGGCTGAGTCACATCACGGTTCAATTGCATATCATCAATTGCAAAGCCTTTTTGCTTGAGAGTTGCAATGCACACGTCATACAGACTTGGGGCTTCAAGCACTAGTTTTAGCTCTTGATAAATGACGTCATTACTCTTGTGCACCTCTAGCAACTGCGCATTTTTATTGCCAAGCAAGAACTCGATTTTACGGTAGCCATACGACTGAAAACCTGACGAATGACCTAGAGCATCACGGAATTTTAAGTAATCAACTGGCGTGAGTGTCGCCAAAATATTCCAAGATTGTGTCAGCTGATTGAGGATTTGTTTGACTCGTGAGATCACCTTAAATGCATGACCAAACTCACCGCGCTGCAAGTTACCTACGGCGCAAGTAAGCTCATGTCCGGCAAGCTTTAGCCATAATTCACTCGCTTGATGGATAACAATAAACAGCATTTCATCGTGCTGATCTGACAGTGGATGCTGCGCCGATAAAATTTGCTCAAGACTGAGGTAATCGCCATAAGACATATCGTCTTTAAAATCGGTGTGGATAGAAGCTTCCATCTCACGAAAATTAGCTGTAGGTTGCGAGGCTGATGATGCGGCATCGCTTGTAGGGGCTGACTTATGACCAAGAGGGCACGCCATGTTCTGCTACTCCTTGTAGTATGCGTATAGGTCAATGCGCACCAGATTATTATTTTTGTATTCGCTGTTGATAGATAGCTTAAAAGGAATTAGGCGCATTGTTTATGCGCCTAAATTATCACGCACTATGACATCTTCATAACTTAGGCAAACATTGGCTGTCAGCTAAGTTTTACAGGCTATAGGTCTTTTGATGAGTGAAAGCTTAAAGGCATTGCCGGTCAACGCTACCGATGACCATGACAAGTATTAAAACAAGTACCAAGGCAGTTAGCGCAAATGATTAAGCGCGTCGACAAGTGAGCCTGGGTTGTTAACACCTAAATACACCTTGTCGCCAGAGCTAAGGACCAGCTCAACATTGGGTGCGCCGGTCAGGTTGTAACGCTTAATACCTTTGCCGCGTTTTATATACTCCTTATTAAAATTAATCTCAGCAATATCTTTATAAGCAATGTATTGAGGGTTCCCCACACTGTAACGCACAATCAACTTATCACGACCTAGCGATAGCGGCCGCTTGCCTAGCGCGCGATATTCGGCAATAAAAAATACCATACCAATCAAGGTTAATACGCTAATGACTGTGGCAGCCCAAGGCGAAACCATATAGTGAAGTAACAAGTGCACAATTGGCAGTTCAAACAACATAATCATGATAAAACCAAGTTGATTTGATTGAGTACCATCTTTCAAATCACTGTAAAAATGCTGCTCACCTTCAAAGTGCTGCGGTTTAACCTTGTGAGCGAAAAGCAGATAACTCCACACTCTGGTTTCCACCATCAACAAACGCCCCACTGCCTCTGGCACAGCGGAAAAATAGCGGAAGATAGAATCTTTGATTGCTTGATCTAAATCTTGTTCGCGAGTAAACGCGGCTTTGATCGCCCACACCACAGTTGCAATACTGAGCAGTTCTAACAACACAAAACCAGCAACGAGCGCGTATCGCAGTGACTCAAACCAAGGCCAGATACGTTTCTCAGTTTCAGGAATAATAAAGCTACCAAGCAAAATTAGCAGCGAGCAGTATACCAAGACCTTAAGGGCTGCCTGCTTAGTGTCACGAATACAAACAAAGCAAATCAAAGGCACAGTAATAAACACATCGACTAATAGCAGCCATTCTGGTCTATCCTGACCAAAGTCATTTAACGCACTATCAGCCAGGTAGAAGTAGCTCCAAAACAGACTTATCACAGCCAAAACTAGCAAAGGTAGCCGCTCTCGGTTATGACTGGTTATCAGGCTTAAGTTCATGACTCCTCCTTGTGGCTCTTGGCTCTTGTTTCTAGCTGCTGGCTCTAGCTTTTGCCCCTTGCTTGCCCTTTTAGCTGTGACTATTCCTTATGTTCCCACTGGCTTTATAAGCCAATTGAAACCTGTCACAGCCAACGGCTTGAGCAGCTATAAAAAGTCACAGATTTCTTCTAACGATTTTTTCTCAAGCGCATGTGCTGGCACAGTGGCATCTTCAGCGGGGTAGCCAGCAACAATCAGCATGTATGGGCGCTCATTATCGTTATCGCGACCGCACACTTTCGATAAAAAGCTCATCGGTTTTGGCGTATGGGTTAAGGTGCCAAGGCCTGCATTGTGCAACGCTTGCAGTAAAAAGCCGGTCGCTATACCGACGGATTCATGCACATAATAATTTTGCTTTTGCTCCCCATTATCTTCACTGCGCTTTTTAGTAAACACGGCAATTAACCAAGGGGCATGCTCTAAATAGGGCTTGTTGGCGTTGGTGCCTAAAGGCTTTAAGTTATCTAACCACTCTTCACCACCACGGCCACCATAGAATGCTTGCTCAATAGCTTCTGCTTGCTCACGAATCTGCGACTTCACGTCAGGGTTGTTGATTGCTACAAAATGCCACGGCTGATGATTGGCCCCGTTGGGCGCTGTGCCTGCCGCTAAAATACATTGCTCGATAATTTCACGAGGTACCGCACGGTCTGAAAACTTACGAATAGAATGGCGACGCTTAACGTGCTGATAGTTGTCCTCGGCGCGTTTGATCATTTCATCTTGTGGGTACTCAATAAAATCCGTTAGCGGTAAGTGTTGTTCACTCATGACAATTCCTTGTTAGTTTATTTATCTTTCTTGTTATCGGAAATCAGTGTTGTTCAGTGTTTCAAGTTTGAATGAGCATATAAATTCACGAGAGCAACTAACAGCAACTCAAGCACTACATCTAAAAGCTGCAAGAGCACTTGAGTTTAGTGATAGGCTCTAGATTAAAAGCGATGCATCTAAGCTAACAAAGCTATTATGAAAGATCATATTTAATTAACAGCAAACAGAGCTTAAAATTTGCAGCTTGAGTACATGAACACAAAAGGTAATCTATGAATGCGGCAATTGTTGGTGCCACTGGCTTGGTTGGCAGTGCCATGTTAAAAATGCTTATTGAGCTACAGCGCTACAAATGCGTGTTTGTCATAGGCCGGCGTCAACCACAATGGCTATCTCAGTATGCTGAAGCACCTAAACAATCCCAACAAACTTTGGTGGTTTTCATTAAAGCTGAAATAGCCGACTTCCCCAATCTTGAGCTTGATGAGCCGATCGATACTCTGTATTGCGCTTTAGGTACAACCATTAAACAAGCTGGCTCACAAGAAGCATTCATTGCTGTGGATAAAACAGCCATAATTGATATCGCTTCACGTGTTATTCAAATGAACCCAAACGCTAATAAACTGGTGCTCGTCAGCGCTCATGGCGCAAACGCAGAATCAAAAGTATTTTATAATCGAATTAAAGGAGAAACAGAACAAGCTGTAATAGCGCTTGGCTATCAACATGTGGTGATACTGCGCCCCAGTTTACTCCTAGGAAAGCGCAGCGAAACAAGAATACTAGAAGATATAGGTCAATCAGCATCACGCTACCTTGCCCCAATATTTCGCGGACCGTTGCTTACAGTCAAACCCATTGAGCATCAACAAGTTGCCGCTGCTATGTTGTATTTCTCAATGCACGCCCAGCAAAGTGTAGAAATCGTCAGCAACAAACAAATGCATTTGCTCGCCGATAAGCTGGCGGCGTTTAGTTAAATCATCGGACAACAAGAGTTGAGTTCAGGGCAGACTGTTAAATAGATAATAGAAGCTTTGCTTTAACAGCAAGTAACACTTAGCTTATGTTCTAGCCGGTTTATGTCCAAAAGTACGCTATATGTTTACGTAGCAAAAGTTCATTCAAAAACCAACCACCTTCAGAAACTATTTCCCCCAACCTAGACAAATCTAAAACTCCTATAGCACTCAGTCGCACTGACATTTAAAGTCTTGAAAAAATAGATGCTTTCGTCGATTTCATAGGGATGAGCTCGCTGTGTGCTTTAAATGTCATTGTAACGTGAGCTATTTATTAGAGCTAAAAGCCCTGAAGATAACTGAACATAACAAGCAAAGTCATTTTTGATGATAACCGCCCACTCAAGCCGTAGTTTAGAGGCAAAACAAAAAAGACGACCAAGGTCGTCTTTTTCATTTGCTTTAAGGCTAAGCTCTAATCACCAAAGTCATCGAGTAAGATGTTCTCTTGTTCAACACCTAGGCTTTCTAGCATATTGATAACCGATGAGTTCATGATTGGAGGGCCACACATGTAGAACTCGCAATCTTCTGGCGCTTTATGCTGCTTGAGGTAATTCTCATACAGCACGTTATGAATAAAGCCTGTGTAGCCAGTCCAGTTATCTTCTTCAAGGGGATCTGATAGAGCCACATGCCACTCAAAGTTTTCGTTCTCTGCAGCCAGTTTA
The DNA here is from genome assembly GCF_012263345.1 of Shewanella sp. WXL01. NCBI lineage: Bacteria > Pseudomonadati > Pseudomonadota > Gammaproteobacteria > Alteromonadales > Shewanellaceae > Shewanella > Shewanella sp. WXL01. The sequence continues at coordinate 156,940 of NZ_JAAIKQ010000004.1, read as the reverse complement.
TCGAAATGATCTTGATAGAAGATCTCACGCTTAGAGCGCGCGCCATACCAAAAACTCATCTTACGCTTGGTTTTAACGCCTTTAAGCTGATTAAAGATGTGTGAGCGCATCGGCGCCATACCTGCACCACCGCCAATGAATACCATTTCAGCGTCAGTTTCTTTTACAAAGAACTCACCAAATGGCCCTGAGATAGTGACCTTATCACCGGCTTTTAAGTTAAAGATGTACGAAGACATTTGCCCCGGCGGTAAACCCTCTGCTGGCGGTGTTGCGATACGCACGTTCAGCATAATTAGACCTTTCTCTTCTGGGTAGTTCGCCATTGAGTAGGCGCGTAGCACGTCTTCATCAACTTTCGATACAAGGTCAAACAAACCATATTTTTCCCAGTCGTCGCGATACTCTGCAGGAATATCAAAGTCGCTGTATTTTACCTCATGGGCTGGTGCTTCAATTTGAATATAACCACCCGCCTTAAACAATACTTCTTCGCCTTCAGGCACTTTAAGCAGTAGCTCTTTAATAAAAGTCGCCTGGTTATTGTTAGAAACAACCTCACACTGCCATTTTTTAACGCCGAAGATTTCTTCGTCGACCTCAAGCTCCATGTCAGTGCGCACCGCAACCTGACAAGCTAAACGACAGCCCTCTTTAGCCTCTTTTTTGGTGATATGCTCAAGCTCAGTCGCCAGAATATCACCGCCTCCAGATTTTACAGTTACCCGGCACTGGCCACAGGTGCCACCGCCACCGCATGCCGATGGAATAAAGATATTTTTACCTGCTAGCGCACCTAGCAGTTTTTCACCCGCTGGCGTTTGCAGGCTTTTGTCGTCATCGCCATTAATTCCAATGGTGACATCGCCAGTATTCACCAGCTTACTTTTGGCGAATAAAATCACCGCAACCAACACACATACCACAGTGGTAAACATGCCGATACCAATTGCCATTTCCATTTAATCTACCTTCTAATAATGCATTAACGAGTAAGGCGCGCCTTACAACGAAATACCAGCAAATGACATAAATCCAAGTGCCATTAGCCCTGTGGTGATAAAGGTAATGCCGATCCCCTGCAATCCGTCTGGAATTGCATGGAACTTCATTCTCTCACGCAAACCTGCCAACAACACAATGGCAACAGCCCAACCTACGGCACTGCCGCCAGCAAATACGACTGACTCAGTTAAGTTGTAGTCGCGGTTACTCATAAACAACACGCCAGCAAAAATAGCGCAGTTTACGGTTAGCAGAGGCAAGAAAATACCTAGCGATTGATGCAGGGTTGGCAAGTAACGCTCAAGGAACATCTCTAGGATCTGCACCAGTGCAGCAATCACACCAATAAAGGTGATCAGCTTTAAGTAGCTAATATCAAGCTCAGCCATACCCGCCCATGCCAGTGCGCCAGGCTTTAATAGGTTGACGTAAATGAGCTGATTCACAGGCACAGCAATCAGCATGACAACAATCACAGCGATACCCAAGCCAAAAGCAGTTGAGACTTTTTTCGATACCGCCAAGAAGGTACACATACCTAGGAAGAACGACAGCGCCATGTTGTCTATAAACGCGGCCTGAATAAATAAATTAATATAATGTTCCATGATTAACCTCGCTTACGCTGAACAACGCGAATTGCCCAGATCATCACGCCAATCAAGAAGAAAGCACTTGGCGGCAAAGTGAACATTTCATTGGCAAGATACCAGCCACCGTTTTCCACGGTTTTGAATATCTCAGCGCCAAACAAGGTGCCTTTACCCAGTAGCTCACGCACAAAGGCAACACCAAGTAAAATCACGCCATAACCTAAAGAGTTACCTGCAGCGTCAACCAGTGCCAAATGCGGTGGATACTTCATCGCAAAGGCTTCTGCGCGCCCCATGATGATACAGTTGGTGATGATCAAGCTGACAAATACAGATAGCTGCTTTGACAACTCATAGGCCACATCTTGCAGCACCATATCGACAATAATCACCAAAGAGGCAATTACCGTCATTTGCGCAATAATCCGCACACTATTAGGGATGAAATTGCGAATGGTGGAGATGATGAGGTTAGAAAACACCAATACAAAGGTGACTGCCAGCGTCATCACTAGCGCGGTTTGCATTGAGTTACTGACTGCCAGCGCCGAACACACACCCAACACCTGCATAGCAACAGGGTTGTTAGTGAATACTGGCGTGAGCAATAAGTCTTTATTGGTAATCACTTTATTCATTACTGACCTCCCGCACTAGCAAGCTGGTTAAGGTAAGGCTGATAACCCTCTGGCCCAAACCAGAAATGCACCGCCTTTTGAATACCTACGCCGGTACGAGTCGCACCGCTCACGCCATCAACGCCGTGAACATCGCCCTCTTTCGCGCCGCCTTTAATCACTTTAATGGCAACCTTACCTTTGTTATCAAATACTTGCTTACCTTGCCACTTACCTAACCAGTCAGGATCAGTCACAAAATCAGCAATGCCAGGAGTTTCACCATGCTCGTAGAAGGTAATACTGCCAACGGTATTAAAGTCTGGCTCTATTGCCACATAGCCATAAAGAATTGACCATAAACCTTTACCGTAAATTGGTAGCACCAAGCGAGATAACTTGCCTGACTCGTCATACACCTCAAACACACGCACTTGATTAGCGCGGCGCTTGATTTTAGCTAAGTCTTTTTTAGGCTTAGTTGAAGTTTCAGGGTTAATTGCTGCCATACGCTCGTCAAAATCAAGAATGTTTTCTTGCTCGCTAAGCTCGCCTGTCTCTAGGGTTAACAGCTTAGGTTTAACACGGTCGGCAAACAGAGTTTGAAAATTGCCCGCATTGCTGTCAACACCTGCTGCACTAAGCACAATTTGTTGTAGCTCATTGCGTTTTTTCACCAGCTTGCGCTCTTTAAGCACCTCTGCGGTACCTGTGATCATAAATGAGCAAACAAGACTAAGGCTGATAACAAACACCATGGTGCCTAGCACTGAATCTTTATTTAATGCCATGACGTTTAAGCCTCCGCTTGATATTGGCGCGCGCCACTAAGTAGTCGAAAATCGGTGCCCATAGATTGGTAAACAAAATCGCCAGCATAATGCCCTCAGGCAATTTAGCGTTCATGCAGCGAATAAGAATGGTCATGAAACCAATCATGGCGCCATAAGCATATTTAGCATTACGGGTGTACGAGGCCGTCACTGGGTCAGTCGCCATAAACATCATACCGATGGCAAAGCCACCTGTGACTAAATGCCAAGTCCACGGCATCGCGTAGAGCGCGTTTTTGTTAGAGCCAACCAGATTAAAGATAACCGTAGTCGCAATCATGCCAAGCATAACGCCCGCGACAATACGCCAATCTGCCACGCGGGTTAGCAGTAAAATACCACCACCCAACAGCAGTAATAGCGTACTGGTTTCACCAACTGAGCCAGGAACAAAACCTAAAAAGCTGTTCCACCAATTAGCATCACTAAACACGCTGTACCAGCTAGTGTCAGCAAAAATCATCTTCTTACTGGCAGCAGCCATGCCTAAAGTCGTCGCACCAGAGTAACCATCAACCGCAACAAACTGGCTGATAGCAGCGACTTCACTTGGGTAGCCAAAGTAAATAAAGGCATAACCTGCCAGCGCAGGGTTTAAGAAGTTATAACCCATGCCGCCAAACATTTCTTTAGCGACAATCACGCCAAAGGTGACACCGAGGGCAATAATCCACAGCGGTGTTGATACCGGCAAAATGAGCGAGAACAAGAGTGCGGTTACGAAGAAGCCTTCGTGCAGCTCTTGCCTTCTTACCCGAGCGAAAACCACTTCCCAGAACAAGCAAACCACAAGCGTGATTAGGTAAATAGGGACATAAAAGCTGGCGCCATAAACGAACTTGCTAACAAAGCCAGACTCCGCAGTTAGCTCACCAAAAATGGCGTTAAATAAAAACAGCTGCCAACTTGTTGATTGGCTTGCACCATCAACAATGGCCACCTGCGCTTGCACGCCTAAGTTGTACATACCAAAAAACAAAGCAGGCAGCAGACACATGCCGACAATGTGCATAGTACGTTTTACATCGATGGCGTCACGTACATGAACGCGACCTTTGGTGCTGCGACCGTGGGCAATCCACAACGAGCGCAAATAGGCGCGCATTGAGCCACCATGAGCGTAGTAGCTGTCTTGTACGTTTGGTTTTTTATCTTGCTTACTCATTAACCTTCCCTCTCGATAATGTCTAAACAAGCACGTAGCTCTTTACCAAAATCGTACTTACCTGGGCACACAAAAGTGCACAAGGCTAAGTCTTCTTCATCCAACTCCAACGCGCCCAATAGCTGAGCTTCATCAGTATCACGCACAACAAGGTCGCGCACTAACAAGGTTGGCAGAATATCTAGCGGCATCACCCGTGCCAGCTGACCAAAGGCCATCATGGCGCGCGCAGAGCCACCAGCATGAGTGGTGAATTGGAATAGTTTACGGGTGCGGCTAAAGCCAGACATCATCAAGCCAGTTAGCGAGAACTTTTCACTGTCAGGTTTTACCCAAGGTAGGACTTGCTGGCCATAATCTTCTGTCAGCACGGATATTTGCATATGGAAGCGACCAAGGTAGTCATAAGTATCTACTGCAGTATGGCCCGATAAGATAGAGCCTGATACTACGCGAGATATACTATCGTTTAACTCACCAGCAACCAGCTCAGATAGTTTAGCACCCATTTGCATGCGCACATGACGAGGCTTAAGCACGTTTGGACCAGCTAGAGTAACTACACGGTCGGTGTAAAGCTCGCCAGTTAAGAACAACTTGCCGTAAGCAATAACGTCTTGATAGTTCAAATGCCATACCTGACGTTCAATGCTCACAGGCAGCAGCATGTGGATGTGAGTACCGACAAGGCCCGCCGGATGAACACCTGCAAACGGATATAACTCAACTCCGTCAATTGTCTGTTCAATTAACGGCGCTTTATCGTCTTGGCATAAATAAACTTGACCACTGGTAAGCTTGGTAAGCACCTTAAGACCAGCTTCAAAAGCAGCTTGCTCTGCAGCAATAATCGGTCTTGGATCTGCAGCCAATGGATTGGTATCAATAGCGGTAACAAAAATGCCAGCGGCTTCAGCGTCAAGTTGCGGAACGCGCGAAAATGGGCGAGTACGCAGCGCTGTCCACAAGCCAGAGTTAACAAGGTTATCAACTACTTGTTGTTTATCTAGCTTGCTGACATCGTCAACAGCATCAAAGCTCAGCGCCTGTTGCTCGCTATCACAATCAATAACAACCGACTGTAATACGCGGCGTTCACCGCGATTGATTGCACTGACAACGCCGCTTGCTGGCGCGGTAAATTTTACGCCTGGGGTTTTCTTGTCTTCAAATAGCAACTGGCCTTTTTTTACATGGTCGCCCTCTTCGACTGCCATGGTAGGTTTAAGACCAACGTATTCTTCGCCAATCAATGCAACTTGGGTGGGTGGAGTTGCCACATCAAGCTGCGCGCTTGGTTCACCCGCAATCGGGATATCCAAACCACGCTTGATCGTGATAACGGGTTTTGCAAAACTCGCCATTAAAATCACCATCCTGATAAAATAGATGGGCTAATTTTAATTCCTTGTTAAAAACTTTTCCTGATCGAGTTCACATTACCAGCGCTTTTTGTAATTTTAATACATCAAACCCCAGCCTAATTGTGACCATGGTCATGCAAAAACGTCGATTTACGGCCATTTTTGTAGTATTAAATACAAAAACTGCTTTATTTAGCAGTAACTTATGTACTTTTGACTGATGTTTTCGCCTGTAAGCAAGCTAAGTCATCAGACACTAGCTTGTAATTGACCGCCGTCCATATGGTAAATCTCATCCATATGCTCTAATGCGGTATGTCTGTGGGTGATCATTAACAAGGTTTTGTGACGAGCAAAGTCTAACAGCAAGGCCATAATATCTCTCTCGGTTGCCTTATCTAACCCTTCAGTTGGCTCATCAAGTAACAACAAGGGTGCATCGCGCAGCAAAGCTCTAGCCACACCAATGCGGCGGCGCTCACCTCCTGATAACTGCCTGCCACCTTCGCCAATCCACACATCCAAAGGTTTGTCAGCCTCTAACAATGTATCAAGGCCAACTTGCTTAAGCACGGCGACAAACTTGTCATCATGGGCTTTGCGCTTCTCGCCTTTTACATAAGGCATAGCTATGGCTAGGTTGTCACGCAATGTACCAGCAAATAGATGAATACGTTGGCTAACCAAAGTCATAGATTGGCGCAGCTGCTGTTCAGTAAACTGCTCGATAGCTTGGTCATTTAGCTTGATGCTGCCCGCCTGCGCCTGCCACTGACGGGTGATGAGGTTGAGCAAACTCGACTTACCACAGCCAGTTTTCCCCAAAATAGCCACCTTGCTACCAACATTAAGCGTTAACGACAAACCGTTTAGTACCTTGTTGTTATCAACTACGCTTTCTAAGTGATTCCCATTATAAGCAAAATGAATTCCGCTTAACTCAAGGCTCACGGCGGGTGAGTTTGTAGAAGCGCTATTCTCGGTCGATGAGCTAGTCGGTTGCAGGGGAAATTGAATATCACTTTGCTGAGCAGTGACCTGATTTAAGCGTTTCGCAGCCAACACAGTTGACGATAAATGCTGAAATGCGCCAGCTATTGGCATCAGCATTTCTAAGGTTGCCATCGCGGCAAACACCACCATCGCCATCATAGGTCCTGGCGGTACATACTCTCCTACTCCTTGACTTGCCATAAACAAAATCAAAGTCACAATCGCGCCATTGGCAGCAATTACCATCGCCTGACTTAGCCCGGTAATCGTCGCCATTTTCGCTTGCGCATCAAATAATGCCTGTTGTGATTTGACTAGTTCAGCCTGATAGCGCTTATTGGCATTGAACAAGGTCAGCTCTGCCTGTCCTTGAATAATATCGAGCAGCTTAACGCGGTAGTGTTGACGGCTAGTAATTAACACCTCGCCAGGTTTGCGCCCCAGTTGATAGAACACCACAGGCACAACTAGCCACACGGCAAGCAGCGCACTGCAAAGCGCGTTGGCAATGGCCATATCAAACCAAGCGATAAAGGCGTACAGCCCAGCAATCATCAATAGTGATGCCGCCATAGGCGTGAGCAAACGCAGATATAAATGATCAAGGGTATCAATATCTGCCACTAGGCGATTAAGCATGTCACCTTGGCGCAGCGACTGTAGGTTTTTAGCCGATAGTGGTAATAGCTTTTGCCACGCCCATACTCTTAACTCAGTTAGTAGCTTAAAGGTGGCTTCATGAGTCGCAAGGCGCTCACCATAGCGACTCGCAGTTCGGGCGATGGAGAAAAACCTCACTCCACCTGCAGGTGTGAAATAGTTAAACGCTTGAGCTGCTGCTACGGTTAAACCAGCCACAGCGGTGGCGGATAAAAACCAGCCCGACAACGACAATAAACCTATCCCTGTCACTAACGTGGTAAAGGTCAGCAATAAGCCCACGCCCATCATGACCCATTGACGGCTAAACAGCTTTATAAAAGGCAGTAGAATTCGCATTACACCCCCTCCTTGTCAGCCACAAGCCGCGCAAATAAACCCGCCTCATCGACAACCAACTCTTGATAACTGCCAGCCTGAGTTAGCTTTCCCTTACTAAGTACCAAAATTTTGTGCATGTCGCTTAACTCATCGAGCCTGTGAGTGACTGTGATGCAGGTTTTAGCGCTAATGGCTTGATTGATCGATTGCATTATTTGCATTTCACTGTGCTTATCTAAACTCGCCGTTGGCTCATCAAGTACAAAGATACTGGCATCTTGCGCAAATGCGCGCGCTAAAGCGATACGCTGCGCCTGACCAACCGAAACACCTGCCGCTTGATCGCTAATAGGCGCATCTAACCCTTGATGATGCTGAGCAACAAAATCAGCTAACTGAGCACGGCTAAGCAAACTCAAAATTTGCTCGTCAGTTAACTCAGGGTTAGCTAGCGCGACATTATCTCGCAGCGTGCCGTGGAATAGCTGTGGGTCTTGCCCGAGCCAAGCAAGATGTGCACGCCACTTAGCCAATGGAATTTGCTTTAGCTCAACACCATTAATCTTTAGTGAGCCTTGATATGGCAAAAAGCCAAGCAGTGCGTTAATCAGGCTAGTTTTACCCGCACCACTTGGGCCAACCACAGCCACATGCTCACCCGTATTCACCTCAAATGACACAGGCCCAAGCAGACACGCACCATCCTGACTAAAGACTTTTAAATCCGTAGCAGTAATCGCAACAGTAGCTAGGTCGATTTGATCCTGCGGCGTGCTCAACATGTCTTTATCTGGGCTACTGCTACTATTCGCTAAATAAGTCTCGGGCGTTTCCAATAGGTCAACTAAGGACTCTGCTGCACCAATGGCTTGCGCCTTCGCATGATAATGTGCACCTAAATCCCGCAGGGGCTGATAAAACTCAGGCGCCATGATCAACACAAACATGCCTGTGAACAGGCTAATTCCAGCCCCATAGTGACCAAAATTGAGATGACCCAAATAGCTAAAGCCAAAGTAAACGGCTAGCACGGCGATTGACACCGCGGCAAAAAACTCCAGCACAGCCGAGCTTAAAAATGCCATTCGCAGCACGGCCATGGTGCGAGTACGAAAATCCTCTGATGCCTGCTCTATCTTGCCAAGCTCTGCTTCAGCCCGGTTGAATAGCTTGAGGGTTGCCATTCCCTGCAGGCGATCCATAAAGTGACCGCTTAAGCGTGCCAATGCGGTAAAGTTTTTGCGATTGGCATCAGCTGCGCCCATCCCAACTAAGATCATAAACAGCGGAATAAGCGGCGCAGTGGCCAGCAAGATTAACCCTGCAGCCCAATTGAGAGGAAACACACAGGCCAATATAGTGATAGGAATAAAACCTGCTAGGATCATTTGCGGTAAGTACTTAGCATAAAAATCATGCAAGTCTTCCACCTGCTCGAACACGATACTTGCCCACGCCCCTGCTGGCTTACCTTTAATGAACACTGGCCCTAAAGCGATCAGCTTGTGCAGCACAGCCTGTCGAATATGCTCACGTAAGCGCCTGCCCGCTTCAAACGACACCCGCTCGCGCCCGCAAGCCAATATCGCGCGCAGGCCAAACAAGCCAATTAGCGAAATAAAATAGTGACTTAACTCAGATACCGCCAGCTGCTGCATAATAACGCCATCGAGAATAGTGGCTAAACAATAGGCCTGAGCAACAATGGCAAAACCGTTGAGAATACCTAATAAGATCGACAGCTTAAGGAAGTGACCACAGGCGCTTTTTTGGCCCCTAAGCCACTGGGTGAGAGATTTTTCTAACGACTTATCCATAACGTCCTAAATAAGTAGGCGGGCGATTATCGCGAAAGTATCGCAATAGTTATGCTGGGTTAACACCAAAAAACACATAAGTGTTAACTAACTCACATAAACCACTAGCTGAATGTGAGAGGTAAGCAGGTAGTCAACATACGAGTTAAGCCTTAATTAAGGTGAAGCTAAACTAGCGACACTATAGCGCTCGCCAAATTAAGAGTCTGCACCTAATAAATTCCTAGTTCAAAGGTGTTTACTCTGACCCAAATTTGACCAGCACGTGCCAGAGTAGTTTGAGGTTTTGTTGTTGCTGCCTGTGTGCGGTGCGCTCTTGCCAGGCAGGAAGATGCTGCTCACATTGAAGTGAAGCCTGACCAAGCTTATATGGTGTGAGTATTTGCCGCTCATCGTCATTAAGCTCTTCACTCTTAAGCTCCTCTAAACCTAAGCAGTACGTGGCAACTTGAGGCATATCTGGGCCGCGAAAATCAACCGGCACGTCTGCAAGCGCCATTCGATAGCCGCTGTGGTAAGTCAGCTCAAGTTGATACACTCTTGCAACGGTTGCTAGCTGCTCACCAATTGATGTGCCTTTATAGCTTGGGTCGATAACCAGTAAATCAATATCCTGCTCCAGAGATACATCCGCATGCACCTGCGCCTCGATGTAATGGTCTAGGTTACTTCCACCGCCTTTGATATCTGTTAGCTTACTGCGCTTATCAAGATGACATAAATGCTCAACTAACTGCGCCGGTGTTAATGGGTCTTTACCTATGGCAGATTGGCGCTCAAAGGCTTCACTTAAAAGTGCAGCAAGCACAGCATCAAAGCAATTGAGGGTACCCCTTTCTTTTGGCAGTCGATAAGAGTCGAGATAGCAAAAACTGCAGCTATTTAACAGCTTAGGCTTAGACAATAAATAGCAACTGCCAAAACGAGGCGCGGGTCCAAAGCTGCTTAAGCCGAGATCTAGTGCGCCATATTTAGGCCGATGTTTAATGCCAGAATAAGCGTTACCAAACAGCTCGTTCTCCCAATGATCGCGACTACCACCAAGCTCAGGCGATAAATGTCCATTTGAGGTATGGGTTTCGAACTGACTTTTATAGATGCCGTCTTTCAACAATCCTTGCGCAACTGTCAGCCCACGGCTATCGAGTCTGTCGGGATGAAAATGAAATGCAATGCGCCCGTGAGCAGCAAGCTTTGCCATCGCTTGTTGCAACTGAGTAGATGGCACATTCGACATAGCCAACACGTTTTTAATAACGCTATGGCTTTGCTCGCGCAAACAGGCGACAGCTTTATCTATATGGGATAGCGCTAGCTTGTTCATAGTTCGCCTTCGCAGATTAAATTAACGATTGTAGATTGCTGGTATTTTAATCATAGATAAGATTAAGCTAAATTCACCAAATTATTGAATTAAAGCTAGTTTTCAAACTCGAATAATTATATATAGCGATACTAGTCAATTTTAATGGCTAAATTGCAAGCACTGATGTTTTACGGCAAAGTAACAACAGGAATGACAGTTCATGGAAGCAAAATGAAGCACTCAACCGTTTTTATTACCGGGCTGATCCTAGCGCTTGGCAGCCTTTTCGTCGGCTTACAAATAGGCAAAGCACAACTAAAACAAACCACGCCAGCTGGCACTATTCAAGCAATAGCTCCTGAGGTTGATGACAAGCCAGATAGCAGTTTACAAACCCAAAGCATTGCTCAGCTGCAGCAACAAATCATTGCCCTGCAGAAACAGCTTGCCGATAAAGACGCGCTAATTGCATCAATGCAATCTTCAATGGGATTGTTAGAACAACAAGTTGAAATTGCCGTTGAAGAAAACCAACAGTTCAACGAGCGAGGCGCCAGCGCGCAATCGCCCTTTAAAGATGAACCTTACACTTTGCCGATAGATAGCATTAAACAATGGACACCAGAGCCATTTGCTAATGTGATTGCCAGCCAATCTGGCGACATAGTGAAAGCCTACGAAAAACACCATTTAAGCAAGCGCGATGAATATTGGGCTACAACTGAAGAAGAGCAAATTTTAACGGCGATTAACCAGCACCCTCTAAGCGGCGACATTCAAATCGACAGCATCAGCTGCAAACAGAATACCTGCGAAATTCGCGCCTTTGAGCTTGCGCCCCAAGCCTGGATGGAAGTGTCCAATGGCTTTCGCAACCTCAATGAAAACCGCAGCACCAGCAGTTGGTCTTATCTTGCAGGCTCTGAGCAAGGCACCTTGATTTATATGCTGACCGAATACCAAGCCAAGAATACCCAAGACTCAAGTGAAGATGGTGAGTAACGACTGAACAAATCATGTGGAACCGGTTTGATAGCGCCATTCATATAATCAACAATCAAAAGTGGTCATTTCGTTATGACCGCTTTACCAGCGCGATATCTCTAAACGTCGGTGAACATAGGAAAGTCAGCAAAGAAGGGAACAACAGTGACAATAGCCATGTCACTGTAGTGAGAAGCTTTAGTTACTTCGCTCCAAAGCGCAAGATTAACTTTAGCTACCAAGGTCAGCAATATCAGCTATCGATATCCTGGCTGCTCCTATGGCGCAGCCAGTTGCTTGAACACTCAGCTGAATCAACGAGTGTTGTCATCAAAGAGGTGTTTACTAAACGAAGACGCCGCTCAATCACTATCGGTTGCTATGTGGCGCTGCTCAGTGCAATCAAGCTAGGGCTAATGTATGCCCATGCTTAATAAACAAGCCACAGGTCCTAATAACCTTTAAAGCGAATAATCTTAACGCTAATCAGCTTTATACCAATTGAGATAAATAAGTGATCAGAGATTACGCAGGAAAAATCGCTTAGAACAAGGCTGAAATTGCAGCTAGCTAGTTGCTCTACCTACAAAATTTCTAACGAAGTTATAAGCGATTTTAACCAGTAAGAATGATCACATACTTGTGTTAATTGGTATTATACAAACCAGGCGCGGAAGGTGCGGTTTTTAAGGCGTCCTTTAGTGATTTTGTTGAGCGCAGTCTTAGCCAAAGCTTGCGGCACAGCAACGTACGAGCGAATATCGGTGACTTTAATCTTACCAATCTGGTTACCCGCAATCTCTTTGCCATTCGTTAGACAACCAACAATGTCACCTGGGCGCAGCTTGTGCTTCTTACCGCCGTCAATTTGAATGGTGACCATTTCCGCCTGCAGCGGCTGTTTAGTTAACACGCTCATATCGGGTAACGCTTTTGGAGATACCTCAAGTTTCATGGCATCTTCAATGGCTGTGATCTTGTACATTTCTTCTAGGTTATAGAAGGTGTACGCCACGCCAGTACTACCTGCGCGCCCCGTACGACCAATGCGGTGAATATGCACTTCAGTGTCATAAGCAATTTGATAGTTAAACACGGCATCTAGCTCATCAATGTCTAAACCGCGGGCAGCAACATCAGTCGCCACTAGAATACGCGCACTCTTGTTGGCAAATTGCAGCAGCATTTTATCGCGATCGCGCTGCTCTAAATCACCGTGCAGCGCCAAAACGCTAAAGCCTTTATCAGCAAGACTGTCTGCGACTTTTTGAGTTTCGCGCTTGGTATTACAGAACACCACAGCGCTACTAGGCTGCTTGTCTAGCAGCAATAGCTCTAACGCCTCAATCCGATTTTGCCCATCTTGCATCTCAAAGAACTGCTGCTCAATGGTGACATCATCGTGGGTCGTCTCAACCTTAACCATGGTTGGCTTAACCATAATTTGCTCAGCGATAGTTTGAATCTGCTCAGGGTAAGTTGCGCTGAATAATAGCGTCTGTCGGTGCTGCGGCATCTGGGCGATAATGTGGTCAAGATGATCTTGAAAACCCATTTCTAACATGCGGTCGGCTTCATCAAGCACCAACATGTTGACGTTATTTAGGTTCAAACGCCCGCTGTCAAGATGGTCAACAATACGCCCAGGAGTACCAACAATAATATGTGCGCCATGCTCAAGCGAGCCAATTTGCGGCCCCATTGGCACACCACCACATAAGGTCAACACCTTCACGTTGTGGGTACCGCGCGCTAGTGTGCGGATTTCTTTAGCGACCTGATCGGCCAGCTCACGAGTCGGGCACAACACAATGGTTTGAATACGAAAGCGTTTTACATTGAGCTTGTTCAGCAACCCAAGACCAAATGCTGCGGTTTTACCGCTACCGGTTTTGGCCTGAGCAATCACATCTTTACCCGACAAAATAGCTGGCAAGCTCTCAGCCTGAATCTGGGTCATCTGGGTGAAGTTCATAGTTTCGAGGTTGGCGAGTAAATCCGGCTTTAGCTGCAAAGATGCAAAAGAACTCGACGCCGCTTGGTTAGTTGATTGACTCACATATCCCCCTTAACAAAACTCACTTTACCATCAGGCAAAAACAAAAAGACCAAGGCAAATTAGGCTTAGATAGCGCCAACCTTGGTCGTCTATTGCTATTGTAACAAGTCTTAGCAATGAATGCCCGATTTTGATGCCGAGGCTTGAGCTTAAATTCGTAATCGGCAAAACAGTTTGACTGTTGGCAAGCCAATAATTGAGCTCAAGCAAAGTCCTCTGACAAAAGCGCGAATATAAGTTTAAAAACCAAGCAAGCTAGGTTGAAGTTTAGATACTCTAACAAGAAAGTTTGAGGTAATAATTAGGCTCAGCATTAGGGCCTGTTGATCTTTGCTGATTAGAATTTGTTCGAATTAAAAGCACTTTAATCGCGACGCGAGCGATGACGTCTAGTCACCTAAACAAATTCGCTCGCAACAAAGAGTAAAGTGCTTTTAAACGAACCTTTCAGGCAGCGCTTGTTGTCATTTCTACTGCGTTAACGACTTATCATGTGGAGCAACCACACATCAAAGTCGTTGCCTTGTATAAATTTCCAACAAGCAGCTGCAAAAATAATCTTGAAAGGTCAGCAGGCCCTTATAACTACAGCTCAAAAGCACGCGATTAAGACAGAAAAAAATACCTTACCACATAATTAAAACATGATATTTTTTATAAACTTATTACATTCGCAACCACTGGTTGACAAAAAACCAACTGAGCTTGCTAGTGTGCAACCAATCGTTTTTCTATTGTGATGGCTACATTACTGACCAAGGATAATCACAGATGATATTAGCGGACAAAATAATCAAACTAAGGAAGCAATTAGGCTGGTCGCAAGAAGAGTTAGCTGAAAAAGTGAATGTATCAAGACAGTCTGTTTCCAAGTGGGAGAGTGCAAGTAGCATTCCTGACTTAAACAGAATCATCATGTTGGCAGAGTTGTTTGAGGTGTCAACTGACTTTCTGTTAAAAGATGAACATGACACCTTTGAGCCAAGCTCACAAAGTAGCCATCAGGATGCCAACCTTCATCAGGTAACAATTGAAGAAGCGACGAGATACGTGGCAAGCAAAATTGAGATAGCTAACATCAACACTAAAGGCGCCATATTATGTGTTTGCTCAGTCGTGCCGCTGTTTTTTTTCTTGGCAATGGCTGAGACGGGCCGTATGGGCATGACCGGTGATATTGCGGCAGCAGCAGGCGTGGTGGCTATTTTAGTTTTAGTCTCAATCGCTGTGAGTTTTTTCCTCAAAACCAATCAATTTGATAAGGATATTGAGTTAATTGACAACGAGAAATTTGAATTATCTTACGGCGTACACAGCGTGTTTCAAGAAAAGTTAGAAAGCTACAAACCCGCTTACAACCGCAGATTATCTATAGGTATATTTCTGTTTATCATTAGCTTTATGCCGTTAATGTTGGGCGCTATTCTCAACAGCCAATCCGATACCATTTTAATGCTAATGGTAGTACTTATGATCATGATATCAACAGGCATATTCGTTGTATCACCTGCTTCAGCAACATTTGATGCCTACAATAATATTCTTAAAGAAAGTTTTGCTAACAAAGAAAAGAGCAAGCGGGCTAAGCGCGCCGAAAAACTAGCAGCCTTCTACTGGCCTCTTTTAGTCGCCGTGTATTTAGGTTGGAGCTTATGGACAATGAACTGGGGTATCACTTGGATAGCGTGGCCTGTTGGCTCAGTTTTATATGCCGCCTTGCTAGGGTTAATGGAGTTATTCGAAAAAGAAGACTAACCTGAAAGTGGGCAGATAAGCGTTATCTGCCCTCAACATCATAAAGCTTAAGTTAATCTAGTAAATCCAATTAATCCTTAATCAATAGTTCCAAACTTACCCGACTCATAATCGGCAATCGCTTGCTGAATTTGTTGCTGAGTATTCATCACAAACGGCCCCATGTGCACAATCTTCTCATTGATGGGATCACCGGCAAGCACCAATACCCCTGCGCCATCGTTGGCGGCAACTAGCTCAACTAACTCTGCACTATCGACAACCAACAATTGACCGTCAGCAAAGCGAGTTTCCTCGCCCTGATAAGTTGCGATAACTGCGCCGCTATAGACATAAATACTCACAGCACCATACTGCGATAGGTTCAATTTAGCGCTCGCATTCGCAGCTAAGTTCACATCGGCAATCGCCGCATTTCCTGCAAGCTGTGCAGCTAACTTCCCGTCGTAGCCACTTTGGCTAATGATGGCTGAAACTGTTGATTCAGGTTGGTCTGCAAAGCGCCAATCTCCCGCCAGCGGCGTTAAACTTGCCCCATTTTTATAGGTCAAAACTTGCGCTTGTTGCTCACTTGAGTCGCGGTACTGCGGCGCCCGCATCTTATCTTTGGCTGGCATATTCAACCAAATTTGAAAACCATGTAGCCCATGGTCACTATCAGCAATGGGCATTTCAGAATGCACGACACCACGCCCAGTGCTCATCCATTGCACATCACCCGCCTTGATTTGCTTAACATTGCCAAGTTGATCCTTATGCTCAAAACCACCTTTACGAATGTAGGTAAAAGTTTCGATGCCGCGGTGAGGATGCGGTGGAAACCCAGCCATATAGTCCGACTCGTCATCTGATTTAAGCTCATCAATCATTAAGTACGGGTCAAAGCGTGTATTGCCAAAATCGGCAATACGACGAATTTTAACGCCGTCACCATCCATCGCCGCTCGGGCTGAAAATTTAGCAAGTAATTTCATCACTCTTCCTCCTGCGCATGCGTCAATGTAAGCATGCTCAATATTTGCGATGAAATTAGATTAGCAACCACAAATACGAATAAAAAGCGCATAAAACCGCACTTTTAATTCGTAAAATTCGAATGAAAATAGCTGTACCACTAAAATAATTACTGCCGTAAAAAGGAAATACATCTAATCTGGATTAGTTTCAAACGTGGATCTGGGGTAAAGAAATGCCAATAGCGCTTAACATATGACCTAAACCTAGCTTTAGTTTCTACAAGATGCTGCTGCCTAATTAGAGGCATTTTCAACAATGCTTTAGTTGTGATAAAAATATCAATCGCACTAAAAATAAAACGAAAACCCAAAAGACCATCACAGCAGTCTTCGCTCTATAGCCAAAGCACTGTACAAACAAAATAACGCTAAAACTAAAAGAAATTGTGCCCAGTTGCACAGAGCAAACAAGCAGTAGAGGTACCTTATGCCAGAAGCAGCTCACGGCGAATTCACCATTCAAGTAACAGGCAATTTAATCTGCACAAAAATGACAGGCTCTTATAACGAAGCTGGTGCTACCGCCTATACCCAAGCTGTCATGGAACAGGTAAAACGACTAAATGGCAAACCTTTTGGCATTGTAGCCGACAACCGCGGAGTATTAGGGGGTACGCCAGAAGCTTACGCAGTATTAGATGAATACAATGTGTGGATGGAAGACAACAATATGCACGCTAAAGCAGTAGTATTTAACGCTAAGATCATGGCTACTATTCTCAAAAATCAATCACCATCTATGCAGGCCGAGAATATTCAGATGTTTACTGATTTAAATCAAGCCAATCGATGGATCGAAAATAAACTTGAACAAGTAAAGGCATAACGCTCATCCGATGCACTAACTTAACTGAGCGTAAACCAACTAAAACAAAGCCCCTCTTACTTGCGGGGCTTTGACGATAACAAACAAAAATGAATTAGTCGCAGCATTGCTTTTTACGACACAATTTAAAATTACGCCAATGCGCCAGCGCAACAATCAATGCGCCAATTAAGGTCGCGATTTTTTCGCCGACTTCGCCTAGAAAATCATGACCAAAGAAAGCCGACACCACCAAGACTGCTAACCCCGTTAATGCAAGTAACCACACTTTAGTATCTTTATGGCGCTTACAACCTAGGGTAACCGCCACTGCGCTAGTTGGAAGTACCACCCAAACGAGCATTTCATGGAAATGATGGTCAGCAATTGGCAATGCAGACAAAGATGGGATCAGCACCAGTAAAATCGGTGTGGCGACACAATGCACGGCGCACAGTGCTGAGACACCAATAGCCAGTCTATCCAATGCCAGTTGAGCTGTATTTGTCATGATACTTCCTGCGTCACTTAAAACCTTACTAAAATAATAGCGCTATATTAAACATTAAAAACTTGTTAAATGCTACTAAGTATCATTATCAACAGTAAATTTAGTCAGCGAACTTAAGTGTTTTTCTAATCACAGGAATATTTAAATAGATCTTATTCTGTGGGTCTTCGTTATTAAAGCTCGCTGGCAATAGCTCAAAATCTGGCTTGTCGGCATATTCGTAATCACTCTTTGGCAACCAACTCCCCCAAATGTAGCGCAGAGTACTTTCTAGCTCCGCGATAGGTCCTACGTGGGTGAACTGCGCATAGGTTTGCGCCTCAAGTTCACGAGTGATCATCTGCTCAGGCACATCATCAAAGTTACTGACTTCCACCGAGCAAATATATACAAACTGGGTTTTATCATCAGCCTCTTGATACGACTCATATATGCCAAAAAAATCACTTCCTACTCGATTGGCAACACTGTCACGGTAGGGACGAAAGGCCGACCACAACTTAGGCAAGCTTAAATCGCCATCGTCATACTCTGCTGCAATGCCAACAATTTTCATTGCGGGGCGCTGAATTATCTCTGGCTCCATCGAAATACGCGATTGCAGGTAATCAAGATCTTGCTCAGTAAAAGGTCGCCGATACAGCAAGCGATAAGGCTCATTAAGCTTGCGGTACTTAGCTGGCGTCATATTAAACTGCGCCTTAAATGCCCTTGTAAAAGCCTCTTGCGAGTCAAACTGACTATCTATTGCCACCTCTAGTACACCGACATCCTCAGTAAGCAATCGTTTTGCTGCAAGAGTTAGCCTGCGCTTTCTTAAATACTCTTTAGGCGTATCACCCACTAACGCTTTAAAAATGCGGCTGTAATGATAGGTTGAATAATGCGAGGCGGCAGCAATTTGGTGGACACTTATCGCTTCATCTAGGTGTTGTTCAATAAAGTCGATACTATTAAAAAATCGCTGCATTATGCCTCCTAGCCAGGTTATCCATTTCATTAAACAACTGCCGACATTTGACGCGGCTGATGTTCAATGTTCTCTGCATAGTCTTTCAATCCACGCAATAACTTAGCAAAAACTTTTGGAAACATCAGCCTAAGCAAAGGGTACATAGGATAAGCAAACCACTTAAGTTGTGGCGAGGCTGTCCAGCTCACCTCGCATTGAGTCGGGCTTATCTCACGCACAGACATAGCAACATGATTTTGCTTAATGGGAATAATTGCCGGGTTATTAATCGGCAGCACATCAAAACTTAGCGTTCTCGCACTTTCACTATAGTGAGTAATCACCTCTTTAACTTGGGGGCCATTAGGCTTTTCGGTTAAATCACACATCCGCCCCACCATAGGCGCACCAAGCTTGCTGCCACCCGGTGCAATGGCTTTAGAAAATGGGATTGGCGCCATCCATAAATAGGCTTTATCAAAGTCATGGGCAATCAGTTTCCACATCTCAGTTGCTGATTTATTGATGGTGACTTTAGAAGTAATTTTCATGATGCTCTCCTGCAAATGTTTTAATTGCGGCTACCTATAAGTCATGTCTAACCGACATCATTTCTTGGGTAGCCTAGTTGTTTTGTTCACCACAAAGTTAAAACATCGGCAATCAGCATTTTTGATATTTCTTGCTATTGTCTACCCGTTCTTAATAAACCAGTCAACGACTAGCCATTATTAAGCTCAAATAACACAAGCTGACAATCGCCCACAAAAAAGAGCGCCAAAGGCGCTCTATTTGCTAAATCTGCCGTGAAAATTACTTCTCTAACGTCACCACATCGCCAATAAGCGCGACGCCAGCAATAACATTTCCTGCACCACATTTAAAAGTCTCAGCGCTGCTGGTTTGATGGTTATCATAGTTTGAGCGGATATTAACAACCGCATTACCACCTTCTTTTTGAGCGCGCTGCTTCAGCGACTTCATTGCAGAGGCAAATGCCCACTGGCATGCCTTTAAATCACTTTTACCGAACGCATTAGTCTTTTTACTGGTTTTAAACTCGCCGAGAGATTTAACGATGGCGCCATGTTGTTGACCGGCAAAATAAAATTCAACGCCTTCACCAATTGCTGACGAAATCTTATTAATAGCCATAGCCTCATTGATTGAAAAATCTTGGATATCTTCACGTGCAGTTGCCGTAGTTGAAATAGAGCCAAGCAACAGCAACATTAGTAACTTTTTCATTTCTTTTCCCTGAAAAATAAAACTGATATTTAGTCCACTAACTTATAATAAAAACAATCATTTAAGCAGCAGATGAATCAAGATAACAAAAGCGTGTTAATAATATAAGTGACCAAAATCAAAAAAGAGCGCCAAGGCGCTCTTTTTTGATTTTGTTTGCAATAGTCGTGAACTATTTCTATTTACTATTAACTACGCAGGCCAATGCCGCGTGAAATCAAATAGTAAGCAATAAACCATAGCGCACCACAAAAGCCAAGCATAATGGCAATGGACAAAGGCACGCTCATGTCAGCAAAACCTAAGAAGCCGTAACGGAACACGTTAATCACATACACTACAGGGTTTAGCGCAGACACACCTTGCCAAAAATCAGGTAGTAATGACAACGAATAAAATACCCCGCCCAAGTAGGTCAATGGCGTCAAGACAAAGGTTGGAATAATACTGATGTCATCATAGCTTTTGGCAAATACCGCGTTGATCAAACCGCCTAAAGCGAACAGCACTGAGGTTAGAAACGCTGTAAGCAGCACCAATCCGGCATGATGCAAGGTGATATCAACAAAGAACATGGCAACCAGGGTAACGATGCAACCCACCAGCAAGCCACGGGCAACACCGCCGCCTACGTAGCCTGCAATCATCACATAATGCGGCACAGGTGCCACCATGATCTCTTCGAGGTTGCGCTGAAACTTAGCACTATAAAATGATGATGCGACATTGGAGAACGAGTTGGTGATCACCGACATCATGATTAAACCAGGCGCAATAAACTCCATGTAGCTCACGCCGCCCATTTGCCCGATACGGCTACCAACTAGGTTACCGAAAATCAGAAAATACAGCGTCATGGTGATGGCTGGCGGCACCAGAGTTTGCACCCAAATACGGGTAAAACGGTTAATTTCTTTAGTTAAAATGCTCTTAAAGGCAATCAAATACAGCTGATTCATTATTTTGCCTCCTTGGCTTTTTCAACTAGCTCAACAAATAGCTCTTCCAGACGGTTAGCTTTATTACGCATCGACAATACTTCGATATTGGCAGCAGACAATAAACTAAACACATCATTAATGTTGTTATCTTTAGCCACATCCACTTCTAGCGTGTGAGCATCCACCAGTCGGCAACGAATGTCGCCTAAGTCCGGCGCACTGCTAATATCTTTTCGCAGGTCAAGAATAAAGGTTTCCATGTTGAGCTTGCTAAGAAGTGCTTTCATAGTCGTGCATTCCACCAGCATACCCTGGTCGATAATTCCTATGTTGCGACACAGCATCTCCGCTTCTTCAAGGTAGTGAGTAGTCAAAATAATCGTCACACCTTCGGCGTTGATTTGTTTTAAGAAATCCCACATTGAGCGGCGCAGCTCAATATCAACGCCAGCAGTAGGTTCATCTAAAATCAACAGTTTCGGCTCATGCATTAGCGCGCGAGCAATCATCAAACGACGCTTCATTCCGCCCGAAAGCTGACGCGCTTGTGAGTCGCGCTTATCCCAGAGATCTAACTGGGTTAAGTACTTTTTCGCTCGCTCCAATGCAACATCACGTTTAACACCATAATAGCCAGCCTGATTCACTACAATCTGCAGCACTTTCTCAAACTGGTTAAAGTTAAATTCTTGCGGCACGAGACCAATCTGCAGCTTAGCTTGCTCTAATTGTTTATCAATGTCATAGCCAAACACTTGCACACTGCCAGCGCTTTTTTGCACCAGCGAGCTGATCACGCCGATGGTCGTCGATTTACCCGCACCATTTGGCCCAAGCAATGCAAAAAAATCGCCTTGTTCCACCGTGAGGTTGAGGGTTTTAACCGCTTCAACTCCACCTTTATAGGTCTTTTTTAGACCTTCTATTACTAATGCATTGGCGCGCTCGCCCATGAAAATTCCCTCTACTACAACAAACAAAAACTCCCGCATGAGCGGGAGCTTTAACAATTACGCTTTTTTATCACTCTAATGGAATAACTTTGGCAATGTAAGGCAGGTTACGATACTGCTCGGCATAATCGATACCATAGCCAACGATAAACTCATCAGGAATGCTCATACCAATAAAGTCGACAGGTACATCAACTTCACGGCGCTCTGGTTTATCTAACAGGGTACACAAAGTTAAGCTCTTCGGGTCACGAAGCAATAACATTTCGCGCACCTTATTAAGCGTATTGCCTGAGTCAATCAGGTCTTCAACAATCAGTACATCACGACCGGCAATATCTGATTGAATGTCTTTTAGCACTTTAACATCACGTGAACTGGTCATCGAATTGCCATAGCTAGACACAGACATAAAGTCGATTTCAACGTGGCCTTTAATGCGGCGGCATAGATCAGCCATGAATACGACAGAGCCTTTAAGCAGGCCAACCATTAATAGACGCTCACTGTCGCCGTAGCGTTCATTAATACGCTGCGCTAAATCGTCTAACATGGTGTCGATTTCTTGGGTAGAAATCATCTCTTCAATGGTGTGCTTCATATGTTTCTCAGTTTTCAATATCATGAGCCTGAGACTGTCCGTAACCCCAGCGACTCGTCAGTGAGTGTGCGATCCCCAGATGGTCGAGAATTCGCGAAACCATGAAGTCTACCAGATCTTCAACCGATTTGGGATTATGATAAAACCCAGGTGCTGCAGGCATAATGGTCGCGCCGTTACGAGTTAGACTCAACATATGCTCTAAGTGTATGGCACTAAAAGGAGTTTCCCGCGGAACCAGTATTAATTGGCCACGCTCCTTTATCACGACATCGGCAGCTCGTTCTAACAAATTATTGCTCATACCAGTGGCAATGGCGGCTAAGGTGCCAGTTGAGCATGGACACACCACCATTTGCTTAGGTGCTGCGCTGCCTGATGCTGGCGGCGAAAACCATTCATCTTTGCCTAGCACCACCAATTCGCCCAAGCCTTGCTGCGATGGCATATCTTCACTTAAATGCGCCATTAATTGCGCTTGTGCTTTATCACTATTGGCACTGAGTTGCAGCCCATGCTCAGTCGCGAGCACCACGCGCGCAGCGCTCGAAATCATTAAAAACACCTGATAATCAGCTGCAAGCAAACAGCTAAGTAGCTTTAGACCATAAGGTGCGCCTGAAGCCCCTGTCCAGGCAAGACTAATGGCTTTATCGGCTTTTCTATATCCCATGAAATTTCCTGCTTAACGAGACAAGCTCAACTTGAGCCTGCTGTCGCTACTTACTATATTTATACCAGCTTAACTCAAGCGCAGTTACAGCCAACTTGAACTATAAGCTACTAGCTACTAGCTACTAGCTACTAGCTACTAGTACGTAGTAGATAACAAACTAGCTTAATGAGCTACTGTTAATGGCTAAAGTTAATTGCTATTTGCCAGCAATCGCGCTTATCAGTTTTTGATGAATGCCATTAAAACCGCCGTTACTCATCACCACAATGGTATCACCTGGACTCACCTGGCTAGCTACTTGCTCAACAATGGCATCAATATCTGTTTGTACGATAACTGGGATTTCAGCATGCGACATGTGTGCTGCGATATCCCAATCAACATTGCCAGCTTGATACAACCAAGCCTTATCAGCAAGGCGAAAAGAATAAGCTAAGGTGTCTTTGTGAATACCGCGTTTCATGGTGTTAGATCTTGGCTCTAGCACCACTATCACCTTGCTTTTACCTACTTTGGCGCGCAGCCCTTGTAAGGTCGTCTCAATAGCGGTTGGGTGATGGGCAAAATCATCATAAATTGCGATACCATTGACAGTGTCAAGCAATTCTAAGCGGCGCTTTGGCGGCGAAAACTCAGTTAAAGCCTCAATAGCTTGAGCTGGTGCAACGCCCACATGACGTGCTGCAGCAATCGCCATCACTGCATTTTCGACGTTATGCTGACCAATCAGTTGCCAGTTAAGTATGCCTTGAGGCTCACCATCAAACCAAACCTCAAACTCATGACCATCATCTGCGATCAGCTTAGTTTGCCACCCTTGCTCTTGCTTTTGCTGTTCAACTCGAGCGGGAGCTTGGCGGGTATAGGTTTCTTGCTCACTCCAGCAGCCCATTTCCATCACCAGTTTTACTGCATCAACATCTTTAGGCCAAATCACTTTGCCTTGCCCTGGCACGGTGCGAATAACATGATTAAATTGACGTTGAATAGCGGCAAGATCGGGGAAGATATCAGCATGATCAAATTCTAGATTGTTGATCACAAGTGTGCGCGGTTGGTAATGCACAAACTTAGAACGCTTATCAAAAAAAGCGCTGTCATATTCGTCTGCTTCAACCACAAAAAAGGGTGAGTTACCTAGGCGCGCTGACACGCCAAAGTTTTGTGGCACCCCGCCAATCAAAAAGCCCGGCTCGTAACCACAGTATTCTAAAATCCATGCCAGCATGCTTGAAGTTGAGGTTTTACCATGGGTGCCCGATACCGCCAATACCCAACGATTAGGCAAAATATGCTCAGATAAAAACTGCGGTCCAGAGGTATATTTAATCCCGCGATTAAGCACAGCTTCAACACACGGATTACCGCGACTCATGGCATTACCAATAACCACAATATCAGGCTGGTTTTCACCTTCTTTGCCAAGCTGCTGCGGGTCAAACCCTTGAATAAGCTCAATACCTTGCTCTTCAAGCTGGGTGCTCATCGGCGGATACACATTGGCATCACTGCCAGTGACTTTATGTCCCATAGCTCGGGCAAGCAGGGCAAGCCCTCCCATAAATGTGCCGCAAATCCCTAAAATATGTACATGCATGCAATAGCTCTTTCGCTAACGATTAATGGGCTCTATTCTAATCTAACTCAGCTTATGCTGTCAGTTAACTCAGGTTAACTTTTGCATAGGTAGTTCAATCTTATAACTATATCGTGGCGCTATCTTGGTTAAATAGAGGCACAAAAAAGGTGAACACCAAGGTTCACCTACCGGAAAAATGGAACAGTTAGTAACTGTAACTTGTTAACCAGCTTGCTATCACCTCAGATATTTGCGGCCACTTGTAAATAATCGCAGCAATCAAAGCCAAAATCATCGGTGACAGTATGAAAAGTCTCAACAACTTTAAACGTCTATATTGATATTGCAATTGGGCGATATCGCTATCCAATTTCACAATCTGGGAATGATATTCTTTCATCGGGTACTCCTTTACCACACGTGACAGCCTTGTATGACAAGTATAATCAATCTTGCCTAGAGCCTAGCTATTTTCGAACCACAAACAGTTGTCACAAATAAGAACGACATACACTCAAACGACGACTATTGCAGGTTTCTCGCCATAAATAAGTGGTTCTATCCTACTGATTTTCATCGTTAAATCCAGTTGTTAAACTTTTGTGATAATTTAGCGATAGACCAGTGATACCCCTTTCTCATACTTGATTGCAATTAAACACAAGGAGAAAGGTTATGAAACGCACACTAATCAACGCCAGCTTGTTAGCAGCAGGTTTAGTCAGCATGGCGAGCTCAGCTGCAGAAATCGAAGTCAGTGTTACCAACCTCACCCATGGTAATCATTTCACCCCTCTACTTATTGCAGCGCACAACAGTGATAGCCATCTATTCCATGTGGGCGACACAGCTACAGCCGCTCTACAAAAAATGGCTGAAGGTGGTGATGTTAGTGACTTAGATGCCGCAGTTATGGGTGCAAGCGGGGTCACCAGTGCAAACCCTGCTGGTGGTTTACTTGCCCCAGGCATGAGCGTAAATGACGTCATGCTAGATACTGGCGACAACATGTACTTGTCTATTGTCGCCATGCTGCTGCCAACAAACGATGCATTTGTTGGTCTCGATAGCTGGAAAATCCCTACTGAAGCAGGCAGCTACACGTTTTATTTGAATGCTTATGATGCAGGTACTGAAGCCAATGATGAAATCATCAATGGCGGCGGCATGTCAGGCGTACCAGGAATTCCTGCTGCACCAGGCGGTGACGGCGGCGCGAATGGTACAGGTGTAATGGATGGTGCAGGCAATACTTATGTGCACATTCATCCGGGCGTGTTGGGTGATACAGATCCAGCTGGCGGTGCCAGTGACCTTGATAGCCGTATTCATCGCTGGTTAAACCCAGTAGCCAAAGTGGTAGTTACCGTAAAATAAGGAGGCCATATGAAATTTTCACATGAGTCAATCAAACCCACTCTGGCGCTAGCCTTGCTATCTAGCCTACTACTAGCAGGTTGTGGTCACGACGATGATGATGTTGTGGTAAATAATGACCCAGAGCCAACGCCACCCGTGATGCTCTCTTATGAAATCGCGGTAAGTAACTTAACGGCTAATCAGCCACTATCGCCAGTTTTTGTAGCAACGCACAGTGCTGACATGCAACTGTGGATGGCAGGACAAGCATCTTCAGTAGCACTTGAAAAGCTAGCTGAAGGCGGTGACACCAGTGACCTAGCAGCAATTAGCGAGCTCACCAGTAACACAACTGGCGCCGGGGTAATTATGCCGGGCATGTCAGAAACATTAAGCTTTAGCATTGAGCAAGATGATGTCGCGAGCGTGAGTTTAGCCACCATGCTAGTTAACACTAACGATGCGTTTGCTGGGGTAAATAATTACGACTTAAGTCAGCTAGAAGTGAATATGCCAAGTAGCATGACCCTTAGGGTGTATGACGCAGGCACCGAAGCCAACAGTGAAGCCAAAGGCACGTTGCCAGGACCAGCTGATGGCGGTGAGGGCTATAACGCAGCGCGGGATGATGTCGATTTTATCCATATTCACCCAGGCGTTATCTCTATGTATGACGGTTTAGCAGACTCAGTGCTGACGCCATCACATCGTTTTGATAACCCAGCGATTAAAGTCACCATCACCCGAACTCAATAAGCTGACTTTTTACGCCTTAACTAGTGCATTTTCGGCGTGATGAAATCTACCGCTTGGTTTACCGCTTCCCAAAACCAATCGGTTTATTTTTCATCACGCTGAAATTTATTGCGCTCGATACAGGTCTGCTTGTCTATGAGCTTATGCTGATAAACACAGGCCGGAGAGATCGGGATGAACGCAACCGCACAACACGGACACACCACACAGCGCATTTTATTGGTCGAAGATGAGCAAGATTTAGCCCAGCTGGTGCAGCTTAACCTCAAGTCAATGAACTATGAGGTATGTCACGCCAGCACACTAAAGCAGGCAATACAGATACTTGAGAGTAAGCGTATAGATCTTATCCTACTCGACCGCATGCTGCCTGATGGTGACGGGATTATGCTATGTCAGCAGCTGCGCGAACAGAGTAAGGCGATGCCGATTATGCTGCTCACCGCGAAAGACTCAGAAGCGGACGTAGTCCTAGGGTTAGAAGCTGGCGCGGATGACTACCTAATTAAGCCATTTAGCGTGCTTGAATTGCGCGCCAGAGTTAAAGCGCTGCTCAGACGCGGCGTAGTGCAAACAGAGCAACAAGCAGAAGTGGCGTTTAACGGGCTCAGTATTAATGCGACCACCAGACAAGTGACTGCCTTTGACAGTGAGCTCGAACTCACTGCCAGAGAGTTTGACTTATTGCTGTTTTTGGCCAAACACCCGCAACAAGTATTTAGCCGCAATCAACTACTTGAGGCGGTATGGGGTTACAGCTATGAAGGCTATGAGCACACAGTTAACAGCCATATTAACCGCCTGCGTAGCAAACTATCGCAATGCAGCGGTGAGGCAGAGTTCGTTAAAACCGTTTGGGGCGTGGGCTATAAATTCTCACCACCGGAAGCGATGGCTCACTAGTGAAAACGACCTCCCATTAAAACCACTGAAAGCTAGCCTAAAGCTCAGTTCTAGCTTAAATGTATGCGAGCGCGAATATGAACCGACTCTTTAGCCGCTTATTTATCACTGCCACCGTTATCGTACTCGCACTGTTTATGGCGCTATGGCAGTGGTTGCAACTTAACCATGAATTTAGCCGCGATCAGGTGCAGCAAAACCTGCATCGTGAGCTTGCCGATCATATGGCGCACATCAACCCTTTATTGTCCCAAGGGATCACCTCTGACGCCGCATTAAAAGAGGCATTCCATGATTTTA
Organism: Shewanella sp. WXL01; assembly: GCF_012263345.1. Taxonomy (NCBI): domain Bacteria; kingdom Pseudomonadati; phylum Pseudomonadota; class Gammaproteobacteria; order Alteromonadales; family Shewanellaceae; genus Shewanella; species Shewanella sp. WXL01. The sequence continues at coordinate 128,868 of NZ_JAAIKQ010000004.1, read as the reverse complement.
TGCTACTAGGACCTAGCTTTGAGATATATACCCTCGACCCAGATGGAAAAGTGATTGCTTACGACGCCAAAGAAGAAAAAATTAAACGTAAACGCGTGGATGTGGGGATTATTCAATCCTTTCTCGCAGGCAGCGAATTGCCGATTTTAGGCACAGATCCGCGTTCACTCGACACCAAGAAAATATTTTCAGTAAGCAAACTCATCAATCAAGACGGACTGCATAGCGGTTATTTATACGTCATTATTGGTGGTGAAGATTACGACAGCTGGCAAGCCATGATCAGCGCTGAAAATCAGCCCAAGCTTTGGGGTGCAACTATCGGTTTTTGGGTTATCTTTGCATTAGTGCTATTTGTTATGTTGCTACGATACTTCACTCGCCCAATCGACCGTCTAGTAAAAGATCTTAATCACCTGCGCATTCAAGACTCACAAAGCCCAGCTTTAGCACACCAAAGCCTAGAAAATAACAGCCGGGAACATCAAAACTCGGAAGCTAAGCTAGCCCTGCCCAAACGCCATTTAGGTAGCAGTGAAATTACTGAGTTAACAGGCCATATCAATGACTTGCTCGCGCAAATTCAACAAAAACAACAACAAGTTAAGCGCCAGCAACAAGCAAAGCATGACTTTCTGTTGCACCTGTCTCACGATTTAAAAACGCCGCTAACCGCACTACTTGGTTACATAGATACCTGGCTGATTTTGCCAGAAGGCGAGCGAGATACAGCATTGATTCAATATGCGGCTAATTCGGGGCAGACACTTCAGCAATTGCTAGCCCAGCTACTTGAGCTAGCAGCACTTGAAAACGGCCAGATTAACGCCCAAATAAAGCCCGTATATTTGATTGAATTAACCAATGAGCTGCACAGCACATTTACCCCAAGAGCCAACAAACTGCAGATTAGCTTGTTATTTGATATTGAGCCGCAGCAAATTGTCGAAACTGACCCGCAATTAATGCGCCGGGTGATAAGTAACCTTATTGACAACGCTCTACGCTACACACCTAAAGGCGGCGAGATCCGTTTATACACCAAGCACGTTGGCGAGCAGCAATGGCTCACAGTGGAAGATACTGGCTCAGGTATGCATCAACATGAGGTTGAAGCATTAAGGCAATTGTCGCTTTCTCAGCAGCGTAAACAAGCAAGCTTGAGCTTTGAGCAAAACCAAACCCTGCCACAACTGGGTGTCGGACTCGCCATCGTCAGGCAATTATTGCAGCTGCTAAAATGTAAGATTGATATTCACAGCTCACCAGGACAAGGTAGCCAGTTTTTAATTGAACTTAGCAGCCCTAAATCAGCCCTTAGCTTGCCTTAAAATAGCCAAAAAGCTGCGTGCTAAATCTTACTGATTAAATTGAGCAGCTAATAATCTAGTTCTGGTTAGTTAACCACTAAATGCTAGCCACTAAAAAGGGGGGCCTTAAACTCCCCTTTCATTGATGCGTCGTTAATTTGAAGCGCTCTAGATGAACTCACCCTTGATAAGCTCAGCCATGGTGAGATCAGTCTGGACCTGATTTAACCTTCTTTATAGCTACGTAGTAATTTCGGCACAAATGGACTAACAAATGCTGCGATCAGTGCGCCCCACATGATGCATATCAGGCCAGCCACTGCGTATTGACCGGTGATGGTGTCACCATAAGCGACATAGACGGTATGGGCACCTCCCATGATTAAACCTAAGAAAACCGCTATACAAACCAGACTAATAATAAGTGGTATTTTCATCGCTTTGTCCTCTCTCAATTTTTGGGTCAACTATAATATCTATAAAATGAAGTTCAATTTATAGTTAGATACTATTAACAACCTTAATAGGTTGCAACTCATAGCCTGCCAATACTCAGCAAGCATTAACGTCTTAATACGTAAAAAAGATGAAAAATGAGCACAAAAAAGCGAGCCTATTGGCTCGCTTTCAAATCACTGCTTTTCAGCAATGATTATCTTTAGTACAGGTTGTTACTACTTATGATACTTAGGCGATAACTCATGTACAGAGTTAATGAATGCGCCAGCGTGCTCAGGATTAACATGCTGGTGAATACCATGACCAAGGTTAAATACGTGACCAGTACCTTCACCGTATGAAGATAAAATTTGGTCAACTTCTTGGTGAATACGCTCAGGTGTACCATAAAGTACAGATGGATCCATGTTACCTTGCAGTGCAACTTTCTCACCTACACGGCGGCGAGCGTCACCAATATCAACAGTCCAGTCTAAACCTAGTGCGTCACAGCCTGTTTCAGCCATTGCTTCAAGCCATAAACCGCCACCTTTAGTGAACAGCGTCACAGGTACTTGACGACCGTCAGCGTGGCGAGTTAAACCATCAACGATTTTTTGCATGTAGCGCAGTGAGAACTCACGGTAAGCGTGGTGAGATAATGCGCCGCCCCAAGAGTCAAAGATCATTAGCGATTGCGCACCGTTAGCGACTTGAGCATTTAGGTATGAAGTCACTGAGTCAGCTAGTTTATCTAGTAATAGGTGCAGCGTTGCTGGCTCTTCGTAAGCCATTTTCTTAATTTTTTCAAACGCTTTGCTTGAACCACCTTCAACCATATAAGTTGCTAGTGTCCATGGTGAACCAGAGAAACCAATTAGTGGCACATCACCTTTAAGTTCACGACGAATCGTGCTTACGGCTTTCATTACATAGCCAAGCTCGTCCTCTGGATCAGGTACAGCTAACTTTTTGATGGCGTCGATAGTGTCGGTTGGACGCTCAAAACGCGGGCCTTCGCCAGTTTCGAAGTATAAGCCTAAGCCCATCGCATCAGGGATAGTTAGGATATCTGAGAATAAGATAGCGGCGTCTAAGTCATAGCGACGTAGTGGTTGCAGCGTCACTTCACACGCTAAGTCGTGGTTCTTACAAAGCGACATAAAATCACCCGCTTCAGCACGAGTTGCTTTGTATTCTGGTAGATAGCGACCAGCTTGACGCATCATCCAGATAGGAGTTCTATCAACAGGTTGTTTTAATAAAGCGCGTAAATAACGATCATTCTTTAGTTCTGCCATTTGGCTTTCTTCCTACTTATTGTGATATCCGCTGGCGCGTAGTTTAGCACTTACGTGATTAATGTAACCACTCAAGCTAAATTTATGTGAGCAATCCCTAAATCTCCCGCGCAAATAGCACACATAGGCTTAACAAGCTCACAAAACCCCCTACTTTTGCGTAAAACGACAAAATTAATCTTTAAACTGTTGCACCACAACAAAGCCTTTGATATAAAAACTGTGCGCTAGCAAGAACAATCAAGAAGCCCGATAAATCGAGCCCAACGTATCTTTACTTGCCCAGTGATAGGCGACTATCACTGGGTTTTTTATTGCCTTAATTCCAACATACGACTTTATACTGCATCATTAGACACATTTGCTTAAACTGTATTTGAGTGATTTTTGCGATAAAACAGTTGATCACTACAGGCATTTTTCAATACATTAGATGTTATGAGAAAGTTGCCGAGCGGGGTGTGTCATGCTGACTAAACTAGAGAAAGCTGAGCAAAGATGGGGCGGTTCAAACAAACTGATTGACCAGTGGCTTAACCACAGGCGTAAGCTGTTAATTCAGTACTTTATGCTTGCAGGCTTAGCACCCTACTCCCGCGATGACAAAACCTTGCCAACTGTAGATGAAGTTAAACAGTTCTGTGCGCAACTGGTTGATTATGTCTCTGAAGGCCACTTTGAGGTATACAACAATGTAGTGTCTGCTTGTGAGAAACATGGCGCAGAAAGCCATAACACAGCGCAACTACTACTGCCCCAGATCAGCAAAAGCACTGACACAGCATTAGACTTTAACGACAAATACTCCGAAATTGCAGACGAGAAAACCCTCTATCAACTTGATGGAGACCTATCTTCACTAGCACAAAGTATGGAATCTCGCTTTGAGCTTGAAGATCAACTGCTGGAGATTTTGCATTCACGCCATTCAATGACTGCGTAAATACGATTAGTTGACATCCCCCCTCATCGCAAAAAGCACACATAGGTGTGCTTTTTTGCTTTTTACTGAGTCATCCTATTGCTTTTTACGCCAGTTGTCGGGTAACTCGACTTGGTTCCATAGGTCATCACACAAGCTTCTTGTATCGTGCCAATCACCAGCGAGAATCCAATTCACTAGTGTATCCCCCACTTGAGGGTAATCAATCGGTGCAGGTGATGGCTTTTTTAACCAGCGCTTGAGTACAGTTAAGTCCAATGACGCCATACTCTCAGCTGCAGCCAGTAATTCTAAGGCCGCTACATTAGCATATTGCTCAAATTGCCCAAGAAGAGGCTTAACCAGCAGCTTTTTCCCTAACGCCATGGCTTCACTTGCAAGCTCAAACCCGGCATTACCAATCACTCCACTGCACTGCGCCATATGACGTTTGAAACCGTCACGATCAAACCCGTTCCATTGAATATGTTCAGGCAAGGGTAAAGATGGTTTTTGTTTGTGATAAACAATAAATTCAACGCTGTCGACAGTTCGTAAAAAGGCGACGATTTCATCAGCGCTTTCAAACGGAAGGTAAACTAAAACCTTGTTACTATCACCGACACCTAGATGATCAACGTCAACAAAAGGCGGCAAGATTGGATAACCAAAATGATGCCAGTGACACCCTAACGATACATCCACTGGGGCAAAATGATTAATCAATAAATCATTAAACCAACTAGAGCTGCGCTTAGGTACCGGGTACTTAAGTGCAGCCTGATGACTTATCGCAATCGATTTTACTCCCTGACGTTTAGCCGCCCAGGCAGATACAGGTTCATAATCATTAAGCACTAAATCGTACTCAGATAAATCTAATTGATTCACCTCGGTGCGGATTGGCGACAATAAATTATGCTTACCCGTTTTTAGGTAACTAATGCGACCTTTGTCGCTGACAAAGGTCATGCCTTTTCGAGTTTGGTAATCACCAAAGCACTGCATATCGAAATACTGCGACTCGTCACGACCAGAAAATAGAAAATCGACATTGATATTTTGCTTTGCAAGTGACTTTGCCATCACTCGCGCGCGGCTGATGTGGCCATTCCCTGTGCCTTGAACACCATAGAGTAGATTCATTAACTCGTATTCCTTTTGCTAATCTATTGCTATATGACTGGACGGTTTTATCTATAGATTAATCGTGTGCCTGACCTGCTAAGCTCCGGTCTGCTTGCTAGTGAAACAGGTTATAAGCGCACCAAACTGAGCCCATTCCTAAACTCATACCCGCGACAATATCGAGCGGGTAATGCACGCCTAACATCACCCGTGATATGGCAATCAAGCTAGCCCAAGCAAAAGTAAGTGGTGCCATCACAGGAAAAAACCAATAAACCAAACTCGCCATGACAAACGCCGCAGCACTGTGACCCGAGGGAAGACTGAACTTGTCAGATGGCTCAAAGCTTGCACTAATACCAGCGAGACTATGACATGGCCGCGTACGGCGAATAGCATTTTTAAGCAGCAGATAAAGTGGTAATTCGATGGCAAAGCTCACCATGCCAGCGTAAAAGAACGCGCTGCCTTGCTCATGAATAAGCAGCAGTGCCAGCGCTGCGACAACATAAAGCGGCCCATTGCCGGTTGATGAGATGCGCAGCGCAAGAGCTTGTAAATCACGCATTTGCGCAAAATTAACCGTTTTATAAAACCACTGCTGATCCCAGTACCCTAACTGTTGCTTCATCGCTCACTCCTTGCTTGCAACCTTGCCTGAAGCTTGTGCTTCTTCGCTTGGATAACCCATATTCTGGCTAAATAACAGCAAGCCTTTAGTTATGCTTACAAGATAAAAATGAGCAATGACTAGTAAATGACAGTTTGCCTAAACATTTATGACAAGTGTCCAGTAAATGGTCGAGGGAGAACAACTGGCTCTCACAGAAAATGAGCTAGAGAAAAGACCTAGATAGCAGCAATATGCGACGTTGAAGAAGGCTCGCAGATCAAAAAAGCCCTAACCTTTGCGATTAGAGCTTTAAAGTATTCGTGTAGCGTTTAGCCTCAAGCAGTTTGCGCTTGAGTAAATTTACCGTGGTAAATCTTAGTTAGGTGATAGATGTTGATACAAGCAACAAAGGCGTTCATCCCTGCAACCGGCCATGCATCAATGGCGTAGCCATAGACGGTAAACAGTGCACAACCGATAAAATTAATCCAACGCAGCCAAATGATATCTTTCATCATTAAAGATATTGCTACCATTACCGACGCAAGATAACCCAATAATTCAACGTTATTAATATTTTCCATAAGAACCTCTTTCAGGCTCTCTGCCATCCATAAGCGTAACGAGGGGTCCGTGCCTCTAAAGCAAACTCAAAATTGCCCCCAACAGCATCAACCGCACTGTACCCAGGCAAACCTGTACGTAACTAGAAAACGGATTTAAGCAAGATTGACTGGCGAGCAGAGGCTCAAACCGCAATTTGTGAAAACAAATTACTCAAAAATCACGTTTTCGTCTTAATAATAAAACAAAGAGTTCCAAATAGTAAACAAATAATTAAAACCTTGACCACTAAGCCGTGATTAATACCTCTTTTATTTTCAGCAAAACCTCATATAATTCATTTAACTTTGCCTTATATAGCAGAGGATTACCTCGCTAATCACTAGGAGTTATCTATGGAATACAACACCTCAGAACTATGCGATATGTATATTGATGTGGTCGATGTCGTCGAACCTATGTTCAGCAATTTTGGTGGCTGCAGCTCTTTCGGTGGTGCAATTAGTACAATTAAGTGTTTTGAAGACAACGGTCTTATCGCCGAAGCACTTCAAGAAGATGGTGAGGGTAAGGTACTCCTAGTTGATGGTGGAGGCTCACTGCGCCGTGCCCTGCTAGACGCCGCTATTGTAGAAACAGCCGTTAACAATAACTGGGAAGGCATTATCGTCTACGGCACCGTGCGCGACGTTGATGCATTGGAAGATTTCGATATTGGTATTCAGGCACTCGCCTCTATTCCAGTTGGCGCTGATCAACACAGTGTTGGCGAAGTTGAAATTCCGGTTAACTTTGGCGGTGTGACCTTCCTGCCTGGCGATCACATTTATGCTGACAACACCGGCATTATCTTATCGCCTGAAGCATTAGATATTGACTAACGCTTTAGTTAAAATTGGCGCGATAACGCGGCACGTAAATGATTAAAAGCCAGCTTTGCTGGCTTTTTTTGTAGTGCTTTACACTGTCGCTGAGTACTGCTGCCCCAACGATTAGCTTTGTTTCTATGCAGTGATTTGACAATAACATAGCCCTGACAAAAAACAGCGAGCACAACTCAAGGATGTAACATGCTAATTCCCTATACTCAGTCTGATATCGACCAAGCTCTTTGCAAACGTTCGGGTGAACAGCGACTTGGCCAGCAAGTGCAGTTAATTGATACCAATACAGAGCTTACAAACGCTCTGTCTAATGCTAAAACCCAAGGGGCGCGCTTTGCCATCATTGGTATTGCAGAAGATGTTGGCCCGCAAGCAAACCTGGGGCGCGGCGGTGCCAGTAACGCATTTCAAGCGGCTATGCAGCAATGGTTAAACTTACAATCCAATCGCTTTTTATCAGGTAAACAGTGCTTAATCATGGGTGAAATCCAGCTTACCCCAAACGTAAAGCACAGCGAAGTTAACAGCAGTGAAGTTGAAGCTAATCAGGTGGATGCTTTGCGCGCTGCAACGGCCGAATTAGATAAACAGGTCGAGCCGATTATTCACGCTATTTTTGAGGCCGGTCTTGAGCCAATTATTATTGGCGGCGGCCACAACAATGCTCTGCCCATCCTCAACGCGGCCAAACAGCATTACAATCAAGGGCTCGCCGCAATTAATCTTGACCCACACAGTGACTTTCGTCCTAAAGAAGGCCGCCATAGTGGCAATGGTTTTAGTTATGCCGCGGCTAGCGGCGCATTAAATCACTATCATGTCCTCGGGCTGCATGAGCTAAAAAACAGCGAAGCGACACTAGAACAACTTAGCGTCTTTGGCGGTTCATGGCACACCTATCAACAAATCTGGGTTCGTCGTGAAGTTGGTTTTAGTGACGCACTCAAGCAAGCAGTTAGTAAGCTTAATCAAACGAGCAGTCCTGTAGGTGTTGAGTTAGATGTGGATGCCATTAATAAGATGCCAAGTAGTGCATCAACAATGGCAGGAATTCCACTTAGCGATGCGTGCCACTATCTCTATTACCTAGCGCTAAAATCTCCGGCTGCTTATTGCCATATCGCCGAAGCCGCACCAAGTTGTCATGACGCAGGCGAAGCAGCGGGTACTAGAGATGTAAGCCAAGCACTGAGCGAGTTGATTTATTCATATATCCAAGGACGTGAGCAAGCTAAATTGAGCTAGCTTACGTACAAACATCAGAAGCTACATGCGCTGGATTTTTGCTTGTTGACTGTGGTCTAATGCACAAAATTTAGCGTAACCATTTATGTTGGTGGCATAAGCCAACAAACAAAATAGCGCGAGAGTACACCAAAGTCGGAGCCAAGGCTCACTCATATTGGTTTAAGCACCATTGATTATCATCACAATCTCAATGCACAGAGATTCAGCATCTTGTTACAATGGCATACACTCGCACCACATATTTTTAAAAAAATAGGAAATGACCCATGTCTGAGGGCGATTCAAAAAACACCCACTTTGGTTATAAAACTGTCGAAGCAGAGAAAAAAGCCGACTTAGTTGCTGACGTGTTTCATTCAGTCGCCGCCAAGTACGACATTATGAATGACGTGATGTCATTCGGTATTCACCGTCTATGGAAACGTCACACCATTGAAACCGCCGCTGCGCGCCCTGGTATGAACATTCTTGACTTAGCTGGTGGTACGGGTGATTTAACCGCAAAATTCTCACGTATCGTGGGTGACACTGGCTCAGTGGTGTTAGCCGACATTAACGATTCAATGCTAAAAGTTGGTCGCACTAAACTGCGCGATAAAGGCATAGTGAATAACGTATCTTACGTACAAGCTAATGCCGAAGCACTGCCATTTCCTGATAATCATTTCGACATTATTACTATCGCATTTGGCTTGCGTAACGTAACAGATAAAGACGCAGCTTTGCGCTCAATGCTACGTGTACTAAAGCCAGGTGGTAAATTACTAGTGCTTGAGTTTTCTAAGCCAAAGCATGAAGTCATGCGTAAAGTGTATGACTTATACAGCTTCAAAGTACTACCCAAAATGGGCGCGGCTATCACTCAAGATGCAGAAAGCTACGAGTATCTGGCTGAATCGATTCGCATGCACCCAGATCAAGATACACTAAAGCAAATGATGCTTGATGCTGGTTTTGAGCAAGTGGATTACACCAATATGACTGATGGTATTGTCGCCTTACACCGTGGGTATAAGTTTTAATGGCGTTAAACCATTTCGCGCTGCTCACATGCAGCGCAATTGAAACCGCCTTTGCTGCTCTGCCTACCCAAGCAAAGATGGACTACGCCAAACTAAAAAACCTACATGGTAAGGTGTTTTGCATTCAGCTGAGTCAACTAAGTTGGCCAATGTACTTGGTGTTTGCTAAGCAACTTCAAGTACTTAGCCGCTATGAAGGTGAGGTCGATGTTCGGGTCGATGCCGATGCCTCGACGCTATATCAAATTAAGGAAGGCGCTAACCTCACCGAGTTGATTAAGCAGGATAAATTACGCTTAGAAGGCGATATCCAACTGTTGCAAACCTTCAGCCATTTTGTACAGCACATAGATTTTGATATTGCCGAGCCTCTGTCGAAATATGTTGGTGACGGCCCCACCCATATGCTCACAGAACACAGCAAATGGTTAGCGAAATCGGCGAAACAGGTATTTGGTAAAAGCCTGGATCATATAGGGCAATTAGCAACAGAAGAATATAAAGTCGCTGTGCACAAAATTGAATACCTGCACTTTTGCGACAACCTTGAAGACCTAAGTAAAGATGCAGAATCGCTAGCTAATAGAGTCACTCTGCTGACCCGGCGACTAAGTTAATTGTATTCAGTTAGCATTGATAATTGCTCGCTAATTTAAGGCTCTTCAAGGACAAGCTACACGATAAAAAAGGACATTCATGACCATTGCAAGTATCAAGCGCGGCTATCAAGTCATCAAAACCATTCTCAATTATGGTTTAGACGACCTCATTTCTAAACACAAAGCGCCTTGGTATTTCCGTATGGCTCGCGCCAGCCTATTCTGGCTGCGCAACAAGCACAAAGACAAAACCTCAGCTGAGCGCCTAAAACTGGCGATGCAAGAGCTCGGGCCGGTTTACATCAAGCTTGGGCAAATGCTGTCAACCCGCAGAGACTTGCTTGATGACGAGTGGGCTTACCAACTCGCTATGCTGCAAGACAGGGTACCGCCCTTTGACTCCGCCTTAGCAAGGCAAGCCATCGAGGAAGAGCTAAAAGCGCCCATTGAATCACTATTCGATAACTTCGATGAGACACCTCTAGCATCAGCATCTATCTCGCAAGTACACACGGCAACCTTAAAGTCCAATGGTAAAGAAGTCGTTCTGAAAGTACTGCGCCCAAATGTGGAACAAAAAATCCGCGCAGACTTACTGATGATGTCTCAAGGCGCCAACATGCTTGAGCGTATTTTGGGTGAAGGCAACCGTCTACGTCCTGCAGAGGTCATTGAAGACTACCAAATAACAATTTTGGGTGAATTGAATCTCAAACTTGAAGCTTTAAACGCCATCAAGCTGCGCAATAATTTCCTCGATTCAGATGCGCTATACATACCTTACGTTTATGAAGAACACTGCTACCCTCGCCTGATGGTGATGGAGCGTGTTTATGGTATTCCTGTATCTGACACTGACGCATTAAAAGCCCAGGGGACCAACCTAAAACTGCTGGCTGAACGCGGCGTTGAACTGTTTTTCACTCAAGTATTTCGCGATAACTTCTTCCATGCTGATATGCATCCTGGCAATATTTTCATTAGCGAGGAGCACCCAGAAAACCCTTATTACATCGGGCTCGATTGCGGGATTATGGGTACCTTAACCGAACAAGATAAGCGCTACCTTGCAGAGAACTTCTTAGCCTTTTTCAACCGCGACTATCACCGCATTGCTCAGCTTTACATTGAGTCAGGTTGGGTATCTGAAAACACCGATGTGCTGGCGTTTGAACAAGCTGTTAAAGTTGTGTGTGAGCCTATGTTCAACAAGCCGCTTGATGAAATCTCATTTGGTCACGTGCTACTTGAGCTATTTAGAACCGCGCGTCAGTTTGACATTGTGGTACAACCACAGTTGGTATTACTTGAAAAAACCTTACTTTATATCGAAGGCTTAGGAAGGCAACTCTACCCACAACTTGATCTTTGGCAAACAGCAAAACCGTTTTTAGAAGAGTGGATGTCGGAGCAAGTTGGCCCTAAAGCTATGTATAATAAAGTAAAAGCCAATATCCCTTATTGGTCCGATAAGCTTCCGGAAATCCCTGAACTGGTTATCGATAACCTGAAAATGGGCCGAAAACTGCTGGGAACCCAGCAACAAATGTTAGATAGATACCTGAATTTCCAACAAAAATCTCACAAAAGCCAATATCTATTAATCACTTCTGCCGTATTGTTGATCTGTGGCACAATATTATTTACTCAAAGCGTTACACTATGGCCAGCTTATGTAAGCATTAGCTTAGGTACGGTGTTATGGCTGGTCGGATGGAGATCTAGACCAAAGAATCGTAAATTTTAGCTAGCACTTATTTATTAGAAGTTCATAATACTTAAATTATTTGGCACTATCATCTTACCCCAGTAACGAAAGTTGCCATTGTTTGACAATTTAAGTAACAAATTACATCTCATTTTTTAAGAGGAAATCTTCATGGGCGGCATCAGTATTTGGCAGCTTCTTATTATTGCGTTAATTGTCGTATTACTATTCGGAACGAAGAAACTACGTTCGCTTGGTGGTGATCTTGGTGGGGCAGTGAAAGGCTTCAAGAACGCCATGTCTGACGAAGACAAAAAAGCACTAGAAGAAAAAGAAGTTGCACAAACTTCACAACAGGCTGAAGAAAAAAAGCCTGAGTCTAAGGATAAAGAACAGGCGTAATCGATTATGTTTGACGGTATCGGCTTTATGGAGCTGCTGCTGATAGGCATATTGGGGCTAGTGGTACTTGGCCCCGAAAGATTACCCGTCGCAGTTCGCTCAATCACAGGTTGGATCCGTGCGATGAAACGCATGGCTAACTCTGTTAAAGATGAACTGGAGCAAGAGCTGCAGATTGAGCAGCTACACTCAGATCTGAAAAAGGCAGAAAACAAAGGTTTATCTAACCTTTCTCCTGAGTTGCAACAGTCTATCGACCAACTAAAAGAAGCGGCTCAATCGGTTAATCGTCCTTACCAAGTTGACGATGACTCATCAGCTACTACACCTAGTATCAAGCCAAAATCTACGGCAAGCGATACTCAGGAAACCTCGAGTAAAAGCGCTGACAACAGCGAGACTAGCTCAAAACCTAACGGATAATTCATGTCGCAACAGCAACCTCTTATTAGTCATTTGCTTGAATTAAGAACCAAGCTGCTAAGAGCAATTGCCAGCGTATTGCTAGTATTCGTCGCCACCGTATATTGGGCGAACGATATCTATCAATATGTCGCAACGCCATTGATGCAATCTCTGCCAGAAACCGGCAGCATGATTGCCACAGACGTTGCAGCGCCGTTCTTTGCGCCGTTTAAATTAACCTTAGTACTGTCATTTTTTGTGGCAATACCTTATGTGTTATTCCAAATCTGGTCGTTTATCGCCCCTGGACTTTATAAGCACGAAAAACGCTTAGTTGTGCCATTGCTCGTCAGTAGTACACTGCTGTTTTATCTTGGTATAGCATTCGCGTATTACGTGGTGTTCCCAGTGGTCTTTGGCTTTTTCACCAGTGTAGCTCCAGAGGGAGTTGAAGTCGCAACCGACATAAGCAGCTATTTAAGCTTTATTTTAAAGCTGTTTTTTGCCTTTGGTTTAGCCTTTGAAATCCCAGTTGCTGTGGTACTACTTTGCTGGGCAGGTGTGACAACACCACAAGAGCTACAAACAAAACGTCCTTACATTATCGTAGGTGCGTTTGTTATTGGCATGCTGTTAACACCGCCTGACATTATCTCGCAAACCATGCTGGCAATTCCTATGCTACTGCTATTTGAAGGCGGTTTGATTGCTGCTAGGATGTACACACCCAAAGGCGATGACGAAGAAGAGCCCACCGCAAGTGAGGATTCTTAATCAGTAATCAGGCTGACATAACAAGCATCGCGTTATCTAAAGGGTGGGTTTCCACCCTTTTTTATGCCATAACAAAAACAACAGGACGGTTTTTATGAAGCTTCGTTGGATAACCACCGCATTTATCACTTCTTTTTGTGCCATGCCAGTGTTGGCAAATACCTCGTTAGAGCAACAACTAATTCAGTGTGGTGGCGTACAAGATAAATTAGATAGGCTAATTTGTTACGACAAGCTAGCAGCTTCAGTGGGCACTATGTCCATTCAACCAGTTGCAAACTCGACCGAACAAGCCCCGCCAGTAGTTGTTGCAAATACAGCCTCGGTAAGCACAGCTTCAGTATCAGAATCAATCACTAGCCAGCAGCAAGAGTTTGGCCTCAAAAAGAAAGTAGAAGAGGAGGTTGAGAAAATCTCCGCCACCATAGTTAATGTAAAAAAAGACCCATATGACGCCTTTATTATTACGTTAGATAATGGGCAGGTATGGAAACAGAGTGAATCTCGCCGCTACAAGTTAAAACCAGGGCAAGTTGTCAGCATTGAAACAGGGATGTTTGGCTCATTTAATCTTGGCGTTGAAGACCGCAACAGCACCACGAGAGTAAAAAGAGTTAAATAGTGGTGCAGCATATCGACATCGCGGTGAACATCCTAAGCCCGCAATTAGCTAACCATATCGACAGTGTGATTAGTGACGCGGCTAATGTGGGTGTGTCTCCCTTGATTGTTATCGGTAGCGATATCGATGAGAGCATCGAGTCTCAACGACTTTGCTCTGCCCACCCCGGAAAACTGTTCAGCACTGCGGGCGTGCATCCACATCATGCTAAAGATTGGGATCAGCATAGCCGCCAAAGCATCATAACCTTGGCGGCAAAACCTGAGGTAGTTGCAATTGGTGAATGCGGCCTGGATTATAACCGCGATTTTTCACCGCGAGATCTGCAGCGAGACGTATTTGCTAAACAGCTTGAAATCGCCTGTGAGCTTAACATGCCAGTGTTAATGCATTGCCGTGAGGCGCACGATGACTTTATTGATATCCTCAAGGACTACCGACCTGAGCTGCCTAGAGCACTGTTACACTGTTTTACTGGCACTCAAGTTGAACTAGAAGCGTGCTTACAGCAAGACTTGTATATTGGTATTACAGGTTGGATATGCGATGAACGCCGCGGCCAGGAATTAGCACAGTTAGTTCCACTGATCCCAAACAACCGCCTAATGGCAGAAACTGACAGCCCTTACTTGCTGCCAAGAAGCATGCGCCCTAAACCAAAATCGAGTAAGAACTTGCCACAGTATTTACCCTATATTGTTGAAACTATGGCAAAGTTACGCGATCAATGCCCTGAACAATTGGCTAAACACTGCTATGATAATAGCCAAGCATTTTTTAATCTTGAAGATACTGTGTTGGAGACACAACGGGTTGAACGCTAAAGGACTTTTTGCGCTAGTTAGTTTATTTATCATCACGATATGGATAGGATTTTTTGCAACTTGGGCACAGGCTACTGCGCCTGATAACATCAATACTGCCAAACATAATGCGGCAAACCAAATCGAACACAGCCCAAAGGTAGCTTCGTCGCCTCAAGCAAGCTTTGTCCCACTGCGCTTAACCGCTGACTCAATCACCAAAATCGATTTACAAGACTGGCTGTATATTCATAAAACCCAAGAAATAAGTAAACTACCCTCCATTTTATCGGAACCCATTAGCCAATGGCAGGCGCTAAAACAAGATGCCAACCACAGGATTGGGGTGAAAAACATCTGGGTCGCCATGAGCATATACAATCCAGATGATGAGATGTTATCCCGAATTATTGCCCTAGATAACCCACTGCTTGATAGTATTAAGCTGTATCATTTCATTGATGGCAAAATCACTAACTTTGAACGCATGGGTGATACCTTGCCTTTCAATCAAAGGCCGCTGCACAGCAACATCTTCCTTTATCCTTTTGACATTGAGCCGCAGCAAACCCACACCTTTTACCTACGTATCGACACCAAAGGCAATATGAACTTGCCGATGACCCTGTGGTCGCCAAATGATCTAACTGAAACCATGGAAAGCAGCAACTTACTCCATGGCATTCAAATAGGTATGTTGCTCGCTATCGCTGTTTTCAGTTTGTTTATCGCACTGGCATCAGGCTCATATAGCTACAGTTACTACTGTGGGTATGTGCTAGGTATCTCATTGATGATCATCACTTTGCACGGGGTTGGTTTTCAATTTATTTGGCCTGAGTCACCTAAGCTGCAACAACACGTGTTAATCATTATATTGCCAATTATTCTGGCATTTTCATTAATGTTCACCGAAAAGGTCCTGCAGCTTAAATACCGTAATATCAATATGCTACGTACCTGTCGCATTCTGGCCGTCAGCTCACTAGCGCTTAGCCTATTACTGCCACTTATCGACTATAGCGTGAGTTTGTATATCGTATTTATCACCATCATGGTGACCCTGAGTTGGATGGCGGGAGTGGCACTCGTGCAATCACTTAGCGGTATTCGCAATGCCACCTTGTACTTTATTGCTCGCTTAGGTTTGCTAACGGGCGGTATGGTTAGCGGCTTATTGTACTTTGGTATTCTCGATCTAAACTGGAAGCTGCAAACACCTGTTACCTTCGGGTTAACCTTTGAAGTCATTATCATGGCGGCAGTGCTGGCCATTCGCTACAACGAAGAGCGTAAAGATAAGTTGCGCATTCAACAGAAAGCCTTAGAGCAAGCCGAGCGTATTCGCCAAAACCGCGAGGAAGCAGTTCGCATTGAAGAAGAGACCAATGAGCGCCTAGAGAATATGGTGCAAGAGCGCACCCTTGAGCTCGAAGTAACTTTACGCGAGCTAAATGACGTCAATCAAAAACTGACAGAGCAAAGCACCACAGATCCGCTCACTGGCGTTAAAAACCGCCACGCCTTTGACAAGCGCCTGGTTGCTGAAGGGCGTATCAGTCGCCGTCAACAAACCCCAATGGGATTATTGATGGTAGATATTGACAAATTTAAGCCTATCAATGATCAATATGGTCACCTTGCTGGCGACAGCACTATTCAAGCAATTGCTAAAACATTATCTGCACAAATAAAACGTCCAACCGATCTGGTGTCACGTTTTGGCGGCGAAGAGTTTGCTATCATACTGCCGAACACGACCAAACAAGGTGCCATGGTAGTGGCAGAGCAAATGCGCAAAGCTGTGAGTGAGTTACAAATTCACTGGCAAGGGCAATCGTTCCCACTGACCATTAGTATTGGCGTATGCGTAGCTATCATTGAAGATGAGACTCATCCAATGCAGCTGCTGGATCAGGCTGATAAAGCCTTATATGACGCCAAACGCAGTGGCCGAAATAAAGTTTGTTACTTTGAGCAAACAACAGAATAAATTGAACAGGAGTCGACAGTGAATCTTATAACTAGTGCTTTCCCTCAGCGCAGAATGCGCCGCATGCGTAAACATGACTTTAGCCGCCGTTTAATGGCTGAAAACCAGTTATCAGTCAATGACTTGATTTACCCAATGTTCATTCTTGAAGGTAACAACCGCACTGAGCAAGTTGCCTCTATGCCGGGCGTGCAGCGTTACTCTATTGATTTACTGTTAAAAGAAGCTGCAGAGCTAGTTGAGCTAGGTATTCCCTTAATTGCTTTATTCCCGGTAACACCAGGTGAGAAAAAGTCATTAATGGCCGAAGAAGCCTACAACCCAGAAGGACTAGTACAACGTGCGGTGCGTGAGCTAAAACATGCCTTCCCAGAACTAGGTGTGATGACCGACGTTGCACTTGACCCTTTTACTACTCACGGTCAAGACGGCATCATCGACGATACCGGCTATATTCTTAACGATGTCACCACTGAGATTCTAGTCAAGCAAGCGCTTTCACACGCAGAAGCAGGTGCTGATATGGTAGCGCCATCAGATATGATGGACGGCCGCATTGGCGCTATTCGCCAAGCGCTAGAAGAAGCTGGACACGTTAATACCCAAATCATGGCTTACTCAGCTAAGTATTCATCAAACTACTATGGTCCATTTCGCGATGCAGTTGGCTCAGCGGGCAACTTAAAAGGTGGCAACAAACATAGCTACCAAATGGACCCAGCTAACAGCGATGAAGCACTTCACGAAGTGGCTTTAGATATCCAAGAAGGCGCTGACATGGTAATGGTTAAACCTGGTATGCCATATCTTGATATCGTTCGCCGTGTGAAAACTGAACTAGCTGTACCAACGTTTGCTTACCAGGTAAGTGGTGAGTACGCAATGCACATGGCAGCAATTCAAAACGGTTGGTTAGCCGAAAAAGCAATTGTAATGGAATCACTACTTTGCTTTAAGCGCGCTGGCGCTGACGGCATTTTAACTTACTTTGCTAAGCAAGCTGCACAGTGGTTAAAAGAAGACCAAGGTTAAGCACGCTAGGACGCAAACTCAAAGAGAAACCATTGATATCACAGTTTTTTAAATAGTGTGATAACAAAATGAAATCAAAATTAAGGGAAGCTGATGCTTCCCTTTTTTTAGTGATACAGCTTACAAATCGTTCATCGATTACTTCTTAATTAGCATGTACAGTGATTGAATAATAGGTAAAGTTTCTTTTAAAGAAGTTGTAGAACTTATGCAAAAAATCACTAAAACTGTTTTCGTTTCCAGCGCTTTACTTTTATCATCCACACTATTCGCTGTACCAAGTTTTGCTGGCAGCGGCTGTGCATTCGACGCAGAAACCAACAAAGGCTTTATTGCCACTTGTAGTGAGGAGACTGAAGAAGTGATTATCACAGGAATTGTTAGCCAACAACAAATTGAGCAGCAGCTACCAGGCTATGCTGAGGAATATCAGCAATACCAAGCTGATCAGGCAATTATTGCTAAGCTAAAGAATATCGATAAACCAACGGACATCGTGGTAATTATTGGTACTTGGTGCCCAGATTGCCACCGTGAGACGCCGCGCTTCATGCGCATTCTAAACGAGGTAAACAACCCGAACATCACGGTAAAATACATTGGCATCGATCGCAGCAAAAAAGACCCAGAAGGTTTAGCCGCAGAATATGAATTCACCCGAATTCCAACCTTTATTGTCCATCAAGACGATAAGAAAATTGGCACTATTGTCGAGAGCCCAACGGACTCTTTAGAAGGTGATTTGTACCAGATTTTAGCTGACTAAAGCTGTAGCGTAAGGCAAAGTAGCCGAAAAAGAAAAAAGCCTGACTTATGTCAGGCTTTTCGATTTTTAGGGCGAACATAGGTTTTGGCAAAACTGCCACTTGAAAAACGAGTAATTCGTTGGCAGATGTTATGAGACTCTATCAGCCAACATCTGCAACACACCTTCACGTAGTGCACCGCCAGCAAGGTCGAGTTGCTTGATATCAAGCAATTCAAATAAGGCAAGCAAGATGGCAACGCCAGCGGCTAATGTCGGTGCTTGCTCAGCATCAACGCCTTCTATTTGCGCTATATCATGCTTACCCTGAGCAATCACTTCATCACGGACTTGCTCAAGTAATGCTGAATCAATTAGCTCTGCATTACCGCGATTTCGCTGCAGCGTCATCAAGGTCTGCACTGCACCAGATGCGCCAAGTACCTGCTGCCAGCCAAGCTCTCGTATCGCGCTGAGCTCATCACCAAGCGCAAGCCTCACAGCCTCTTTTGCTTGCTCAAAGTGCGCAAGTGCATAGGGCTGCTCGGTAAAAATGCTTTGATTAAAGCGCACACCACCCATGGCAACACTGGTTTTAAAAAGCACGTGTTTATCTTCGCCAACAATAAACTCAGTGCTGGCACCACCAATGTCGATGACTAAACACCGCCCCTGAACCTTGGTTGTTGCCGTCATGCCCTGATAAATTAGCTCAGCTTCACGTTGGCCTGTAATGATCTCAATGGCAAATGGGAATATCGGTTTAGCCTTAGTATCGAACTCGTCAGCATTGTTGATACTGCGCAGCGTTGCTGTTGCCAGCACAGCAACATTAGCCGCCTTAATTTGATGCTCATTTGCCTTTTGGGTAAACATGGCAAGGCAATCTAAACCGCGCTGCATGACATCGGCTGACAACGCACCATCAGCGTTGATCCCCTCAGCCAGACGCACCTTTTGCTTATACTTAGCAATGATGGTTGGCTTAGCATCTATGGTCTGCGCTACCAACATATTAAAGCTGTTAGAGCCTAACGTAATTGCTGCATAGAGTTCTGATGACATGGCGTATTCTTGTTCTCTTACCCTTGATACCAATCAGCACAAGTATGTGAACATTCTTACTGGTGAAAATCACGTATAACGTCGTTAGAAATTTTGTAGGTAGAGCAACTAGCTAGCTGCAATTTCTACCTTGTTCTACGCGATTTTTCCTGCGTAATCTCTGCTCACGTATTTATCCCAATTGGTATGAAACAAATTTTTTACGGATATAAAAAAACACTGACTCTAGCGAGGCGAGAGTCAGTGTTATGAGCTAATTATGCTTGGCGGCGACTGCGGTGACGTTGTGGGCGTTTAGCGCCGCTACGATGAGCACCTTGGCTACCTGCACCATCGCGAGTACGCGTGGTTGGATGTTTGCGATGAATACGCACTGGCGGTGGAATATCATCAAGTAAAGCTTCGTGATCGTAATTACTCACTGGGATCGCATGGTCAATGTACTGCTCAATAGCAGGCAAATTAAGCGCATACTCTTCACAGGCAAAACTCACCGACACACCTTTAGCACCAGCGCGGCCTGTACGACCAATACGGTGTACATAATCTTCGCAGTCATCTGGTAAGTCATAGTTATAAACGTGCGACACATCAGAGATATGCAGGCCGCGGGCTGCAACGTCGGTGGCAACCAATAAATCTAATTGGCCTTTAGTGAACTGCTCTAGAATGCGAATACGCTTTTTCTGCGGCACATCTCCGGTAAGCAAACCGACTCGGTGACCGTCACCCTCAAGCCATGACCAGACTTTCTCACAGCTGTGTTTGGTATTTGAAAAGACAATAGCTTTTTCAGGCCAGTCTTCTTCAATCAAACTCAGTAGCAAGCGCATCTTGTCTTCCATCGACGGATAGAACAGCTCTTCTTTAATATTCTTAGACGTCTTTTCAAGTGGCGCAATTTCAACCTTTTCAGGATCGTTCATGTGATCGTACGCCAGTTCTTGTACCTTCATTGAAAGCGTCGCAGAGAACAACATGTTCAAGCGCGCATTAGCGTCAGGCATGCGACGGAACAAGAAGCGGATATCTTTAATAAAGCCAAGGTCAAACATGCGGTCAGCTTCATCAAGCACCACAGCTTGGATATGATTAAGGCTAATTACGCCTTGGCGAACGTAATCGATAATACGGCCAGTCGTACCAATAAGAATATCAACGCCTTTATCAAGCACTTCACGTTGAGTCTCATAACTTTCACCGCCGTAAACGATGCCGACTTTTAAACCTGTATGTTTCGCTAGCAACTTGCCATCTTTAGCAATTTGAATCGCCAACTCACGAGTGGGCGCCATAATGATTGCGCGAGGCTGAGTAGGCGCTCGACCTTCAGGCGCGTCAACCGTAAGCAAGTGGTTAAAGGTGGCGACCAAAAAGGCCATAGTTTTACCGGTACCCGTTTGCGCCTGACCGGCAATATCTTTGCCTTGCAATAAAACTGGTAAAGATAACGCCTGAATTGGCGTGCAAAATTCAAAGCCGTTCTCGTTCAATGCTGCTTGCACTTTAGGATTAAGTGGAAATTCAGCAAACTTCTGTGTCGATAAATGTTTTTGGCTCATGGCACCTAGCTCGTAGCATTATGGCTCATAACCTTTCGTTATGAGCCTTGCCCCCTATTTAGGGTTGCAAAAAAAGAAACTTTCGTTTGAAATAGCGTCATTGTTCATCCGTGCTATTAAATTGCAACAACTTTGTTGCACTAATCGGAATATTTTTAAACATTGTTCCGGTCATTTATAAACGGATATTTCACTTGGTCACTTGAAAAGCGATTTAACTGACCCAATATACATGGTAAGCCATTAATAAACTAGCAATGGTACCAATTCTGGAGAACAACATGAGCGATAAAATTGTAACCTTGAGCGACGATAGCTTTGAAAACGACGTCATCAAATCAGAACTACCAGTGCTGGTAGACTTCTGGGCTGAGTGGTGTGGTCCTTGTAAAATGATTGCCCCAATCCTAGACGACGTAGCTCAAGAGTACGAAGGTAAACTAACTGTAGCTAAGTTAAATGTTGACCAAAACAACGTTTCTCCAGCTAAGTACGGTGTACGTGGTATCCCTACACTGCTTATGTTCAAAGGCGGTGAGCTAGTCGCAACTAAAGTTGGCGCACTTTCAAAAACTCAACTTAAAGAGTTTGTAGACGCTCAAGTCTAATCCCTGTCTCAACGACAAGTTAAAGTGATAAGTAGCGCAAGTTGTGAACAATTTGTGCTACTTTGTCTTTAAAAATCTGGACGTACTACCCAGATAGTGCTAATTTATTCAGCAGATTTTCCAACTAACCCATTTCTCCGCACATCAATCACAAAACTGTTCTATTAAATCTTACTGATTGATCGCGGTAAGCTTTGTCGCGTAACACAAGACCTCCTACTCATGAATTTAACAGAATTAAAAAACACCTCGATATCTGACCTGGTTTCATTAGCCGAAAGCATGAAACTTGAAAACATGGGCCGTTCTCGCAAGCAGGACATTATTTTCTCAATCCTAAAAGCTCATGCTAAAAGCGGTGAAGACATCTTCGGTGGCGGCGTTCTAGAAATCCTCCAAGACGGTTTCGGGTTCTTGAGAAGTGCCGACGGTTCATATCTAGCAGGTCCTGACGATATTTACGTATCGCCAAGCCAAATCCGCCGCTTCAACATGCGTACCGGTGATACCATTTTCGGTAAAATCCGTCCTCCGAAAGATGGTGAGCGTTACTTCGCGCTACTAAAAGTCTCAGAAGTTAACTTCGACAAGCCTGAAAACTCTCGCACTAAAATCCTCTTTGAAAACTTAACCCCACTGCATGCAGAAGACCGTTTGCGTATGGAGCGTGGTAATGGTTCAACTGAGGATATTACTGCACGTATTCTGGACTTATGTTCTCCAGTCGGTAAAGGTCAGCGTGGTCTAATTGTGGCACCGCCTAAAGCGGGTAAAACGCTACTACTACAGAACA
The DNA here is from genome assembly GCF_012263345.1 of Shewanella sp. WXL01. Taxonomy (NCBI): domain Bacteria; kingdom Pseudomonadati; phylum Pseudomonadota; class Gammaproteobacteria; order Alteromonadales; family Shewanellaceae; genus Shewanella; species Shewanella sp. WXL01. The sequence continues at coordinate 106,327 of NZ_JAAIKQ010000004.1, read as the reverse complement.
TTGCTCAAAGCATTACCTACAACAATCCAGAAGTTGTATTAATGGTACTGCTAATTGACGAACGTCCTGAGGAAGTGACTGAGATGCAACGCCTCGTTAACGGTGAAGTAATTGCGTCAACGTTCGATGAACCAGCGTCTCGCCACGTTCAAGTTGCTGAAATGGTAATTGAGAAAGCCAAACGCCTAGTTGAACACAAGAAAGATGTAGTCATCCTACTTGACTCAATTACCCGTTTAGCACGTGCTTACAACACTGTTATCCCATCATCAGGTAAAGTACTTACCGGTGGTGTTGACGCTAACGCACTGCACCGTCCTAAGCGTTTCTTTGGTGCGGCTCGTAACATTGAAAATGGCGGTAGCTTAACCATCATCGCCACCGCGCTAGTCGACACTGGCTCTAAGATGGATGAAGTGATTTACGAAGAATTTAAAGGTACAGGTAACCAAGAACTGCACTTATCTCGTAAAGCTGCTGAAAAACGTGTATTCCCAGCGATTGACTTTAACCGCTCTGGTACTCGCCGTGAAGAAAAACTAACAACTAACGACGAGCTACAGAAGATGTGGATTCTGCGTAAGATCCTTAATCCAATGGATGAAGTGGGCGCAATGGAATTCCTTATCGATAAATTGGCAATGACCAAAACTAACGATGAGTTCTTCACAGCAATGAAACGCGCTAAATCTTAATATTTGCAAAGCGTTATCCGCTTGCGCAGCTTTAAGCACTGAACACTAAAAAGCCGCTGTTAGTCAAACTAACAGCGGCTTTTGTTTTAATCCTTACTCTGTTGGCTGGTGTCAATATTACCTAGCGTTCTACGTTAGTAATCACTTACTGCGATAAGTCAATTAATCGTACAGAACCTTCTAGCTGATGTAACTTTGACCGGCATACACTACAAAGTGTCTCAGGGCTAATACCCCTAGAATAGTGCTGCACGATACCGTAACCAAAAAGCCTTTTGAGTGCTTCCAGCTTTGCGGCGCGAATAAACTCGCACTTAAAGGAACCACTAACCCCAAACCAACCACTCCTAGCCAAAATACGCTCGCCCAAGCACCCGAAGTGATTGCTGATGTCGCCGCTTGTGCTGCAGGGCCAGAAAAATTCAAACCGACAAACAACAGCACTAGACAAAGCGCTTCGTTAAAGGCAACCGGATATTCAATGCGATGCACCTGCTCAATACAGTCTGACTCTTTCTTACTAAAGAACAAGGTAGCAACCAGAATATTACCTGCAGAGCCTGCTGATAGCGCCGAAGCTAAAAACAGCGCTGGCAGCACCGCGGTATTGAGGATTGGATAACTGATCATCGCCGACAATAGGAAACCGGTATACACACCAACACATAGCGCTAATGCAAAAATGAGCTTATTTAGACTTCCTTCTAGCGAGCGACAAACCTTGAGCACACCGTTTAGTGCCGGCACGCAGCGACGAATGGGCTCCTCAAATACTAAACCTGCGAATACAAACACTAATGGAATGTAGACCAAAAGCGCTATCACCCCCCATGCCATTACCGAGGTTAAATTGTAATTGAGCAAGATATGATAAAACTCAAATGGCTTAGTTAAATCCAGCACTAATAACGCCATACCTAAACAGATACTGACCGGTGCTATCACCGCTGCAGCCTTTACCACAGGTAAACCTTCTGTGGGTAAGCCGCGGCTTTGCTTGTACCATTTAAGTCCGATCGCCACCAGCATAGAACCAGCTGACAAACCTGCCATAAATAAATAGACCGCGATTATCCAGTTCCAGACGACTGGATCATATTGCTCCATTGAGCCCCAAATATTGTTCATGCTTTGATCCCTCCTTTGCGGCTAGGAATACGGTAAACCCTTGGTTGAGTGCCCAGATTAGCCTTTTGCTGATAATTGGTTTTGGTATCCAATAGCTGGCTGACTTCTGATTGAGGATCGTTAGCATCGCCAAAACAAAGGGCATCGGTTGGACACACACTAACGCATGCTGGAGACTCGCCACGAGCAAGACGCGTTTTCTTACAAAAATCGCACTTATCCGGCACCTTAGTATCCGGGTTAATAAAGCGTACTTTATAAGGGCATGCAGCCACGCAATACAGACAGCCGACGCACTTTTTCTCGTTAATCGAAACTATGCCGTCATCCGCCACATAGGCTGCACCTGTTGGACATACTTTAACGCATGGTGCGTTTTCACATTGCTCGCAAGAAACGCGATTATATTTAAAATGTAAGTTAGGGAAGTTGCCGTGAGGCCCTTCAATACGCACCTGAATTCGGGTCACCGACTCAGGTACATTGTTTTCGCTTCGACAGGCTACATTACAAGCCTGGCAGCCAATGCACTTGTTTTCATCGTGCACAAGAACATAACGTTTAGTCATAATGAACTCCGATTAAAGCTTGGCAATTTTGACGCCGGTTGTGTGTAAATTCATACCTGTCACAGGTGAGATAACATGAGGCAGTAAGTTGCCGCAATGTACGCCACGCCCAGTAGCACGAGACAGCTCTTTGTTTTTAGAACCAAAGCCCATATAGGCAAAAACCGTGTCAGGACGAATGCCCGGAGTCACTAGCGCATGACCTTCTTCGCTACCAGTGTCGTTGTATATGCGGACTTTATCGCCAGAGGCGATTTTTAAGTGTCCGGCTGTCACAGGGTGGATCCATACGCCGTTGTTAGACATTAAATTCGCCAACATAGGGACGTTATGAGTAGCAGAATTGGTATGCACGGCGACTTTACCTTGAATGAAAAACAACTCATCAGCTTTTTTCATGGTGACTTCGCGATATTTGATCACGCCACGCCCTGGCGCCATTTTCTCCACTTTACTTGAGCTCAACTCAATCTTGCCGCTTGGAGTTTTAAACGATAATTGACTGGCATAGGTGCCATCGGCATCAACGGGTTTTGCATTCGGATATTGCGCTGTAAATGCTTTAACCATGCTAGGTTCACGCAGCATCAGCGGCTTACCAAAGCTTACCCAACCATCTTGCTTGACTTTAGAAAGCAAGGCCGCGTCTTTACCAACTTGGAACAACTGCAATGTTTGCATGTTCTCCCAAGGGAAATATTGCGATAAGCCTAGCTGATGACCTAACTCCTGCCAGATCAGCCAACTTGGCTTGGTATCGCCAATGGTATCAACCACTTGCTGCCTCACGTAGTAAGCAGGATTCTTACCCGATTTATCTGCGATTTCTTCATCACGCTCAAGATAGGTTGACTCAGGCAAGATGATATCGGCATAGGCTGCGCTCTCACTTACATAAACATCACAGGCAACCACAAATTCCATCGCCTTAAGCGCTTCAACGACTTTGGCTCTGTCTGTCATGGTTTGCATTGGGTTGGTACGACTCATTACCCATGCTCGCAGCTGATAAGGCTGTGCTTCTAATGCTGCGGTTAAAATGGACTGATAAATACCGCCAGATGACCATATCAATGCGTACTGTTCATCGACCATATCGATGCGCTTAGCTTCAATCTTAGGTAAGTTTTTCACCCCAGGTTTTACTAATACAGGTGCTGCCATTTCACCAGCAAACTCGTTGTATTTTTTAGCTTTCTTACCAAAGTACAGACCACCTTTACGCTCAATATTGCCTATAAGGACATTGGCCGCAAACAGCGCTCTGCGCAGCTCAAACTCTTCGGTGGTAAATGTCGCGCGGTGGCCAAAGTCGACAACCGCATGCGGCGCAGCGGCCGCTAATTCATGAGTAATGCGGCGAATATCTTCAGCTGGCACATCACAAATCGCTTCAGCCCATTGTGGTGTGTAGGCTTCGACTTCCTTGGCAAAATCGTCAAACCCCTCAACGTATTGCTCCACAAACTCGCGGTCATACAAATTGTCTCGAATAAGTACATGACAGATTGACAGAGCTACGGCGATATCAGTGCCTGGCTTAATTGCATGCCACTCATCAGCCTTATCGGCAACAATAGAGAATCTTGGCTCAAATACCACTAACTTGGCACCCTTGTCGCTCTGCGCTTTCATTAAACCGCGGGTTTCGGTCATATTGATACCTTCATACAGGTTATGACCAAAATTGATAATGTATTTTGAGTTACCTAAATCACGCTTGGCTTTAGAGCCGAACATGGCCTTGGCAGCAACCACATAACCACCAGGGCAAGTCGTTGCATGGGTAAAGGTATTTGGACTACCAAATGCTTTTGCTAGATGAAAGAAGTGATTTGACAACGAGCCTGATTTTGACGAGAAAGCAACCGACTCAGCACCGTGTTGCTGTTTAATGCGATTAAGATTCTTAGCAATGGTTTCATAGGCTTCTTGCCAATCAATTTCTTGCCATTTGCCTTCGCCGCGCTCACCGACTCGCTTTAATGGTTTTACAATGCGCTGCTTGTCATACAGCAAACTATGGCCAGCACCGCCGCGGGCACATACTGCACCGCCATATGATTTTGCTTTGTCGTTACCAAGAATCGATACGTTTTGCCCGTTAACAACTCGCGCAGAAATAGGACAGCGCGTCGAGCACATCTCGCAAATACTGGCAACATGCTTAGCGCTGCCGCTTACAGGCCCCGCACCTAATGCCGCAATTGAGCCAGGCAAACTTGCTAACATGCAACCTGCTGTGCTCGCTCCAGCTCCTTTAATAAAGGTTCGCCGATCAAGTTTCATACTTTCTCTCCCCATTGACATAAATCTCTAGAAGCACACCAAGCTATGGTTAACTTCTAGGCTTAACTCATTGTCAATGAGGTATGAGAACTTGAATATTGTGGTAAACCACATTTCGTACGTCGTATTATCGCGTTTGTGACTTCATTCACAAACGCGTTACTTATTGAAGGGAAACTAGGCTACAACAGGAGAGTGGCTGCCGCGCTTTTTCAATGAAATCTGAGCCTTACAGCCGCGTTCATCCGTGTTATTTGCAAGTAAGAGAACACCCTCATGTTCATTGACCACCTCTTGACAAATTGCTAGGCCAAGTCCTAATCCATTTGCTTTAGTGGTATAAAAGGTAGCAAGCAGGGTGGCAAATTCCTCACTTAGCCCTGGGCCATTATCTTTAATGCTAAGGTCAACCTGCTCGGCTTTAAAATGCATACCAATCTCAATCATTCCCTTGCCTTTAAACTCAGCATCACTCAGAGCATCTACACTGTTTTTAATCAGGTTTATTAGTACCTGCAATAAACCAACTCTGTCACCGGTGATGAAAAACGGCTCGCCTTTAAAATGAGTTTTTATCTGAATATCTCGCTGCTCAAGCTCAAGTTTCAACAAAGATAAACTCTCATCCACTAAGGTTAGGATATTGACGTCTTCCATCACTGCTTCTCTGCGTTTAAGCAAACTACGAATGCGGTGCACAACTTCCCCTGCTCGCTTTGACTGGCTGTGAATTTTATCGAGCAACAGCAAAATATCCGGGATATCTAACTGCTGCTGGCGTTGCAAACGCATCTTTGCTCCTTCACTGTAACTGGTGATAGCAGCAATTGGCTGGTTAATCTCGTGAGCAAGGCCAGCACCAATTTCACCAATAATGGCTGTACTTTGTAACTTTTCTAGGGCGACTTCCTGCCGCTTTAGCTGTCGCTCGGATTCGACTAATGACTCACTCTTTTGATGAAAGCGATACTCAATCCACAAGTGATATATCGTCGCCACGACAAACAGCAAAATAGCAAACACGCCCCAGTAGCGGTTTTCACCAAGCCACCCCAGAATTACCGACCAATAATTGGGTTTACTTGACTCTACTTGCAACTCACTGAAGAGCTGAATAACACCAAGTTGACTAACTGGTGATGTCCAACCCATAAACTGCGCTTTTATCGCTGCGGGGTGCTCAGCCGATATGCCCATTAAAGCTTGTGTAACCTGCTTAGTGATTTGGGTATCGACCCCCTCAATTACGGCAAATGACCAGTTTGGATACAGCTTAGTGCTGCACTGGCAATCAAAACCTGCAGGCCTACTCGGGTTTAATACCCTAAAGTCCTTTTCATTGATCACCCCTTTTGCAACCATATCTTCAAGGGTACATAAAGGGGTAATGGCGGCATCAACGTTGCCGTCACGTACTTGATATAACAAAGGGTCTAGCGGAAAGCCTAAAAACTTAATCTGTTTGAAAAAGTGTTGTGGGTCCATGCCACGTTTTTGCATTAACCCCACGGTTGCTTGATACCCGCCTAATGCGTGCGGCCCACTGGCGACGATCGATTTACCTTTGAGGTCGTAAAGCGTGCGGTAATCACTGTCTGCACGAACAATAATGGCTGAGCCAATGGCTGATGTTGCGCCGTTATGACGCCTTGAGCGCATAGTGGCCAACCAGGATAAAGGGTATTGATTTGATAAGAATAGATACTGCCCCGGATTGGTGACAATAAACTGAATTTTGCCCGACGCCATCGCGCGGTTAAGCTCTTCAAACTCACCAGGGTAGACATGAAACTGCGTGCCTGGCACTTGCTCGCTCAGGTATTGCATTAGCGGTGACCAACGCTCAATAGCCTGCTGATATCCCCAATTGCCAAGCACACCTACGTATAGATCTCGCTTATCAGCAAACACCGGCAATGCCATTAAAAGCATCAACAACCCAATCAAGGCGCGAACCACTGTTTAATCCCTCAAGTTTAATTAAGTACCCCAAATCAGCTTACTGCGTTCTCAAGCACACCTACGTGACTCGCCTCCAACTTTTACCACATGAAGTCGCGTATTTGTTTTATTTGCGATACTTATCAATTACCTCTCATGAAGTGTTTGGCGAACCTATGAATAACCAAGCTGTTTACCTTGTCGATGATGATGAAGCCATTTTGGACTCAATTAGCTTCCTAATGGAGGGTTTTGACTACCAACTAACTTGCTTTAGCAGTGGCGAGCAATTCCTTGAGCAGATAGATTTAGCTCAAGTTGGTTGCGTGATTTTAGATGCCAGAATGCCAGGATTTAGCGGCCCAGAAGTGCACAAACGCCTCACTCAAGCACAAAGCCCGTTAGCGGTTATCTTTCTCACCGCTCACGGTGACGTGCCTATGGCTGTCGAAGCCCTTAAGAGCGGCGCGTTTGAGTTTTTTCAAAAACCTGTCGACGGGCAAGCGTTAGCAAGCGCGATTGCTAAAGGATTAACATACAGCCAGCAGCAATATGATCAGCTAGCTCAAAAAGCGCTGATTGAAGGGTTATCAAAACGAGAAAAACAGATTTTTTCGCTAATTGTAGCGGGCAAAACTAACAAAGAAATGGCCAACGAACTGTGTGTCGCCGTACGCACCATTGAAGTCCATCGCGCGAAGTTAATGCTCAAGCTTAACGTCAGTAACCTTGCTGAGCTGATGCAACTTTCTAAGCTTGCTTAGTCCGCGCTCAACTACAGAAATATTTAGGGCTTCAAAACGAAGCCCTAACGAATTACTGATAAGTTATTAATGAATTACTGATTAACCACCGCAATGCGTTCATGCTCAACCAATGTGGTTGCCATTTTACGGCGTAAATAAGCAATTTGTTGCATGTGGGGTAAATCTTTCGGGCAGTTGTCTTGGCAACCTAATAACGTCATGCAGCCAAATACACCATCTTGATTACCAATAACATGATAAAAATCCTCTGCACTGCGAGCATCGCGACTATCAAGCTCAAAGCGGGCTAGCTTCATCATGCCTACCGCGCCGACAAAGGTATCGCGCATTTGCTTGGTTGCACATGCTGACACGCACACGCCACATTCTACGCAACGTTCAAGCTCATACAATTTTGCTGCTTCTTCTGGTGCCATTGGTTTTTCTAGGCGATGAATATTGGCTTCATCTTGCAAAGGTTGTAGCCATAACTGCAAGCGCTCAGCAAGTTCACGCATAAACTTACCCGTGTTAACCGACAAGTCACCAATTAACTCAAAACCGGGCAGCGGCATGAGTTTAATTACGCCATCGCCATAGTTAGCGGTTAAGGTACGGCACGCTAATGTTGGTTTGCCATTGATCACCATAGCGCAACTCCCGCAAATACCCGCGCGGCAAACAAAGTCGAATTGCAGCGACGGGTCTTGTTGCTCACGCAGTAGATTAAGCGCGATAAATACTGTCATACCTGGCGCTTCAGTAAGCTCATAAGTCACCATTTTCGGCTTGTCATTTTTATCTTGCGGATCGTAGCGAAAGATCTCAAAACGCAGTTTACGTCCCTGAGCTAACGCCTGGGTTTGATTTGCTTGAGTCATAGTTATCCCTCTGCTAGCTCGTTATCAGACAAACGTTGATTACCTGGGCGCAGCGCCTCTGGCAGGTCAAATGACATTAATGCCGCCTGCTTTTGGTATTTGTCGGCCTCTTCACCCAGCTGGGCGACAATTTCTGCAATCTGTGCTTCCCGCTTAGCGGTATCAGGATGGGCAATGGCATTATCAACGCCATAGCCACGATATCCTGGCGGTAGCTCCATTTGCATTACATCAAGCTGCTCATAGCTAAGCGTTGGTTCAAGCGCGTTAGCATCTGGCCAGGATGCCAATGTACGGCATAACCAGTCTTTGTCGTTACGTTGTGGGTAGTCTTCACGGGAATGAGCACCGCGGCTTTCGGTGCGAGCCTTCGCACCACAGGCAACTGTTAACGCAACTTTTATCATTCGCTTAACCCGCAGGGCTTCTACCAGCTCAGGGTTTGCATGACGTTTCTTGCATTTGAGGGTAATTTTACTTGCGCGCTTAAGTAACTCACTCAGCCCAGATACAGCTTGCTCAAGCTCAGGACCATTACGGAAAATCCCAACACTGTCCATCATAATGCGCTGCATTTGCTGTTTAAGGGCAAATGCAGACTCGCCTTCTTCATGGGTCAATAGCTCAGTGATTTCCTGATCCACTTCTGCAGCAAATTTATCGACTAGATTGGTGTTGATTTCAAGCGGCGTTTGCTCGCAAAAATCTGCTACATACTTACCAATGATCATCCCTGCAACCACGGTTTCAGCCAATGAATTGCCACCTAGGCGATTAAAGCCGTGCATATCCCAGCAGGCTGCTTCCCCAACACTGAATAAGCCTTTAAGTTGCGGGCTTTGCCCTTCAGGAGTGGTACGAATGCCGCCCATAGAATAGTGCTGAGTTGGGCGCACAGGGATCCAATCAACGGCAGGATCAATGCCTAAGAAGTTCTCGCAGATCTCTTTGACTTCACGCAGATTGGTTTCTATGTGCTCACGACCAAGCAAGGTAATATCGAGCCATAAATGCGGTCCGTAAGGGCTATCAACCCCTTTGCCTTTGCGCATGTGCTCGGTCATGCGGCGTGACACCACATCACGCGATGCCAGCTCTTTCTTTTCTGGCTCATAGTCAGGCATAAAGCGATAACCGTCTTTATCTCGCAAAATACCGCCATCACCGCGGCAGCCCTCTGTGGTCAAGATGCCAACAGGCACGATGGCAGTAGGGTGGAACTGCACCGCCTCCATATTACCTAGGGTGGCAACGCCAGTATCTAGCGCCAATGCTTGGCCAATACCTTCACAAATAATTGCATTAGTCGATACTTCATAAATTCGTCCGTAGCCACCAGTTGCTATAGTGGTTGATTTGCCAATATAGGCTCGCAGCTCACCAGTGATCAGGCAGCGAGCAATCACCCCATGACAGCGCTCACCATCATGGATAATCTTAAGCGCTTCTACTCGCTCATGAACGGGAATGCCCATTGATATCGCTTTATTATCCACCGCGTATAGTAACGAGTGCCCTGTACCGTCTGCGGTATAGCAGGTGCGCCATTTTTTGGTACCACCAAAATCACGGGCATTAATTAAGCCATGAGCCTGCTCGGCTTCAGTAATCGTTACCTTCTCAGCGTTAACAATCACCTGACGGTCGCCCTTAGTGATGCGCGTCCATGGCACCCCCCAGTTGGCTAACTCACGCACAGCTTTTGGTGCGCAGTGGGCAAACATACGAGCTACATTTTGATCGCAGCCCCAGTCAGAGCCTTTTACTGTATCTTGAAAGTGTACGTCTTCATTATCACCCATGCCTTTAACTGTGTTACCAAGGCTTGCCTGCATACCACCTTGGGCAGCTGCAGAGTGAGACCGTTTAGCTGGGATCAGCGACAATACAAGTGTGTCTTGTCCACGCTCTTTTGCAGCAATAGCAACCCTAAGCCCAGCAAGTCCAGCGCCAACAACCAGGGCATCTGTATATATAATCTTCATTACTATGTCCTTGTATTAAACGCCAGAGTAAGGCACAACGGGTAACGCTAAGCCATGACCAATGACTAAATAGGTCACTAGGCTGGCAATGCCTAACGCAATCAAATACACCACCATCACTTTGGCAAGTTTTAGCAGACCTACACGATTGCTAAAAATGCCCCACTTGATGACAACACGGTACAAGCCAAACATGGCGTGAATGACCACTGCAGGTAATAACACCAGATACAATAACCAGGCGTTGTCGTGGTACACTCGCTCGGCCGATAAGTGCGGCCCAATATCTGGTGTAGCGATAAGCGTAAAGAGGTGTACAGGCACTAAAAAGAACAAGATGAACCCGGTTAGCATCTGCCAAAACCAGATTTTGGTGTCTTGATGAGGAATAACATTCATCTGCTCACGCAGCTTGAACCATTGCTTGATTTGCGTGGGGAAGCGTCTCAAGGCAAATAAGGCATGCAGCATCACAATCAACAGCATGAATACAGAGAACACCTGAGTCAGAATAGGAAATCCATGACCCGATTCGCTAAATATACCACCTTCCAAAAATTGAACTACTGTATAAAACGCTTGTTTACCTAGCATAATGCTAGACTCAAAATGCAGGTGCACAATAATAAATAGTCCGAGTAGTAACCCAGTGATACTTTGCGCCCTGTCTGCTCTTGCAGCCCACACCGGATGTGAAAACATTCCGTTATATAAGGGTGCAAATTGATTGTGCTTATGCCTCACTTCCATAGCTGCATGCTCAACGTGTTTGAATTTTAGGGGGTAAGAGCATAACAATTCAGCATACTTAATTAGGGCAGCCTTAGTTAAAGCGTGATCAACTTCACCAGTGCAACTTAGACAACAAGACATGGATCACAGACAAATCTGCTTTGGTTTAACCAATTACCCATGAAAATCCGCATCTTATCGCTTATTATTCACCCAAAATGAATATATATGCTACAGAACACTTAACATGCAGTTCACACTTTATATACTCAGTGAAGTGTCTTGCTCTTCTAGGTTTATGACTGGGCTAGCTTACAGTTATTCGAAAGCTTTATCGCTTTAAGGCGCATATCGTTTTTAGGCGCTAAGCCAAAATGGCGCTATAATGCCGCCTTTATCGCAAAACCTTAGTTGCAAAACCTAAATTGCTAACGCTAATCACTAGTAGGAAAAACCATGGCCTGGATCCAACTTCGCATTCACACCCACAGAGATCACGCTGACATGCTTGGCGACTTACTAATGGACCAAGGCTCGGTCGCAATCACTTATGAAGACGGGCAAGATGAGCCTATCTTTGAGCCTAAGCTTGGCGAAACCCCACTGTGGCAAGACACTGTTGTCATCGCGCTATTTGATGCGGGCACAGATTTAGCGCCAACGATTGAGTTTTTAGAATCTATGCCGTTTTTAGGTAAAGACTTCGAGCACAAGGTTGAACAAGTCGAAGACAAAGACTGGGTTCGCGAATGGATGGACAGCTTCCACCCAATTCAGTTTGGTGAACGTTTATGGATTTGCCCAAGCTGGCGAGAAATCCCTGATGAAAACGCAGTCAACGTTATTCTCGATCCAGGTCTTGCTTTTGGTACAGGCACTCACCCAACTACCGCACTGTGTTTAGAGTGGTTAGATAGTGTTGATTTAAGCCAACAAGAAGTCATCGATTTTGGTTGTGGCTCGGGTATTCTGGCTATTGCGGCAATTAAATTAGGCGCTAAAAAAGTCACAGGGGTTGATATCGACCATCAGGCGATTGAAGCCTCTAAAGCAAATGCTGAGCGCAACGATGTTGTCGACCAACTTGCGCTATATCTTCCAGAAGATCAGCCAGAGAACTTACAAGCAGATGTATTAGTTGCCAATATTCTTGCGGGCCCGCTAAAAGATTTAGCGCCGCTTATTGCCGAAAAAGTTAAACCTGGTGGACTGCTGGCACTATCAGGTTTATTGAGAGAACAAGCAGACGAAGTATCAGAGTTCTATAGCCAATGGTTTGAGATGGAGCCAGCCACTCACAAAGATGACTGGAGCCGACTCAACGGTGTGCGTAAAGCATAATAATTAGTTAGCTAAGTCCAGAGTAAAACAAAGGGCACATTCCGTGCCCTTTATGATCCTCACGCCTTTCAACTTATCAGCCATTACTCTTTAATTTTGCTGCCGCATACCTGTTACTCACTAATTTGAGTGACTCAACAAAAAATAACGCCGGTTTGCTTGTTCTGCGACTTCAATATGCTACCTCACTTAGTAAACTAACCGTTTAGCGTTCCATCCAACAGCTTGGCGCCTAGGTATAAAAGATTAAATTTTGACCAAGCACGCAAATTTCAACTTTGGTGAATAAAAAGTTTTGCTGGTGATTTGGGCGATTTGAGTAACAAATTCAACAAAAAATTCACTCTGCAACGCCCGCCAGCCCTCAAAAGCCAACATATTTCACAAATTGCTCGTCTAATTTCGTCCTCAGTTAAAAGTCAAGCAAAAAAGTTTAATTTAGGTCATTTATTAACCTTTTCAAGCTGGATAAAAACGGATAATATAGCGCCCCTTTGACGAGCAAGGTGAGCTTCACAATGCAAATTGGCCCTTATCAATTGAGCAATCAGTTGATCGTGGCACCAATGGCAGGTGTCACCGATCAAGCCTTTCGAAACCTCTGTTTACGCTATGGTGCAGCCTTAGCAGTATCAGAAATGCTTTCATCTAATCCTGATGTTTGGGATACAGATAAAAGCCGCCAGCGCATGATGCATTCTGGTGAAGAAGGTATTCGCTCAGTTCAAATCGCGGGTGCAGATCCTGAGTTAATGGCTAACGCCGCTCAATTAAACGTTGAGCAAGGCGCGCACATTATTGATATCAACATGGGCTGTCCTGCTAAGAAAGTGAATAAAAAGCTTGCTGGTTCTGCATTGATGCAAAGTCCAGAGCTAGTAAAAGACATTTTACAAGCTGTGGTCGCTGCAGTTGATGTACCAGTAACCTTGAAGATTCGCACCGGGTGGGATCCAGAAAACCGTAATGGTCTTCAAATAGCCCAGATTGCCCAAGATTGTGGCATTCAGTCACTGGCAGTTCACGGTCGAACGCGCAAGTGCATGTACAAAGGCCATGCCGAGTACGACACAATCAAAGCAATAAAACAGAATATCTCGATTCCAGTTGTTGCCAACGGTGATATCGACACCCCAGAGAAAGCCAAATATGTGCTGGATTATACGGGTGCTGATGCCGTCATGATTGGAAGAGGTGCTCAAGGAAGGCCCTGGATTTTTAGAGAAATCCAGCACTACTTGGAAACAGGTAACCATTTGTCGCCAATCGAGATGCAAGAGCAGCGCACTGTGATGCTTGAACATCTGGATAAATTATACGACTTGTATGGCGAATTTAAGGGTGTCCGTTTTGCTAGAAAGCACATCGGATGGTACCTAAATAATGAAGATCAGCGCCAAATTCGCGCCGAGTTTAATCGGTTAGAAGATGCCGCTGCGCAACGTTCTCTTATAGAACGTTATTTTGATGAATTAGTTTAGAAAATAAAGAGCAGAATAGAATGTTTGATCAGACTACTAACACAGAAGTTCACCAACTTACCGTAGGTAAAATCGAAACCGCAAACGGTACTATCAAACCACAATTATTACGTGACGCAGTTAAGCGTGCAGTTACCAACTTCTTCTCTCAATTAGACGGTCAGGAAGCTTCTGAAGTTTACGAAATGGTTTTATGCGAAGTTGAAGCACCATTACTAGACATCATCATGCAGCACACTCGCGGTAACCAAACTCGCGCAGCGAACATGCTAGGTATCAACCGTGGTACTCTACGCAAAAAGCTAAAGAAATACGGCATGAACTAAGAAGCAATTCTTAGCTTGCAGAAAACGGGCTTGTCAGCAATGACAAGCCCGTTTTTGTTAGCATTATTGTCATTATACGATAGCGCACACTGGTAACAGTTAGCGGAACAAGAGCTTTCGTACAAAGACAAAAGTTAAAACTAAAACAACCCTGACAAATCCCGAGTCGCTATCACGCCAATAGCATCTTGCTCTAACGCGGCGACGCGCTCTGCTTCAGTTAATATACCGGTAAATGGGGTTCTGCGTCTTAATTTGCGCATCTTAGGTGAATCTTCTGTTAGTGCGTTAATGAACACTTCACTTTGGTCGATTAACTCCAGCGTGGATACCCAAGTAATATAATGGCTATAACCTAGCTTACCCTCTTCACGTTGCGCTTCTAAACGCGCCTTTACCTGCTCTGCTAGCTCAGGCTGTTGCAACAGTTTATGCGCAATAGCACGGTGAATAACAATAATTTGCCTATCGATATTCTCATCTTTAATGCTGGTCTTTTTTATGCTGTAAGGCCGATTGCGGCGACTGCTCTTTTGCCTGTTATACATGTCTGCTGTACTCCTACTATCGCAAGCGCTGCTAATGATAAGTGCTGATGGCTAATAATAAGTGCTAATGGATAATGATAAATACTAATGAAAGTCGCGCGATTTCGTTTTTAGAGATTGCAACTCATGGGTCAAATCAATCAACTTACCCGCAATAACATGCACCACCTCGCCTTCGCGCTCTAATATTCCTTTTACTTTAAGGATTTTTGCGGTCATATACGGCTGTTTCTGCGCGCGCGATGTTGCTGACCACACCACTACATTAATGTTCCCCGTGTCATCTTCAAGGGTCATAAAGGTAATCCCGCCCGCCGTGCCCGGCGCTTGCTTACCCGTGACCAAACCCACTATGGTCACCAGTGATTTATGCGGCTTCGTTTTAAGCTCGCTCATACGGGTAAACTTATCCAATAACCCAGCTTGTTCCATTAACAAAATGGGGTGTTTATTGAGAGTTAACCCAGTGGCGGCGTAGTCTTCATTAAGGGTATCAAACTCACTTGGGCCAAAATCAAACTCATCTTGATTGCTGATTTGTGTAAACAGCGGCATTTCATCTTCGCTATCCATCAATTGCCAGCGCGTTTGATAACGATTGCCGGATATACCATGAAAAGCATCAGCGCTAGCAAGCTGTGCAATGGCATCACGTTTAATACCCAGCTTTTTGATATCACTTGCGTATTGATAGCCTTGTGCTGGGCGATATTCAACTAGGCATTGTGCCGCCTGCTTTGAAAAGCCATTAATAATGCGAAAGCCCAAACGCATGGCTTTATCGCCTTGATAATCCACCACTTGATGCTCATATAAGGAAGCATTTACACACACAGGAAGTATCTGAATATTATGGCGCTTAGCATCTTGTACAAGTTGGGATGCCGAGTAAAACCCCATGGGCAGACTATTGAGCAAAGAGGTGTAAAACACCTCAGGATAATAATATTTAAGCCAGGACGACACGTAAGCTAGCACAGCAAATGAGGCTGAATGGCTTTCGGGAAAACCATATTCACCAAAGCCAAGTATTTGATCAAACAAACGATTGGCAAACTCAGGTGAGTAACCCCGCTCGCGCATGCCGTCAATCAACTTGGTTTTAAACTGCATTAATTTGCCGTTTTTCTTCCAGCTAGCCATGGCGCGGCGTAGTTGATCAGCCTCACCACCACTAAACCCTGCTGCCACCATTGCCAGCTTGATCACCTGCTCTTGAAATATCGGTACTCCCATAGTGCGCGCCAACACGGCTTTGACCTCAGTTGTCGGGTATTCAATAGGCTCAATGCCGTCACGTCGCTTTAAAAACGGGTGCACCATGTCCCCTTGAATTGGGCCGGGGCGGACAATGGCAATTTGAATCACTAAGTCATAATAGTTAGCAGGCTTTAACCTTGGCAGCATGCTCATTTGTGCCCGCGACTCAATTTGAAACACGCCTACGGTATCGGCTTGCTGGATCATCCGGTACACGTTGGCATCATCTTGCATCCGGGTAATCCCCGCAATGGACAGTTCTCGCTGATAGTGCTGCTTAACTAGCTGAAAGCACTTACGAATAGCACTCAACATGCCCAGCGCTAACACATCGACCTTAAGCAAGCCTAGCGTTTCTAAATCATCCTTATCCCATTGGATCACAGTGCGGTCTTGCATGCTGGCATTTTCAACTGGCACTAACTCATACAAGGGGCCAGCCGAAATCACAAAGCCGCCCACATGTTGAGATAAATGGCGCGGAAAACCGCGAACTTCATTCACCAATTGAATAAACAGCTTTCCCTTAGTCGACTCAGGGTTAAGCCCTAACTCGGACACCTGGGTTTGCCAGTCAAGGGAGCTGTCTCGGCGGTTAATGTTTTTAATAAAAAACTCAAGCTGAGTCAGACTAATACCTAGCGCTTTACCCACTTCACGAATAGCGCTTTTAAGGCGATAGCTGATCACGGTTGCAGCCAGTGCTGTGCGCTCGCGGCCATATTTTTGATAAATATATTGAATCACTTCTTCACGTCGCTCATGCTCAAAGTCGACATCAATATCTGGCGGCTCGTCGCGCTCTTTACTAATAAAGCGCTCAAACAATACATCAATCTGCCTTGGGTCAACCGAGGTGATCTCTAGGCAGTAACACACCACAGAATTCGCCGCTGAGCCGCGCCCTTGATACAAAATGCCCTGACTCTTGGCAAACATCACCACATCATGAATAGTCAAAAAGTAAAACGGATAATCCAGCTCTTCAATTAGCTTGAGCTCTTTATCTATGGTGGCTTGTATATCGGCATCGACCCCTTCAGGAAAGCGCAGTGCAATGCCTTTCGCCACTAACTCTTTAAGATGCTCAATGGCGCTTGCTCCTTGCGGAACTAACTCTGCTGGGTACTCGTAACGCAGCTCAGTGAGCTTAAACTCACACAATCTGGCAATGTCGCAAGACTCAGCCAACCACTGCGGCTTAAACAGTTTGGATATTTTAGAAATAGAGCGCAGCGCCCGCTCTGCATTAGGCAAGCGAGTATGGGCAAGCTCGCTAACACTGCAACTGGCCTTAATTGCCGCGAGTGTGTGCTGCAGTGGTAAGCGACTGGCATTATGAAATAGCACGCCGCCACAGGCAGTAACTGGTAACGCTAGCTCTTTAGCTAAACTCAGACTGTGCTCGGTATAGCTTTGGTCATTATTAAGTAAACGCCGCTGCAGCCCAAGCCATAAGCGACCATCATGATACTTAGCAAGCCATTGTCCCCATTCAAGATCGGCCTTTTTGCCAGTGGGCAGCCATAACACCAAACAGTGCTTCAACGACATCAAATCCCACTTTTGTAGGTCGTAACTGCCCTTGTCACTGCGTCGCCTGGCATTGGTGATCACCCGACACAGCTCGCCATAGGCCTGACGATTAGGGCACAGCAGCACCACTTGTAAGTCGTTATCAAGCCACAACATGCTGCCGACAATTAACTCAATATCTAGTTGATGCTCTTTAATTGCACTGTACGCCCGCACGACACCCGCAACCGAGCATTCATCGGTTATGGCGAGTGCTTGATAGCCTAAAAAGTGTGCCTGGATCACTAACTCCTCAGGGTGAGAAGCCCCTCGTAAAAAAGAAAAGTTAGTCTGACAAAACAGCTCGGCATAGTGCGCTAAAGGAGAAGTGGGATAGTGCATTAGCTAAAAACTCCATGCACAAACCACTGTTTATCTGCATTACGAAATAACCACAGCCAGCGACCAGAATCACTGCGGCCAATAAAGTAATCTCTCACAGCTTGCTGGCTATCCCACCAGCCGGTGACAATTCGCTCAGGATAAGGCTGTAAGGTCACATGTTCATTGAGCGCAACAGGCGTTGCCAACATAACGCTGGGGCGTAGGGGAATATCACCATTTAACTCATTCGATACCGTAAAAGGTGGGCATAGCTGATTTGCCAGCTCAGGGCGATGGTCTTGACCTATGCTAAGTCCTTGCACTCTATCTTCGCCTAATTTAGCAGTTAAAATCGATACTAACTCAGTGGCGCTAAGGCTGCCTTGAGAGCCTTGAAATAAATCATTACGCTCAGCGTATTGATTCACCACCCGACTTGCCTTAACGCTAACGCCAATCACAGGCGCGGCTAGATCAACCGACTCCAGGCACAAATTAGTTAGCTGCCACCACTTACTGGCTTTGTACTCACCTTGCGCCGCAGCTACTGTTAATTGCAGATCATCTTTATCACGCTGATGCAGAGTAATTAATAACTCACAAGCTAGCTTGTCCCTTAGTTTTAAATAGGTTTCGAGTCGCTTATAAAGCTTGGTGATGGGCTTTTCTAGAAACTGTAAATTCGACACTTCATAATAAAGCTCAAGATATTGCTCAAAAGCCTCGGCAGGAATGTAAAACTCAACCTTGTGCTCAACCGTGCCTGTAAGCCGAGTAATATAATTAACCACATTAAGATTAAAACGCTTGGATAAATCAGCCAGCGGTAAGCGCAACAAGTCACTAAATTGCTGCACTCCAACCTTTTGCAAACTGGTAATGGCTTTAGGCTCAAGATCGGACTCAATCAAGGCGCATTTAGCTACCTGAGCGTTAAGCCAGTCTTTATTGTCACTGACCTGATTAATCCCCTTTCGCGCCAACATACGTGCGCCATAAGGCGATAAACCAGTGCAGTAGTGAAACTCCACCGCAAAGTGCTTTAAATGGCTCTGCAACTTTTGCCAGTACTGACCTAAGTCTTTATACAAGGTCAGCATATTACTGACTTTAACTAGCAAACCATTTGGTGGATAAAGGGCAATATCGGCCGTTACCAAATACAGCCAACGGGCGATTTGCTTAAGCGTTTTAGCTTCGGTGGCTTCATCATAAGGTAAGACTTGTAAACTAGTGCATAAGGATGCCGCGCTACCTAAACCCATACCCAGCTGTATGCCCTCTTGCTTAGCCGCGCTCGTTAACTGCACCACCTCATTTTGTCTGCCATCAACAATGATCAACGGCAGCTCGCAATCATGATACAAGGTGTCGCGCTGCAAAGAAGGAAAGTGAAGATACAACCACAAAGCCATAATACTCTCGCAATACTAACCAGTTTGCACTTGCGGAAATGGGATTAAATTATCTGGCAGTGCTTGCTGAGTTAAGCTTGGCCAGCGATCAACCATATTGATGTGAAATGCCTCAGACGGCCAACCGCACTTACGCTTATTAATTTTTACCGTCACGCCCTTAGCATGGGTTTGTAAAGATAGGCTTAAATCAAAAGGTAGCGATAACGACTCAGCCTTACCCTCACGTAGAATAAACTGCCGGCAATTACCGGTCTCACTTGCCACCTGCAAACGCTTAACATGATGAATTTCAAGCGCTTGATAACTCCACATCAACACGCTATGGCAAGCACCACTTCGCAAACACTGCTCCGCAGTCCACAGTGCCTGCTGCTGATCTTTTGGATAGATGGTCAGCACCTTATCTAGCTCAATACCTTGAGCCGCAAGCGCCTGCGCCGAAATCAGCCCTTGAGGAGCAATAAACACAATTAACCGTTGCTGCACTTTTGCCTCAACCAAAACAGGCATAAGCAAACGCAGCTCGCCAACACCTGACTCACTCTGAATTTCAGTCACACCTGTCGTATGAAAACCACCAGCCAAATGCTCATCTAGCTCAGTAAACCCAGTCGTTGTTGCCTTAGGAGCAACCTGAGCTGAGCCCTGCCACACAAGGTGCTGATGTTGAAGTAGCTCAATTAAATTAGTCATCACAAATACCTGTATATTTATACAGTATAACTAATAATGAGCTATTTGCTAAATAAATATCTTTTCTATAAAAGGATGCCCTTATAGCAACTCTTTAAGCAAAGTTTTATCTGCAAACCATAGATGAAGTTATTCAGGGGAAAACATCTAGGGTATTAAAACCTTATGACGAACGTGGCTTTGTGTTAGCCAGATCTGAAGCACACTAAAAGTTATAGGCAAAGCCTAATTGATGATAACCACCGACTGAAGTAGATGGTTTAGGGGTCAAAACAAAAAAGGTGCCGAGGCACCTTTTATTTGTAACGCTAACTTTAGTCATAACATTGATTTTGGTTATGACGCTGACTTATGAAAACTTAACTAAGTAGTTTCTTCGCCGCAGCAACAACAATCGACACCGCACTGGTCTCGGTTTGCTTCATGGTCACTTCATCAGGAATTTCTTGCTGGGTACGGTTTACAATGACACCAGCAACACAAGCTGCGCGCCAACCTTGCGACGCACACATGGTAAATAACGTAGCTGACTCCATCTCATAGTTAAGTACGCCCATGGCTTGCCATTCTTTCATCGACCCTACAAAACGCTGAGTTACGCGACCAGACACTGTGTCATAACGCTCTTGTCCTGGGTAGAAAGTATCTGATGAGGCTGTGATACCAATATGAGGCTCAAGACCAGCATCACGACTCGCTGCAACCATGGCAGTAGTACAGTCAAAGTCTGCTGCAGCAGGGAATTCTAGCGGCGCAAAGTGCAAGCTGGCACCATCAAGGCGCACCGATGCTTGAGTCACAATCACATCACCCACGTTAACATGTGGTTGAATTGCACCTGTTGTGCCTACACGAAGGAAAGTATTAACTCCTAGCTGGGCTAGCTCTTCAACAGCAATCGACGTTGAAGGCCCACCAATACCTGTTGAACACACAACCACAGGCTTACCATCTATGTAAGCTAGGTATGAGGTGTATTCACGGTGGCTGGCAAGAAAAGTGGCATTTTCCATCAGCTCTGCGATGCGTTTAACCCGCTCAGGATCACCCGGCACAATTGCCAAAGTGGCACCATCTAACATGCTTTTTGTTAATCCTAAGTGAAATACATCAGACATGTTGAACCCCTATTATCTTATTTTTGAAACGACCGTTCACGAAACTTTAACTTAGTCTACACCATAAAAAGGTTAACTGGATCACACAAGTTGACTTAGCTAGTTTGAATGTTCGCGATATATCATGACAAGCTAATGACAGTTATAGGCTCAAAAGATAACTATCCCACTCGCATTTTTCACTTGCTAATCATTCACTAAAGGTTTTGTGTACTAAGGCGAACACGAGTAAGTAACACGCCAAATCCATTAACAAAAAACAAACAAAATTTTGATGTAAATCAAGCTAAACCTGACTGGATAAGCATAGTCTGAAGTTAACAGTCTTCGCTTTAACTTTGATCTATAACCTAACAGGAGTTGCCTATGTTTCCAGAGCATCGCGAGCTGATCACTAAACTAAAAACCACTGACGCCCACTTCCTTAAAGTATTCGACGAACACAATCGTCTAGATGAAGAAATCAAAAAGCAAGAGGCTCATGCGAGTAGTGACACTACGCCAGATGTGAAATTACTAAAGTCTAAAAAGTTACACCTTAAAGAAGAGATTTACGCCATCTTGCTGAAGCATCAAAACTAGTGAAAACACAGCGCAAGTTAAAACAAAAAAGGACGCATAAGCGTCCTTTTCTATTCTGAGTAAAATTAAGTTAAGTCAAACTAAGTTGACTAGCACTAAGGCTTCGAAGCCTATTTCAATGCTTGTTTAAGTTCATCAGCGCTTTCAAAAAAGCTAACACTTTTCACTTTGAAGTTATCAAGCTCAATTAAGGTCGCGGCTTTCTCCTCTACAGGTAGACTTGCTGTCACCTCACCTTCTCTATCAAGCCCAAGTACAAAGTCATAATCCTGCATCTTAGGGATAGCCACAAAACGCGCGATTAGCGATGGCATACCGCTAATATCGGCGAAGTAGACTAGCTTGCCACTTGCCGCCACTGGGTTTTCAGTTAACGCCTCTTGCACGACTTCACCGCCAGCCATGTCTTTACTGAACAACAAGTATTGGGTTTGCTCTTCTAGCTGCAAAGGTTTCTCAAATTGATCATTAAGCGCTAACGCAGCTAACTTCTCACCCGCTTCTAATGCAATGGCCTTACCGGCAACGCCGACAAAAAGCGCTAAAGCAACCAAACAATGACTCACAGTTTTCAACATGGCTAACCCTTAATTAATTCGCGAAATTGAGTTTCACTAATTTTACTATTTCCGTAATAAGCAGCAAATGCGGTATTGCTGCTAGACAATAGACCTAAACGCTCAATATAACCTAATTTCAGCCCCATAACAGCGCGCTTAGAATAGAGCTTGAAGCAACTCACAGCAATGATTATTGAGTGCTCGTTTTAAGTCTACATTCATAATAGGTCAGACTTGATCCAACCCAAACCAAAGCTAGGGTAAATACTCAAGCTAGATTTAGATCCTAGCTTTAAAGCTTGCTATCATCACAGGCATATTTTCCGCTTGATTGCGATAAAGGAACATCGAATGGATCAGCCAAGCCTAAACCAAGAAATTCAACAATTACAGAATGCTTACGACTTCATTTTAGAATTTTTGGTGCAATACAGTTTCCAGCTTGTTGGCGCTGTACTTATCTTTCTTATCGGCCTTTGGGTCGCCAACAAAGTTTCCAATCTGGTCACCAACTTGCTGACCAAACACAATATCGATGTCACCTTAACCACCTTCACCTCCAACCTAATTCGCATTGTGATTATTGTAATGGTCGGGGTCATTTGCTTAGGTAAACTGGGCATTAGCGTTACCCCAATGGTGGCAGCGATTGGTGCAGCATCATTAGGTGCAGGTTTAGCACTGCAAGGTATGCTAGCCAACTATGCAGCGGGTATCACTATTATCGTGACTCGCCCTTTTGTCGTGGGCAACACCATTGAAATTAAGGGCGTTGCTGGCGTGGTTAAAGAAATTAAACTCGGGCTGACCATACTGACCAATGAAGAAGGTGAATGTATCAGTATTCCTAACAAGCATATTGTTGGCGAAATTTTACACAACTCATTTGAATACAAGCTGGTTGAAACTAAGCTAAATGTCGAATATCAAGCTGATACCAATCAGGCTATCAGTATTATTGAGCAGCAATTAGCTAATGCAGAGCTAGTAAACCAACAGCAAAAGCCATTGGTTGGTGTAAACGGATTTAATAGCATAGGTATTGAAATTGGCATTCGTTACTGGGTGCCAACGCCGCAGTATTTTGAAGCTAAATACCAAACTAACCTAGCGATTATTAATGCCTTGCAAGCAGCTAACATCACCATTCCTTGTCCGCTCAAATATGTGGCAAATAGCGAAAGTTAGTCGCTCGGGTAAACAGCCTGAGTTCAGGATAAGCAGCTTGAGCTTGTGATAAATAGTGTAGACTGAAGACCATCACTCATTCAGGTCAAGGAGAAGACATGAAGTATGCATTATTAATCTTAGGAGCAGCACTGGCTTTTGCAGGTACCAAATTAGCGATCGCAGACATTAACGATGTTAGCGCCTGGGGCATACTGCTCATTGCCGTTGTCGCACTGATTTGTGCTTTTATCATTCACCTCAAGTCATCTAATAGCAAAGTTAACAGGCGCGGTTCACTAGGAAGTGGCACTGGCACCTATGGGGCAAGTTACACTAGCTATGGTGACGGTAGCTCAGGAGGAGACTGCGGTGGCGGAGGTGGTGGCGACTGCTAACTGCCTGCTGCTAAGTGCCTGCTGCTAACTGCCAAAGAACAACCGTAGTGTTCGGTATTGAGATTCGATTATTGCGTCATATCAAATAAGGCTTGCTGCTTGTTGCAGTAAGCCTTTTAGACCACGAAAGCTTCACACTAGCTGCTCACTGTAAGTCTGCAAACCACCAAATAACGCTGGCATATGCGCAGGTTTAATTTGCCAATGCTGGGCTAGTACGGTTGCCAACCATTGCAGAGAATTTGATGTAGGCATCAAATCACGTCCTTCAAACAACTCGCTTTTGGCAAGCCCTGGCCAATCACCGAGTATCCGGCCGCCTTTTATTGCGCCGCCAGCTAGTAGCATACAAGCTGCACTGCCATGATCGCTGCCGCCGGTGCCGTTTTCTTTAACTGTGCGGCCAAACTCTGTGGCAACGGCTACAACCGTATGTTGCCAACGCTCACCTAACTGAGCCTTAAGAGATGCCAGTCCATCATCTAGTTCTTTGAGTTGTCTTGCTAAACGCCCATGCTGATTATTGTGTGTATCCCAACCACCTAGCTCTAACACGGCGCAGCTTAACTTGTTGTCAGCAAGCAAAAGATTAGCGCAGGCCTTAGTTAGATTGGCAAACTTGGTTCGCTGTTTGCCGGACTGCTGAGCCATAGCATTTTTTTGCAGCTCTAAACCCTTTTGCAAACTCATACTTAATTTGGGTGAATCCTGATACATGTTCATCAACGCACTATAAATATCATCGCCCACGTCTTTTGCGTTTGACGGATACCAGGCATTGACGTCATCACTACCACGTAAACTAATCGGCACGGTTTGATCGATCGCAATGGCTTTACGATGATAGGCAGACATCTGCAAGGTGCGCCCCAACCACCCTGAATGGGTATCTATGGCGTTAGAGTTTACTTTCGATTGCCCGCTTTCTAAAAAATCCTGACCGTCAAAATGTGAGCGACCATGATAACCACTACCTACCGCCACAATCGGCAGCAACTCACTATTTTGATACCAGCTATGCAGCTCAGCTAATGCTGGGTTTAAGCTAAACCCCTTCTCTAACGGCAACCCTGTGCCGAGCTGCTTAGCGAGCTTAGGGCGATGCTTGATATAGTTTTCATCAAACTCAGGAATTACTGTGTGCAAACTATCCAGCGCCCCTCGGAGCATCACCCAGATAAATAATGGCTGCTCAGTTTTGCTATAGCTTGTTGCATTTGCAGAGCTAATGAGTAATTGCGGGCTTTGCATAACCACTAAGCTACCACCAAACAGCTTCAGTAAATCGCGTCTATTCATCGTCATCTCCGCTTACCTTCTCAGTGTTTCAGGGCTCATTAGCAGTAAGGTAATGGCATCAACACGACTTTCAGCACGAGTAATACTGAGATAAGAGCGTTGACTTAACTGCTCATCCCAAACTTGTTCAATAAGCTGTTTTACATCAAGTTTACTCACTTTGGCGGCGAGCATGCGTGACCAGGTAATACGGTCAATCATCACTTTATCGCTTAACCAGTCACCTTCAGTGTCGCCATAACCTGCAGGTGAGCCGGCTTTAAATGGTCTCTGCCCAAGCTGATTTAATAATCCAATCAGATTGCGTGTTTTTGGTAAGGGAGCTGCAGTAACTCGGTGAGCAAAAATCAAATGCTCTCTTGGTGTTATAAATTTAGCCCGCTCACTTTGCCAAGCAAGTGGATGCTCAATTAGCGCTTCAACCACTTGCTTCAAATTACCCTGTGTCTGTTGCCAGCGAGCAACTAAAGCATTAACTAACTCTTGCTCGGGCTCGTCACTAATAAAGTGTTTGGCAAGCTTATAACTAACAAATTTTGCCGTACTTGGGTGTAAGGCAAGGTGCTTCAACATTGCTCTACCCTGAGCCTCACCAGACTGGCCAAAACGTTTACCGACTAATTGCTGGCTGCCAGGCTCATGCCCTGCATCGCGATAGAAAAAACCATTACGACCACTGTGTTTAGACTTATTTGACACGCTCCAACCAGAAATCCCCTTAGCCAGCGCGATAACATCAGTCTGGTTGTAAGGGCCGTCAACGCCAAGAGTATGCAGCTCGAGAATTTCACGAGCGAGATTTTCGTTTAAGCCCTTGCCCTTGCGTTTACCAATTTTTGAATTAACGCCAAATGATTGTTGATTATTGAGGTAAACCAACATTGCGGGGTGATGCACGACCGCATCAAGCATGTCGGCAAAGCTGCCGAACAGATTTGGCGCAATCGCTTCCCGCTCTAGCGTGGGCGCGAGCGCCGTCATCACAGGGCCTTGGGCAGTTACGCTAAAATGATTTGAAAAGAAGTCTAACAATCGCCAGCTCAAGCTATTATCGGATTTAACCGCAGCCTTAAAGCTATCCTGGCAAAAGTCGCGATAAGCCTGTTGCTGCACCTTAGGCGGCTTTTTAGTTTGGTTATTATTTGAAGGTGATGTGGCTGACTCTTTATTTTGTGTCTGTTGTTTCTGAGACTCTTGCTTTTTTGACTCTAGCATTTTCGCTTGCTGACGCTGCTGATAAAGCTTTTGCATTAACTCAGATGCTGATGGCAACACGCGGTTAAATTCAGGCTGCTTTAGCTGCTGTTTTAGAAACCCTTGTGGATTGCTTATCGCTTTAGCAAGCTCGCCAGGCTTAGCGCCATAACCAAAGCGATTAACCGCAATCACCCCATGTACAGACATAACGACTCCTAAAATAAAGGCACCTGAATAAAGATTACGAGACGCCCTTTACATTGTTAGCATTATGTTTAAATTAACCCAGCATCGCCAAGTTTGCAGCGCTTTTACATGGTTTTACATTGGCTGACGTTTCTTGAGACTCAAATGCACTGTATTCATCTCGGCCTCAACCGCATCAAAGACACCGACTGTTTCAACAACATCAACTAGGCTACAGCCCTCGCTGCCACTCTTGCCTTAATGGCACCATGCCATGTAACGCTTGCTCTACCTGACCGAGCAAGGCAGTTTTGTCTTTGCCTAACACACCTTTTAATACTAGATAGTTAGAGGCATGGTCTGAGCGGAATATGGTTTTATCAAGCTCAAGATGACTGAGCAGCAATTGCATCTCTTCTAACAAGCCGCGCTGATCAGGCAGGGTAAACTCGCCATCATAGGCGGCATCCATTTTCACTGTGCCTAACGGCAAGGTAACCACTAAGGTAGATAAGTATTCAGGTTGAGCAGCGTTCATTAGCTGCGCAGAGGCAATAGCATGTTGCTTAGATAATTCTGTGCCGCCTAGCCCCATTAAGATCATCACGGACGACTTCATTCCAGCTTGCTTGATTTTATCTAGCGCCGCCAATGATGAAGTAAAGTCTTCACCTTTTTGAATACGTTTAAGCACTTCATCATCACCGCTTTCACAGCCAACATACATCAGCGACAGCCCCATTTCTCTAAGCTGTATTAATTGCTCAACGGTTTTGTTGGTTAGATTACGCGGCAAGCAATAGCTGCTAATTCGGGTAACACTAGGCAGATGTTTGTTGATTAGCTCACAAATGGCCTTTAGGCGATTAAATGGCAGCGTCATGGCATCGCCATCGGCAAGGAATACCCTAGATATAGGCGCGTCAGATTGCGCGGCAGCGATGATGTCAGCTTCTATCTTATCGAGTTTTTGCGCTCGAAATTGCTTTTGTGGCTGGGTATACATGTCGCAAAAACTGCAGTTATTCCAACTGCAGCCATTAGTGACTTGCAGAATAAGTGACTTCCACTCCGACGGCGGACGGAATACTGGCTCAATGTACTGGATCACAATTTTCCCTTTGCTGTTAACTGGCGCGCATACTGATTAAATATATGTGTTATTTGCATGACAAACTCATACTTTTTGCTTAAAAATACTACACAAGCTAGTAATTATTGCTATATTAGCTGGCGTTAACCTTTAATTAACAACTATAAGAACACAGGTAACAGCTATTATGAACCAAGTCGCTTACCAGTTAAACGAACGTCGCGACACCTCGTTTACAAACGAAGAGTTTTGGGAGTTAACCACGGCAGATCAGAAAGTCGCTCTCTACGATCTGCACCGCTTCGGTTACCGTTTACTATTTGTGCGCCAAACCCGTAAAGGCCCGTTAGCTGTCGTTAAGCAGCAAGAAGATATTGCGGTGATCCATGCTGATGGCGAAGTCGACCTAAGACCAAAAATTACTATCCGCGAGCACTAGGCAGCACTAATGCTGATCGCCACAGGCTACTATGCCGATCAGATACAAAAAATGCGTGAAGCTTAAAGCAACACGCATTTTTATTGGACTCTCACCACAACTAATCACTTTAGAGCGTTAAGCTATAACCTGGTTAAATACCTCAACATGATGTGACTCGACCAATTCAGGCATCACATTGTGGAAATAATCTTGAATGGCATCTTTGGCGCAATGTTTATCAAACGCTTCACGGTCAACAAACTTCTCAACAAAAGCAACCTTGTTATCGTCATCGAGACTGACATTTAGCTCATAACGAATACAACCACTTTCGCGGCGAGTATCAGGAATAAGCGCCGCTAATGCCGCCACTAACTCTTCTCGCTTACCAGCTTTAGCAGTAAACTGTGCAACGCAAACAAGCTGCAACGTATTGATCTTATAGTCCATCCTAGTAAGTCCTTTATTTATAATTTCAGATAATGATCGCAACCTTAATGTATTGAGTTTTAGTCAAAACATCAGCTTAACTTGAGCGCCCTGTACCAGGGCAGTTGTCGCCTTGATAAATCATATCGATATGCGGAATGTCATCTTCTAGGTACATCTCAGATGCCGCCACAAAGCCTAGCTCTTGATAAAAGCTTTCAATCGCATGCTGCGCACCAATTTGAATCCCAGCATCGGGCCAAGCATCTAACGCAATAGCAATTGATTTTTGCATTAAGGGTACACCAAGCTTAGCGCCGCGAAAGTCTTGCGCGACAATGACTCGCCCAATACTGGCCTGCACATAGCTCATACCCGGCGCTAACACGCGGCTATAACAGGCAATTTTACCCAGCTCATTGGTGGCAAATAGGTGCCGAGTTTGGCTGTCTCTGTCTTTATCATCTAACTCTGGATAAGGGCAATTCTGCTCAACCACAAATACATCCACGCGCAGTTTTAACAGGTCATAAAGGTTATCGAGTGATAACTGGTTAAAGGCAAGATTATGCCAGGTTAAGGACATTTACACCCTCCAATGTCATTCCGCTTTTGCGCTGGCGACCATAGTAGTAGCTAACGAAACATTAGCCAAGCATAACGCAAGTAAAAGGTGTACTAAGAGCTGTACCGCAAACAACGTAAAAAAGGGAGCAATCGCTCCCTTTTAGGCTGTTGCTGATTTGAGCCTAATAACCCAAATGCAAATCTGTGTTTGGTTTAGTCACGCTCAAACACATGGAACTTATCAATACCGAAAGACTTACCTTCAGCGTGACAGGTTACACAAGACTCACCAGTAGGCTGTGTGTACCAGTCTGGCGTAACTTCAGCATCAATCTCACCACCGTTTTGCTCCATGTGGTTGATAGCTTGTGCAGAGTCATGACAGGCAACACAGTTAGCCATGATTGGGCTTGCCATCTTGGTATTGTCACCGTTGTGGAAAGCTTTAGCACGGATGTATTGATCAGGAATAGCCTCAAGCTCAATACCATCAGCATGACACGCTACGCAATTTTCAGCTGCCAGCTCAGTTGCAGAGTTTGGCTCGCCAGTAACAGCTGATGAACCTACACCCCAGTGCATTGAGTGAATCATAGGGCCAAAGCCAGGAGCTGAGTTTTTGGCGCTGCGGTCTTGACCATTATTATGACAAGCCACACAGTCTAAACCGCCTTCCGCATAGCTACCGTTTTTATGGTAGTTAGTCTCGTTGTTGTGACAGGTAGTACAACTATCTGCAGTCACAGAATGACGGCGGTCATAGTCCATCACATTACCTAAATCGCTCAAAGAGCTAACAGGTGAATAAGCCGTGAATGACACACCATGCTTTCCATCTTCATCAACCCAGTTACCACCTTTAAAGGTCAAGCGCGAGCTTGCCATAATTTGCGGTGTATTTAGGTCAAGCACAGGGTGACAGAAAGTCTTGGTACCATCACCTTTGTAAGACTCATTGTAAGTGCGTGACTCACGACCCACTAGAGACTCATTATGGTAACCATGGATGTATGTGCTGGCATAGCTTAGGGTGCCATCAGCGTATAGCGCTTCAATATCAAGCAGCTCTTCACCTTTGAATAAGCTAAGATCAGTACAGTACTCACCTTCAATGCTCATGTAGATAGCTGAAAGCTCAGTGGTATGCTCAGCGCGGATAGTAATGCGCTCATCTAAGCCAATATGCTGCGACTTAGCATGGAACTCACGTGCATCAAACTCACCGCTTGCCATCATCGCCATAGCATTGTCTGACACCTCACTTGTGTGACAATCACTACAACCATTGCCAGCAATACTCGTGTTAATCACAGGCTCAGCGTGACAGGTATAACAGTTGGTTGGAGTGAAGTCTTTTTCAAACTTCTGGTGATTAATATGACCTAGCTTTTGCATAGTATTGCGGGCATAACCACCGTGGTCACGCTCAACATTGTTATGGCATACCAAACAACCGGCAACTAAATCAGTTTCACCGTCGGCGTTAATGGCTGTATAGCTAGAGTGCTTAATATCAGATGCGTGGAAGTCAACGTGACAGCCCTGACAAGTCTCAGTAGTTGTGGTGTGCACATTCTCAGACTTAGCAACAATGGTATAACGCGATTTAGCAATGGCTTCACTACCACCTACCGCAAGACGAATAATGCCCTCAGTAGCCGCGTTAATGTTTTCCATTGGTGCAATAAACTCATACCGACCAGTCTCAATCTCAGTCAAGCTAGCGCCTGCTGTCGATTCACTAGCATTACCACCAGCACGCTCACCTTCAAAGTCATCGCGGCTGCGGGCAATACCCTTTTCAGTCAGCTCAGCTATTTCAACATTGGCTTTTTGCAGACCAGAAACGAGCTTGTCATCTTCGTTAGTGACTTCAAATTCAAATGTCGCCATACCCTCATCAAGGCTATGGGAAATCATGTTAATACTGGTTTCTAACGAGGTGCCAGACGATGGTGGCGGAGGCGTAATACCATCCTTACCGTCTTCCCCGCTACAGCCAACAATTGCCATTGCCGAAGCTATGACAAATGCGACTTTGCACTTGTTAAACTCTCTCATCGTTTCATCCTCTTATTACTACTTAGTGAGTATCTCCCGCGAATAAGTCTAAATAAGCAAAGGGGATGGATTTGCGAGCAAAATCACGTGAAAACAGCCATATAACAAACTGTTATCAGCTTTCTATGGGAATAATGAGACAGGTTGCAAACTAGCAAGATTAATTGAGACTTAAGGCTGCAGCGAGGAATAATATGTATATAAATTTCAATAGCTTATTTGGTTAAAATAATATTAAGATTAAACTTAACTTAAAAATCCACCCCAAAAGCCAGTTTTACCATTAGTTAACTTGATGAGCATCAATTGACTAACAAAAATTGAGCAGTTCAGTAATGCGCCTTAAACAAAAAAAGGGAGCAAAAGCTCCCTATAAAATCACAAGGTAAGGTTCTCTAGATATTGCCTAACTCACTGCGGCATGGGTTAGTAGAGAAGCGCCGCAGGAGTTAAGTTCTACGCTAAGTTAACGCTCAAACACGTGGTACTTATCGATGCCGAATGATTTACCGGTCGCGTGACAAGTAGCACAAGACTCAGCGGTAGGTACTGTGTACCAGCCATCGCCTTTCACTGTGTTTAGCTCGCCGCCATTTTGCATCATGTGGTTTAACGCAGCCTCTGAGTCATGACATGCAGAGCAGTTTGCTAATACAGGGCTTGTCATCACGCCAGAAGTACCATCATTAAGCGACTTAGACAGCATGTAACGATTTGGAATTGCGTCCATGTCGATACCATTGCTATGACAAGACACACAGTTATCAGCATTTAAGCTCGCCGCTGAGTTTTGAATGTTGTTGCCATCTTCGTCTTGACCCTTGTTGCCTGATAGTGCGTTACCCACACCCCAGTGCATGCTGTGAATCATAGGGCCAAAGCCTGGAGCAGACTTAGCAGCATTGCGGTCGTAACCATTGTTATGACATGCTACACAGTCCTGACCACCAGCATTGTACGAACCATTCTTATGATAGTTAGTCTCATTGTTGTGACAAGTAGTACATGCTTCATTGTCAATGATGAAACGACGACCATGAGCTTCATTGATATCAACTAGCGTATGCGGCACTGCAGGGTCCGCCGATACAGTTAGCTCTGAAATACCAGCAAAGCTAGTGAATGACACACCGTATTCACTGTCTGAGTCAATCCAACCTGCATCTTTAAAGGTTAGACGCGTGCTACCTGCTAGGTGAGCAAAGCCAGATTGGTCGCCAAAGTCGATGAAGGTGTAACAAACTGAGCGGGTTCCATCTTCACGATCATAGTAGCCTAGGCCAGTGTCATAACGGCTAATCGCACGTGCAACGATTGAACCAGTTTCTAGATCATATCCATCAATGTAAGCACCGGTATAGGCTAGCTCGCCAGCATCGTAAAGGTTCTTAATGTTTACTTGTACTGGTGTGTCAGTAGCGTTATCCCAAAGCTTAAGGTCAATACAATAACCACCGGTACCAGCATAGCCATTGCCATCATCATAGGTATAGGTATCGTCATAGTATGGTGCACTCGCTGTAGTACTGTACTGAGCACGGATAGCTTTACGCTCATTTAACGCTGAGATATCTGCGTGCATTTGGCGAACGTCAAAGCTGCTTGTGTCACTAGTGTATGCAGGCGAGCTCTTAGCCATTGCCATTACAGATTCAGTATTAGTACCGTGACAGTCGCTACAACCGTTACCAGTAATATTGGTATTCATGACTTCAGTTGCGTGACAGGTGAAACAGTTAGTCACCTGGAAGTCCATTTCAAACTTCTGGTGATTGATATGACCCATGGCTTGCATCGTTAACTTAGCATAACCACCAGTGTCGAGAGATGAACCGTCTTCAGCAACATCACGTGCTACGTTGTTGTGACAAACTAAACAGCTACCCACGAAGTCTGTATTGCCATCAACATCTTGAACAACATAATAGTTATGGCGGATGTCAGACGTCGCAAAGTCAACGTGACATGAGTAACATGTTTCTGTTGTTGTAGTGTGAATCGTTTCTTCAGGCTTATGAACCAGCATACCTGCTGCAGCAATCGGACCTGGGTCACGTCTTAAATCACCAACAGTTAAGCGAACAATACCGTCTGTATCCGCTTGAACAGCCGACATAGGTGCAACAAACTCGTAGTTACCATTGTCTAACAGGGTTAAGCTTGCGCCTTCAGTTTCTAAATCAGCTGAGCCACCTACAGTGCCATCACGACTGCGCTGGATACCATTGTCAGTAACCGCGGCAAGATATACAGATACACCCACTTGCTCTAAACCGTTAATGACTAGGCCTGCTTCATCAGTAGCGTTGAACTCCACAGTTACCTGCCCTTCTTCAATCATGTGACTCACATAATTAAGCTCAGTAACTTCAGAAACCTCGACAACAGGTGGAGTCGGGCTCACACCATCTTCACCATTTTCACCATCTTTGCCGTCTTTACCATCTTCACCACTACAAGCCGCCAGAGCGAGTGCCGAAGCAACCACAAAGGCGATTCTGTGTTGGCTAAATCTTTTCATCGTTTTCATCCTCTTAATACCTCTTTATGAGTATCTCCCAATGACAATTCTATAAAACTTGCCCAAATAGGGTTGCGATAAGAGTCACGTGACGAAGTTGTGAATGATTGTTTATGCCAGAAACATGAATTACCACCCACAAACAAAAATTAAACCATTTGTTAACCCAAAAACCTTAAGAAAACTAAACCTATAATTTCATACACTTACGTTTCAAGCCCACACCAAACCTTAAGCGAACCTTAAATTTCAGTTAAAGCACAATTATTTACACAGTGCATAAAACGAAATTTCAATAATCGAAAGCTAATATTTCAATTGCTGAAAGATACTTAAAGTGCTTATTTATTAGCAACTTAAAAATATAGCGAATAAAATTAGAGTAAAAGTTCGACAAAGGGAGGCTGGTTTAGATGACGCTTAAACATAAAACCCCTAACTTAAAATTTTAAGTTAGGGGTTTTCAAAGGATTAGATTATTGCTTACAAAATATGCTTAGGTCGAACAATGAGTAAGCAAGTTATTAACAACACTCACTCCAACGGCTAACATAAGTACTCAACCTTGGCATTTACGATGAGCAGCAGCTGTCTGTTTTTTGCTTGCGCGGCAGCTTGTCCCATAGCACTTTTAGCATGAGTGCAGCTAACACCACGCCTGACAGCATCACCACGCCTTGAGGCAATAATTCATGTTCATGACCAATTTGCGGCATCACCTCAAATCCAAAGCTGGCAACAAGGTAATTAACTAACATACCAGCTGCTAACGCCACGCCTAATACGCCACCTAAATAGCCAAATAATGCACGTTTACCTAGCTCGTTCGTCACTACACCTAATGTAGCGATATTCGTTGCTGGCCCTGCCATCATGAACACCAGCACAGCACCTGGCGACACGCCAGCTAACAGTAAACCCGCTGCAATTGGCGTTGATGCCGTCGCGCAGATATACATAGGGATCGACACAAGCACCATGACTAACATAGCAAGAATGCCGTCGCCCCATTTGGCCAAGAAGTCTGCAGGTACGTAGGTTTGTACTAATGCGGCGAAGAACAAACCAATCAACAGCCAAATGGTTGTATCGCGAACAAGATCTGTCGCCGCATAATGCAAACCTTTACCAATACGGCTAATTATCGACTCACCTTTAAGCTCAGTTGCAACATCCTGAGTTGAGGCGCAGCAGCTATCTGTTTGCTCGTTGTTTGCTACATCACTTTTGGTGCTACAACAGCTGCTCGTTGACTGTGCTTGTAGCTGCTCGTCAGTCGCGACTTTCGCTGAATTGCTAGCACAACATGATGAAGTCTTTGCCTGTTGTTGTTTGCTGCCACAACATGATGAAGCCTTTGCTTGTGATTGTGCTGCGGCGGTTGATTGCCCATCTGCAGTCACAGGTGTTAACAGCGGTGAATCTTCAGCCTTGGTCATACGCATCACATTTGCAGATTGCTTTGTACTGGCACAGCATGACTTGGCAGGCTGGCTATTCACTACTGACGAAGCGCTTTGGCTTGAGTCGGCTTTGGCTTGCTCATCACGGTCATCTTGTACTTTGCGATCATCTTGCTCCTCACGATCATCGCGCCCGACTAGCAAGCCAGCTACTACGGCACTGGTCACCGCAGCAATCGGACGCACTATCGCCATAAATGGTCCAAGTAACACATAAGATACCGACACCGAATCTACGCCAGTTTCAGGGGTAGCCACTAAAAATGAAGTAGTTGCAGCTTTCGACGCA
Source organism: Shewanella sp. WXL01 (assembly GCF_012263345.1). Taxonomy (NCBI): domain Bacteria; kingdom Pseudomonadati; phylum Pseudomonadota; class Gammaproteobacteria; order Alteromonadales; family Shewanellaceae; genus Shewanella; species Shewanella sp. WXL01. The sequence goes on along the minus strand of NZ_JAAIKQ010000004.1, from coordinate 71,044 downwards.
CCAGAGCGGCGTAGCCCCACTGCGGCAGGAATAACCCCGCATGAACACAATGGTAGCGGCGCACCTAAAATCGCCGCTTTAATCACGGTTTTAAATCCATGACCACCTAACTGCTTTTGCATCCATGCCATTGGCACAAACACCTTTAACAGCCCGGCTAACACTAAGCCCAATAGCAACCAGGGCGCAGACTCTAAAAACAAATTGATAAAATTAGTCACTAACATATTACTTCTCCGACAGCTCTGCGGCTGCTGCTGGCGATAACTGCATGTTGTCGCAAGACTCTAGCGCTTCAAGAATTGAGCAATGCTCGGCGCTTTCAGGTCCGCCACAACAGGCATCTGACAAACTTTGTAATGAGGTAGAAAAATGCGTGAGTTCAGCAATCTTAGCTTGAACCTGAGCAAGCTTAATATCGACTAAACCTTTTACATCGGCGCAGGCCCAGTTAGATTTATCTAGCTCAATCGACAACAGCTCAGCGATTTCGTTTAAGGTAAAGCCCACCGCTTTGGCACGCAGAATAAACTTGAGCCTGGCTTCATCGTCTTTGGTATACATACGATAGCCAGAACTTGAACGATGCGATGGCGTCAACAAACCATGCTTTTCATAAAAGCGCAGCGTATCCGTTTTAATGTCACAAGCTTTTGCTAGTTCACCAATGCGATACATGATGTACTCACCCTCTGTTTAGTTAAGCGCTTAAACGCCTCAATTCTCCGAGCAAAACCACTCGAATTTACGCCAGTATAAACCTTGGAGTTTAATCTAAGGTCAAGGGTTGAACTGCGACATAACATCATATTTGTTGTTCTGATTTCAATATTGTGAAATCACGCATAAATTCACTGGAACTGTGAAGATTGAGATAAAATACGCGCGCCTGACAATAGCCACCTTAGATGACGGTTAAATGAAGGCTCACCTCATAACAACGAAAACGAAATCTGGGCATAGAGAAGATCTTTGGCAAAGCTCACTTATTTACTCTACTGAGTCTCAACTGAGTTTTGCGAAAGATCTTTAAGCTAAAACAAACTTTAAACTACCAATAGTGGACCCTGTACCTACATGAATAATGCCAGACCTATTCGTCGCGCGCTGTTAAGCGTATCTGATAAAACTGGAATCGTTGAGTTTGCACAAGCGCTGCACGCTCAAGGTGTTGAACTACTTTCAACTGGCGGCACAGCTAAACTGCTAGCCGACAACAACATTCCTGTGACTGAAGTTTCTGACTACACAGGTCACCCGGAGATCATGGACGGTCGTGTTAAAACTCTGCACCCTAAAGTACACGGTGGTATCTTAGGTCGTCGCGGTATCGATGAAGTTGTGATGGAGCAAAACGCCATCAAACCTATCGATCTAGTGGCAGTTAACCTATACCCATTTGCGCAAACTGTTGCCAAAGAAGGTTGTACTTTAGAAGACGCAGTTGAGAACATCGACATCGGTGGTCCTACTATGGTTCGCTCTACTGCGAAAAACCACAAAGACACCACTATCGTTGTTAACGCGAAAGATTACGATCGCGTGATTGCAGAAATGCAAGCAAACCAAGGTAGCACGACGCTAGAAACGCGTTTCGACCTAGCAATTGCAGCATTTGAACACACTGCCGCTTATGACGGCATGATTGCTAACTACTTCGGTACTATGGTGCCAGCACACTCAAAAGACGAGTGTCATGAAGACTCTAGCTTCCCACGCACTTTCAACACTCAGTTAGTTAAAAAGCAAGACCTGCGTTACGGTGAAAACAGCCACCAAAAAGCCGCGTTTTATGTTGACAGCAACATTGACGAAGCCTCTGTTGCCAGCGCAGTACAACTGCAGGGTAAAGCACTGTCTTACAACAACATTGCTGACACAGACGCAGCACTTGAGTGTGTGAAAGAATTCGACGCACCAGCTTGTGTGATCGTTAAGCACGCTAACCCATGTGGTGTAGCACTAGGCGACAACATTCTTGAAGCCTATGACCGCGCATTCAAAACTGACCCAACTTCAGCATTTGGTGGCATAATCGCCTTTAACCAAGAGTTAGACGCTGAAACTGCTAAAGCGATTGTTGATCGCCAGTTTGTTGAAGTCATCATCGCACCTGTCGTCAGCCAAGGCGCTCGTGACGTAGTTGCAGCAAAAGCTAATGTACGTTTACTTGAGTGCGGTCAGTGGGACACCAAAACAGTAAGCCAAGACTACAAGCGCGTTAACGGCGGCATGCTAGTACAAGATCGCGACCAAGGCATGGTTGGTTTAGACGACGTTAAAGTGGTATCTAAGCGTCAGCCTACCGCTGAAGAGCTAAAAGACTTAATGTTCTGCTGGAAAGTGGCTAAGTTCGTTAAATCTAACGCTATCGTTTACGCCAAAGATGGCATGACAATCGGTGTAGGCGCAGGCCAAATGAGCCGCGTTTACTCAGCGAAAATTGCCGGCATTAAAGCAGCTGACGAAGGTCTAGTGGTTGAGAACTCAGTAATGGCATCTGATGCCTTCTTCCCATTCCGCGATGGTATCGACGCAGCGGCAGCAGCAGGCATTAGCTGCATCATCCAACCAGGAGGTTCAATCCGCGATGAAGAAATCATTGCCGCGGCAGACGAGCACGGCATGGCGATGGTATTCACCGGCATGCGTCACTTCCGTCACTAATAAAGCAAGACTAGAGCAGACCTCAGGGTCTGCTTTTTTCGTTTATAGAATTCAATAAAATTAAGCCTTCAAGGGGAATTAACATGCAGGTATTGGTTATAGGCAGCGGCGGACGTGAGCACGCACTAGCGTGGAAAGCCGCCCAATCACAGCAAGTCTCCAAAGTATTTGTCGCTCCAGGTAACGCGGGTACTGAACTAGAACCAAAGCTAGAAAATGTCAGCATTAAAGTTGAAGCTATTTCTGAGTTAGTGGCGTTTGCCAAAGACAATAAAATCGAGCTAACCATTGTTGGCCCAGAAGTACCACTGTCATTAGGTGTGGTTGATGCATTCAACGACGCAGGTCTTGCTATTTTTGGCCCAACACAAGGCGCAGCGCAGCTTGAGTCATCTAAAGCCTTCACTAAAGACTTCTTAGCTCGTCACAACATCCCGACAGCCGCTTACTCAAATTTCACTGAAATTGAACCAGCAAAAGCGTATGTCACTGAAGTTACGGCAAGCACTGGCTTCCCTATCGTGATCAAAGCTGACGGCCTTGCAGCAGGTAAAGGCGTAATTATCGCCCAAGATCAAGCTGAAGCTGACGCTGCCATTGAAGACATGCTAGCAGGCAACAAGTTTGGCGAAGCGGGCTCACGCGTTGTTATCGAAGAATTCCTAAAAGGTGAAGAAGCAAGCTTCATCGTGATGGTTGACGGCAAAAACATTTTGGCAATGGCATCAAGCCAAGACCATAAAGCACGTGACAACGGCGACAACGGCCCTAACACAGGTGGCATGGGTGCTTACTCACCAGCACCAGTGGTAACTCAAACCGTTCACGATTGGACCATTGACAATGTTATCCGCCCAACGGTTGATGGCATGGCAGCTGAAGGTAATGTTTACACAGGTTTCCTATACGCAGGCTTGATGATTGCGCCAGATGGCAGCGCTAAAGTACTTGAGTACAACTGCCGCTTTGGTGACCCAGAAACTCAGCCAATTATGATGCGCCTAAAATCAGACCTAGTTGAGCTTTGCCTAGCGGCAACACGCGGCGAGCTAAACACAGTAACTGCAGAGTTCGACTCACGCGCTGCTGTTGGTGTGGTTATGGCAGCAGGCGGTTACCCAGAAGCCTACAACAAAGGTGATGTGATTGAAGGTTTAGACCTAGGTAACAACGACGCTAAAGTCTTCCACGCTGGTACTGCAAGTAAAGATGGCCATATCGTTACCGCTGGCGGCCGCGTATTATGTGCAACTGCACTAGGCAATACGGTCACTGAAGCACAAGCTGGCGCTTACAAGCTAGTTGATGCTATTCACTGGGATGACGTGTACTTCCGCACCGATATCGCCTACCGCGCGATTGCCCGTGAGAATGGTCAAGGTTAGTTTGTTAGTAGCTATTTGTTAGTGAGTTAAAGCTTAGTTTTAACTTGTCAAAAGCCCTTTAGTTGCAAGACTAAAGGGCTTTTTGTATTCAAGTTTTGCTTGTCGATCACAAGTGGCGTGCATAGATTCCCGCTCAAAAGCATTGCAGGAATGACTGTGGAAATAAGCGTTGCGGGAAAGACTATGCAATTGAACATTCCGGAATAACATGTCAGTCCGCGCTCAAAGCACTAGGCTCACCTTCACCCCAACCTATCTCTTAGCCAACCATAATGATAATACCCCCATTGACCCACTCTGCGTAAGTTAGCAAATGGCATTGCAGGTAATGGCTGCTGATAAAGCGGCAGATCAGGCACTTGTTTACCAGCTACTTGTTGCGCTAAACGATACGCCGCTTGGGCACTAAATGACACACCAGCTCCACAGTAGCCTAAACTGTAGGCTGTATCACCATCCAAATAAACATGAGGCATGTCATCCATAGAGGCTGCAATCCACCCGTGCCATTTATAATCAACTTTTTTATGGGCACAAATAGGAAAGCACTTATCTAACGCGAGTTTAAGGCGCTTGGCATAGACATCATCATTCGCATTTTTGCCCCAAACTGCCCCTCGCCCACCAAACAAGATGCGATTATCAGGTAACAAACGGTAATAGTACTTCAGGATCCGAGTATCCATGGTCACTTGGTGGGTTTGCAATCCTGCTTGATTGAGCTCCGCTGTTGTGAGTGGCTCGGTGACAATAATATTACTCATTATAGGTAAAAACTTATTATCGATGATCGGGGAAAGTTGCTTCGAGCTATAACCATTGCCAGCACAAACAACCTTGTTGGCAAGTAACTCCCCTTGCGCTGTGATTAATCTATTCAGCCCACCTTGTTGTTGCCAATCAATGACGCAACTATGCTCAGACAGTGTCACCTTGGCATTTAGCGCAACTTGTTTATAGCCCAAGAGTAATTTCAACGGGTTAACACCAAAGCTATGCTTGACCCTTAACGCACCAAAGGCTTGCTGATTACGCATGTATTTATCATGCAATTGTTGCTGCGTGAGTGTATGTGCATCTTGCCCTAGAAAACGATTAATGAACTCATTTGCCTGAACCAGCTGCTGCATAGCCCTGGCATTATGTGCCATTTTAATGTAACCATTGGCTTGGGCATCACATTCAATTTTATGCTGCGCAATCAAGGACTCAACTCGCTCAACCGCTTCAGTAAACTCTTGATAAATACCTTGCGTGGTGGCTAAATCCCAGCGCTTAGCCATGGCAGCGTAACCTAAGCGCCCCGAGCCTTTCAGCACAAAACCAGCATTACGAGCACTGGCACCAAACCCTACTTGATTAGCTTCTAACACATGGCAATCAAGATGATGCTCGGTCGCCAGATAATATGCAGTGAGCAATCCCGTATAGCCGCCACCAATAATGGCCACATCACACTGCTGAGTTTGGGTTAATTTAGGTTGAGATTGGCCTAATGAAATAGAGTCAGCCCAGTAGCTATTTGCATTAGGCTGCCCTTGTGGAGATGAACTGATTAACGGATCATAATATGACATAAGTCGCCCGTTTTGGTGATTATCCATTCACTCTATCAGGTTAATTACTGTGCCCCAATTAGAATTTAAGGAGCATTTCACAGGCATCACAATGGCAGTCATTTCCACATAACACACAGTGATAATCTTCGCCTACATAACGCTGATTCCAACGCTCGGGGTGAACCTTAATGAGTTTCCCGCCCGCTTTAGTGAAGTATTTTACTGCAGCGTTGTTTGGACTTTGTTGCCATAAATGACTCACACCCGCTTTAGCGCCTTGTGCTTTGACTGCCTCAATTGACGCGGCTAACAACTTACCACCCAGCCCTTTACCTCTGGCATGCTCTGCGATGGTGTTAGATTTAAAATAACAGACATCTTCAAACTCAACGCCCCATTGAGCAATACTGCACCATCTATCTTTTGGCCACTGTCCCGGCGCATAAGTTAAGCGGAATCCCACGAGCTCTTCTGTTTGACTGTCTAGTGCCACGAAATGGGCGTTTACGCCACATTTAATGCCCTGCTGGTATATTTTTTCCAGCTCCGCCTGATTCAAATAGCCAGCCCCATGAATCAAATTACCCAAGGTGATCACAGCTTGAAAATCGGCTGGCAGCAATTGCCTAATCAACATGTTAATCCCCCCAGGTGAGTGCTAATACATGCTATCCAAATCAAGTTTGAAAAAACAAACCTACTTCTGCTGCGCTTTCAACAGCTCAGTCAACTCATCAATCTTAGCGTTAAGCTTAACAATATCTGCCTCTGTAGCGACAGCAGGCTTGGGCTCAACAACAATCCCAGCTTCGGCTTGCTGCTTTTCAAACGCGGCTTGTTTTTGTTCACGCATTAACTGGGTTTCTTCACTCATAACATCCAGCACCGCGCCAACCATCATGTTTAAGAAAGTGAACGTGGTAAGGAAGATAAAGGTTAAATAGTAAATCCAACTCAGTGGGTAAACTTCCATGGTCTCATACATGATGGAAGTCCAAGACTCAAAGGTCGACACCCTAAATAATGTCAACATGGCAATGGAGACATCCCCCCATAGGAAGTCGTTTATCTCAGCAAAGAACATACTGCCCATTGCGCCATAAATATAGAAAATGACGAACATCAATAGGCCAATATAAGCCATACGTGGAATGGCTTTAATTAACGCATTAATCAACATTCTAAGCTCAGGCACCATAGACACTAAACGCAGCACCCTAAATATTCGTAGCAGACGTGCAAGCAAGATGGTTGAGCCACCAACGGGTAGCAGGCTACCAATCACGATCACTGTATCGAAGATATTCCAACCTTTGGAGAAAAACGCTTTATTGCTGTCTGATGCCATATAGCGGATCACCAGCTCAAATAAGAAAAAACCAGTAATGGCAAAATCGAGAATATATAAGCTTTTTTCAAGCCACAAAGGTAGTTGGTAGGTATGCGCACCAATAGATAATGCGGATACGACAATCACAAAAATGACGAAGCCTTGAAAGATTTTACTTTGATCAATGCGCTTTAGAATGGGAAGAAAGCCCGATGCTTGCATGATGTACCTGGTCTCCAAAATTAGCAGGATTAAAAACGTCGCTATAATAACGTTTTCACGCTTGTGAAAGAAGCTATCACTTGATTAGCGTTTCTTCATCTATTGGGTTAAAGGGTGGGTTAAAAGTTGAGTTTAAGCCTTTCATTAAGGCGCTCAATATTACTCTATCTCGTACAACTCCAGCGGCAAATCATCTGGATCAGCAAAAAAGGTGAAGAGTTTATTGGTGTATGGGTCAGTGCGGACTGGCTCGACAGCGATATTTTGCTGAGTGAGATAATCCACAAAGGCGTGAATATCCTTTACCTTAAACGCTAGATGCCTCAATCCCTGTGCTTCAGGATAACTTGGCCTCGCGGGAGCCTTTGGCATAGAGAACAGCTCAATTTGCGAGCCATCAGGCAGGCGTAAATCAAGCTTGTATGAATCACGCTCAGCGCGGTAGTTCTCTGCAATTACCTCAAGCCCTAATATCTGGGTATAAAAGGCTTTCGAAACAGCATAGTCACTGCAAATAATCGCGGCATGATGAATGCCTAGTAGTTGATTATCTGCAAAAATAGATGTCTCGTTGTTTCGCATTTCTCTTCCTTGAACTGGATTATCAAACTCAGTTTAATCTGTCAGATAGCAGGTATCTCAATGCCCTTTGTCGATAGCACGACTAGCGTTTTTTAGCTGAGCGAGCAAGCGCGGCCTTTCTCGCTTGTTGTTTTAGCGAACCCTTTTTAGTCTTACGGGTTACTGGTGCAACCTGGGTTAAATCAGGCTCAAAACCTGGATACCATTGCTGCGGCAAACGTCTATCAAGCAAAGCCTCTAGCTTAATCAGTAATGGCTCATCATCGACACTTAATAGGGTGATCGCCTCGCCCGCTTGCCCCGCTCGGCCTGTGCGACCAATTCGATGAACGTAATCAGCACTTTGAAATGGCAGCTCCATATTAATCACAGCTGGAAGCTGCTCAATATCGAGTCCACGGGCAGCTACATCGGTCGCCACCAAAACTCTAACTTCACCCGCTTTGAATTCTGCCAGTACATGCTCGCGCTTAGCTTGTGACAAGTCGGCATGAAACGCGGCAGCACTTGTACCGAGCTGATTTAAAAAGCTCACCGTTGCATCAACGTCCTGTTTTTTGCGATTAAACACCAACACTTGCGACCAATCGTTAACTTTAAGCAGTTTATTGAGTAAATGCTGCTTTTTAGCAGCATCGACATTGAACACTCGCTCGGTAATTTTGGCTGCGGTTTGATTACGACTTGCCACTTCAACCACTTTCGGCGATTGCACCAGACGGCGACTGAATTTATAGATGCGATCATCAAGTGTGGCGGAGAACAACAAGGTCTGCCTTTGTTTTGGCAAACGCTTTAAAACCTCAATGATTTCATCGCGAAATCCCATATCCAACATACGGTCAGCTTCATCAAGCACTAGGGTTTGCACTTTACGCAAATCAACTAAACGCTGACGATTAAGGTCTAACAAACGCCCGGGCGTTGCCACCACAATATCAACCCCACCAGCAAGCTGTTGTTTTTGTTTATCGCTGCTGACACCACCATAAACCACCACGGTTTTTAGTGAGTGACCATTCACGTCAAGGTTTAGTGTAAACTGCTCAAATGCTTGCTGAACCTGCACAGCCAACTCCCTTGTAGGTGCAAGTACTAAGGCTTTGGGAGCATTTGTCTCAATGGCGGTTATCGTAGCGCTGCTACCATTAACTTCGTCAGCCTGCTCAGCAATAGTTAACTCGCCGGCCTCAAGCAAACGGCTAATTATCGGCAAAGCAAAGGCTGCAGTTTTGCCAGTTCCGGTTTGCGCGCCAGCAAGTAAATCTTTACCAGATAACACTTCTGGGATGGCCTTTATTTGAATAGGTGTCGGCTTGAGGTAATTAATATCACTCAAACGCGCCATCAGTTGCAGCTGCAAGTCTAATTGAGCAAACGATACATCTTGGATTTCCTGCGCTGTTTCTTGCATAGCTGTGGCCTTTTTCGTCGCTGTGGCTTTTGGCGCCGCTATGGCACTTGCTCGCGTTTGATCGGCTGACATAATTAACACTCATAAATAAATCTGCCGCGTATTTTAGCAATCTCACAGGGGTTTATCATCATAAGGCGCTTAAGTTGGGTCAGAGTAAACCCCTCATTTGGCTGATGTAAGGCGGGATATTACAACTTTGATATAAAGAGTATCAAAATTCAAACCTTCACTATAAGCCTTACATTGCTCACAACATTCATCAAAGCTAAACTAACGCGCTTAATTTAATAGTTAATCAGTTAACCAACAAACCCAACTGACATTATTTATGACCACATTTCTCGCCGGCTTTACCCTTAGCCTGTCACTTATTTTCGCTATTGGTTCGCAAAATGCATTCGTATTAAAGCAAGGATTAAAACGACAACATGTGTTTGCTGTCGCATTGGTGTGTGCAATTTCTGATGCAATTCTGATTAGCTTAGGGGTGGCAGGTTTTGGCGCTATCGTGAACCAGTTTCCGCAAATTGAAGTCTTTGCCCGCTATGGCGGCGCGCTGTTTCTCAGTGTTTATGCCTTACTGAGCTTTAAATCTGCATTTACCAGCAAGCATGCGCTGGTTGCTGATGACAAGTCGGCTAGCTCGCCAATGCAAGCCATTTTAATGTGCCTCGCTTTTACCTGGCTCAACCCGCATGTGTACCTCGATACCATGGTGTTGCTTGGCTCTATCTCGACTCAATATCAGCCAGATGAATTCTTGTTTGGCGCCGGAGCTGTATTGGCATCTTTGGTATTCTTTTTCTCACTAGCTTATGGCGCGCGCTTTCTCGCGCCGTTATTTAAGCAGCCAAGATCATGGCAAATACTGGAATTTCTTGTAGGCGTAATGATGTCAGTGATTGCGGTGTCGCTCGTTGTCGGCGGTTAGTTATTGGCAGTTTATTATTGATAGCGAGATAGATCCGCAATGTCATAGATAGCAAAAGGGGTTGTAGCTTGGCTACAACCCCTTTGTTAATATTTGCAGTTAACATTTTACTCTGACCCAATTGTTACTGAGACCCAAATGTTAACAGCTGGCCTTAACCCTTGGCGTTGTTCTTATACTCAATCCAGTGGGTGAGGGTTTCGAACAGCTCAGTCAATACAATTGGCTTAGTAATATGGGCATTCATTCCCGCAGCTAAGCTCTTTTCTCTATCGCCTGACATCGCATGCGCTGTCATAGCAATAATCGGCATTTCCTCTGGCGAGTAGCGCTTACGCAGCTCAGCCGCCGCAGTTAAACCATCCATCACTGGCATTTGAATATCCATTAACACGGCATCAAATGGGCGGGTATCAATCAAATCAAGGGCGATTTGACCATTATCCGCCAGCACGACTTCATAACCTGCACTCTTCAACAACTCTGAAGCCACTTGCTGGTTAATAAAGTTATCTTCCACCAGCAGTACTAAACCTGAGTCAGTCGCCTCAGTAGGCTCTTCCCTTACCGGTATCGCATTAAGCTTAGGCTCTTTAGCAAAGGCAGTGATGATTTCATCAAACAGAGCAGATGCTTTAAATGGCTTTTGCAACACGGCGTGAATTGAGTCTTGCTCGACCTCTTCTTCTAGTGGTTCAGAAGTATAAGCTGTCATTAAGAACACCACAGGGCGCTTAGCAATGCGGCCATCTGCCACCATGGCATCTAAGGCATCTAGCACATCACGGCCTGACATTTCTGGCATCATCCAGTCAAGTAATAGCAAGTCGATATGTTGCTTTTGCAAGATATCCAATGCGCGCTGGCCACTGCTAGCAGTGGCGACATCAAAGCTAAAGTCTTCCATTACCGACGAGTAAATCTGCAGCGCACTTGGGTTATCGTCTACCACAAGCGTGGTGAGATTATTAAGCTGCTCTGGCACCACTAGCGGCGCAGCAGTATTTTCTTCAGCGATTTCAAAGCTAATGGTAAAGCTAAAGGTTGAGCCGACACCTAACTCAGACTCTACTTCCATAGTGCCGCCCATCATAGAAACCAGATGTTTACTAATTGATAGACCTAGGCCTGTACCACCGTATTTACGTGTTGTAGAGCCATCCGCTTGCGAGAAAGCATCAAACAGACTGGCTTGCTGCTCTTTGCTGATACCGATACCAGTATCGCGGATCCAGAATTTCATGGTGATGCGGTGATCGCGCTCGCCCACATCTTCGCAGCCCAGCTCAATCTCACCTTCCTGGGTAAATTTAACTGCGTTAGATAGCAAGTTAATCAATACCTGACCTAAACGCAGCGGGTCACCATTAAGAATCAGACCAGCAGTGACCGGTGCATAAAGCAGCAGCTCAACGCCTTTTTCTTGCGCCTTAATGGCGTTCATGTCGATAACATGATCAAGCACTTTATCGAGCGGGAACGATACTCTTTCAAGCTCCAGCTTACCCGCCTCAATTTTCGAAAAGTCGAGAATGTCATTAATAATGCGCAGTAGCGATTGCGCCGAGAAGCCAGCTTTATCAAGGTAATCTTGCTGCTGCGACGTTAGCTGAGTGCGCTGCGCCAGCTGCAACATACCAATAATGGCGTTCATCGGCGTGCGAATTTCGTGACTCATGTTCGCCAGGAATTCACTCTTATACATGTTGGCCGATTCTGCATCCTGCTTAGCTTCAAGCAGTGCCACCTCGTTACTCTTCTGGCGGGTAATGTCTTTGTGAGTACCGACCATACGTTTGACTGCGCCAGTCTCGTAAAACTCGACCGCACGACCACGAGATAAGATCCACAAGTAGCTGCCATCTTTACCGCGCATACGAAACTCTACTTCATACGCCCCTTGTGGGTCGTTTAAGTACTTACCGCGCATTTCTTGCACTCGGTCTAAATCATCAGGCGAAATCAGCTTATCAATAGAACTCATTAGCGCCGGGAACTCATTTGGCTGATAGCCAAGCATAGAGTAAAACGCCGGGTTGCAAATGATCTGCTCTGAGTCTAAATACCAATCCCACAGGCCGTCCTCTACCGCATCCATCGCCAAATGGTAACGCTCTTCAGACAAGCGCAACTGCTCAGCAGACTCATACTCGTGGGTAATGTCACGCCATACCGAAATCAAACCAAGCAGGTCGCCACGGCGGTTATAAAACGGCAGTTTCAGAGTGTCGAATAAGATTGGCTTACCAGAGATATCAATCTTCTCTTGATAGCGGAATGGTTTTTTATCCTGCAGTACGCGCTTATCTTCATTAAGACCGCGCTGACCTTGCTCTGGGCTATCAAGCTCAACCGAAGTCAAACCGATAATTTCAGACTCGGTAAAACCTAGCATGCGCTCAGCAGACTTATTACAGCCTAGGTATTTACCTTCTTTGTCTTTAAAGATAATCGCCTCTGGAATTGAGTCAATTAAGGATCGCAGCAATGCAAATTCGCGCTCTCGACGCTCGGTCGATTCACGTAGACGTTGAGTACGGCGGGCAACCAAGTTATCAAGGCGCTTGTTCTGCTCAGCAAGGTTTTTGGTGTATTGCTCGTTCTCATCAAAAATGCGGCTAACCAAGGCAAACCACGGCTCCCAACCGGGAGTAATTTGCTGCGGTGGTTTTATTGGTGATTGTGAGCAAGCATCAAGGTGCGACAGTAGTCGCGATGCAGGGCTAACGAATGCGCGGCGAGTTTGCCAGTGCACAATGGTAACCAGAACAGATAGCGCTAAAACAACCATCAAGAAGGTAAGCTGCAGCTTTTCCCAAGAGTCTTTAAATAGCTCGTCTTTTTCTTGCAAATACAGTAAGCGCCAAGGCGCGTTATGCAGCGCAATCGCGTGAATATAATAACCGTTACGTAAGATGCCTTCGTTAGCTTCAAACAGCTCCTGCTCGGACAATGAGTGCAGCTCAGATGGAATGCGCTGGCTAATGTGGTATACACGGTTCATTTCGCTTGAATCAAAGTCACTGTGAGACACAATATTATTGCGTTGATCGAGCAAAATTACTGTACCCGGCATTCTAAAGTAGGTACGAATTTGTTTCGCCAGAGACGACAGCTTCATATCCAGATTAATTGAGCCGATAAAGTCATCTTCTAAATAAACTGGAATACCTAAAGTGGTTAGCAGGCCCTGATCTACCTCGTTAACATACGCGCCGCTCCAAGCCACCGTGCGCTGTGGATTAATCTCAGGCGTAGTTAGTTTAAATTGCTGCTTATTGAGTAACTCTTCTCTAAATCTTTGCTCCTCAGTAGCCCAAGGGTATAGCGACATCATGCGGCGTTTAGAGATGTAGTAAATCGATGACGCTTTTGGCGCTGCTTCTTTCGCCACCGGGAAAGATAACGACAGCTCGAACAGCATTTCTAGCTCTTGATAAAACTGCTCACTGCGACCATCAAGGGAGCCAGTACCGGTAATGCGCCCCATGTTAGTAAAAGGCTCACCTGATTTGGCGTAACTTGGCTCGAGGGTGAAGAATTGGCCATCTTCATTAAACTTTTCATACTGAGGTAAGCGCTCTTTGCGCACAAGTTCGCCCAAACGTAAATGGTCGACAGCCACATTGCGTAAGCTCTTCACCGCACGAATACTCGACTCTAACAATAAGTCAATTTGCAGTACGTGACGGGCAATTTGATCTTCGCGCAGCTCAATTTGCTGGGTTTTCTGTCTCTCAAAAAACACCACCGCAGTAAGCAACGCCATCACAATTACACCTATGTAGGTGTAAAATACAGCCCGGTTATAATTCTTTTGAATTGGAGCTTTTAACTGTAATTCAGATTCGTTCGGATTCATTTAGCAACCTTGGAAAGCGCACAAAGCCAGTCATGCTGGTCTAGCATAAAAATAAATAAGCCAGATAAGTATAGAACGCGCATACAAAAATCATCGCAGGAATAGTATCAAGAAGTTAGCAATAAACGCACCCTAATCAAGGGTAAATTAGACTAATTAATCAGTTTGTTGTGCGATTTGAGACGCAGTTGTTGAGCGCGGTATCGCTTAAGTAACGCGATTGCGCTTGTGCTGAGCGACCTGTGTCAATTTGACACAAGCTATTAACCCTTGTGTGTAGCCAGCTGACTACCTAGTTTAACTGCCATGTTACTAACCGAATCCAAGTCACTGTCTCTAATCCAAGTTACCGTCTCTAATCCAAGTTACTATCTAGGCTACGTAGCTCACTGCTTGATTGTACGGTTTGAATCTAGATTGAAGGCGCTGCAACAGCGCCTACTCGATATAACAACACTTATAAATGCTCTTCAGCAAACTCAGCTAAACGAGAGCGTACCACGCCATTTAGATACACGTTGGCACTACCCTCAAAATCTTTAAAACGTTCAACAATATAAGTCAGCCCTGAGGTCACTGCAGTTAAGTAGGTTGAGTCAATTTGCGCCAAGTTGCCGCTACAAATAAGCTTTGAGCCCTCACCCATACGGGTAATTAAGGTTTTAATTTGCGATGCGGTTAAGTTTTGGCATTCATCGAGGATCACTACAGAGTTTTGAATCGAGCGGCCGCGCATAAAGTTAATCGACTTAAACTGAATATTAGCCTTCTCCATAATGTAATTAACACTGCCAGTAGGGTTGACATCGTTTTTGTGCAGCACCTCAAGCGTATCGGTAATAGCCGCCAGCCAAGGCGCCATTTTCTCTTCTTCTGTACCTGGTAAAAAACCAATCGACTCGGCAATCTCAGGAGTATTACGGGTCACAATAACTTTATCGTAGCGTTTACGCTCAACCACTAACTCAAGGGCTGCTGCCATTGCCAACAAGGTTTTACCGCAACCAGCAGGTCCAGTTAGAATGACCAGTTCGATATCTGGGTCAAGCAAGGCATCAAGCGCCATGCCTTGATAAACATTTTTCGGTTTCACGCCCCAGGCTTCGTAGTTTTCTAGACGATCACGACCGCGATCGACGATGTCGATACTGCTTTCAGATTTAGCGCTGATCCTGCCGCAAAACTCAGTGTCTTGGTCTATCAAATACTGGTTGATATAAAACGGTTCATTGCCAAAGTGCTCTCTTGGCACTTGATGCACAGTGTGCCGCCCCTGGCGCTCGCTGGTCACATCATCGACATGCTGCCAAAAGTCCCCTTCAACCTCGTAAAAGCCCTTAGCAAGGAAACGAATATCATCGATTAATTGGTCGGTGCGGTAATCCTCTACCCGTTCAATGCCTGCACCTTTAGCTTTAAGGCGCATATTGATGTCTTTGGTAACCAGCACGACTTGGCGAGGTTGATATTGTTGCTGTAGGTAGTAGGCAGAGTTGATGATGCGGTTGTCGTTGTTGTCGTCGGGGAGAGAGTGGCTGTCAAATTCTAGTTGATGGTCGGGGAAGATGGATAACGTACCACTGGCGTCGGTTCTACCTGGACGCACAGGCAGTGGCACGCCGCTGACAATTTGCTCCGGGGTGATGGAGCCTCCTAAAATGTCTTCTAAGGCCCTAATGGCGACTCGGGCGTCGCGGCTGACATCGCGCTTTCTATCCTTAATGGTGTCAAGCTCTTCTAGCACTGTCATCGGAACAATCACATCATGTTCTTTAAACGAGTAAATCGCTAATGGCTCGTGCAGTAACACATTGGTATCCAGTACAAACAACTTCTTGTCGTTTTGCTTCATGGTGCCTCCACAGTGTTTATTGGGCTATTTTTATGGCTATTTTTATGACATTGTCGGTGTAGCAAGCTCCTAGGTTGAGGTTAGTCATGGGCAAGAAAAATCTAGCGCTAACTTCATTTAACATTAAAAAGTCCGATTAAGCTAGGAGTTCAAAACTGTGTTTGCTCAGCTTTTAATCTATTGAGTTCCTTTGTTATGGCAATAAATCCACACTAATATCTAGCTATGACATTTTTGTGTCTTAGATAATTTATGTTTTCAATAAAAGCCACAATCACAGCTTTTATCAATGCTAGAATTTCAATCTAGACTGCTTTGGTTTAACATACGCCCCCTTTTTTATTTGCCCGCTATTAAGAGAGTTGTTGAAGATGCCATTTGCCCTTGGTCAGCGCTGGATTAGTGATACTGAATCTGAGCTTGGATTAGGTACCGTTGTACAAATTGAAGGTCGCATGGTGACCGTGATGTTTCCTGCCACCGGCGAGAACCGCATGTTTTCTCGCGATGAAGCACCGCTAACCCGAGTGATATTCAATCCAGGCGACTCGATTGAGAGTGGCGAAGGTTGGACCATGACAGTGGCTGAAGTTGAAGAGTCAGACAAGCTAGTTATTTACCACGGTACTCACAACGAAACCCAAGAAACGGTAAGTCTGCGTGAAACCATGCTTAACCACAACATTCGCTTCAACAAGCCGCAAGATCGCTTATTTGCGGGTCAAATCGACCGTTTAGAGCGTTTTGGTATTCGCTACCAATGCCAAAAGTTGCGTCATCAATTGGCGACTTCAGATCTGCTAGGCCAGCAAGGCCCGCGCGTCGGGTTGATTGCTCACCAACAATGGATCGCCCATGAAGTAGGTCGCCGTTATGCACCGCGTGTATTACTGGCTGACGAAGTCGGTTTAGGTAAAACCATCGAAGCGGGTTTAATCATCCACCAACAACTGCTTACAGGCCGTGCTGAGCGCGTACTGGTTATTGTGCCAGACACATTACGCCACCAGTGGTTAGTGGAAATGCTGCGCCGCTTTAACCTGCGTTTTTCAGTATTTGATGAAGACCGCTGTGTTGAAGCATTTGCTGACAACGACAACCCTTTCTACACCGAACAACTGGTCATCTGTTCGCTCGAACTGCTGCGCAAAAAGCGCCGTTTAGAGCAAGCCATTGATGCCGATTGGGACTTAATGGTGGTCGACGAAGCGCATCACCTTGAATGGTCTGAAGACAAGCCAAGCCGCGCTTATCAAGTAGTAGAAGCCTTGAGCCAGGCGGTCCCAGGTGTGCTGCTGCTAACAGCTACTCCAGATCAACTAGGTCACCAAAGCCACTTTGCCCGTCTACGTCTGTTAGACCCAGACCGTTTTTATGACTATGAAGCCTTCTCAGCTGAGGAAGAAAGCTACAAAGATGTCGCCGATGCAGCGGAAGCACTTGATAGCGGCAACAAGCTAAACGATGGCGTGATCAACAGCCTAACTGAGCTATTGTCTGAAAAAGACATCATGCCAAGCATCAATCTTATTCAGGCTGATGATATTGATGAGGAGCAGCAGCAAAGTGCCCGAGAAGAACTACTACAAGAGCTACTAGACCGCCACGGCACAGGCCGCGTATTGTATCGTAATAGCCGCGCCTCGGTTAAAGGCTTCCCTAAGCGTCACTTCCACGCCCACGGTCAAACAATGCCAGACCAATACCTAACCGCGGCGCGCGTCAGTGCAATGATGAGCGATCATAAAACACCTCTGCAGAATGCTCAGCAAGCACTCAGCCCAGAGAAAATGTTCCAAGCATTTGATGCTAACACTCAATGGTGGAAGTTCGACCCGCGTGTTGACTGGTTGATTGATTTCCTTAAAGAACACCGCAGCAAAAAAGTGTTAATTATTGCCAGTCAGGCAGAAACCGCACTGAGCCTTGAAGAGGCGTTGCGCACCCGTGAAGGTATTCTTGCCACGGTATTCCACGAAGGCATGTCGATTATAGAGCGCGACAAAGCTGGCGCTTTCTTCGCCCAAGAAGAAGGGGGCGCTCAGGCACTTATTTGCTCAGAGATTGGCTCTGAAGGTCGTAACTTCCAGTTTGCTAGCCATCTGGTGTTGTTCGATTTGCCGCTAAACCCAGATTTACTTGAGCAGCGTATTGGTCGCCTTGACCGTATTGGCCAGAAGAATGACATTGAAATTCACCTGCCATACTTAAAAGACACAGCTCAAGAGCGCATTATGCGTTGGTATCATGAAGGCCTAAACGCCTTTGAGCTAACTTGCCCAAGTGGTCACGTGCTATTTAACGAGTTTAGTGAACAGCTGCTTGACGTTATCCAGTCGGATGACGAAGAAGCCATGACACTGCTGCTAAACCACACGCAAACACGCTACAAAGAGCTTAAACAAGCCATGGAACAAGGCCGCGATAAACTGCTAGAAATTAACTCTCATGGCGGCGAGCGCGCTAACGCGCTTATCTACCGTCTAGCAGAGCGCGATAACGACACCGGCCTTATTGGCTCAGTGATCCGTTTGTGGGACATTTTAGGTGTGGAACAAGAAGATAGAGGTGAAAACTCAATCATTTTGCGCCCAACTGAGCACATGATGTTCCCTACTTACCCTGGTCTACCTGAAGATGGCATTACCGTCACTTTTGACCGAGATACTGCGCTGTCACGTGACGATATTGCGTTTATCTCGCAAGAACACCCGCTAGTGCAAACTGGTCTTGATCTAATCACCAGCTCAGAAACCGGCACCACTAGCGTCGCAATCTTAAAGAACAAAGCTCTGCCTGCTGGCACTGTGTTCTTAGAGCTTATCTACATGGCTGATGCATCTGCGCCGAAATCAAGCGGTCTATACCGCTACTTGCCGCCTACCCCTATCCGCGTATTACTGGATAAAAATGGCAACAACATGGCAGACAAAGTCGATTACGACAGCTTTGATAAGCAGCTAAGCGCGGTAAACCGTCATATCGCTAGCAAGCTAGTTAATGCTTCACAGCCAATTCTGCACCCACTATTTACTCAGGCCCAAGAGCATGCTGAGCAGGCGCTGGCACAATTAGTTGATAACTCGCGTCACGCCATGACTGAGCAGTTAACAGGCGAGCTTGAGCGTCTTGAGGCACTAAAAGCGGTTAACCCGAATATTCGTGATGAAGAGCTCGACTTTATCCGTAATCAAATGGCCGAGCTAAGTGCTTATATGGATGACAGCCAATTGCAGCTAGACGCCATTCGTATGGTGTTAGTTAGTCACGCGTAAGTCCTGCTCTAAGACTTACAGGCTAACTTCTAACCTTAGCGACTAGTCAATCTTTCAAAGGCCTCGCAGCTCTGCAATGCGAGGCCTTTTTGTATTCAAAAGCTGTTTGCAATGGGTACGGAATAGCTCAAAAAGCGGTATAAATCACCGAATGAGTTGCTAGCGATACGATTTTCCTGATAAAAGCGATACACTTATTGCATCGCCCGCACACGTGTTAACAGACATGAGGCATGCTTTGCTGAGTTTCACCAAGCATCACAACTATCAAAGAGTTATATTCCAAGCATTAAGCTTTGTTGCATTAGTCCTATTCCATCAAGGTGCTAGTGCCAGTATTCACAAGGTTAATGCTGATGAAGTTAAGCAAATCACCATAGACAACAAGCCTTCGACCGTATTAGTGCGCCCCTGGCAAGGCAAACTAAGGTTAGGCGCTGCCATAATCGTTGGCCGCTCAAATGCCAATGCGCAAGCTGCTGGTGTGGCTGGCTACTTGCGCACTCACCTAAATCAACATGGCTGGGCGACGGTGAGTGTCACTCCCACTATTGGCTTGTATTACCCTAACTTTGCCACAGCTGCAGATGAAGTCAGTAAAGCTGGCAAAAATCAGCTAAGTCTCGATACCACACAAGCGACGCCCAAATTTGATAGCGACCAACTGCTTGAGCAGCAAAACTTTCAGCACTCACAACTAACTGAGACCATCAACCAACTCGCAGAAATAGTTAAGCCTTATCCAGGAAAGCGCATGATTATTGCTCTTGATGACAGCGCGGCAATTGTCACCCAGCTGCTGTATCAAAGGAAAATTCCGACGCCCGATACCCTAGTCGTCATCAACCCGTATCGCGCATTTGAGCAAGAAATGGTGTCAGGCAAAGAAATGCTGTCAGTTGCACAGCAGCTACAAATTTTATCGATGCCAATACTTGATTTACAGTCACGCGATGGCCACCCTATCTCGCAAGAGCAAGCTCAAGAGCGCAATATGAAGAACCAAATCAAGCCTGTGCGTTACTACAGCCAACATCAACTAGATTTGAATATCACTACAGAAACAGGCTGGCAGGAAGCGCTAAATTACATTCGCGGTTTTTCAAGAAGAACGGCGACCTATTAGGCCGCCGTTTTAAGGGTCAATGCTAAATACGATTGCTTATGGCTTTGGTTTATCTTTGGTTAGCATTAACGCCCCAGCAACCAGCACCACAACGACGCCCATATAAAGAAGGTCAAGCATGCTTTCTGGCTTCATCTCGTTAAAGTAAGAAAATACTTTAATCACTAGCATCATTAGGATGACTTTACCTAACTTGCTCTTTAGCGAGTCGATGTTGTTGATCACTAAAATTTTGCCGCCAGTTTCACTCTTTTCCGCCGCATCAATATTACTGATAAATAACTCGTATAACCCGAACGAGAAAATCAGCATCACAGCACCAAGCAAGAAGGTATCTAGCAGCTCAACCACTACCATGACCAGTTCATTACGCACAGCATGACTCGCCGACATCATGTACTTAATCAATAAATCGAATAAGTGGATAAGATCAAACAACCCCATCACAAAAATCGCGACAGCACCCATGGCACAAGCCATCACGCCAAACAAAACTGTTAAACGACTACCCCACAGCATTCGCTCGAAAAACGCTTGCATCGTACTAATCCATTATTAACTGAAAATTTGAGGCGGCAATATAACAAGAAACAATGACAAATATGAATCTAAAAACACCTTAGTTAGCAAAATGTTACTAAGATCACGGCTTAGCTGAGCCAATTGACAATAATGAACCTATTACCTTCTGCTGTAGATAGCCTAAAACAAAAACTAAAAAGCGATGGCTAATCGCCATCGCTTTACAATTCACTGTTATCTAAAAGCAAATTTACCAGCCAGACTGCCTCGGCTTGTATTGCTTTTCAGGGTTCTTGGTTTGTCTAACCCCTGCAATACGCCAGTTTTTGCCCAATAAAATCTTCACCTGACTCAATGACTCACGGCTTAACAAACGGCGTACGCTGCCGCTCCAACTGTAATTAATGCTGAGTTTGATAGCGGCATTGGCGTCGGGCGACATATTAGCAATTTGCTTAGCAAGATTAAGCGCATGGGCGTGTGGGTCTGCAACGACTTCAGTGACTAAGCCGTGTTCTTTAGCCTCATTAGCTTCAATCACTTCAGCCAGCAGACTCAAACGCATGGCTTTATCTTTGTTCATAATTTGTCTTAGCCCGGCGAGACCTGCCATGTCAGGCACTAAGCCCCAACGCGCCTCCATAATCGACAACTTAGCATCTGGTGCAGCGATGCGAAAGTCAGCGCCTAGCGCAATTTGCGTACCGCCGCCATAACAAACGCCTTCAATTACTGCGATGACTGGAATTGGCAAGCGCTGCCAACCTATCGATACTCGTTGAGCAAGATTGGCATTTCCCGGCAGCCACTTAAACAACAGCTTAACCATTTGCATCGGCGATTTTGATACCGCTTTTATATCGATACCCGAGCAGAAGTTCGCATTACTACCAGAAAGGATCACTGCTGCCACGCCGCGCTGTTTGGCCAGTTTTTTAATGGTTTTATCAATTGCTTTAAACATCTCAAAGTTAAGCGCGTTGTACTTATCCGGGCGATTAAGCTCGACAAACGCAATGCTATCTTCAATCGTTACCTTGACAATGTTTCTCTCCATGAAATATTCCTTTACTGGTCAGTCCAGTTTTTAGACTAACACATTTGGTGTATGTAGCAATTAGTTATAACATGTCGAAATATTGTTATCTGTCATACTAATAGCTCGCAAAAGGGCTTAGAATGCAGGGTTCAAGTGCCTGACACAGGAATAATAAAACGGCTGCACACAAGGTTGTGGGTAAAAGCGGCTACAATTGATCCAAAATGTATTTTTAATTTGTAGCCTTCAGCAGTACAAAATAACTAGCAGTACTTTTGAGCAAGTAGTACAAGCCAGTGTCGTCAGAATAAATTAATTAAACCGCTCTGCTCCTAGCAATATCGGATTGATAAAAACTCAATAACTGAGTGTTTTAGCTAGTCATCATTCTCGATTTCAAACGTTTTTAGAGCGACAAGGATAACCAGTCAACATGACCATCCCAGTATTGATATGTGATGACTCGGCCTTAGCACGTAAACAAATGGCACGTACCTTACCCAAAGAATGGGATGTTGAGGTGTCATTTGCGACAAATGGTGCTGAAGGTTTAGAAGTGATCCGCGCCGGTAAAGGTGAGATTGTATTTCTCGATCTCAACATGCCAGTCATGGACGGCTACGAAGTGCTGCAAACTGTGCAGCAAGAAGATCTTCCAGCCCTGATTATCGTGGTTTCCGGCGATATCCAAATTAAAGCCCATGAGCGGGTTAAAGCGCTTGGGGCATTAGACTTTATTCAAAAACCCGTTAGTGCAGATGCCATTAGCCATATTCTGCAAGAATACGGCATCCTCACGCTTGCGCAAAAAGCCCCCGAAGATGAAAAACCATTAGTTAAAGTTGACATGCGCGATGCCTGTCAGGAAATTGCTAACGTGGCTATGGGGCGCGCGGCTGATTTATTGGCAAAACTGCTCGATGTATTCGTACTGTTACCGATCCCTAATGTTAATGTGCTCGAGGTGAGCGAGCTCACCATGGCGCTAAAGGCAACAGAAGAAAACGATACCGTCTCGGCTTTGTGTCAGGGTTTTATCGGCGCAGGCGTCGCAGGTGAAGCATTATTATTGTTCCATGACTCAAGCTTTGAAGACATGGCGAAACTGATGGGGCTGTCTAATCCTGAGAATCCAACCACTGAAATGGAAGTGATGATCGACACAGGTAATGTGCTGATCGGCGCGTTCTTAAATGGTATTTCTGAACAATTAGACATGAAGTTCAGCCAAAGCCACCCAGTGGTATTGGGCCGTCACTGCACAGTGAATGATTTAATCCACGACAACTCAGACAAATGGCAACGTACCTTAGCGATGGAAATCAACTATCGCATTGAAGATTACAACATCCAATGCGACCTGTTATTGCTATTTACTGAAGACTCAATCCCAACGCTAAATTACAAGCTTGGGTACCTACTTGATTAAGGCCGGACTATAGCGATGTCAAATGACCAAAGTGCAATGAATGAGCTGCATTGGCTAATCGATATGGTGCAAACCATTGAAGTCGGCTTAGTGGTACTCGATGCTAATTACAATATTCAGCTGTGGAATGGTTTTATGGAAAACCACAGCGGCGTGTCGCCAAACTCGATTAAAGGCAAAAACCTGTTCGAGCAATTCCCCGATCTGCCTGAAAGCTGGCTAAAGCAAAAAATGGAGTCGGTATTTTTACTTAAAAACCGCACCTTTATCAGCTGGGAACAGCGCCCGTATGTGTTTAAGTTTAAAAACTACCGCCCTATCACAGGCCGCGCAGATGCTATGTACCAAAACATCACTCTGCTGCCTCTGGCGTCACTCACAGGTAAGATTACCCATATCAGTATTATTATTTATGACGTGACTGATATTGCGATTAACAAGCTACAACTTAAAACTGCCAACGAGCAACTTGAGCAGCTAAGCCAAACAGACGGCTTAACTCAGCTACATAATCGCCGCCACTGGCAACACTGTATGGAGCGCGAGTTTGAGCGCTTTGCTCGCTATCAGGACTCAGCTACCTTAGTGATGCTCGATATCGACCACTTCAAGCAAGTGAATGATAAGTACGGCCACCCTGCCGGTGACAAAGTGATTCAAAACATCGCCCATATTCTCAAGCAGTCACTGCGTGAGACCGATTGTGCAGGCCGCTATGGCGGTGAAGAGTTTGCAATTGTGTTAGCCAAAACATCTGCAGAAGACGCGCTTAACTTTACTGAGCGTTTACGTCAGAAAATTGAAGCATCTGAGATCATTCACGACAATCGCAAAATTAGCGTAACGGTAAGCCTAGGTATTAACGAGCTAAATGATGGAGTGGTAAACACTTCTAACTGGCTATCAGGCGCTGATAAAGCACTTTATCAAGCCAAACAAGGTGGTCGTAACTGCTCACGTATTTATGTGGAAGGTAGCGACGAATAGGCGAGCACTCACATACAACACAACAAAAACGCCCCAAGCAGTTTGGGGCGTTTTTATATCTGAATCACTGTGAGTGACTAGTGTAGCTGCTCGTCTTCTTCGAACTCTTCATCACCCATGAAGTAAGTGCCCCAGCCGTCGTAATCGACTTTTTGCTTAGCTGCAAGTTCAAGTAGTTGTTTCGCCGCTTCATCAAGTAGCTCAACTTTTAGTTCATGGTGAGCAATAGCATCAAAACAGTAGATGATTGAGCCGTCTTCTAGTTCCATTTCTTCAGCGTCATTCACTTCATAACCCAGTTTAAAGGCATCAACTGCCGCCTTTTCTAAACGGTCAAAGTTAGTTGACGAAAAGTGGTGCTCGATAGTGTATTCAGCATCTGGCGCTGAGCCATCATCAAGTAGCGCGCTGACAATTTCGCGGTTTTCCGCTAGCTGCTCTTGTAGTTGACGTTCGATAGACATGAAACACTCCGTAATAAATAAACTGGCTTAAAGTGGGCAGATTATACCTTATGTCGCCGTGGCGAGTTAATGATATTTTGGACAACGTGCTGCGCCCTAAGCCCAAATAATTAAGCCGCTGAAGTTTCAGCGGCTTAATCAAAATCGTGTAGCAATATACAGCTAGCTTAAAGCACCAGCTCTAACTAAGAGAACCTAGCTGGTAGCGCCTTGCTTAGGCTGCATCATGGCTTTGGCTTCCTGATTCAAGGTAGCCAAACGCTCAGACATTTTATCGTGCACTTTTTGGCACAGCTCTTTCACATCCGCTTTATCTAAGCCTTTGGTTAAAATAGGCTGCATCATTTCAACAATCACTACGCCATTGTTCCAGCGGTTTAGGTTGATATGATTCTGGCACGAGGCAATCACCGGAATAATCGGCGCCTGTGCAGCAATAGCAGTATGGAATGCACCCACTTTGAATGGCAGTAAACCACGGCCGCGTGAACGGGTACCTTCAGGGAAAATCCACACCGACAGCAACTTATCTTTCATCTTCTTAACTGTGTTTGCCATGGTTTCAAACGCACTGTGGCGGTTTTTTCGATCAATAAGAATGTTGCCAGACAACCAGTAAATTTGTCCAAATAACGGCATCCAAGCCAAGCTTTTCTTGCCTAGACTCACGGTAGATTTTGGCACCAATCTGGTTAGTGTAAATAAATCGAAGTTGTTTTGATGATTCGCAAGGAAAATCTTTGGCTGCTTTTGCTCAACCACAGACTCAACCGTTTGCGTCGCCTCGGTATCTGAATGCTCAGTGGTTGTAGCAAAACGCTTCACCACTTTAACGCCAAGTACTGGCGCTGCGGCTGAAAACACACGAGCAATAATATGCACATTATCGCGATGCATAGGACGAATGATGCAAAGGACCATAGAAAAGATAAACGCGAGGACTAACAACAGCCCAAGGATCAGGGATCGGATAATTAGCAGCACAACATACTCCTGCAGTAGAATTGGCGACAGTATAACCACGTGAGCTTAGCGACTCAACAACAAGTTTACACCTGTACGCTGAAAAAAGCCTATCGCTGATCCCTGGCAATAGGCTATTTAGATTTACAAAAATTTAAACCAGTAAATTAACTCTTTTTACTTGAGTAACTTACCAGTAATCGGCAAATGATTGCACTGATGGCCAAACATGCAACAATAGAGGCACCACTTGGTAAATCATATTGTGCAGAAACCAACAAACCTAGGCTATAGCCAATAATACCGACCAAGTATGCCCAACCTAAGCGCCCGTTGCCTTTATATTGGTTTAGTGCCAATGCTGGCAAAATTAATGTGCTGAATACCAAGTACACACCAACGAGTTCTACCGATAAGGTAATGACGATAGCGAATAAAAAGTAAAACAGCTTGCCTTCAAGTAAGCCAGGACGCGCTATCAGCAAAGCTAAAATAGCGGCGTACACGAGCCCTGGGAACACTAATTGTGGCCAGCTCGCCCACAAAATTTGTCCGTCCATCAACTGCTTGAGTAACTCGCCACCATGTGGGTCGTTAGCAAGCAGTAACATGGCTGCCACCGCGCTCAATACATAAAAGCAACCAATAAAGGCTTCGAGCTCTTCCTCAAAGCGCCCTGATAACCATGAAATAATGCCAGCACCAGCAAATGCAAACAGTGCGGGCATCCACACATTTGCATAAGCAACTTGCTCAAGATCATGATTTATATGCGCCACAATGGCACCGACAGCAGCAATTTGGGCAATGGCTAAATCAATAAAGATGATGCCACGCTTTAATACTTGCTGCCCAAGCACCACATGGGTTGATAGTACCAATAAGCCAGCCGCAAAGGCCGGCAATAAAATACTTAAGAGCTCGAAATCTAGCACTTACTGCACCTCAAGAAGTTGAGATATAACGCTATCGTATAAACTGAACAGGTCTTTGCTTTGCTCATTACCGCCAATTGTCATAGGTAAACGCTCAACCTTAAGGTTAGCGCGCTCGCCTAGCCATTTAGCACCACGGTCACTTTGGTAAGAAGCAATAACCACCGCCATAATATCGCCTTGCTCAGCACGCTTAAGCAAACTCGCAAGATGCGAGCTGGTAGGCGCTAAACCCGGTTTTGGCTCCAAATCAGCAACCTGATCTATGCCTAACCAGTTAAACAAGTAACGATAATTGGTGTGATAAGCAATTAACTTTTTACCTTTTAACGGCGCGGCTTTAGCTTCCCATTTAGGAATAGCCTGCTTCCAACGCGCTTTAAAGTCAGCTAACGCAGCCTGATACTTAGCAGCGTTGTCAGCATCAACCTGTGCCAATTTCGCCGCAAGCGCATTGGCCACATCAACCATACGATAAGGGTCAAAATGCATATGCGGGTTACCCAGCGCATGCACATCCCCCATAGAACGGTCGACCTCATCAAGCTGATCAAGGGTCATCGTATGCTCAGCAGCATAAAACAAACCTTGTTCAGTTGAGCGAACCTTAGCGTTAGATGCCTTCATCAACAGCATTGGCAGCCAACCTACTTCTAGGTCTGCACCAGCACACACGACAAGATCGGCTTGACGCATTTTGGCGATAAGGCTCGGACGAGCCTGCACCTGATGCGGATCTTGCATCGCTGTGGTTGCCGTATAAATATCAGCATCTGGCGCTAGCTCTTTAGTCAGCGAAGCATACTCAGGCTCGCAAGCAAAAACGTTAAGCTCTGCTTGTGCCTGAGAAGAGAAGGCAATTGCAGCAGCGGCTGTGATTGCTTTTAGCTTAGAATTGATGCGCACCATGTGCTCCTAGCGTCATGTTGTATTGCAATGTGAAGATGTTGTCATCTTCAATGCCAAAGTGGTTAACACCGTCTTGCTTAGTGTACTGCAAACGGATCACTGAGAAGTGGCTTGGGTGATAAGCAACCATCACTTCAGTTTCTTTAAGCTTGAGCTTGTCTAGGTGATCTTCGTGAGCTTCATGTAGATCAACTTGGCCGTAACGTACACCAGCAGACCAGCTTGGTGAGAACTTATATACACCACTTAAGTACCAGCCAGTGTTATATGCGTCAAAGTCAACCTCATGCTCATGATGCTCTTCTTCATGCTCTTCGTGCTCGTGTTCTTCTTCATGCTCTTCATGCATGCCTTCAGCGAAAATATCAGTTACACGGAAGTACTCACCACTTAAGGTTAGGTTTTGGTACTTGTAGTTGCCATCTGGCGCCCACTTAAAGGTGAAGTCGGCAACAAACATGTTCTTACCTGTGTAAGCAGCACTGTGGCTGTGACCGTGGTCATCATGTCCATGCTCTTCATGCTCTTCATGTTCTTCATGTTCTTCTAGGTAGCTAACGCCGTTTTCGTTACGTAAGTAGCTTAAACCTAGCTGCCATGAGCTTTCTTGGCCAATGTCACCGCCAAACTTAGTGTAAGCCGTGTACACGCCAACGGTTTTAAAGTCGCGCTCGCCATGTTCATCTGCAGCGCGCATCTTGTCGCCTGCAAATGCCTCTACGCCCATAGTCCAGTATAGATCTGTTGGCGCAACATAATTTAGGCGGATACCATCATCAAAGTAGTGGTTACCTAGGAATGAGCGGTATACAACAGGGCGGTCTGTGAAGCTATCTGTGTGCTTGTGTTGGTTGTTCAAGTAACCAATGTCTGACAGGAAACGACCACCACGAACTGACAAGCCACCTGGCAATGCAAGCGTTTGAATAAAGGCTTCTTCAAGTAGCAATTCTGTTTCACCGTCGTGGTGCTCAAGAATCGCCGTCACTTTACCGTAAAAGCTATCATCAATATTAGCGCTGATAGCCAATTCAGTTTCACCTAAACCAAAGCCTTCAGCACGCTCGGCCATTGGGCGCTCGCCAGTTTGGTAGTAGCCATCTAAAACAGCGCTGATGTTAGGGTTAGATAAAGTACCAGTGTTAGCTTGTGCAGCTGTAGCAAACGCACATGACAGTGCAACAAGTGAAACGCGAGTAGTTAATGACATCTGTATCTCCAAATACAACAAGTAGTTTTGTCTTCATCAATGAGGACAAATTAATAATTATGGTTAGGCTCTTAATTCCTGAGCCTTTTATTATTAGCTGCCCGCCACAGTCAAAGCGGCAAAGCAATGGGATAAATCAATGACTAAAACTAGCCATTGAAAGGAGGGGCACGACCAAAATACGCGGTCGTTGAACTTAGAAGGGTTAAATAAACTTGTTGCTCGAGAGGCTCGAAACTTTGAGGGACAATAACAATACTTGGCGTAGCATGATGCAAAACTTGAGATAGCTGAATTGCGCTGCAGCACACTTCGCAATGGGGAGTTAACTCATCGTCATGATGGCTTTCATCATGGGCAGCAACCGCAAATGACATGCACATCACCATGGCGGTTAGCCACAATGCAATGGTTTGTCGGATAAGCGCGCTAAGTTTCATTACCGATTAGTAACAATTTGAGGTGATTTTAGTCACACATTTTAAAAGATGGCTAAACTATTGCAACCAAAAGAGTGTGACAAAATACGTTGCAACATAACAATTTGTCATTATTTAGACGATTTATTGTTACACAAGGCAATCCGCGCTTGAATTAGATATTTTTAATCTATCTTTAAGGAGTGAATTCTATACTTTACGTAAGAGTTGAGGTTGACCACAACAGAGAAACATCGCGATATTTTGATTGAGTAGACTGCCACATTTGTTGAACTGGCAAGCTGTTCAACAACGCACCATTGTTAAGGGGAGCAAGTCTATGAGCAAATTTATTAAAGACAACCTAGGCGTGATTATTACCATCGTAGGCTTAGGTATTTTAGTTTTAGGCGGCATTTATTATGTTGAAGCTGCGCTTGAAAGCCAGGTTCAGGTACTAGATTAAACCACACCATTTTCCGACTGAACGTTAGAACTCATCACCGCTAGCGTTTGGTCTCCTTCATAAAAACGGCGTTATCACCTTGTGATAACGCCGTTTTTGTTGATTCTTGCAGCATAACTTCTAAAACCAAGCTTTGATAAAAAACCGAGCTTTGCGTTAGTCGTTTGCAGCCTTTCTCGATCCATCATCGTCTTTGGCATCTTCAGTTGGAGCTTCAACCAATACCAAATGATCCATAATATGACAGCCAATCATTATGATGGCAGCAATAATCATCAGAGGGGTGGTGACTTGAGAAGTATCGTCCATCACAAAGCTGCAGATCAACGCAATGATACCACCATAAAACGCCAATAATTTCGCCAGCGTGTACCCCATATGACGCGCGAGCCATGCCTGACAATGTGGACAAGCGATATGCATTTTTAAGCCTTTACCACGATGGTCTTTTATTTCGGTAGGTAAAAACGATTTATGACAATGGCTGCATTTTAACTGCATGTCTGGCTCCAGTTTCGCCGATAGAAAATTCGCGCGAGAGTGTAGCAAAACCCGGGATGCATATACAGTTAACTGTGCTTTATGTTGCACCTAAATTCGCTAGCTCCTGCGCAATATTCGCCCTATGATAGGCGAGCATATTATTTATAGGGACATCATCATGCTAAGACCAATAATAACGTCATTGTTACTCATGGTTTGCTTTAGCATCTGCGCGCAAGTCAGTGCTAACGACAGCGCCGCTGAGCAAACACAAGTTACTGACAAGCAGCGTATTGCTCACCTTGAGCGTGCAATAGCAAACGACCTCAAAGCGCTAGGTAAAGCCAAAGGTGAAATGATTGATTTCACCGAGTACCGCATTAAAAACAAAACTTATTTACTACGAGAAGAAATCAAAACCCTCATCAACGCTGAGCCGCTTGATGTTGCCTATGTTAAACCCTTGGTGATGAGACAGTTTGAGTTTTTAGATCTCACCTCTGACTATCTGGATAATAAAATCAGTCACCTACAACAAAGCCTGGGCGGCAAAGATGACCAGAAAATCATTGATGAGCTTATCGACCGCCAGTATATGCGCGATCACTTTTTACAGGCTCAACACCAAACCATAATTTGGGCAGAAAAATTAGCCATAGATGTTAGCCAGCGCAAACAGCAATTAACCGAGCTATTAAGCCTGCGCGCAGATCGCCAAGAAAGCCTAGCAAATTACACCCAGACCCAATTAAAAGAAGCAGTAGATGATGTCGCAAACGCCGGTGCTGATGCTAGTGCAGAGCAAAAAGCCTTGGTTGTCGCCTTTAAAAACCGCCTTGCACAAAGCTCTAGCAGCCTTAGCGTAAGCGCTGAATTACTGGATAACCTAGGCCAGGACACCACACAAATCAGGCAAACCCTGTTTAATGTGTCAGGCGACATCACCAAAGACGTGTTAAATATCAGTCTAGTTTCTAGTCTGGTTAAACAATGGGGTGATGTCATTGCCACTCAAGCGATTGAACACGGCCCCGAGCTGACATTTAAAGTATTCATCTTTGTGTTGATATTAGTGTTGAGCGGCATGCTAGCAAAACTGGTTAATCGCATTGTGAGTAAAACGGTTCGCGCATCTAAGCTTAACTTTAGCCAGCTGCTACAAGACTTCTTTATCTCGCTATCTAGCAAAACCGTGTATGCATTGGGTTTATTAGTCGCCTTATCCCAACTCGGTTTCGAGTTAGGCCCATTGCTAGCCGGTTTTGGTATCGCGGGTGTAATTATTGGTTTTGCGCTGCAAGATACGTTATCTAATTTTGCCTCCGGCATGATGATCTTAATCTACCGCCCTTATGATGTCGGCGATTTGATTAACGCTGCAGGTGTAACTGGTAAGGTTAGCCACATGAGCCTGGTTTCAACCACCATTAAGACCTTAGATAACCAAAGATTGATCATCCCGAATAATAAGATTTGGGGCGACACCATCAACAATATTACTGTTGAGCGTCTGCGCCGCGTTGATATGGTATTTGGCATTAGCTACAGCGACAACATAGAACACGCTGAAGAAGTACTAAAGGACATCGTCAGCAAGCATGAGTTAGTCTGCGCTGAACCTGAGCCTATGGTGAAACTGCACACCTTAAACTCATCTTCGGTGGACTTTGTTGTGCGCCCATGGGTAAAGCCTGCGGATTACTGGGAAGTATATTGGGACATCACTCGCTCAGTGAAACTGCGCTTTGATGAAGAAGGCATTAGCATTCCGTTTCCACAGCGCGATGTGCATGTGTATCAAACTGCAGAAGAATAATCACCAGCACCCAGTAAAAACTGCGAAAACAAAAAGCCAGCAAGTGATTAAGCTTGCTGGCTTTTTAATATGTTCTAACAGTGTTTAAGCTAGTGCGATAAATCCGACAAAGGTAATCGCCGCTGCAATTAGGGTATAAGGCAATTGCGTTACCGCGTGGCTCACCAAGTTACAACCTGCACCTTGCGCCGCCAGTACCGTAGAGTCTGAGTAGAAACAAGCCTGACTACCAAAAGATGATGCTGACAATAACGCGCCAATAACCAGTGGTGTGTCTGCGCCTACCGCATGTGATAAAGGCATCACAATCGGGATTGATACCGCAAAAATTCCCCAACTAGAGCCTGTGGCAAACGCCAAAATCGCCATCGCTACAAACACCACAGCAGGTAACAGTTGTGCTGTCATATATGGGCTTAAGCTATCAATCACGAATTGCGGCAATAGCAACTTGTCGCACACATCTTTAAAGATAAACGCTGCCACCACAGTACCAATTGCCGGCAACATACTTTTAAAGCCGTCGATCATTTGGTCCATCATTTCAGACAATGGCATCAAACGCTGCACCGCATAATATGGAATGGTTAAGCCCATGGTGGCAATCAAACCGAGCCATACATCGATATCAAAATACACGGTAAAGCCAATCAGCATTAAAATCGGCACTAAAAAGTTATGCAATTTGCCCTGACGTTCAGCGCCAGCAAACTCATCTTCAATGGCCTTAACTGCATAGTCATCTGCCGTGCTAACGTCACTATCTTGCTCAACCGGAATATTATTGCCAGCTTGCGCTCGCTGCTGCGCCTTTTTCATCGGCCCAAATACAGGGATGATACCTAAGACAACCAAAGGCACCATAAACACTGCAACCCAAGCATAAAGCATGTAAGGAATAGCCTGCATATAAGCGCTTATCCCCTGCCCCTGCTCAGCGATTCCGTTGTCCACCAGCAAGCCACCAAAAAACACAGCCCAAGTAGAAAGTGGCACCAGCACACAAATTGGCGCAGCCGTTGAGTCAACTACATAGGCGAGCATTTCACGGGAGATTTTAAACTTGTCTGTCACCCGCTTCATGGTTTCACCCACGGTAAGCGCATTTAGGTAATCATCGATAAAAATCGCTACACCTAATACATAGGTCATTAGCAGTGATGACTTAGGCCCTTTGGCAACTCTAAGTGCATGCTTACCAAATGAAAATGCGCCGCCGGTGCGCACTAATAACGCAATGAGTGCTCCGAACGTACCACAAACCAAAATCAACCAACCTATGGTTTCATCGGCCATCACACTAAGCGAAATGTCAGAAAAATTGGTTAACACCTCACCTGGCGATAACAAAAGTAAGCCAACAACTGCACCAATGATCAGTGACAAAATAGGTCGCCTTAATGTCACTGCCAGTAACAACACCACCACAGGTGGAATAAGGCTAATGGAAGATGGCTCTGCCATTGATATTTATCCTTATTGTTTTAACGGACAGCTTACCTTTCAAGTGTTAATTGGCAGCAAAGAGCAGCAGTCCATATTGAGTATATAAATGTCGGTAAAGCGAAGTTAAAACCGACTAAAAATTAGGGGTTAAATTAAAGCTGAAAATTAATGTTGAATCGCACGCGAGTCAATAAAATTTTGTCCAACTTGAGCAAAAAATTTAACGCATGTGATTAGTTTGCTTATTCAGCAATTGTGAATAAACTTGCAGCGACTTCAAAAATCGGCCATAAAAAAGCCCGAAGTTAACTTCGGGCTTTAAAACTATTAACTAATCAGTCGTAATTACTAATCGTTCAAATATTTAAGCTCACCTTTAAGGTGTGGACGACGGCCTTTAGCATCGCGCATCTCAAAACACTTACCGCCTTCAATGCTTTCAAAAGCAAACGTCACCTCAGATGGCATAAATACCGGTAGCTTAAACTCAACGTCTAAGGTGAATGGCTTGTCACCAACAAACTGCATCAAATGCGCCATTGAGCGAGCCTTAGACCACATGCCATGAGCCAGCACTTTTTCAAAACCAAAGCGCTTTGACAATACTGGGTGTAAATGGATTAAGTTGTAATCGCCCGACGCTTTTGCGTATTGGCGACCTAAATCTTCAGACAATTGCCATTGCTGCACATTTTCCCACGCCATAGCTGAGGCTCTCGGCGGGCGAGTACGCTTTTTACCTTCAATACGGTATAAGTAAGTCGAAAGCGCCTGCCACACTAGCTCATCACCCGCATATACCTTAGACACTAAATCGAACTCTAACCCTGAATCTGTGGTGCGCGACTCAGTTAACTCACACTGCACGGTAAGTTTTTCATCAAGCTTCACCGGACGATGCACAGTAATACTGTTTTTAAGATGGATCATTCCGATCAGCGGAAAGGTAATCGCCTTATGGGTGAAAATGGTCGCATGCAGACGAAACGCCAATACATAAAGATAAGTTGGCGGAATAATTTGCCCATCAAAATCAAACTCACACACCTTAGCGTAAAGCTTGACTTTCTCAGCCGACAACGCCACTTCTGGCGCTTTGACCACCAAGGTTGGCAATGGCTGTTGATCCCAGCCAGGCTTACGACTAAAAAAGATCTTGCGATACAAAGTAAACAAAGATGGCATCGATTTTAATGCGATAGAAAAGTCGTGACTCAATGTATTACACCTATCCAATTCCACGAGGGCAAAAAGTAAATTAGCGCGCCATTATACCCGAGAGGATAAAATCGGTCTAACTCAGCTTAAACTCAATATAACTCGCTAACTAAACCCAGCTAAAACGTTGTTTTTACTAGCGCATTGAAAATCGAGTGTTTTATCAACATAAGATGACATCAACATCAGCTCAGATAAATCCATCCCACACTTGGGCTTTAATCGGCTAAATGCGACAATAGCGCCCTAATTTATAAGCAGCATATCGACAGTAATGAGCGCGCAAGACCAAAACTTTGACAAGTTCACCCAAAAATTCACCAAGAATATCTATGGCACAACTAAAGGCGAGATCCGCGCTGCTGTGCTGTGGCGCGACCTGATCCCTGCAATTGAATCACTCAGCAAGCCTAAACTACGTATTCTTGATGCTGGCGGCGGCTTTGGTTATCTCAGTCAAAAGCTCGCCAAGTTAGGTCATGAAATTGTGCTGTGTGACATTTCTGAAAACATGCTTGAACAAGCAAAAGCGCAAATCGCCGCATCCGATAGCCAACTTGATATCACGTTAGTGCATAGCGCGATTCAAGATTTATCAGTCGCTGAGCTTGGGCAATTTGACTTAGTCATGTGCCACGCAGTAGCCGAGTGGCTGCAAGATGCCCAGGCGACACTTGATGGTTTAAGGCAGTTCATCAAACCCAATGGTTTGTTCTCGCTGATGTTCTACAACAAAGAAGCACTAAGATTTCACAGTCTAGTTTCAGGTAACCTCGACTATGTCGCCAAAGGGCTAAAGGTGAAAAAGAAGATCGGCCTGACACCCAACTACCCGCTATACATAAACGACGTACGCCAATGGTTTAACGACTGGCAAATGGAGCTAGTATGTCAATCAGGGGTGCGAGTGATTAACGACTACCTCAAACAAAGCCTGCCGGTGAACTTTGACAAAAATCAGCTAATTGAAATGGAGCTGAAATACTCGCAACGCGAGCCTTACCTGTCACTAGGCCGATACGTACACTTTATTGCGCGCTGAGTTAGTTAAACTGGCTCAAGTGTACGCGTAAAATAATTACTTTACGCGCACACTTGGTTGCTAAGCCGCCTGAGTGGCGGCTGACGCAGGACGAAAAACTACAGCTTCAAAAAGCGCTTTATAAGCCACCTGGGTGGCGGCTAACTATTCGCATCTATCGATGCTTAAACATAAAGATTTCTAAGCGGCCTGGGTGGCAGCTAAAAAAAAAGCAAAAGCAAAGAAGTAGAAACGCCAGACTTTCTAAGCAGCCTGAGGGGCGGCTAACAAGTTTGTTGTACTTGCACATAAATCCCTGTTTTTCTAAGCCATCTAGGTGGCGGCTGACTTTATGTTGCAAGCCGCGTATGTGGCAGATTATTTCTAAGCAGCCTGGGTGGCAGCTAACCTAAAAGATGTCTAGCAGGGCGAAAAGCTACATTTCTAAGCCGCCTAGATGGCGGCTAACCCGGTATTAATGAAATCGACAACATTCCAAAATTTCTAAGCGGCCTGGGTGGCGGCTAACAACGAATTAAATGCGCCACAAAGCCATTGCTCTTTCTAAGCGGCCTGGGTGGCGGCTAACACTAGCTCTCTATCGAGGCAAAATCGAACAGATTTCTAAGCGGCCTGGGTGGCGGCTAACGCGAAAAAAGCGTTAATAATAGCGTTTTGCAATTTCTAAGCGGCCTGGGTGGCGGCTAACATACAGTGACGCTTTTAGAATTGCTTGTTGACTTTCTAAGCGGCCTGGGTGGCGGCTAACTGTTGGAGGTACTTTTCATGTCTAATCATGGTGTTTCTAAGCAGCCTGGGTGGCGGCTAACAAGCAGGCTACAAGGTCACGTTATTATACAGCTTTCTAAGCGGCCTGGGTGGCGGCTAACAATATCAGCACCTTCGGCGCCGTAACCTGCTTTTTCTAAGCGGCCTGGGTGGCGGCTAACAAACTTAGAATTGAATTGGTACTCCGTGGTATTTTCTAAGCGGCCTGGGTGGCGGCTAACTTACCTTAGCGCAACTGCAAGCGCTTGATGCTTTTTTAAGCGGCCTGGGTGGCGGCTAACTTCGATCTCAGATGGATGTTTTAGACTCACTGTTTCTAAGCGGCCTGGGTGGCGGCTAACATTAGTTATCGTATCTAAATATCCTTTACTGGTTTCTAAGCGGCCTGGGTGGCGGCTAACAGCACTACCTAGAAGCCTGCGACAACATACTATTTCTAAGCGGCCTGGGTGGCGGCTAACTAGCAAGCAATGATGAAGCACACCACCGTAAATTTCTAAGCGGCCTGGGTGGCGGCTAACGTATTGCACCAGCTTAATGACTTGAAAGACAATTTCTAAGCGGCCTGGGTGGCGGCTAACTCTAAAACCCGCCACGGTCGCCCAACTAGCAATTTCTAAGCGGCCTGGGTGGCGGCTAACTAAAAAGATAGTCGTAGACTGCTAAGGCGCATTTTCTAAGCGGCCTGGGTGGCGGCTAACGTCAGAAAGTCTATAGGTAAAGACAGGATAATTTTCTAAGCGGCCTGGGTGGCGGCTAACCTCATATTGAGTACGAGAAAAACTCAGTTAGTTTTCTAAGCGGCCTGGGTGGCGGCTAACCCGTCAACATCTTCTTGATACTCAGCTGTCATTTTCTAAGCGGCCTGGGTGGCGGCTAACATTTCACCATCGCCAGTTGAATCGTAACTATATTTCTAAGCGGCCTGGGTGGCGGCTAACCTATTCAGAATGGGCGACACTTGGCGGTTGTTTTTCTAAGCGGCCTGGGTGGCGGCTAACTTCGTCACCAAAGCACGAATTTTCAAGGTCAATTTCTAAGCGGCCTGGGTGGCGGCTAACTGAAAACGTTGTTCACTTCGCCGCAGCCATCGTTTCTAAGCGGCCTGGGTGGCGGCTAACTTGGTTACAGGCTTTTTTGTTGCCAGTTTATATTTCTAAGCGGCCTGGGTGGCGGCTAACATGTGCTACACCGCCGACCAAAAAGCGGTGCTTTTCTAAGCGGCCTGGGTGGCGGCTAACATTGGGTCGTAGTACATAGCCGAGATATGGTCTTTCTAAGCGGCCTGGGTGGCGGCTAACCCAACATTGAACACCAAGGCCAAAGCCATGCTTTTCTAAGCGGCCTGGGTGGCGGCTAACCTTAGACGCCCGTATGGGCAGACCATGTTTTGTTTCTAAGCGGCCTGGGTGGCGGCTAACACCAAAAAGCGGTGTTGGCTTCATTTTCATCTTTTCTAAGCGGCCTGGGTGGCGGCTAACTTGTGCGAAGTCATTTCCAACCCTGCCGATTTTTTCTAAGCGGCCTGGGTGGCGGCTAACACAACGTGTCGATGGATGACATGGGTTCGTTGTTTCTAAGCGGCCTGGGTGGCGGCTAACATAATGATGCTGGCCGCTTTGCTCTCGTTACGTTTCTAAGCGGCCTGGGTGGCGGCTAACGCTTGCGCATAACGTTCCGCAGTGACGAGTCTTTTCTAAGCGGCCTGGGTGGCGGCTAACTACACCCAGCTGAGCAGCTCCATTTTTTGTATGTTTCTAAGCGGCCTGGGTGGCGGCTAACATCGACCACGATAGTCAGTAAAACGCGGGATTTTTCTAAGCGGCCTGGGTGGCGGCTAACAAGGTGGAAAAGCGGCATAGTGAATGCCAAATTTTCTAAGCGGCCTGGGTGGCGGCTAACAATAAAATTCTAACACGAAAATAGGCTATATCGGCGGTTTTAGGCAAAAAACCAAGTTTTCACCATATAAAAAGCACACCAATATAACCTATTGTTTTTATTTGCAAATTATTAAAGAGCAAAAAATAAGGTCAAAAAGGGTTAAAAATGTGGAACCGTTGCGTTTTGTCCGCCATTCACATTTTTTGCACTTAGCCCGTAACAGTCAAAAACACCTGATTGCTGCTGTTTAGTCGACTTCAACTCAATAAAAAGTGGGAATTTACTTTTCGCATTTGGTGAACGCTGTTTAGTTTCCTGACTATGCAAAAATATAAATGGCAGTTCTCGTTTAACATCGGGCTTTGTTTTTTCAAGCACTGCAATACATTGCTCGATTGATTCCCCCGTATGCTTAGCCCTAAGTCTCACTTTATCTTGCATGTCTTTCTCAATACGCGCGGCACTTTTCACCGATTTACGAACAAAACTGACATACTGTGTTTCATCAGGAACCGCTTTGATTGCTTTTATATGCGCATAATCTTCTAGGCGAGATAACCACTTGGTTATGTTTAGCTTTTCAAGATCTTGTTCACTTTCAGCAAATAGTCGAAGCTTACTGCCCAGCGGAAATTTCGCTTTGCGATATTGAGGAAAACCAACCGCTACACTTGAGGTATTATCAGCATTTTTGTTGTCTACAAGCGCGATATGCACCTGTTGAAAAACCTTTTGCCAAATAAAGCCTAAAGATATTTCAGCATCGGGCAGTAAGGTGATTTCTTGATAGTAATTCATAGCTCCGCCTACTTATCACTTTCACCAAATACACCACCTCTGATAAGAACAGCGGCAACATAATGCTCATCTTCAGCACGCTCTAATTCAGTACCTCGTGCCCATTTATCAAAGAATGAATAAAAATCTTGCTTATCTTTAGGCGTACGGAACGCTTTACCTAAGTTGGTAACTGCACCGTAAGGTTCAATCGCAATCGCTCCTGCACTAGCTTGTTCGTCAGCATATTCTGGATACCAAGTATCAATCGAGCGCAGCGCGTTACCGACTTTTTGCGAGTGCATAGCGGCATTATCGTTTACGGCATATAAAATCTTACTTTTGTTTCCTTTGCCTTTATCAAGTACTAACTCTTCACTTGGATAAACCTCTTGCGCCAAGCCTACTTTGGCAAAGCAGTTAATTTCTAGCATTAAGAAATCTGAATCACTCGCTAACGCCTGAGCGATTCGCTCTGCTAGGCTATCGAGCTGCTGATCGTTGTGATCAAAGTGCTTAGTAGAGAATTGCGTTGCATCGAATGTCCAACTTTGCTCATTATCTTTATTGTGCGCCTTCACCTGTACTTCAATCTCTTCTGCGCCAACACGGTTACGCCACAAGAAACGGGCATTAGCTAAGTTAGTGGCATAACGCTTTGCCAGTTCTTTAAAGCCATATTTTTCACCATAAGCTTTTACCGCCGCGCTATAACTTTGTTTGAACAGTACGTTATTACAAGCAGACGGCTGAGCTAAGCCACCTAATACTTTTAAGGTAAATTTTAACTTTAACGTATCCTGATGTGGCTCTAGCGCACATGCATCAACGGTTTGTAAGTTAGCTTTTTCAACCTCTGCGTTAAGCTTAGCGGGGTCTTTTTGAATAGCCGCTTTAAGGCGGTTAGAAATGGTGCCACGCAAGGATTTTTCATTGAGGATTAATGCAGTTTGCTCGTCACGGTTATCCCAGTTAGTACCAAACATATAGCCGTCTGATGGTACCAATTTCTTCTCAAATGCTAGTACTGATGCTGTGTCTTGATTTTTAGCCATGTGATTATTCCTTTTAAAATTTTATCGTTATCTAATTTCGTATTTATTTGTTTTCAAAAACTTATTCATCAGTCAATGAACTAGCTTGCTGACAAAGATAAAGTTTGTTTTCTGAGTCAGGAAAGTAATGCCAAAGCAATGCATCTAAAGATGCAATCTTATGCGCCATAACAAACTCGCCAAGCGTTACAACGCTTTCTGCAAAACGATGTGGAGTATCAGGGTCTCGTTGATTTTTTGCGCTGCCTAATTCAGATATGCCTTGAAAGCCTGTCGCTATCGGCACAATCCAGCCCGATGCTTTTCGCTCGGTATGCCAGCTAACATCACCATTTTCGTCTTGCTGGCAGCTATGATTAACGGTTAAGTAACTGAGCATGGCATCTAGTGCATCTTTGCCGTCACTCATCGCTTCAATCATCAGATCTCGGCGTTCGATTAATGCATAACCTGGCATTAAGCTATTCAATAAAGTCTGTTGTTCGTGCGGCTCATTTACCCACTTTATAAAAGGCGTTTTAAAACTAAGAATATCGCCGCCAGCCAATTTCATAGTTGACAGCAACTTGGTGGCAACTTCGATAAACGCTAAGCGATTTTCTTGGGTAACTTGTTTGCCATCATCCTCATAGTTAATCACTAACGACGCTTCTAAATGGCAACGCCCTTCTTCAATAAAGGCTGAGCGTGAACCGTCCTTATCTAACGGGTTTGCGGTGCCAATAATTGAATGAACAAAGTCGCCCTCACCTTTATGGGTTTGCAAATTAAAATCGTGGCTGATCACGCCAACGCTATCGAGAATCAAGCCTTGATAACCTTTTTGGTTTAATTTGCGCTCTAACGCATGAACAAAGCCAAGCCATGCGGTCATTGCGGGGAAGCCAATGGTAAAAGGACTAGAAAGCGCATTGGCGTTATGCACTTTTAATCGTGGTAAAACTAGTACATTCATCGCAGCGCCTCCTTATTGTTAATTACCGTTTTTTCTATCTGAAATAATTCTTCATCGGCGAGCACAAAAGCCTTGTCACCGATGACTTTTTGATAGCCTTGACTCAATGAGCGAGCAATATCTCGTACAACAACCTCTAGCCACTCATCTTGCATCTGACGCTGCTCTTCAAACTCGGGATACAGCCAGGTTTTATGTTCGGCTTTTAAATGCTCGGATGGCTGACCTTGATAATCGACTAAGAAGTTGCGCACTTGCCACATTTTCAGGATGACCGCATCAACATAAGCTTGATAACGCGTGTCTAACCCTTGGCGTATATCGAATGTTTTTCGCTCAATACAGAAAATTCGGTGTAAGCCTGCAAAAGCCTCTTTTTGCAACCACGGGGTAAAGGTGTCTTTGAAGAAGTTTGTTTTTGGTAGGCGAACTGAACGTGGCTTTAAATTGGGTGGAACAGAAGCCAGTAAATGGGCTTTACCCGCATTTTGGTTATTCAGTACACTAATATTTTGCGGCTTGGTGCCACCATAACCAATAGTGGTTAAACCATAGATTTCGCTATAGCCGTTGTCATGAAGTTCGTTGTTTTTACGCGCTTGTCTTGCCGCTTTCACTTCATCAGAAAAGCGCAGTTTATCTAAGCGCTTACGTTGTTCAAATAAATGACCTGAGTGAGTTAACACGGAAAGCAAATGGTATTCTCCCT
This sequence comes from Shewanella sp. WXL01, assembly GCF_012263345.1. Classification (NCBI taxonomy): domain Bacteria; kingdom Pseudomonadati; phylum Pseudomonadota; class Gammaproteobacteria; order Alteromonadales; family Shewanellaceae; genus Shewanella; species Shewanella sp. WXL01. The sequence continues at coordinate 29,340 of NZ_JAAIKQ010000004.1, read as the reverse complement.
CGGCAACAGGAAAATATACTTGCTTGATTTTAGAGCTAGAAACTATATCACTACTTGATGCGACCATAGCTAAGAAGCCTGCCCTAAGCTCTTTAGCATCGGTATCACCTTGCATTAACAAGTCATTGGCTAACTCTGTTTGCTGTTCAATATGCGACAGCAAACTGTTGCCATCGTCCATTTTCAGCATCAGAAATTTGTAAACATCTAACGCAGCGGCATTGCCAAGTGCATCAGCTTCAACGGCTAAATTTCCCGAGCGTAAAAAGCCATCATTCGCTTGCGGGGCTTGCGCTATCACAGATGTGACATAACCATTTTTATTTTTACGCGCACTTGGGTGACTAAAAGTGCAAGGGTGAGTGGCAATAGAGATCTGCCCAGCTCTTTTAGCTGCATTGGGCAGCCAAAGATTTAGCGCAAACAACTCGTCACACTCGATTGATAAAGCTTTTTGCTGTTGATCGTCCATAGACGCTTTAATATTCTTCTTGAGCCAAGCAGCCTTGCGCTCATCAAAGAAATTTTTTATTGCAGGATCTAGCATCTTAATCCTCCTTTATTAAACTTTAACCAAACCTAATTGGTCGTTATAACGGTAACTCTCGCTGCCCTCATAGTAGGTAAAGCTCAGCTCCCCAAACTTGAGTGCAGTTATGTATTCGCTGGTATTTTCTGTGGCGTACTGAGTTAGCAGTGCGCTGTAATCGCGTTTAAGCCATAGCCTTGATTGCTGGTCGCGAGTTAATTCGTAGTGTTCAATGCCGAGTGTTTTCTCTATTGAATTAAACTCACCACCATCATCCCGCAGGCAAAACCTTAGACGTCCTCTGCTCTCAACTAGGGTGACTTGAACACTCGGCGCACTATTTCTAAAGCGCTTAAAAGTTTGCGGCAACGCGGTAAATTGCCACAACTGGCTGATATGACCGTGCAAATGCTCATACCATCTAATTGGTTTTACGGCAGGTTTACGGCGAGCGAAACGATCCTTTTTAACTGCAGGCTTTGCTGCACTGGCATCTTTGCCAATTTCTTCAATTCCGAAAGTACGGGCAGTAATAAAGTGTTCCAGATCGGCAAGGCTATGTTGACAGCGAACTTTTTCAGGTTTGGTGATCCGCGCTATGGCGTTAACACCTTTAAGTAAGCCTTTAACATCTACTAACTGAGTAAGATCATGACTATGCAATTTGAACTCATTCGTTTCATAACCGGGCTGAACAAAAACCGCCTTATCGCTGCCTAGAAAGCCCTTTAAGTTATATTGCATTAGGGCAATATTTGGCTTATCGACCTCTCCTTCCCTGTGTCTTCTCACCCGTCCAGCCATCTGAATAAGTGAGCGTTGAGACGACGGTTCGATGACTGCCCAGTCAAAGTCATGATCTCGCCCAACTTCTTCAACAGGTGTCGCTACTAGAATGAAAATCACATTAGCTTTAGTACTAGCTGTTAAATGCTCTCTAATAGTAGGGTTTTCAAAAGCTTGTGGTTGTTGGCCAAGTTGCTCTTTGCGCTTTAGTACACCATCTAAGTGCTTTTCCTGTTCATGGCGAAGCAGCATCACCTGCTGACTGTGATATGCCATACAGCGCACATCGATATCATTAGGCCAATCACAGCTGAGTAGGTACTTGGTAAGTGCAACACAAGGAGCAATATTTGCCATGCGAACAACACCAAAGGACACTCGCTTTTGGGTTTGCTGATCTTGAGTGTGATGAAGTTGGTGGTTATTGATTATTGCTTGTTGAATATGAGTAAAATATTGCTGCTCTAGGGAAAACTCGGCAGTTTTATCACATGGATGAATGAGTGCTTTGCGCTTTACAGCTTGCTTTTTCAGCTTACCGACCCGTGCTGCTAAAAAGTTATCCTGCAAGTTTTGATACTCTGCAATACCTGCTTGTGTACTAGCAGCAAAGCCTATTTGAGTATCAAACTCATCTACAAATATACTGGTGACTGTATCGCTACAATCACGGCTCGCGGCAAATAACGCCCAACCTTGTCGATAGGCATTAAATAACCCTAGTGCCAAATCTGGTGGAATGGTGGCAGATGATATCATCACTTTACGACCTAACATTCCTGCAAGGCGCACCAGACGACCAATAGCGATGAAATCATCACCACTAAAGTCGTCAATTTCATCGATAACAAGATCTGAGGACATTAAGCGCAAGGTTGGCAATATATAACGGCCACCGCGCTTGGTTTCGGTTGCCGCCATAATGTGATCAATAGTGCAAGTCAGCACTGGCGCATAAAGTAACTTGCGGTCTTTCTCGCAAGTTAATACCGTTGATAACTCTTCTTCGGGTAATAGGTTCTGCCAGCTATCTTGCTCGTCTTGTGTAACATCCCAAATTAATTGGTCATTTTCATCTTGCAACAGCTCAGCCGACTCTGAGCCAGCGTCATCAAACGCTGATTCTTGTTCAGCTTTATCAACTCGCTTGCCTGAGACATGCAATTCATAAGTCGATTTTGAACCTATAAGCACGGCTAAGTCGCTATCCGCCAGCTTTAACCGCTCTTTATATTCATCCCCAGTTTGCAAAGTTAGCGTTCTTAGCCCTAACGCCAGCACATAACGTAAACTTTGTTTATCGTCAGATAGCGCCTGCATGACCTTGGCGTTGGCAATGGTTTTACCGCAGCCAGTGCTTGCCATATTAACAATGAAACAACCTGTTGAATCCGTCTGTTCATTGCTTCGCCAAATATGAATATTATTGACCGCTTTATCTTGCCATCTAAATTGCTTAGGAGTGTCAGCACTGGGTTTCAATGCATCAATATTTGTTGCACAAAGTGGCTCAGATTCAATAAAAGGCAGCATTTTTACCGCATTAACCGCATAGTGCTCTACATAATACAAATGTTCATCGAGCTTTTGCTTTAATGCTCTGGTTTGGCGGTCGGTATTAGCAAATAAACTAGTTTGCTGCTGCCAATTACTATCGTTTTCTTGCGATGAGTAATAATGATCACCCAGCATTAAACATAAACGGCTATGGTGTAAAACAAGCTGCCAACTGCCATCATTTATCGCTTGTTCTAATTGCGGCAACTGAGTCATCAAATCTTGCGCTCGATTTTGTAAGCGTTTTAACCAGACATTTGAGTTAGAAAGTAGACCATTACTAAACTCAAAACACTGAGTTTTTAGCTTGTCAAAATCATCAAAACGATTTTCATAACCCCATTCGCTAGTCACCCGAGTGAGTAATTGATTAAATGAACGGTTAGTGAAATTGCGCTGCTCATACAGAGCATCTTTATTTTTTGGCAAGGGTAGCCTGTGATGAGATAGCACCAGCCAATAAATCAATGCGGCGGCAATGGGGAGTTTTTCAACTAAAAATGAACCATTTGCAGCACTTTTAGTAAGTTGTTGTTCGTCAATTCCTGCTTCAATAAGAGCCTTTAACCATTTTGAATCCTCTTGTTCGCCGTTATTGATAAAAACTAAATGGGAAAATAAAATACAGGATACCCACTCGTGTCTCAGCGGATCGCCTTTATGTTTAGTCATTACCTCAGGGTTAAGCTTATTTTGAAACAGCTTTGAAGCCTTACCCCAATCATGGATCAGTGCCGCGAATCCTGTTAGCGCTTTGATCAAAGGAAGGTATTGCCAGTTATTTTCAACATCGCTAGTTAACAAATCTTGCTCGGTACTATTCACTGGCACATAGCCCTCAAAGTTAAACTTGTTTTTATTGCCCACTACCCACAAAAACTGGCTGCGACTGCGTGAACGGATCCAGTGACAACTCACTGCTGTACTTCGACTGGCGGTTTTACGCAGCATTTTTTGTACTGTGTCTAAACCATCTTGGGTGATGAGGGTTTGCCAGGTGTTGTCACCAATGCGATTGGCAAAGGCATCCAGCACTCGGCGGGTCTTTTTCAGTGCATTTTTCTCGCACTGACTGACGAAGGTGACCATCATAGGCTGTCACCTTGCTGGGCGTTTTCTATCTCTGTTATTTGCTCTTCCGATAAGTCCTGCAACGCAATTTGTTTTACGGTATCAAACATAAAATCAAGCGCTTTGTGGTCGGTAAAGGCTTGCAGCACTTGTTGGCGAAACTCTTGTTCGCTGGCGTTTTCTTTGGCGCAAATAAATGCCCATGGCAACACGAGCGCATCTTTAATTAAATCAGCGACATCAAACACCAGTGCACCGCGGCGGGTTTTACCGTGCATAACAGCAAAGCCATGGGGAATGCCCAAAACCCACAAGGTACAAGCGGCTAAACCATAGGCGAGGTAGTTGCCATGGTTTAAAAAGTCATTTGCCTTGCCAATGCTTTGCTTGCCCGCGGCCTTATGTTGGCGCTTAAAGTTATCTGCCTGTGTGGCATTTGCAGCATGTTTATAAAGTACTTTGGTTAACTGCGCCTCAGTTAACAGTAGCTCTTGAGGTTTTGATGCAAGTTCGGTGCGAGAATAGAAATTATCTAGCGCGTCTTGAATGGTTTGTTCTTTGAAGTTAAAGCCTTCAGCTTTTAATTCGCGATCTTTTTGCCATATCTTACTAAGAAAGGCTATTCGCGCCTGTTGAAAGCGCTTAGCTGACTGCAGGCGTTTGTCATCATCAAACCAAAAGCCTAACCAGCCTTGCAAATATTCAGTGGGGCGATATTCACTTTGCGGAGTAAACCACTCAACCTCTGTGCCCATGTAAAGCGGCGTACTGCCACCACCACAAAAGCCAACTAGTACGCCGGCTTGGGCAAGCATACGCATCGCCGCTTGAGTAATCGACGTACCATTACCCAGTAAAATAACTGTGGTATTGGCAATAGGAATATTAAAATAGAGGCTTTCTTTGCTGGCTTCAGTCAGATAAAGCACACGACCATCTTTTTGCATCACGCGGCAGTATTCCAGATAGAAAATTTTGGCGCGCTTTGAATGCAAAATTGCTTTTAGATCAGCCGGCGATAAATTTTCCAAACGAACCTCCTTATGTCACTAAGCCACTACTTTAATGACTTAGATTCAGCATTCCATACTGATGTTTTTTACAGGTAAAGTGACTTTACAATACAGCTATAGAAGCCAACAGACTCCTTGATAAACATCAAAAAAGCCATGGCTTTATGTCGGCTAAATTGACAATTGTCCATTGTTGCGCTGTCGCCTCCATCTCTACCATGGTTGGCTTGATATTCAACTGTTGTAACTGGTAGCTCACTAATGCAGCTCGCGTAGAGATAACCAACTTAGGTTCAGACAGGTTATAATCTTTCATTAACACCGCGACTTGCTGCTCACTTAAGCGGAAGTCGGGCTGCAATATGATTTCCACCGTCTTATTCCAGGCTGCGTCGTCTGCGTGAGTCCAGCACGATTCATCAAGAAGCTCAGCCTCATCTGAAAAGCGACTCAATACTAAATCACGGTATCCCTGTGACTTTTCGCAATAACCACGCACGTGCCAGCGATGACAGGCAAAGACAAAGGTTTGGGGATGGAATATCCGACCATCGTACTCAGGGTTTGACAAGGAAACATAACCCACCTCTACCCGCTTGTTTTGCTTAATTGCACCAACAAGCACGCGCATTACATTGGCGGAAATGTACCGACCTGGAGGAGATAAAACTTCAACATTTGCTGCACTGGTCATCGCTGTTGATAGTTGCTTATTTGCAAACCACGACAGAAATTGCTCAACATCTAGAGAAATATAGTGCGCACAAAAATTAGCAGAAGGTACGTAACCCTGAGGGGTATGAACTAGGTTATCTGGATGGGTATTTTGGTAGTCTTTTAAATCTTGATAAGCTTGTTGGCGGCTAATAGCAAACTGCGACACTACGTCTTTATTCTGAACACATCCTTGCCACCAAGCGAGTAGTTCAATAAATAGAAAACGCAGTTTTACACTGTCTTTAAGCATGATTCCCCAGTCCTTTAAGTCAAAGCCACTTTTTTTACCCCAAACATAGGTAAAGCAGCCATCATGCGAGTATATTAAAGCTATCCCTAATAACTCTTTGCGATTACGCTCAAACTTTTCATTAAAATCATCTATTTAATATAAAATTTCAACCATTTTTTCTATGTAAATACAACTCAAGACAACTGTATTACATTGCATAACAAAATAGTTCGTCGGCCTCATTATCAACAAAATCTATATAGTCATTCATTAATTGCCGCTCTTATCATTTTCTTGCTCACTGCTAAGCTGTATCCATCTAATCAACATCGACAACAGTTAAGGATGCACCATGAGCTACTACTCTATTTTAGAAGTCACACCTACCACGGATGTATGGGTTGCGGATTACATTGGCCCTGCTAATAAAATCGTAGCTAAATATGGTGGTAAGTATCTGGCACGTACGTCAACTCATGAGCGCGTTGAAGGACAAGGCAAAGAGCCAGCACTGCGGATTATTATTGAGTGGCCAACTCGTCAGGCTGCTATCGACTTTATGAATGACGCTGAATACGCGCCGCACTTAAAAGCACGCACAGAAGGCTCGATTAGTCATCACCACTTAGTTGCGGCAAAAGACGATTTAGCCTAATACTGATAGCACAGACCTATTTACACTATTCGCAATAAGAGACATATTTTCGAAGAGGCAAAACTTAATGGATAACTTAGCACCAAAAACAATTTTACTTACCGGCGCAACTGACGGCATTGGTTTTGAAGCCGCGAAACAATTTGCTCAGCAAGGTCATCACCTACTGGTTCATGGTCGCAGCCCAGAAAAAGTTGAGAAAGTGATTAATCAGCTTAGCTGCATTAATAGTAACGCCAAGTTCACACCAATTATCGCTGATTTATCATCGATGACGGCTGTTGAAAATATGATTAGTGATGTGAAACAGCATGTAAAACAATTAGACGTACTGATTAATAACGCTGGCATTTTCAAAACACCAAACCCAGTAACAGATGAGGGTTTAGACATTCGCTTTGTGGTGAATACCTTAGCGCCCTATCGTTTAACCATGCAGTTATTGCCATTAATGAACACTAATAGCCGAGTAGTGAACTTGTCATCAGCGGCGCAGGCAAGCGTTGATTATGATGCGCTAGCTGGCAGTAAACGTTTAGGCGACAACCCAGCTTACGCCCAAAGCAAGCTTGCTATCACCATGTGGACCAGCGCGCTTGCCAAGCAATACAAGGGCAAAGGACCAATGATGGTGTCAGTTAACCCTAAGTCACTACTGGCAAGTAAGATGGTAAAAGAAGCCTATGGTATTCAAGGCAGTGACATAAGCGTTGGCGGCGATATTATTGTACGTGCTGCATTATCTGATGAGTTCGCCGATGCCCACGGCAAATACTATGACAATGATATTGAAGCGTTTGCGCCGCCTCATAGTGACGCGACAGACATGGCAAAGAATGAACGCCTTGTAGAAGTTATTGAGCGTTTTTATAGCTAGGGCCTGTTGCTCTATCAAGATTATTTTTGCAGCAGCTTGTTGGAAATTTATACAAGGCAACGACTTTGATGTGTGGTTGTTCCACATGATAAGTCGTTAACGCAGTAGAAATGACAACAAGCGCTGCCTGAAAGGTTCGTTTAAAAGCACCTACGCCCTTAGCAAAGAGCTTAGTTTGTTGCGAGCCCTGTTGTTAAAATCAATAGGTTTAGGTGACTAGACGTCATCGCTCGCGTCGCGATTAAAGTGCTTTTAATTCGAACAAATTCTAATCAGCAAAGATCTACAGGCCCTAGTACTGCTTAAGCTAGTTACCTCTCTAACTTTTATCGCAGCTATCATTCAATCGGGTTTCCTAAAGCACCTAAATCGATATTCGGTTTAGGTGCTTTTTATTGCCAGCTTAACTCCTAAGATTGCTGGGTTTTAAGTGATTATCAACAGAATCCATAAACTCATTCCACTTACAGCTCAATTATCAACACTAAAAGAGATTGATACCATGACTTCGCGTTAACTCGTTCAATCAAGTTGCGCTTGATTAAAGCGAGTTAAACGACAGTTTTTCATTTATCGCTTGCTGGGCAATTTTTATTAGCCAATCGGCAGATATCTTTAACAATGAGGTATCTCGGCCTGGCAATGCTGGAGACAATATTATGCGTTACGAGGGCAAAGTTTATCGACCTTGGCCAGAGGCCAAAAGTATTCTGATCCAAACCACACTAGGTTGCAGCATCAATACCTGCACTTTTTGCAGCATGTTTGACGACAAGCGTTTTAAGGTGCGCGATATTGACGATGTGATGCGAGATATCGAGCAAGCAAGAATCATCCACCCATTTGTGGAATCTATCTTCTTGATTGACGGCAATGTAATGGCGGCGCGCACAGACTATTTATTAAAAGTGTTCGATAAGCTCAAGCAAACCTTTCCTGAAGTGAAGCACATCTCGCTTTATAGCGGACTCAACGACTTTAGGCGCAAATCCATTAGCGAGCTTAAAGAGCTAAAAAGCGCTGGGCTTGATATGGCTTACTCAGGATTAGAATCAGGCGATCCGCTTGTACTTGAGAAAATCAAAAAGCACATGAGCGCGGAGCAAGCTATTGAAGGCATGGCCATGGCAAAAGAAGCCGGCATTAAGGTGTTATTGTCGTTTATCTTTGGCTTAGGTGGCCGCCACCGTTCAATGGAGCATATTAAGGCGACGACCGATATTTTAAATATCACTCAGCCAGAAGAAATAGCTCCTATGGCACTGGCGATTCAACCAGGCACAATCATGGAGCAGGAGGTAAAAAGTGGTGAGTTTATTATGCCGACTAAAGGTCAGGTGCTCGCAGAAGAGCAATACTTACTGCAGCATTTGGACTTCCCAACTTATTACTGGGGCGATCACGGTAATAATTTAGTGCCGCAAAAAGGATTGCTGCCACAAATGCAAGATACGTTTTTACAGCGGGTGAATCACGCGGCTGAACATTACATTAAAGATCAGCAAAACGTTATTCAAACCTTCTCTTGGTAATAGGAATAACACATAGCTCAAGCTGGTCGTAAGCCAACTTGAGCTATTCCCACTTAGACACCAAACTAAGCCCGATATTTGGCTAGACTATTTACCTGCCAACCAGGGCGAGACCATGAACATTTATCACGCGCTTTCTTATGGGAGTAATGAGCTTTGAGTATGCAAGCCTCTTTAGCAGGGATGCTAAAGCGGAGCCATCAGGGATGATTTAACGGCGTCTTGCGCAATCAAAGTTCGTTAATTCTTAGTACATGGTTGATAATCAATCACTCATGCGCTCACCCTGACCTGCCAGCTGTTTATCCCAATAAGGCGTTTCGCCATAGTACTGGGCAAAAAAGTCGATAAAGGCTCTCACCTTAGGCGCAATCAAACGCGAACTTGGGTAAACCGCCCAAATCGCGGCATCTGATACCAGCGGATAATCAGCCAATACTTGTACTAAATCGCCACTTAGCAACTGCTGGTAAGCACTCCAGGTTGAGTTAAGTGATAACCCAAGCCCATCAACCGTGGCATCCCGAATAGCATCACCATTGTCACTTCTAAATCTGCCTTCGGTTTTAATGGTGACTTGTCCACTTGGGGTTTCAAAGGTCCAATTCTCGAGCCCCATGAGGTTCAAGCACTGGTGCTGATATAACTCTTGCGGCGTTTTCGGCGTGCCGTGTTTAGCAAGATAACTGGGCGCGGCGCAAATAATACGTTTGTCGCTGGCAAGCTTTCTTGCAACTAAAGTTGAATCCTTTAATTGCGCATCGCGGATCGCCACATCAAAGCCGCCTTCTACCAGATCAATGATGGAGTCGGAATAACGAAAGTCTGCATGAAGCTCAGGATACTGACTTAAAAACTCACTTAGCGCTGGGGTAATATGCAAGCGCCCAAAAGAGGCCGGCGCAGAAATACGCAGCGTACCTGTTGGCGTGCTACTACCTGCACCTACAGCGCCGCGTGCGGCTTCCACACTTGATAGCACTTCAACCGCATGGGGTAAGAATGACTCACCCTCTTCAGTCAGCGATACCTTGCGGGTGGTGCGATGCACTAAGCGTACACCGAGACTGTCTTCAAGCTTGTGAATATGGGCGCTCGATACGGCGGGCGACAAGCCAAGCTCCTGGCCAGCTAGGCTGATATTTTGCGTTGCCGCAATGCGGACAAACAGCTTCAAATGTTCAATATTCACAGCCTTTCCCTACATAGCCTAAAGCGATAACGGCGCAGCCTGATATTTTCCACAACCCAGTAAGCGCCAGATAGTGACAAGGTTAACGCCAAAAGTGCAAATATCCAACTGAAGGGATTGTTAAAGCTGCCCTGGTTCAAATAATCCATAAAGTGCAGTTTAAACATGAGATCAGCTAGATCTGAGTCAGCATTTTTATGGGCGATTACCTGCCCTGTTTTGCTATGCACATACACTCGCGTTTGTGCGCTAGCTGCAGATGGTGCTGAATTAGCTGCAAGTTGTGGCTTAACATCATGATTTAACGTGATGCGCCAAAGCGGATCGCAAAACTTGGGTAACTCAGCAATAGGCGCTTGCATTAAACTTACGTCAGCTAGACTTGCTGCCCCCTTAAAGCTCGCCAATGCTATGTTGGTTGCCGCAATTTCTGACAACCTAAATGGCTCACCAGTTGCTGCATCTAACATAGTTTGCTGCTGACACTGATGAATATAACGACTCGGTTGATGCTCAAACACATACACACTGTTTGCGCCTATCTGTTTTAGCGTGAGTGTTGACCAGGGGTTAGAGGTTAATATTTGCAGCTGCTTTGCAGCCTGCAAAGGTGTTAGTAGTTTATCTTTATCAGGTTGACTATTGGCTAGCGCATGCGCCACAGCTTGTTGGTTGACGCTGCCTTTTCGCGCTTGCCCATCGCTTAAATTAAAATAAAGCCCGGTCGCGAGCCAAATCACAAGTTGCAGCGCAACAACTGCGCCAACTAGGTAGTGCAGCTGACGATTTAGATGCTTAACGCGCCTTGATGATACTCGCAGCCGCGCACCTTTGGCATCAGCTCTAAAATAACCTTTGCGGCGCTGCCACAGTAATACCACACCTGCTAAAACGGAAACGAGCGCAGTGGCAGCAGTAACCAGTAATAAGCGATTATCAACCTCTTCACCATGGTCATAGTCCATGATGTGCCACTTCCAAAACAAATCGAACCAACGCCAAAATTCGTGCCGACGCGTCACTAGCTCACCGCTGCTGGCTGAAATATACAAACTAGTATTCACCGCATCATTAACATCAACGCGCCACACGGGTAAATAGCGCGCCGAGAGTTCGCTAGGCGGATTGTCTGTGATTAATTTGGCTGAAAAATCGTTTTGTTCGGATTCACCAGGCGGTGCACTGGCAACCGAGTGACGGGGTAAGTATTCACTAGCAATCACGGCAGCTTGCTGCACACTAATCTTGCCAAGTAACACATCAGGTTTGCTTGCGCTGACCACCTTTGGAAGCCAGCGAGATTCACCTTGCAAATACAGCTTATAAACTAGCTCTCCTGCGCGCTCAGTCAGCTCTGCATATTGCAAGCTCGGATATAAAGCTAATAGCTGCTCAGCAGTCGCCACCTTTTGTGTTTGCAGCTGTTTTACGGTTATCGGTGCAATCTGCGCGCGCTGATAATGATCGCCGCGGATATAACCTAGATCCATCAATACAAAGTAGCTACCAGTGACCACCCAAATCAGCATAGGCACCGCCAGCAGTAACATCAGATAACGATGAACCGTGCGCGCCGAGGGCTTTTTAAGCCGATATAGTTTGCCCCTAAAGCGAGGCTCTTTGTTACTTTGGGAAGCTGAAAAAGAAGTGATGACTTTAACCTTGGTACGTTATCTCGAACAGATAACAATATTTAACTAATAATAATCGCTAACATACTTGAGTTTTAACCGTTTTACACGATTAAAACGCGCAAATTTATTGCATTTTTATAGCGATAACCGCATATTCAGCTGTTCATACCTTGTCAGCATAAACTAGGGCGTGTTGATCTTTGCTGATTAGAATTTGTTCGAATTAAAAGCACTTTAATCTCGGCGTGAGCGATGACGTCTAGTCACCTACACGAATTCGCTCACAACAAAGAGTAAAGTGCTTTTAAACGAACCTTTCAGGCAGCACTTGTTGTCATTTCTACAGCGTTAACGACTTATCATGTGGAACCACCACACATCAAAGTCGCTGCCTTGTATAAATTTCCAACAAGTAGCTGCAAAAATAATCTTGAAAGATCAACATGCCCTATAACAAAAGGACTTATCATGCGAAGTTTTGCCATCACAGCCACGTTACTTTCGAGTGCAATTGCACTGACGCTTGTCACAAATGCACCTCATGTACATGCAGCTAAAGGGCCTAACTTCGCCAACCTACCAGAAGCCGTTGCCAATAACGGCGTAGCTAAAGTGACTACCAAAGATGGCAGCTACTTACTCAGCTTTACCGGTCTTGGCAGCAAGCGCGACTACACTGCAGTTCATAACCGCGCCTGGAAGCTAAAACTCGATGATGCTGCGCAGCGATGGCAACCAATCACTAGCGTGCCTTTTGTCGCGCCACTGGCAGGTAGACTCGCCAGCACCGCTATTGGTATTAAAGATAAAGCCTACTTTTTTGGCGGCTATACGGTCGCTAAAAACCATGAAGAGATAAGCACGGTTGATAACTATCGTTATGATGTCAGCTCAGACACTTATCAACGCATTGCCGATATGCCTGTGGCTGTGGATGACTCAACACCTGCAGTGTACCAGCAGCGCTATGTGTATCTATTTGGTGGCTGGCACAACGACGGTAACGTTAATCTAGTGCAAGTGTACGACACTCAAACCGACACCTGGCAACAAGCCAGCCCTATGCCTGCACCAGCTGTTTTTGGTCAAGCGGCTGGCATAGTTGGTGAGCATCTTGTGGTATGCGATGGCGTAAAAGTGAAAGCGAATCTTTTAAAACGCCGTAACTATCAAGCCTCACCAGTTTGCCTTTACGGCAAAATTAACCCGCAAAACCATCTACGTATTAGCTGGCAACTATTGCCGCACTTTAGCGAACAATTAGATAAAACAAAGCAGGTAGATAGAACAGAGCAGCTAGATAAGACAGCGCAGTTAGATAAAAGTGAGCATGCAAGTAAAGCAAACCACAAAGCGACTGCTTATTACCGCATGGCAGCGACAGGCATTAAAAATCAACGCCAAGGCATAATTACCTTTATTGGCGGCAGCGACAATCCATATAATTATGAAGGCATTGGTTATAACGGCGAGCCGAGCGAGCCAAGCCCTTGGCAACACAAGTTTGATATCCAGACTAAACAGTGGCTTAAACCTACAAAAGTAGAACAAGCTAGCATGGATCACCGCGGACTGATCTGCCATCAAAATCAGCTACTACGCATTGGCGGTATGCTAGCCAATCAAACTGTCAGCAACCTAGTCTTAACCACTAAACTTGATGTTAACGAATCTTGCATCTGACAAGATATCGCACAGCATATTGTGAGCTAGCTAACAAAAACTCGTGCGGTAATTTGAGCTAGCCCTAAGTGGCAAATAAAATACAGCATCTCGTTTGGAGATTTGCCGCTGTTATAGGATAGCTATGTCTGATGCCACTGAATCTATGAGCCTGTGTGAACTAATTGAACACATTGAGGAAACTCATCACCAATTTGTTCGCCTTAATGCGCCTAAAATTGTGGAACTTGTCAATCTGCTATTAAAAAAGCATGGCCACATTGAACCCAACCTCAAACCCCTGCAGCTAACAGTTCAGGCGCTAGTAGAAGAAATGATGCCTCACTTGATGAATGAAGAGCGTATTTTATTCCCAGCAATTAAAGCGATGGAAGCTGGCGAGAAGTTAGATAACAGCTTTGGCGATATTGGCAATCCAATTAGTAATATGGAACATGAGCACAAACACTCAGGTGAGTTACTGCTCAAAATCCGCAAGTTAAGTAACAACTACCAAGCACCAGAACATGCCTGTGAGCTTTGGATTAACTGCTATCAGGCATTAAAAGAGTTTGATATTGATCTGCAAGCACATATTGCTATCGAAAACGACGAGCTATTTAGCCGCACCATGCAGCAGTCCTAATAGCTTCAAGGTTACATAAGCTGTAATACCAATTAGCACAAGTATTTGCTCATTCTTACTGGTTAAAAGCGCTTATAACTTCGTTAGAAACTTTGTAGGTAGAACAACTAGCTAGCTGCAATTTCCGCCTTGTTCTAAGCGATTTTCCCTGCGTAATCTCTGATCACTTATTTATCCCAATTGGTATAAAAGCCTAACGCACAATAGTTTCAAGTTGCTGTAATTCAGAAAAGCTAAAGGTTGGTAGTAGACCACTTCCAATTGACATCGATTCATCACGGCCAAAAGCAGGGTTCAACCAGGCAGCCTGCGCATTCACCCCTCTTGCCCCTTGTACATCTGCGCTGTAGCTGTCGCCAACATGCAGTAAATCACTAGTTCGAATCCCTAAACGATCGGCACTGTATTCAAACATATCACTGCACGGTTTCATCTTTAAGCCATTGCCTGAGTGCACAACAAACTCTAGTACATCATCAAGACCAATGCGACTGGCATCGACATTACCGTTAGTAATGCCAATTAAAGGCATACGCTGTGCCAGCATTTGTAATAGCTCGAGGGTAGTTTCAGGTACGCTGAAGTTAGATCTATGAATCAAAAAATGCGCTAGCCCCTGCTCAGCGCCTTTTATCGCCCTTGTTTCATCACAGCCCGCTTGTCGCAATCCAGCCTCGAGTGTGGCTAAACGCGCAGCGCCAGTGTCGTGTCCAAGCTCAGGCTTTAGCGCAATCAACTTCATTTTTAATGCACGCCAGTCACCGAACTCCCAGCTTGCGACCTCAGGATAGTTGTGCTGTAAAAAACTAAGCAGCTCAGATTCAGCGGCGATGATATACGGCTTGTTGTTATACAAGGTATCGTCAAGATCGAAACTGATCGCTTTAAAGGGGCGTAACGCTTGGTAAAAGTGCATTAAACTCTCCACAGGGTTAGGACTAAAATGACAAATTCTAGGTGGCGCTGCCCATACTTAAACTAAAACAACAAACTAAACACTATTTGCGCTTACGCGCTCTGGGGTGAGCACCGTCATAAACTTTAGCAAGGTGTTGGAAGTCCAAACTGGTATAAACCTGAGTCGTCGATAGGTTTTCATGGCCTAATAACTCTTGAACTGCACGTAAATCTTGACTGGATTCAAGCATATGAGTTGCAAATGAGTGGCGTAGTTTGTGCGGGTGCACTTTGACTCCAAGCGCTTGCTCCTGCCCCCATTTTTTCATCCTAGCTTGAATACTACGGTGCGATAAACGTGTGCCCTTTTGGCTGAGAAATAAGGCATTTTCACCTTCAACAACAGCGAGTAAACCTCGGCTAGTTAACCAGGCTTTTATGGCGCTTATAGCTTTGCTGCCAATCGGTAGCAACCGCTGTTTATCACCCTTACCCTGTACCTTTACCTCGCAGGCCGACAAATCTATATCGCCACAGTCAAGCGCTGCCAGCTCAGCTAAACGTAAGCCGCTGGAGTAAAACAGCTCCATAATGGCTTTATCGCGCAGGGCTAGTGGGTCGTCTTGGTCGATGTCGAGCAAATGACTCACGGCATCGACATCCATGTTTTTTGGTAAGGGTTTAGCTTGCTTAGGTGCGCTGAGGTCATCAGCCGGATTCACGCTGATTTGCTCACGCTTAAGCAAAAAAGCAAAGTACTGCTTAAGCGCCGACAAACATAAAGACAATGAGCGTGGGTTTAACCCTTTTCGGTGCAATTTTGCGATAACACCTTGAATATCATGACGAGAAGCTTGCTCTAGCAACACTGACTCAGGCAGTATTTCCCGCGCCCGCTCGAGCTCGAATAAGTAATTACGCACAGTGTAAGAAGATAACTGACGTTCTGATTCAAGATATTGTTTGTAAGCGTGTTGCCAGTCCATAGTCGCGAGCGATTGCAATGTTGTATTGTCATTTAATGCTGTAAAAACAACAAAGTCCAGCAATGCTGGACTTTTAATGTATTAACTGCAGGCTTTACGCACGATAAAGATCAACTGGCACTATAACTTAGGTAGCATGTGCGCTAATACCCGTCTAATTTGGCTAAACAATAGCGAGTCCATTTCTGGCCTAAAGTGAGCCGGATCTTTACTGGCAATAGCAAAAATCACCTGTCCATTCGCCGTAGATAAGCGGGTTAATGCCACAGAGCCGACTTCATCCCCAAACAAGCGCTTAGCTTCCGACTGGGTAATGCGCCCAAAATAGTAGTCGTCACGAATACGGTTTCGCCAGATTTTAGCAAGCTCGCTGTCAGCATCACGCACACTAATTAAACGCACATGACTGAAGTTAAACTCGTCCTTTAAGCTGCGAGATAACAGCTGACGCAGCTCACCTAAGTCGTGGCATTCAAGTAGGTCAAAGCAAAGCTTGGTATTAAATTCAAATATCGCTTCATTACGGGTGGCGATATTCATCAGCGAGGTAATTTCTTCCTCAAGTTGGCTGACGCGCTGAGTCAAAATTTGCTGACGACGCTCCACCAATGACACCGCTCCGCGCTCATGGTGCGGTACGCGCATCGCCAATAATAGTTCTGGGTAGCGATTGAAAAAATCTGGGTTGTCGAGCAAATATTCACGGATCAGTAACTCATCAAATGGCTGCTCGCCTTGCTCGAGAATACCTTGTTCAAGATTAATCGTTAAATCCTGGCCCACAGTGTTAATGTCCTTGGCCTGCTCACTAATAATGGAGTTAGCGCTGTTTTTATTCATATCCGTATCTTGTTGTTTATCGCTTTTGTCCGCTGGAGATTTTGACCGACTCATAGCTGAATATGCCCGTCATATACGTGCTCAGCAGGTCCTGTCATCCACAAAGGTTTACCTTCGCCATCCCAGCTAATATTTAATTGTCCACCAGGCAAATCTACTTTTACCTGCCTGTCTAACTTACCTTGTAGCTGACCAATCGCCACGGCTGCGCAAGCGCCTGTGCCGCAAGCTAGGGTTTCACCCGCACCGCGCTCATACACCCTTAACTTAATATGACCGCGATCAATTACCTGCATAAAGCCAACATTTACGCCCTTTGGAAAGCGCTCATGATTAGTTAGCTCTGCGCCAATACTATCAACATCAGTTTCACTAATGTCATCCACCTCTACCACACAATGCGGATTACCCATGGAGATAGCGCCGCACAAGAAGGTTTGCATTGGCGTTTGCAAAAGGTAGGTTTTCTCAGTGCGCTTGGCTTTAAAAGGAATGCGATTAGGGTCGGTTACAGGCACGCCCATGTTGACCGTTACCTTGCCATCGCGCTCAATACGCAAAGTGATTTTGCCTGAGCTAGTGCTCACGCGGATTTTGGGCTTTTGAATTAAGCCTTTGTTACGTACAAAGCGGGCAAAACAGCGAGCGCCATTGCCGCATTGCTCTACTTCGCTACCGTCAGCATTAAAAATGCGATAGTGAAAGTCTAAATCTGGGTCGTAAGGAGGCTCAACCAGCAAGAGTTGGTCGAAGCCGACGCCAAAATTGCGGTCAGCTAAACGGCGAACTTGCTCTGGCGAAAAAAACACATTCTGAGTGACGCCATCAACTACCATGAAGTCGTTACCCAAACCGTGCATTTTTGTAAAGTGGATCAATCTGCCTTCCTTTTATATTTACTGATTTCTTTAGCTGTTAGCGTTAACGGCTGCTTTCAGCTTACGCCATTAACGCATATTAGCGCTTAGCTTGCCTTGGCGCTATGGTAACAGTTGCTCACCTTGCCATAGCTGCTCTACATTTTCCCGTGCACGAATAACATAATGCTTATCTTTATCGACCATGACTTCAGCAGCGCGTGGGCGTGAGTTGTAATTAGATGCCATGGTAAAGCCATAGGCGCCACTTGAGCGCACCGCTAAATAATCACCTGATTGCACAGCTAACTCACGCTGCTTACCAATGAAGTCACCCGTTTCACACACTGGGCCAACCACGTCATAGGTCAAGGTTGGTGCATCGCTGCGCTCAACAGCAATAATATTTTGCCAAGCGCTATATAAAGATGGGCGAATTAAGTCATTCATTGCGCCATCAACAATTGCAAAGCGCTTGTCGCTATTTTCTTTTAAATACAGCACTTGAGTAACAAAAATGCCGGCATTAGCTGCAATGGCTCGCCCTGGCTCAAAGATGAGCTTAAGTGGTCGGCCATTTAGGCGCTCTAATAGCGCTGCGGCGTATTTGTCTGGGTGCGGCGGCGTTTCATCATCATAAGTGACACCTAAGCCACCACCAACATCAAAGTGTTTAATCTCAATACCTTGCTCGGCTAAACGGTCAATCAATGCCAGCATTCTATCCATAGCATCAAGGAAAGGCTGAATTTCAGTAAGCTGTGAGCCGATATGGCAATCAACACCTTTCACCTCAAGGTTGCTAAGCTCGGCTGCGCGAGCAAATACTTGCTCAGCTTCATCCATTGAAATACCAAACTTATTCTCTTTCAGTCCGGTAGAAATATAGGGGTGCGTTCCGGCATCTACATCTGGGTTAACCCTTAGTGACACAGGCGCGACTTTACCTAAACGCCCTGCAACTAGGTCAAGCTGCTCAAGCTCGGCAGCTGACTCTACGTTAAAGCAGTAAATGCCAACGTTAAGCGCTTGTTCCATCTCGGCGACCGTTTTACCAACACCAGAAAACACCACCTTGGCTGGGTCACCACCCGCTTGTAACACGCGAGATAACTCACCACCTGACACAATATCAAAGCCACTGCCAAGGCGCGCGAGTACGTTAAGTACCGCAATATTGGAGTTCGCTTTAACCGCATAACAAATGAGGTGTGGATGATCTTTTACTGCGCTATCAAACGCATGCCAGTGTCGCTCTAACGTTGCGCGAGAATAAATATATAAGGGTGTACCATGTTTTTTAGCTAGCTCTGCCACCGGACAGTCTTCAGCAAATAGGGCATTTTGTTGGTAACTAAAATAATCCAAGGTACAACTCCTTCTCGTTGTTATTTATTGGTACATCACAGTGGAATTTGGCGGGCGTAAGATAAACCTTATTGCTCGGTTTGCTCTGATTTTTCTTGCGCTTTTTTAGCCGTATCGGCATCTGACTGAGCTTGTTGATTAGCCTCCGGTGCTGCAGGAATATACAAATCACCTTTTTGTCCGCAGGCCGTCATCAACACACTAGCAAGCAATATCGCAAAAAGCAGTTTCATTTTTCTCAACATCTGTTCATCAAGTACATAATAGCCTTATAATCGCATTCATCACGCAGAAAGCAAAGGATAGAAATGCATGGCTATGACAGATACTGAATTTCATCAACTCGCTGATGAAATGTTCGAAAGTTTAGAGACGGCCATCGAGAATGCCATCGACGAAGATGACGCCGATGTTGATATTGATGCCAGTGGTAATGTTCTGCAATTAACGTTTGAAGACCGCTCACAAATCGTGATCAACAAACAAGAGCCATTACATGAAATTTGGATTGCGACTAAGTTTGGCGGTTACCACTTCGGCTTTGAAGATGGCAAATGGCTAGATACCCGTAATAACTTAGAGTTTATGCCATTTGTGTTAGATTCAATCACTAAGCAAAGTGGTATTGTGCTCTCGCTTTAGGCTTGCAAACAGCAATAGACTAAAAATGGGCAGCCCACTAAAATGCGCTGCCCAAATCTTCCTCACTAATGCCAAATGGCACCACTCGTAAATCACCCTCAACCCGTTTTAACTGGAAAAACTGCGGCATATTAAAGTAGTGCTTATCAATAGTTGATTGTGCCTGAAACACATATTCGCGGCTCTTTTCTATCACTAGTTGCGACATGGACTGCTCTGAGTGCTCACTATGAATTAGCTGATTGTGCTCATCGACTAAAAACACATCCAAAATATCGCCGCGTTGGCGCAGGAAGAACTGCTCTGCACCAAGAGTAATGTATTGCAGCACTACACTTGGTAAGCTAGATAGAGGATCATCACCAAGGTCCGGGCGTGGCAACAGTACAGATTCAGGGCAAGCTGGCTGAGAGTAATTGTGGAATTTAGCAAGCGGCTGATCTTCTAGTTTTTTATAAACCATGCCTCGTGAATTAAAGTACAAGCCATAGCGTGACTTACCTAACTGCAACGGATACATCATGGTATTGGTGACGCCCACTTGCTTAATTAACGACTGACAATCATTAAACACTTGAGATAGCTGCGATTTAATATGGCTATTGAGCTTACTGGCACAGGATATAACCGTTAGCTTAACGTCCTCTGGCGCACTTTTTATACCGAGAGCAACGTAAGAAATCGCTTCAAGCAAATCTTCACCCTGGGCGAACTGATGACTTTGCCATTCGCCCCAACTGTTGAGACAAATGATGTTTACGTCACCTAGCATATTGTTTTTTGCCGGCCCAAGTGCCAACGGCGTGGCATTCATATAATCAAGCATGACTTCCTGGCCGCGCCAAGCATCTGTTGGGTCTTGCTCTAAATTGGCCACCACAATCACTTTTTTAAAGTAACACGGCTGGCATAAATCACGCTTAGAGACTTTTGGTTTAAGCGACATAGGTACAATGAGCTGTTTTGATAATTGACCCAGTTTATCTTTGCGCTTTTTACTGCGTTCAAACTCAAGCCAACGTGTATCCTCAGTAGCAATACCATTCATTGCAGCCCATGCCATCAGCGCGCATACATTATCCGCTTTCGCGAGCGCAGAATCATTCATAAAGCTGTATTTGCTAACATGCTCTCGGTACAAGTAATACTGATTTTGTTTAGCAGACTTGACTATGGTTAATTGCTTCTCTTGTACCTGTTGGCTCCACAATGGATTGAGCGGCAACAACTGATGTTCATCTTCGCTAAAAAATGCGTGTAGTTTACGAGCAAGCAAACCTAATTCTTCTACACGCAAGGTGTCACTCAGCTCATGTTTTGAAGCAAACTGCAACAAGGTTCTATAGCTAGTCAACAGCAATTCATTAAGCTGCTGATTAAACCACTTTAACTGACCTGAGTGCCAATTGGCACTGTCATCTAACGTAATAAGCAAGCTGTCTGGCCAGTTCCAACCATCAACCATCAACCGCATTGTTTGTCTACGCCAATCCTGCTCACCTTGAGTATTGTCTGATAATCGAATACCACACTTTAAATAAAAACAGCGCCTGACAATTTCAAGGCGTCGGATATCTCGCTTGTTAAGTAAATACGTTTCAATTCGCAAATAAAGCAAAAGGTATGCATCGTTATTACTAGAAAAATCGCCTCCGAGGCAGCGCTGCCAGATTTCCTGTGTAATAAGAAAGTTATTGGGATAATCAGCAGTGTAGGTTTCAAGCAAAAGTACTTTTAGCAGCGCCTTATGCGGCTTTTTCAAACTCTTATAAAGCTGCCATAGCGAGGCACCAAAATACTCGCTAGCAGGTAAAGCAAGCACTTCACCTAAAAACAGCAAATGTTCTGTCGGCTGATTGATTGCACAAGCATCTTGCCACCACGCCACAGTTTTACCAGCCAAACGAATGTGAGTGCGATAAAACTCTTCAAGCAGTAACCAATGCTGACTTGAACCACTGTGCTCAATGCCAAGAGAATGGGTCGCGCTGCTATATTGCTCGTCTATAAACTGCTTTGGATGCACTAAATAAAAGTTAACTTCAAAACCAGCATCGGCAAACCACTGACTGATAAGCCTTGCTTTGTAATCTATTGAGGCTAAATCTAGCTCACTAAGCTCTTGCGCATGCACCAACCAAACATCCACATCACTTTGGGGGTTTTGCCCAAAGCTCGCAGTGCTGCCCATAGCGTAGATTCCCTCAAACGCCCAGGGCTGTTTGCTAGACTGATATACTCGTGGCCAGTTAAATTGCGCAAACAAGTCACTTGCTTCTTGGCTATGGCAATAATTGGCGACACCCAAAGGCGTAGTTGGACTATGAAAACCGGGAAGGTAAGCCTGGTTATACTGAAATAAATGCGGGATGAGCTTAAGAAGGCGCGCTTGTTGTTCAGGCAAAACTTGTTCGACCCGAGATAAACGAGTCTGATTAAGTTGCTCTGCAATGTCAGAATAACTTTCCCACATCAAAGGCTTGGACAATTGTTGCTTCCTTCTATCAACTGCAGTCGCCAGTAACAAGCGCTCAAAATATGATCTACATCAACAATATTAATGAACTGTGATCATCCTAACAGTTATTTTTGATTACGCCAGTAATTGAGACAAAGATCACACTTTTATCCAGCATCGACTTCAAACATTTGCTGCGCGCCTGTGACAGGAAGCCTAAGGCAATGTTAGCATTATTGAAATTACCCGATTTTGATGGAATGTATTGGTATGTCTGAAAACCTGATCCGTATTGCGACCCGCAAGAGCCCGCTAGCTATGTGGCAAGCCGAATTTGTTAAAGCTGAACTAGAGCGTATTCACCCAGGCCTTGTAGTTGAATTATTACCAATGAGCACTAAAGGTGATGTCATTCTTGACACACCTTTAGCAAAAGTTGGCGGTAAAGGACTATTCGTTAAAGAGCTTGAAGTCGCTATGCTTGAAAACCGCGCCGATATTGCGGTTCACTCTATGAAAGACGTGCCAGTTGAGTTTCCTGAAGGTTTAGGTCTTGAAGTCATTTGTGAGCGTGAAGATCCACGTGACGCTTTTGTATCAAATGCTTACAAATCAATTGATGAGTTACCACAAGGTGCTGTAGTCGGTACATCTAGCCTACGTCGCCAATGCCAAATTCGCGCATCGCGCCCAGATCTCGTAATTAAAGATCTTCGTGGCAATGTGGGTACTCGCTTAGCTAAGCTAGACAGCGGCGACTATGACGCAATTATTCTTGCTGCTGCCGGCCTTATCCGTCTAGAGCTTGAAGAGCGTATCGCTAGCTTTATTTCTGCTGAAGAGTCTCTTCCAGCTAATGGTCAAGGCGCTGTCGGAATTGAGTGTCGCACCGATGACGAGCGTGTTAAAGCGCTACTTGCACCACTTGAGCATCTCGAAACGCGCTACCGCGTGCTATCAGAGCGTGCGATGAATACTCGCCTTGAGGGTGGTTGTCAGGTACCGATTGGTGCTTACGCTGAAATTTCAGGTGACACCCTAACCCTGCGTGGTTTAGTGGGTAATCCTGATGGTAGTCAGGTAATAGAAGGCAGCGTAGCAGGTGATAAAACCAAAGCTATCGAGCTTGGTGAGCAGCTAGCTGATGATCTACTAAGCCGCGGTGCTAAAACTATTCTAGATGCGGTTTACAACAAGTAATCGCCATAGATGAAAGTCTTGCTAACGCGCCCTGAGGGGCGCAATCAAGCCATGGTTGAGCAATTAACCCAACGCGGTATTGCTCACCTTGTAACGCCTATTATTGAGGTGGTTAGCTCAAACATCGTGCCGTCTGAAGCAAGCCTCAATCACGCTGATATAATGATTTTTATCAGCACCAACGCTGTTAGTCACGCTGCTAACCTTTGTAAACTTCCCACCCATTGCCAGTATTATGCCGTTGGTCAGGCAACCTTTGATGCACTTAGCGCTTTAGGTATCCAAGCTGAACAAGCACCGATAGACGCACAAGACAGCGAAGGCCTGCTAAGCTTGAGCTCACTTGCGAGTATTGAGGGTAAATCAGTCATCATCGTTCGCGGTAATGGCGGGCGTGAAACCTTGGCAGAGCAGTTAAAGCATAGAGGCGCTAAAGTTGACTACTGGGAAAGCTACGTGCGCAAAGCAATTGACCATAAGAAACCTACAGTTGCCAAGGCATGGATTGACTTTGGGATTGATACTGTCGTGGTGACCAGTGGCGAGATCTTAGCAAACTTAGTGAATCTATTAACAAAAGAACAGTTTGCATGGCTGCGCTCATGTCATATCATTGTTCCAAGTACGCGAGTAAAAGAACAAGCTCTTCAACTTGGGTTAGACAATATTTCCAATGCTAATGGCGCAAGCACCCAAGCGATACTAGCTCATATATAATAAAACTCCTCGACGTTCTATTTGTGCCGCAAATTACTTATTTTGCTTCAAGGACAGTTCATGGATAACAACAAGCCCCACTCTACTGCCAAAGATGACAAGAGCGAAGCACTTGAATCTAACGCTCAAGCATCAGAGTTAGAGCAAGCTGCTTCTCAATCTTCAACCAAAGATACTGGCCCAGAGGCTTCTACTACTAAAGAGGCTTCTCAACAAGTGGAAACTTTTCAGCAAAGTGAACCACAGCCATCGCAAGCTGAAACAGTTCAAACAAGTGAATCTGGTGCCCCTGCAGCAGAGACGACAAATAGCGCAGCTAAGACCCATATTGGCGTGAAGTTCAGTCTATTTTTACTGCTAATTATTGCAGTTGCTGCTGGCGGATTATCAGCTTGGTTGTGGATGAGCTTGCAACAACAAAATGAAGCTAGCATGCAGCTGCAACAACAAGTAAGTGCACAAGCGGCGCAGATTAATCAAGGTCAAAAGCAGCTTAACAATGCCCTTAATGCGACTCAGCAGCAACTCAGTCAATTGCAAAAACTTCAGCAAAACGACTCAAAGGCATATGGTCAGCTCGCTGAGCTTGAATCAGAAACTCAGGCATTGAAAGAGCGTGTGGCAGTTGTCGCCCGTCGCAGTCCTAATCATTGGATGGCATCTGAAGCAGAGTATTTAGTTAGAATGGCTGGCAGAAAGTTATGGCTAGAGCGAGATCCAGTGACTGCTGCAGGCTTACTAGAAGCCGCTGATGAACGAATTAAGTCTATGCGAGATCCTGCGTTAATGCCTCTGCGTCAGGCATTGGTAAAAGACATTAAAGCCACTAAATCGATTAAGTCTACTGACGTGGTTGGCACGGTTTATACCCTGGATTCAATCATCGCTCAGCTCGATCAATTGCCGCTTAACCGTGCGAAAGATTACCAGGTAAATACAGAGTCAGAGATCAGCGACAACCTAGCAGACTGGCAAACAAACCTAGCGAAAACCTGGCAAGAGATCACTGAAAGCTTTATCATCATTCGCAAACGCACCACTGATTTAGAGCCGCTATTGGCACCTGAACAGCAATGGTATCTGGTTGAAAATGTTCGTAATAAGCTCCTGCAAGCTCAGCTCGCTGTGTACAACTATGATCAAGTTAATTATCGTCAATCAATAACATTTGCCAGCAACTGGATTAAGCAATACTTCGATTTGCAAGACAGCCGCACTCAAGATGCATTAACGTCTTTAGATGCCCTAAGCACCCTAAAAATTGAAACCGCGACTCAACATAAGTTCCACTCCACCAAGTTGCTACAACAACTCATTACCTATGGCGAAATCCTCCCTGATGAGGAGACAGAGCAATGATAAAAACCCTTGCTTACGTCATTATCATCCTAATTGGCTTGTGTGCTAGCCCATTGCTGATAGGGAATTTAGGTCATGTGTACATTGCCGCCGGTGACTATCAAATTGAAACTAGCTTAGTGGTTACCATTATTGGCTTGATTGTATTTTATAGCCTACTTCAGCTCGCTGAATGGATCATTGTCGCATTACTTAACTTGTTGATACATAGCCGCTATTTGCCAGAACGCTGGCGCAAAAACGCTGCTAAAAAGCATACTCTTTCAGGCGCATTAGCTCTAGCAGAGGAAGATTGGCCAGCAGCAGAAAAAGCCATGGCAAAAGGGGCCGACAAAGGTGAGATTCCAGCCCTAAACTTGTTTGCTGCTGCGCGCGCAGCTCAGCATCAACACAAGCCACAACAGCGTGATGAATACTTGGCAAGAGCGGCGAAAGATCCTCATGCGCAAACTGCTGTCAATACCAGTCGCACTCGTTACCTTATTCAACAAGGTGACTATGTTGGTGCTCGCGAAACCTTGAGTATGCTCAGCCCCACCAGTCGTAGTAAAGCCCCCGTATTGCTACTTGCCAAGGACTTGTACTTGCAGCAAGAGGATTGGCAGGCGTTAAAGTTACTATTGCCAATACTTAAAAAGCGTAAGCTTATTGAACCAGATGCATTAGCCAAACTTACTAGGAAAACTGACTGCGCTTTGATTGGTGACGCTGCTCGCGAGAGCGAAGCTGAGTTAGATAAATGCTGGCATTGGCTATCGAGTGCTGAAAAGAAAATCCCGGAAGTATTAACCCTATACCTGATGGGTTTATGCCGCTACGAGCGCAAGACTGAGGCGATAAAGCTGCTCAATAAAGCAATAAAATCAGGACTATCGGAATCTTTACTGGCTGCAATTCCAAAGATTGCGAATGCTGAAGATGACAGCGTAAGAAAGCAGCTTCAAACTCAAGCCGATGCAGAAGATGCTAATCCATTATTCCATCAATGTATGGCGATACTCGCCGCGCAAACTCGCGATATAAAGCAAGCCAAAGTGCATTGGAAAAAAGTATGTGAATTATCCCCGAACAAAGATGCTTGGCTGTCATTAGCGCAAATCCATGAGCAACTTGGAGATAATGCAAATGCCATGTATTGCTATCGAAAAGCGGCAAAAAGCTAAATAAACCATAACTTTAAAAAAACCTGCTGATTTGAAGCAGGTTTTTTTATACCCACATAAAAAATACTCCATTTTAGTTAGTACTAATGGGTATCGCAAAAATCAATCAAAAAATAAAGTCAATCAGCTACTTACAGCACTTACCCCCATAGTCAATAAATTGACCAAAAGCCGATCTTTAGTTAAAATTGTAAGATTAAAGTTATACAAAATCACATCCTATATAACATTGCTGAAATACGAGCATGTTTTCATTGATTTTTTATAAGCATTATTGATTTTTTATTGCGGTTGGGAGCAACAAAAATGGGATCTGTAACGACGTCTAAAGCAGGTGTTTTATCAAGTGCTGAAGGAGCGGTAACTATCGCCCTTGAGTTTGGCACAATTGAACTTTCTCCGGGAGATAGTATCCCAGCGGGTTCGAATTTAGCCTTTGACGATAGCCAATCTTTCACCATTTCTTTTGAAGATGGCACAGTGTTCAACTTCCCAGATGATGAAGTGCCAGCGCAGGCAGGCGACGCAGCTCCACTTGAAGATTTAGCTGCGCTAGAAGAAATCGCCGAGCTACAAGCTTTAATTGCCTCAGGTGAAGACCCAACTCTCGACCTACCTGAAACGGCCGCTGGCCAGACTGCTGCTGGTAACCAAGGTGGCACTAGCTACAGCCCGCTGGAGCGTAACGCTCAAGAAACCCTAGCCCAAGCAGGTTTTGATACCCAAGGCATTGCCAACCAAACTTTCACTCAGCCGACAGACACGACCATCATTGAAAACGATATCCCAACCATCGTTAGCAATGACACCGTGACTATTGCTGAAGACCAAATCGCAACCGGTAATGTGTTAGACAATGACTCAGACGCTGACACAGAACTCACCGTCGTTTCTTTTGAAATTGACGGTGAAACCTATCCTGCAGGAACTGAAGTTGAGATTGATGGCGGCACCATCATCATCAACGAAGATGGCAGTTTTATTTTTACCCCTAATGAAGATTTCAACGGGGAACTGCCACCTATCGGTTACGAAACTAACACTGGAGCGACAGGTGAACTGATCATCATTGTCACTCCTGTTGACGACCCGTCAGAGCTTAGTAACGACAGCAACATTATCGCTGAAGGCGAAGTCGCATCAGGCAATGTGTTAGATAACGACTCAGATGTTGATAACGATTTATCGGTAGTGTCGTTTGAAATCAACGGCGAAACCTACGCAGCTGGCAGTGAAGTGACCCTTGACGGCGGCGTGCTAGTTATCAATGAAGATGGCTCTTACACCTTCACCCCAAATGAAAACTGGAACGGCACACTGCCGGTTATCACCTACACCACTAACACAGGTGATACTGCAACATTGACCATTGAAGTCACCCCAGTTGACGACCCAGCTAATCTTGTTGATGACAGCAACATTATCGCTGAAGGCGAAGTCGCATCAGGCAATGTGTTAGATAACGACTCAGATGTTGATAACGATTTATCAGTAGTGTCGTTTGAAATTAACGGCGAAACCTACGCAGCAGGCACTGAAGTCACCCTTGATGGCGGCGTGCTAGTTATCAACGAAGATGGCTCTTACACCTTCACGCCAAATGAAAACTGGAACGGTACACTGCCAGTTATCACCTACACCACTAACGCAGGTGATACTGCAACATTGACCATTGAAGTCACCCCAGTTGACGACCCAGCTAATCTTGTTGATGACAGCAACATTATCGCTGAAGGCGAAGTCGCATCAGGCAATGTGTTAGATAACGACTCAGACATCGACACAGATCTGTCTGTCGTGTCATTCGAAGTGGATGGCAATAGTTACGCAGCCGGCACTGAAGTCATCCTTGACGGCGGCGTGCTAGTTATCAACGAAGATGGCTCTTACACCTTCACCCCAAATGAGAACTGGAACGGCACACTACCAGTTATCACCTACACTACAAACACTGGCGATACTGCGACACTGACCATCGAAGTGACCCCAGTTGACGACCCAGCTAATCTTGTTGATGACAGCAACATTATCGCTGAAGGCGAAGTCGCATCAGGCAATGTGTTAGATAACGACTCAGATGTTGATAACGATTTATCGGTAGTGTCGTTTGAAATCAACGGCGAAACCTACGCAGCAGGCACTGAAGTGACCCTTGACGGTGGCGTACTGGTTATCAACGAAGATGGCTCTTACACCTTCACGCCAAATGAAAACTGGAACGGCACACTGCCAGTTATCACCTACACCACGAATACCGGTGATACTGCAACACTGACCATTGAAGTCACCCCAGTTGACGACCCAGCTAATCTTGTTGATGACAGCAACATTATCGCTGAAGGCGAAGTCGCATCAGGCAATGTGCTGGATAATGATTCAGATGTTGATAACGATTTATCGGTAGTGTCGTTTGAAATCAACGGCGAAACCTACACCACGGGCACTGAAGTGACGCTTGATGGTGGCGTACTCGTTATCAACGAAGATGGCTCTTACACCTTCACGCCAAATGAAAACTGGAACGGCACACTGCCAGTTATCACCTACACCACGAATACCGGTGATACTGCAACACTGACCATTGAAGTCACCCCAGTTGACGACCCAGCTAATCTTGTTGATGACAGCAACATTATCGCTGAAGGCGAAGTCGCATCAGGCAATGTGCTGGATAATGATTCAGACATCGACACAGATCTGTCTGTCGTGTCATTCGAAGTGGATGGCAATAGTTACGCAGCCGGCACTGA